>NZ_JBIRGU010000010.1:0-317773 GCF_044328175.1 Streptomyces sp. NPDC017979 | reverse complement strand
TTGCGTTTCCAACCTTACCAGATCTTTTTCCCGGCCCGTTTCCGGACTTGGCTTTCAATCAGGCGGCCGATTGGAGTGGCCTTTTGCCTTTCGGCGTTGTCACTACGTTAACCGATTTCCCCGGCGGCTCATAATCGAGTGCTTGGGATTGAATTTCGGCATGCCGAAATCGCACCCGTTTGGGTTCGTCGTGAGTAGTGGATGGCCGCTCCGGGGTGCTGAACAGCAGGCCCCGTTTCAAGCGGCTCGGGCTACGTTAGGCGGCCCGGATCGGCGAGTCAAGTTGCCCTCTTGCGCGGCGCATGGGCCCGGTAGGGGCTGACGGTGGGGTCGCCGTCGATCCAAAAGCGCCAGGGGTGCAGGGCACCTTCTCCGCCCACTCCGGTACGGGGGCCGTTGCACACCAGGTCAGGGATGGGCGACTGGCCGGGGTAGAGGGTCAGGGGGGCGTCGCCGCCCTGACAGAGGTCGGTGCCCTTCAGTGCGCCGTCGACGTCGAGGGCCGTCGCGAGGCGTGCCGGACCTTTGGCCAGTTCCTTGTCGTATCGGGCCGAGAGTCGACGTTTGCGAGCGAACTCCGCGCCCTTGATGATCTCCCCGGCGCGGAGCAGGACACCGCTCGCGTGGCCCTCCGGGCCGCACACGACGTTCAGGCAGTGCCACATGCCGTAGGTGACTCACCAAGCATGTACGTCGTTGCATCGGCAGGGCAACGACAAGCAGGAGATATGACAGTGCGAGCGATCATCTACGCCAGGCTCAGCCCCACCCCGCGGGGCGAGGAGTCCAAGGGCGGGAACCTGACACAACAGGTCGAGCTGAGTCAGGCGCTGTGCAACCGGAACGGCTGGTCCGTCGTAGCCGTGATCGTCGAGAAGGACACCTCAGCCTTGACCAAGCGGGGGGCCAAGCGAAGTGACGAGTGGGAGCGCATCAAGGCTCTGGTGGAGGACGGCAAGGCAGACGCCATCGTGTCTCGCCACTTCGACCGCATGTACCGCACCCCCTGGGATCTTGAGGACCTGGTGGACCTCGCCGAGTCGACCGGCGTCACACTGGCCGCCGCACAAGCTCAGGGAGTGCTCGACCTGTCCACCCCGTCCGGCCGTCTCGCTGCTCGCATCGGCGCTGTGGTGGCCCGCAACGAGACCGAGATGCGAGTAGAGCGTCAGGTACTCGGACACCAGCGCCGTAGAGAGTCGGGCAGGCCCTTCTGGAGTACTCGCCCCTTCGGCTTCGAGCGCGACGGCCGGCACCGTGCGGCAGAGGCGGAGGCCCTACGGCAGGCGTACCGGGATGTCCTGACCGGCGTCTCCCTCTGGTCCATCGCGAAGGACTGGAACACCCGTGGACTGCTCTCGCCGCACGGCAATGAGTGGCGCAGCTCGAACCTTCGGGGTGTCCTCTTGAAGCCGAGGAACGCGGGAATCCAGACGTACTCGCAGTGGGCCGAGAAGCCGGACGGGAAGCGCGTGCGGCTGACCGAGGAGACCGGTGCGGGCAACTGGGACGCGATCGTCTCCGAGGGCATGTTCCGGGCGCTGGTCCGCTACCTGAGCGATCCCGAGCGCAGCACGGGCGGCGGCGGCAAGCGCAAAGCCCTGTTGTCCGGCGTCGTCCGCTGCTCGAAGTGTCAGGCCGTCGCCACTCAGGGGTGGAGCAAGAAGAACGCGGCAGGTGAGCGGTACCGCATCTACACCTGTTCAGGTGGCCGGTGCATCACCTGCCCGGCAGACGCTCTTGACTCCTTCGTGGTCCGGAAGGTCATCGACAAGGCCGAGGAGTGGAACGCGGCACCAGCCACGGACAACACAGACGAGGAGCGAGAGGCCGAACTGCTGGCCGAGGAGACTGCCGCATCCGAGAGGCGCACCGCCCTGGCGGAGATGTTCGCTGTGGGGGACATCGACGGGTCGACCCTGCGGACGGGCATCGCCAGGTGTGACGCCGACCTGACCAAGATCCGGGCCGAGCTGGCAGACCTGGCGGCGAAGCGGGTGCGCGTCGACCTGGGCGACGTCGAGTACCTGTGGGAGGAACTGGACTACGAGGACCCCGACCGCATCGACTACGTGCGGACCGTCGTCATGCAGGTCTGCGAGCAAGTCGAGCTGATGCCGCGCGGTCGAGGGGTTCGGTCCTTCAAGGGCGAGCACTGCCGGATCACGTTCCGGAACCCTTGAGATCCGACCGCGGAGAGCCGAGCCGGCTGTCGGCGCTCAGTGAGCACGGGCCCTGCCTGACGAGTGTCGGGCGGGGCCCTTTGCCATGCCCGTCGAGGAAGTGCGCCCCTCTCGCTCCCCAGTTCATGCAACAGCGTGCATGAGTCACGTCCGTGCATGGACGGCCGCGAGCGGCCCACGTACGGTCATCTCAGGCGGCCTGACCGGGCCGCCAAGTCAAGGCAGTTCCGCATGGCACGCGAAGAACTGACTCGGCTCACCGGCAACGGCAACGGCACGTGTGGAGAGGACGACTGCCCGAACGTCTACCGCACCGCGTCCGGCTCCATCGTGGTTCAGGGCGATGTGTCCGACACGTTCACTCCCCCGCAGGGGGAAGGCGTGCTCGCCGGGGAGGACGTCCGCATCCTTGACGTGACCGAGCGGGACAACCCGTTGCCGGACATCGAGGACTTCTGGATGTTCGACCGCTCGACCGTCGTCCTGATGCACTACGAGGACGACAGCACGCAGATCAGCCGAGAGCTGTACGAGGGCGACCCTGCGCCGTTCATCGAGTGGCAGCACGTCGCCGTTGCCGAGTCGGTTCCCTTCCTGGAGTACGCGGAGCGCGTGACGGAGTGACGTTCGAAGCTGAGCAGCTTGGCGAGTCCGGTACCGAACTCGCCTCACTGCTTCGGAACCTGCGCAAGCGAGCCGGCCTCTCTGGGGACCGGCTCGCAGCGCGCTGCAACATGTCCCAGTCGAAGGTGTCCCGCATCGAGAACGGCCGGACACGGCCGTCCCTGGTCGATGTCGAGCAGATCTTGCGAGCGCTGGACGCTCCGCCGGAACTGGTCGCCGAGGTCTCCGCCCTCGCCAGGATGGCGAACACCGAGTGGCGGAACGTCCGAGAGCTGCGGCGCAAGGGGCTCGGCACGAGACAGGCCGAGCTGAAGTCGCTCGAAGCGTCCTCCACACAGATGCGCTACTTCCTCCTCTCGATGGTTACGGGCCTGCTGGCAACACCTGAGTACGTACGGGCGAGCCTGGCCCACTCGACGGCCGACACGAGCAAGGCAGTGGCAGGGAAGCTGGGACGGCAAGCCGTCCTCTACGACGCCTCGAAGCGGTTCACGTTCGTTCTGAACGAGCAGGCGGTTCGCTGGCCGGTCGTCGCCCCACTGGCGCTGGCCGAGCAGATGGACCGGCTGGCGTCCCTGTCCTACCTCCCGAACGTTCAGATCGGAGTGATCCCCGTACGGGTACCGACGCCCCGAACCCCTCTGAGTACGTTCACCATTTACGACGGCGGGAAGTCTCGTACTCCGCGACGGCCGAGACGTTCAGGCGTACCTGAAGGAGTTCGCCGGGTACGAGGAATACGCCCTCTTCGGCGAAGCCCTTCGGGCACGGCTCGTCGAGTGGTCCGCCGCTTGCCGCGCATGACTTCAATCGACTACGCGGCTGAAGCGCCATCCCGTGCACACCCCGGGGGATCATCCTTCGGCAGGCGAACAGTCGGGAGGTCGTACGGATGAGCACACCCAAGACGACGATGGCGGGGCCGGTGAACCTGACCCTTCCGGAAGGAGACCCGGCCCCATCGCGGGCTGTAGGCAGTGCCTCGGCGTCGCCGTGACCCGAGCCAACGCCCGATCCGTCGGCGACTACTCGAAGGCGACGGACGCGAACGTCGCGCTCCGCACGCACCTCCGGGAAGACCACGGGGCCGAGTGATGGCGCGCACGGTCCTGCGGTTCGTGACGCACCGGATCACGCAGCATCCGGACACGGACGTGACCTATGAGGCGGAGTGCCTGCACTGCAAGTGGAAGGCGGAGCCGTCGACGGACAGTGCGGCGGTGGACGTCGAGTGCGTGAGCCATACCGGCCTGAGCAACCATCGCGGCTTCCGGCGAATGTGTACGTCGTTCGCCATGGTGGTGCGGGCTGAGTGAGGCAGTGTTGTACGTCCATGTACGACAACGGCCCCCGACGTAGGGCCGAGGGCCTGTCTGCACTGCTGCGCGCCTGTCTCAGGCGCTCTCTCCCAGGTGTCGGTACAGCGTGGCTCGGGAGACGCCGAGGGCCTTGGCGATGGCGCTGACGCTCTCGCCCTTGGCCTTCCTGGCGCGAGCCACGGTGAGCACGTCCTCGTCCACCACAGACGGCCGGCCGCCGGTCCGGCCCTGCGCCTTGGCTGCGTCGAGTCCTGCGCGGGTCCGCTCCTTGATGAGGCTGCGCTCAAACTCCGCCATGGCACCGACCACCTGGAGCATGAGACGGCCGTCGGCCGTACCGGGGTCGATGTTGGCCAGTGCACCAGTGAGCACCTTGAACCCGATGCCCCGCTCTCGAAGGGTGTCGACCATGGTCACAAGGTCGATGAGGGACCGGGCGAACCGGTCCAGTTTCCACACGCACAGGGTGTCGCCAGGGCGGGCGTAGTCAAGTGCGGCCGTCAGCTCTGGCCGGTCGGTGTTCTTGCCCGATGCCTTGTCCTCGAAGATCCGGGCGCAGCCTGCGGCCGTCAGCGCGTCGCGTTGAAGCTGCGCTTCCTGGTCGTCGGTGGAGACGCGGGCGTAACCGATGAGCTGCCCCGTGGGCGTGATGATCTCTGCCATGACCCGAATGTCTCAGAACTCGTCTCAAAAGGTCAAGCCTGACGCGGAGGTTTCGAGACGGGTTTTGAACAGGGGTTGGGGCTCCTTCTGGGCGTTTGCTGTCTCGTCTCACAAACCCTGGTTTTCGAGACGGCTCTACTCGGCCACGCTGCGCCATGCTCGACGGCCAGCGGCGCGGGAGTGAGGCAACGGCAAGGGGGTGGGGTATGCCCCCCTGAAGGGTCCTTGGTCGATCGCCATGTCTTAGCAGCCAAGATTCCGCCACGGTTTCAGGGTCCGTCCGCCTTGCCCGCAGACTGCCACGGCGGGAGCGTATGACCTGGTCACAGCCTTGCCCTGTCCTTCCTGGCAGCGGCGGAAGACTGCAAGGAACAGGGCCTTACGGCTGTGACTGCGAGGCGCGGCAGCGCCCCCCTTGGTCTTGCTGTCTTGCTCCTGTCGGCCCCTTCCGGGGCCGCAAGGTCGTTGACCGCTTGCGACTGTGGCGGCCGACAGGCCGCCCCCTGCCGCTTCTCTCTTCGCCAGTGAGGCTTGACGGTGTCGGCCCCCAGGGGGCCGCCCTACTGCTACCCCCTGCAAGCGCCGTCGATGGCTTACCAAGAAGATTAAGAAGGGCGGGCACATCACCGCAGGTCACAGTCCTGCCCTTACAGGTGTCGCATGTCATTGACTGCCCAATCGGCACGCCTGGCGTGTCGCATTCCTGCCTGATCGACACGTCCCCCATGTGAGCTAGGGCCGGAACCTCTTGGCCTTGCGTATGCCGTGCTCATCGCAGGTTGCGTCCCCGATGCCCTTCTGGAAGTGGAACACCGGGAGTACGAGGCACCGGCGGCTGGACTCCGTCTCGATGAAGCCCCACCCCTTCGCCTTGCGCACGTGGTTGTTCAGGGCGTTGTTGCTGGGCACCTTGCCGTCCTTGTCGGCGAGGATCTTGTTCAACTCGTCCGACGGGAACTCGGCATGCCCGATCTGGTTCGCCCATCCCATGGCCGCGTACTCGACGCGGTGGGCGTAGTCGAAGCGTGCGTCTCGTGCGCGCCGCTTGTACTCCTCCTGAGACACGGCGGCGAAGTCGCCTTCGAACTGAAATGGGATACATCCCACTGTTGGCAGTCCCTTCCTGTGCGGCGCACGCGGGTGCGCCAGTGACCCCCGCCGGATGGCAGGACATGTGCCTCCCTTTCGTTGCGGGGGTGGACCGGGCACGGATGGCGCGGTCTCTCTTCACAGGTGGACGCCCAAGCCTTCGGGGCCTGGACTCGGTCTCGTGCGGTCGGGGGCGACGGCGGCGACCTGGCCGAGAGATCTCACACGGAGGAGAGAGGACCCCGTTCAGGGAGCCCTCCCGTGTGGTGCTGCTCGAAGCGCTCAGCCTGAGACATCCTCAAGCGGAAGATGGTCTCGGAAGTACTGCGACTCCAGCCACTCCTCCTTGACGAAAAGTGGAGTTGTAAGGCGCGCATTCCCGACCCGCTGCGAACGCAGAAGAAGTCCGAGATCGGTCAGGGAAAGCGACTCGTCAGGGGTGTAAAGAATCCAGTTCCCATGCTCCGCAGCGTGGTCCAGCAGAAACTGATGGCCCTGCACTGGATCGCTCCCTGCCAACGGGAAGCCGGCCAGGAAGACCTGCGGACCGGTAACTGCATCCAGCGCGACGCATGCGAGCTTGCCCGCGTCGTAGAACGCCTTCACCCCGTCCGGGAAGTCTTCCTGCTCGTACGGACCACCGACCCGTGCCAGAGGCCCAGAGACCAGCAGTGCGTCGGCGACCTCGGCTGGAGACATCCCGAACTGCAGCGGCCCCACGCCTTCTCCGGATCGCAGCTCCCAGCGCTCCCGCTCCGCATCTGCGCTCATCCACCCACCCCTACGTCTGACCGGTCCAGATCTGTGTCTGCTGCTTTGATTCGCATGCACCAGGCAGGGACAAGATCCCAACTCGGCTGCTCGAATGCCAACTGGGATGCTCAGTCACACCCACCCGTCCGGTCCGAGTCGGCGCACGTCGGCAGTCACTCGACCGGTCAGGAACGCGTCACGCGCCGCGCTCGCGAACGATCACGCATCTTCTGGCCAACTCCGCGCCGACTCACCGGCGAGCCGTGAGCGAGGCGCACAGCGGCTCAGGATCCGGCGGGCGGTTTGACTCTCGGGCTCAGTCGGTACGCCGAGACCGTCGGATCACCGGCGAGGTAGAACCGGTGTTGCCAGTCGTGGGCCTTGCTCACGCCTACCCGAGGGCCAACCCGGATGAGCGCGCTAGGTACCGGCTCGCCCTCGGACAGCGTGACCGCGGTACCCGTAAGGAGGTCTGCGCCGTTGTGCTCTGCCGTGATGCCGAGTGCCTGGCCGACGTTCCCCGGGCCTCGGGCAAGACGTGGGCTCTCGACCCTTTCCCCTCGCCGCTTGCGTGCCAGGTCTTCGCCCTCGATGACCCTGCCTGCCCGGATGAGGACACCCGAGGCGATGCCGTCCGTTCCGGTGACGACGTTGGCGCACCAGTGGAGGCCATGGGACCGGTAGACGTAGAGGTGTCCTGCGGGCCCGAACATGGTGGCGTTGCGGGCAGTCCGGCCGCGGTATGCATGGGAAGCTGGGTCGGCCGTACCGGAGTACGCCTCAGACTCCGTAATGGCGATGCTCACAGTCCCCTCGGGGGTCTTGCAGGTGAGGACGCTTCCGAGCAGCTTGGGGGCAACCTCTTCGGCTGGGTGTGCAAGGAAGTCGATGTTCATGCTGACCGCCTTGACATGCCGTAGGTGAAGTAGACGTAGGCGTGTCCGGGCGGTCCGAACATGACGTCGTTGCGCGGGGTCCGGCCGCGGTACGCGTGGGAGCCGGGATCGATGTCGCCCGCGTACGCCTCGACCTCGGTGATGCGCAGTTCCACGGGGCCGTCGTCGGTGCGGCGCACCAGGGTGCAGCCGAGGAGTTCGGGGGCGACCTCAAGGACGGGGCGGTCGAAGAACGACCGCGGGATGGGCGTACGGTCGGGGCGCTCGATCATGGCGTCCGAGGGTACCGGTGGAACCGGTGGGGGGCTCCGTGCGTTTGAGTCGACGAGGCAATACCTAAGGGAGTGGAACGGCAATGGGCTTCAAGAAGCTGCTCGCGAGTCTGGGCGCAGGTGGTGCCTCGGTGGAGACGGTGCTCACCGAGGAGAACGTCGTGCCGGGCGGTGTCGTCCAGGGCGAGGTGCGGATCGAGGGCGGTTCGGTCGATCAGCAGATCGAGTCGCTCTCCGTCGGTCTGCAGGCGCGCGTCGAGGTCGAGAGCGGCGATCAGGAGGTCAAGCAGAACATCGAGTTCGTCAAGCAGCAGCTCGGCGGCGCGTTCGAGGTGAAGGCCGGGGCGGTGCACGTGGTGCCGTTCGGGCTGGAGATCCCCTGGGAGACGCCGGTCACCTCCATCGCCGGGCAGCGGCTGCGCGGGATGGACATCGGTGTGACGACGGAACTGGCGATCGCGCGGGCGGTGGACTCGGGCGACCTCGACCCGATCCAGGTGCACCCGCTGCCGTCGCAGCAGGCGATCCTGGACGCCTTCGTCCAGCTCGGCTTCCGCTTCAAGAACGCCGACATGGAGCGCGGGCAGATCCGGGGCACGCGTCAGCGGCTGCCGTTCTACCAGGAGATCGAGTTCTACCCGCCGCAGCAGTACCGGGGGCTGCACCAGGTCGAGGTGTCGTTCGTCGCCGACGACCGCGAGATGGACGTCGTCCTGGAGATGGACAAGAAGCCGGGGCTGTTCAGCGAGGGCAGTGACTCCTACAAGGCGTTCAAGGTCGGGCACCAGGACTTCGGGTCGACGGACTGGGCCGCGTATCTGAACCAGTGGCTCGCCGACGTCGGCGGGCGGCGCAACTGGCTCTGACGAACCCCTAGGGTCGTGGCACTACCGCACTACCGCACTACTGAACTGCGAACGGAAGGTTCGGACGTGACCGAGCAGAAGAGGGCTCCGCTGCCGCATGACTTCCACCCCGAGGTGCCGTCGTTCACGGTGGTGAGCGACGACCTGGCGCCGGGGGCGGTGCTCAAGGCCGACCAGGTGCACGCGGCGGGGAACGTCTCGCCGCACCTGCGTTGGGAGGGGTTCCCGGCCGGTGCCAAGAGCTTCGCGGTGACCTGCTTCGACCCGGACGCGCCGACGGGCAGCGGGTTCTGGCACTGGGTGCTCTTCGACATCCCGGCGTCGGTGACGGAGCTGCCGGCCGGTGCGGGCAGCGGCTCCTTCCCGGGCCTGCCGGCCGGTGCCGTGCACGTACGGAACGACTACGGGTCGAGGGACTTCGGCGGCGCCGCTCCCCCGGCGGGTGACGGGCCGCACCGCTACGTCTTCACGGTGTACGCGGTGGACAGCGAGAAGCTGGGGCCGGACGCCGACGTGTCGCCCGCGGTGGTCGGGTTCAACCTGCGGTTCCACACGCTGGGCCGGGCCCAGCTCGTCGGGGAGTACGAGGTCCCGGCCGCCGGCTGACGCTCCCCCGCGGTCGTACTGTTCGTTCGACCGTTGTTTGCCCTGTCCTGGTCTTGGAGAGATCAGGACAGGGCAGTTTTTTTGTCCACCGGCGTGCTCCAGGGCTCCCGGGGGGGCTTCGATATTGCGTTGTCCATCTCGGCCTGCCCGGCCAGAGTTGATCCATCCGGGGCCCGCGGGGGGTGCCGGGCCGGTGAACGGAGGTGGGGGAACATGCGGGACACGCTGGTGCTCAACGCGAGCTTCGAGCCGCTGTCGACGGTGACGCTGAACCGTGCGGTGGTGCTGGTGCTCCAGGACAAGGCCGTCGTCGAACAGGCCCACCCCGACCTCCGTGTGCGCGCCGCCGCCGTGGAGCTACCGGTGCCCCGGGTGATCAGGCTCTGCCGGTACGTACGGGTCCCCTTCCGAAGACAGGCGCCGTGGTCGCGCAGGGGGGTGCTGGTGCGGGACCAGCACCGGTGCGCCTACTGCGGTAGGCGCGCGACGACCGTGGACCACGTGGTGCCGCGGTCGCACGGTGGTGCGGACAGTTGGCTGAACACGGTGGCCTCCTGTGCCGAGGACAACCACCACAAGGCGGACCGTACGCCGGAGCAGGCGGGGATGCCGCTGCTGTTCGAGCCGTTCGTGCCGTCGCCGGCGGACGCGATGCTGCTGGGGCTGCGGGCCGGCGAGCGGTCCGCGCTGCCGGACTGGCTGCGGGCCCAGCCCGCTGCGTAGGGGCTTGGTGGTCGAGGGCTCGTTCCCGTACGGGAGCGGGCCCTTCGTCGTACGGTCGGTTGCGGCGGTCAGCCGTAGCGGTACAACAGGAGTTGGACGAGGGCGACGGAGCCGACGACGACGATGAGGGCGCGAAGGACCTTCGGGGAGAGCTTGCGGCCGACCTTGGCGCCCAGTTGGCCGCCGATGGTGGAGCCGACGGCGATCAGGGCGACGGCGGTCCAGTCGAAGTCGGCGACGAAGAGGAAGAAGACCGCGGCGACGCTGTTGACGACGGCGGCGAGGATGTTCTTCGTGGCGTTGAGGCGCTGGAGGGTGTCGTTGATCAACATGCCCATGAGGGCCATGTAGATGATGCCCTGGGCTGCGGTGAAGTAGCCGCCGTAGACGCTGGCCAGCAGGATGCCGACGAGCAGCAGGGGGCCGCCGTCGGGGTGGGTGGTGGTGCCGTTGGCCTCGCGGCGGCGCTTGACTGCGGCGGAGATCCGGGGTTGCAGGATCACCAGCACGAGGGCGAGGGTCACCAGGATCGGGACGATCGTCTCGAAGGCCGTGCTGGGCAGGGTGAGCAGCAGGGCGGCGCCGGTGACGCCGCCGACGGTGGCGACGGCGGCGAGGCGCAGGACGCGGCGGCGCTGGCCGGTGAGTTCGGCGCGGTAGCCGATGGCGCCGCTGATGGAGCCGGCGACCAGGCCGAGGCCGTTGGAGACGGTGGCGGTGACGGGCGACAGTCCGACGGCGAGCAGCACCGGGAAGGTGATCAAGGTGCCGGAGCCGACGATGGTGTTGATCGTCCCCGCGCTGATGCCCGCCGCGAAGACGGCGAGCATCTCCCAGATGGTCACGGTGGCCCCCCATGATCGGTGCGGTGAGCACCGATCATGCCAAGCAGCGGCGGTCCTAGTCGACCGGGGGTACTTCGCGGCGCTCGACGCCGGTGTCGGGGGCCTTGGCTCCGGTGTTGAAGCCCGGGACGCCTCCGCCGAGGTTGCCGAAGGCGCCGGAGAGGCCCTTGAGGGCGTCGCCGATCTCGCTGGGGACGATCCAGAGCTTGTTGGCGTCGCCCTCGGCGATCTTCGGGAGCATCTGGAGGTACTGGTACGAGAGCAGCTTCTGGTCCGGGTCGCCGGCGTGGATCGACTCGAAGACGGTCCGGATGGCCTGGGCCTCGCCCTCGGCGCGCAGGGCGGCGGCCTTGGCCTCGCCCTCGGCGCGCAGGATGGCGGACTGCTTCTCGCCCTCGGCGGTGAGGATCTGCGACTGCCTGATGCCTTCGGCGGTGAGGATCGCGGCGCGCTTGTCCCGGTCGGCGCGCATCTGCTTCTCCATCGAGTCCTGGATGGAGGTGGGCGGCTCGATGGCCTTCAGCTCGACGCGGTTGACGCGGATGCCCCACTTGCCGGTGGCCTCGTCGAGGACGCCGCGCAGGGCCGCGTTGATCTCCTCGCGGGAGGTGAGGGTCCGCTCCAGGTCCATGCCGCCGATGATGTTCCGCAGGGTGGTGACGGTGAGCTGCTCGATGGCCTGGATGTAGCTGGCGACCTCGTACGTCGCGGCGCGGGCGTCGGTCACCTGGTAGTAGATGACGGTGTCGATGTTGACGACCAGGTTGTCCTGGGTGATCACCGGCTGCGGCGGGAACGGGACGACCTGTTCACGCAGGTCGATGCGGTTGCGGATGGAGTCGATGAACGGGACCACGATGTTCAGGCCCGCGTTCAGGGTGCGGGTGTAGCGGCCGAACCGTTCGACGATGGCTGCGCTGGCCTGCGGGATGACCTGGATCGTCTTGATCAGGGCGATGAAGACCAGCACCACCAAAATGATCAGGACGATGATGATCGGTTGCATCGCGTTCCCCGTGCCCTTCGCTGCCGGATGATGGTGTGATGATGATCGAGTTTCCCAGATGGGAGGCGGGTGTGGGGGCCGTTCCGGCCACCTGACGACGACCGTGTCACATGACGACGGCGGTGGCGCCGTCGATCTCGACCACGTCGACCTGTTGGCCCGGCTCGAAGGTCATCGCGGCGTCGAGCGGGCGGGCCGACCAGACCTCGCCGGCGAGCTTGATCCGGCCGCCGTTGGCGTCGACCCGTTCCAGTACGACCGCTTGACGGCCCTTCAGCGCGTCCACTCCGCTGTTGAACTCCGGGCGTCCCGTGCGGTGCCGGGCCGCCAGGGGGCGCACGACGGCGATGAGCGCCACGGAGACGACCACGAAGACGAGCACCTGGGCGACGATCCCGCCGCCGAGCGCCGCCACGACGGCCGCGGCGACCGCGCCCGCCGACAGCATGCCGAATTCGGGCATCGCCGTCAGGACGAGCGGAATGCCCAGTCCGACCGCGCCGATCAGCCACCACACCCATGCGTCGATTTCCACATGGTCATGGTAGGTCCGCGGATCGGCTCCGGACAGGGGGCATCGGGCCCCGGAAGGGGATCGGGCCGGATCGGGGGCCTCAGCCCAGGGGCAGGCCGTGGGCCGTCCAGCGGTCGGCCGCGTGCTCGACGACCAGGGGGAGGCCGAAGCAGCGGGAGAGGTTGCGGGAGGTCAGCTCCATCTCGATGGGGCCGGCGGCGAGGACCTTGCCCTGGCGGATCATCAGGACGTGGGTGAAGCCGGGGGCGATCTCCTCGACGTGGTGCGTGACCATGATCATGGAGGGGGCCAGCGGGTCCCGGGCGAGCCGGCCGAGGCGGCGGACCAGGTCTTCGCGGCCGCCGAGGTCGAGCCCGGCGGCGGGCTCGTCGAGGAGGAGCAGCTCGGGGTCGGTCATCATGGCGCGGGCGATCAGGGTGCGCTTGCGCTCGCCCTCGGACAGGGTGCCGAAGCGGCGGTCCAGGTACTCCGTCATGCCGAGGCGGTCGAGGAAGGCGCGGGCGCGCTGCTCGTCGACCGGGTCGTAGTCCTCGTGCCAGGTGGCGGTCATGCCGTACGCCGCGGTCAGCACGGTCTGCAGGACCGTCTGGCGCTGGGGCAGCTTCTCCGACATGGCGATGCCGGCCACGCCGATGCGCGGGCGGAGCTCGAAGACGTCGACCTCGCCGAGGCGCTCGTCGAGGATGCGGACGGTGCCGGTGGTGGGGAAGAGGTAGCTGGACGCGAGGTTGAGCAGGGTGGTCTTGCCCGCGCCGTTGGGGCCGAGGATGACCCAGCGCTCCCCTTCCTTGACGGACCAGGAGACGTCGTCCACCAGAGCGCGTCCGTCGCGGACCACGGATACGTCCACCAGCTCCAGTACATCGCTCATGAGCGCGTTGTCTCCCCATGCAGTCGTGATGCAGTCGTGTTCAGGTCGCGAGGGCTTGACGCCGGTGGGCGGCCCCCTCAGGGAAATCTACGCCACCGGTGGGACAAGCCGGCGCCCCGGTCCGTTCCTTGGGCGGCGCGCGGGGTGGAACGGGGAGGTGCGGGGTGGTGTGCGGGCGGGCGCTCCGGTGCGCGTTTCGGTGCGGGTCCGGTGCGCGCTTGGGGCCCCGTCGCCGGGTCCTTACGCTGTGGGCATGCTCTCTGATCCTTCGGAACCACGTTCAGGACGGCTCGCCGCGTGGGGCAACGCCCTGTTGGCCGGGGCCGTGTCGCCGGATGACGCCGCGGAGGCGATCGTCGGCGACGACGCGGTGCACCGGGTGGTCGGACTGCCCGGCGAGTCGGGGCCGGTCGGGCTGACGCTGGCGCTGGGGCGGCTGCGGTCGCTCGGGGTCCGCGGGTGGCGGGTGGCGCTGCCGGTGCCGGGGCACCCGCTGGGGCTCAGCGGGCCGCCGGAGTTCAACCGGCGGGCGCTGGAGGCGGAAGAGGCGGTCGTCGGGTACGGCGCGCCGTACGGGCTGGTGCCGCAGGTGCACGAGGCCGGTTCACCGGGTGATCTGCACGTGGAGGTCGGCTGGGAGTGCCTGTCGGTGCGGGAGGCGATGCCGGCGGACGTGCCGTCGCTGGGCGAGGCGGAGCGGGAGTTGGCGGAGGGGCTGCGGGAGGCGACGGCGACGCTGTCGCAGCTCGACGTGGCGGCGTCGGGGCCGGTGGCGGAGGCGGCGATCGACGCGTACCGGGCGCGGGCCGAAGCGGGGCGGGCGGGGCTGGCCCCGGGGTACCCGCCGCGGGCGGTGCGGGTGTGGGAGCTGGCGCAGCGGGTCGGGCTGCTGGTCTCGCTGGCGTACGAGCGGGGGCACGGCGGCGCGGTGAGCGCGGCGGAGATGGCGGCGCGGGGGGAGGCGCTGCGGCCGGTGGAGCGGGTGGCTCGGCGGGCGCGGGTCGCTGCGTACAACTCGTACGTGGAGGGGCTGGAGCGGGGGGTGTAGGGGCGTGTTCCCCTCCAGCGGTCACCCGGGCACTCGGTGCGGGGTGCCGGCTGACGGTTTCGTCGTGGTTCCTCCGCGCCCCCGACAACGCCTACCCACTCGGAACGATCCGCTGACGGGCGACTGAACCTGCGTTTTGGCTGAGCGCGCAGTTCCGCGCCCCTGAAAGCCTGTCCTCCAGCCCGCAGACACGTGACGGGAGAAGTCAAACAGGGGCGCGGAACTGCGCGACGAGCCCACCACCGGGCCGCAGACGCGACCGTGCCGCCCGCCGCACGGCGGGACCGCGTTCGCCTCGGCGGCCGGAGGGCGCAAGGGGCCCGCGCCCCTGGGTGCACGGGGCGCGGGGAACCGGGCGGGCGGGGGTCAGCCGTTGACCGCGGCGTTGGCGAAGGCGGGGTTGAGGAGGCCGATCACGTTGATCGAGTTGCCGGAGACGTTCACCGGGACGTGGACCGGGACCTGGACCGCGTTGCCCGAGGCGACGCCCGGGGAGTTGGTCGCGGCGCCGTGGGCGTGCGCGCCGGGCGTCGCGGAGGCGATGCCGGCGCCGGCGGCGACGAGGCCACCGGTGATCATGGTGATGGCGGCGGCCTTCTTCAGGTTCTTCACTTCGGTCATCCTCCTGGGCTTTCGCCGCGACGGGTCCGCCGCGGCACGCACTGGAGAACGCCGAACGGACGATCAGGATGCGCCGTCCGGGTGATGTCCACCCGACAGTATGAATCTCCGATCAACGGGAACCGCGTCGGGACGCCGGGTCAGGTGGTCAGGCCGTGGCGTACGGCCCACAGCGCGGCCTGGGTGCGGTCCGCGAGGTCGAGCTTCATCAGGATGTTCGAGACGTGCGTCTTGACGGTCTTCTCGGAGAGGACGAGGGCGCGGGCGATCTCCCGGTTGGAGCGGCCGTCGGCGATCAGGCCGAGGACCTCGCGCTCCCGCTCGGTGAGGCTGCTGCCCCGGCCGGGGCCGGTGTTCGGGTCGTCCTGGGTGAGCAGGGCCCCGGCGACCTCGGGCTGGAGGAGCACGTGCCCGGCGTGCACGGAGCGGATGGCGCCGGCGAGCGCTTCGGGGTCGACGTCCTTGTACACGTATCCGGAGGCGCCGGCGCGCAGGGCGGGGACGACGGTGCGCTGCTCGGTGAAGCTGGTGACGATGAGGACCCTCGCGGGGTTGGTCAGCTCGCGCAGCCGGCGCAGGGCCTCGATGCCGTCGGTGCCGGGCATCTTGACGTCCATGAGGACGACGTCCGGCTTGAGCTCCTCGGCGCGGGCGACCCCCTCGGCGCCGTCGCCGGCCTCGCCGACGACCTCGATGTCGTCCTGGACCTCCAGGAACGTCCGCAGTCCGCGCCGTACGACCTGGTGGTCGTCGACGAGCAGGACCCGGATCTTGCGGTCACCCACCGGGGACCTCCATTTCGATCGTGGTGCCCTTGCCGGGCGCGGAGTGGACGTGGAGCCGGCCGCCGACGCCGCTCGCGCGGTCGCGTATGGAGACCAGGCCGAGGTGGCGGCCGGCCCGGCGGACGGTGCGGGGCTCGAAGCCCTTGCCGTTGTCGGTGACGCTGAGGACGGCGCCCTGGCCGCGGCGGGCGAGGACCACGTCGACGCGGTCGGCCTCGGAGTGGCGCAGCGCGTTGTGGAGGGCTTCTTGGGCGACCCGTAGCAGGGCCTCCTCCTGGGCGGCGGGCAGGGCCTTGGTGCCGCAGGTGTCGAAGGTGACGCGGGCGGAGTGGGCGCGGTCGAGCACCTGTATCTGGGTGCGCAGGGTGTTGATCAGGCCGTCCTCGTCGAGGGCGGCGGGGCGCAGCTCGACGACGGCGGCGCGCAGTTCGTCAGCGGCTTCGGCGGCGAGCGCGGCGACCTGCTGGAGTTCGCCCTTGGCGCGGACGGGGTCGCGGTCGACGAGGGCGGCGGCGGCCTGGGCGGTCAGCCGCAGGGAGAACAGCTTCTGGCTGACGGCGTCGTGGAGTTCGTGGGCGAGCCGGGAGCGCTCTTCGGCGATGGTCAGTTCGCGGCTGCGTTCGTACAGCCGGGCGTTGGTCAGCGCGATGGCCGCGTGCTGGGCGAGTATCGACAGGAGTTCCTCGTCCGTTTCGGTGAAGCCGCAGCCGTCGTCCGTCTTGGGGCAGCGCTTGTTGGCGAGGAAGAGGGCGCCGATGATCTCGTCGCCGTCCTTGATGGGCAGGCCGAGGAAGTCGGACAGCTCGGGGTGGGCGCTGGGCCAGCCGCCGAAGCGGGGGTCCTTGCGGACGTCGGCGAGGCGTTCGGTGCGGGCGTCGCGGAGCATCGAGGCGAGGACGCCGTGCTGCCGGGGCAGCGGGCCGATCGCCTTCCACTGGGCGTCGCTGACGCCGTCGACCACGAACTGGGCGAAGCCGCCGTGGTCGTCGGGGACGCCGAGGGCCGCGTACTCCGCGTCCAGCAGCTCGCGCGCCGAGGCCACGATCGTCTTGAGGACGTCGCGGACCTCCAGGTGCCGGCTCATGGCGAGGAGTGCGGTGCTCACGGCCGAGAGGCCGGAGCGCGGTCGATGGCTCATGGACCTCACGGTACCGGCGCGGGTGACGGTGCGTATCGGGCCGTCGACGACGTCCGCTTAGGGCTCGGGTCCTAGGTCGAAGTGCCTTGTGCGATGGGGTCTCGGGGACGAGGTGGCGGCCCCGCCCCCTTCCTACGGTGGTGGCGTCGGGCGTCGACGTTCTCCCGCGCCCGGGCCCGCGCGAGGCGCGGGACGACCTGAGCACCTGAACACAAGGGGATGGCCGAGATGTCGGTAGCGCTGATCACGGGTGGTTCGAAGGGTCTGGGGCGGGCGCTGGCGCTGGCGCTGGCCGAGCGGGGTTGGGACCTGGTGCTGAGCGCCAGGACGGCGTCGGTGCTGGCGGCCAGCGCCGAGCGGGTCGGGGCGCACGGCACGCGCGTGGTGGCGGTCCCGGGGGACGTGTCGGACGCCGCGCACCGCGGTGAGCTGGTGGCGGCGGCGCGTCGGCTCGGCGGTCTGGACCTGCTGGTGAACAACGCGAGCGTGCTGGGGGCGGAGCCCTTGGTGCGGCTGGACGAGCAGCCGCTGGACGGTTTGCGGGCGGCGCTGGAGACGAACGTGGTGGCGGCGCTGGGCCTGGTCCAGGAGGCGCTGCCGCTGCTGCGGGAGTCGTCGGCGGGGACGGTGATCGCGATCAGCTCGGACGCGGCGGCGGAGGCGTACGAGACGTGGGGCGGTTACGGAGCGTCGAAGGCGGCTCTGGACCACCTGGCGGCGGTGCTCGGGGTCGAGGAGCCGCGGCTGCGGGTGTGGGCGGTGGACCCGGGTGACATGGACACGGATCTGTACGCCGCCGCGGTGCCGGACGACGGCGAGCCGCGGCCGACGCCCGAGTCGGTGGTCCCCGGTTTCCTGCGGCTGCTGGACGAGCGTCCGGTGAGCGGGCGGTACGGGGCCCCTGCGCTCTTGGGGTCGGTGTGACCGGCGCCGGCGGCCCCTGCCGCCATCAGGGCGCGGCGGGGGCCGTCGCGCTCGCCGGGGTGGGCCTGGAGTCGCTGACGGTGCCCGACGGGCTGTCGGCGCGGGTGCCGGCGGAGGCGCGGGGCACGGGGCGGGACGACGTACGGCTGCTGGTGTCCCGCGGGGAGCAGGTGTCCCACCACGCCTTCCGTGCGCTGCCGGCGCTGCTGCGGGCCGGGGACGTGCTGGTGGTGAACACTTCCGCGACGCTGCCCGCGGCCGTGAACGGCCGGCTGGGCGGCGAGCCGGTCGTCGTCCACTTCTCCACGCGCGGGGACGACGGCCGGTGGGCGGTGGAGCTGCGGGAGCCGGACGGGGCGGGCAGCAGCCGGCCGCGCCCGGGCGGGCCGGCGGGGGCCGAGGTGCGGCTGCCGGGCGGGGCGCGGCTGGATCTGGTGCGGCCGTTGGCGGCGGGGGCGGACCGGCTGTGGTGGGCGGAGGCGTCGGTGCAGGTGCCGGAGCTGCTGGGCCGGTACGGGCGGCCGATCCGTTACGCGTACACCCTGCGGGACCAGCCGCTGTCGGCGTACCAGACGGTCTTCGCGCTCCCCTCCCCCGACGGGTCGGGTTCGGCGGAGATGCCGAGTGCGGCGCGGCCCTTCACGGCTCGGCTGGTGGCGGAGCTGGTGAGCAGGGGGGTGCAGTTCGCGCCGGTCGTGCTGCACACGGGGGTGGCGTCCACGGAGGCGCACGAGCCGCCGTATCCGGAGCGGTACGCGGTGCCGGCGACGACGGCGTGGCTGGTGAACGCGGCTCGGGCGGGCGGGGGCCGGGTGGTGGCGGTGGGGACGACGGCCGTACGGGCCTTGGAGTCCGCAGCGCGGGCCACGGGGCCGGGGACGGGGCCGGAGCCGGGTGGGCGCTGGGTGGTGCGGGCGGCGGCGGGGTGGACGGACCTGGTGGTCACGCCCGAGCGCGGGGTGCGGGTGGTGGACGGGCTCCTCACCGGGCTGCACGAGCCCGCGGCCTCGCACCTGCTGATGCTGGAGGCGATCGCGGGGCGGCCGGCCCTCGCCCTTGCGTATGAGGCGGCGCTACGGGGCCGCTATCTGTGGCATGAGTTCGGGGACGTGCATCTCGCCCTTCCGGACGACCGCCGATAAAGGCACTCACACATTGAGTTGCTGGCGCAACGCATTGTGAGATCGAGGGGGGCTCGATGTGAGCCCGGGCATAGGACGCAGGTCACTTACGAATCTACCTAGTGGAGATATAAGGGCCTTGTGAGCGGGGACTGAGCGGGAGCAAGGGCGTTATCGGGGCGCCCTTGTCCACTATCCAGGGTCGTACGTCACATGATTGCCACGGGTTTTTGCTGGCGCTAAGAATTACCTCTCGTCGCCGCCCGCCGTGGAGCGCAGCGCCATTCCGGCGAGCTGATTGCGACTTCCCCGATTCGAAGAGGTACGTCTGTATGTCCGCGACCAGTATCCGTATGACCAAGACCCGCAAGGTCTCGATCGCCGGTATCGCCGCCGCCGGTGTTGCAGCCATCACCCTCTCCCTGGTGCCCGTGGGCGCCACCGAGGCGCAGGCCGCCCCGGTGACCTCCGCCGCCCCGGCCGCCGCCGCCACCCTGAACACCGAGGCCGTCCAGGCCGGCGTGCTGAAGACGGGCCTGGAGGCCCAGAAGTCCAGCATCGACGCCCAGGTCCAGGAGGCCGTCCAGCAGGCCGTCCAGGCCGAGAAGGACGCCAAGGCCGCCGCTGAGGCCGCGGTGCAGAAGGCCGCGGCCGACGCCGCCGCCAAGAAGGCCGAGGTCTCGAAGAAGGCCGCGGAGGCCGTCGAGGCCGCCAAGCCCGTCGCGCAGAAGGTCGCCGCCGCGGCGCCGCAGTCCTTCCCGAACAACCTGGACGGCTGGATCCGCGAGGCCATGTCCATCATGGACAAGCACGACATCCCGGGTTCCTACGAGGGGCTGCACCGCAACATCATGCGGGAGTCCAGCGGTAACCCGAACGCGATCAACAACTGGGACATCAACGCCCAGAACGGCATCCCGTCCAAGGGCCTGCTCCAGGTCATCCAGCCGACCTTCAACGCGTACCACGTGTCCGGCACGGAGTTCGACCTGTACGACCCGGTCGCCAACATCGTCGCCGCGGCCAACTACGCCGCCGACCGCTACGGCTCGATCGACAACGTCTTCGGCGCCTACTGAGCCGAAGGACACACAGACGCCTGAGGGCGGCACCCCGTGTGTGGGGTGCCGCCCTCCGCGTGCGTCACGGGGCCGCTACTTGCGCATGACCTCCGGCTCGTGGCGGCGCAGCAGCCGGGCGACCACGACGCCGCAGACCACGCCGATGGCCAGCAGCACGCCGACGTTCATGGCCCACTGTCCGGTGGTGGCCTCCCACAGCGGATCGAGGTCGCCGGGGTTCTGCCGGTCCCACGGCGGCATCAGCCGGCCGAGGTCCAGGGTGTTGGCGGTGCCCGCGATCGCCCAGCGCGACGGCATCAGATACGCGAACTGCTCCAGGCCGGGCGAGCTGTACACCTTGAAGAGGATGCCGGTGAAGACGATCTGGACGATCGCGAACATCACCAGCAGCGGCATGGTCTTCTCGGCGGTCTTCACCAGCGCGGAGATCACCAGGCCGAACATCATCGAGGTGAAGCCGAGGGCGATGACCACCAGGCACAGCTCGACCGCCGGCGGCATCAGCAGGCCGTCAGCGGGCAGCTCGCGGGTGGCGAAGCCGATGCCGCAGATGATCGCGCCCTGGAGCGCCGTGATCAGACCGAGGACGACCACCTTGGACATCAGGTAGGCGGAGCGGGACAGGCCGGTGGCGCGCTCCCGTTCGTAGATCACCCGCTCCTTGATCAACTCGCGCACCGAGTTCGCCGCGCCCGAGAAGCACATGCCGATGGTCAGGATCAGCATGATCGTGCCGGCGTCGCTGTTGAACTGCGCCTTCCCGTCGTCGGGGGCGACGAGGCCGTACTCGGCCGGGATGACCACGCTGACCAGTCCGAGGACCGCCGGCAGGATCACCATCAGGGCCATGAAGCCCTTGTCGGAGCGGATGACGGCGAGATAGCGGCGCATCAGCGTGAAGAGCTGGGCAACCCAGCTCTGCGGCTTCGGCGGGCGCATCTGCTGCCGGGACGGCAGGCTCACGGGCTGGGCCGCGTCGACCGGGTCGCCGCCCGCGTCCGCCGTGTACATCTGGTAGTGCTGCGAGCCGCGCCAGCGGCCCGCCCAGTCGTAGTCGCGGTAGTTCTCGAACGCGGAGAAGACGTCGGCCCAGGTGCCGTAGCCGAAGAAGTTCAGCGCCTCGCCGGGCGGCCCGAAGTAGGCGACCGCACCGCCGGGCGCCATGACCAGCAGCTTGTCGCACTGGTTCAGCTCGGCGACGGAGTGCGTGACCACCAGGACGGTGCGCCCGTCGTCGGCGAGGCCGCGCAGCAGCAGCATCACGTCGCGGTCCATGCCCGGGTCGAGGCCGGAGGTCGGCTCGTCCAGGAAGATCAGCGACGGCTTGGTCAGCAGCTCCAGGGCGACGGAGACCCGCTTGCGCTGGCCGCCGGAGAGGGAGGTGACCTTCTTGTCCTTGTGGATGTCGAGCTTCAGCTCGCGCAGCACCTCCTCGATGCGGGCCTCGCGCTCCGCGGCGGCGGTGTCGCCGGGGAAGCGGAGCTTGGCCGCGTAGCGCAGCGCCTTCAGGACCGTCAGCTCCTTGTGGAGGATGTCGTCCTGCGGGACCAGCCCGATGCGCTGGCGCAACTCGGCGAACTGCTTGTAGAGGCTCCGGCCGTCGTACAGGACGTCGCCCTGGTTGGCGGGGCGGTAGCCGGTGAGCGCCTTGAGGAGGGTCGACTTGCCGGACCCGGAGGGGCCGATCACGCCGATCAGCGACTTCTCCGGGACGCCGAAGGAGACGTCCCGCAGGATCTGCTTGCCGCCGTCGACGGTGACGGTGAGGTTGCGGGCGGAGAAGGTGACCTCGCCGGTGTCGACGAACTCCTCCAGCCGGTCGCCGACGATCCGGAAGGTGGAGTGGCCGACGCCGACGATGTCGCCCGGGCCGATGACGACGGTCTGGGACTTGGCCATCGGCTGGCCGTTGACGTACGTGCCGTTGTGCGAGCCGAGGTCCCGGAGCTGGAAGCGGCCGTCCGGGGTGGCGGTGAACTCGGCGTGGTGGCGCGAGACCTGGAGGTCGGCGACGACGAGTTCGTTCTCCAGGGCGCGGCCGATGCGCATGACGCGGCCGAGTGCCAGCTGGTGGAAGGTGGTGGGGCTGCGGTCGCCGTACACGGGCGGGGCCCCCGCGGCCCCGCCGTGTGCCTGTTGCGGAGGTACGTGCTGCTGAGGTGGTACGTGCGGCTGCTGGTGCTGCGGCACCGGGTGCTGGTTGTTCGGTATGTGTTGCTGGTGTTGCTGCTGCTGGTGTTGGTGCTGTTGGGGCCAGCCCTGCGGCGGCTGGCCCTGGGGCGCGGCGGCCGGGTACGGCGCGGGCGCGGCCTGGGCCGGCTGCGCCGGTGCGGACTGCTGCGCCGCGGCCGGCGAACCGACGGCGCTCGCGGGCGGGGCGGAGAGGCCCAGCCGCGGTCCGTCGGTGGCGTTGCCGAGCCGCACCGCCGAGCCGGCGGTGATCTCGGTCTGTTGGATCCGGTGGCCCTCCACGTACGTGCCGTTGGTGCTGCCGTGGTCCTCGATCACCCAGCCGCGCCCGCTCCAGCTGATGCTGGCGTGCCGCCAGGAAACCCGGGCGTCCTCGAAGACCACGTCCCCTTGGGGGTCCCGCCCCAGGGCGTACGACCGGGACGGATCGAGCGTCCAGGTCTTTCCGTTCAATTCCAGTACGAGTTCTCGCACTCCATGCCCCACTTGCTTGTCCCCCGATTTACCCCCGTCGCTGGAGGTCTAGGGATGGCGAATCAATGGGGGGAACTATTTCAGGCGCGGCCCCTTTGCTGGTAGTCGGGCTGGTCGGGGCCCTCAAGTCCGTTGCGGAGAGCCCGCGGGCAAGCCTGGTCGGGACGCTGCTGCTGACGTACGCCTCCCCACCTCTGCCCTGACCGCCCCTGGTCTCGACGGGCTCGAACGGGCTCGAACGGGGGCCCGCGCTCGTCGCCCGACTGGCGGAAGGCGTCCTCCGTGGCCGCGGGCGGGCGGCGGGCCGCCCTGAGCACCCCCTCCTCGACCGGCTGACGGCCCCGTCACGGTGTCCAGCAGCCGGGACGCGTCGTCTCGCCGTAACCTTTCGCGGTTACGGTGGAGACACCATGAGCGCTTCGCAGAAATCCGACGTACGTACCCTTCTGGTGAAGATCTTCGGGAAGGACCGACCGGGGATCACCGCAGGACTGTTCGACACGCTGGCGGCCTATGCGGTGGACGTCATCGACATCGAGCAGGTCGTCTCACGGGGCCGGCTGGTGCTGTGCGCCCTGGTCAGCGCGCCGGCGCGGCCGGGCGACGAGGGCGATCTGAGGGCCACCGTGCACAGCTGGGCCGAGTCCCTGAAGCTCCAGGCGGAGATCATCTCGGGCACGGGGGACAACAGGCCGCGCGGCAGCGGGCGTTCCCATGTGACGGTGCTGGGCCATCCGCTGACCGCGGAGTCGACCGCCGCCATAGCGGCACGGATCACCGAGACCGGCGGGAACATCGACCGCATCTTCCGACTCGCCAAGTATCCGGTGACGGCCGTGGAGTTCGCGGTGTCGGGCGCGGAGACCGAGGCGCTGCGGACGGCGCTGGTGACCCGGGCCGCGCAGATCGGGGTCGACGTGGCCGTGGTCTCGGCGGGGCTGCACCGGCGGGCCCAGCGGCTGGTCGTCATGGACGTGGACTCCACGCTGATCCAGGACGAGGTCATCGAGCTGTTCGCGGCCCACGCGGGGTGCGAGGAGCAGGTGGCCGAGGTGACGGCCGCGGCGATGCGCGGGGAGTTGGACTTCGAGCAGTCGCTGCACGCCCGGGTCGCGCTGCTGGCCGGGCTGGACGCCTCGGTGGTGGACAAGGTGCGCTCCGAGGTGCGGCTGACCCGGGGCGCCCGGACGTTGATCCGTACGCTGAAACGGCTCGGGTTCCAGGTGGGGGTCGTCTCGGGCGGCTTCACCCAGGTGACGGACGACCTGAAGGAGCGGCTGGGGCTGGACTTCGCCTCGGCGAACACCCTGGAGATCGTGGACGGCAAGCTCACCGGCCGGGTCACCGGCGACATAGTGGACCGGGCGGGCAAGGCCCGGTTGCTGCGCAGGTTCGCCGCGGAGGCGGGGGTGCCGCTGGCGCAGACGGTGGCGATCGGCGACGGCGCCAACGACCTGGACATGCTGAACGCGGCGGGGCTGGGGGTGGCGTTCAACGCCAAGCCCGTGGTGCGGGAGGCCGCGCACACCGCGGTGAACGTGCCCTTCCTGGACACGGTGCTCTACCTGCTGGGCGTCACCCGCGAGGAGGTCGAGGCGGCGGACGCCGAGAGCGAGTCGGCCGTCGAGCACTGAGCCCCGCTCCCCTCCCGTCCCACTGACGTCGCGGGCCCCGGCGCACTGTGCGCCGGGGCCCGCGGTGTCGGTGGAACGGGACGCCGCTCAGCTGTGCGGCGTCCAGAAGTCGGTCAGGGTGCCGACGCCGTGCTCCACGGCCTTCCAGGAACCGGTGAAGCTGACGACCGCGAAGGCGGAGGTGGGGAATCCGCTGCGGTTCATCCGCGGCAGCAGATCGCCCTCGGCCTCGCCGGAGAGGGCGTCGGCCAGGGCGTGCATCCCGGGGTTGTGGCCGATGAGGAGGATGTTCTTCACCTCGTCGGAGACCTCGTTCAGCACGGCGATGAGCTCGCCGAGGGACGCCTCGTACAACCGCTCCTCGTAGACCGTCTTGGGGCGGGACGGCAGCTCGCTGACGGCGAGCTTCCACGTCTCGCGGGTCCTGGCCGCCGTCGAGCACAGGGCGAGGTCGAAGGCGATGCCGACGTCGGCGAGCCGGCGGCCCGCGACGGGGGCGTCCTTGCGCCCGCGCTCGGCGAGCGGACGTTCGTGGTCGGAGACGTCCGGCCAGTCGGCCTTGGCGTGCCGGAGCAGAACGATCCGACGGGCTTCGGGAGATGCGGAGGAGCCAGAGGACGAGCCTCCGGTAGACGTGGCGACGCTCATGTTCTCCAGCTTCGCACGAAATGAGCCGACAGGCGCGGGGTGTTGGGGGCCGGAAGACGGGACCGAGGGGGCCGAAGGTGCAGGCCGGACGAGACTGCGGCCGGGGCCGGGAGGCCCGGGGGCCGGAGCGTCAGTGCGGCTGGAACGGTCAGCGGGACAGCAGGAACCGCAGGGAGTCCAGCAGGGGGCCGACCACCGACTGGCCGCCCGGTGGCTGCGCCTGGGCCGGCTCGGCTATCAGGGCGAGCAGGAAGACGAACGCGAGGACCGGCAGCACCAGGCCCCACCAGGGCAGCCGACTGCTGACGTGCTGGCCGACGCCGCCCCGGGCGGGGGTGGACGTGTGGCTGGGGGCCGACATGGACGCCTCCTCGGGGCTCTCCGGGGCTCGTTGCAGGACCGGCTACAGATCCGGCTAAAGGCCCGGCTACAGGACCGACTACAGGTCCCGCTACAGCTCCGGTCGCGGGTCCGGCGCAGCTCCGGCGGGATTGCTTCCACCGTACGGAGCACGCCCCGTCGAACCCATCCGGCAAGCCACCCACTTACCCCTGACCCTGGCCCCCTAGGGGATGGTGGTGCCAGCCCCACCATCCGGGTGTCGCCAAGCCTCCCGGCGGCGGGCCCGAGCGCACCTGCCCGAAAGCCGACGGGCCCGCGGTCACGGGCCCGGCGCCAACTGTCGGGTCAGGGTGAGGCGATGGTCGCGATGACGCCGACCACCACGAAGAAGCCGATCATCGTCGCGAAGACGAGCAGCAGCTTCTTCTGTCCGTTCTGGGGGTTCGGTTCGAGAACTGGTTGCATGGCCTCAGTCTCGCATCCCCGTCTCGTCCTCGATCGTGCGGTCCCGGCCCGCGAGCAGTCCGAGCGCGATCTGCGGCACCAGCAACCCGCCCATCAGGGCGATCGGCAGGTCCCAGCCGCCGCTGTGCTGGTAGAGGACCCCCACCAGCAGCGGCCCGGGGATGGAGATCAGATAACCGGTGGACTGGGCGAAGGCGGAGAGCCGGACGACCCCGGCGGACGTCCGCGAGCGCAGGCCGATCATGGTCAGGGCGAGCGGGAAGGCGCAGTTCGAGACGCCGAGCAGCAGTGCCCAGAGCCAGGCGCCTTCGGCGGGGGCGAAGAAGAGGCCGGCGTAACCGGTCAGTCCGCTGAGGCCGAGGACGGCGGCGATGGGGCCCTGGGACCTGAACCGGGTGGCGAGCCGCGGGATGACGAAGGCGAGCGGCACGCCCATCACCATCGTCACCGCGAGCAGCAGTCCGGCGGTCTGGGCGGGCACGCCGGCGTCGCGGAAGATCTGCGGCATCCAGCCCATCGTGATGTACGCGCCGGTGGCCTGGAGGCCGAAGAAGCCGCCGAGCGCCCACGCCGTGGGGCTGCGCACGATCTTCCCCGCCGGCCGGTCGGGCTCGGCCGCCGCCGCGGCCACCGTCCCGCGGACGACCTCGCCGTCGTCGCGACGGGGCTGCCGAGGGCGGGCCCGTACGCGGTCCCGTACGAGCAGCACCGTCCAGGGCAGGACGGCGACCGCGGCGAGCAGCCCCCACACCGCGAGCCCGGTCCGCCAACTGCCGCCCAGCGCACCCGTCAGCGGGACGGTGGCCGCGGCGGCGACCGAGGTGCCGATCGCCAGCCCCATCGAGTAGAGCCCGGTCAT
This sequence comes from Streptomyces sp. NPDC017979, assembly GCF_044328175.1. Taxonomy (NCBI): domain Bacteria; kingdom Bacillati; phylum Actinomycetota; class Actinomycetes; order Kitasatosporales; family Streptomycetaceae; genus Streptomyces; species Streptomyces sp. NPDC017979. The sequence goes on along the minus strand of NZ_JBIRGU010000010.1, from coordinate 291,191 downwards.
GGTGCCGACGCGGTCCGGAAAGTACCGCTTGACGATCACGGGCATCAGGACGTTGCCGACGGCGATGCCGATGAGCGCGAGCGCGCTGGCGGCGAGGAAGCCGACCGTGCCCCCGGCGTACGGCCGCAGCAGCAGTCCGGTGGCGATGGCGACCAGGCCGGCGCAGACGACGGCGCCCGGCCCGAAGCGCCGGGCCAGCCGCGGTGCGGCGACGCCGAAGACGGCGAAGGTGATCGCGGGCACGGAGGTGAGGACGCCGGCGACGGCCCCGCTCATGTGGAGTCCGGTGCGGGCCTCCTCCAGCAGCGCGCCGAGGCTGGTGATGGCGGGGCGCAGGTTCAGCGCCGCGAGCACCACCGCGACCATGACGAGCCGCACGTACCAGACGGAGGGCCGCGCCGGGGCGCCGAGCTCGGGGCGCTCGGGGGCGGCAGGCGGCTGCCTGCGCGACGGAACCGCGGGCGGCGCGGCGGGCTCGGAGGGCGACATACCGCCATCATAGAATCATGGGATGATTGGTTGTCCAATGCGGTAGGCGTCATAATGATCCCCACCGTCGTGATCCCGACGGCCTCAGCACTCCACGGCTCCGCCCCCGCCCCACCCGTCCCGTTCGTTTCCGTCGTTCCGTTCCGTTCGGTGCACTAGGAGCACTCATGTCGCTGACCTCCCCCAGACGCTCTGGCCTCACCGACCAGGTGATCGCCCAGTTGCGGAACCAGATCACGTCGGGCGAGTGGCCGGTGGGCTCCCGCATCCCGACCGAACCGGAGCTGGTCGAGGAGCTGGGGGTGGCCCGCAACACGGTCCGCGAGGCGGTCCGCGCCCTCGCCCACAACGGCCTGCTGGACATCCGCCAGGGCTCGGGCACCTACGTCATCGCGACCAGCGAACTCGCCGGGGTGATGCACCGGCGCTTCGCCGACGCCGCGCCCCGGCACGTCGCCGAGGTGCGAGCCACGCTGGAGTCGACCGCCGCCCGGCTGGCCGCCGAGCGGCGCACCGAGCGGGACCTGCGACAGCTCGACGCGCTGCTGGTCCGCCGCGAGCAGGCGTGGGCCAGCGGGGACGCGGCGCAGTTCGTCGCCGCGGACATCACCTTCCACCTGGCGGTCGTCGCCGCGGCCCACAACGACGTGCTGGGCGAGCTGTACGCGGACCTGGGCGACGTGCTGCGGCAGTGGCTCGCCGACGACGTGGGCAGCGAGCTGCGGCCGGAGCACCACATGGACCACGCCCGGCTCGTGGAGGCCGTCCGCGCCGGTGACGGCGAGACCGCGGCGGCGGAGGCGGCGAGCTACCCCTTCATGTGCCTCAGCCGTCTACAAGGGGCTGGTGGCTGACCCAGACCGCGCGGACCTCCTTCCAGCAGCGCTCGGTCAGCTCGCGGTACTGCGCGGGGCCGACGTCGGCCGGCTCGCCGTCCGCGTCCACGTCCCACCAGCGGTCGCACTCCACGTGCAGCCGGACCCGGTCGACGACGGGGTAGGGGTTGTGGCAGTACGCGAAGGCCCGGGAGCCCCGGACTTCGGTGCGGCAGTCGGCCCGGTACGTCCGCTGCCTCTCGCGCACCTCAAGCACTTCGCGCGCCTCACGCGCCTCGGCTTCGTCGTGCTCGTGTCGCTCGTGGGACGCCGCCGGGGGCGTCGCCCACAGCAGGCCCGCCGACAACGCCCCCGTCAGCACGGTCGCCAGGACCGGGGCGGGGGCGGCGCGCAGGATCGTCCGCACGGTACGCACAGCGGGACCTCCTCGGCCGTACCGACGACCCGCGGGGCCGCGTCGGCTGCACCACAAGGGGGATTGCTCCTCCACCCTGCCCCGCCCGGGCGCCGACCGCGCGCGCTGGACGCCGAACGGGCGACGCCCCGCCCCCGCGCGCTGCGGGGAACGGGGCGTGGTCGTACGCCGTGGGGCCGGGCGGTCACACGCCCATCATGTGCACGCCGCCGTCGACGTGGATCACCGAGCCCGTCGTGCGGGGGAAGAAGTCGGAGAGGAGACCGACGATCCCGCGGCCCGCCGGGTCCGGGTCGGACAGGTCCCAGCCCATCGGCGCCCGCTCGTCCCAGCCGTCCGCCAGGTTCTCGAAACCGGGGATCGACTTGGCCGCCATCGACTTGAGGGGGCCGGCCGACACCAGGTTGCAGCGGATGCCCTTGGGGCCGAGGTCCCGCGCCAGGTAGCGGTTGGTGGACTCCAGCGCCGCCTTCGCGACGCCCATCCAGTCGTACACCGGCCAGGCGACCGTGGCGTCGAAGGTGAGGCCGACGATCGAGCCGCCGCGCTCCTCCATCAGCGGCAGACAGGCCGTGGCCAGCGCCTTGTAGGAGTAGGCGGAGACGTGGACGGCGGTGGAGACGTCCTCCCACTCGGCCTGGAGGAAGTTGAAGGCGTTCTGCGGGCCGAAGGCGATCGAGTGCACGATGCCGTCGAGCCCGGAGTCGTCGGTGGAGTGCTCGCGGATGCGGTCCGCGAGCCCGTCCAGGTGCTCCTGGTTGGTGACGTCCAACTCGATGACGGGCACGGGCTTCGGCAGCCGCTTGGAGATGCGCTCGACGAGGGAGAGCCGGCCGAAGCCGGTGAGGATGACCTCGGCGCCCTCCTCCTGCGCCACCTTCGCGGCGTGGAAGGCGATCGAGGCGTCGGTGAGGACGCCCGTGACGAGGATGCGCTTGCCAGCGAGGATTCCGCTCATGTGATCAGTGACCCATGCCCAATCCGCCGTCAACGGGAATGACGGCTCCAGTGATGTACGAGGCGTCGTCGGAGGCGAGGAAGCGCACCGCTGCGGCGATCTCCTCCGGGCGCGCGTACCGGCCGACCGGCACCTGGGCGAGGATGCCCGCGCGCTGCTCCTCGGTGAGCGCCTGCGTCATGTCGGTGTCGACGAAGCCGGGCGCGACGACGTTGAAGGTGATGTTCCGCGAGCCGAGTTCGCGGGCGAGGGAGCGGGCGAAGCCGACGAGGCCCGCCTTGGACGCGGCGTAGTTCGCCTGGCCGGCGGAGCCGAGCAGCCCCACGACGGACGAGATCAGCACCACGCGGCCCTTCTTGGCGCGCAGCATGCCCCGGTTCGCCCGCTTGACCACCCGGAAGGTCCCGGTGAGGTTGGTGTCGAGGACGGAGACGAAGTCCTCCTCGGACATCCGCATCAGCAACTGGTCCCGGGTGATGCCGGCGTTGGCCACCAGCACCTCGACCGGGCCGTGCTTCTCCTCGATCTCCTTGTACGCCTGCTCCACCTGCTCGGCGTCGGTGATGTCGCACCGGACGGCGAGGAAGCCAGCGGGCGGCTCGCCGGACCGGTAGGTGATGGCGACCTTGTCCCCGGCGTCGGCGAACGCCCGGGCGATGGCGAGGCCGATGCCCCGGTTTCCTCCGGTGACAAGAACCGAGCGGCTCAACGGATCACCCTTTCGATAGCGGACTGGTCTCCCCCGTACTCCCCAACGAAACTATCGGTCTCGGGACGCTCCCGGAGAATCGGGGCCTGACAGCGCGTCCGGCACGGCGCTGTTGGATCCCTACAGAAGGTCCCGCGCGCGGCCCGGAGCGCAGCGGCCGGTGAAAGCGGCTGGGCAAGCGCAGGGCGCTCGCGCGATGATCGGCACGACCGGTGCGGCGACCGAGGCTGCCGGTCACGACGAACAAGGAGACATTCGTGCCTCATTCCATCGACGCGTCGTTCACGGCGCTGCCGCTGCGGGCGCTGGCCGACGCGGCGCTCGCGCGGGCGCGGGCCCTCGGCGCCGACCACGCCGACTTCCGGCTGGAGCGCGTGCGCAGCGCGGCGTGGCGGCTGCGGGACGCCCGCCCGGCCGGTTCGTCGGACACCACGGACCTGGGGTACGCGGTGCGGGTGGTGCACGGCGGGGCCTGGGGCTTCGCCTCCGGCGTCGACATGACCATGGACGCGGCGGCGCGGGTCGCCGGGCAGGCCGTGGAGATGGCGAAGCTGTCGGCGCGGATCATCGCGGCGGCCGGCTCCGACGAGCGGGTGGAGTTGGCGGACGAGCCGGTGCACGCGGACCGGACCTGGGTCTCCGCCTACGAGGTGAACCCCTTCGACGTCGCCGACGAGGAGAAGACCTCGCTGCTGGCGGGGTGGAGCAGCCGGCTGCTGGCCGCGGACGGGGTGGCGCACGTGGACGCCTCGCTGCTGACCGTGCAGGAGAACAAGTTCTACGCGGACACCGCCGGGACGGTCACCACCCAGCAGCGGGTCCGGCTGCACCCGGAGGTCACCGCCGTCGCGGTGGACGGCAGCACCGGCGAGTTCGACTCGATGCGCACCCTCGCGCCGCCGGCGGGTCGCGGCTGGGAGTACCTGACGGGCACCGGCTGGGACTGGGACGGGGAGCTGGAGCGGATCCCCGAACTGCTGGCGGAGAAGATGCGGGCGCCCGGCGTCGAGCCGGGGCGGTACGACCTGGTGGTCGACCCGTCGAACCTGTGGCTGACCATCCACGAGTCCATCGGCCACGCCACCGAGCTGGACCGGGCCCTCGGCTACGAGGCGGCGTACGCGGGCACGTCGTTCGCCACCTTCGACCAGCTCGGGAAGTTGGCGTACGGCTCCGCCGCGATGAACGTGACCGGCGACCGCACCGCGGAGCACGGCCTCGCCACGGTCGGGTACGACGACGAGGGCGTGGCGGCGCAGTCCTGGGACCTGGTGAAGGACGGCACGCTCGTCGGCTACCAGCTCGACCGCAGAATCGCAAAGCTGACCGGGCTCGGCCGGTCGAACGGCTGCGCGTACGCGGACTCCCCCGGGCACGTGCCGGTGCAGCGGATGGCGAACGTCTCGCTCCAGCCGGCGCCGGGCGGGCTGTCCACCGAGGACCTGATCGGCGGGGTGGAGCGCGGGATCTACGTCGTCGGGGACCGCTCCTGGTCCATCGACATGCAGCGCTACAACTTCCAGTTCACCGGGCAGCGGTTCTTCCGGATCGAGAACGGCCGGCTCGCCGGGCAGTTGCGGGACGTCGCGTACCAGGCGACGACCACCGACTTCTGGGGCTCGATGGAGCAGGTCGGCGGCCCGCAGACGTACGTCCTGGGCGGCGCGTTCAACTGCGGCAAGGCCCAGCCGGGCCAGGTCGCCGCGGTCTCCCACGGCTGCCCGTCGGCCCTGTTCCGGGGCGTGAACATCTTGAACACCACGCAGGAGGCCGGCCGATGAGCCGTACCAGCAAGCCCCACGAGATCGTCGAGCGCGCCCTGGAGCTGTCCACCGCGGACGGCTGCGTCGTCATCGCGGACGAGGAGTCCACCGCCAACCTGCGGTGGGCGGGGAACGCGCTCACCACCAACGGCGTGACCCGGGGCCGTACGCTCACGGTGATCTCGACGGTCGACGGCGCGCAGGGCACGGCCTCCGGCGTGGTGTCCCGCTCCGCGGTCACCGCCGAGGACCTGGAGCCGCTGGTGCGGGCGGCGGAGGCGGCGGCGCGGGCGTCCGAGCCGGCGGAGGACGCCCAGCCCCTGGTGACCGGGGGCGGTGCGGCGCCCGGCTTCACCGAGGCGCCGGCCCAGACGTCGGCGGCGGTCTTCGCGGACTTCGCGCCCGCGCTCGGCGAGGCGTTCGCCCGGGCCCGGGCGGGCGGGCGGGAGCTGTATGGATTTGCCAACCACGAGATGACCTCCACCTATCTGGGGACCTCGACGGGGCTGCGGCTGCGGCACGACCAGCCGAACGGGACGCTGGAGCTGAACGCGAAGTCGCCGGACCGCGCGCGCTCGGCGTGGGCGGGGCGCGCCACCCGGGACTTCGCCGACGTGGACCCCACCGCGCTGGACGAGGAGCTGGCGCGCCGGCTGGGCTGGGCGGAGCGCCGGATCGAGCTGCCGGCGGGCCGGTACGAGACGCTGTTGCCGCCGACCGCGGTGGCCGACCTGCTGATCTACCAGCTGTGGTCGTCCGCGGCGCGGGACGCGACCGAGGGCCGTACGGTCTTCTCCCGGCCGGGCGGCGGCACCCGGGTCGGGGACGTCCTGAGCCCGCTGCCGCTCACGCTGCGCAGCGATCCGCACGAGCCGGGGCTCGAATCGTCGCCGTTCGTGATCGCGCACGCGTCGGGGGACGACGCGTCCGTCTTCGACAACGGGCTGCCGATCGCCGCCACGGACTGGATGCGGGCCGGGAAGCTGGAGCACCTGGTGACCACCCGGCACACCGCGGGGCTGACCGGTCTGCCGCTGGCGCCCGGCGCCGGGAACCTGATCCTGGACGGCGGGGGCGGGCGGTCGCTGGACGACATGGTCGCGGCCACCGAGCGGGGGCTGCTGCTGACCTGCCTGTGGTACATCCGCGAGGTGGACCCGGCGACGCTGCTGCTCACCGGGCTCACCCGGGACGGGGTGTACCTGGTGGAGGACGGCGAGGTGGTGGGCGAGGTCAACAACTTCCGCTTCAACGAGTCCCCCGTCGACCTGCTGTCGCGGGCCTCGGAGGCGGGCCGCACGGAGAAGACGCTGCCGCGCGAGTGGGGCGACTGGTTCACCCGGGCCGCGATGCCCGCGCTGCGGATCCCGGATTTCCACATGAGCTCGGTCAGCCAGGGCGTATAGCCTCAGGCGTATAACCTCAAAGGGGCGGACCACGCGGAAGTGCCGGGTCCGCCCCTTCGAAATGCGTACCGAACGGGTACCGAAGCGAGTGCCGAGGAGACACGAGAGACGTGACGGACATCGTCGACGAGCTGAAGTGGCGCGGGCTGATCGCCCAGTCCACCGACGAGGACGCTTTGCGCAAGGCGCTCGCGGACGGTCCCGTCACCTTCTATTGCGGCTTCGACCCGACGGCGGCGAGCCTGCACGTCGGGCACCTGGTGCAGGTGCTGACCGTGCGCCGGCTCCAGCTCGCCGGGCACCGGCCGCTGGCGCTGGTGGGCGGGGCCACCGGGCAGATCGGTGATCCGCGGCCGACCGCGGAGCGCACGCTGAACGATCCGGAGACGATCGCGCAGTGGGTGAACCGGCTGCGGGCCCAGATCGAGCCGTACCTCTCCTTCGAGGGCGACAACGCCGCGGTCATGGTGAACAACCTGGACTGGACCGCGGGCCTGTCCGCGATCGAGTTCCTGCGGGACATCGGCAAGCACTTCCGCGTCAACAAGATGCTCACCAAGGACTCCGTCGCCCGGCGGCTGGAGTCCGAGCAGGGCATCAGCTACACGGAGTTCAGCTACCAGCTCCTCCAGGGCATGGACTTCCTGGAGCTGTACCGGCGCTACGGCTGCACCCTCCAGCAGGGCGGCAGCGACCAGTGGGGCAACCTCACGGCGGGCCTGGACCTGATCCACCGCCTGGAGCCCGACGCCCAGGTGCACGCGCTGGCCACCCCGCTGATGACGAAGGCGGACGGCACCAAGTTCGGCAAGTCGGAGACGGGCACGCTGTGGCTCGACCCCGAGATGACGACGCCGTACGCCTTCTACCAGTTCTGGCTGAACACGGACGACCGGGACGTCGACCGGTACCTGCGCGTCCTCAGCTTCAAGAACCGCGAGGAGCTTGAGGAGTTGGAGAAGCAGACCGCGGAGCGTCCGCAGGCCCGTGCGGCGCAGCGCGCGCTGGCGGAGGAGCTGACGACCCTGGTGCACGGCGCCGAGCAGTGCGCCGCGGTGATCAACGCGTCGAAGGCGCTGTTCGGGCAGGGCGAGCTGGCGGAGCTGGACGAGCCGACGCTGCGGGCGGCCCTCTCGGAGCTGCCGCACGTCGCGGTGGCCGAGCCGGGCGCGGTGGTCGACCTGTTCGCCGAGGTGGGGCTGGTCCCCAGCAAGTCCGCGGCGCGGCGCACGGTCAAGGAGGGCGGTGCTTACGTGAACAACGTGAAGGTCACCGCCGAGGACGCGGTCGTCAGCCGGGCCGAGTTGCTGCACGGGCGCTGGCTGGTGCTGCGCCGCGGCAAGAAGAACCTGGCGGCGGTCGAGGTCGGCTGACCTCCTCAGCAGTCGCCCACCACGGGTCGGACGGGCTCGGCCCGTCCGACCCGTGGTGCGTTGAGCAGTCGCGGGATCGGGTCAGACCTGCTGTTTCTTGCCGCGGGTGGCCGCCCATGCCCGGTCCCCCAGGGCGACCAGGATGATCGCGGCGATCAGTTGGAACGCATGGCGGCTCCAGTCGAAGCCGGGGGTCTCCTCGACGCCGAACCCGGCCGCGATCCAGTTGCCGATCACGGCGCCCCCGATGCCGCAGATGGTGGCGAGCCACAGGGGGAGGTGCTGCTTCCCGGGCAGGATCGCCTTCGCGATCAGCCCCAGAATGAAGCCCAAGATGATCGCCCACAGCCAGCCCATGGCGGCCTCCTCGTCCGGCCCCTCGCGCCCTGGGGCGCGCAAGGCCCCTGCATCGGCAGTTACGCCGCCATTCTGGGCCCGTCCGTCACGGGCCGCATGTCGGGCGGCGCGATGGCGTCCCCCGGCCTCGTGGCCGTCCGGGGCCGGGCGTACCGTGGAGCACGGCTGGACCGTTGGGGTCGCCGGGACGACGGGCGGTGGGACGCGATGCGCAGCAGGGTGGGCTCGGAGGTCTTCCGGATCACCGGGGCGCGGCAGGGGCTCGCCGAGGACGTTCGCGGACGCCAGCGGCGCTACGTGATCTCCATGTCGGTGCGGACGCTGTCGTTCGTGGCCGCGGCGGTGCTGTGGAACGTGGAGCGGCACGTGGCCGTGGTGGCGATCGTGCTGGGCATGCTGCTCCCCTACGTCTCGGTCGTGATCGCCAACGCGGGCCGCGAGCGGCCGCCCTCCCTGCCGTCGACCTTCGTGGTCGCGGCCCCGCGACCGGTGCTGGAGCCGACGCCTTCGGAGGTCGCGCCGCAGGCCCCCACCGGGCCCGGGAAAAGCGCAACCGAATAGTGAAGTTCCGGTGCACCGGGGGCCGTTACCCGTGACATACTTCCTACGCGCTCCGCATCCCCCGTCGGAGCGATGGACCGACGCCGGGCAGCTCCCCCCGTGGCTGCTCGGCGTCGCCGTCTTACGGGGCCCCGCGCCGAGGGCGCGTACGCGGCGGGGAGAGAATGGGTCGGTGATCTTCGACCCGGTCAACGACGAGAACCCGATCTGCTCCGCCAAGGGCTGCCGTGCGCCGGCGGTGTGGGTGCTGGCCTGGAACAACCCCAAGCTGCACACGCCGGAGCGGCGCAAGACCTGGATCGCCTGTGCCGAGCACCGGCAGCACCTCGCCGACTTCCTGGACGTCCGCGGCTTCCTCAAGGAGGTCGTCACCCTCGCGGAGTGGAACTCCCGAACGGACGGCGGCGCAGCCTAGGGCGCTTGTCCGGAAAGTCCCGTCTGCCGGTCGGTCAGCCGCCGATGGCGGACATGGGGCGGTCCGGTTGGAGGAACGCGGGGTCGTCGAGCCCCGAGCCCGCCTTCTTGCCCCGCATCGCGAGCCGCCAGATGCGGGCGATCTCCCCGTCCGGCTCCCCGGAGCGCAGTGCTTCGCGCAGGTCGGTCTCCTCGCGGGCGAAGAGGCAGGTGCGCACCTGTCCGTCGGCGGTGAGCCGGGTGCGGTCGCAGGCGGCGCAGAAGGGGCGGGTGACGGAGGCGATCACGCCGACCCGGTGCGGTCCGCCGTCGACGATCCAGCGCTCGGCGGGTGCGGAGCCGCGCTCCTCGTCGGGCTCGGGGGCGAGGTCGAAGCGGGTGCGCAGCGATGCCAGGACGTCACCGGCGGTGATCATGCCGTCCCGCTGCCAGCCGTGCTGGGCGTCCAGCGGCATCTGTTCGATGAACCGCAGCTCGTAGTCGTGGGCGAGGGCCCAGGCGAGCAGGTCGGGGGCCTCGTCGTCGTTGAGGCCGGGCATCAGCACGGCGTTCACCTTGACGGGGGTGAGTCCGGCGGTGTGCGCGGCGTGCAGGCCGGTGAGCACGTCTTGGTGGCGGTCGCGGCGGGTGAGGGTCTTGAAGACGTCGGGCCGCAGGGTGTCCAGGGAGACGTTCACCCGGTCGAGGCCGGCGTCCTTGAGGGCGGCGGCGACGCGGCCGAGCCCGATGCCGTTGGTCGTCAGCGAGAGCTGGGGGCGGGGGTCGAGGTCGGCGCAGCGCTCCACGATCCCGACGAGCCCGGGCCGCAGCAGGGGTTCGCCGCCGGTGAAGCGGACCTCGGTGATCCCGAGGAGGGTGACGGCGATGCGGACCAGGCGGACGATCTCGTCGTCGGTGAGGAGGTCGGGCTTGGCCAGCCACTGGAGCCCTTCTTCGGGCATGCAGTAGGTGCACCGGAGATTGCACCGGTCCGTCAGCGAGACCCGCAGGTCCGTGGCGGTCCGGCCGTAGGTGTCGACGAGCACGTTCGGACCCTCCCCCGACGAGACGATGACGGCTGGTACGCGAGGTACCGCTGCTTCGTCCGAGCCTACGCCAGACGTACGACAGCACGCGTAGTCACGGTGCTGCCACATGTGGCGCGGCCGTGTCGTAGGACCCTACGAAGTCCTACGGCACGGCCGCGTTCCGGTGCCGGATCCGCTAGGCCGTGTCGTGCGCGGTCAGTGGGCGCCGACGCCGGTGAGGGACTTGACCTCCAGCTCCGCGTACTTGCCCTTGTCGGGCTTCTCCTTGGTGAGGACGGAGCCGAGCCAGCCGAGCAGGAAGCCCAGCGGGATGGAGACGAGGCCCGGGTTCTCCAGCGGGAACCAGTAGAAGTCGGCGTTCTTGAACATCGACGTCGGCTTGCCGGAGACCACCGGCGAGAAGAGGACCAGCACGACGGAGGAGATCAGACCGCCGTAGATGGACCACAGGGCGCCCTGGGTGGTGAACCGCTTCCAGAAGAGGCTGTAGAGGATCGTCGGCAGGTTCGCGGACGCGGCGACCGCGAAGGCGAGGGCGACGAGCCCGGCGACGTTCAGGTCCCGGGCGAGTGCGCCGAGCGCGATGGAGACGATGCCGATGGCGACGGTGGCCCAGCGTGCGGCGCGGACCTCCTCCTTCTCGGTGGCCTTCCCCTTGCGGATGACGTTGGCGTAGATGTCGTGGGCGAAGGACGACGACGAGGCGAGGGTGAGGCCGGCGACGACGGCGAGGATGGTGGCGAAGGCCACGGCCGAGATCACCGCGAGCAGGATCGCTCCGCCGGCGGAGTCGGTGCCGCCGATGTGCAGGGCGAGCAGCGGTGCGGCGGTGTTGCCCGCCTTGTTGGACTCGCTGATCTCGGCCGGTCCCACGATCGCGGCGGCGCCGAAGCCGAGGGCGATGGTCATCAGGTAGAAGGCGCCGATGATGCCGATGGCCCAGTTGACGGACTTCCGGGCGGCCTTGGCGGTGGGGACGGTGTAGAACCGGATCAGGATGTGCGGCAGTCCCGCGGTGCCGAGGACGAGCGCGATGCCCAGGGAGATGAAGTCCAGCTTGGACGTGCCCGTGGCGCCGTACTTCAGCCCCGGCTCCAGGAAGGACGCGCCGTGGCCGCTCTTCTCGGCGGCGGTGCCGAGGAGGTCGGAGATGTTGAAGTTGAACTTCAGCAGCACCAGGAACGTGATGAGGAGCGTGCCGGCGATGAGCAGCACCGCCTTGACCATCTGCACCCAGGTGGTGCCCTTCATCCCGCCGATGGTGACGTAGAGGATCATCAGGACGCCGACCAGGGCGACGATCAGCACCTTGCCGGCGTCGTTGGTGATCCCGAGGAGGAGGGAGACCAGCACGCCCGCGCCGGCCATCTGGGCCAGCAGGTAGAAGATCGACACGACGATGGTGGAGGTGCCGGCGGCGGTGCGGACCGGGCGCTGGCGCATCCGGTAGGCCAGCACGTCGCCCATGGTGAAGCGGCCGGAGTTGCGCAGCGGTTCGGCGACCAGCAGCAGGGCGACGAGCCAGGCCACCAGGAAGCCGATGGAGTACAGGAAGCCGTCGTAGCCGAAGAGGGCGATGGCGCCGGCGATGCCGAGGAAGGACGCGGCGGACATGTAGTCGCCGGAGATCGCCAGACCGTTCTGGAAGCCGGTGAACTGCCGGCCGCCGGCGTAGAAGTCGGCGGCGCTCTTGGTCTGCCGGCCGGCCCAGATGGTGATGATCAGGGTGGCCACGACGAAGAGGCCGAAGAGGGTGATGATCAGCGGCCGGTGCTCGGTGGTGGCGTCCTTCGCGGCCAGCGAGGCGAAGGCGAGTTCGCCCACCGCGGGGTGCAGGGTGGCGCTCATGCGTCCGCCTCCATGCGGGACTTGATGGACTCGGCCATGGGGTCGAGCTTGGCGGCGGCGTGGCGGGAGTAGAGCCAGGCGATCAGGAAGGTGGTGGCGAACTGGGCGAGGCCGAAGACGAGGGCGACGTTGATGTGGCCGATCACCTTGGTGCCCATGAAGCCGCCCGCGTAGTTCGAGAGCAGGACGTACAGCAGGTACCAGGTGACGAAGGCGACGGTCAGCGGGAAGGCGAAGGAGCGGTAGGCGTGTCGCAGTTGGCCGAACTCCTCGCTCTGCTGGACCTGGACGAACTGCTCGGTGCTGGGCTGAGCGGGGGCGGGGACCGTGTTGCCCGGGGGCGGGGGTGCGTCGGTAGTCACGGAATCTCCTCGTGACGCGGGTGTCGTTGGAATGGACAAGGCGGACCTTCGTTCCACGGGGTCAGGGGCGGTTTGATGTTGCTCCACCCCCTGACAACGGCACGGGGAGCACGCCGGGCCGGTTCAACTTCGGTCTTTTTTCTTGGAGCTTTCTTTCGTTTTTCCGCTCGAACACATTGATGACGACCAAGATCAACGATAGTTTCGCTCGTCATGTACCCGCCCAAAAGCACACCGTGCAGGGCGGGTGGACACCAGTGTTTCGACACCGATGATGTGGAGAACCCATGGCTCATCCGGGATCCAGACGACGGCGTGTCATCGCCCTGCCCGCCGGTCTGGCGCTCACGGCCTCGCTCGGCTTCCTCCCCGCGGGGGCCGCGACGGCCGCCCCGGCGGCGGAAGGCCAGGCGGCGGTCAAGGCCGTCTCGACCGACGGTCCCAAGCTGTCGTACGTGGTGAACGTGAAGGGCGGCCACGGGGTCGCCAAGTCGGTCAAGAAGGCGATAGCCGCGGCCGGCGGCACGATAGTGACGTCCTACGACCGAATAGGCGTCATCGTCGTCCACTCCCAGAACCCGGCCTTCGGGCCGACGATCCGCGCGGTCAAGGGCGTGCAGTCGGCGGGCGCCACCCGCACCGCGCCGATCGCCGCGGTCCAGGACACCGCGATCGACTCCGAGCGCCCGCTGACCTCGCAGGAGGCCGCCGAGGCCGCCCGGGTCGCGGACGGCGGTCAGGACCCGCTGGAGCCGCTCCAGTGGAGCCTGCCGGCCATCAAGGCGGACAAGGCGCACGAGCGCACCCTGGGCAGCAAGAAGGTCACGGTCGCCGTCATCGACACCGGCGTCGACGACACCCACCCCGACCTGGCGCCGAACTTCGACGTCCGCGCCTCGGCGAACTGCGTCACCGGCAAGGCGGACACCACGCCCGGCTCCTGGCGCCCCGGCCCGACCGAGTCCGACCACGGCACGCACGTCGCCGGCACGATCGCGGCGGCCAAGAACGGCGTCGGCGTCACGGGCGTCGCGCCCGGCGTGAAGGTCTCCGGCATCAAGGTGTCCAACCCCGACGGGTTCTTCTACACGGAGGCCGTGGTCTGCGGCTTCATGTGGGCGGCGGAGAACGGCGTCGAGATCACCAACAACAGCTACTACGTCGACCCGTGGCTGTTCAACTGCCGCAACGACGCCGACCAGGCGGCCCTGGTGGAGTCGCTGGCCCGGGCCACCCGGTACGCCGAGCGCAAGGGCGCGGTCAACGTCGCCGCGGCCGGCAACTCGCGGATGGACCTCGCGGCGGACGAACTCACCGACACCACGAGCCCCAACGACACCACCGCGGTGACGCGGAAGGTCGACCCGAGCCAGTGCCTGGACATCCCGACGCAGCTGCCGGGCGTCGTGACGACGTCCTCGCTCGGCGCGAAGGGGCTGAAGTCGTCGTTCTCGAACTACGGCGACGACGTGATCGACATCTCCGCGCCCGGCGGTGACGCCACCCGCTACCAGGCGCCGGAGGGCCCGGCGGTCGACGGCCGCATCCTGTCCACGCTGCCGAACGGCGGGTACGGCTACAAGGCCGGTACGTCGATGGCCTCGCCGCACGTCGCGGGCGTGGCCGCGCTCATCAAGTCGAAGCACCCCGACGCTTCCCCGGCGGCCGTGAAGGCGCTGCTGGCCGGCCAGGCGGACGACCGGGAGTGCACCAACCCGTACGACTACAACGGGGACGGCGTGGTCGACGCGGTGTGCGAGGGCGACGTCCGCAAGAACGGCTTCTACGGCGAGGGCGTGGCCGACGCGCTCGACGCGGTCCGCCGCTAGCCGCGCTTGTGGGGGCGCGGGCCTGTTCACGGGGCCCGCGCTTCCGCTGCGCGGGGCGGCGGGTGCTCCGTGCCCCTGACGGGCTCGCCGTTTCCCCTCGGGAGCGTTGGTCTCTACCGGCCGGTGGTGGGTTTTTCGCGCAGTTCCCCGCGCCCCTGTTTCGCTGCCCCCGTCATGTGACTGCGGGCTGGCACAGGGGTTTTGGGGGCGCTGAAGGTACCACCACGCCCTCTGGGCGTAGGGGGCGGAACTGCGCGACAACCCACCCACCGGGCCGTGGAAGACATCGCACCCGCAGGGAAACGGCGAGGAGGTCTGGGGGCGCGGGGAACTGCGCGAACAACCCACCACCGGGCCGCGGAAAACATCGCACCCGCAGGGAAACGGCGAGGAGGTCTGGGGGCGCGGGGAACTGCGCGAGCAACCCACCACCCGCAGGAAACGGCGAGAAGGTTGCCGCTGCTACCGGCCGGGCGGAGTCGGTGCGTGGGGCTCCGCGTGGGTCAGGACGCCCAGGGTGAGGAGCAACTGGCCCGCGCCGTAGATGAGCATGATCCAGACGTCCGGCACCGGCGGCTGCGGCCACTCCGCGATGCCGCTCGCGATGATCAAGTCGGAGACCAGGAAGAACAGCCCGCCCAGGCCCGCCACGGCACCCAGCGCGCTGGAGCGCCAGGCCATCGCGGTGAGCAGCAGGGCGTATCCGGCGACGGGGATCCTGAGGTCCGCCGGGAGGCCGGGCCACAGCAGGGCCACCGCGACGACGAGCGCCAGCCCGTACGCGGGGGCGAGGGCCGTAGGGGGCCTGTCCTCGCACGTACGGCGGAAGAGCGCCAGGTAGCAGACGTGGCCGACGGCGAAGGAGCCCATTCCGGCGAGGAACGCCCACTCCGCGCCGGAGAGCAGGAACACGTCGCCACCCCACCCGAACAGCAGCGCCGCAACCAGCAGCCGCGGCCCGCCGCGCGCCAGCACCAGGGCGACGAGCAGCGGCATGAGGAGCGGCTTGGCGATCCAGTGGCCCTTCTCCACGTCGACGACGAGCGAGCCGAGGTCGACGAGGAGGACGAGTGCGAAGACCGCGAGCAGCACGCGGCGCACGTTCTCCTGCGGGGGCGCCGCCGCCGGCGCGGTGGGTGGGGTGGTCACGCGGTACGTCCCTGGGTGAGCGGAGAAGTGGTCGGGGCGTCCTCGCGGGACGCCGGTGGGCCGGAAGGAGGGGGCGCCGGCTGCCACCCCGGCCCGCGGAACACCCGCCCCGCCCGCTCGCGCCACGTCGTCGCCGCCCGGACGTCCCGGGCGATCGCGGCGTACTCGTGGGTGGCCACGCGCAGCGGGTTGTACGTGTCGATGTCCTTGGTCAGCCCGTAGACGGGCCGCTCGGCCTCCGCCACGAAGGAGCCGAAGAGCCGGTCCCAGACGATGAGGATGCCGCCGAAGTTGCGGTCCAGGTAGCCGCCCTGCGAGGCGTGGTGCACCCGGTGGTGCGAGGGCGTGTTCAGCACGTACTCGAAGGGCCGCGGCAGCTTGCCGACCCGCTCGGTGTGCACCCAGAACTGGTACACGAGGTTGGTCGACGAGCAGAACGCGACCGCGGCCGGGTGAACGCCGAGCGCCACCATCGGCAGGTAGAACGGCCACACCGTCCAGGTGGTCCAGGGCTGGCGCAGCGCGGTGGTGAAGTTGAACCTGCGGCTGGAGTGGTGGACCACGTGGCAGGCCCACAGGACCCTGACGACGTGGTGGCCGCGGTGCGACCAGTAGTAGAAGAAGTCCTGCGCGAGCAGCATCGGCAGCACCGTCCACCACAGGACGGGCACCCGTAGCGGGGTCAGCTCGTACACCGCCGTGTAGACGGCCACGATCGGCACCTTCCACAGCAGGTCGAAGACCAGGCTGCCGAGCCCCATGGTGAGGCTGGTGGCGGTGTCCTTGGCGCCGTAGCCCGCCGCGTCCTCGTCCGGCCGGAGCCGGTAGCTGACCATCTCGACGACGGTGAGCAGCACGAACGCGGGGATCGACCACAGCACGACATCGGGCAGGTTGGTCATGGCTGCACCGTAGGCGCGGCGCCCGGGGCACGACTAGACGTTGTTACCCACAAGTATGCGAGACGAATTGTCAGCAAGTTTTGGTGACTTCCACCAATGCACCGCCGACGCCCCGCCATCAGGGCTCAGCCGCCGACCCCCACCGCGCCGAGCAGTGAGCCCGCCGCGTACGTCACCCCCATCGCCAGCGCTCCCCCGCCCACGTTCCGCGCCACCGCAGGCGCCAGCCGCGCCGCGCCCAGCCGGGCGCTCCACCAGCCGGTGAAGGCGAGCGCCAGCAGCACCGAGCCCACGGTCACCGCCAGCCGGGCGGACGCCGGGGGCAGCACGATCGCCAGCAGCGGCAGCAGCGCGCCCACGGTGAAGGCGAGGAAGCTGGCGCCGGCCGCGTGCCAGGGGTTGGCCAGCGCGTCCGGGTCGATGCCCAGCTCCACCCGGGCGTGCGCCCGCAGGGCGTCGCGCTCGGTGAGCTGGACGGCGGCCTCCCGGGCGACCTCGCGCGTCAGACCGCGCTGCGTCAGCAGCCCCGTCAGCTCCTCCAGTTCCGCCTCCGGCTCCTCCTTCAACTCCCGCTTCTCGACCGCGAGCGCGGCCTTCTCGGAGTCGCGCTGGGTGGAGACCGAGACGTACTCGCCCGCCGCCATGGACATGGAGCCGGCGAGCAGCCCGGCGAGGCCGGAGGTGAGCAGGGTCCCCCGGTCGCCGGTGGCGCCGGCGACGCCGACGACCAGTCCGGCGGTGGACACGATGCCGTCGTTGGCGCCGAGCACGGCGGCGCGCAGCCAGTTGAGCCGGGTGCCCATGCCGGGCTCGTGGGGCTCGTGGTGGGGGCCGGTGCCGCCCGGGGCCGGGGGTTCGTCGTGCGTCACCCCGGGAGGCTCCCACCGATCGGGCCGTCGGGTGCGCACCGACCCGCCCCGGGCGGGCTGTCGATCCGTCAGTTCCGCCGGCCGTCGGCGCGAGGGGCTTGCGGGACGGCCCGGTTGACGCTTCGGACCCGGCGGGAGCGGCGGCGGCGACGGCGCTGTCAGTGCGGCCCCGTATTCTCTGTGACCATGCTCGACGACAGGACGACGGCAGCGGCACACTGGCCCACCGCATACCCCCAGGGGTATGCGGTCGTCGATGTGGAGACCACCGGACTCGCCCGGGACGACCGGATAGTCTCCGCCGCCGTGTACCGCCTCGACGTCCACGGCGACGTCGAGGACCACTGGTACACCCTCGTCAACCCGGAGCGCGATCCGGGCCCGGTGTGGATCCACGGCCTGACCCAGGAGGTCCTGGGCGACGCCCCCTTGTTCGTCGACGTCGCCGACGCGTTCTCCGAGCGGCTTGCGGACCGGGTGCTCGTCGCCCACAACGCCATCTTCGACTGGTCCATGATCGCCCGGGAGTACGCGCGCGCCAGCCGCGCCGCCCCCGTGCGCCAGCGGCTGTGCACCATCGCGCTCGCCAAGGAGCTCACCCTCCCCCTGCCCAACCACAAACTGGAGTCGCTGGCCGCACACTTCGGCGTCGTGCAGCGCCGGGCCCACCACGCGCTGGACGACGCCCGGGTGTTGGCGGAGGCGTTCCGGCCGAGCCTGCACGCCGCCGCGCGCGACGGCGTGCGGCTGCCGCTGCTGGAGTGCCGCCCGCTCACGGAGTGGTCGGACGGCCCGGCCCGGCCGCGGGTGGGCCACCAGCCCTCGTACGGACACCGGCCCGCGGGCAGCCCGTCCTACGGGGGGACGTGGCGCACCTCGCGGAAGCGGCCCCCCTGCCCGTACCCCAATCCGGGGCGGTACGAGACGGGACGGCCGCTGAAGCAGGGCATGCGGGTGGCCTTCTCGGGCGACACCTCCGTCGAACGGGACCTACTGGAGGACCGGGCGTACGAAGCCGGGCTGCACATCGCCTCCAGCGTCTCCCGGCTCACCAGCCTGCTGGTCACCAACGACCCGGAGTCGGCCACCGCCAAGACGCTGAAGGCGAAGTCGTACGGCACGCCCGTCCTGGACGAAGCCGCCTTCACCCAACTGCTGCGGGACGTGGCCCCGGCCGAGGACGACGGCGCGGGCAAGGAGGGGGCAGGCGGCGGCCCGGTCGGGTGACGCCCCGCGATCCGCCGCGGGAGGGGCCCCACCTCCGGGCGTCCGACGGGCGGCAGGTACGGTCGATCCGTGTACCGCTTCCTGTTGACCCGGCAGTGGGTGATCCTCACCCTCATCGGGCTCGTCCTCATCCCCACGATGATCGAGCTGGGCTTCTGGCAGTTCAACCGCCACGAACGCCGGGTCGACCAGAACGCGATGATCGCCCGCAACCTCGACGCCGCACCGGTCCCGATCGAGGAGCTCACCTCCCCCGGCCACACGGTCCCGCGCGAGGACAAGTGGCGCCGCACCACCGCGACCGGCACCTTCGACCCGGCGAACGAGGTCGTCGTGCGCCGTCGCACCGATGCGGACGAGCGCGTCGGCTACCACGTGCTGACCCCGCTGGTCCTCGCCGACGGACGGGCCGTCCTGGTCAACCGCGGCTGGGTCGCCTCACCGGCCGACCCCAAGGCGTACCCCGAGGTGCCCGCCCCGCCCAAGGGCACGGTGACCGTCGTCGGCCGCCTCAAGGCCGACGAGACGACCAAGGCCAGCGGCATCAAGGACCTCGCCGGGCTGCCGCCCCGCCAGGTGATGCTGATCAACAGCGAGCAGCGGTCCAAGGCGATCGGCAGGCCGGTGCTCGCCGGCTACGTCGAGCAGACCTCGCCCAAGGCCGAGGACAACACCCCCAAGCAGATCCCGGACCCCGACCACGAGTCGATCGGCGCGCACATGGCGTACGCGATCCAGTGGTGGCTGTTCACCACGGCCGTGCCCGTCGGGTGGGTGGTCCTGGTCCGCCGCGAGGTCCGCGACCGGCGCGCCGCGGCGGCCCGCGAGACCAGCGAGCAGCCGGCGCCCGCGCACGCGTGACCGCCCGGAGGGGTCGGCCCGGCCCGTACCCGTACCGCCCCGCGTGCCCCATTCGCACCATTCGCCCCGAACGAGTGACGTCGTCACTCTGATTGGTCCGCGGACAAGACGGGAACACGCCAGAGCGTGACCCAACGCATCGAGGACTACGCCCTCATCGGCGATCTCCAGACGGCCGCGCTCGTCGGCATGGACGGCTCCATCGACTGGCTCTGCCTGCCGCGCTTCGACTCCGCCGCCTGCTTCGCCGCGCTCCTCGGCGACAAGGAGAACGGGCACTGGCGCCTCGCCCCCAAGGGCGCCGCCCGCTGCACCCGACGGCGCTACGTCGACGATTCGCTCGTCCTGGAGTCCTGGTGGGAGACCCGGACCGGCACCGTGAAGGTCATCGACTTCATGCCGCAGCGGGACGTCACCCCCGACGTGATGCGGATCGTGGAGGGCGTCAGCGGGGAGGTCGACATGGAGGCGGTGCTGCGGCTCCGCTTCGACCACGGCTCGATCGTGCCCTGGGTGCGGCGCTCCGACGGCCACCGGGTGGCGGTCGCCGGCCCCGACTCGGTGTGGCTGCGCAGCGAGCCGCCGGTCAAGACGTGGGGGCAGCAGTTCAGCACGGTCTCCTCGTTCACGGTCGCCGAGGGCGAGCGGGTCGCCTTCGTGCTGAGCTGGCACCCCTCCCACCACCAGCGCCCCGACCTCGTCGACCCCTACGAGGCGCTGCGGTGCAGCCTCGCCGACTGGGCCGAGTGGTCGCGGCGGTGCCGGTGCCCCGACCGGTACCGGGACGCCGTGATCCGCTCCCTGATCACGCTCAAGGCGCTGACGTACGGCCCCACCGGCGGGATCGTCGCCGCGCCCACGACCTCGCTGCCGGAGGAGATCGGCGGCGTACGGAACTGGGACTACCGCTTCTGCTGGCTGCGGGACTCCACCCTCACCCTGGGCGCCCTGCTCACCGCGGGCTACCAGGAGGAGGCCGCGGCGTGGCGGGACTGGCTGCTGCGGGCGGTGGCCGGCGACCCGGCGGACCTCCAGATCATGTACGGGCTGGCCGGTGAACGCCGGCTGGCCGAGACGGAGCTGCCCTGGCTCGCCGGATACGCCGGCTCCGCCCCCGTGCGCACCGGGAACGCGGCGGTCGACCAACTCCAGCTCGACGTGTACGGCGAGGTGATGGACTCCCTCTTCCTCGCCGCGCAGGAGGGCATCCCCAGCGAGCGGCACGCCTGGTACCTCCAGCTCAGCCTGCTCGGCTTCCTGGAGTCGAAGTGGCGCGAACCCGACGAGGGGCTGTGGGAGGTGCGCGGCCCGCGGCGCCACTTCGTGCACTCCAAGGTGATGGCGTGGGTGGCGGCGGACCGCGCCGTGCGCACCCTGGAGGCCGATCCGTCGCTGCGCGGGGACGTGGCGCGGTGGCGCACGATGCGGGACGAGGTGCACCGGGAGGTCTGCGAGAAGGGGTACGACCCGCGGCGGGGCACCTTCACCCAGTACTACGGCTCGCACGAGTTGGACGCGGCGACGCTGCTGATCCCCCGGGTGGGCTTCCTGCCGCCGGACGACCCCCGGGTGGTCGGGACGGTGGCCGCGGTCCGCGAGGAGTTGGGCACGCCGGACGGCCTCGTCCGCCGCTACAGCACCGAGGGCACGGGGGTGGACGGGCTGCCGGGGTCCGAGGGCGCGTTCCTCGCCTGCTCGTTCTGGTTGGTGGACGCGGAGCGCATGACGGGGCGCGAGGAGCAGGCGCGGGAGCTGTTCGAGCGGCTGCTCGCGCTCCGGAACGACGTCGGGCTGCTCGCCGAGGAGTACGACCCGGTCGCCGGGCGGCAGCTCGGCAACTTCCCGCAAGCCTTCAGCCACATCGCCCTGGTGAACTCCGCCCTCGCCTTCGCGCCCGAGGAGCGGGCAGGATAGGCCCATGGATCTTGGACTGAAGGACCGCGTGTACGTCGTCACCGGTGCGTCGAGGGGGCTCGGCAACGCGTCGGCGCGGGAGCTGGTCGCGGACGGCGCGAAGGTCGTCATCACCGGCCGGGACGAACGCACGGTCGCGGACGCGGCGGCGGAGCTCGGGCCGGACGCGGTGGGCATCGCCGTCGACAACGCCGACGCGACGGGCCCGGAGCGGATGATCGCCGCGGCCCGTGCGCACTTCGGGCGGTTCGACGGCGTCCTCATCAGCGTCGGAGGGCCGGCGCCGGGCTTCTCTTCGGACAACACGGACGAGCAGTGGCGGACGTCGTTCGAGTCGGTCTTCCTGGGAGCGGTGCGGCTCGCGCGGACCGCGGCGGAGGAGTTGGGCGAGGGAGGTGTGATCGGGTTCGTGCTCTCCAGCTCGGTGCACGAGCCCGTGCCGGGGCTCACCATCTCCAACGGCCTGCGGCCGGGGCTGGCCGGCTTCGCGAAGTCCCTCGCCGACGAGTTGGGCCCGCGCGGCATCCGGGTCGTCGGCCTGCTCCCGGCGCGCATCGACACGGACCGCGTGCGGGAGCTGGACGCGCTGACCGGCGACGCGGAGGCGGCGCGCGAGGCGCACGAGGCGCGGATTCCGCTACGGAGGTACGGGGCGCCGGAGGAGTTCGGCCGCGCGGCGGCGTTCCTGCTGTCGCCGGCGGCGTCGTACGTCACGGGCGTGATGCTCCCCGTCGACGGCGGCACCCGCCACGGCTTCTGATTGTTTGTGGCTCGGTTCGCCTCCGGAGCGCTTGAGCGGGCTCGACGGTCGATCATGCTCAGCCGTTCGTACCTCACGGCCTCCGCGTGTTCTCCCTTACTCCCCCGCGCGCCCCTTCGGCTCACTCGCCGACCGGCACCAGCCCGCCCACCTGCGGGACGAGGGTTTGGGGACCCCCAGCGCAACGAGCCACCTATGGTCCGCAGAGACCAAAGCACCCGCGGCGCAGGCGTCCAGCAGGTCGCGCAGCACACCGCAGCGCATGCGCGGGGGCTACGTCACGCGGCGGGCGGCGTGCTTCGCGGCGCGGAGGTGGGACTCCGTCGGGAGGGAGGCGAGGCCCGCGGAGTCGCGCGCGTGGGCGACCGCCTCCGACGTCAGTCGGTGCAGCGTCGCCGCCGGCGAAGCGTACGGCTCCAACAGCAACCGCACCCGCGCCCGCGGCGTGCTGCGCCTCCCCCGCAGGGTGATCGTGGCGCGGGCGACCCCGTCCAGGGACTCCGCCTCGCGCTCGATGACGCCCTCCAGCGCCCGCCCCCTCAGCAGCGCGCCCTCCCCGTCGCCGCTGTCGACCAGCACCTCCGTGAGGCGGGCGCGGCGGAGTTGGGCCAGCAGGAGCCAGAGGGCCAGGACGACGAGGACCGCGAGGGTCGCGAGGACGGCCGGCCACCACCAGCCCTCGGCGCGCCAGCGTTCCCGGTCCGCGCGGCTCAGCAGGACGTCGTCGGGGCCGTACCAGGGCCACCAGGACGGCACGTCGAGCCCCGCGCCCGCGGCCAGCACCGCGCCGCCGACGGCGACCAGGGCCAGTCCGGACAGACCGAGCACGACACGGTTCACGCTCCGCAGCATCGTCGGCTCACCTCTTCTTCACGGGCGTGCGGGAGACCCGCACGTTCAGCGCGGGCGGTTTCGCCAGGCCGAGTTCGACGATCGCCGCGGCCAGCGCGGCGTCCACGTCGGCGCGGACCTCGTCGAGCGCCCGGAAGTGGGAGCGGGCCCGCACCGCCACCTTGGAGCGCCCCATGCTGACGCGTACGGACTGCACTCCGGGGACCTCCATCGCCCGGTCCCGCAGCACCAGCGCCGCCGCGTCGCGGGCGAGCCCGGCGCGTACGGTCGGCTCGTCGCGGTGCATCGGCAGCAGCCACCGCAGGCCCGGGGTCAGGGCCATGACGACGAGACAGAGGCCCACCGCCACGACCGCGCCGGCGACCGCCAGCACCCACGGCTCGTCCAGCCGCCACTGCGCGAGGTCCTGCGCCGCGGACCGGCGCCAGCTCATCGCGGGCCGGCCGGCGCGCACCGCGGCGACGTCGTACAGCAGCACGCCCGCGCCGCCGAGGACGACCAGCGCCAACAGGGCCGTCGGCACGCGCCGCACGGACCAGAAGCGCCGGGCCCCGCGCCCGCCGGAAGCGGGTTCGTACGCCGCACCGGACGCGGACTGGTCCAGTGCGGCGGCGGTGCTCGACGGCGACGGTGTGGGTTCAGTCATCGGATCCTGCCCTCCGCGGCGCCGCGCGTGTGTGCCGAGTGCAGCCCTTCGACGGACACGTCCACCTCGGGCACGTCCATTCCCGCCAACGCCCTTACCCGCTCGGCGACCCGATGACGCACCGCGCCGCACTGCCCGCCGATGTCGGACGGGTAGTCCAGGTCGAGGCTGATCCGCACCCGGGCGGAGTCCTGGTGGACGACGACGCTCGCGTGCGGAGGGGCGCCGTCCCGGGGCACCCGGCCCAGCGCCTCCCGCGCCGCCTGCGCCGCGATCTTGGCGACGACCCGGTCGGCGATGACGGTCGCGCCGCGCTCCCCCGGCGCGATCCGCGTGCCGTCGACGGCCGCCGCGGACCCGTCACCGACTCCGCCCGCCACCCGCTTCACCGCGGCCGGTCGCCGCGCTCGCGGGAGCGGAAGAAGTCACCGGCTTCGAAGTCGCCCTCCAGGAAGCGGCCCACCACGAACCCGACCGCGCCGAGCGCGGCGACCAGCAGGAACGCGCCGAAGCCACCGAAGTACCCGGCGAAGCCGAGCCCCATGCCGGCCAACAGGCCGACCACAGCCATGCTCATCGTGAGCTCCTTGTCCTGTCCGCCGGCGCCGGGGGCACCGGCCACTACTGGAGTCGCGGCTCCGGCTCTTCGTCTTCCTCGTCGGGCAGCTTCACATCGCTGACCGCGATGTTGACCTCGACGACCTCCAGGCCCGTCATCCGCTCCACGGCGGAGATCACGTTCTCCCGAACCGCGCGCGCCACGTCGGAGATCGAGACCCCGTAGTCGACGACGATCTCCAGGTCGAGGGCCGTCTGCACCTCGCCGACCTCGGCCTTCACCCCGCGCGTCGCGCTGGCGCGGCTGCCGCCCGGCACCCGGTCGCGGACCGCGCCGAAGGTGCGGGACAGCCCGCTGCCCATCGCGTGCACGCCGACCACGTCGCGCGCCGCCAGACCGGCGATCTTCTCGACGACGCCGTCGGCGATGGTGGTGCGCCCGCGGGACCCGGGATCCCCGGCGCGCTTGGTGACGGCCGTCCTCCTCGGCTCGTCGCCGGAGCCGGATTCACTGCTGGCGGTGTCGCTCATCGCGTGTCCCTTCCAAGCCCGCAACGACGGTGGCGGGCCCTGGTGCGGCTGCACGGCGGGCCGTGCCGGACGCCCGGGAACTCCGGGTGATCCACACGGCGCCCTCTGCTCCACACTAAGTGCGTCTGCCCCGCCTCGCGCCGGGAATGCGGCAGGCTGGGGCAATGACCACTGCTGATGCGGTACGGGGCCGGCTCCGCCCGGGCAGATTGCTTCCGCTGGGCGCCGCACAGGACGGCGCGTGGTTGACGGAGGAGGCGGCGCGGCCGGTGCTGCTGCGCGCGGCGGCCGGGGTGCCGGGGATCCGGCTGGCGCGGGTACGGCTCGGGCTGGCCGATCCGGAGGCCGCGGCCCCCTCCCCCGTACCGCCGCCGCCGAGCGCACTGCCGCCCGGCCCGCTGCGGATCGCGGGCGAGTGCACGGTGGGGCCCGGGGCCGTCAGGCCGCTGCCCGAGTTGGCGTCCGTGCTGCGCGAGGCCCTGTTCACGGCGGCGGAGGCGCTGGACCTGCTGGTCGGCACGGTCGACCTGCACGTGGCCGGCGTCCACGAAGAGGACGCCGGCGCCTCGGATTCCGATCGGAGCGGGGGCGCTGCGCCGGTGGAGGGAACGGCCTTCGAAGGGCCGGCGGCCACGGCCGCTGCGGCGGCGCCGGGGGTCGCCCGGCTGACCGCCGTCCTGGGCCCGCCCGTGCACTTCGCGTCGGACCACGTGCGCGTGGAGGTGGCGGTGGCGCGGGGCCACCGCCCGTTGGACGTCGTCCGCGCCGTGCGCACGGCGGTGACCGGGGCGCTGGCCGCCGACCGCCCGGTGACCGTGCTGGTCACCGCGGTGGACGAAGCGGAAGCGCCCTAGTGCCCCTCCCGGCAAGCTTTGCCCTGTCGTCCCGTCCGGCACGCACCCTCGCCGCGTTGGCCGAAACCCCTGGTAGCTCCGCTACCAGAGCTTCCGGCCGCCTTGCGATCGCACGCACCGGACGACACTCCTCACGGGCAAACATTGCCGGTCACGGCACTAGTCGCCGATGCCGGCGAGGTCGCGCAGTCGGCGTGCCTGGGCCGCGCGTTCGGCGACGTACTGTTCGCTCGGTGAGCGGTCGGCGGCGCCCTGGAGCAGCGCCTTGGTCTCGATGACGGCGTCCCGCGGCGCGGCGAGCAGCGCCCCGGTCAGATCGGTGACGGCGGCGTCCAACTCGTCGCGCTCGACGACGAGGTTGGCGAGTCCGGTGCGTTCGGCTTCTTCGGCGTGGACGAAGCGCCCGGTGGCGCAGATCTCCAGCGCCCGGGCGTAGCCGACGAGGGACACCAGGGGGTGGGTGCCCGTGAGGTCGGGGACGAGGCCGAGGCTGGTCTCGCGCATGGCGAACTGCACGTCGCGCGCGACGACCCGCAGGTCGCAGGCGAGGGCGAGTTGGAAGCCGGCGCCGATCGCATGGCCCTGGACCGCGGCGACGGTGATGAGGTCGCGCCGCCGCCACCAGGTGAACGCGTCCTGGTACTCGGCGATGGCGGCGTCCAACTCCGCGTCGCTGCCGCGTGCCAGGTCGAGGAAGGACGGCTCACCGTCGAAGCCCTCGGGCGTGAACGCCTGTCGGTCGAGGCCGGCGGAGAAGGACTTGCCTTCGGCGCGCAGCACCACGACCCGTACGCTGCCCGGCAGCGACCGCCCGGCCTGCGCCAACGTCCGCCACATCGCAGGCGATTGGGCGTTGCGCTTCGCCGGGTTGGCCAGCGTCACCGTGGCCGTCTCGCCGTCCACGGCGAGGCGTACGCCGTCCTGGTCCAACACGAGTTCGCGTACGGCGTCGGACGTGGTCATGGGCGCCTCCGGTTCGGGTGCAGTCCGTGCAGAGTAGCTAAGCAACTGCACAGTAACCACCCGGCCGACCGCGTGATCCGGCCGGGTGCGCACCTACGAACGTCGGTGGGTCCACGCCCGCCCGAGTCCGTCCGGACGGTGCCGAGGACCGGCCGTCAGGCCGATGCGGCCTTCTTGCCCCGTGTCGCTCCGCCGCGTCCGCGCAGCGTGACTCCGGACTCGCTGAGCATCCGGTGGACGAATCCGTAGGAACGGCCGGTCTCTTCGGCCAGCGCCCGGATACTCGCACCGGAGTCGTACTTCTTCTTCAGGTCAGCCGCGAGCTTGTCGCGCGCGGCACCGGTCACCCGGCTGCCCTTCTTCAGAGTCTCGGCCACCCGTGCCTCCTCATGGGAAGTGCGCTCTGGACTTCTCATGATCACCCCTCATGGGCTTCCTGGCCACCCATTCGGCAAGGTCAGTGAACGAGCTTTGCCCGGTGTCGAGGACCGTCCAAGCCGCCGGGATGCCCGGCACCCCGCGACTCGGACGGGGTCAGCGCACCGACTCCGGAGAGAGTTGCCAGGTCAGGGGCGGGGTGGGAAAAGGGCGCCGGGGAGCGCGGGGGCCATAGGACGGTCGTCGGGGATCCGCCAGGACCCACACCGGGGTACGAGATCGTCTCACTCAGATGACGGATCACCCGTGAGCCGAATGATCCATACGGAGTGGATCATTCCGTATGGATCCGTGTGGTCGGCGGGCGCCGTTTCGTCGGCGGGGCGGCGGGGCGGCCGGGTCAGGCGAGGGTGACCAGGTCGGCGTAGTCCGCGCCCCACAGGTCCTCGACGCCGTCCGGCAGCAGGATGATCCGCTCCGGCTCCAGCGCCTCGACCGCGCCCTCGTCGTGGGTGACGAGGATGACCGCGCCCTTGTAGGTGCGCAGCGCGCCGAGGATCTCCTCGCGGCTCGCCGGGTCCAGGTTGTTGGTGGGCTCGTCGAGGAGGAGCACGTTGGCGGCGGAGACGACCAGGGTGGCCAGGGCCAGTCGGGTCTTCTCGCCGCCGGAGAGCACTCCGGCCGGCTTGTCGACGTCGTCGCCGGTGAAGAGGAACGAGCCCAGCGTCTTGCGCACCTCGACGAGGTCGAGGTCGGGCGCCGAGGTCCGCATGTTCTCCAGGACCGTGCGGTCGGGGTCCAGGGTCTCGTGCTCCTGGGCGTAGTAGCCGAGCTTGAGGCCGTGGCCGGGGGTGACCGTGCCGGTGTCGGGCCGCTCGACGCTGGCGAGCAGCCGCAGCAGGGTCGTCTTGCCGGCGCCGTTGAGGCCGAGGATGACGACCCGGGAGCCCTTGTCGATGGCCAGGCTCACATCGGTGAAGATCTCCAGGGAGCCGTACGACTTGGACAGCCCCTCCGCGGTGAGTGGGGTCTTGCCGCAGGGCGCGGGCTCGGGGAAGCGCAGCTTGGCGACCTTGTCGGAGACGCGCGCCTCCTCCAGGCCGGAGAGCAGTCGCTCGGCGCGGCGGGCCATGTTCTGCGCGGCGACGGTCTTGGTGGCCTTGGCGCGCATCTTGTCGGCCTGGGCGTTGAGCGCGGCGGCCTTCTTCTCGGCGTTCTGGCGCTCGCGCTTGCGGCGCTTCTCGTCGGCCTCGCGCTGCTGCTGGTAGAGCTTCCAGCCCATGTTGTAGATGTCGATGGTGGCGCGGTTGGCGTCGAGGTAGAAGACCTTGTTGACGACCGTCTCGACCAGGTCGACGTCGTGGGAGATCACGATGAAGCCGCCGCGGTAGGTCTTGAGGTACTCGCGCAGCCAGACGATGGAGTCGGCGTCGAGGTGGTTGGTCGGCTCGTCCAGGAGCAGGGTGTCGGCGTCCGAGAAGAGGATCCGGGCCAGCTCCACCCGGCGGCGCTGGCCGCCGGAGAGGGTGTGCAGCGGCTGGCCGAGGACCCGGTCGGGCAGTCCGAGGGCGGCGGCGATGGTGGCGGCCTCGGCCTCGGCGGCGTACCCGCCCTTGGTGAGGAACTCCGTCTCCAGGCGCTCGTAGCGCTTCATCGCCTTCTCGCGGGTGGCGCCCTTGCCGTTCGCCATCCGGTCCTCGTTCTCGCGCATCTTGCGCAGCACGGAGTCCAGGCCGCGGGCGGAGAGGATGCGGTCGCGGGCGAGGGTGTCGAGGTCGCCGGTGCGCGGGTCCTGCGGGAGGTAGCCGACCTCGCCGGAGCGGGCGATGGCGCCGGCGGCGGGCTGGCCCTCGCCGGCGAGGCACTTGGTCAGGGTGGTCTTGCCGGCGCCGTTGCGGCCGACCAGGCCGATGCGGTCGCCCTTGGCGACGCGGAAGGTGGCGGACTCGATGAGGACGCGTGCGCCGGCGCGCAACTCGATGCCGGAAGCGGTGATCACGGACAGACTCCAGGACAGCTGTGTCGAACGGCGGAAGGATGGGCGGAAGGGCCGCGAGGGCTTCGACGCCGTCTATTGCGCAAGGAGAATGGCCATGCGGGCCAGTCTAACGGGGGCGTGCAAGTGGTTTGCTCCCCGAGCGCCGGGTGCGCGGGGCCCCTGCCCGCAGTGGGCGCCGCGGGACCGGGGCCCCGCGGCGCCGCCTCAGGCTCCGCCCGTGTGGACCTGGAAGGCCGCTCGGCGCAGCGCCTTGGCGAGGGCCGGGTCGGGGTGGGCGGCGGCCAGCGCGACCAGGACCTGCACGGTGCGCGGGTGACCGCCGGAGCGGACCTCGGCCAGCAGCGCCGGCACGGTGCCCTGGACCGCGGAGTCCAGGTGGCGCAGCAGGAGCTGCGGCTCCCCGTGGTCGGCGACGGCGGCGGCGGTGTCCACCCAGAGCCAGGTCGCCTCGGCGCGGGTGAGCACGTCCTGGGCGTCCTCGGCGTCCATCCCCTCGTACTCGGCGAGCCAGAGCAGGGCGTACGGGCGCAGGGAGGGTTCGACGGCCGCGGCGCGCACCTCGGGCTCGGCGGGGGCGCCGACGACCCGCAGCGCCTCGAAGGCGAGCCCGCGCAGCAGGGCGTCCTCGCCGCGGGCGACGGTCAGCAGCTCGGCGACGGAGCTGGCGACGGTACGGGCGGCGAGCCAGGCGCGGTACTCGGCGCGGGCGGGGCCGGGGGTGAGGCGGGCGCAGCCGCGGAGCATGTCCTCGGCGGGCTGCTCGATGTTCCCGGCCGGGCTCTGGGCCGCGACGCAGATCTGTTCCAGCTTGACCCAGACCGCCCAGTTGCCGAGGGGGGTGAGGGTGGCGGAGCGGCCCCGGTCGAGGGTGAGCGCGCCGACCGCGGCCATGCCGTCCAGCGCCCAGTCGAGCAGCTCGGCGACGGGGACGTCTCCGACGGGCGGGGGCACGGACCCTTCGGCGGGGTCGTCCGGCAGCAGGCAGCGCTCCTCGCGCAGCTCCACGACCCGCTGCTCCAACATGTCGAGCAGGGTGGTCACGGCGACCGGTCCGGCGGAGAGCTGGAGCAGGGAGAGCAGTTGGGGGATCGCCTCGACGACTTCGGCGACCGCGGTGGTCGCCACGGAGTCCGGGGCGGGGTGCGCCAGCGACCAGGCGTCGAAGAGGGCGACCCAGCCGCGCAGTACGGCCATGTCGTCGCGGTCCCAGGCGCGCAGCCGCCAACCGGGGCGCACGGTGTCGCCGTGGAGTTCGACGAGCCCGGCGAGGCGGGCCCGGTCCCAGTCCGCGCGCACTTGGGGACGGGTCAACTCCAGTGCTGCGGCGGCGCGTTCCTCGGCGGCCGCGGCGAGCGGGGCGGTGCCCGCGTCGCCGTCGGCGGCCGCCCAGCGGGCGATGCGCACGGCGTCGGCGAGCAGTCGCCGGGCCTGTCGGGCGAGTTCTGCCGGGGGCGGGGTGCCCTCGGGTGGCCGCGGCGCGGGCCGGGTGCGCCGGGTGGTCACGGCCCTGCGTGCACTGGCCAGCGGTCGCGGGCGGACAAGACGGAGTCTGGAGTTGCGCGCCAATTGCTCATCAGGCTTTCGGGACGTCACGGGGAGCAGTCTTCCCGTTGACGGCCCGAAAGCCCAAACGGAACCGGACGGGGGCCGCTTCGGCGGTGGTGGCCAGGGGCGCTGGGGGTTACGCGGAAGGGTCGGCCGGCGGGTCGCGCGGGGGGCTCGCAGCGACGCTCCCATCGAAGGGGTGACGCTCGCTCCGGGCGCTCGCTCCGGACGTTCGCACCGGGCGCTCCCGTCGGCGACCCGTACCGGTCGCGCGCACCGGCGCTCACATCAGGGGGGTGAGGAAGCGGCGGAGGGCTTCCTCGTAGCGACCGGGGTCGGTGTTCCACATGGCCGAGTGCGGAGCGTTGAGGACGGTCTGGAGCGTGACCAGGTCCGGGCGGGCGGCGGCCAGTTCGCGGGAGGGGCCCCAGGGGGCGAGGGTGTCGTCGGGGCCGTGGAAGAGCAGGGTGGGGACGGTGACGGCGGGCGCGACGGCGGCGACGGGGTGCGGCTGTGCGTACAGCCCGGCCCGGGCCCGGGCCGTCCGTACGACCAGGGGCACCAGGGGCCCCGGGGTGTGCCGGGCCCGGGCGAGGGCCCGCAGGGTGGCTTCCTGGTCAAGGACCGGGGAGTCGAGGACGAGTCCGGTGACGTGGCCGCGCAGGGCGGAGTCGGCCGCCGCGCGCAGGACCATGGCCGCGCCGGTGGACCAGCCGTACAGGACGACGTGGCGGGCGCCGCCGCGGACGGCGAAGCGCAGGGCGGCGTCGACGTCGCGCCACTCCCGGTCCCCGAGGTGGTTGAGCCCGTCGGGGGGCCGGGGCGCGTCGGGGTCGCCGCGGTAGCCGAGGCCGAGCACCGGCAGGCTCCTGCGGTGCAGGAACGGCAGCAGGTTCATGGGGTGCTCGCGGGTGGCGCCGAGGCCGTGCACCGCGATCACCCAGGTGTCGCGGACGCCGGGGACGAACCAGGACGGGAGCGGGCCGAGTTCGCCGGGGACGGTGACGTCCCGGTGGTCGATGCCGAGGGCTTCGGTGGGGGTGCCGGTGTGCAGCCGCGGCGTCATGCGGACCCGGGTGCCCGGGGCGAGGGCGCCGCGGCTGACCCGTTCGAGCCGGCGCACGACGGTGTCGGGCGAGTTCGACAGGCCGTCGAGCACGGGGCCGGCGATCGCGTCGACGTCCGTGCCGGCGAGGCCGTACGTGCCGGGGCGGCGGGAGGCGAGGCTGCGGGTGAGGGCCACTTGGCCGGCGGCCGTGGCGTGCACCGTGAGCCGGTGCTCCCCCGGCGGGGTCCGTCCCGGGGCGGCGCGGAGCGTCGCGTCGCTCGCGTACCGGGCAGCCGCCGCCACGGCCACGCCGACGCCTGTCAGGAGGGTGACGGCTGCCGCCGCCGCTGTTGCCGGACGCACCGTTCCAGTGTCGGTACGCCGGCGGCGCCCTGCCAGCCGGCGCCACCCGCCCGGGTCGCGGCGGCCGGCCGGCGGGGGTTCGCGGCGGGGTTCAGGAGCGTTGTCCGTACCCCTTGAAGCGGGTGGCCGCATCGGCGAGCTGCGCGGCGGTGAGCAGGGAGGGGGTGCGGCCGGGGACGCCGGACGCGGCCAGCCACAGCCGGCACATCCACTCCAGTTGCGCGGTGCGGTCGTACGCCTGGTCGAGGGTGTCGCCCAGGGTGACGGTGCCGTGGTTCTGGAGCAGGCAGGCGGCCCGCCCGTCGAGCGCGGCCAGCGCGTTCGCGGCGAGTTCGTCCGATCCGTAGGGGGCGTACGGGGCGACGCGGACGGGCCCGCCGACCTCCGCGGCCATGTAGTGGATCGGCGGCAGCTCCGGGACGAGGGTGGACACGGCGGTGGCGTGCACGGCGTGGGTGTGGACCACGGCGCGGCCGGCGCCGGACCGGTGGACCGCGAGGTGGAGGGAGAGTTCGCTGGTGGGCGCGAGGGAGCCGATCACCTGGCGGCCGTCGAGGTCGACGGCGACCACGTCGCGGTCGGTGAGCCGGTCGTAGGGCACTCCGCTCGGGGTGACGAGGACGAGCGGGCCGACCCGGGCGGACACGTTGCCGGACGTGCCGACGACGAGGCCGTCGGCGGCGCTGCGGCAGGCGGTGGCCACCAGGGCGCGCCAGGTGTGTTCGATCTCGTCGTAGGACGTCCGTTCGGTCATGCGTCGAATCCTGTCAGCCGCTGTCGCGGTCGCCCAGAGGGCCCGTGATGCATATCACCGCAAAATCACAGGAAAGCGACCGAGGATCGGTGCCGAAGGGGCGGCCGCCCCGCAGTGCGGGGCCGCGGACGGCCGGGAGGGCGGCAAAGAGGTGGGGCCGCACCGCGAACGAGACACAAACGGAACCATGAGAACCGCTTGGAGACACCGCGAGTCCCGCCTCAGTTCACCTTCCGTTCACCCAGGTTACTTACGTTCGGCGAGCCACTGACGTCCATAGATTGCCTGGGTAAATGGAACACATCACGCTGCTGCTCGCGATTGTGATCGTGACAGCTCTCGTGTTCGATTTCACGAACGGTTTCCACGACACCGCCAACGCGATGGCGACCACCATCTCGACCGGCGCCATGAAGCCCAAGACCGCGGTGGCCATGTCCGCCGTGCTCAACCTCGTCGGCGCGTTCCTGTCGGTGGAGGTCGCCAAGACGATCTCCAGCGGCATAGTCGACGAGTCAGGCATCACCCCAGAAGTCATCTTCGCCGCGCTCGTAGGCGCCATCCTCTGGAACCTGTTGACCTGGCTGGTCGGTCTGCCGTCCAGCTCGTCGCACGCCCTGATGGGCGGCCTGGTGGGCGCGACCGTCGCGTCCGTCGGCTTCGACGCCGTCAACAGCGGCACGGTCATCACCAAGGTCCTGATCCCGGCCGTGGCCGCGCCGCTCGTCGCCGGCATCGCCGCGATGCTGGCGACCCGACTGACGTACAGGATCGGCCGCAACACGGACGCCAAGGGCACCGAGAAGGGCTACAAGGCGGGTCAGATCGCCTCCGCCGGCCTGGTCTCCCTGGCCCACGGCACCAACGACGCCCAGAAGACGATGGGCATCATCACCCTGGCCCTGGTCGCCAGCGACGTGCTCGACCCCGGCTCGAACCCCCCGCTGTGGGTCATCGTCTCCGCGGGCGTCGCGATCGCCCTGGGCACGTACCTCGGTGGCTGGCGCATCATCCGCACCATGGGCAAGGGCCTGACCGACCTCCAGCCGCAGCAGGGCTTCGCCGCCCAGACCAGCGCGGCGACGGTCATCCTGGCCTCCTCGAACCTCGGTTTCTCCCTCTCCACCACCCACTCCTGCTCCGGCGCCGTGATGGGTGCGGGCCTCGGCCGCAAGGGCGGCGTGGTCCGCTGGTCGACCGCCACCCGGATGTTCGTGGCCTGGGGTCTGACCCTGCCGGCCGCCGCGCTCGTCGCCGCCGGCTCCGAGTTCGTGACCAAGCAGGGTGACTGGGGCGTGGCCGTGGTCGCGGTCTTCCTGGTCGCCTCCAGCGCCGCGATCTGGGTGATCTCCCGCCGCCAGGTCGTCGACCACACCAACGTCAACGACGTCGACGAGCAGGCCGAGGGCGCCGCCGAGCCCGCGGGCGTCGTCACCACCGCCATCGCGGCCGTCACCCCGCCGCCGGCCGGCGGCACCGGCGTCGCGGACGGCGCCGACCTCACGAAGACCATCCCGGCCTCCGCCGCCTCCTCCGCGTCCTCGACGTCGGAGAACGGCCCGGCCAGCCCGGCTGCGGTGTAAGGACAGAGCAACATGAAAATCGACTGGGAAGCCCTCGGTTCCGTCTTCGGCGTGAGCCTCGTCGCCACCGTCGCCCTCGTCGGCCTCTTCTCGCTGGGCGTGGTGATGCTCAGCAAGCAGGAGCAGACCGCGGGCGCCTCGGGCGGTGGCTCCGGAGTGCTGGCGCGCACCGGCGCGTACGCCTGCTTCGCGCTCTGCGCGGTGGCCGTGACCTACGGCATCTACCTGATCGTCGACTGACCGGCCGGTCCGGCCGCGTCACCGCGTCACTACGGGCCGGGTCGTACGTCCTTCGCTGGACGTACGACCCGGCCCGTCGTCGTGCGCGGCCGTCCGCTCCTGCCCTTCACCGGTCTTCGTCGCAGGTCAAGGGCGTGTTCCAGGTCAAGGGAGAGTTGACGGCCCTTCTCACCCCGTGGTGGACTGCCGGGGCCATTACGGCGGCAGCAGAGGAAGTCCGGTGCGAATCCGGCGCGGTCCCGCCACTGTCACCGGGGAATCCCTCCCCGGGAGCCAGGAACTCTCGCCGCCGATCACGTCGAACCAGGGCGCGGACACCCTGAGTGAGGACCTGCGACATGCGCGGCTGCGGCTCCGTACCTGCTCTGCACGCACCGGGACGAGACCCGGGGCGCGCCCGCCCCGCGCCGCACCCGGCGCTCCCCTGCGGCCCGACGGCCGGCTGAGCCGTGCGGGCCGACCGGGTCTTCGCGTACGGCGCAGCCGCCGGCGTCCTCGGTGACCTGCTCTTCGGCGACCCCCGCCGCGGGCATCCCGTCGCCGCCTTCGGTCGGGCCGCGGGCGCCGTGGAGCGCACGCTGTGGCGCGACCATCGCGGGTGGGGCGCCCTGCACACCGCGGTGTGCGCCGGTGGCGCCGTCGCCGCGGGGGCGCTCGCCGCACGCGGCGCGCGCCGGCACCCCGCCGCTTCCCTCGCCCTGACCGCCGCCGCGACCTGGGCCGTCGTCGGGGGCACGTCGCTGGGGCGCGAGGCGCGCACCGTCGGGGACGCGCTGGCGGCCGGCGACCTCGCCGCCGCCCGGGCGCGACTGCCGCACCTGTGCGGCCGGGACCCGCACGCCCTGTCCGAGCAGCAGATCGCCCGCGCGGTGGTGGAGTCGGTCGCCGAGAACACCTCGGACGCCGTGGTGGGCGCCCTGGTGTGGGGCGCGGTCGCCGGGGTGCCCGGGCTGGTGGGCTTCCGCGCGGTGAACACCCTGGACGCGATGGTGGGGCACCGCTCGCCGCGGCACCGGCGGTTCGGCTGGGCCTCGGCGCGGCTGGACGACGTCGTCGGCTGGCCGGGGGCGCGGCTGACGGCCGCCCTCGCGGTGGTCGCCGGGGACGACCCGCGCGCGGCGGTACGGGCCTGGCGGGCCGATGCGCACCGTCATCCGAGCCCGAACGCGGGCCCCGTGGAGGCGTCGTTCGCGGGCGCGCTCGGCGTGCGGCTCGGCGGCACGCTGTCGTACGGCGGCCGGACGGAGCACCGGGCGGTGCTCAACGGCGCCGCCCGCCCGGTGGAGGTCGCCGACGTGGCGCGCGCGGTGCGGCTGTCGCGGCGCGTCGGGCTGCTGGCGCTGGGCACGAGCGTGGCCGCCCGGCTGCTGGTGCACAAGGCGTCGGGAAGGCAGGCACAGTTTCGAAGGGGGCGCGGAAGATGACCGGTCAGCGACGCGGCGGCGGACTGCTCGTCGCCGGTACGACGTCCGACGCGGGCAAGAGCGTGGTCACCGCGGGGATCTGCCGCTGGCTGGCGCGCCGGGGCGTGAAGGTGGCCCCCTTCAAGGGCCAGAACATGTCCCTCAACTCGTACGTGACGCGCGACGGCGCCGAGATCGGCCGGGCGCAGGCCATGCAGGCGCAGGCCGCCCGGGTGGAGCCGACCGCGCTGATGAACCCGGTGCTGCTCAAGCCGGGCAGCGACCGCACCAGCCAGGTGGTCCTGCTGGGCCGCCCGGTCGGCGAGATGAGCGCCCGGGGCTTCTTCGGCTCCGGCACCCCGGCCGGGGGCGGCGGGCGGGAGGCGCTGCTGTCCACGGTCGTGGAGTGCCTGGAGGAGTTGCGGAGCACGTATGACGCCGTGATCTGCGAGGGCGCCGGCAGCCCGGCCGAGATCAATCTGCGGCGCACGGACATCGTGAACATGGGCGTCGCGCGCGCCGCGGACCTTCCCGTGCTCGTCGTCGGGGACATCGACCGCGGCGGCGTCTTCGCGTCCTTCTTCGGCACCACGGCGCTGCTCGCCCCGGCGGACCAGCGTCTGGTCGCCGGGTACCTGGTCAACAAGTTCCGCGGTGACGTGAGCCTGCTGCGGCCCGGCCTCGACATGCTCGAAGGGATCACCGGGCGCCGCTCGTACGGCGTCCTGCCGTACGCCCACGGGCTCGGCATCGACGAGGAGGACGGGCTGCGGGTCTCGCTGCGCGGCGCGGTGCGCGAGTCGGTGGTGGCTCCCCCGGTCGGCGACGAGGTGCTGCGGGTGGCGGTGTGCGCCGTACCGCTGATGTCCAACTTCACGGACGTGGACGCGCTGGCCGCCGAGCCGGGCGTGGTGGTGCGGTTCGTGGACCGGCCGGAGGAGTTCGTGGACGCGGACCTGGTCGTCGTCCCCGGCACCCGCGGCACGGTCCGCGCGCTGGCGTGGCTGCGCGAACGCGGCCTGGCCGACGCTCTGTCGCGGCGGGCCGCGGAGGGCCGCCCGGTGCTCGGGATCTGCGGCGGCTTCCAACTGCTCGGCGAGCGCATCGAGGACGACGTCGAGTCGCGCGCCGGCGAGGTGCCCGGTCTCGGGCTGCTGCCCGTACGGGTGCGGTTCGCGGCGGACAAGACGCTGGCCCGCCCGACCGGTTCGGCGCTCGGGGAGCCCGTGGCGGGGTACGAGATCCACCACGGCGTCGCGGAGGTGCTGGGCGGCGAGGCGTTCTTGGACGGCTGCCGGGTGGGTGCGGTGTGGGGCACGCACTGGCACGGCTCGCTGGAGAGCGACGGCTTCCGCCGCGAATTCCTGCGGCGAGTGGCCGAGGCCGCGGGCCGCCGCTTCGTCCCGGCGCCGGACACGTCGTTCGCGGCGCTGCGGGAGGAGCAGTTGGACCGGCTCGGCGACCTGATCGAGGAGCACGCGGACACGGACGCGCTGTGGCGCCTGATCGAGGGGGGCGCCCCGCCGGACCTGCCGTTCGTCCCTCCGGGCCACCCGGACCACGCAGTCCACCCGGGAACGCCGTCATGAACGCCGGGCTGTTCTCGTGCCCCGGTCGCGCCCCAGCAGGCGTGCAACGTCGGCGCCTGCGGCCTGGTGATGGGCTGTTCGCGCAGCTCCGCCCCGTAGGTGTGGGGCGCCCGCGCCCGCAGAGCGCAGGGGGAGGAACTGCGCGACCAGCCGCAGACGGCCCGCAATCACGCGACTACCTCGACCACCACGCACCCCCACCCCGCGAGCCGGAGGCATCCGCATGAGTCGTACTCCCTACCCGTTCACCGCCCTCGTCGGGCAGGACGACCTCCGGCTCGCGCTGTTGCTGAACGCGGTGTCGCCGCGCGTGGGGGGCGTGCTCGTGCGCGGGGAGAAGGGGACCGCCAAGTCCACCGCCGTGCGCGCGCTCTCCGCCCTGCTGCCCGGCATCGCCGTCGTCGCCGGCTGCCGCTTCTCCTGCGAACCCGCCGCGCCCGACCCCGACTGCCCCGACGGTCCGCACGAGCCGGGCCCCGGTGCGGTGCGGGCCGCGCGGATGGTGGAGCTGCCCGTCGGCGCGTCCGAAGACCGGCTGGTGGGCGCGCTGGACATCGAGCGGGCGCTCGCGGAGGGCGTGAAGTCCTTCGAGCCCGGGCTCCTCGCGGACGCACACCGCGGCATCCTCTACGTCGACGAGGTGAACCTGCTCCACGACCACCTGGTGGACGTGCTGTTGGACGCCGCCGCGATGGGTGCCTCGTACGTGGAGCGGGAGGGCGTCTCCGTACGGCACGCGGCCCGGTTCCTGCTGGTGGGGACGATGAACCCGGAAGAGGGCGAGCTGCGTCCGCAGTTGCTGGACCGGTTCGGGCTCACCGTGGAGGTCGCGGCGTCCCGCGAGCCGGACCAGCGGGTCGAGGTGGTGCGGCGCCGGCTCGCGTACGACGACGACCCGGTGGCCTTCGCCGCCGAGTGGGCCGCCGAGGAGCAGGCGCTGCGGGACCGCGTGACGGCCGCGCGCGCACTGCTGCCGCGAGTGCGGCTCGGGGACGCGGCGCTGCGCCAGATCGCCGCGACGTGTGCCGCGTTCGAGGTGGACGGGATGCGCGCGGACATCGTGATGGCCCGTACGGCGACGGCGCTGGCCGCGTGGGCGGGGCGCGATGAGGTGCTCGCCGAGGACGTGCGGCAGGCGGCGCTGTTGGCGCTGCCGCACCGACGGCGGCGCAACCCCTTCGACGCGCCCGGCCTGGACGAGGACAAGTTGGACGAGACGTTGGAGCAGTCCGCGCCGGACGGCCCCGACGACGACCCGGACCCGGATCCCGAACCCGACCCGAACCCGGACGGCGACGGAGACGGCGGGGGCGGCGGGGGCGGTCGGCCGCCGCAGGACGGACCCGGGGCGCCGGAGGCTCCAGGCGCCCAGGACGCTCCGGACGTCCCGGCCCAGTCGCCGCCCTCCGACCAGTCGGAGCCCGTCGGCGCGCGCGCCGAGCAGCAGGCGGTCTCGGCCGGCGAGCCGTTCCGCACGAAGGCGCTGACCGTGCCCGGCACCGGCGACGGCGCGGCGGGCCGCAGGTCCCGCGCCCGCGCCGAGCACGGCCGCACCACGGGCTCGCGCCGCCCCCGGGGCGCGCTCGGCCGGCTGCACCTGGCGGCGACCGTACGGGCCGCGGCCCCGCACCAGCGCGCCCGCGGGCGCAACGGCGCCGGCCTGCTGGTGCGCCGCGACGACCTGCGGCAGGCGGTGCGCGAGGGCCGCGAGTCGAACCTCGTGCTGTTCGTCGTGGACGCGTCGGGTTCGATGGCGGCCCGGCGGCGGATGGGCGCGGTCAAGGGCGCCGTGCTGTCGCTGCTGCTGGACGCGTACCAGCGGCGCGACAAGGTCGGTCTGGTGACCTTCCGGGGGCGGGAGGCGGAGCTCGTGCTCCCGCCGACGTCCTCGGTGGACGCCGCCGCGGCCCGGCTCGACCAGGTGTCCACGGGCGGGCGCACCCCGCTCGCGGCGGGGCTGCTCACCGCGCACGACGTGCTGCGGGTGGAGCGGATGCGCGACCCCGCGCGCCGTCCGCTGCTGGTCGTGGTCACCGACGGCCGGGCGACCGGCGGGCCCGAGCCGGTGGCGCTGGCGTCCCGGGCGGCGCGGCTGCACGCCGCGCAGGGCACGGCGTCGGTGGTCGTGGACTGCGAGTCGGGCCCGGTGCGGCTGGGGCTCGCGGGCCGGCTCGCCGGGGAGTTGGGGGGCACTGCGGTCACGCTCGACGAGTTGCGGGCGGATTCGATCGCGGGCCTGGTGAAGGACGTACGTACCGCTGGTGACAGCAGAAGGGCCGCGTGAGCAGATGCCACAGGGACAACCGTCCGTCGTTCCCGACGACGGACTCACCACTCGCCAGCGCCGCAACCGGCCGCTGGTCCTCGTCCACACGGGCGTGGGCAAGGGCAAGTCGACGGCGGCCTTCGGGCTGGCGCTGCGCGCCTGGAACCAGGGGTGGCCGATCGGGGTGTTCCAGTTCGTCAAGTCGGCGAAGTGGAAGGTGGGCGAGGAGCGCGCGCTGACGGTCCTCGGGGCGTCCGGCGAGGGCGGCACCGTGGACTGGCACAAGATGGGCGAGGGCTGGTCGTGGGTCCAGCGGGACCGCCAGTTCAGCAACGAGGAGGCGGCCCGGGAGGGTTGGGAGCAGGTCAAGCGGGACCTGGCCGCGGAGCGCTACCGGCTGTACGTCCTCGACGAGTTCGCCTACCCGCTGCACTGGGGCTGGGTCGACGTCGCGGAGGTGGTCGAGGTGCTGCGGGACCGCCCCGGCACCCAGCACGTGGTCGTCACCGGCCGCAACGCCCCCGCGGAACTGTTGGAAGTGGCCGATCTGGTGACCGACATGAGCAAGGTCAAGCACCCGATGGACGCCGGTCAGAAGGGTCAGCGGGGCATCGAGTGGTAGCACGTCTGGTGATCGCGGCGCCCGCGTCGGGGAGCGGCAAGACGACCGTCGCGACGGGTCTGATGGCGGCCTTCGCCGCGACGGGGCTCGCCGTCTCCCCGCACAAGGTGGGGCCCGACTACATCGACCCGGGCTACCACTCGCTGGCCTGCGGTCGGCCGGGGCGGAACCTCGACGCGTACCTGTGCGGCCCCGAGCAGGTCGCCCCGCTGTTCGCGCACGGCGCGGCGGGGTGCGACCTGGCCGTGGTCGAGGGCGTGATGGGCCTGTACGACGGTGCTTCCGGGCTGGGCGAGTTGGCGTCCACGGCGCAGGTCGCGAAGTTGCTGCGGGCGCCGGTGGTGCTGGTGGTCGACGCGTCGTCGCAGTCCCGTTCCGTCGCCGCCCTGGTGCACGGCTTCGTGACCTGGGACCCCGAGGTCCGCATCGGGGGCGTGATCTTGAACAAGGTGGGTTCCGACCGCCACGAGGAGTTGTTGCGGGAGGCGTTGGAGGCGGTGGGCGTTCCCGTCTTCGGCGCGCTGCGGCGGGGCGCGGCGGTGTCGACGCCCTCCCGGCACCTGGGTCTGGTGCCGGTGGCGGAGCGCTCTGCGGATGCGGTGGCTTCGG
The DNA here is from genome assembly GCF_044328175.1 of Streptomyces sp. NPDC017979. Lineage (NCBI taxonomy): Bacteria > Bacillati > Actinomycetota > Actinomycetes > Kitasatosporales > Streptomycetaceae > Streptomyces > Streptomyces sp. NPDC017979. Next base: position 250,358 of record NZ_JBIRGU010000010.1, on the reverse strand, counting down.
TGACCGCGATGGCGGCGCTGGTGCGCCGCGACTGCGACCTCGCGGGCCTCCTTGCGCTGGCCCGCTCGGCCCCGGGCCTGCGGGCCACCGCGTGGTCCCCGTACCCGGAACCGCCCGACTTCAGCCGGCCCCGGGTCGCGACCGCCCCGCTGGGCTCGGCGCCTTGGGTGGGGGCGCCGCCCCCGCACCCCCGCGCCTCAAACGCCGGCGAGGCTGATTTCGCCCACCCCGGCTCCTCAATCGCTGGCAAGGCTGAACTTGCTCCCGCGGGCGAGGTCGATGAGTCGACGACGGCGGGAGCAAAATCAGCCCCTCCGGCGATTGAGGAGCCGGGGCGTGGGGGCAGCGCCCCCACCCAAGGCGCCGCGCCCGGCGAGGGCCCGCGGAAGGCCGTCATCGCCGTCGCCGGCGGCGCCGCGTTCACGTTCGGGTACGCGGAGCATCCAGAGCTGCTGCGGGCGTACGGCGCCGAGGTCGTCGCCTTCGACCCGTTGCGGGACGAGGCGCTCCCCGAGGGCACCTCGGGGATCGTCATCGGTGGCGGCTTCCCGGAGGTGTACGCGGCCGAGCTGTCCGCGAACGAGCCGCTGCGGCGTGCCGTCGCCGCGTTCGCCCGCCGCGGCGGGCCGGTCGTCGCGGAGTGCGCGGGGCTGCTCTACCTCACCCGGTCGTTGGACGGACAGCCGATGTGCGGGGTGCTGGACGCGGAGGCGCGGATGGCGGAGCGGCTCACCCTCGGGTACCGGGACGCCGTCGCGGTCAGCGACAGCGCGCTCGCCGCGGTCGGCACCCGGATGCGGGGGCACGAGTTCCACCGGACCGTGGTCGAGCCGGGCACCGGCCCCACCCCGGCGTGGGGGATGCACCGGCCGGTGCGGCGGACCGAGGGGTTCGTCCAGCAGGGCGTGCACGCGAGCTATCTGCACGTGCACTGGGCCGCCGAGCCCGGCGTGGCCCGGCGTCTGGTGGAGAGGTGCGCGCGTTGAGCGGTGGGCCGGCCGGGGTTCCCACGTCGCCGACCCCCTGTGAAGAATCGTTCCTGCGAAGCCTGCGACGTCGGCGGAGCCTGCGGGCGCCGCGTCGGGCCGCCCCGGCGCCGTCAGTGCCCGAGGCCGACCACCAGCCAGATGAACCCGACGCCGCCGACGGTGCACAGCAGGGTGGAGCGGGCGGGGTGGGTGTGGTGCGCCTCGGGCAGGATCTCCGCGGCGGCGAGGTAGAGCAGCGCGCCGCCGAAGAAGCCCAGGTAGCTGCCGAGCGCTTCGACGGGGATGGTGAACAGCAGCGTGGAAGCGGCCCCGACGACCGGTGCGCAGGCGTCGGCGAAGAGCATCGCGAGGGCGCGGGCGCGGGTGTTCCCGTACAGGCTGGTGATCGTGTACGTGTTGAAGCCGTCGGCGAAGTCGTGGGCGACGACGGCCAGCGCCACGGTCAGCCCCATCGCCTCGCCGACCTGGAACGCGGCGCCGATCGCGATGCCGTCCATCATGCTGTGGGTGACCATCGCCGCCGCCGCGGTCAGCCCGACCTGCGGGGTGCGCGGCGGCCCGCCGTGGGTCTCCTCCCCGCCGTGCGCCGCGCGCCGCGTCGCCAGCAGCCGCTCCACCAGGTGCGCCACGAGGAAGCCGGCGACGAACAGCAACAGCGCCTGCGGCACGCCGAAGACCGGCTGCCCCGCCGCGTGCAGCGCCTCCGGCAGCAGGTCGAGCCCGACGACGCCGAGCATCAGCCCGCCGGCCAGGCCCAGCACGAGGTGGCGGCGGTCGGTGACGCGCTGCGCCGTCCACCCGCCGAACAGCGTCATCAGGAACGCGCCGAGCGCGACGAACACCGCCATGCGCCCTTGCTAGCGGATTGACCCCCGTCGTATCACCGCCACACCCGCCCCATTCACCCGTTCGCCACGGAACGCGAGATCACGCACCGCCCGCCCGCCCCGAAGGGACCAGTTCATGGCTCGTGACGCCCGGCCGACCGACGTGCCCCCGCGCTCGCTGGTCGTGGGGGTCGGCGCGGTGCGCGGCGCCCCGCTGGACGAGGTGTACGGCCTGGTGTCGGACGTCCTGCGGGACGCCGGGCTCTCCCTGCTGGACGTGGTCGAACTCGCGACCGTGGACGCCAAGGCGAACGAGCCGGGCGTGGTGGGCGCGGCGCGCAGGTTGGGCGTACCGCTGGTGACGTACTCGGCCGACCTCCTCGCCGAGGTGTCCGCCCGGGTGCCGCATCCGTCCGAGGCCACCCGCGCTGCGGTCGGGACGCCGTCGGTGGCGGAGGCCGCGGCCCTCGCGGGCGGCGGCGAACTGCTCGTGCCGAAGCGGAAGTCGGCGCCCGCGGGCCGGCCGGCCGGGGTGACCTGTGCGGTGGTGCGACGGGCGCCGGGCGGGCGGATCCCCGTCGCCGGGGCGGAGCCGGCTGGCCGGGCGCCGACCGTCCCGCGGGAGGCGGGCGGGCGTCGGCTCCGGGACGCGGTGCGGGCGTGCGACACGGCCGCGCCACCCGCGGACACCGGCCACGGTGCCGTGCGGCCGGACGGATCCGGCCGACTGACGGCACTGGGCCGTGTGGATCGCGCCAGTGTGGACATGATGACCGTCGTGAGGGTCGGTAACACGGCCACCTGCGAGATCGCGGGCCGCGCGGCGACCCCGCGCGGCCACCGGTGGCAGTCATGACCACGGACACCCCTCCGGTCGTGACGCGGTGCTCTTCCAGCGCCCTCGCGCCAGCGCGGCGCGAGGGCGCGGCGCCGCGCGCGCGGAGCCGGGTCCGGAGCCGGGCCGGACGCCGGGAGCCGTCCGCCCGCCGGGGGCAGGTCCTTTGGTGCGGGCCGTCGCCCGCCGGGGGTCCGCCGTCGGAGCCGGGCCGGGGCTCGTTCCCGTACGCCTCACGCGGCGTCACTGCGGACCCGCGCACGCCCTTCCCCGGGGCTCGACCCGCCCCGAAGCGCCCGGATCCCCGGATGAAGTGCCAAGCCGGGTTCCGCATCGGGGGGTCGTCGTGGGAACGTCGTCTTCCGGCCTCGTGTCGTGTGCGCTCGTGCCGCGCCCACCGCGTGCGCCGCCCCAACTGCTCCTCCCCCCACCCTCATCACCCTCACCACGGAGCCGCCCCATGACGCCTGCCGTCCGTCCCATCGACCGGGAGCCGTTCCGCCGGCACAGAGCGCGGCCCGACGCCACGGGGCTGCCGTCGTCGGCGCGGGCCGCGGCCGGGCACGGGAGCCTGCCGGACCACCCCCACACCAAGGAGAACGCGTGACGACCCCGCCCGCACTGCTGATAGCCGACCACGGCGCCCACGAGGACGTGGGGGCCGGCTCGTTCCGGGTCCGCGCGGCGACTTCGGGGCCGCGCCGCTCCGGCCCGCCCGTGGCCACGGGGCTCGCGGCCCCCGCCCCGCCGCCTCCGCCCGGCGCGCTGCCGGCGCAGCACGGGGCGAGACGTTTCACCACGGCGCGCGCCACCCGGGCAACTGAGCCGCGACATGACCACGCACGCCTCACCGCACGTGCCGTCGGGCGCGGGCCCGGGCGGCTGCACGGGGGACATCGCCATGGCGGGGGACACGCCCAGGGCAACGGCCACCTCGGTGACCATGCGCACGCCCACTGACCCGTTCGACCTGCGCCACCACGGTGACGCGGAGATGTTGGACGCCGTCGCGGGCCTGACCGACCTCGCGGTGAACGTGCGTACCGACACTCCCCCGCCGTGGCTGCGCGAGCGGATCGCGGATTCGCTCACGGACCTCGCCGCCTATCCCGACGGGCGGGCCGCGCGGGCCGCCGTCGCGGAACGGCACGGACTCCCCGAGGACCGGGTGCTGTTGACGGCCGGTGCGGCGGAGGCGTTCGTCCTGCTCGCCCGGGCGGCCCTCGGCGTGCGCCGCCCGCTGGTCGTGCACCCCCAGTTCACGGAGCCCGAGGCGGCGCTGCGGGACGCCGGCCACGAGGTGGCGCGGCTGCTGCTGCGCGAGGAGGACGGCTTCCGGCTCGATCCGGCGGCCGTGCCCGAAGACGCGGACCTGGTGGTCGTGGGCAACCCCACGAACCCGACGTCCGTGCTCCATCCGGCCTCCTCGATCACCGCGCTGGCCCGGCCGGGGCGGTTGGTGGTGGTGGACGAGGCGTTCATGGACGCCGTGCCGGACGAGGCGGAGACGCTGGCCGACCGCACCGACGTACCGGGGCTGGTGGTGCTGCGGAGCCTGACGAAGACCTGGGGCCTGGCGGGGCTGCGGGTCGGCTATCTGCTGGCCGAACCGGAGGTCGTACGGGCGTTGGAGGCGGCGCAGCCGCTGTGGCCGGTGTCCACGCCGGCGCTGGCGGCGACCCGGGCGTGCATGGATCCCGCCGCGTTGAAGGAGGCGGAGCAGGCGGCCCGGCGCTGTGCGGTGGAGCGCGCCCATCTGCTGGCGGGGCTGGCGGAGTTCGACGAGGTGCGGGTGGTGTCCACGGCCGAGGCGTCGTTCGTGCTGCTGCACGTCCGGCGGGGCGACCAGGTGCGCGCGCGGCTGCGGGCCCTCGGGTTCGCGACCCGGCGCGGGGACACGTTCCCCGGGCTGGGGACCGACTGGATACGCGTCGCCGTGCGCGACCGGGCCACGACGAACCGCTTCCTGCTGGCGCTGGACCAGGCGCTGACGGTGGTCGGCTGTTGAGCACCGTCGCCGGCTGAAAGGCGCCGGCCGCAGGACGTCGCCGCCCGGCACCGGCATCCGCCCGGTGCCGGGCGGCGGCGCGTTCCGTGCGGGACGGATGAGCTGACGTCGAGTCAGCGGGACCGTCGATGGGTATACGACGTTCGCCCGGCGGAGCCGCCGCCGTGGCGTGCGCCATGCTCGCCGGAGAGGTCCCGGAGTGAACCCCACCCGCCCCACACACCCGCCGTGTCCGGACAACCCGAACGACCCGGACAAGCACAACGCCCCGGACGGTCTGACGTCTTCGGGCGACGCGATCGGCCCGAAGGGCACCGTCAGTCCGCCGGGCACGAGCGGTCTGAACGGCCCGTACGGAACCGGCGCTCGGAGCGACGCGCACCCCCACGGCGCGCGCCGGCCGCGGCGGCAGCACCACGTCCTCATCGTCTCCGCCCTGCTGTTCCTGGGCCTGGAGGTGTCCGCCGTCCACCTCCTGTTACCCGTGCGGACCACGGTCCGCTGGACGGTGTCGGCCGGTCTGCTCCTGGCCACCGGCTGCTGGATGTGGGCCGCCGTCGGCGCGTGGTCGCGCACCGCGGCCGAGGACGACCGACGGCGCAAGGAGATCCTCGAAGGGCGCGAGCGCGGCGCGGCGCGGTGCGACGGCGGCCGGGGCGGGCGGTCCCGCGGCTACGGGCGGCCTTCCGGGATGCCCTGACGCCGGGTCACCCGGCACGCACCCGCCTGACGCCCGACTCGACGGGCACGGCACCGTGTTCGAATCGGTCGGCGAGCGGTCGTTTCCAGCCGTCGTGTCCTCCGTGCGGCGTACCCGCCCGGGCAGTGGTCATGATCGGCTCGGAAGGTCCGGAAGATCACCGCGGTCATGACCTCAGGAGTGCGCCAGATGCCCAGAGCACGTGTCAGCTCGGCCGTGATGACCCATCCCGTGCGACGGGTCCAGGCGGAGGAGTTGTGCGCCCGACTGGGGCTCGGCGGTCTGGCGCTCGACCCGGACCCCGAGGGTCCGCCGTCCGCGCTGCGCACGGCTCTGGTGGCGTGGGGACGGGTGGCCGACGGCGCGACGCACCACCTGATGATCCAGGACGACGTGGCCGCGCCCGCGGACCTGCTCGACCTGGTGGCGCACTGCGCGGACCGCTTCCCCGACGACGCCCTCGCGTTCTACACCAACTGGCACGCCCGCAACGGCGCCGCCGCCCGGCTCGCGGCCCTCGCGGGCGCCGGCTGGGTGCGGGCGGTCCCCGAGGAGTTCACCCCGACGCTCGCCATCAGCCTCCCCGTAGCGCTGGTCGAGGAGTTCCGCGACTTCGCCAGGAAGGTCGACGAGCGCCACGACGACGAGGCGATGGCCACCTTCCTCAGCGCCCCGGGCCGGCGCAGCGCCCTGCTCGCGGTGCCGACGGTCACCGAGCACACCGGGACGAGCAGCATCAACGGCCACGCGGCGCAGGGCGTACGACGGGCCGTCTGCCCGGCCGACCCGGCCGACGCCCGCCCCGCGCTGGTGGACGGCTGGGTGCTGGAGGACGTGGGCTGGCTGCCGTACATGCGGTACGGCGAGGGCTTCATCCGGCTGCCGGGGCAGGAGGCGACGGACGCGGCGCGCCTCCACTTCACCTGGCGCGAGGCCCTGCCGCGCACCGGCGCCCGCCTCACCGAGGAGGACGTCTGGGAGGTGGTGCGGACCGCGCGCCCGGCGGAGGAGGCGCGCGCGGTCCGCGAGGCGTTCGGGGCGTCCTTCGCGGACGAGTTGTGGATCCACTGCCTGTTGCTGGGGCTGCGGGCCGAGGAGACCGCCCGGCGCCACGCGCCGGGCGGCGCACCGCAGGAACGGCCGTCCCTGGCGGCCCACCGGCTGCGGACGGCCGCGCTGTCCACGGTCGGCCTCGCGGGCCTCTCCCCGGAACACCGTCCCGCGGCGGGCCGCCACCACACCGACCTGTTGACCGCGTACGCGACGGACGCGGTCAGCCGCGGCGTCTCCCTGAGGACCGGCCCGTAGGGCGTGCTCCTTCGTGCGTCTCGACGGAGCCGGCGTTGCCCTGCGGGAGCGTTGGTCTCCACCGGCCGGTGGTGGGCTGGTCGCGCAGTTCCGCCCCCTGTTCCCTGCGGGGCACGGGGCCACCCCCAACCTCGGCCCCAGAAGGCTTCGGGACCCCCAGCGCCCCTGACGTACCCGCCGCTTCCCTGCGGAGCATTGGTCTCCACCGGCCGGTGGTGGGCTGGTCGCGCAGTTCCGCGCGCCCCTGTTGCGCTGCCCCAGCGCCACCCGTTTCGGTGACCTTGTCGACCACCTGCGGGGCAGGGGGTTTAGGGGCGCTGGGGGTCCCCCCAGGCCCTCTGGGGCCGAGGGGGCGGAATGCGCGACCAGCCCACCACCGGGTCGCAGACGCAACTGGTGCAGTTCGCCCCACGGCGGGGCCGCAGCGCGCCGGAAGGGCCACTCGGGCACGCCCGAGGAAGCAGGGGCCTAGGCCGGATCCGACGGCAGGGGCCGGCGGACGTCGAAGGTGATCCACACGCCGGGCTCCCAGTACACCGCCTTGTCCCGCGCCCGGTCCACGCGGAGGGTGGAGAGGCCCTCGGGGAAGACGTAGTCGCCGTCCCCGGGGAAGGCCATGTCGGTCCAGCTCTCCCACTCCCCGACGGTGCCGGTGATGCGGGACGAGCGCTCGACCGCGGCGGTGACCCGGCCGCCGAGTCGGACCTGCGCCCGGATCCAGGGGTCGAAGGGCTCGCCGTCCTCGCGCTTCCAGCGGGCGTACCGCTCGATGGGCGCGAGGGGGTAGCGGTGCTTCCAGATGGGGCGCACGGGGACGATGAGGTGGGCGAACCCGCGGTCGCGGGTCATCTCTACGAGGTGGGTGAGCAGCGCCCGGGAGATGCCGCCGCCCTGGTGGGCGGGGGGCACTTCGACGCCGAGTGCGCACAGCGCGGTGGGCTTCTTGCCGGCGTCCCGGGCGATGAAGGCCGCGCTGATCGAGTCGTCCAGCCCGGAGCCGAGGTCCTCGGGCGTGCCGTCCCAGACCCGGGGCAGGGAGCGACCCGCGCCCAGGATCTCGTCGCGCTCCTCGTCGTACAGCAGGAACTGGTGGTCGCGGAATTCGTCGAAGAGGCGGTTCCAGTGCGTTTCGTTGATGTCGCCGTGGAGGTTGTACTCGGGGACGACTCCGGCGAAGACCTCGGGGATCCGGTCCCACAGTTCGGGACGCTCGGAATGGTAGACGAATCTACGGCTCACGCCTCGGCCCCTTCCACGAATCCCTTGTCTTCGACAGGTTTAACGGCTTCCCAAACGATGACGATGGGAATGTCCCGCCAGGCCGCCCTGGCCGCTTCCGCTATGAACTCCTCATAACCGCCGGATGCGAGTCGGCCGTTGAACACCGGCTCGACGCAGGCGCGTACGGTCAGGCCCGCTTCGCTGAAGGCACGGAAGTAATCACTGGCCTGGTGGGCGTAGTTCCGTACGAATGCCAGGGCCTCGTCGCCGGCGACGAAATGGCACTGGCCCTGGAGCGTGACGACGAAGGGGTGCAGGTCCGAGACGATGACCCGGCCGCCGGGGCGGGTGACCCGGGCCAGCTCGGCGATCGCGGGTCCCGGGTCCGGCAGGTGGGTCAGGGCCAGGGTGCTCAGGGCGAGGTCGACGCTGGCGTCCGGGAGCGGCAGCTCCTCCAGCCGGCCCTCGCGGAACTCGGCGTCGGGTGCCTTGCGGCGGGCGTGCGCCAGCATGTCGGGCGACTGGTCGACCCCGATGGTGCGGTGTCCGCGGGAGGTCAGGGCGACGGTCTGCCGGCCGGTGCCGCAGGCGGCGTCCAGCGCGGTGCCGACCGGGACGGCGTCCAGCATGCCGTGCACCACCGGCTCCTCGACCTCGATGAAGGAGTTGGGGAGGGAGTCGTAGACGCTCGACCAGATCGCGTAGCCGGCGCCGGCGTCCAGTTCGTTCACCGCCGCCCCGGTGCCGGGCAGCCCTTCGCCCTCGCCTTCCGCGAATTTCCTGATCTCGGCGACGCGCCGCTCGACGAAACCGTCGTCCGCATCGACGGCGCTACGCAGCAGCGCCAACCCCTCGATGCCCAGGACGAGTTCCCTGGCCCGGAATGTGGAGCCCATTTTTGACATCCTCTCGGCAGGATGGCCCATCAACGTCTGCGCGCTACCCAGCGGATTCACCCCGCACCCTTCCCGTGATCCACATGGCCGGAATGCATTGGGGAAAGTCTGGTAATCCCCAGGTCAGTTGTTGTGTCCACCTACCTTCTCTTAGCATCGGGCGCCGCGCCCTGGCGGAAAACCGGGGGCGCGGAAGGGGAGGGGCAAATGATCGAGGGCTATGTGGCCCGGGAGAGCGTGACGGCCGGCGAACGGCTCGCGCTCCACGTGTCGACCGACGCGCGCGAGTTCCGCGTCCGCTTCTACCGACTGGGCGAGCACCTTCAGTTCATGGCGGAGTCCGGGGCCTTCCCCGGGGTGCTGAAGGAGCCGCCGCCGCATCCGGACGGGGTGGCGGGCTCGGCGTCGCCCGCGGTCGACTGGGAGTTCCCCCAGTACCACTTCGAGACGCCCGAGGAGTGGCCCCCGGGGATCTACCTGGCGCACCTGGTGCCGGGCGACGCCGCGCGGGCCGACGCCGTGCCGCGGCTCGGGGACGGTGACGTCGAGGGCTTCGAGCGGGAGTTCTTCGTGGTGCGCCCGCGGCGGCCGGGGGCGCACGGCCGCATCCTGTACAAGAAGTCCACGTTCACCCGGCACGCGTACAACCGCTCGGACTCCGCGGATGCCCAACGCGCCGCGAGCCTGTACGACAACCCGGTGTACGGCGATGGCACCGACGGCGGGCGGCGGGGCCACAAGCTGAGCATGCGGCGCCCGGGCGGCGTGATCGACCTGGCGTACTGGGACGCCCCGTTCGTCGCCTGGCTGGAGCGGTGCGGATACGCCGTCGAGTACTGCACCGACCTCGATCTGCACCAGGACCCGGAGTTGCTGGCGCCGTACGACCTGCTGCTGAGCGTGGGCCACGACGAGTACTGGAGCGCGGCGATGCGCGAGCACACCGCCGCGCACCTCGCCGCGGGCGGCAACGTGGCGTTCCTCAGCGCCAACACCTGCTGGTGGCGGGTGCACCTCACGGACGGCGACACGGCGTTCGTGTCGGACACCGACCACCACGTGGCCGGTGTCTTCCCGCACCTGCCGGCCACCGACCTGTGGTGGGCGGCGCCGCCGGAGGGGGTCGGCGAGCCGGAGGACGCGCTCACCGGGGTCAGCTTCCGCAACGGCGGGATGTGGCCGAGCACCGAGTGGCCCGGCGACCGGCCGCGCGACGGGTACCGGGTGCAGCACGCCGACCACTGGGTCTACGCGGGCACCGGGCTGCGCGACGGTTCGGACGGCGGCCCGGTGGACGCGCTGGGCGCCGGCACGCCGCTGATCGGGTACGAGTGCGACGGCGCGGCCTTCGCGTACGACGGGAACGGCGTGGCGCGGGCGACCGGTGCCGACGGCGCCCCCGGGTCGTTCCTGATCCTCGGGATCCACGTCCTCTCCCCCGTCCACGACGACTTCCACCACCCGAAGTGGGGCCACTGGAACTGCGTCGAGCGGGAGCCGGGGGCGACCGGGCCCCGCGCCGCGACCATGGGCGTGCACACGGTCCCGGGCGGGGGCACGGTCTTCACCGCCGGCACCACGGACTGGCCGGTGGTCTGCGGCCGGGAGGAGGACGCCGGGGTGGTGCGGGTGACCCGCAACGTCCTCGACCGGCTCTCCCGGCGCGCCGACCGCCCCTCGGGCCCGGGTCCTACAGCAGGTCCGTGAGGGCGGACAGGTCGGTGATCCGCGCGGCCCCGTCCGGCAGGGGCGGGGCCGCGCCCCGCACCGCCGGGTCGGGCCGGTGCAGGTGCACCGCCCGCATCCCCCGGGCCAGCGGCCCGAGCACGTCCGGTGCCCACATGTCCCCGACGAACAACGCCCGCTCGGGCGCGACCGCGCAGGCGTCGAGGACCGTGTCGTACATCAGCGGGTGCGGCTTGCGCGCTCCCGTCCGGGCGGAGGTCACCACGACGTCCACCAGGTCGGCCAGGCCGGTGCGTTCGACCGCCCGGTCCAGGTCCCAGTACCAGTTGGAGCAGAGCGCCACCGTCAGCCCGCGCGCCCGCAGGGCGGTCAGGGCGGCCCGGACGTCGTCGAACGCCTCCAGGGCCAGGCTCTTGGTCGCCCGGTCCAGCTCTGCGGCGAGGTCCGCCGCCTGGTCCTCGGGGACGCCGCAGTCGAGCGCCCGACGGCGCAGCCGGTCCCGCTCCCAGGCGACGTAGGACTCCTCCGTCGCGGAGTGGGCGCGGTGCTCCTCGCCGTCCCCGGGGCCGACCGCCCACTGGTCGCCCCAGCGCGCGGCCGGGCCGGCGAGCCCACGGGCCAGGAAGACGGACTCGTGGGTCGGCGGCAGCGGCGGCACCATACGGACGAGCGTGCCGTAGAAGTCGAAGACGACGGCTTCGACGGCGCCCGGCCGCCCGGTCCGCGCCGGTCGCCCGGTCCGTACGGTGCCCATGGCGTCAGTACCGTCCGTGGCGGCGGGGGAAGTAGTCCTGGCAGTCCCCCTCGCGTTCGATGTCGACGGTCGCGCAGTGCAGTCCGCCGCCGAAGGGGCCGACCGCGCGGAACGGCACCGGCACGATCTCGAAGCCGTACCCCGCCAACTGCTCCGAGAGGCGCACCTCGTTCTCCTCGATGCACAGGGTGTTCTCGTCGATGTTGAGCATGTTGCCGGCGAGCCAGGGGCTGCAGAAGGAGAGCTTGGGCGGGTGGTCCCAGCTCGCGGGCTGCACCGCCTCGACGATCTCCCAGTCGTTGAGCTTGAAGAAGTCCATCAGCTCGGGGTCGGCCAGCCGCTCGCCGCAGTGCAGCACCAGGCCGGGGCGCAGCGGCACCCAGGTGGCGTCGATGTGCAGGGGGTGGCTGTTGGTGGAGGTCACCGAGTGCACCCGGTGGTCGGGGAAGTGCCGCTTGAGCCAGTCGAAGCCGCTGCGGTTGGTGACGAAGGAGAGCTGGACGAAGAGGTCCTTGCCGAACCGGGCGATGTCGGCGGCGTCGAAGAGCGGCTCCTCCTCGGTCAGGACCAGGTCGTAGTCGCGGACCTTGGCGAGCTGCACGTCCGTGGGGAGCTCGTTGTAGGTGTCCCAGAAGTCCACGTGGTAGCTGGCGTCGGTCAGCCGCGGCTTGGGGGCGGCCTCCCAGCGCATCCGGGGGTCGGCCTTGAAGAGGTCCTGGAGCAGGGGCCGGTAGGCGAGGTACTCGAACCAGCGGCTGCGGTACGACATGGTCGCTTCGAGGACCTCGTTGCCGACGGTCAGCAGCAGGTCGCGCGGCGGCATGCAGCCGGACATGGTCTCGTGGGTCCAGTCCGGCGTGGACACCTGCTGGTTGAAGTCGAGGGGGGTCGGCCGGTCGACCCGGATGCCGCGCCGGCGCAGCATCTCGGCGAAGGAGTCGAGTTGTTCGTTGGCCTCGGCCGTCATGTCCTCGGGCATCGGCCCGTAGGTGCCGAGGGGGAAACCGTCCTCGGGGAAGTCCCGCCGGACCGCGGGTTCGGGAGCCTGCACCACCGCGGCGTCGGCCCTGCCGACGACGACGTGGCGCAGCGGGTCCCAGCCGTTCCACGAGTTGACGCGTACGGGACGCTCGCTGGATTCGTCCGTCGTCGTGCCGTGCTCAGTCACCGAGCTACACCCTTCGATAGGTGACGCGTGAGAGATCGCGTGGATCGGGAAGATCGCAACAGATCACGAGAAAAATGAGCCAGGGCACGTGGCACCGTCAAGGAGTACCCGAGGCGCATCCTCATCATTCACGCCAATTCGAACGGCCCGCAAGGTCGTTGTATCGCACCATGACCCACAGCCGTGTCCTTAGACCCAAAGGCCACGGCCGTGCAGGAACATTTCATAAACCCGTGCGACGGCCTGGCCAAAAAGCGCTCCCCGGGTAGTTTGCGGCGCTGCGCTGGGTAGATAGCAGCCCGGTTCGGCCAGCACTCGAAAGGTGGACAGTCATGCGAAGGCCATGGTCACGCACTGCCGCTTGGGCTGCCGGTGCGGTTTCACTCGTACTACTCGCGTCCGGATGTGATTCCTCCGGTTCGTCGGGCTCCCAGGGCGCCGGGGGTGAATCCGGCGATCTGACGGTCTGGCTGACCATCGACGCCCGGGAGAGCTGGCCGGACCTGATCACGGCGACCAACAAGCGCTTCGCCGAGCAATATCCGGACGTGACGGTGAAGGTGCAGTACCAGCAGTGGACCAGCAAGAATCAGAAGATCGACGCCGCATTGGCCGGCCGCGACGTACCAGACGTGGTGGAGATGGGCAATAGCGAGACGACGAATTACATCATCAATGGCGCGTTCACCACGGTTGACGAAGCGGACTTCGACCATTCCGGTGACTGGTTACCGGCGCTGGCCGATGCGTGTCGTCTGGACGGCAAGACCTACTGCGTGCCGTACTACGCCGGTGCCCGCGTGGGGATCTACCGCACCGATCTGTTGAAGCAGGTGGGGGTCACGAAACCGCCCGCCAGCTATGCAGAAATGATCCAGGTGCTGGACAAGTTGAAGGCCAAGTTCGGAGCTTCGAACAAGAAGTTTTCAGCCTTCTACATGCCGGGGCGCTACTGGAACGCGGCGATGGCGTACGTGAAGGACGCCGGTGGCGAGATGGCGGTGCAGGAGGACGGTCGCTGGCGCGGCGCGCTCTCCTCCCCCGAGTCGATCAAGGGCCTGACGGCCTGGAAGAAGCTGATCGACGACTACTACACGGGCGACCGCTCCAAGGACAACAGCGACGAGCCCGGCGTGGTCGGCCAGGGCAACGTCGGGATGTTCTACGGGAACACCTGGGAGGCGAACGCCGCGGCCGACCCGCGCGCCGGCGGCAACCCGGCGATGCGCGGAAAGTTCGCCACGTTCCCCTTCCCCGGCCCGTCCGGCGGGCTGATGCCGCCGTTCCTCGGGGGTTCGATGCTGGCCATTCCGGCCAAGTCGAAGAAGGCCCAGCTCGCGAAGGACTGGATCCGGCTCTTCACGGACCGGCAGTCCCAACGCCAGTTGATCAAGGCCGAGACGCTGCCGAACAACACGGTGCAACTGCGCGAGGTGCCCGCCGACGGCATCAACGGCGCCGCCGCGGTGGCGGCCACCCGCGGCTGGGTCACCCCGCTCGCCCCCGGCTGGGTGGCGGTCGAGAAGTCCAACGTGGTGCCGGCGATGCTGCAGTCCATCGCGACCGGCAAGAAGTCGATCGAGGACGCGACGCGCGACGCCGACCGGGAGATAGACGCGGTCATCAACGACAACTGACGGCGGCGGGGGCGGCGCCGTCGCCGGCCCCCGCCCGACACGTGTCACGCACCCCCGGGCCCCCGGCGCTCCCGCGCCGGGGCGCCCGTAGCACCTGAACACCGGTCCCGCCCGACGCCGTGCGGACCGGCCGGCCCCTTCGACCGCGCGCCCCGTACGTCGTGCGCGCCCGCCGACCAGGCGCGCGCGAACCGACCGCGCGCCCCCGACGTTCGCGTCCCGTCCGCGTCCCGTCCGCTCGACCGCATCCCGTCCGCGTCCCGTTCGACCGCGCCCGACGACGTGCGCCCGGGGCGTCGCGCGGCCCACCCCCCACACACCCGAGAGGCCCGCCATGGCGACCGCAGGTCCGCCACATCCCACGAGCGCGCCCCCGCCCCCGTCCGCCCCGCCCGTCGGCAAGGACGGCACGCGGCGGAACCGCGGCCGCACCCCGGCCCGCCGGGGCCGCGCCGCGGTCCCGTACGCCCTGATCGCCCCCACGGTCCTCGCGCTCGTCGCCGTCCTCGGCTACCCCCTCGTCGAGTTGGTGCTGCTGTCGTTCCAGGACATGACCCGACGCGAGCTGTTCGCCGGGACCGAGCCGCCCTGGGTCGGTTTCGAGCAGTACCGGACGATCCTCAGCGACGGCTTCTTCTGGCGGGTCGTCGCCCGCACCGCGGTCTTCACCGTCGTGTGCACCGCGGTCACCATGACCGTCGCGATGCTCGTCGCGCTGCTGATGCGCCGGGTCTCCCCCTGGGTGCGGATCGCCACGGGCACGGTCCTGGTCATGGTCTGGGCCATGCCGGTGATGGTGGCCGCCGCCGTCTTCCGCTGGCTGGTCGACCCCGACTTCGGGGTCGCCAACTGGCTGCTCAGCCTGGTCCCCGGCGTCTCCCTGGACGGGCACAACTGGTTCGAGGAGCCCTGGCAGGGCTTCGCCGTGATCGCCGCGGTCGTCGTCTGGGGCTCGCTGCCCTTCGCCGTCATCACCCTCCAGGCCGCGCTCACCCAGGTGCCGCCGGAGTTGGAGGAGGCCGCCCGGGTCGACGGCGCCGAGGGGCCGCGGCTCTTCAGGCACGTCACCTTCCCGGTGATCAGGCCGGCGTACGTGATGGTGACCTCGCTGACCGCGATCTGGAACTTCGGCGTCTTCAACCAGATCTGGCTGATGCGCTCGGGGACGCCGGAGAAGGAGTACTACCTCCTCGGCGTCCACTCGTTCATCGAGTCCTTCGCCGTGAACCGCTACAGCGCGGGCGCCGCCATCGCGGTGGTCACCGTGCTCCTGCTGCTCGTCGGAGCGGTGGTCTACGTGCGCCAGCTGATCAGGATGGGAGAGGCCGAGTGAGCCGCGTTCGTCGGGCCCCGGGGCGGGGCCGCAGGCTGCGGGCCGACGTGCTCGGGCTGCTGTTCTGCGCCGTGATGGCCTTCCCGGTCTACTGGATGCTGCTCACCGCGCTGCGGCCGCCGGCCGACGTCCGCGCCACCCCGCCGAAGCTCTGGCCCACCGGGCTGACGCTGGACCACTTCCGCCGGGCCATGGAGTCGGAGACGTTCTGGTCCAGCGTGCGCGCCAGCGCCCTGGTCGGCGTGGGCACGGTGGTGGTCTCCCTGGTGATCGGGGTGCTGGCGGCGTACGCCGTGGCCCGCTTCGCCTTCCTCGGCCGCCGGGTCTTCGTCCTCGCCATCCTCTCGGTGCAGATGATCCCGCTGGCCGGGCTGATCATCCCGATCTACCTGCTGCTGAGCGAAGCGGGGCTCACCGACAGCCTGGTCGGGGTGGTGCTCACCTACTTGGTCTTCATGCTGCCGTTCACGGTGTGGCTGCTGCGCGGCTTCATCGTCTCCATCCCCGCGGAGTTGGAGGAGGCGGCCATGGTGGACGGCTGCACCCGGGCGGGCGCCTTCCGCCGGGTGCTGCTGCCGCTGCTCGCCCCCGGGCTCGTCGCCACCTCCCTCTACTCCCTGGTGCAGGCGTGGAACGAGTACGTCCTCGCCTACGTGCTGCTGTCCAGCAACGAGAAGCAGACCGTGTCCATCTGGCTGGTCACCTTCCAGACCAGCTTCGGAACGGACTACGGCGCGATGATGGCGGGCGCCACCCTCACCGCCCTCCCCGTCGTGGTGTTCTTCCTGTTCGTCCAGCGGCGGGTGGCCGCGGGGCTCGCCGCGGGAGCCGTCAAGGGATGACCGCACGGGGGCCGCCTCCGCCCACCCACCCGACGCGCGACCCCGGAGGGGGTACGCCCCGGCGCGCATCGCCGGCCCCCGACGGACCAACACCGGACCCGGGCGCTTCGCCCGCGGTCCGCACGACACCCAGCAGGAGATCACCTGTGACGTTCGACCGTCTTGACCTGGTGTCCAAGCTCTACCAGCCGTCCGGCTGGCCCCGCGTCCTGGAGGTGGCCGCGGGAGAACGCTCCACCGGACCGCTCGTGGTGGACCTCGACCCCACCACGTTCTGCGATCTGGCCTGCCCCGAGTGCATCAGCGGCAAGCTGCTGAACCAGGGGCGCTTCACCCCCGAGAGGCTCGCCGAACTGGCCCACGAACTCATCGACATGTCCGTCCGCGGCGTGGTCCTCATCGGCGGCGGCGAGCCGCTGGCCCACCGCGGCACCCGGAAGGTGCTCCAGATCCTCGGCGAGGCGGGCATCGCCATCGGTGTGGTCACCAACGGGACCATGATCCGGCAGAACCTGGACGAGTTGGCGCAGTACGCCTCCTGGGTGCGGGTGTCCATGGACGCCGGCACCAGCGAGACGTACGGCATCTTCCGGCCGGACCGCAAGAACCGCAGCGTCTTCGACAAGGTGGTCGCCAACATGCGGCTGCTGGCGGAGGCCAAGAAGGGCGCCCTCGGCTACTCGTTCCTGGTCATGACCAGGCGGCAGCCGGACGGGACCGTGGTGAGCAACCACCACGAGGTCCTCACGGCCGCCAGGTTGGCCCGGGACATCGGCTGCGACTACTTCGAGACCAAGGCGATGTTCGACGACGAGCACCACGTCATCCAGGTGCCCGAGGACATCCTCGGCTCCGTCGACGAGCAGTTGCGCGAGGCGCGGGAGTTGACGGACGACTCGTTCGAGATCGTGAACTCCTCCACGCTGACCTCGCTGCGCAACCGGGTCGGCCCGGTGCAGCCCAAGGACTACCAGCGCTGCCCGGTGGCCGAACTGCGCACCCTGGTCACGCCGTCCGGGGTGTACGTCTGCTCCTACCACCGCGGCAATCCGCTGGCCAAGATAGGTGACGCGGTGACCGAACCGCTCCCGGACATCTGGGCCGCCTCCGACCGCGGGATCGTCGACCCCAGCCGCGACTGCCGCTTCCACTGCGCACGCCATCGCTCCAACCTCGAACTGCACCAGATCGGGGCCGGAGCGACGGCGTCAGAGCCGTCCGTGGACTACGACCCCTTTATCTAGGGGCGTCGACCGCCGGGGCGGGTGCGCCCGCCCCGGCGGCGAGTCCGGCCGAGGCCCGGGTGGGGATCACCCGGGCCTCGGGCCGTACGGCGGCCAGGGCTTCGCGCAGCGCGGTGACCTCGTCGTCGAGCGCCGCGGTCGGGCAGATCCCGACCAGCGCGCCCCCGCCGCCGGCGCCGCTGAGCTTCAGCCGCAGCCCGGTGGCGGCGCGGGCCGCCGTGCGCAACTCCTCCAACAGCGGGGTGGACATGCCCTGGTGGTCCCGCATGGTGGTGTGGGCCCGGTCCATCGCCGCGCCGAGCGCGTCCAGGTCACGGGCGCCGATCGCCCACCAGGCGTCGGCCGACGCCTGGTCCGCCTCCTTCAGATAGGTGGCGAGCGCGGTGTCCTCGCGGGCGAGTTGGGCCCGGACGACCCGGATGTGGTCGCTGGTGTCCTTGCGGGACGCGGAGTCCACCACGACCACGGCCCACTCGGCGGGGAAGGCGGTCCGCTCCAGGACCGCGGGCAGCCCGGTGGGCCGGCCGTCCAGGAGCAGGGCGTCCCCCTCGATGACCGCGAGGTGGTCCATGCCGCCGCCGTTGAAGTGGGCGAACTCGAACTCGTACGCCCACTGGGCGAGGGTGCCGGGCGACGGCGGTGGCGTCCCGGCCGGGTCGGCGGCGGCGGTGTGGTCGGTGTAGGCCCGGAACAGCGCGACGATCAGCGCCGTCGACGAGGACAGTCCGCTGGCTGCCGGGGCACTGCTGTGCACCTCGACCGCGGGCGGGCGCGGGGCGAGCCCGGGCGTCCGCGCGCGTAGGAAGTCCCACACCTGGTCGGCCCAGTCCCCGCGGGGCGCCGGTGCCGCACCGGGGACGCAGGTCACGGTGGTCGGCAGGTCCAGCGCCAGGCTGACGCTGCGGCCCCCGAGCCAGTCCAGGTCCTCACCGGACAGGCACGCCCGGCAGGGCACGCTGACGCGTATGTGCTCCTGGTCGTTCATCGGGCCTGGAACCTTCCGGTGGCGGTGAATTCGCGGAACATCTCCAACACCACGGCCGTGGACGGCAGCAGCGGCTGCGGCGCCCGGTCGAAGGGGTGGAAGCCGGCCTGGCGCACCTCGTCGAGGCCCGGCGAGAGCTCGCCGGACCAGGTGCGGGCCGCGAAGCAGAGGGCGAAGCAGTGGGTGACGTCGCCGTTGGGGTAGGTGAGGGTGTGGACCTCGGGGTCGGAGAGGGACGCGAAGGGCACCAGGTCCTCGCGGCGGACCACCAGCCCGGTCTCCTCCTTCACCTCCCGCACGGCGGCGTCGGCGAAGTCGCCGCCCTCCTCGCACGCGCCGGCCGGGATCTCCCAGAGCCCGTTGTCGGCGCGCTGCTGGAAGAGCGCCCGGCCCTCTTCGTCCACCAGCAGGACCTGTGCGCCCGGCACCAGGAGCCGTCGGTGGCCCACGTGCTGCCGCAGTGACCAGATGTAGGAGCCGATGTATCCCACGTGTGGGGTTCTCCTTCCACGCCCCGGCCGGGGTCCGGCCGTCGGTTCACGCCCCGGCCGGGGTCCGGCCGTCGGTGTGCCCAGTCTCACGCCTGCTCCGTGAGCCAGTCGGGAACGGCGGACGGCGTGGCGTTCAGCCAGCGCACGTAGCGCTCGACGCCCTCGCGCACGGTGATCTCCGGGGTCCAGCGCAGCAGTTCGCGCAGCCGGTCGGTGGCCGCGTAGCCGCCGAGCGGGTCGTCCGCGGGGCGCGGGGTGGTGACGAAGCGCGAGCCGGGGAAGTGCGGGGCGATCAGCTCACCGACCTCGCGCACGGACGTCGGTATGCCGGTGCCGACGTTCACGGTCTCGCCGACGACGCCGTCCTCGACGAGCGCGAGCGCGGTGGCCGCGGCGATGTCGTCGACGTGGACGAGGTCGCGGACCTGGACGCCGCCGCCGTTGAGGTGCATCGGCAGGCCGACCCGGGCGTGCATGGCGAGCCAGGCCACCATCCAGGAGTGGCTGCCGGGCTTGGGGACCTGGGGGTCCCCGTAGACGGAGAAGTACCGCAGGATGGCGTAGTCGGTGCCGGTGCCGGCGAGCAGCAGCCGGGTCTGGTGCTCGGCCCACAGCTTGGAGTTGGCGTACACCGACAGCGGGTGCGGTGCCTGCTCCTCGCTGAAGCGCTGGATCCCCTCGGTCGGGGACGCGCCGTTTCCGTACACGGCCGCCGACGAGACGAAGACCATCCGGCGCACGCCGGCCGTGGCCGCCTCCTCCAGGACGACCTCGGTGCCCTCGACGTTGGCCGCGAAGGCGATGTCGGGGCGCCGGGTGCAGGCGGCGACGTCGGCGAAGGCGGCTGCGTGCACCAGGTACTCCGCCCCGGTCAGCACCCGGCGCACCGCTTCCCGGTCCCGGACGTCCCCGACCACCAGCTCCGTGCCCGAGTTGTGCGCGCCGAACATCTCGTGCGTCGACTCGGGGTAGGCGTCCAACCGGTCCAGTACGGTGACCTCCGCGTCGACGCCGCGCAGCAGTCCGGTGAGCCTGCTGCCCACGAGTCCGGCGCCGCCGGTGACCACGACCCGGGACCCCGCGAGCTTCTCCAGCCGGGCGGTCACGGAATTCCCCGTAGCCGTTTCCCCGCCCGTTCCAGCCGTCACACCCATGCCAACTCCTCCGTCGCCGATGCTGATACGCATCGGGCTGTCGATACGCAGGTGAATCGTGCAAAGCAAGCATGACGATCTTCAACGGGCCTAACCAGGGTGCCTTTTTGGCACTCTTGCGGGCTCTGAAAGTCACGTCGTACTGTCCGGATCCGTATGCGGCCGACGCAGTTCAGCAATCACCATTCGGCCAACGGCGAAAAATAGCTACACGGCAGAGCACTGCACTTCAGAGCAGGGTGAAACACATCGGAGCACGGAGGAATGCGTGACGCGTTATCGCCTGAGTGGCGCGGTGATGACCCATCCGAAACGATTGCCGGCGGCCGAGGCACTGGCCGAATCGGCACCCCCGGGGGCCTTACGGGTCGTCATGGACCCCGACCCGGGCGGTCGGCCGTCCGTTTTGCGTACGGCCCTGGCGGCGTGGTCGGCGATCGAGGAGGACGCCACCCACCACCTGGTGGTGCAGGACGACATGTTGCTGTCGGAGACCTTCTTCGAACGGGCCCGCGCGGCGGTGCGGGAAATGCCGGACGCGGCCCTCGCGCTGTTCGCCCTCTGGGACGCCCGCAACGGCGCGGCGGTGCGTTTGGCGGCCATGTCGGGGGCGCGTTGGGTGGGCTCGGTCAACGAGTACTTTCCCTGTGTCGCCATCGTGCTGCCGCGCGAGGTCGCCACCGGTTTCGTGGAATACGGCAGACAGCGCCTGGACGCCTGGCCCGACGACATCCTGATGTACCGCTACCTGCGCGACCGCGGGATTCCGTCGTACGTTTCGGTGCCGAGCCTGGCCGAACACGACGACCGGGGGTCCATTTCCGGCAACGCATTTCGCGGGCCGCGCCGTTCGGTGTGCTTCCTGCCCGACGACCGCCCGGGGAACGAGGGGACCCGGTTGGAGGGGCTGCGGGTGGTGCCGTTCTTCAAGCACGGGGTGGCCCAGTGCGCGGTGCGGCAGGACGGCCCGGGCCCGGAGCGTTGGCTCCACTTGGAGTGCGAGTCGTACGTGGAAGGGTCCGGCATCCGGGTGCAGAGACTGGATTCGGCCATGCTCGGATTGACCGAAGTGCAGGACCGGGAGGCGGTCCGCGGCACGTGGCTGACCTCGTTCGCCCTCGGGCTGGTGCACCGGCGCGCGGGCCGGGGCGGCGCCCTCGACCCGGATGCCGATCCGGTGCTCGCCGAGGCACTGGCGACGATCGGCCCCGGCGGGATCAGTCACCGCCGCAGCGAGGAGCAGATCGCCGAGGTGCGCGACGGGCTGGCGCGGGTCGCCCGGGCGGGACTTGAGGCGGGGTTGGCCGCCGGGGAGCGCCGCACCGCGGCGGGGCAGAAACCACGGCCCGCGCGGACCGGCCCCGCGCACTGCGTGGGGCTGGTCGGCGGGGCGAGTCCGCTGGGCGAGCACCTGGCCCGCGGCCTGGCCGACCGCGGGTACCGGGTGACCGCCCTGGGGACAGAGGGCGGTCACCCGGCGCCGGGGCTCGACGCGGTGGTCGACCTCGGGCCGCTGCACCAGTGCGGCGAGCGGACGCCGGCGAGCGTCGTCGTGACGCTGCTCGACCGCGCCGACGGCACGGTGCGCAGCACGCACACGCTGTACGCCGGTGACCTGTACGGCCCGGGGTGCCCGCGGGATTCGGCGATCGGGCGCATGGTGTGGGACGCGGTGCGCTACCAACCGGTCGTCGTCACCGAGCCGCCGGGCCCGGACCTGCGTCCGCTGCACACCGCCGACCTGGTGGACGCCGTGGCCCACGCGGTGACCGCGCCGGTGAAGGAGCGGGCGGTGCTGCTGCCCGTCGGGGACCCGCTCGCGGTGCGTCACGTGGCCGATGCGGTACGGGAGTCCGTACGCCCGGTCCCGCTGGAGGCCGTCGCGCCCGCGGGCCGCCCCGGACACCGGGCCCGCCCGGACGGCTTGGGCTTGCCGGACCTGCCGCCGCTGGAGGGCTGGAAGCCGGTCCGCGAACTGCACCACGGTCTGCACACGTTCGCCCAGTGGTTGGCGTACGAGGGGATCCGGCACGCACCGGACTAGGCCGCCACGGGCCGGGCCCTAGTGCTGTGACCGGAAAAGGTCACCGGCTCGCGGCGCCCGGCACGGCACGGCACTCCCCCTGTGCCCTGCGGGCACGGTGGTGCCCCCACGCTGCGTTGTCGCATCACCCGAGTACGTCCAGTACGCGGGAGATCCTCCGCCTTGCGATGCACCGCACCGGACACCGCGAGCCACCCGGCAAACCCTTCCGGTCACAGCACTAGGCGCGCTTGCGGGCGCGGGCCAGGAACATCGCACCGCCGCCCAGGCCCAGCAGCACGGCGGCGCCACCGGCGACGTACATCGTGGTGGCGCTGCCGCCCGTCTCGGCGAGGTTGTCGTCCGAGGGCGTGGAGCCGCCCTGCTCCTTCGGGCCCGGGGCGGGCGGGGTCTCGGTCTTCGGCTCCTCGGGCTGCTCGGGCTTGGGGGCCGGCGCGGCCTTCGGGGCCTCGCAGGTCGCCTTGACGAGGGTGACGTTGCCGTTGACCTCGGCCACGTTCAGCTTCAACGGGTTCACGTTGACGTTGAGTTCGAGCGCGGTGGCCGCGGCCGTGCGGGAGGTGGTCTCGCGCTTGGAGAGGTCCAGCGTGACCTCGCCGACGCCGGGCACGGTGACCTGCGTGCGGCCGTCCGCGGAGAGGGTCACCTTCTGGCCGAGCACCTTCACGTGGCCGAGGAGGTTGGACTCGGCGACCGGCTTCTTGCCGACCTCGCACACGGCCTTCGACGTGACCTGCTCGACCTCGACCAGGGACAGCAGCGGCAGGCCGGGGAGGTGCACCTTGGCGCGGGCCAGGTTCACGTACCCCTCGGCGCGCTGCTTGTCCGCGGTGGCCCGGGAGGTGGCGACGTCCGCCCGCAGGACCTGGAAGGGCCGGCCCGCGTCGACCCCGTCCAACCGCACGCTGAGCGCGGTCTTCTCCGCGCTGGCGGGCGCCTTCACCTCGTTCAGGGACACGCTGAGGGGAAGGTTGACGGTCTTGTTGAGCAGGGAGACGTCCAGCCCGGTGCGCAGGACGACCGCGCTCGCGCGCCCCTCTTCGCCGCCGCCGGTGGCGTGGGCCGGGCCGGCGAGCGCCACGGGCGCCGCGACCAGGGCGACGGCCGCCGTGACGGCGGCGCAGCGGCGGGCGGGCACGCGCAAGGCATTGCTGTTCAAGGTGTGGAACCCCCACAAGAGGAATGACGTCGTCCGTCGACCGCGGGGACACGCGGCGACGACGACCGAGACGCCTCATCTTTACGCACTGAGAGTGAACTGACGGCTACCGGGGGTCAGTTCACTCCAAAGGGGGGTTTCCGGCCGTGCTTTCGATTCGTGAGGCACGTGCGTTCCTTCTGGCCCCTGTTTTCACACCGCACGGAGTACGTGACCCACCGCCGACCAGCCGTCGTTGGCTTCGGCCGAAAAGAGCTCAACGACGGCTCGCCGACGAACGTCACGGCCGGTCAACAGCGCGCCCCGGGCCGGACGGTGGCGGCTCAGCCGACGATCTGCCCGTCGAGGACCACCCGCAGCGGATCGGCCAACGCCCGGACGTCGGCGCGCGGATCGCTCCCGTACACCACCAGGTCGGCCGGTGCGCCTTCCTCCAGCGCCGGGCGGCCCAGCCACGCCCGCGCCTTCCAGGTGGTGGCCGCCAGGGCTTCGACGGGCGGGATGCCGGCCTTGACCAGCTCGCCGACCTCGGCGGCGACCAGGCCGTGCGGCAGCGAGCCGCCGGCGTCGGTGCCGACGAAGACGGGGATGCCGGCGTCGTAGGCGTTGCGGACCGTGTCGTAGCGGCGGGCGTGCAGCCGTCGCATGTGCGCCGCCCAGTCGGGGAACTTGGCCTCGCCGCCGTCCGCGAGCGACGGGAAGGTGGCGATGTTGACCAGGGTCGGGACGATGGCGACGCCGCGTTCGGCGAAGAGCGGAATGGTGTCGTCGGTGAGCCCGGTGGCGTGCTCGATGCAGTCGATTCCGGCCTCGACGAGGTCGCGCAGCGAGTCCTCGGCGAAGCAGTGCGCGGTGACCCGCGCGCCCAGCCGGTGGGCCTCGGCGATGGCCGCTTCGACCGCTCCGCGCGGCCAGCAGGCGGTCAGGTCGCCGGCTTCGCGGTCGATCCAGTCGCCGACGAGCTTCACCCAGCCGTCGCCGCGGCGCGCCTCCCTCGCGACGTAGGCGACCAGGTCGGCCGGCTCGATCTCGTGGGCGTAGTTGCGGATGTAGCGCCGGGTGCGGGCGATGTGCCGCCCCGCCCGGATGATCTTCGGCAGATCGGCGCGGTCGTCGATCCAGCGGGTGTCGGCGGCCGAGCCGGCGTCCCTGATCAGCAGGGCGCCGGCGGCCCGGTCGGTGAGCGCCTGCTTCTCGCTGGTGGCGTCGTCCACCGCGCCGTGCTGGTCCAGCCCCACGTGGCAGTGGGCGTCGACCAGCCCGGGCAGCGCCCAGCCCGTCACGGTCACCGCCGCACCGGCCGGCCGGTCGTAGGTGACGCGCCCGTCGACCACCCACAACTCGTCCCGGACGTCCTCCGGGCCGACGAGCACCCGCCCCTTCACGTGCAGCACCGCGTGATCGCTCATGCCTGCACTGTACGAGGCGGCTCGGCGCCGTACGAGGGGCTGCCGCGGCCTGGGTACCCTCGGTTGGGCGGCCGGATCGCACCGGCTGAAACCCATCGAAAGCGCCCCGGGGCCGCCCCGCCCCGGTGCCACCCGCTCGACGATCCGAAGAAGGCACCCACCGTGACCCATCCGTTCCTGGACCTGCCCCCGCTGACCGCCGAGCGCTTCGCGGCGATCGAGCGCCGGGTGGCCGCGCTGCTCGACACCGAGCAGGACGTCGTGATCACGCAGGGCGAGGCGCTGCTGCCGCTGGAGGGCTGCATCCGCTCCGGCGCCCGGCCCGGGTCGACCGCGCTGAACGTGGTCACCGGCCCGTACGGACAGACCTTCGGGAACTGGCTGCGGGACTGCGGTGCCACGGTGGTGGACCTGGAGGTGCCGTTCCACACCGCGGTCACCGCCGAGCAGGTGGCGCAGGCGCTGGCGGCACACCCGGAGATCGACTTCGTCTCCCTGGTGCACGCGGAGGCGGCGACCGGCAACACCAACCCGGTGGCGGAGATCGGCGAGGTCGTCCGGGCGCACGGCGCGCTGTTCATGCTGGACGCGGTGGCGTCGGTGGCCGCCGAGCCGCTGCTGCCGGACGCCTGGGGCGTGGACCTGTGCGTGATCGGCGCGCAGAAGGCGATGGGCGGGCCGGCGGGGGTGTCGGCGGTGTCCGTGAGCGGGCGCGCCTGGGAGCGCTTCGCGGCCAACCCGGCCGCGCCGCGCCGCTCGTACCTCTCACTGCTGGACTGGAAGGAGCGCTGGATCGACGGCGGGCGCCGGGCGCTGCTGCACGCGCCTGCGCAGTTGGAGATGTTGGCGCTGGAGGCGTGCGTGGAGCGCATCGAGTCGGAGGGGCTGGCTGCGGTGACGGCCCGGCACGCCTCCGCGGCGGCGGCCACCCGGGCGGGCGCGGTGGCGCTCGGCGGCGGCCTTGAGCCGTACGTCCACGACGCGCGGGACGCGGCGCCGGTGGCGACGACCCTGCGCGCGCCGTCCGGGGTGGACGCCTCCGAGCTGGTCACCCGGGCGCTGGCGGCCGACCCGTCGCTGCCCCTGGTCGCCGGCGGCGGGGCGCTCGCCAAGGAGATGATCCGGGTGAACCACTACGGGGTGGACGCGACCCGCGGCGCGGTGCGCTCCTCGCTGGCCGCGCTCGGCGCCGCACTGGTCGAACTCGCCCCGGGCACCACCGTGGACCTGGAGGCGGCCGGCCGCGCGGTCTCCGACACCTGGGCCTAGGGCGCTTCGGGGCGTATCCCCGCCGGATACGCCCCGACACCCGGCGAACCGAGAAATCAAAAGAAAATCCCGCGCAAAATCAAAATGACGGGGAGCCGCCTTTCAGTAGGCAGCTCCCCGTTTTCTTCTGCCCGGGTTCCCCCGACCTAAACGCTAAAGTTCCGACAGGGAAATCCGGCCGTCTTGAAGATGTGACGGACTCCACATCATGCCCGTTTAGCGGCTTATTTACCGGACAAAATGGCACATAGCACTGCCTCATCTTGGGCCAGGTCGCGCCCGCGCGATAACACATTACTGCGAATCACCCAACCCCTCGCCGCCATGCATATATCGAATTCCATCGGTAAATTGCCTGGACATGACCGCCGCGCAAGACGACCTTGTACGAGCCTCATCCTCCACCCCCCGAAGCGAATTCACCGTCATCGAAAGCCCACGGGTCGAAGACGGAGCCGCGATCTGGCGCATCGCCCGCGACTCCGAGGTCCTGGACCTCAACTCCCCGTACAGCTATCTGCTGTGGTGCCGTGACTTCGCCGCCACCTCGTTGGTGGCCCGGGACGACACCGGTGCGCCGATCGCCTTCGTCACCGGCTACCTACGCCCGGACCGGCCCGAGGCGCTGGTCGTCTGGCAGGTCGCGGTGGACCGGGACCACCGCGGACGCGGGCTCGCGGGCACCCTGCTGGACGCGCTGACCGCGCGCGTCACCGAGGGAGGGGGCGTGCACGAGGTGGAGACCACCGTCACCCCCGACAACACCGCGTCGGACCGGCTGTTCACCGCGTACGCCCGCCGCCGGGGCGCCCGACTGGAGCGCGAAGTGCTCTTCGCCGAAGAGCTCTTCCCCAGCCGGGAGACCGACCGCACCGGCGCGCCGGCCGGGGACCACCAGACCGAGATCCTCTACCGCATCGGTCCGTTGGCCGCCTGACCGGCGGCCCCGCGCACCGAAGCGCACCGAAGCGCACCGACGAACGGCACGGCGCGGCCACGGACGACGTCGCCCGCCTTTCACCTGCGCCCACCGCCCCGTCCGGCGACCACCCCCTGTTGGAGGCAGAGCCCCATGACCATCACCCCGCCCGCCATGAGCGTCTTCGAAGCCCTGGAGTCCGAGGTCCGCTCCTACTGCCGGGGGTGGCCCGCCGTCTTCGACCGCGCGCAGGGCAGCCGGCTGACCGACGAGGACGGCCACAGCTACCTCGACTTCTTCGCCGGCGCCGGCTCGCTCAACTACGGCCACAACAACCCGGTGCTCAAGCGTGCCCTGCTCGACTACCTCGAACGCGACGGGATCACCCACGGCCTGGACATGGCGACCACGGCGAAACGCACCTTCCTGGAAGCCTTCCAGAACATCGTGCTGAGCCCGCGCGACCTGCCGTACAAGGTCATGTTCCCCGGCCCGACCGGCACCAACGCGGTGGAGGCGGCGCTCAAGCTGGCCCGCAAGGCGAAGGGCCGCGAGCCCGTGGTCTCGTTCACCAACGCCTTCCACGGCATGTCGCTGGGGTCCCTCGCGGTCACCGGCAACGCCTTCAAGCGCGCCGGAGCCGGCATCCCGCTGGTGCACGGCACCCCGATGCCGTTCGACAACTACTTCGACGGCACCGTCCCGGACTTCCTCTGGTTCGAGCGGCTGCTGGAGGACCAGGGCTCCGGCCTGGACAAGCCCGCGGCCGTGATCGTGGAGACCGTGCAGGGCGAGGGCGGCGTGAACGTGGCCCGCCCCGAGTGGCTGCGCTCGCTCAAGGCCCTGTGCGAGCGGCAGGACATGCTGCTGATCGTCGACGACATCCAGATGGGCTGCGGGCGCACCGGGGGCTTCTTCTCCTTCGAGGAGGCGGGCATCACCCCGGACATCGTCACCCTGTCCAAGTCGATCAGCGGCTACGGACTGCCCATGTCCCTCTGCCTCTTCCTGCCGGAGCTCGACCTGTGGGAGCCGGGCGAGCACAACGGCACCTTCCGCGGCAACAACCCGGCGTTCGTCACGGCCACGGCGGCACTGGAGACGTACTGGACCGACCGCGAGATGGAGAAGCAGACCCTGGTGCGCGGCGAGCAGGTCGAGCAGGGGCTGCTCGCGCTCGCCGGGGAGAGCGCGCAGCCGGACTTCAGCTTCCGCGGCCGGGGCCTGGTCTGGGGGCTGGAGTTCGCCGACGGGGAGCGCGCGGGGGCGATCTGCGCCCGGGCCTTCGAGTTGGGGCTGCTGCTGGAGACCTCCGGGCCGCGCGGCGAAGTGGTGAAGCTGCTGCCCGCGCTCACCGTGACCCCCGCGGAGTTGGACGAGGGCCTGCGGATCCTCGCCCGGGCCGTGCGCGAGACCGCCTGACGCCCGCCGCCGCCCGGCACCTGACGTCCGTCGTCACCTTCGAGTTCAGAAAGGCACCAGCACTGTGATCGTACGTTCGCTCAAGGAGATCCAGGACACCGACCGCCACGTCAGAGCGGCCTCCGGGACCTGGGAGAGCAAGCGCCTGATCCTCGCCAAGGAGAAGGTCGGGTTCTCGCTCC
The DNA here is from genome assembly GCF_044328175.1 of Streptomyces sp. NPDC017979. Taxonomy (NCBI): domain Bacteria; kingdom Bacillati; phylum Actinomycetota; class Actinomycetes; order Kitasatosporales; family Streptomycetaceae; genus Streptomyces; species Streptomyces sp. NPDC017979. The sequence continues at coordinate 221,876 of NZ_JBIRGU010000010.1, read as the reverse complement.
ACGAGACCGTGCTGTACGCCGGCACGGAGACGTCCATGTGGTACGCGAACCACGTCGAGGCCGTGCTCTGCGTCGAGGGCACCGCCGAGTTGACCGACGACGAGACCGGCGAGGTCCATCTGATCGAGCCGGGCACGATGTACCTGCTCGACGGCCACGAGCGGCACACGATGCGCCCCGTCACCGACTTCCGTTGCGTCTGCGTCTTCAACCCGCCGGTCACCGGCCGTGAGGACCACGACGAGAACGGCGTCTATCCGCTACTCACCGAGGAGGGCTGAAGCATGACCACCGCCACCCGCACCCCCGTCGTCGAGGACCTCTACCCGAGCCGCGGCCCCGCCGAGGTGGTGACGCCGCGTCAGGAGCCGGTCGTGTGGTCCGCGCCCGGTGCGCCCGGCCCCATCACCTCCGGTGACCTCGCCTCGTACGAACGCGACGGCTTCCTCGGCGTCGAGGACCAGATCACCGACGACGAGGTCCGCCTGTACCGCACCGAGATGGAGCGGCTGATCGCCGATCCCACGGTGCGCGCCGACGAGCGCGCCATCGTGGAGTCGCGGTCCCAGAAGGTGCGCTCGATCTTCGAGGTGCACCGGCTCAGCGAGGTCTTCGCCGCGCTGGTGCGCGACGAGCGCGTGGTGGGCCGGGCCCGCCAGATCCTCGGCTCGGACGTGTACGTCCACCAGTCCCGGATCAACGTGAAGCCGGGCTTCGGCGCATCGGGCTTCTACTGGCACTCGGACTTCGAGACCTGGCACGCCGAGGACGGCATGCCGAAGATGCGGGCGGTCTCGGTCTCCATCGCGCTGACGGAGAACCGGGACACCAACGGCGGGCTGATGATCATGCCCGGCTCGCACCGGACGTTCCTGGGGTGCGCGGGTGCGACGCCCGAGGACAACTACAAGAAGTCGCTCCAGATGCAGGACGCGGGCACGCCGTCCGACGGCGCGCTGACGCGGTTCGCCGACGACCACGGCATCCGGCTGTTCACCGGGCGGGCCGGCTCGGCGACCTGGTTCGACTGCAACTGCATGCACGGCTCGGGGGACAACATCACCCCGTACCCGCGCAGCAACGTCTTCATCGTCTTCAACAGCGTGGAGAACGCGTCGGTGGAGCCGTTCGCCGCGCCGGTGCGCCGGCCGGAGTTCATCGGGGCCCGCGACTTCACCCCGGTGCGGTAGGACGTGCAGCAACGGCGAGGGGCCCCGCGACGAACTGCGGGGCCCCTCGCCGTGCGGGCGTCAGCCGCGGCCGAGCGTCGGGTAGTCCGTGTAGCCGCGCTCGTCGCCACCGAAGAAGGTGGCGGAGTCCGGGGCGTTGTACGGGCCCCGGGTCCGCAGCCGCTCGGGCAGGTCGGGGTTGGCGAGGAAGAGCGCGCCGAAGGAGATCATGTCGGCGGTGCCGTCCTCGACGGCGGCGAGCTGGTCGTGGTCGGAGGGGGTCGGGGTGCCGTCGTTGAGGATCAGCGTCCCGGAGAACTCCTTGCGCACCGCCTCCACCAGTTCCCGGCGCTCCGGGCCGCACTGGAGCACGTGCAGGTACGCGAGCCCCAGCGGCTCCAGCGCGCGGACCAGCGCGAGGTACACCTCGTCCGGCTCGGGCTCGTGGACGTCGGTCATCGGGTTGCAGGGCGAGATGCGCAGGCCGACCCGGTCCGGGCCGATCGCCTCGGCCGTGGCGCGGACCGCCTCGACGGCGAACCGGATCCGGTCCTCGACGCTGCCGGCGCCCCACTCGTCGGTGCGCAGGTTGGTGTTCTGGCCGAGGAACTGGTGGATCAGGTAGCCGTTGGCACCGTGCAGCTCGACGCCGTCGAAGCCGGCGGCCACCGCGTTGCGGGCGGCGGAGACGAAGTCCTCGATGGTGGTGCGCACGTCCTCGCCGGTCAACTCCTGCGGGACGGGGAAGTCCTTCATGCCCTCGTGCGTGTAGAGCTGCCCGGCCGCGGCGACGGCGGAGGGGCCGACCGGGTGGAGGTCGCCCGGCAGCAGGTCCGGGTGGCCGATCCGACCGCTGTGCATCAGCTGGGCGAAGATCGTGCCGCCTTCGGCGTGCACGGCGTCGGTGACCTTGCGCCACCCCGCGACCTGCTCCTCGCTGTGCAGCCCCGGGGTGTCGGGGTAGCCCTGGCCCACCGCGGACGGCTGGACGCCCTCGGTGATGATCAGCCCGGCGGATGCGCGCTGGGCGTAGTACGTGGCCATGGCGTCGGTGGGCGAGAGGCCGGGGCCGTAGGCACGGGACCGGGTCATCGGCGCCATGGCGATGCGGTTCGCCAGCGTGCGGCCGGCGAGGTGGAGGGGGTCGAAGGCGGTGGTCATGAAGGCTCCCGAAGAAAGAAAGTATGGCCGGCCAAGCTTTGGCGCCGGAAGCAACCGTAACGCATTGATTGGCCAGCCAAAGATAAAGCTTGGTCAGCCAATGTAAAATTTCGGAGAAGTCCGCGAGACACTGGGAATCCACGGCCGGAGGACCGGCGGCGAGCGTGACCGGCGGAGTGAGGAGTCCCGATGACGAGCCAGGTCGAAGCGGAGGGCGTCGCCGTCCGGAACGCGCCCGACGGCGCGGGGCAGGCGTGCGACGGGGGCGGAGAGCCCGCGTGCAAGGCGGGCGGCCCCGTCGGCTACGCCGTGTCGCACGTGGCCCGGCTGCACCGGATGGTCGGGGGCAAGGCGCTGCGCGGCCTCGGCCTCTACCCCGGGCAGGAGTTCGTGATGCTCCACCTGTGGAAGTCCGGCCCGCTGCGCCAGTCGGACCTGATCAGGTTCGCGGAGCTGGACCCGTCCACCGTCACGAAGATGCTCCAGCGCCTGGAGCAGGCCGGTCACGTCCGCCGCCGGCCCGATCCGGCCGACCGGCGTGCGGTCCTCGTCGAGGCGACGGAGCAGAGCTGCGCCCTGCGGCTCGCGGTGGAGCAGTCGCTGAACACCCTGGAGGAGCGGATGCTCACCGGGCTCGACGACGGCGAGCGCACGGAACTGCTGCGGCTGCTGAACAAGGCCGAGCGCAATCTGTGCGCGGAGGCCGCGGAGTGCGACGAGGCGGGGTGACCCCGTAGGACGCGACCGGAGAGCCCGGCACAGGGAGCGCGCGGGGCTTTCCGGACCCGGCCCAGGAACTGCTAGGCGAGCGCGTCGAGCGCCCGGTCCACGTGCGCCGGCGTGTTGTAGAGGTGGAAGGACAGCCGCAGGTTCCCCGCCCGGGCCGAGGCGACGACCCCTGCCCGCGCGAGGTCCGCCAGCCGCTCGCCCTGCCCGGGCACGGCCACGATCGCCGAGTCCGTCGCCGCGGCCGGCAGGCCGAGCGAGGCCAGCCCCTGCGTGCAGCGCCGCGCCAGCCCGGTCACGTGCCGGTGCACCGCCGCCACCCCGACCTCCTCCAGCAGCGCCAACGACTCGACCGCACCGTGGTAGGCCGCGTACGCCGGTGACTCGTCGAAGCGCCGGGCGGTGGGTGCCAGGTGCTCGACCGGCCCGTACAGGGGCCAGTCGACGGAGGCGAAGGTCCCCGCGTACAGCGGCCGCAGCGTTTGCTGGGCCTCCTCGGTGACGGTGAGGAAGCACACCCCGCGCAGGCCCAGCAGGAACTTGTACCCGCAGGTGACGGTGTAGTCGAAGGAGCCCGCGTCCAGCGGCAGCCACCCCGCCGACTGGCTCAGGTCCACCAGCGTGCGCGCCCCGTGCACCGCCGCCGCCTCCCGTACGGCCGCCAAGTCGGCGATGCGTCCGTCGGCGGACTGCACCGCGGAGAACGCGACGAGCGCGGTGCCCGGGCGCACCGCGTCGGCGAGCGCCTCCAGCGGCGCGTACCGCAGCGCGAGGTCCCCGCGAACGGCGAAGGGCGTCACGACGGAGGTGTACTCGCCCTCCGGGAACAGCACCTCGGCCCCGGCGGGCAGGGCCGCCGCCACCAGCGCGACCTGCACGGCGAGCGAGCTGCCCACGGCGACCCGGTCCTCGGCGACCCCGCTCAGCCGGGCGAAGGAGGCCCGGGCCGGGCCGAGCACGGCATAGTCACCGGCGCCGCCCGGCCGGCCCGCGGCCAGCTCGTCGACGAGCGACGTGATCGCGGCGACGGCCCGGCGGGGCAGCACTCCGCAGCTCGCGGTGTTCAGATACGTCGAGGTCAGCGTGAACTCGGAACCGCCCGGAGTCTCCATGCGATCACCCTGCGCTGACCTGTGGGGCGGGTCAACCCCGCGCCTGCGCCGTGTCGGCGCCTTCCGCGGGGCGGCTCTGCCACGCCTTCTCCAGCACCTCGGCGAACAGCTCGGGCGGCTGTCCCCCGGAGAGCCCGTAGCGCCGGTCGACGACGAAGAACGGGACGCCACGCGCGCCCAGTTCGGCCGCCTCCCGCTCGTCGGCGCGGACGTCGGCGGCGTACGCCTGCTCGTCCGCGAGCACCGCGCGCGCCTCCGCGCCGTCCAATCCGGCTTCGACGGCGAGCTCGGCGAGGACCTCGTGGTCGAAGACGGAGCGCTGCTCGGCGAAGTTGGTCCGGTAGACGACGTCGAGGAGTTCGCGCTGTCGGCCGCGGGCCTTGGCCAGGTGCAGCAGCCGGTGCACGTCGAAGGTGTTGCCGTGGTCGCGTCCCTCGGTGAGGTACGGCAGGCCGTCGCCGCGGGCGCCCGCCGCGACGTGCTCCTCCTTCGCCTGCGCCTCCTCGCGCGTGCAGCCGTACACCTTCGTCAGCACGTCGATGACGGACGACGTCTCGCCCCGTGGCCGGTCCGCGTCCAGCTCGTAGGAGCGGTACACCACCTCGACCCGGTCGCGGTGGTCGAAGGCGGCGAGCCCCTTCTCGAAACGGGCCTTGCCCACGTAGCACCAGGGGCAGACGACGTCGCCCCAGATCTCGACGCGCATCCCGTCCCGTTCCGTCCCCATGTGTCGCCCTCTTCTGCTCTCTTGCCGTCGTCGTCGGAAAACCAGCGCGGCCGCGCCCCGAGGGGCGCGCCGTAGCGACGTCAACGCACGGCGGGCCCGACGCATTCCTGCGCCGGCGCGGTGGGGCGTGTCCGCACGGCCCCGCGACGTCCCCGTGCCGCAGGACTACGGTGCCTGTCCACCGGCACAGGGACATCCGCAGGACGGTGAAGACGGCCCTACGGAACGTCGAGTCGGCCGTCCACGCGGCGCGGCAGCCCGAGGGGGTTGTCCTCCGCGAGCTCCGGCGGCAGCAGTGCGGCGGGGGTGCTCTGGTACGTGACCGGGCGCAGCCAGCGTTCGACGGCGGTGGCGCCGACGGACGTGGCGGTGGAGGTGGTCGCCGGGTAGGGCCCGCCGTGGTGCTGCGCGGGGGCGACCGCCACTCCGGTGGGCCAGCCGTCGACGAGGATCCGGCCCGCGAGTGGCGTCAGTTCGGCGAGCAGCGCGGCGCCCCTCCCCCGCCCCTCCGCCTCGGCCGCCGACAGGTGCAGGGTCGCGGTGAGGTTGCCGGGGAGCCGGCCGAGCACCGCGGTGACGTCGTCGTCGGTGGCGTACCGGGCGACGACGGTGACGGGGCCGAAGCACTCCTCCAGCAGCAGTTCGTGCGGGCCGTCCGCGGTCAGCAGGGCCGCCGGGACGGTCAGGAAGCCGGCGTTGACGGTGTGCTCGCCGCCCGCGCCGGGGGTCAGCGGGGTTTCGACGGACGGCAGGAGGGCCCGCTCCCGTACGCCGTCGACGAAGGCCGCGCGCATCCGGTGGTCGAGCATCACGCCGGGTTCGGTGTTGCCGAGCGCGGCCGTCAGGGACTCCACGACCTGGTCGCCCGCGGCCGACTGCGGGACGAGGACGAAGCCGGGCTTGGTGCAGAACTGCCCTTCGCCGAGGGTCATGGAGCCGGCGAGTCCGGTGCCGATCTCGGCGGCGCGCTCGGCGGCCGCCCCTTCGGTGACGACGACGGGGTTCAGGGAGCCCAGCTCGCCGTGGAAGGGGATGGGGACGGGGCGGGCCGCCGCCGCGTCGAAGAGGGCGCGTCCGCCGCGTACGGAACCGGTGAAGCCGGCCGCGGCGACCGTCGGGTGGCCGACCAGCGTCACGCCGGCGTCGAAGCCGTGGACGACGGCGACCACGTCCTCGGGCAGCCCGGCCCGGGCGGCCGCGCGGCGCAGCAGGGTCGCGCAGAGTTCGGAGGTGGCGGGGTGGTCCGGGTGCGCCTTGACGACGACGGGGCAGCCGGCGGCGAGCGCGCTGGCGGTGTCGCCGCCGGGCACGGAGAAGGCGAGCGGAAAGTTGCTCGCCGCGTACACGGCGACGACCCCGAGCGGGATCTTGTAGCGGCGCAGGTCGGGCCAGGGCGGGGTGCGGCCGGCGTCGGCGTGGTCGATGCGCACGTCCAGGTAGGAGCCTTCGTCGACGACGTCGGCGAAGGCTCTCAATTGGGCCGTGGTGCGGGCGAGTTCGCCGGTCAGCCGGGTGGGACCGAGGGCGGTCTCCGCGTCGGCGACTTCGATGACCGGGTCCCGGGCCTCGTCGAGCAGGTCGGCCGCGGCGCGCAGTAGGGCGGCGCGGGCGGACCGGTCGGCGAGCGCGGCGGCGGACGCGTGCGCCGCGCGCACCGCGCGGTCGACCTCCGCGGCCGTGGACTCCACCGCGACCTGCTCCCGCGGCTTCCCGGTTCGGGGGTCGACACTCCAGACTGGTGCTGCTGTCACCGCGGCTTCCTCTCCGGTGTTCGTCGTCGCCGGCGACGTCAGTGCTGTCGTTGCCGGCACCGTCCACGACGTGCGTCGCATCGCACGGGCCGACCATCCCTCAGGGCTTGTTCGGTATCGTGAACGATGTTCCTGTTGATGAATGGCACGGGGGACTCCGGACTCTATTTCCGGGTGTTCCGGACGGTCAAGAAGGGGGCGTGGGGCCGATGTCGGCTGCCGATTCAGGCGGTTCGGGCGGTTCGGGCGGGGCGCAGGTCAAGTCCGCGGTGCGGACCGTGGAGTTGCTGGAGTACTTCGCCGGGCGTCCCGGGATGCACTCGCTCGCCGCGGTCCAGGAGGCGGTCGGCTACCCCAAGTCCAGCCTCTACATGCTCCTGCGGACCCTGGTGGAACTCGGCTGGGTGGAGACCGACGCGACCGGCACCCGGTACGGGATCGGGGTGCGCGCCCTGCTGGTCGGCACGTCGTACATCGACGGTGACGAGGTCGTCGCGGCGGCCCGCCCCACGCTCGACCGGCTCTCCGACGACACCACGGAGACCATCCACCTCGCCCGTCTCGACGGCACCAACGTGGTGTATCTGGCCACCCGCCAGTCCCAGCACTACCTGCGGCCCTTCACCCGGGTCGGACGCCGGCTGCCGGCGCACTCCACCTCGCTCGGCAAGGCGCTGCTCGCGACGTACAGCGACGAGCAGGTGCGCAAGATGCTGCCGAAGACGCTCTCGTCGCTGACGGAGCACACCGTCACGGACCGGGAGAAGCTCATCGAGGAGTTGCACGCGGTGCGGGAGCAGGGGTACGCGGTGGACCGCGAGGAGAACACCCTGGGCCTGCGCTGCTTCGGGGTGGCGATTCCTTACCGGACGCCGGCGCGGGACGCCATCAGTTGCTCGGTGCCGGTGGCCCGGCTGACCCCCGGGCACGAACAGCTCATCAAGGACGCCCTGTTCGACGCACGGGACAGGCTGACCCTCGCCACCAGACGGCTGTGAGGGCCGCCGACTTACGGGTTGACCGGGGGGCAGGAGTGGGGGGAGCTCCACAGGTACGGGTGGGGGCACGGGCGGTGTTGCGCGCGCTGTTCGGCAGGCGGGCGCGCGGGCGCTGGCTCCATCTGGTGCTGGGCGGCGCGCTGTTGATGCCGTTCTGGATGCTGGCCGGTGTGGTCGTCGGCCCGTTCACCGACGTGCGCTCGCTGGTGCCGACGTCCATCGGGGACCAGTTGCTGCTGTACGCGGTCGCGCTCCCACTGGCCACCGCGACGGCGCTGGTCTCCCAGCTGCGGCCGTTGTCGGTGGCGGCGGCACGGGCGCTGTGCACGCTGCCGGACGGGGCGCTGGCCGACGGGTCGGCGCGGTCGCGGGCGGCCCGGCTGCGGACCGCGGCCTGGTTCACGCTGCACACCGGGGTGGGTGCGCTGGTCAGCGGGGCGTCCTTGGCGCTGCCGCCGTTCGCGGCGAGTACGGCCCTGGTGCCGTTCGTCCCGCCGCTGCGCACCTGGCTGCGGGTGCCGGACCTCCCGATCTGGCTGCTCGCGCTCTTCCCCTTCGCCGGCGTCGCCATGCTGCTGGCGCTGGCGGGGGTCTCGGTGGCGGCCGGGGCGCTGTTGGCTCGGGCGGCACCGGTGCTGCTGGGGCCGACGCCCGCGGATCGGCTGGCGGCGGCCGAGCGGCGCGCGAACGAGTTGGCCGAGCGCAATCGGCTCGCGCGGGAGCTGCACGACTCGGTGGGGCACGCGCTGAGCGCGGTCACGCTCCAGGCCGGCGCCGCGCGCCGGGTCGTCGACCGCGATCCGGAGTTCGTACGGCAGGCGCTGGAGGCGATCGAGGAGACCGCCCGGCGCACGGTCGACGAGTTGGACGCGGTCCTCGGTCTGCTGCGGGACGACGGGGCGGCCCGGGCCCACGGAGCGGTGGCCGACGGACCCACGCTCACCGAGTTGGACGGGCTCCTGGCGCGCAGCGGGATGCCGGTGACGCGGGAGCGGGAGTCGCAGCGGATGACGGTCGGTGCGCTGGAGGGGATTCCGGCGCCGGTGTCGCGTGCCGCGTACCGCATCGTCCAAGAGGGGCTGAGCAACGCGCTGCGGCACGCGGGGGCGGTCCCGGTGTCCCTGCGGATCGCCCGGCGCGGCGCGGAATCGGATGGACCAGAAGCACTGGACGCATTGGAGATCACGATGGAGAACCCACTGCCGGGCCGGGCCCCGGTGGTCCGCCCGGGTGGCGGGCGCGGGGTGGCGGGCATGGTCGAACGGGCTGCGGCCCTCGGGGGCGTCGTCGCTGCGGGTCCCGCGGACGGAGTTTGGCGACTGTACGCCAAGCTCCCCCTGAACGACCGTTCGGGTGGCACGCTGGGATTCGATCGGTGAGCGCGGTGCGGGTCGTGATCGCCGATGACGAGCGGATGGTGCGCACTGCGCTGCGCGTGATCCTGGAAGCGGAGCCCGACCTGGAGGTGATCGGAGAGGCCAGTACCGGCGAGGAAGCCGTGTCCGCGGTGTGCGAGCTGCGGCCCGATGTGGTGCTGATGGACGTGCGGATGCCGGAGCTGGACGGCATCGGGGCGACCGAGCGGATCCTCGCCGCGTTGGACGCACCGCCGCGGATCCTGGTGGTGACGACGTTCGAGAACGACGCGTACGTGTACGACGCGCTGCGCGCCGGCGCGGCGGGCTTCCTGCTCAAGCGGGCCGAAGCGGACCACTTGGTGCAGACGGTCCGGCTGGTCGCCCGGGGCGATGCGCTGGTGTTCCCGTCGGCGGTGCGCGCACTGGCGGAGGCGTACGGCCCGGGGCCGTCCAGCGCTCCCCCGGCCTGGGTGGCGCGGCTGACCGAGCGGGAGGCGGACGTGCTGCGCCTGATGGCGAAGGGCCTGACGAACAGGGAGGTGGCCCGTGAGATGGAGGTGGGACCGGCGACGGTGAAGAGCCATGTGGCGGCGGTGCTGGCGAAGACGGGCACCCGCGACCGCACCCAGGCGGTGATCGCGGCGTACGACGCGGGGTTCGTGGCACCCCGCTGACCGGACGGGGCCGGCGGCACGTCTGAAGAAACTCTGAGAATCTCCGGAAAGGGAGGTGACGGGGAACCCGGCGGGGGACGCCGGTCGTCCTCAGGTGGGATGAACAGGACGATCAGACACAGCGCCGTCTTCTGTCTGCTGCTGGTGCTGGCCCTGCTGGTGCGGGCCACCTGGGTGCAGACGTACGACGCCGAGGCGCTCGCGGACAACGACAAGAACCGGCGCAAGGTCATCGACCAGTACGCACAGCCGCTGGGTGACATCGTGGTGGCCGGCACCCCGGTCACCGGCTCCACCCGCACCACCGGCAGCGACCTGGCGTACAAGCGGACGTACACCGACGGCGAGCTGTACTCGGCCGTGACGGGGTTCAGCTCGCAGGCGTACGGCTCGACGCAGTTGGAGGGCATTTACAGCGATGTGCTCGACGGCACGGACGACCGGCTCAAGGACCCGGTGGAGGCGCTCACCGGCAAGCAGTTGGCGCCCGGTGACGTCCTGACGACGATCGACCCCGAGGTGCAGCGCGCGGCGTTCGAGGCGCTGGGCGACATCAAGGGCGCGGCCGTCGCCATGGAGCCGTCGACGGGGAAGATCCTCGGCCTGGTCAGCACGCCGTCGTACGACCCGTCGACGATCGCCGGCACCTCCGACGGCAAGGAGTGGCAGCAGTTGCTGGACGACCCGGACAAGCCGATGGTCAACCGTGCACTGCGCCAGCCGCTGGCGCCGGGGTCGACGTTCAAGCTGGTCACGGCCGCCGCCGCGTTGGAGGAGGGGCTGTACGACTCGGTGGACGAGAAGACCGACAGCCCGATGCCGTACGTGCTGCCGAACAGCACCCACGTACTGCCGAACGACATCGCCGGCGCGCCCTGTGAGGACGCGTCGATCCGCACCGCGCTGCGCTGGTCGTGCAACAACGTCTTCGGGAAGATCGCGGAGGACCTGGGGGACGACAAGCTGCGGGCGATGGCGGAGAAGTTCGGCTTCAATGACGAGGAGCGGGACGTCCCGGTCCGGGCGTACGCCAGCGTCTACCCCGAGTCGCCGGACAAGCCGCAGACCGCGCTCACCGGCATCGGTCAGTTCGAGGTGACGGCGACCCCGTTGCAGATGGCGATGGTGTCATCGGCGATCGCCAACGACGGCGTCCTGATGGACCCGCACATGGTGAAGCAGGTGATCGACTCGGCGGGGACCGAGCTCCAGGCGTACGACGGCGCGCCGGGCGAGCGCATCGTCTCGAAGGAGACCGCGGAGCAGTTGCGCAGTGCGATGGTCACCGTCGTCGAGGACGGCACCGGCTCCAACGCCAAGGTCGGCGGCGCCGAGGTGGGCGGCAAGACGGGCACGGCGCAGCGGGGCGTGGACAACAAGGGCAAGCCGTACGCCTGGTTCACCTCGTACGCCAAGGACGCCGACAGCGGCAAGGAGGTCGCGGTGGCGGTGGTGATCGAGGACGCGGGCGGCCCCCGCTCCGAGGTCAGCGGCAACGGCCTGGCGGCGCCGGTGGCCCAGAAGGTGATGGCCGCCGCGCTGAAGTGATGCCCGGCCGGTCCGGGGCGGGGTCAGCCCGCGTACGGATCGGAGGTGTCCCCCGGGGAGGCTGAGGGCCTTCGCCTGCCGCTCCTGTTCGCCCTGAGGCCCTGGCGGGGCCTTCGGCTAGGGCAGTCGCCCGATCCCTCGCGGGGTCCTTAGTCGCCACGCTGGCTCGCGGCAGGAATGCGACGACGGCGGGGAACGAGCGGGGGACCACGGGTGGACAGGGGCTGGGCGGCCTTCGCGGTGCTACGGGACCGCAACGCCGGGCTGTACTTGGGCGGTGTGGTGGTCTCGGGTTTCGGCACGACCGCGCTCTGGCTGGTCGCCGGGATCTGGGTGAAGGAGCTGACCGGCTCGAACAGCCTCGCGGCGCTGACGACGTTCGCGATGTGGGCGCCCGTGCTGGTCGCGCCGCTGCTGGGCACGGTCGCCGACCGGGTGCGCCGTCGGCCGTTGCTCGTCGCGACGAACCTGGCGTCGGCGGCCGTCCTGGTGCCGCTGCTGGCGGTGGACTCGGCGGACCTGGTGTGGCTGCTGCTCGTGGCACTCGTGCTGTACGGGCTGTGCGCACAGGTCCACGACGCGGCGGAGACCGCGTTGGTGGCCACCGTGGTGGACGGCCGGCTGCTGGGTGACTTCAACGGGCTGCGGCTGACCGCCAAGGAGGGCACGAAGATGCTGGCGCCGCTGGTCGGCGCGGGCCTCTTCGCCCGGTTCGGGGCCGCGCCCGTGGTCCTGGTCGACATCGCCTCCTTTCTGCTCGCGGCCTGGGTGTGCGTCCTGCTGCGGGTGCGGGAGCCGCGGCCGGTGCGGGCGGCCGGCGGCGGTCTGCGCCGGGACGCGGTGGAGGGCGTCCGACAGATCCGGCGCTCGGCCGCGATGCGCCCGCTGGTGCTCGCGGGCGGGGTGACGATGTTCCTCGCGGGCGTCAACGGCGCCCTGGTCTTCGCGGTCGTCGACGCCGTCCTCGACCGCTCCCCCGCGTTCGTCGGCGTGCTGTACGCGGCGCAGGGCCTGGGCTCCGTCCTGGTCGGCCTCGTCACGGGCCCGCTGCTGCGCCGGCTGTCCGCGCGGCGGTTCGCCGCCGCGGGGATCGCGCTCTTCGCACTGGCCGCGGCGGCGCGGGCGCTGCCGTACGACGCCCTGGCCCTGGTGGGCAGCGTCGGCGTCGGTTTCGGGCTGCCGTGTGTCCTGATCGCCGCGATGACGACGGTGCAGCAGCACGCGCCGGCCGAGGCCCTGGGGCGCACCGCGGCGACCGCGAGCACGGTGATGTACGCGCCGAACGCGGTCGCGCTGGCGCTGGGCGCCGGGCTGGTCGCGGTGGTGGACGTGCGGGTGACGCTGGCGGTGTTGGGGGCGGCGGGCGTGGCGACGGCGCTGGTGCTGCTGCGGCGGCAACGCAGCGACGTGCCGTGATCCGGGCCCAGCTGGCGCGTGCCCAATCGGCCTGTGCTCAATCGACGGGCGCCCAGTCGGCGTGGCTCAGTTGGCAAGTGCCAGCGCCGCGGCGACGTGCGCCAGGTCCGCGTCCGACGCCAGTCCGGCGTGGTGCAGCCGCGCCTGCGTCGCCCCGGCCTCCTCGGCGCGCGCCAGGTCGTCGGCGAGCGTCTGCGGCCGTCCGCCCAGCGCGCTCACGACGGTGACGTTGGCCGCGACGACGGAGTCCGCCCGCCGGCCCGGGTCGACGAAGGGCTCCAGCGGCTGCGGCCCGTCGGTGCTGGGCATCACGACCCCGTCCGCGATCGACAGGACGTGCGCGGGGTCGACCCCGGCGTGGGCCCCGCAGTGGAGCGCCACGGGGTCGGCGTGCAGCAGCACCTGGAAGCCGCGCGGCGACCGTCTCCTCCTGGAAGGAGCGGGCGGTGCGGGTGCGGAAGGCCAACGTCGCGGTGGCGAGTTCGAAGCCGATGAGCTGCTCGATGCCCGCGTGCGCGGGGGCGTCGCCGCTCCAGACCGGTTCGAGTGCGGCACGCACGGCCGCGGCCAGCCGCTACGGCTCCAGCCCGTGCCGGGCGTACCCCTCGAAGCAGGACGAGCAGAAGCAGAGGGACATCAGGTACTGGGCGGCGTCCCCGAGCGCCACTCCGGCGATCTTGTCGTGGGCGTGCAGATGGGCGAGGCCGTACCAGCCGCAGGACTCCAACTCGGTGCCCGCGGCGCCGGGCCTGACGGCGGCTTCGGTGCGGGCGAGGGCGAGCACCGTCTCCGGGCTGAACAGGGCGTTGTCATGCTGGTAGACGATGACGTCGAGGTCGGTGGCGGCGGCCAGTTCGGCGTAGTGGCGGCGCAGCCCCGCCTGGTCGCCGACGACGAGGTACCGGGGGCAGGGCGAGGAGTCCGTCGGCGCCCGCGTCGGCGGCGAGCCGGGCGAACTCGACGGCGAGCGCCGTGCCGTAGCCGGCGCCCGCGACGACCGGGACGGCGCCGGCGGCGGCGCCCGCGGCCACCCCCCGCCGCACGTGGGTCCGGTAGACGTCGAGGTCGAGCACGCCGTCCGGTCCGTACGCCGTGACGGGGACGAAGAGCGGTCCTTGGACCCGGGTGAGCCGGGCGGCGAGCGGGGCTGTGGTCACGGGCGCTCCCTGAACCGTGCACCGGGGCCTGCATGCCCCCGTGCACCATTCTGATTGATGTCCATGTCCCTGAACGCCGTCACGCTAGGACAGCGCTCCAAGGCCGGCCAAGACGGAAAACCGCAACTCAGGGGCGGAATCGGCGCCCACGCGCAACACTTGACGGTGTTCGGCGCCGCTCCCTAGCGTGTCCATGCATGTGAATGGTGTTTGTCTATGTCTACAACCGTGAGCGTCCGCGGTCAGGGAGGCGCCGCGGGAGCCCCGGCCCGGCACAACGACGTACGGCATGACGACGTACGACGAGACGAGACGAAGCACGACGAGGAGACCCGTCCATGCCCGCTCCCCGCACGGTCCTGCTCACCGGCGCCGCAGGCGGACTCGGCACGCTGATGCGGGGACTCCTCCCCGCGTACGGCTACGAGCTCCGGCTCTTCGACGTCACCCCCATCGAGGGCGAGCCCGACGCCATCACGGCCGACCTGGCCGACCGGGCGGCGCTGCGCGCGGCGGTGGCGGGCGTCGACGCGGTGCTGCACCTGGCCGCCATCTCCCTGGAAGCGCCCTTCGAGAAGATCCTCCGCGCCAACGTCGAGGGGACGTACCACCTGTACGAGGCGGTACGGGAGGCCGGGGTGCCGCGCGTCGTCTTCGCCTCCAGCAACCACGCCGTCGGCTACACGCCGCGCCCCGCGGGCGGGCCGCCCGTCGCCCGTGACGAGCTGATCCCCATCGACACCCCGCGCCGCCCGGACACGTATTACGGCCTGTCGAAGTGCTTCGGCGAGGACCTGGCGCAGCTCTACTGCGACCGGCACGGGGTGGAGACGGTCTCGGTGCGGATCGGCTCCTGCTTCATGGAGCCCACCTCCGTGCGGATGCTGTCGGTGTGGCTGAGCCCCGGCGACGGCGCCCGGCTCTTCCACGCGGCGCTCACCGCGCCGGACGTGGGCCACAGCGTCGTCTACGGTTCGTCGGCGAACACCCGGCTGTGGTGGGACCTGTCGAGCGCGCGGGCGCTGGGGTACGAGCCGCAGGACGACTCCGAGCAGTTCGCCGCCAAGCTCGTCGCGGAGCAGGGCGAGCTGGACCCGGAGAACCCGGCCCACCGTTGCTTGGGCGGCCAGTTCGTCACCGACCCTCCGCAGTGGCCGCTCTGAGCCCGTCCGGGGCCGGCTCCGAGCCGGGCAAACGAGCGAAAAGTCGAAAGCGCGAAGGGTAAGGGAACGGCAAAGCGGTCCCGGTCGTTACTCCTGGCATGACCGTTATGACCCCTGGCTCGAACATCCCCCTCCCCACCGCGCGAGTGACGGTGGACGTCGCGGCCCCGGTGCGGCTCGACGTTTCGGGCCTGCTCCTCACCGCCGCCGGCAAGGTGCGCTCCGACGCCGACTTCATCTTCTACAACCAGCCGACGGGCCCGGGCGTGACCTATCGGTCCGGCGGAGGCTCCGCGCCGGACGCCATCGTGGTCGACACCTCCGCCGTCCCGCCCGGCATCGAGAAGATCGTGGTCACCGCCAGTCCGGACGCCGCGGGCCAGACCTTCCAGGGCATCGAGCCCACGGCCACCCTGCGCAGCGCCGACGACGGCACCCCGCTCGCCACCTTCACCCCGCCCCAGCTCGGCGGCGAGACCGCCCTCGTCGTCGTGGAGATCTACCTGCGCAACGGCGCGTGGAAGGCCCGTGCCGTGGGCCAGGGTTACGCCAACGGTCTGGCCGGCATCGCGACCGACTTCGGCGTCTCGGTCGACGAGGAGCCCACCCCGCCCCCCGCCGCCCCGGTCGCCCCGCCGACCGCCTTCTCCGCCCCCACCCCGCCGGCGCCGCCCGCTCCCCCGTCGGCCCCCGTCGCCCCTGCCGCTCCTGCTGCTCCGCCCGCTCCCGCGCCCGGCGCCGGCAAGATCAACCTCGACAAGGGCCGGGTCAACCTCCAGAAGAACCAGACGGTCTCCCTGGTCAAGGGCGGCCGGCCGTTGCTGTCCCAGGTCAAGATGGGCCTCGGCTGGGAGCCCGCCTACCGCGGCAAGGACATCGACCTCGACGCCTCCGTGATCGCCTACGGCCCCCAGCGCAACCACCTCGACAGCTGCTACTTCGGCAAGCTCGCCATCCTGAACGGCGCCATCAAGCACTCCGGCGACAACCTCACCGGCGAAGGCGCCGGTGACGACGAGGTCATCACGGTCGACCTCGGCCGCCTCCCCGCCGACGCCACCGGCCTCGTCTTCACGGTGAACTCCTTCTCCGGCCAGAAGTTCACCGAGGTCGCCAAGGCGTACTGCCGCCTGCTGGACGCGGCCACCGGCGAAGAACTGGTCCGCTTCGACCTCACGACCGCCGAGCCGCAGACGGGCGTGATGATGGCCAAGCTCATCCGCCAGTACTCCGGCGAGTGGGAGATGACCGCCATGGGCGACTTCGTGAAGTCCCGCACGGTCCGCGGCATGGTCAAGCCGGCAGCTCAGGCGCTGTAGCCGGCCCACTGGCGCCCTGCCGGGCACAGGGCGCCAGTGAGGTCGCCGGGACCCCGACGAGACGTCCCGGCGGTGGCGCTTTCAGGGGTTCCTGCCCCGGGCGCGGGGCGTCCGTCAGCTCAGTGCGCTGTACGCGTTCAGGGCCGGCTGGCCGCCCAGGTGGGCGTAGAGGACCGTGGAGGTCGGGGCGATCTCGCCGCGGGTGACGAGGTCGATCAGGGCGGCCATGGACTTGCCCTCGTACACGGGGTCGGTGATCATGCCCTCCGTGCGGGCCGCGAGGCGCATCGCTGCGAGGGTGGTGTCGTCCGGGACGCCGTAGGTGCCCGCGTGGTAGCGGTCGTCGAGTTCGATGGAGTCGTCCGTCAGTTCGCGGGTCACGCCGAGGAGGGCGTCGGTGGTGCGGGTGATGCGGGCGATCTGGGCGCGGGTGGCGTCGGGGGCCGCGGAGGCGTCGACGCCCAGGACGCGGCGGGGACGGGCGCCGGATCGTTCGAGGGCGGCGAAGCCGGAGAGCATGCCGGCCTGGGTGCCGCCGGTGACGGAGCAGACGACCACGGTGTCGAAGAAGACGCCGAGTTCGCGCTCCTGCTGGGCCACCTCGTAGGCCCAGTTGGCGAAGCCGAGGCCGCCGAGGGGGTGGTCCGATGCACCGGCGGGGATCGCGTAGGGGCGGCGGCCGCTGGCCGTCACTTCCTCAAGCGTCTGCTGCCAACTCTCCCTGATGCCGATGTCGAAGCCCGCGGGCGCCATGCGGACGTCCGCGCCCGCGAGCCGGCTGATCTGGATGTTGCCGACCTTGTCGTAGCCGGGGTCGGTCCAGTCCACCCAGTCCTCCTGGACCAGGACGCAGTCCAGGCCGACCCGGGCGGCGACGGCCGCGACCTGGCGGGTGTGGTTGGACTGGACGCCGCCGATGGAGACCAGGGTGTCGCAGCCCTGCGCCAGGGCGTCCGCGACCAGGTACTCCAACTTGCGGGTCTTGTTGCCGCCGTAGGCGATCGGAGAGTTGCAGTCCTCCCGCTTCGCCCACAGCTCGGCGCCGCCGAGGTGGGCGGTCAGCCGGTCGAGGCGGTGCACCGGGGAGGGGCCGAAGAGCAGCGGGAAGCGTTCGTACGCGTCAAGCGACATGGTCGACTCCAGCCGTGAGGTTCGTGAGGGAACTCCAGATGTGCGCGGTGACCGCGGTCGCCTCCGCAACGTCGCCCGTCTCGCACGCGGCGATCAGCCGCTCGTGCATCCCCGCCGACTCCCACGCGCCCCGGGTGGCGAACAGTCGCCACTCCAGCCGTCGGATCAGCGGGGTGTAGCGGGCGATGGTCGCCGTCACCGCGCGGTTGCCGCACACCCGCACCAGTACGTCGTGCAGCGCGTCGTCCGCGTTCAGGGCGTCACCGGTCGCACCGGCGGCGACGGCCGCGGCGAAGCGGTCGTTGGCCGCGCGCATCTCGGCGACGTCCGCGGCGGACAACGAAGGTACGGCGGTACGGGTCGCCAACTCGTGCATCGCGCCCACCACCGCCCCCGCTTCCCGCACCGCGCGCGTGTCGATGCGGGTCACCCGGGTGTAGCTCTGGGGCTTGGTCTCCACCAGGCCGTCTTCCACGAGCCGGGCGAGCGCGTCCCGCACCGGGGCCCGGGACAGGCCGAGGCGCGCGGCGAGTTCGACGTCGCGCACGGGCTCGCCCGGGGCCAGCTCACCGCAGACGATGGCGTCGCGCAGGGCGACGTACGCGGTGTCACGCAACAGGGTTCGCCCCACGGGCCGCAACGTCGACATGGCCGGGATGCTAGATGACTGACATGTTAGATGTCAGCCCCTGTGACAGCATCGCCCCGGCGGCACCGAGTCGTTCGGGCCGCCGGGGCGTGGTCGAAAGCCTCAGGCCGCCGCCGCGTCCTGCAGCCACGGCCAGTCCGCACTGCGCCCCCGTTCCAGCAGGGACACCATCCCGAACGCGGCGTCCGACAGGCCGCCGAAGGTGTGCCGGTTCGCGGTGCCCGACGGGGCGTGCCCCGCCCGGTAGCCCTCCAGGTTCCAGGTGTACACCGGCACGTGCGCCGGGACCTGGCTCGTCGGGTCGCCACCGCGGTGCGCGTCGGCCTGCTCGTCCGTGACGATGAGCACCCGGTCGTGCTTGCGGTAGTGCCGGCGCACCGCCTCCGTGGTGTCGGTGCCGCCGAGGTTGTCGAAGCGTTCCAGCACCTTGAGCACCGACTCGCCCCGGCGGAAGTCCACCGCGCCGCTGTCGGTGCCGAACTGCACCAGGTCGGCGCGCTCGGCCCGCATCGCCACCGCGGTGCCGAACACGGCTGCCGCGTCCGCCCGGTTCAGCTCGGAGCGCTTGGTCAGCATGGACCAGAACATGGAGCCCGAGCGGTCGACCAGGACCAGCGTGCGGCCCGGCAGCGCGGGCACCCGGGCCAGCGAGTGGCCGAGCGCCTGCTCCAGGGCGTACGCCCACCGCAGCGACGGCGCGTGCTGGTAGGCGGCGAGGTAGCGGAAGGGGAACTGCCGCGAGCGCGCGACCTCCGCCGGGTCCGAGATCCGCGCGGCGACCCGTGCGGCGACTTCGTCCGAGACGCCGGCCTCGTCGAAGTTCCGCAGGTTCCGCACCAGCGCCATCGTCCCCATGGAGGGGATGACGGCCTCCCAGGCGGCGGCGTCCATCGGCCCCTGGAGCCAGCCCGCCAGGGCCTCCCAGGTCATGCCGGCCGCGGCCAGCCGCTCGACGCCGTCGGGCGCGACGACCTGCGCGCGCCGCTCGGCGACGGGCAGTTCCATCAGCGCGCGGTGGGCGGCGACGACGGGCAGCGCCGCGGGCACGACGGCGGCCTCGGGGTGGTGGCGCCGGTCGAGCGCGTACCGGAACAACTCGCCCTGCCAGGGCTTGTCGGGCGCGGGCGTGGCGTGCACCAGGTTGAGGACGTCGCCGAAGCGGAAGCCCTTGGCAGCGGTGTCGTACTTCAACAGCGCCTTCTCGCCCCACATCCGCGCCACGGCGTCGCTGACGCCGCGCTTGACGGGCTTGGGCAGGGCGCGGCCGTACTGGGCGTGCCAGTACCCGAGCAGTTCGCCGGGCTCGTCGGGGCGGCGCAGCACGGACGCGATCACGCTGCGGTTCGACGGGCCGTCGCTCGCCGCGGCGGCCAGCCGGGCGTGCACGTACTCGGCGGCGCCGACGAGGGACGCGGTCCGCATGTTGCCTTCGCTGCGCAGCCAGCCGAGGAGGCCGGCGGTCCACTGCGGGTCCTCGACGGCGAGTCGCCGCACGAGGGTGCGGAAGCGGTGGTCGCGCTCGCCCCCGGACTCGTAGAAGGTGTTCTGGGAGACGAAGTTGGCGACGGCGAGCAGGAAGAGCTCCGACTTCGGGTCGCGCTCGGCGCCGGTTCCGCCCTGGTGGGTGCGGAGCTTGCGGCCGGTGGAACGCACCGCGGAAACGGGCTTCTTGAGAAGGCGCTTGTTGAAGCGGGCCATTGGATGAATCCCCCCGAATTCACGGGGAGGTACGGCGTACGGGACGTGCCCGAGATCGGATCGGGCACGGGGAATCAGCTAGTTCACCCCGGGCGTGGTTCCCTTCCACCACCAGCCCCGTAAAGGGCCGGGCGGGACTCGAACCCGCTTCTCCCGGTCCGTAGAAGTATCCGTGTCCGGCGCACCGGGCACGTCTCGTACGCCGTACCTCCCGAGGTCAGCGCACCGGGAGGTGCGTCAAAGCGAAGAAAAGGCGTGCCCAGAGATCAAAGCGGCTGGACTGACATTAGGTGCTCTACCAATTGAGCTACATCGGCTCGAAAGCCGATGACGGGACTCGAACCCGCAACCGCCCCATTTGCAGTGGAAGTAAGTCCTGCCTGCGCACCTGGGCACGAACATCACTTTAGGACGCCGGCGACGGGAGCCACCACGTATTTTCCCGCAACCGCCCCGTGCGGCCCGAGGGGCGTCAGGCGCCCCGGGGCGTACGGGACTTGGCGCGGAACGCCGCCCGACGGGCCTCCTTCGCGATGCGGCGGTCCGGGTGGAGCCGGCCGATCGCCTCCAGCACCTCCGCCGTCGCGGGGTGGTCCACCCGCCAGACCGCGTCGAAGAAGCCGCTGTGCTGTCCGACCAGGTCCTGTACGAGGCCCTGGAGCTCGGCCAGTTCGCCGCCGGCGTCGAGTTGGGCGGCGATCGTGTCGACGGAGAGCCAGAAGATCATCGCTTCGGACGGCGGCGGCACGTCGGCCGCCCTGCGCTCGGCGAGCCAGACCCGGGCGAGCCCGCCCAGCTCGGCGTCGTCGAGGACGGCGCGCACCTCCGGCTCGCCCTCCGGGCCGATGAGGGTCAGTGCCAACTGACAGCGCAGCCGGCGCAGCGGGGCGCCCTCGTCCGCGCCGCGCGCCGCCGCGAGCAGCTCGCGCGCCGCGGCGGCGGGCTCGTGCCGGTCGAGCCACAGCTCGGTCTCGGCGCGGGCGGCCGACTCGGGGTAGTGCGCCAGCCCGTCGAGCAGGACGTCGGCGCCCTTGGCGGCCAGGTCGCCCACGGCGGGAACGTCCAACCCGGCCTCCAGCATCCGGGCCCGCACCCCGTACAGCCCGAGCGGCGTCAGCCGCACCAGGCCGTAGCGGGAGACGTCCTCCTCGTCCACGGGCTCGCCCGGCGCGGCGGCGTCCGCGCCGACCTCCGCCATCAGGTCTTCGTCGACGGGTCGGAAGTCGACCAGCCCGACGGACTCCAGCAGCCGGAACTGGTCGTCGAGCCGGACCATGGCGGTGGAGACCTGTTCGAGGACGTCGTCCGTGGGCTCCCCCATGTCGTCCGGGACGATCATCGAGGCGGCGAGGGCGGGCAGGGGCACGGGGTCGTTGCCGGCGCCGCCGTCGGTGACGGTGAGCAGGTACAGATTGCCGAGGACGCCGTCGAGGAACTCCGCCTCCCCCTCCGGGTCCCAGTCGAGTGCGGCGTAGTCGATCTCGCCGTCCTCGCCGATCACGTCGCTGATGTCGTCCAGCAGGGGCGCGATGGCGTCGGAGTGGGCGGCTTCCAGGACCTCCAGCCAGATGGCGAGGATGTCCTGCGGTCCGCCGGAGGTGAGCAGGGGGAGGTTCTCGCCCGGGGTCACCGTGCCGTACGCGTCGTCCGGGGCGTCGTCAGCGGGGTCGTGCACGGCCACCAGCCCGGCGTCCACGGCCGCCCGCCACGCCTCGCTCGCGTACGCCCGCCCCTCGTCGTCCTGCTCCAGGCCGATCTGTCCGGCCGCGGCGGACAGCTGCTCCTCGACCAGTTCGCCGCCGGCGCCGACCCGGGTCTCGGCCCCGGCCCAGCGGGCGAGGCGCACGGCCCGGGAGAGCAGGGTCGTGGCGAGCGCGTCCCGCGCCAGCTCCGCGTCGGAGTGCAGCCGTACGGGCGGCATGGAGGGACGGTCCTGGGGCATCGGCTGGTTCTCCTCGGGGCGGGTTCGGATCCGGGCGTGGCCCCGGGGCAGGGTTCCCCAGCGTAGACGCTTTCCCCTGCTTTCCGCGGCGCCTGGACGGTTCCCGGCCGCGAAGACGGCGAAGCATCGCCCCTGCGGCCGGAGCGCCCCCGGCGGACGTCCCCGGCGGCACTCCTGACCAGCGGCGGCGGGGCGTGCGCCGCCCGTACGCCGGCGTCATCGACGCGACGCCCGCCGTACATCCGGACGCCCTTGACAAGTGCCCTGCCCAGACCGGAGATTGACGCGCGTAGAGCCGTGCGGGCAGGTGTGCGCCGTGGTACCGCGCTCCTCGACCGCGCCGCCCCGCTCGCCGCCCTCAACCGTCCCTCACTCGACTCCCGGAGCTTCGATGTCCTCCTCGTCCTCCTCCGCGTCCTCCGCCATACCGAGACCGGCCGCCGTCGCCGTCCTGACGGCCGCCGCCCTCGCCGCCGGTCTGCTGGCCGGATCCGCCCCCGCCGCTGCGGACCCGGGGGTCCGGATCCACGACGTCCAGGGCACCACCCGCGTCTCCCCGCTGGCCGGCAAGCCGGTCGCCGACGTCCCCGGCATCGTCACCGGGGTACGGACCTACGGCTCGTCGCGCGGCTTCTGGTTCCAGGATCCGGGCGGCGACGGCAACCCCGCCACCAGCGAAGGCGTCTTCGTCTTCACCGGCTCGGGCTCCACGCCCACCGTGAAGGTCGGGGACTCCGTGCTGGTCTCCGGCACGGTGGCCGAGTTCGTCCCGGGCGGCGCGTCGTCCGGGAACCAGTCCCTGACCCAACTCACCCGCCCCTCGGTGACCGTGGTCTCCAGCGGCAACGCCGTGCCCGAGCCGGTCACCGTCGCCGCGTGGACCGTCCCCGGCGCGTACGCCCCCGCCGGCGACCCGGCGGTCGGCGGCAGCATCAACGGTCTGCGCCTGGACCCGCGCCGCTACGCCCTGGACTACTACGAGTCCCTGGAGGGCACCAACGTCCGCATCGGCACCTCCCGGATCGTGGGTGCCACCGACCCGTACTCCGAGCTGTGGGTGACGGTGAAGCCGCAGGAGAACCCGACCGCGCGCGGCGGGGCGCGCTACGGCTCGTACGAGTCGCAGAACACCGGCCGACTCAAGGTGCAGTCCCTCGTCCCGCTGGCCGAGGAGCCGTTCCCGAAGGCGAACGTGGGCGACGTGCTGAAGGGCGGCACGGAAGGGCCGCTGGACTTCAACCAGTTCGGCGGCTACACCCTGGCCGCCCGCGAACTCGGCACCGTCGTGGACCGCGGTCTGGAGCGGGAGCGGACCCGGCCGCAGACGAAGAACGAACTCTCGGTGGCCACGTACAACGTCGAGAACCTCGACCCGGGCGACCCGCAGGAGAAGTTCGACGCGCTCGGCCGGGCCGTGGTGGAGAACCTGGCGTCACCGGACGTGCTCGCCCTGGAGGAGATCCAGGACAACACGGGTGCGAAGAACGACGGCACCGTCGCCGCCGACCAGACGGTGCGCAAGTTCGTCGACGCGATCAGGGCGGCCGGCGGCCCCGCCTACGAGTGGCGCGGCGTCGACCCGGAGAACAACAAGGACGGCGGCGAGCCCGGCGGCAACATCCGTCAGGTCTTCCTCTTCAACCCCGAGCGGGTCTCCTTCACCGACCGCCCCGGCGCCGACGCCACCACGGCGACGGGCGTCGTGCGCGAGGGGCGCACCGCGGCCCTCACCCACTCGCCGGGCCGCGTCGCGCCCGCCGACGCCGCCTGGGAGTCCAGCCGCAAGCCGCTCGCCGGCGAGTTCGCCTTCCGCGGCAAGAAGGTCTTCGTCGTCGCCAACCACTTCGGCTCCAAGGGCGGCGACGAGTCCCTGACCTCGCACCGCCAGCCGCCGAACCGCTCGTCCGAGGTCAAGCGGCTGGCGCAGGCGCAGGCGGTGAACACCTTCGTCAAGGACCTGCTGGCGGTGGACCGCCGGGCGGACGTCCTGGTCGTGGGCGACATCAACGACTTCGAGTTCTCCGCGACGACGAAGGCGCTGACCGCCGGCGGCGCCCTGTACCCGGCCGTGAAGTCGCTGCCGCGCGAGGACCGCTACTCGTACGTCTTCCAGGGCAACAGCCAGGTGCTGGACCAGATCCTGACCAGCCCCGGCATCGGGCGCTTCGAGTACGACAGCGTCCACATCAACGCCGAGTTCACGGCGCAGAACAGCGACCACGACCCGCAGGTGCTGCGCTTCAGGCCGTGACACGACGGGTGGACGGCGCCGCTCACGCGCCCGGGTGCAGGCTCAGCCCGGGCGTGTAGCGGTTCACCCGCGACTCGCGCACTCCGGGGTAGGAGTGCACCCGCTCCCACGCCTCGGTCGCGGAGCCGATGCCGTCGCCGGGCGCGGCGAGGGCGGCGACGTGGGAGGCGGCGTCCGTCCACTCGGCGTAGTTGAGCACCCGGGTGCCGTCGGCGCCCAGGTGGAACCAGCCGGAGATCCCGGCGGCGCCCGGACGGTCGTCGCCGTCGGGTCCTTCGGCCGCGGTGAGCCCGGGGTCGCTCGCCAGCGCGTCGAAGACGCCGTCCACCCAGTCCCGCTGCCGGTCCCGGTCCGGCCCGTCGAACTCCACCTCGACGATCACCACGCACCCGGGGATCCGCAGGTCGTCGGGGTTCCCCCGGCCGCCGCGGTACAGCTCGTACGAGTGGAGCCCCAGGCGCTGGATGCCGGGCACCGCCGCGTCGATCTCGGCGTTCCGCTCGTCCCGGAACCCGGCCGAGAAGAACTGCTGGTAGGCGTCCTCGTCGGTCCACTGCGAGTAGTGCAGCAGGGTGCGGCCGTCGTTCCCCACGTGCACCGTGTACGACAGCAGCCCCAGGTCCGGCCAACTCCGCTTGCGCCACGCCGCGCCGATGGCCTCGATCGCGGCCCGTTGGCGCTCGGGGGTGCCGACGTCCCAGGTGGACACCTTGACCAGACCGACGCCGCCACGGGCGATGTCGGGCCGGGCATCGACCTGGGTGACGGCCGCGTTCGTGTGCACGGGCATGGTGACTCCCCTCTATCCGGGCGGAGCCTCCGTGGCCCGCCCTCGATCGCCATCCTGGGACGTCAAGCGCGGTTGAGGTCAACCCGACGGCGCAGCAGCACGTTTCAGCACGTCTAATGGTTCATCCGAAGCAGATCTAAGTGGACCTGCATCGTGTCGCCGCCGCACACTGCGGAGCATGAGCACTTCCCGCCCCCGCCCCTTCGGCCGGTTCCTCTGCGCCATGATCACGCCGTTCACCGCCGACGGCGCGCTGGACCTGGACGCCGCAGCGCGGCTGGCCCACGGACTGGTCGCGGACGGTTGCGACGGCCTGGTCCTGAACGGGACCACCGGTGAGTCCCCGACCACCTCCGACGCCGAGAAGTCCGCGCTCGTGCGGGCCGTGCGCGCCGCCGTCGGCGACGGGGTCCCGCTCGTCGCGGGCGTCGGCAGCGCGGACACCCGGCACACGGTCGAGCTGGCCCGGTCCGCCGAATCGGCGGGCGCCGACGGCCTGCTGGTCGTCGCCCCGTACTACAGCCGGCCCCCGCAGGCGGCCGTCGAGGCGCACCTCAGGGCCGTCGCCGACGCGGTCGGCGTTCCGCTGGTGGTGTACGACATCCCGGGCCGTACCGGGGTCCGCATCGCGCCCGAGACGCTGCTGCGCCTGGCCGAACACCCCCGCGTCGTGGCGGTCAAGGACTGTTCGTACGACCTGCTGGGCGCGGCCAAGGTGATCGCGGGCTCGGACCTCGCGTACTACTCGGGCTGCGACGAACTGCACCTGCCGCTGTACGCGATCGGCGGGGCCGGCTGCATCAGCACCGTCGCCAACGCGGCGCCCCGTGCGGTGCGCGCGGTCCTGGACGCCTTCGACCGGGGCGACACGGACGGAGCCGCCCGGCTGCACCGGTCGCTGCTGCCGCTGACCGAGTTGATGATGTGCGCCGAGTTGCCGGGGGCGGTGACGGCGAAGGCGCTGCTGGACGCCGGTCCGGTACGGGCTCCGCTCCAGGGCGCCGACCCGGCGGCGACGGCGGCCCTGCGCGCCGCGCACGGCGTGCTCACGGCGCAGCTCGCAGCGGCGTGAAGGCGGTGGGCGCGGGCGGGAACGCCGCCGGCCGGGGCGCTGGCGGCGACCCCGGCCGGGCGACGGACTGCACGGCCGTCAGTTGTGGGAGTGCAGGACCTCGTTCAGGCCGCCCCACACCGCGTTGTTCGGGCGGGCTTCGACCGCGCCGCTGACGGAGTTGCGCCGGAAGAGGATGTTGCTCGCCCCGGAGAGGTCGCGCGCCTTGACGATCTCGCCGTCCGGCATGGTGATGCGAGTGCCGGCCGTGACGTAGAGACCGGCCTCCACCACGCACTCGTCGCCCAGCGCGATGCCGACGCCCGCCTCGGCGCCGACCAGGCAGCGCTCGCCGATGGAGATGATGACGTTGCCGCCGCCGGACAGGGTGCCCATGGTGGAGGCGCCGCCGCCGATGTCGGAGCCGTTGCCGACGACCACGCCGGCCGAGATGCGGCCTTCGACCATCGAGGTGCCCAGCGTGCCGGCGTTGAAGTTGACGAAGCCCTCGTGCATCACGGTGGTGCCCTCGGCCAGGTGCGCACCGAGGCGGACGCGGTCGGCGTCGGCGATCCGCACGCCCTTGGGGGCGACGTAGTCCGTCATCCGCGGGAACTTGTCGATGCTGGTGACCTGGAGGTGCAGGCCCTCGGCGCGGGCGTTCAGCCGCACCTTCTCGACGTCGTCGACGGCGACGGGGCCGAGCGAGGTCCAGGCGACGTTGGCCAGCAGGCCGAAGAGGCCGTCGAGGCTCTGCCCGTGCGGCTTGACCAGCCGGTGCGACAGCAGGTGCAGCCGCAGGTAGGCGTCGTGGGCGTCGAGGGGCTTCTCGTCGAGCGAGGAGATGACCGTACGGACGGCGACGACCTCGACGCCGCGGCGGGCGTCCACGCCGAGCGCCTTGGCGGCCCCGGTGCCCAGGAGCGTGACGGCGCGGTCGGCGTCGAGGCGCTCGGTGCCGGCCGGGCCGGGCTCCGCGGTCAGCTCGGGGGCCGGGAACCAGGTGTCGAGGACGGAGCCGTCGGCGGCGATGGTGGCGAGCCCGGCCGCGACGGCGCCGGTGGTGCGGGGAGGGGTGCTATCGGTCATGAGGAGAACCTAACCGGCGACCGGGTCCGCGGGCGAACCCGTCTCGCCGCCGTCCGGGGCGCCCGCCGCGCCGTCGGCCCCGGCCAGCAGCCGGCCCAGCATCGTGCGGGCGTACGCCTCGTCGTACTCCCGGTCCGTCAGCAGCACTTGGAGGCTGACGCCGTCCATCAGGGCCACCACCCCGTGCGCGGTGGCCGGGTCGACCCGGCGGGCCAGCGCTTCGGTGACGCTCGCCACCCACTCCTGGGCGATCGGGCGCAGCACCGGCTTGCGGAGCGCGGCCAGGTACAGCTCGTACTCCAACTCGTTGGTGCCGCGGTCGCCGGCCAGCCACTGGCCGAGGGCCCGCGCCAGATCGGCCGCGAGGTCGCGGTCCGGGTCGTCGAGCCGGACGTTTCGGAAGACGGTGTCGGAGAACGAGGCGTTGGTCTGGCGCAGGGCGGCGACGAGCAGTTCGTCGAGGGAGGCGAAGTGGTACGTCGTGGAGCCGAGCGGCACGTCGGCCTCGGCGGCGACGGAACGGTGGCTCAGCCCACCGATGCCCTCGCGGCGGACGACGCGGATCGCCGCGTCGATGATGCGCTGGCGCCGCTCGGGGTCGTAGCGGCGGGCCATCAGTGGGCCCCGCCGATGTTCAGCACCACGACGCCGGCGACGACCAGGCCGATGCCGGCGAACTTCACGAGGTCGGTGGACTCGTTCATGAACACCATCCCGATGGCGGCGACGGCGGCGGTGCCCACGCCGGCCCAGATCGCGTACGCGGTGCCGATGGAGAGGGTCTTCAGCGTCTGGGCGAGCAAGGAGAAGGCGATGACGTAGCCGACGACGGTGATCAGCGACGGCCAGAGCTTGGTGAAGCCCTCGCTGTACTTCATGGCGGTGGTGGCGAGCACCTCCGCCGCGATGGCCCCGGCGAGCAGTCCGTATCCCATGCGTACGACTGTACACAACGATGCGTACGCCCGTACACAACGGCGCCGGGAAGCGAAAACGACCGTGCCCACCGGGGTGAACCGGTGGGCACGGTCGTACTGCGCGACGGCGCCGGGCCGTGAGCCGGACGGGCTCAGACGTTGAACCCGAGGGCGCGGAGCTGCTCCCGCCCGTCGTCCGTGATCTTGTCCGGACCCCACGGCGGCATCCAGACCCAGTTGATCTTCAGCTCGTTGACCAGCCCCTCCGTCGCCGACTGGGCCTGGTCCTCGATCACGTCGGTCAGCGGACACGCCGCGGAGGTCAGGGTCATGTCCAGCGTGGCGACGTTGGAGTCGTCGACGTGGATGCCGTAGATCAGGCCGAGGTTGACGACGTCGATGCCCAGCTCGGGGTCGACGACGTCGTAGAGCGCCTCCCGGATCTCTTCCTCACTGGCCGGCTTGAGCGCGGCTGCTGCGTTCTCGGTCATGCCTTAGTCCTTAGGTCCTCTCAGGCGCTCTCGGGAACGCCGGATCCGCCGCCCAGCGCCTGGGCGGTCGCGTCCTTCCACGCCATCCAGCCGAGCAGCGCGCACTTCACCCGCGCCGGGTACTTGGAGACGCCGGCGAAGGCGACCGCGTCCTCCAGCACCTCCTCCATGGCGTCGTCGGGCTCGATCCGGCCCTTGGACTGCATCAGCTCCAGGAAGGTGGCCTGGATCTTCTGCGCCTCCGCCAGCTCCTTGCCGACCAGCAGTTCGTTCAGCACGGACACGCTGGCCTGGCTGATGGAACAGCCCTGCCCCTCGTACGAGACGTCCACGACGCGGGTGCCGTCGTACTTCACCCGCAGCGTGATCTCGTCGCCGCACGTGGGGTTCACGTGGTGCACCTCGGCGTCGCCGTCCCGAAGACCCCGACCGTGCGGGTTCTTGTAGTGGTCGAGGATGACGTCCTGGTACATCGAATCAAGCTTCACTGGGGCTCCGCTCTACCCGAAGAATTGACGGACGTGCTCCAGCCCGTCGACCAGGGCGTCCACCTCGCCGGGCGTGGAGTACAGATAGAACGACGCTCGCGTGGTCGCGGGAATTCCGTACCGCAGGCAGACCGGACGCGCGCAGTGGTGCCCGACGCGCACGGCGATGCCTTCTTCGTCCAGCACCTGGCCCACGTCGTGGGGGTGGATGTCACCGAGCGTGAAGGAGATCGCGGCACCGCGGTCCTCGGCCGTGACCGGGCCGATGATCCGCAGGTCCGGGACCTCCAGCAGGCGCTTGAGCGCGTACTCGGTGATCGCGTGCTCGTGCGCGGCGATCTTCTCCATGCCGATGGCGTTGAGGTAGTCCACCGCCGCACCGAGGCCGACGGCCTGGGCGATCGGCGGCGTGCCCGCCTCGAACTTGTGCGGCGCCGGTGCGTAGGTGGACGAGTGCATCGAGACGGTCTCGATCATCTCGCCGCCACCGAGGAACGGCGGCAGGTCCTCCAGCAGCTCCTGGCGGCCCCACAGCACGCCGATGCCGGTCGGGCCGCACATCTTGTGCCCGGTGAAGGCGACGAAGTCGGCGCCGAGCGCCTGGACGTCCAGCGGGGCGTGCGGGGCGGCCTGGGAGGCGTCGATCAGCACCAGGGCGCCGACCTCCTGGGCGCGGCGCACGATGGCCTCGACCGGGTTGATCGTGCCCAGGATGTTGGAGACCAGCACGAAGGAGACGATCTTCGTCTTCTCGGTGATGACCTCGTCGATGGCGCTCAGGTCGAGGTGGCCGTCGTCGGTGAGGCCGAACCACTTCAGCTTCGCGCCGGTGCGCTGGGCGAGCAGCTGCCACGGCACGATGTTGGAGTGGTGCTCCATCTCCGTGATGACGATCTCGGTGTCCCGGTCGACCCGGTAGGGCTCGTCGGCCCAGCCGAGCATGTTCGCCACCAGGTTCAGCGACTCCGAGGCGTTCTTGGTGAAGACCACCTCGTCGCGGCTGGGCGCGTTGATGAACTCGGCGACCTTGGTGCGGGCGTCCTCGTAGAGGGCCGTGGCCTCTTCGGCGAGCACGTGGACGCCGCGGTGCACGTTGGCGTGGTGGCGCTCGTAGTAGTTGCTCATCGCCTCGATGACCTGGCGGGGGCGCTGGGAGCTGGCCGCGCTGTCGAGGTAGACGAGCTTCTTGCCGTCGTGGATGACCCGGTCGAGGATCGGGAAGTCCTTGCGGATCGCCTCGGTGTCGAGGAGGCCCGGCAGTTGAGGTGTCACACCCTTCCCCTTCTCTCAGGTACTCCGCCCGCTGGACGCGGCGGAAGGTTTCGCATCACGCCGACGCGCCGCCCTTCACGTACGCCTCGTAGCCCTCCGCCTCCAGCTTGTCCGCCAGCTCGGGGCCGCCGGACTCGGCGATCCGCCCGCCGGCGAAGACGTGGACGTGGTCGGGCTTGATGTAGCGCAGGATGCGGGTGTAGTGGGTGATCAGCAGGGTGCCGACCTCGCCGCTCTCGCGGACCCGGTTGACGCCCTCGGAGACCACGCGCAGGGCGTCGACGTCCAGGCCGGAGTCGGTCTCGTCGAGGATCGCGATCTTCGGCTTGAGCAGTTCGAGCTGGAGGATCTCGTGGCGCTTCTTCTCGCCGCCGGAGAAGCCCTCGTTCACGTTGCGCTCGGCGAAGGCGGGGTCCATCTGGAGCCGCTCCATGGTCTCCTTGACCTCCTTCACCCAGGTGCGCAGCTTGGGTGCCTCGCCGCGGATGGCGGTGGCGGAGGTGCGCAGGAAGTTGGAGACGGAGACCCCGGGGACCTCGACCGGGTACTGCATGGCGAGGAAGAGGCCGGCGCGGGCGCGCTCGTCGACGGACATCTCCAGGACGTCCTCGCCGTCCAGGGTGACCTGGCCGCCGGTGATCGTGTACTTGGGGTGACCGGCGAGCGAGTAGGCGAGGGTGGACTTGCCGGAGCCGTTGGGGCCCATGATGGCGTGGGTCTCGCCCTGCTTCACGGTCAGGTCGACGCCCTTGAGGATCTCGCGGGAGCCGTTGTCGGCTTCGACGGAGACGTGCAGGTCGCGGATTTCAAGCGTTGCCATGGGTAGCTCAGGACTCCTGGGTGAGGGAGACGAGCACATCGTCCCCTTCGATCTTGACGGGGTATACGGGGACAGGGCGCGTCGCGGGCAGTCCGGACGGCTTGCCGGTGCGGAGGTCGAAGCTGGAGCCGTGCAGCCAGCACTCGATCTGACAGTCCTCCACCTCGCCCTCGGAGAGCGAGACGTTCGCGTGGGAGCAGATGTCGTGGATCGCGAAGACCTCGCCCTCGGTGCGCACGACCGAGACCGGCGTGCCGTCGAGTTCCACCCGCTTGGGGGTGTCCTCCTCCAGCTCGCTCAGCGCGCAGGCACGGACGAAGCTCATGCGACCGACGCCTCCAACTCTTCCTCGATCTTCGCGATCAGCCGCTCCTCGACGTCCGGGAGGCCGATCTGCTGCACCAGCTCCGCGAAGAAGCCGCGGACCACCAGACGGCGGGCCTCCTGCTCCGGGATGCCGCGGGCCATCAGGTAGAAGAGCTGCTCGTCGTCGAAGCGGCCGGTGGCCGATGCGTGGCCGGCGCCGACGATCTCGCCCGTCTCGATCTCCAGGTTCGGCACGGAGTCGACCCGGGCGCCGTCGGTGAGGACGAGGTTCCGGTTCATCTCGTAGGTGTCGGTGCCCTCGGCGGCGGCGCGGATGAGCACGTCGCCGATCCACACCGCGTGCGCCTCGTCGCCCTGGAGCGCGCCCTTGTAGACGACGTTGGACTTGTTGTGCGGCGAGTTGTGGTCCACCAGGAGGCGGTGCTCCTGGTGCTGGCCGCGGTCCGTGAAGTAGAGGCCGAAGAGTTCGGCCTCGCCGCCGGTCGCCGCGTAGGTGACGCGGGGGTGCAGCCGCACCAGGTCGCCGCCGAAGGTGACCACGACCGACTTGAAGGAGGCGTCCCGGCCGATCAGCGCGTTGTGCTGGGCGACGTGGACGGCCTTGTCGTCCCAGTCCTGGACGGAGACCACGGTCAGCTTCGCGCCGTCGCCCAGCAGGTAGTCGACGTTGCCGGCGAGCACCGCGTCACCGGTGTGGTCGATGACCACGACGGCCTCGGCGAACGCGCCGAGCTCGATGACCTGGTGCGCGTAGGCGACCCCGCCCTCGCCGTGCACGGCGATCCGGATCGGCTCGCTGAGCTGCGTCTCCTTGGCCACGGTGACCACGGACGCCTGCTCGAAGGAGGAGTACGCCTGCGCGGCCACGCGGTCCACCGGGGTGCCCGCCCTGCCGAGCCGGGCGTCGTCCCGACCGACGGTCTCCACGGTGACGCCCTCGGGCGCGTCGATGGCGACCTTCACGCCGCCGCTGGCGACGGCGGTGCCGTCGTGCAGCCCGGCCAGGCGCTCCAGCGGGGTGAAGCGCCACTCCTCCTCGCGGCCGTTCGGGACCGGGAAGTCGGCCACGTCGAACGACGGGGGCGCACTCATGCGAGTGGCTACGGTCGACTCGGCGGCCACCGCGATCGCGCCGGCGGTGGTGGAGCCCGCCGGGATGTTCTGAGCCTCAGCCATGGCTGTCGTCGTGCTCTCTCTCTGCCTGTGGGGTCAAGAAGTCAGTGCTGCACGGGGCGGGTGGGCTCACCCGCCCCGGGGAGGGCGGCGGTCAGCCGACCGAGCCCTCCATCTGCAGCTCGATCAGCCGGTTGAGCTCCAGGGCGTACTCCATCGGCAGCTCCTTGGCGATCGGCTCGACGAAGCCGCGGACGATCATGGCCATCGCCTCGAACTCGGTCATGCCGCGGCTCATCAGGTAGAAGAGCTGGTCCTCGGAGACCTTGGAGACGGTGGCCTCGTGGCCCATGGAGACGTCGTCCTCGCGGACGTCCACGTACGGGTACGTGTCGGAGCGGGAGATCGTGTCCACGAGCAGCGCGTCGCACAGCACGTTCGACTTGGCGCCGGGGGCGCCCTCGCCGATCTCGATCAGACCTCGGTAGGAGGTCCGGCCGCCGCCCCGCGCCACCGACTTGGAGACGATGTTCGAGGAGGTGTTGGGCGCCATGTGGACCATCTTGGCGCCGGCGTCCTGGTGCTGGCCCTCACCGGCGAAGGCGATGGAGAGCGTCTCACCCTTGGCGTGCTCGCCCATCAGGTACACGGCGGGGTACTTCATCGTGACCTTGGAGCCGATGTTGCCGTCGACCCACTCCATGGTCGCGCCCTCGTAGGCCACGGCGCGCTTGGTGACCAGGTTGTAGACGTTGTTCGACCAGTTCTGGATCGTCGTGTAGCGGCACCGGCCGCCCTTCTTGACGATGATCTCCACGACGGCGCTGTGCAGCGAGTCCGAGGAGTAGATCGGGGCGGTGCAGCCCTCGACGTAGTGGACGTAGGCGTCCTCGTCGACGATGATCAGCGTCCGCTCGAACTGGCCCATGTTCTCGGTGTTGATCCGGAAGTACGCCTGGAGCGGGATGTCGACCTGCACGCCCTTGGGCACGTAGATGAAGGAGCCGCCGGACCACACCGCGGTGTTCAGCGAGGCGAA
This sequence comes from Streptomyces sp. NPDC017979, assembly GCF_044328175.1. Lineage (NCBI taxonomy): Bacteria > Bacillati > Actinomycetota > Actinomycetes > Kitasatosporales > Streptomycetaceae > Streptomyces > Streptomyces sp. NPDC017979. Next base: position 188,529 of record NZ_JBIRGU010000010.1, on the reverse strand, counting down.
CTTGTTGTCGCCGACCGGGATGACCGTGCCGAAGTACTCCTTGAAGAGCTCCTCGTGCTCCTTCAGCGCGGTGTCGGTGTCGACGAAGATGACGCCCTGCGCCTCCAGGTCCTCGCGGATCTGGTGGTAGACGACCTCGGACTCGTACTGCGCTGCGACACCGGCGACCAGGCGCTGCTTCTCCGCCTCGGGGATGCCCAGCCGGTCGTAGGTGTTCTTGATGTCCTCGGGCAGCTCCTCCCAGGAGGTGGCCTGGCCCTCGGTGGAGCGGACGAAGTACTTGATGTTGTCGAAGTCGATGCCGGAGAGGTCGGAGCCCCAGTTCGGCATGGGCTTCTTGTCGAACAGCCGCAGGCCCTTGAGGCGCAGCTTCAGCATCCACTCCGGCTCGTTCTTCTTCCCGGAGATGTCGCGGACGACGTCCTCGGAAAGGCCGCGCTTGGCCGTGGCGCCCGCGGCGTCGGAGTCGGCCCAGCCGAATTCGTACGTACCCAGACCCTCCAGTTCGGGGTGGGCAGTCTCCGTGGGGAGAGTCATTCGGGGTTCCTCCCGGCTGTGCTTTCGGATGCTGATGATGTGGATGTGGCGGGCTGTGCCCCGGCGCCGTCGGACGACTCCGACTGCTCGGACACCCCGGGCGGCCTGGTGCCGCCCCGCGGGATGAACGTCGTGCACACCCCGTCGCCGTGGGCGATGGTGGCCAGACGCTGCACATGTGTCCCGAGGAGCTCGGAGAAGATCTCGGTCTCCGCCTCGCAGAGCTGCGGGAACTGCTCGGCGACGTGCGCCACCGGGCAGTGGTGCTGACAGAGCTGCTCGCCGGGCTGGAGGCCCGGGGCGCTGCGCGCCGTAGCAGCGTACCCGTCGGCACTGAGGGCCTCGGCCAGCGCTTGGGTGCGCCGGTCGGGCGGAGCCGCGGCGAGGGCCTTGCGGTACGGCTCGGCCTGGGCGCCGATGCGGTCGCGGGCGAAGGCGGCGACGGCCGTCTCCCCTCCGGCGTACCGCTCGATCCAGCGCAGGGCGTCCACGGCGAGCGCGTCGTACGACTGGTCGAAGGCGTCCCGACCGCAGTCGGTCAGGGCGAAGACCTTGGCGGGCCGGCCGCGGGTGCGTGCGCCGTAGACCCGCTTCTCGCGGGCCTCGACGACCTGCTCGGAGACGAGGGTGTCGAGGTGGCGACGGACCGCGGCCTGGGTGAGCCCGAGGCGACCGGCGAGGTCGGCCACGGTCGACGGGCCGTGGTCCAGGATGGAGCGCGCGACTCGGTTGCGCGTCGAGTGGTCCCACTTCTGCTCGAACCGCGTCCCGGTCGCCAGCTCCTCCCGCGGAGTCTCGCCGACGTTTTTCACAACGCCATTGTTGCGTAATTCCGCGAGGGCTGACAACCGCCGTCCGGGGCCGGCACGGTGCCGTTCGTCACTTAGGGTCACCTAATTCGGAGGGCGACTCCAGACGGTTCCCGCAGGCCGGACGTGGTGCCGACGGCCGCGAGGGGGCGGCCGTACGGGGGTCCCGCACGGCCCGCCTAGACTTCCCGGCATGCAGAGCGAGCCCGCCGTCCGGATCCAGGGCCTGGTGAAGCGGTACGGATCCAAGACGGCCGTGAACGGCCTCGACCTCCACGTCCCCCGAGGGCAGGTCACCGCCGTCCTCGGCCCCAACGGAGCCGGCAAGACCACCACCATCGAGACCTGCGAGGGCTACCGCCGCCCGGACGCCGGCACCGTGCGCGTCCTCGGGCTCGACCCCGTCGCCGAATCCGATCGGCTGCGCCCCCGCGTCGGAGTGATGCTCCAGTCCGGGGGCGTCTACTCGGGCGCGCGCGCCGACGAGATGCTGCGGCACGTGGCCAAGCTGCACGCGAACCCGCTGGACGTGGACGCGCTGATCGAACGGCTCGGCCTCGGCGACTGCGGCCGCACCACCTACCGGCGGCTCTCCGGCGGCCAGCAGCAGCGCCTCTCGCTCGCCATGGCCGTCGTCGGCCGCCCCGAGCTGGTCTTCCTGGACGAGCCCACCGCCGGACTCGACCCGCAGGCCCGCCGCGCCACCTGGCAGCTCGTGCGCGAGCTGCGCACCGACGGCGTCTCCACCGTGCTCACCACGCACTTCATGGACGAGGCCGAGGAACTGGCGGACGACGTCGCGATCATCGACGCCGGCCGGGTGATCGCCCAGGGCAGCCCCGACCAGCTCTGCCGCGGCGGCGCGGAGAACACCCTGCGCTTCACCGGCCGCCCCGGGCTCGACGTCGGCTCGCTGCTCAAGGCGCTGCCGGACGGTGCGGAGGCGTCGGAGCTGCTGCCGGGCACGTACCGGATAACCGGCGACGTGGGCCCGCAGATGCTCGCGACGGTCACCACCTGGTGCGCCCAGCACGGCGTCATGCCGGACGGCATCGCGGTCGAGCGGCACACCCTTGAGGACGTCTTCTTGGAGCTGACGGGCAGGGAGCTGCGCTGATGAGCACCGGTACGTACACCCCCCGCCCGGGCGCGGCCCCGCTCGGCAGGATGATCGCCGCGCAGGCCGCGTTCGAGACGAAGATGCTGCTGCGCAACGGTGAGCAACTGCTGCTCACCGTCGTCATCCCCTCGCTCCTGCTGGTGCTGTTCTCCGGGGTCGACATCATCGACACGGGTGACGGGAAGGCCGTCGACTTCCTCGCGCCGGGCGTGCTGGCGCTCGCGGTGATGTCCACCGCGTTCACCGGGCAGGCCATCGCGACCGGCTTCGAGCGCCGGTACGGGGTGCTCAAGCGGCTCGGTGCGTCCCCGATCCCCCGCCGGGCGCTGATGTGCGCCAAGACGCTCTCCGTACTGGCCGTGGAGCTGTTGCAGATCGCGCTGCTGACGGCGATCGCGCTGGGCCTCGGCTGGTCGCCGCAGGGCGGCGCGGCCGGGGTGGCCAGCGTCCTCGCGCTGCTGGCGCTGGGCACGGCCGCGTTCAGCGGGCTGGGCCTGCTGATGGCCGGCACGCTGCGCGCCGAGGCGACGCTCGCCGCGGCGAACTTGGTGTTCCTGCTGCTGCTGGTCGGCGGCGGGGTCGTGGTGCCGCTGGACCGCTTCCCCGACGGCGTCGCAGCGCTGCTGCAACTGCTGCCGATCACCGCGCTCTCGGACGGTCTGCGCGACGTGCTCCAAGACGGTGCGTCGCTCCCCTGGCGCGAGCTGGCCGTCCTGACCGCTTGGTCCGTGCTCGGCCTGGGCGCGGCGGCGCGCTTCTTCCGCTGGGAGTGACCCAAGCCCCGCTGCCTGCGGTGCGCGGTTGCGGGGTGTGCGCTTGCACCGTGCTGGCGGAGCGACGTTGGCGTCTGCGGCCGGTGGTGGGCTGGTCGCAGAGACCAACGCACCGCGCAGGAAGCGGCGAGTACGTCAGGGGCGCGGGGAACTGCGCGACCAGCCACAGACGCGCCGCAGAGACCAACGCACCCTCCGTGCAACGGCGAGACTGTCAGGGGCGCTGGGGCCCCGCCCGCAGGGCACAGGGGGCGGAACTGCGCGACCGGCCCACCACCAGGCCGCAGGCGCCGGCGCGGCGAGATCGCGTCCTTCGCCGGTGGAACCCGTCGTCGGGGTTCCCTCGTTCTGACGGGGGCGTCAGTATGAGGCTGCCGAGCCCGTGCCCGGGGCGACGCGCGGGTCGGCAGGTGGGAGGGCTGCGATGGAGCGAACTGCCGCGCTGCGACTGGACGCGGAGTGGACGACGGGCGGCGGCGTCGGCATCGGGCTGACGTCCGCCGAACGGCACCGCACCCTGGTGCGCCTGATCGACGCGCTCGCACCGCACGCCGACGGGGACCCGTCCGTCGCCGCCCGACTCGGCCTGCGCTACGCGGAACTCGCCCGGCACCACTTCGAAGCCGGCCGCCGGGCACCCGCGTTGAGCGCCGCGGGCGAAGCGGTGCGGCACTGCGCCGGCCCGGCCCGGCACGACCCCGAGCACGCCCGCTGGTACGCCAGGGCCCTCACCAGCCGGGCCATCTACCTGGCGCATCCGCTCAGCGACGAGCTCGGACTCCCCCGCTACGCGTTCCGGGGCCCCGGCAGCCGCCCGTCGAGCGCCGTGCGCGCCGACGGCTTCGCGGCGCTCGCCGCGACCCGGCGCGCCGTCGCGGTCTGGGCCGGCCTGGACCAGGCAGAGCCGGGCAACCGGGAGGGCCTGGCGCAGGCGTACGCCTTCCTCGGCGACCGCCTGGAGGAGCTGGGCGACCCGGTGGAGGCCGCCGCGTGGGCCGTACGGGCGGAGCGGGGGCTGTGCGCGCTGCGCGCGGACGACCGGGACGACCTGCGGGCCGTCGGCGACGCAGCGCCGGGAGAGCCCAAGCCGGGGCGGGACGGGCTGCACACCGCGCTGCTGGAGCACCTGGGCGACCAGTTGGAACGCCGGCTGCGCCGCTGCCCCTTCGCCGACGGACTGGCCCGGCTGCGCGCCGATGACCTGCTGCCGGAGCGCCTGTTGCCGCTGGCGGTGCTGGCGGCCCGGATCGACGGCGTCGAGGCCGGCGCCATCGCCGACGGGCTGCGGCTGGCGCTCCCCGAGGTGGAGCGCGTCCTACGGGCCCGCTCCTGGCGCGCGGTGTGGCGGTTCGACACCCGGGACGCGGACGGCGCGCCCTGGACCCCGATGGCGTACCCCTGGCGCGGCGCGACCGCGGTCACCGACCGGTCGGCCGCGGCGGTCGGGGCGGATCTCACGGACGCCTTCCTGACCTCCCCCGACCGGCCGCCGGCCCCGGTCCACTGGCGGCTCGCGGTGTGGTGGGAGGACGAGGACCACCTCGACGCGGCCCGTTTCCGCCACGACCGAACGCCCGGCGCCCGCTCCTGACCCGCCCGTCAACACGGTGCACCACGTCACACCCCCCTCGTGAAAACTTGCACAAGGCCCGGCATACGATGGAGCCCGTGCAAACACCCCTTGCTCTCATCGCCCGGCGCTGGACTCCCGCCCCGGGCGTCGTCCGGCGCGCAGCCCTGTCCGCCGTGGTGATGACCGTGGTCATCATCGTCACCGGGGGCGCGGTCCGGCTCACCGGATCCGGCCTGGGCTGCGACACCTGGCCCAAGTGCACGGACGACAGCCTCTTCGCCACCCCCGAGCAGGGGCTGCACGGCGCGATCGAGTTCGGCAACCGGATGCTGACGTACGTCCTGTCGGCGGCCGTCGGCTGGACCATCATCGCCGCGCGCTCCGCCAAGCCCCGGCGCCGCTCGCTGACCCGGCTGGGCTGGGCGCAGTTCTGGGTGGTCGTGCTGAACGCCGTCCTCGGCGGCATCACCGTGTGGATGGCGCTCAACCCCTGGATCGTCGCCGGCCACTTCGTCGCCGCGAACCTGCTGCTCACCATCGCCGTGATCACCTGGCACCGGGCCGGCGAGGGCGATGCGCCCCGGCGCCCGCGGGTGCCGCTGCCGGTGCGCCGACTGTCCTGGGCGATCGTCGTCGTCGCCGGCGCCGCGATCGTGCTGGGCACCGGAGTGACCGGCGCCGGCAAGCACGCGGGCGACAGCAGCGACGTGCCGCGCATGCCGTGGGACTGGGTCAACGCGGCGCAGTTGCACGCCGCGTCCGCTTGGGTGATCTGTGCGCTGGCGGTCGCGATGTGGCTGGTGCTGCGGGTGGTGGACGCCCCGACCGACGTCCGGGCGCGGGCCCGGGACCTGCTGGTCGTCCTGCTGCTCCAGGGCGGCATCGGCTACCTCCAGTACCTCACGGGCGTGCCCGAGGTGCTGGTCGGGGTGCACATGCTGGGGTCGTCGCTGCTGTGGGTCGCGGTGCTGCGGCTGGTGCTCAGCACCCGGGAGCGGCCGACCGAGGCCACCCCCTCGATCCCCGCGCAGACCGACCCCGCGCTCGCCCGGATCTGACCCGACGGAACGCGTACGACACCGGGCCGGCACCCACCACACGAGTGGGTGCCGGCCCGGTGTCGTACGTTCCCGCGGGCCCGTACGGACGTGCCTGCATACGGCAGCAGGACCCCGGCAGCTTCAGCCGGCCGCGCGACCGCCGATCTGGATGCCGGCCATCCGGCTCCACTCGTACGGTCCGGTGCGGACCTTCGCCGCGAACTCGCCGTCGAAGGAGTCGTGCAGGGCCAGCCCGGCCTGCTCGGCCGCGGCCGCGGCCACGGCGTGGGTCGGGGCCACCAGGTCGCCCCAGGCGCCGTCGGCGCCGACGAGGACGATGCGGGTGCCCGACTGGCCGATGTAGGCGAGCTGCCCCTCCGCGCCGCCGTGCGCCTTCGCGAAGGCGGTGATCTCCCGGGCGAGCTTGGCGGCCTTGCGGTCCGCGTGCTTGGTGTCTGCCATGGTCACGATGCTACGTACGGGTAACAGGCGCTGACCATGCCGGGTGCGCGTGGCGTGGGCCACTGGCGGCGCCCCGGCGCCGGACGGCGAAGAGCCGGTGCACGCACCAGGCGCACACCGGCTCGAAGGACCGGCCCGGGGAACGGGCGGCTTCTCAGCGCAGGAAGGGGTCCACCGCGACGGCGACGAAGAGCAGCGACACGTAGGTGATGGACCAGTGGAAGAGCCGCATCTCCTTCAGCTTGGCGCCCGTCACGCCGGCCTTGGCGCGCGACTGGAGCGCGTGCGCCTCCCACAGCCACCAGCCGCCCGCCGCCAGTGCCACGGCCGTGTAGAACCAGCCGGTGTAGCCGAGCGGGGTGAGCAGCAGGGAGACCGCGACCATCACCCAGCTGTAGAGCACGATCTGCCGGGCGACGACCCTGTTGGAGGCGATGACCGGCAGCATCGGCACGCCGACGCGCGCGTAGTCCTCGCGCACCCGCATGGACAGCGGCCAGTAGTGCGGCGGCGTCCAGAAGAAGATGACGAGGAAGAGGATGACGGCGGCCCACGACATCGAGTTGGTCACCGCGGACCAGCCGATCAGCACCGGCATGCAGCCGGCGATGCCGCCCCAGACGATGTTCTGCGAGGTGCGGCGCTTGAGGATCATCGTGTAGACGACCACGTAGAAGAGGAGCGCACCGAGCGAGAGCCAGGCGGAGAGCCAGTTGACCAGCAGGCCGAACCAGGCCGTGGAGACGACCGCGAGCACCAGGCCGAAGACCAGGCCCTCGCGGGGCGAGACCATGCCCGTGACCAGCGGACGCTGCGACGTGCGGTCCATCAGCGCGTCGATGTCGCGGTCGATGTACATGTTGAGCGCGTTGGCGCCGCCGGCGGAGAGGTAGCCGCCGATGCAGGTCGCCAGGACCAGCATCAGGTCCGGCACCCCTTGCGCGGCGAGGAACATCACCGGCACTGTGGTGATGAGCAGCAGTTCGATGATCCGCGGCTTGGTCAGCGCCACGAAGGCCATGACGCGGGCGCCGATCGGCCGGGCGCCGGAGCCTCCGCTGGATTTCCCCACGGCCCCGGAATGGGCGGTGCCCCCACCCGCTGGACGGGAATCGACGGCCGTCACGCACACCCCTGAAAGAGATTCCAGCAAGTCCCGGGCGCAGGACAGGACTGATGAAGGCCCGGGGGAACTTGCGCGTACCACGCCACTCTAGAGGTTGCTCCTCACTCGCTTCGCACGGGGGTGGGTCGTGTTGGAGGGGGTGCGCGGGGCCGTCGGGAGGCGAAGTCCACCCGTTGGCGGCAGGCTGGCACTGTGGCCGCGCTCGGTGCCCGGTCGCAGACGAATCGAATCGAAATGGCGCATGGCGCGCCAAGGGTAGGCTCGACGACGCCCGGTGCTTCCGTCGTCACCGGATATGACATGCGACATGTGAAGACCCTCAAGCGAAGACACATGTGGCGACATGTGGAGAGGAGCCCTGACGCAGGGTGAGCACCAAGCCGACCACCACAGACCTTCAGTGGACCGAACTGGACCAGCGGGCCGTCGACACCGCTCGCGTACTGGCCATGGACTCCGTACAGAAGGTCGGCAACGGCCACCCCGGTACGGCCATGAGCCTCGCGCCCGCCGCGTACGTCCTGTTCCAGAAGCTCATGCGGCACGACCCGGCCGACGCCGACTGGACGGGTCGCGACCGCTTCGTGCTCTCCGCCGGGCACTCGTCGCTGACCCTGTACGTCCAGCTCTACCTGGCCGGGTACGGCCTGGAGCTGGACGACCTCAAGGCGTTCCGGACCTGGGGCTCGAAGACCCCGGGCCACCCCGAGTACGGGCACACGGTCGGCGTCGAGACGACCACCGGCCCGCTGGGGCAGGGCGTGGCGAACGCGGTCGGCATGGCGATGGCCGCCCGCTACGAGCGCGGTCTGTTCGACCCGGACGCCGCCCCGGGCACCTCCCCGTTCGACCACACCATCTGGGCGATCGCCGGTGACGGCTGCCTCCAGGAGGGCATCGCCGCGGAGGCTTCCTCGCTCGCGGGCCACCAGAAGCTGGGCAATCTGGTGCTGCTCTGGGACGACAACCACATCTCCATCGAGGGCGACACCGAGACCGCCGTCTCCGAGGACACCCTCAAGCGGTACGAGGCGTACGGCTGGCACGTGCAGCGCGTGGCGCCGAAGGAGAACGGCGACCTCGACCCGCACGCGCTGTACGCGGCGCTGAAGGCGGCGCAGGCCGAGACGGAGCGCCCCTCCTTCATCGCGATGCGCTCGATCATCGCCTGGCCGGCCCCGCACGCGCAGAACACCGAGGCGGCGCACGGCTCGGCGCTCGGCGAGGAGGAGGTCGCGGCCACCAAGCGCGTCCTCGGCTTCGACCCGGAGCAGCACTTCGAGGTCTCCGACGAGGTCATCGGGCACACCCGCGAGGCGCTGGACCGCGGCCGCGAGGCGCGCGGCGAGTGGGAGAAGGGCTTCGCCGCCTGGCGTACGGCCAACGCGGAGCGCGCCGCCGAGTTCGACCGGATCAGCGCGGGCGAACTGCCGGCCGGCTGGGAGGACGCGCTGCCGGAGTTCGAGACCGGCAAGAGCGTCGCCACCCGCGCGGCGTCCGGCAAGGTGCTCCAGGCGCTGGGCGCGGTCGTGCCCGAGCTGTGGGGCGGCTCCGCCGACCTCGCGGGCTCGAACAACACCACGATCGACAAGTCGTCGTCCTTCCTGCCGGCGGACAACCCGCTGCCGGAGGCCCGCCCGTACGGCCGCACGATCCACTACGGCATCCGCGAGCACTCGATGGCCGCGGAGATGAACGGCATCGCGCTGCACGGCAACACCCGCATCTACGGCGGCACGTTCCTGGTCTTCTCGGACTACATGCGCAACGCGGTGCGGCTCTCCGCGCTGATGCACCTGCCGGTGACGTACGTGTGGACGCACGACTCGATCGGCCTGGGCGAGGACGGCCCGACGCACCAGCCGGTGGAGCACCTGGCGTCGCTGCGGGCGATCCCGGGGCTGAACGTGGTCCGTCCGGCGGACGCCAACGAGACCGTGATCGCCTGGCGCGAGATCCTCAAGCGCTACACCAAGGAGTTCGGCGTGGGTGCGCCGCACGGGCTGGCGCTGACCCGCCAGGGCGTGCCGACGTACGAGCGCAACGAGGACGCGGTCCGCGGCGGCTACGTGATGTTCGAGGCCGAGGGCGGCGCCCCCGAGGTCGTGCTCATCGGCACGGGCTCCGAGGTCCAGCTCGCCGTCGAGGCGCGCGAGCAGCTCCAGGCGGCCGGGGTGCCCACGCGGGTGGTCTCGATGCCGTCGGTGGAGTGGTTCGAGGAGCAGGACCAGGAGTACAAGGACGCGGTGCTGCCGCCGTCCGTGAAGGCGCGCGTGGCCGTGGAGGCCGGGATCGGGCTGACCTGGCACCGGTACGTCGGCGACGCCGGCCGCATCGTTTCGCTGGAGCACTTCGGTGCCTCGGCGGACGGCAAGTTGCTCTTCCGCGAGTTCGGATTCACCGCGGACGCGGTCGCCGCCGCCGCGCGGGAATCTCTCGACGCCGCCCGGCGCTGACGCGGGTACATGACGAAGTAGGAGATTGAACACTCATGACAGACGACGCACTGGGGCGCCTGACCGACGAAGGCGTCGCCATTTGGCTGGACGACCTGTCCCGCAAGCGCATCACCTCCGGGAACCTCGCGGAGTTGATCGGCGAGCAGCACGTGGTGGGTGTGACGACCAATCCGTCGATCTTCCAGAAGGCGATCAGCGGCGGCGACGGGTACGAGCAGCAGCTGCGGGAGCTGGCCGCGCGCAAGGTGACCGTGGACGAGGCCCTGCGCATGATCACGACGGCGGACGTGCGGGACGCCGCGGACGTCCTGCGTCCGGTCTTCGAGGCCACCGGAGGGCAGGACGGCCGGGTCTCCATCGAGGTGGACCCGCGGCTCGCCCATGACACCGAGGCCACGATCGCCGAGGCGAAGCAGCTCGCCTGGCTGGTGGACCGGCCCAACACCCTGATCAAGATCCCGGCGACCCGGGCGGGCCTGCCGGCGATCACCGAGACGATCGGCCTGGGCATCAGCGTCAACGTGACGCTGATCTTCTCGCTGGAGCGCTACCGCGAGGTGATGGACGCGTACCTGGCCGGTCTGGAGAAGGCCAAGGAGCGCGGACTGGACCTGTCCACGATCCACTCGGTGGCGTCGTTCTTCGTGTCCCGGGTGGACGCCGAGATCGACAAGCGGCTGGACGCGCTCGGCACGCCGGCGGCGAAGGCCGCCCGCGGCAAGGCCGCCCTGGCCAACGCCCGGCTCGCCTACGAGGCGTACGAGGAGGTCTTCTCCTCCGAGCGGTGGACGGCCCTGGACCGGGCGCAGGCCAACAAGCAGCGTCCGCTGTGGGCCTCCACCGGCGTGAAGGACCCGGCGTACAAGGACACGCTGTACGTGGACGAGCTGGTCGCCCCGGGCACGGTGAACACCATGCCGGAGGCCACCTTGGAGGCCACCGCGGCCCGCGGCTCGATCAGCGGCGACACGATCCGCGGCACGTACGACCGCTCGCGCGCCGAGCTGGCGGCCGTCGCGGAGCAGGGCGTCTCGTACGACGAGGTCGTCCAGCTGCTGGAGGACGAGGGCGTCGAGAAGTTCGAGGCGTCCTGGAACGACCTGCTCAAGTCGACCGAGGCGGCGCTCGCCCGCCTCGCTCCGGCGAAGGGCTGAGACCGTGTCCGGATCGAGCGAAGCCAATCCGCTTCGTGATCCCGCCGACCGACGGCTCCCGCGCATCGCGGGGCCGTCGGGCCTGGTCATCTTCGGCGTCACGGGCGACCTGTCCCGCAAGAAGCTGATGCCCGCGATCTACGACCTGGCGAACCGGGGGCTGCTGCCGCCGGGCTTCTCCCTGGTCGGGTTCGCCCGTCGGGAGTGGCAGGACGAGGACTTCGCCCAGGAGGTCCACGACGCGGTCAAGGAGCACGCCCGCACCCCCTTCCGCGAGGAGGTCTGGCAGCAGCTCAACCAGGGCATGCGGTTCGTCCAGGGCGACTTCGACGACGACGAAGCGTTCGAGACGTTGAAGAAGACGATCGCCGAGCTGGACCAGGCGCAGGGCACCGGGGGCAACTTCGCCTTCTACCTGTCCGTGCCGCCGAAGTTCTTCCCCAAGGTCGTCCAGCAGCTCAAGAAGCACGGGCTGGCGGACCAGAAGGAGGGCTCGTGGCGCCGGGCGGTCATCGAGAAGCCCTTCGGCCACGACCTCGCGTCCGCCATGGAGCTCAACAAGGTGGTGCACGAGGTCTTCCCGCCGAACGAGGTCTTCCGCATCGACCACTACCTCGGCAAGGAGACCGTCCAGAACATCCTGGCGCTCCGGTTCGCCAACACCCTCTTCGAGCCGATCTGGAACCGGTCGTACGTCGACCACGTCCAGATCACCATGGCCGAGGACATCGGCATCGGCGGCCGGGCCGGGTACTACGACGGCATCGGCGCCGCGCGTGACGTCATCCAGAACCACCTGCTGCAACTGCTGGCGCTGACCGCGATGGAGGAGCCCGCCTCCTTCGACGCGGACGCGCTGGCGGCGGAGAAGACGAAGGTCCTCGGGGCGGTGAAGGTGCCGCGGGACCTGGGTGAGGCCACGGTGCGCGGTCAGTACGCCGAGGGGTGGCAGGGCGGTGAGAAGGCGGTCGGCTACCTCCAGGAGGACGGCATCGACCCCGACTCCAAGACCGACACCTACGCGGCCATAAAGCTGGAGATCGACAACCGCCGCTGGGCGGGCGTGCCGTTCTACCTGCGGACGGGCAAGCGCCTGGGCCGCCGGGTCACCGAGATCGCGGTGGTCTTCCAGCGGGCCCCGCACTCCCCCTTCGACCACACCGCGACCGAGGAGCTGGGGCAGAACGCCCTGGTCGTCCGGGTCCAGCCGGACGAGGGCGTGACGATGCGGTTCGGCTCCAAGGTGCCGGGCACCTCCATGGAGGTGCGGGACGTGTCGATGGACTTCGCCTACGGCGAGTCCTTCACGGAGTCCAGCCCGGAGGCGTACGAGCGGCTCATCCTCGACGTGCTCCTCGGCGACTCCAACCTCTTCCCGCGGGTCGAGGAGGTCGAGCTGTCCTGGAAGATCCTCGACCCGATCGAGCAGTACTGGGACACCCACGGCAAGCCCGCCCAGTACTCGGCGGGGACGTGGGGGCCGATCGAGGCGGACGAAATGCTCGCACGAGACGGACGGAGCTGGCGCCGGCCATGAAGATCGACCTTACGGACACCACCTCCAGCAAGATCAACAAGGCGCTGGTGCAGGGCCGCCGGGCGATCGGCACCCCGGCCGTCGGCATGGTCCTGACCCTCGTGATCGTCACGGACGAGGAGAACGCCTACGACGCGCTGAAGGCGGCGAACGAGGCGTCGCGGGAGCACCCCTCCCGCACCCTCGTGGTCATCAAGCGGGTCTCCCGCACCCCCCGCGACCGGGCGCAGACCCGACTGGACGCGGAGGTGCGGGTCGGCGCGGACGCGGGCACCGGCGAGACGGTGGTGCTGCGGCTGTACGGGGACGTGACGGACCACGCCCAGTCGGTGGTGCTGCCGCTGCTGCTGCCCGACGCGCCCGTCGTGGCGTGGTGGCCGGTGAACGCCCCGCTGGACCCGGCGAAGGACCCGCTGGGCGCGCTGGCCCAGCGCCGGGTCACCGACACCTACGCCGCCGAGCAGCCCGTCCGGGAGCTGACGTCGCGCGCCGAGGCGTACACCCCCGGCGACACGGACCTGTCCTGGACCCGGATCACCCCCTGGCGCTCCATGCTGGCCGCCGCGCTCGACCAGGTGGTCTGCGAGGTCACCGCGGTCGAGGTGGAGGGCGAGGAGTTCAACCCGAGCGTGGAGCTGCTCGCGATGTGGCTCGCGGACCGGTTGGGCGTGCCGGTGCGGCGCACCCTGTCGCACGGCCCCGGTCTCACGGCGGTGCGGATGGAGACCGACTGCGGCCGGATCGTGCTCGACCGGGCGGACGGTGCGCTGGCGAACCTCTCCATCCAGGGCCAGCCGGACCGTGCGGTCGCCCTCAAGCGCCGGGAGACCTCCGAGCTGATCGCGGAGGAGCTGCGGCGGCTGGACCCGGACGACACCTACGCCTCCGCCCTGCGGTTCGGGGTGGACCGGCTCGATGACGGCGGGCCCGGCAGCGCTGCGGCTGCCCCGGCCGCCGTGGCGGCGGAAGCCGCTTCGGTGGCGGACGCCGAGGAAGCTCCGGCGCCGGCCGCCCCCGCGAAGGCGGCGACGGGCAAGAAGGCCGCCGCGCGGAAGGCGGCGGCGAAGTGAGCGCACCCCAGCTCGTCGTCCACCGCGACAAGGAGCTGATGGCCCAGGCCGCGGCGGCCCGGCTGATCACCAAGATCGTGGACGCCCAGGCGGCCCGGGGCACTGCCTCGGTGGTGCTGACGGGCGGACGCAACGGCAACGGCCTGCTGGCCGCGCTCGGGGCCTCGCCGGCCCGCGACGCGGTCGACTGGCGCCGGCTGGACCTGTGGTGGGGCGACGAAAGGTTCCTCCCCGAGGGGGACCCGGAGCGCAACGCCACCCAGGCGCGGGCCGCCCTGCTGGACCAGGTGCCGGTCGACCCGGCGCGGGTGCATCCGATGCCGGCGTCCGACGGTCCGTACGGCAGCGACGTGGAGGCGGCGGCCGCCGCGTACGCCACCGCGCTGGCGGCGGCCGCCGGGCCGGAGGACCACGGTCCGGTGCCGACCTTCGACGTCCTGATGCTCGGCGTCGGCCCGGACACCCACGTGGCGTCGCTCTTCCCGGAGCACCCCGCGGTCCGGGAGACCGAGCGCACGGTCGTCGGGGTGCACGGGGCGCCGAAGCCGCCGCCGACCAGGATCTCCCTGACGCTGCCCGCGATCCGGGCGGCGCGTGAGGTCTGGCTGCTCGCGGCGGGCGAGGACAAGGCGAACGCCGCGGCGATCGCGCTCTCCGGCGCGGGCGAGGTCCAGGCCCCGGCCGCGGGCGCCCGCGGCCGGGCCCGCACGCTGTGGCTGCTGGACTCCGCGGCGGCCGCGCAGTTGCCGCGGGAGCTGTATCCGCCGGCCGCGGCCTAGTCGCTGACGCTGCGGAAGCCGAGGCTCGTGAGGGCCCGGACGCCTAGGGAGGCGTCCGGGCCCTTCGCGTTGCCCGCCCTGTCCTGAAACACCCTCCTGCGGACCGAAGATCAGCCAAAAGGCCCGCGCCGCGCCGGGGAGCCCGGGAGGCGATCTTGCCGGGGACCGAAGTGGTGCGGCTAACTTGGGGCGCGGCGAGGGGGACGCCCTGTCTCCCCTTCTCTCCGCGCTACACGTACACGTGTACACGCACGTCTGCAAGCACGGCCTTTTCAACGCGTTCGACGGATGCACGGAAGGGGACCACGATGCTCGGTGAGACGGCCCGCACCTGGCTGCGGCGGTGGGACGAACAGCAGGAGCGGTACAGCCCGGACCGCGAGGAACGGTTCCAAGTGATCCTCGACGTGGTCCGGTGGTCCCTGGAGCGGGCCTCGCCCGGCCGTCCGCGGATCGTCGACCTGGGGTGCGGTACGGGTTCGCTCTCCGTCCGCCTCGCCCGCGCCCTGCCGCGCGCCGAGGTCGTGGGCGTCGACGCGGACCCGATGATGCTGGGCCTGGGCGAGGAGAACGTCGCCGGCACCGGCGCGCGCCTCCTCCTCGACGACCTGAACTCCCCCGACTGGCCGACCCGCGTCGCCCCGGGCGAGCCCTGGGACGCGGCGGTCTCCTCCACGGCGCTGCACTGGCTGGAAGCGGAGGACCTCGCGGCGCTCTACGGCCGGTTGGCGGCCAGGATCCGGCCGGGCGGCGTCTTCGTCGACGCCAACAACCGCATGCCCGAGGGCTCTTCGGACGCCCGCTCCCTGGCCCGCCGGGTCCGCGACGCCCGCGCCGAGCGCGCCGGCAAGGCGGACCGGGAGGACTGGGACTCCTGGTGGAAGGCGTTCCTCGCGGCACCGGAGCTCGCGGAGTTGGCGCGTCAGCGCGAGCAACGCGCCATCGCCGAACGCGCCTTCGCCCCTCCGCTGGACCTGACGTTCGACGAGCAGGCGGACCTGTTGAAGGCTGCGGGCTTCCGCACGGTCACCACGGTCTGGCAGTGCGGCGACGACAGCGTCCTGGTGGCCCTGCGCTGACCCCCGTGACGGGCCCGCCCGCCTCACGCGTCCGCGAGGACTTCGGCAACCGTGGAGGTCGGGGTGTGGAGGACCGCGTCGAACGCCTCGATGACGGGGGTGTGGAGGTAGGCGCTCTGTATCCGGATGCGGTCGGGGCCCGGGGCGGGGTCGGAGCTCCCCCGGGCCGCCTGCGGGCGCGCCCGGCGCAGGTCGGCGATGCTGAGCCCGAGCCCGGCATCGGCGAAGGCGGCTTCGACGCTTCCCGGCTCGGCCGGCCCCAGCGCGGTGGCGTCGATGGTGAAGCCGAAGGGTGAGTTCTCGTCGCGGGGCATGTCCGCGGTGTGCCCGGTGGTGCTGACCAGGCCGAGGGCGACGTAGTCGGCGCCGAGCGCGCGGTGCAGGTGCTGGCCCATGGGGAGTCCGGTGAGGTGGCCGTCGAAGGACACCGGCGTCTTCTGGATGTGGGCGTTGTGAGCGGCCAATACGACACGGGTGCCGGGCTCGAAGCGGTCCAGGTGCCACAGCACCGACTCGGCCATGTAGACGTCGCGGGCCGAGGTGTCGGCGCTCAGCCCCTTGCCGGCGAAGAGGTCGGCCATGGCGCGGAAGGCGTAGTCGGCGTGGCAGGCGCCTTCGATGCGGCGCAGGGCGACGTCGTGGCTCTGCCGGTCGCCGCGGGAGACGTACAGCGGTTCGAGGGAGCGGACCCTGATGAGCAGGCGGGCCAGGATCGCGCTGAGGGCGTCCTGTTCGGAGGTGGCCAGGCGAGCCCACGCGGGGGCGGCGACGGCCCCGGATCCGCCGGCGAACCGTGCGGCGATCCGCAGCGCCTCGTCGACCAACGGCAGGGTCTCGGGGTCGATCCGGCGCAGGTAGTCGGCGACCGGGGCCAGCGCGGGAATCAGGGACCCGCCGGCGGCCGGGACGTCGACGCCGGCGAAGCGCACCGGGGTCGGTGCGGTGCGGTTGTGCCGGCGCATCCAGCGCAGCGGCTCGCCGACTCCCACCGGGATCGTCCCGGCGAGGTGTGCCGACAGGTCGTCGTCCGTCCCCTCGCCCCGGGCCCACGCGTCGAGGGGGAAGCCTTCGCTGAAGCCGTACTCGAAGGCCAGGACGGTGAATCCGCAGCGCTCGGCCAGGAAGCGCAGGACGCGCTCGCGCATCGCCGCGAACTCCGCGATGAAGTGGGAGCTCTCGCCGATCGCCACGACCCGCGCATCGCCGACGACGGCGCGCAGCGGCTCCAGGTCGTCGAGGGGCGCCTCGGGGTCCAGGTGGTCGAGGGCGACGGCGTGGGTGCGGAGCCAGTCGGCGAACGGGTTGCGGTGGGGCGAAGCAGGCATGCGACGGCTCGATTCTCGGTCGGGCTGCTGCCCGGTCCGCTCCGGAGAACGAGCCCGCCGTTGGACGTCGCGCCGGCCGGGCGGACGCTTCGGAAGAGCATCGGTCTCCACTAATGCAACAGATGATGCTTTAAGATCTTGCCATGGCGACGACACCCCGAGCAAAGGTCTTCACGTGACGTCCCCCGAAGCCCCGGGGCCGAACGGCACCCGCCCTCCGACCGGCCGCCGCCCCGGGGGCCGCACCGCTCGCGTACGTCGGCAGGTGCTCGACGCGACCCTCGCCGAACTGGGCGAACACGGCTACGACGGGCTGACCACCGACGCCGTCGCCGCCCGCGCCGGCGTGCACCGCACGACGGTGTACCGGCGCTGGGGGGACGTGGGCGGCCTGCTCGCCGACGTCCTCGACGCGGCGGGTGACGACGGTTGGCAACCACCGGACACCGGCTCGTTGGAAGGCGACCTGGCCGCGCTGAACGAGGAGATCCTCGCGGCCCTGACCGCGGAACCGCCGATCATGGCAGCGCTGATCGCCGCGTCCTTCCGCTCGGAGCAGGCGGCCCGGGCGCAGCGGCGACTCTGGGAGGACCGGTACGTCCGCTGCGAGACCGTCGTCGGCCGGGCGGTCGAGCGCGGCGAACTGCCACCGCGCACCGATGCCCGGCAGCTCCTCATCGCGTCGACCGCGCCGCTCTACCACCAGTTGGTCCTGCTCCGCACGCCCCCCGACCCGCGCCTGCCCGCCCACGCGGCCAAATCCGC
The DNA here is from genome assembly GCF_044328175.1 of Streptomyces sp. NPDC017979. Classification (NCBI taxonomy): domain Bacteria; kingdom Bacillati; phylum Actinomycetota; class Actinomycetes; order Kitasatosporales; family Streptomycetaceae; genus Streptomyces; species Streptomyces sp. NPDC017979. Next base: position 170,921 of record NZ_JBIRGU010000010.1, on the reverse strand, counting down.
CACCCTGGCCGCGATCGCCGGCGCCTTCACCGAGCCTTAGGGGCCCCTCGCCGTTTCCCCGCGGACCATCTACCTCCGCGATCCGGTGACGGGCTCGTCGCACACCTCCTCCCCCACGCCCTGCGGACACGGGGCCCAGAGGGCATGGAGGGGACCCCAGCGCCCCTGATTCGCTCAGCTCGGCGGCCACTTGCGGACCCGAGCTCGGTTTGCGGCTACGCCCGTAGGGCGTGGGCAATGAGGGACGTGGGGAACTGCCCGACCAGCCCACCACCGGCCGGTGGAGACCAACGCTCCCGCAGGGAAACGGCGGCTACGTCCAGCGGCACAGGGACGTGCGCGCGACCATCCGGACACGACCCGGGCCCCCTCGCCGTGGCACCACAGGTGCGCGCCACACGGCTCGACCCAGCGCGTCCGCAGACGAACGGGGTGAGGGGCGCTGGGAGTTCCCCGGGCCGCAGGGGACGGAACCGCGCGGCCCGCACGCAGCCCGCACCTCGGGGTTCAGCGGTCCCGTGGCTCGACGCGGCGCGAGGGCGTCGGCTCCAGGAACGGGGCCAGGAGACCGGGGACCGCGTTCGCCGCGAGCGCGAGCGCTTCGGATTGCGCCGCGTCGTAGACCGTGTAGCCGCCCGCGCCCGCCGCCGTCGTCGCCGTCACGGTCATCAGGCCCGACCGTCGCTGGAAGACGGACTGGGAGATCGTCCAGCCGATGATCCCGCTGCGCTGCAACGCGACCGTGCGCCGCGCCATGCTCCCCGAGCGGGTCAGCAAGTAGCCGCCGCTCAGCCCGTGTCCGAGGCTGCGGTACGCGTCGACGGCGAGGAGCACCGCGATCGGGAACGCCACCACCGCGTACCCCGCCGCGATGTACAGCAGGACGGGCGTGAGCCAGAGGCCGAGGGCCACCAGGACCGCCGCCGGGGCCGCGGCCCCGGAGAGGGCCCAGCGCAGCCGGCGGGCCCGGGCGGCGCGCGGATGCGGGGTCAGCGGGGCGTCCATCGGGGTGCGGGGCTCCCGCAGGACCAGGCCCACCACGGAGTCCGCCACCGCGCGCGGCGCGGGCGGCAGCAGCACCTGGAGGTCGGCGTGGTCGCCCTCCGTGTCGTCGGCTATGCCGGTGGCGACCGCGTCCACCCGCGCCGCGCCGAACGGCCGTACGCCCAGCGGCTCCACCAACTCGACCCCGCGCAGCCTGCGCTCCTCGACCGATATCGAGCGGGTCGTGAACAGTCCGCGGCGCACGCGCAGCACGCCGCCGGGCTCCCGGTCCAGGCGGTAGCCCCACCACATCTCGACCCACAGCCCGAGCGCACCGATCGCACCGACGACGAGCGCGGTGAGGGCCAGCGTCCCGACCATGACGGTGATGGACGTGTCCTGGAAGCGGTCGCCGGTCCACTCGATGACCTCGTCCTGGAGCCCGAAGAAGTCGCTGACCTGCATCACGGCGCCGGCCGCCGCGACGCCGAGCGCGGGAGCGACGAAGGACGTCGGGGCGTACCGGATCCAGGCGGGGTCGAGGACCGCGAGGGCGCCTTCCGGGACCGCCGCCGAAACGTCGACGGGACGGTCGAGCAGTTCGGCGCGCAGGCGTTCGCCCTCCGCCCTGCTGACCGGGTCCAGCACCAGGGAGGACTCGCCGCTGCCGCTGCTCTCACCCGTCCCGATGCGGACCTTGACCAGCCCCAGCACGCGCAGCAGCGGATTCGCGGTGAGGTCGACGCTGCGGATCCGCTCGCGCGCCAGGGAGCGCCGCTTCACGAAGAGCAGGCCGGAGTGGAGGTCGACGCGGCCGGGGCCGATGCGGTAGCGCGTACGGCGCCAGGTGGCGTACTGGACGGCGACGGAGCCGAGGACCAGCAGGACCGCGGCGGTCAGCAGCAGGACGAGTCCGATGCCGCGGCGGGGTCCGTTGCCGAACCAGGCGCCGGAGGAGAGCCCGAGCAGCACGGGAAGGCAGATGCCGCCCGCGATGCCGGCGACGACGAGGGCGGTGACCAGCAGGACCAGTTTGTCGAGCTGTCGCCACTCCCCCTCGGTCGCGACCTCCGACGCGACCGCGCCCGGTGCCGGGGGGACCTCGTCGCCAGCCGCGCCGGCCGCCGCACCGCTCGGCTCCGCCGCCCGCGGCGCATCCGCGTTCACGTCGCGTCCCCCGGGGTCGCCTGGGTGACCCGCGTCAGCTCCGCGACCAGCCCGGCCGCCACCTCGTGGTCGAGCCCGACGATCCGCACGGGCCCCTCGGAGGAGGCCGTGGTGACCGTGACCGTCGCCAGCTTGAAGGACCGCTCCAGGGGGCCGCGCACGGTGTCGACGGTCTGGATGCGGGACATCGGCGCGATGCGCCACTCCTGCCAGAAGGAGCCGGTGCGGACGTACACCGCCTCGTCGGTGACCTCCCAGCGGTGCACCCGGTACCACCAGAGGGGGAAGACGGCGGCACAGAGCAGTGCGAGTCCGCTGAGTGCGGCAGCGGACGCCCACAGCCAGGTGCGCGCCGGAGTGATCCACAGGCCGAGCAGGCCCAGCACCGTGCCGCACACCACCGCGGCGATCAGCCACTGGGTCAGCCACCAGCCGACGACCCGGCGGTCCAGTGCGTTCCTCGGCGGTCGCAGTCGCACCGCCGTCTCCCCCGTGGTCATGACGTCAACGCCCCCGTAGCGTCCGGTACTTCGCCGCGAGCGCGGCCGTCGAGCTGTCGAGCCCTTCGCCGCCGGCCCCCTCGGTCAGCACCGGCTCGATCTTCTTCGCGAGGACCTTGCCCAGCTCCACGCCCCACTGGTCGAAGGAGTCGATGTGCCACACGGCCCCCTGGACGAACACCTTGTGCTCGTACAGCGCGATCAGCTGGCCGAGCACGGAGGGGGTGAGTTCGTCCGCGAGGACGGTGGTCGTGGGGTGGTTGCCCCGGAAGGTCTTGTGCGGCACCAGCTCCGCGGGGACGCCCTCCGCGCGCACCTCCTCCGGCGTCTTGCCGAAGGCGAGGGCCTGCGTCTGGGCGAAGAAGTTCGCCATCAGCAGGTCGTGTTGGGCGGCCAGGGCCGGCGACAGCTCGGCGGAGGGGCGGGCGAAGCCGATGAAGTCCGCGGGGATGACCTTGGTGCCCTGGTGGATCAGCTGGTAGTAGGCGTGCTGGCCGTTCGTGCCGGGGGTGCCCCACACCACGGGGCCGGTCTGCCACTCCACCGGCTGCCCGTCGCGGTCCACCGACTTGCCGTTCGACTCCATGTCGAGCTGCTGGAGGTAGGCGGTGAACTTGCTCAGATAGTGCGAGTACGGCAGGACGGCGTGCGACTGGGCGTCGAAGAACGCGCCGTACCAGATGCCGAGCAGGCCGAGCAGCAGCGGCGCGTTCTCCTCGAAGGGCGCGGTGCGGAAGTGCTCGTCGACGAGGTGGAAGCCGTCGAGCATCTCCCGGAAGCGCTCCGGCCCGATCGCGATCATCAGGGAGAGGCCGATGGCGGAGTCGTACGAGTAGCGCCCGCCGACCCAGTCCCAGAACTCGAACATGTTGGCCGTGTCGATGCCGAAGTCGGCGACCTTCCCGGCGTTCGTCGACAGGGCCACGAAGTGCCGGGCGACGGCTTCCTGACCGGCGTTCAGCTCGCCGAGCAGCCAGTCGCGGGCGGAGGTGGCGTTGGTGATGGTCTCGATCGTGGTGAAGGTCTTGGAAGCGACGACGAACAGCGTCTCCGCCGCGTCCAGGTCGCGCACCGCCTCGTGGAGGTCGGCGCCGTCCACGTTCGACACGAAACGGAACGTCAGGTCCCGCGCAGCGTAGGGGCGCAGCACCTCGTACGCCATGGCGGGGCCGAGGTCGGAGCCGCCGATGCCGATGTTGACCACGTTCTTGACGGGCTTGCCGGTGTGCCCGGTCCAGGCGCCGGCGCGGACCTGCTCGGCGAAGGCGGCCATCTGGTCGAGCACCGCGTGGACCCGGGGGACGACGTCCTCGCCGTCGACCTCGACGACGGCGCTGCGGGGCGCGCGCAGCGCGGTGTGCAGGACGGCGCGGTCCTCGGTGACGTTGATCCTCTCGCCGCGGAACATGGCGTCCCGCAGCCCGGCCACGTCCGTGGCCACCGCCAACTCGCGCAGCAGCGCCAGGGTCTCGTCGGTCACCAGGTGCTTGGAGTAGTCGATGTGGAGGTCACCGACGCGCAGGACGTGGGAGCTGCCGCGCTCCGGATCGGCGGCGAACAGCTCCCGCAGATGGGTCTGCCCCAACTGCTCGCGGTGCTTGCCGAGCGCGATCCACTCGGGGGTCTGGTTGAGCCGGGTACGGCCCGTTGCGTTCACTCGGACATCAGCTCGCTTCGTCTCGTGCCTGACTGGCGCCCCACCGCCCCAACCTAAATGATCAGGAGGGCCGCGAGGTGTCCACGGAAGCGCCGTGCACGCTCCGTGTTCACCTGACTCAGAACCGTAAGCGACGGCACTGACAATCGGGCACTGTGGCCAACCGAGGAGGCCCGGCAAAAAGTCCGCGACGGCGGGGCCTGCACAAGGCCGGCACATGCGTCCGGCCGGGCACCTCTCGGTGTCCCGGCCGGATGTCGTTCCTAGATTTCGCCCCGCAGTTTGGCAAGTGCCTCGGCGAGGATCGCTTCGCCGTCCGCGTCGCTGCGCCGCTCCCGTACGTACGCCAGGTGCGTCTTGTACGGCTCCGTGCGCGGCGGGTCCGGTGGATTGTCCCGGTCCTGGCCGGCCGGGAACCCGCAGCGCGGACAGTCCCACGTGTCGGGGACCTGTGCGTCACTGGCGAAGCTCGGCTGCGTCTCGTGCCCGTTCGAGCACCAGAAGGAGATGCGCAGGCGCGGCGCGGACTCGCCGCGCTCGGCCTCACCCATCGGCCCCGCCCCGACCCGGCTTCCCCGGATCGCGTTGCCACTTGCCACGGTCGTAACTCCCTGCGTGATGGTGCTGCACAGCGTCTCACAGCGGCTGCGCCGCGGTGCCCCAGTCTACGTAAGGCCCAACGCCCGTCCAGTCGTTGGAGTTACCCCCGTCCCGCGCGGAGGCGTCGGACGGAGTCCAGCGGCGTCAGTCGTTCAGCTTCATCAGCAGGCCGAGGGCGACGATGCAGGCGAACCACAGCACGCCGACGATGAGCGTGATGCGGTCGAGGTTGCGCTCGGCGACCGACGAGCCGCCGACGGAGGACTGCATGCCGCCGCCGAACATGTCGGAGAGGCCGCCGCCCTTCCCCTTGTGCATCAGCACCAGCAGCATCAGCAGCAGGCTGAAGACGATCAGGGCGATCGAGAACCCCATAACCACGGCTGGACCCTACTTCCTGGCAAATCTTGAGGTGACTGGGTGACTAGGTGACTACCGACTGCGGGGACCCCGGCCGCGAGCGGCCCCGGGTCCCCGCAAGGGTACGACGGATCGGCGCTACCGCATACTCACTGGTCGCGGAAGCGAACGATCTTGACGAACTCGTCGGCGTCCAGCGCGGCCCCGCCCACCAGGGCGCCGTCCACGTCGGGCTTCGCCATGATCGCGGCCACGTTCCCGGACTTCACGGAGCCGCCGTACTGGATGCGGACCTTGTCGGCCAGCTCCTGGGAGTACAGCTCGGCGAGCCGGCCGCGGATGGCCGCGCAGACCTCCTGCGCGTCCTCGGGGGTGGCGACCTCACCGGTGCCGATGGCCCAGACGGGCTCGTACGCGATGACGATCTGCTCGGCCTGCTCGGCGGGGACGTCCTTCAGGCCGCCGTCGAGCTGGCCCAGCGTGTGCGCCACCTGCTCGCCGGCCTTGCGGACCTCCAGCGGCTCGCCGATGCACAGGATGGGCGTGATGCCGTGCCGGAAGGCGGCCTTCACCTTGGCGTTGCAGACCTCGTCCGTCTCGGCGTGGTACTGGCGCCGCTCGGAGTGGCCGACGGCGACGTACGCGCACTTCAGCTTGGCGAGCATGGTGCCGGAGATCTCGCCGGTGTAGGCGCCGGAGTCGTGCGCCGAGATGTCCTGGGCGCCGTACTTGATCTTCAGCTTGTCGCCGTCGACCAAGGTCTGCACGGAGCGCAGGTCGGTGAAGGGCGGCAGGACCGCGACCTCCACGGCGTCGTAGTCCTTGTCGGCGAGCGCGAAGGCGAGCTTCTGGACGTGGGCGATGGCCTCCAGGTGGTTGAGGTTCATCTTCCAGTTGCCCGCCATCAGCGGGGTGCGGTTACTCATGTGCTTGATCAGTCCTCCAGTGCGGCGAGGCCGGGAAGCGTCTTGCCTTCGAGGTATTCGAGGCTGGCGCCGCCGCCGGTCGAAATGTGGCCGAATGCCTTCTCGTCGAAGCCCAGCGTCCGCACGGCGGCGGCGGAGTCCCCGCCGCCGACCACGGAGAACGCCGGGGAGTCGACGAGCGCCTGGGCGACGGCCCTGGTGCCCTCGGCGTAGTCGGGGTGCTCGAAGACGCCCATGGGGCCGTTCCAGAAGACGGTGGCCGCGTCGGCGAGCTTCGATGCGTACAGCTTGCGGGTCTCGGGACCGATGTCCAGACCCTCCTGGTCGGCCGGGATGGCGTCCGCGGCGACGGTGGTGGGGTGGGCCGGGGCCTTGGTCTTGAGGTCCGGGAACCCGGGGGCCACCAGGACGTCGACGGGGAGCACGAACTCCACGCCCTTGTCCTTCGCCCGTGCGAGGTAGTCCTGGACGACCGGGACCTGGTCCTCCTGGAGCAGGGAGGTGCCGACCTCGTGGCCCTCGGCCTTGAGGAAGGTGTACGCCATGCCGCCGCCGATGAGGATCCGGTCGGCCTTCTCCAGCAGGTTCTCGATGACTCCGAGCTTGTCGGAGACCTTGGCGCCGCCGAGGACGACGGCGTACGGACGCCGGACCTCCTCGGTGAGCTTCTTCAGGACCCCGACCTCGGTGGCGATCAGGTACCCGGCCGCGTGCGGCAGCCGGGCGGGCAGGTCGTACACCGAGGCGTGCTTGCGGTGGACGGCACCGAAGCCGTCGCCCACGTAGAGGTCGGCGAGGTCGGCGAGCCGGTCGGCGAAGGCGCCCCGCTCCGCGTCGTCCTTGCTGGTCTCGCCGGGGTTGAAGCGCAGGTTCTCGACCACCGCGACCTGCCCGTCGGCCAGGCCGGCGACGACGGACTTCGCGGACTCGCCGACGGTGTCGGTGGCGAAGGCGACGTCCCGGCCCAGCAGTTCGCCGAGCCGGGCGGCGGCCGGGGCCAGCGAGAAGGCCGGGTCCGGGGCGCCCTTGGGGCGGCCCAGGTGCGAGGCGACGACGACGCGCGCGCCCGCGTCGGCGAGCTTGGTGACGGTCGGCACGACGGCGCGGATGCGGCCGTCGTCGGTGATGGTGGTGCCGTCGAGCGGCACGTTGAGGTCGGCGCGGACGAATACCCGCTTGCCGGCTACCCCATCGGCCAGCAGCTGGTCGATCGTCTTCATGCTGAGAACTCCTCGGGAGGGCTGGACGTGCGACCGGGCCCGGGCCGCGCGACCTTGCGCTGCCCGAGCCCGTTCGCTCACATCGTTGTGCCCTGGTGGCCTTGCGGTGCTGGGCTGTGCGGGGCCGAGCCGGGCGGGGCCGTCAGAGCGTTCGGAGCTTTCAGAGCTGGTTGCCGACGAAGACCGTGAGGTCCACGAGGCGGTTGGAGTAACCCCACTCGTTGTCGTACCAGCCGAGGATCTTGACCGAGTTGCCCTCCTGGACCATGGTCAGGGAGGAGTCGAAGGTGCAGGACGCCGGGTCGCTCACGATGTCCGAGGAGACGATGGGGTCCTCGGTGTAGGCGATGATGCCCTGGAGCTCGCCCTCGGCGGCCTTCTTGAACGCGGCGTTCACCTCGTCCTTGGTGACCTCGCGGGAGAGCTCGACGACCAGGTCGGTGGCGGAGCCGGTGGGGACCGGGACGCGCATCGCGATGCCGTCCAGCTTGCCCTTGAGCTGCGGCAGGACCAGGGCGGTGGCCTTGGCGGCACCGGTGGTCGTCGGGATGATGTTCTCCGCGGCGGCGCGGGCGCGGCGCAGGTCCTTGTGCGGGAAGTCCAGGATCCGCTGGTCGTTGGTGTAGGCGTGGACCGTGGTCATCAGACCGCGGACGATGCCGAAGTTCTCGTCGAGGACCTTGGCCATCGGCGCCACGCAGTTGGTGGTGCACGACGCGTTCGAGATGACGTTGTGCTGCGCCGGGTCGTACTTGTCCTGGTTGACGCCCATGACGATGGTGATGTCCTCGTCGCTGGCCGGAGCCGAGATGAGGACCTTCTTGGCGCCGCCGGCGATGTGCTTCTCGGCGTCGGCCTTCTTGGTGAAGATGCCGGTCGACTCGATGACGATGTCGACGCCCAGGTCGCCCCAGGGGATGTCCGCCGGGTTGCGCTCGGAGAGGACCTTGATGGTGTGGCCGCCGACGGTGATCGTGTCGGCGGTGTGGGACACCTCGGCCTTGAGGCGGCCGAGGATGGTGTCGTACTTCAGCAGGTGGGCCGTGGTCGCAGTGTCACCCAGGTCGTTGACAGCCACGATCTCGATGTCTGCACCCTGCTCCAGCAGCGCGCGGAAGTAGTTACGACCGATGCGGCCAAAGCCGTTGATGCCTACGCGGATCGTCACGAACCGATCTCCTCGTTGGTACGCCGACTCGATGCCGGCGAGCTGTATTGGGATGTCCCCGACCGCTTACGACCCTACCTCTCGGGGCGCTGCGAAGTGACATCGGAGGGTCGGTCCACGACCACGGCGGTCCATACCAACCGGTAGGGAGTACGGACCGCCGCAAGCCCTGGCGAAAGGGTCACAATCCGCTACGGTGCGTTAGCGCCCAAGTGCGCCGAGTGCCGCTCCGATGAGCTTCTTGCGGTCATTTCGAGCGGCCGCGTGCTCCAGTCCGAAGCCCAGCAGGACGCTGTCCCGGGTGGTGACGGCGCTGGCCGAGGGGTACAGGTCCTGACTGCGCTGCCAACTCCCGCGCGGGGCGGGGCTGCCCGCCGGCGGCTCGCCGGCCGTCCACGGCCCGAGGGCGGTCTCGAAGCCGCCGTCGCCCGCCCCGCCGGCGCCGGTGACCAGCCGGGTGTCGTCGACGAACACGCCGCGTCCGCCGTCACTCGGATCGGTGACGTACGAGACGTGGACCTCGACCTGCTTGCCCGCGTAGGCGCTCAGGTCGAAGGACGCGGCCCGCCAGCCGTCGGACGCACCGGTGAAGGCGTGCCAGGCGCCCGTGCTGCCGGTCGCGGTGCAGCCGGTGGAGCCGACCGTGAGGTAGTGGCGCAGGAAGGGGTGCTGGTTGACGTAGAAGGCCCGGTCGCACTGGGTGGGCACGGTGCTCGCGGTGCCGCCGTTGCGGTCCGGGAGGGTCGTCCAGTCGTCCTGTCCGACGGTGCGGACCTCGACGATCGCGTTGTCGAAGCCGCGTTCGGTGTTGAAGCTCAGCTGCATGTCCAGCCGCGGCTGCTGCGCCGCGGTGGTGCCGCCGAGGTCAACGGTGCGACTGAGCCTCATCCAGGAGGCGTTGCGGTGCGCCGCCACTGCGTACCACTGGCCCTCGTACGGCGAGAACGGCATCCGTACGCCCGGGTAGTCGCCCGCCGCCGCGCTGCGGAACTGCGGGAACTGCGCCGGCGGCAGCGAGTCGGAGGTGACGGTGTACGCGCCGGCCGCGTCCAGCGGGTTGCCGGGGGCGTCGCCGAGCCCGGCACCGGCGCCGCCGAGGCGGCCCGCCCCGGCGAAGGAGTTCACTCCACCGAGGGACGCTCGGCCGGAGGCACCGAGGTAGTACTGGGCGAAGTCGTCGCTCACCGCACCGCCGAGGTCGACGTCGCCGCCGGCCCGCTCGCCGGCGGTGACCACCTTCCCGCCCTCGTTGACGAAGGCGCGCACGGCCTCGGTGACGCCCCAGGACGGGGCGGCCGCGCCGGTGTACCAAACCGCGGTGTCGAAGTGGCTCAGGACGCCGAGCGGGTGCGGCACCCCTTGGGTCGCGACGTCCCAGACCGCGGAGCGCTTCTTGTTGTCGGCGAGCGCGGTGGTGTACGCGCCGACGTTCCGGGCCGGCGCCGTGCCGCCCTCCTCGGCGACCACCAGCACGTCGGCGCGCGGCCGTTCGGCGACGGCGTAGGTGAAGGGCTCGCTGGAGACCCGTTCGCCCTGGCGCGTACGGCCGGTGAACCACACCTCGACGCGGTCGCCGACCCCGCTGTCCTCGACTTCGGCGCGGTACTCGTCGAAGCGGACGTTGTCGTCACCGCCGAAGGTCTCGCCGCCCTTCCAGGGCTCCAGGTCCTCGGACTGGACCCGGCCGCCGTTGACGCGGTACTTCAACTCCTTGTCGCGCAGGGACTTGCGGGCGACGACGGAGACCTCCTGGTCGCCGCCGCGGGCGTAGGAGACGGTGAACGGGTCGGGCGTGAAGTCCGCGGCCTCGATCCCCAGCGAGGACGCGGGCCGGTCCGGGGTGAGCGAGGACTCGGCGACGGAGAGCGCGAAGGGCACGTTCTTGGCGAACTCCTGCTGGATCAGCTTCTCGTCGTCCGGGAAGGTGAAGACGGAGGCACAGTCCGCGGCGTTCCACGCGTCGTTCGGATCGACCCGGGACGCGGTGGCGCAGGTCGACATCTCGGGGGTGAACATCATCATGCCGTTGACGTTCGCCGCGTGGCCGTCGGCCTCGCCGTTGGTGATGTACAGCTCGGAGGAGACCTGCGGGCGGTAGCCGGGGATCGCGGGCTTCGCGGGGGTCCCGGCGAGCGCTGAGTACGCCACGTCGTCGGGGGTGCCGGTGGCCACCTGCCAGCCCACCCCGTAGAGGATCAACTCGGCCGCGGAGTGGTAGTTGATGCCGTACTCGAAGCCGATGCGCTTCTGGAAGGCGTCGAGCGCCTTGGTCTCGGGCTCGGAGCCGGGGCCGGCGCCGCGGTAGGTCTCGTCGAAGGGGTCGGGGGACGAACCCTCGTTGTCGTAACCCCACTTGTAGGAGAAGTTCCGGTTGAGGTCGACGCCGTCGCCGGCGGATATGGCGCCGTCGCCGTTGTTGTCGCGCATGTTCTTGCGCCACTGGCGCTCGGCGGTGCCGGTGAAGGTGTGGTCGTAGCCGTCGGGGTTGGCGGAGAGCACGAACCACAGCTCGGAGGTGTCCACGAGCCGGGTGATGCGCGGGTCCTTGCCGTAGTTGTCGAGGTAGTGGTGCATCAGCCGCCGGTTCATCTCCGGGGTGATCCACTCGCGGGCGTGCTGGTTGGACAGGTAGAGCGTGGCGGGCTTGGCTCCGTCGCGGGTCGTCTTCGCGCCCTTGCTGACCTTGACCGCGAGGATGTCCTCGCCCTTGACGGTCTTGCCGATGCTGATCGCCTTGGTGAGCGAGGGGTGGGCCTGGGCGGTGGCCAGGATCTCGCTCTTCAGGCCGCCGGCGCCGGAGTACGGGCGGAAGACCCCGTCACCCGCGGCGGCCACCCGCTTGCGGGCGGCGGCGGAGACCGTGTGCTCCTTGATGCCGACGCCCGCTTCCCGCAGTTCACCGGCCTGTCGATCGGTGAGGTACAGCTCCACCGTGGCGGTGCCCTCGTCGGGTACCCGCTCGCTGAACTCGTGGCCGTCGGCGCCCGAGGCCAGCAGCAGGGGCACCTGCTCCTTGGTCACGGTGGCCCGCCAGACACCGAGCGCGTCCCCGCCCTCCCCGCCCTTGGTCCCGGTCCCGTTCCCTGATTGCGCCTGTGCGATCGGTGCCGCCGCCAATGTGGCGGTCAGCAGTGAAAGAGCCGCGAGTATGGATCTCGCCCTGCGTCTCATGGACCCCCCTTGCTGGTACGTGATACGTGCCGGAAGGTGAACGGGAGCCAGACTGTTCACGGCCCATGCGCATGTCAATACGACCAGCGGAGGAAGCCGGCGCGGAGGGCCGGGGCCCTCCTGCGGCGCGGACGGAACTCAGCCCACCAGTCCCTCGGCCATCTCCTCGGTGAGGTTGGCCTCGGTGCCGGGGATGCCCAGGTCCTGGGCGCGCTTGTCCGCCATGGCGAGCAGGCGCCGGATGCGGCCGGCGACCGCGTCCTTGGTCAGCGGCGGGTCCGCGAGGGCGCCCAGCTCCTCCAGCGACGCCTGCTTGTGCTCCATCCGGAGCCGGCCGGCCGCGGCGAGGTGCTCGGGGACCTCGTCGCCGAGGATCTCCAGGGCCCGCTGCACCCGGGCGCCGGCGGCGACGGCCGCCCGCGCGGAACGCCGCAGGTTGGCGTCGTCGAAGTTGGCGAGGCGGTTGGCGGTGGCGCGGACCTCGCGGCGCATCCGCCGCTCCTCCCAGGCCAGCACCGACTCGTGCGCGCCGAGCCGGGTGAGCAGGGCGCCGATGGCGTCGCCGTCCCGGACCACGACCCGGTCCACGCCGCGCACCTCGCGCGCCTTGGCGGCGATGGAGAGCCGGCGCGCCGCGCCGACCAGCGCGAGGGCCGCCTCGGGGCCGGGGCAGGTGACCTCCAGGGAGGAGGAGCGGCCCGGCTCGGTCAGCGAGCCGTGGGCCAGGAAGGCGCCGCGCCACGCCGCCTCGGCGTCGCACGTGGCGCCGGAGACCACCTGGGGCGGCAGTCCGCGGATCGGCCGGCCGCGCCCGTCGACCAGTCCGGTCTGCCGGGCGAGCTGGTCGCCGCCGGCCACCACCCGGACCACGTACCGCGAGCCGCGCCGCAGCCCGCCGGGGGCCATCACCATCAGCTCGGAGCCGTGGCCGAAGATCTCCAGGATGTCCCGCTTGAGCCGGCGCGCCGCGATCCCCGTGTCCAACTCGGCCTCGATCACGATGCGCCCGCTCACCAGGTGCAACCCGCCCGCGAACCGCAGGATCGCCGAGACCTCCGCCTTCCTGCAGCAGGTCCGGGTGACGGGAAGCCGGGAGATCTCGTCCTTCACCGCTGCCGTCATCGCCATGGGCCGATCCTTCCATGCATCCGAAAAATACGGTCGTACGCGGCGGCCAGTAGCTCCGGGTCGTGCTTCGGAACCCCTCCCCCGGCGCCTTCGCCCACGGCGGAGGTCTTGCCGGCGACGGCCACGGGGGCCAGCTCGACCGCGGCCCCGAGGCGCTTGGCGGCGTCGACGAGCAGTTCGCGGTCGGGCACGGCGGCCTCGTCGGCCAGCACCACGTCCAGGGTGAGTTTAGGCGCGTGTCGTCCCAAAACCTCCAAATGACGCTGCGGTGAGAACCCATCTGTTTCGCCGGGTTGCGGAGCGAGGTTGAGCGAGAGGACCCGGCGGGCCTTGGTCTCCACCAGGGCGTCCAGCAGTTCCGGCACCAGGAGGTGCGGGATCACGGAGGAGAACCAGGACCCCGGGCCGAGAACCACCCAGTCGGCGTCGAGGACGGCGGCGACGGCCTCGGGGACCGCGGGCGGGTCGTGCGGCACGAGGTGCACGGACTGCACCTCGCCGGGGGTGAGGGCGACCGTGGCCTGTCCCCGTACGGTCTCCAGCAGGTCCGGGCTGGCCGGGTCGTGGCCGCGCACCAGGGCCTGGAGCTCCAGCGGCACGGCCGACATCGGCAGCACCCGGCCGTGCGCGCCGAGCAGCCGGCCGACCAGGTCCAGGGCTTGGACGGGGTCGCCGAGCTGTTCCCACAGGGCGACGATGAGGACGTTGCCCACGGCGTGGTTGTGCAGGTCGCCCTGGGAGTGGAAGCGGTGCTGGATGACCCGGGACCAGGTCTGGCCCCACTCGTCGTCCCCGCACAGGGCGGCCAGGGCCTTGCGCAGGTCACCGGGCGGCAGGACGCCCAGCTCCTCGCGCAGCCGCCCGCTGGAGCCGCCGTCGTCGGCCACGGTGACGACGGCGGTGAGGTCCCCCGTGATGCGGCGCAGGGCCGCGAGGGACGCGGACAGCCCCCGGCCGCCGCCGAGGGCGACGACCTTGGGCTGTGCCCCGCGCTTGCGCAGGGTGGGGATGCGGCTGGAGCGGCGGGACCGTCGCAGGCGCGGGGGCTGTACGGTCACTCGCGCCCCATGTCCCGGTGGACGACGACGGTCTCGACCCCGGCGGAGGAGAGCCGGGCGGCCAGCTTCTCGGCGGTGGCGACGGAGCGGTGCTTGCCGCCCGTACAGCCCACCGCGATGGTGACGTACCGCTTGCCCTCGCGGCGGTAGCCGGCGGCGATCAACTGGAGCAGCTCCGTGTAGCGGTCCAGGAACTCCTTGGCGCCGGGCTGGTTGTAGACGTAGTTCGACACCTCTTCGTTCAGACCGGTGAAGGGACGCAGCTCGGGGACCCAGTGCGGATTGGGCAGGAAGCGCATGTCCACGACGAGGTCGGCGTCCACCGGCAGGCCGTACTTGAAGCCGAAGGACATCACGGTGGCGCGCAGCTCGGGCTCTTCGTCGCCGGCGAACTGGGCGTCCATCTTGGCGCGCAGCTCGTGCACGTTCAGGCTGGAGGTGTCGATGACCAGGTCCGCGTCGCCGCGCAGCTCGCGCAACAGGTCCCGCTCGGCGGCGATGCCGTCGACGATGCGGCCGTCGCCCTGGAGGGGGTGCGGCCGGCGGACCGACTCGAAGCGGCGGACCAGGGCCTCGTCGGAGGACTCCAGGAACACGATCCGTCGGGTGACCTGCTTGGCGTCCAGGTCGGCGAGGGATTCGCGCAGGTTGTCGAAGAAGCGCCGGCCCCGGACGTCGACCACGACGGCGATCCGGGCGACGTTGCCCTGGGAGCGCGCGCCGAGCTCGACCATGGTGGGGATCAGGGCCGGTGGGAGGTTGTCGACGACGAACCACCCCAGGTCTTCCAGACACTTGGCCGCGGTGCTGCGGCCCGCGCCGGACATGCCGGAGATGATGACCAGCTCTGGGATGGCTGCCTCCGCAGCCGCATTGGGCTCGGTGCCGGTGCCCGTACTCACGTGTGCCGCTCCGTCTTCGTGGTGCTCGTTCATCTCGTACTTCCCCCGTCGTTCTCGTCCATGATCTCTCCTGTTGCCGTGTTCACGGCAGGGGCGGCGGGTGCCGCCTGGGCGAGGGCCGCGACCACGGACTCGGCGGTCTTGCGGCCCATGCCCGGTACCTCGCAGATCTGCTCGATTGTGGCGCCTTTGAGGCGCTTGACCGAGCCGAAATGCTTGATGAGCGCTTGTTTCCGCGTCTCACCGAGGCCGGGGACGTCGTCGAGGGGGCTGGTGCGGATCCGTTTGGTGCGCTTGGAGCGCTGGTAGCGGATGGCGAAGTCGTGGGCGGTGTCGCGGATGCGCTGGAGCAGGTAGAGGCCCTCGCTGGAGCGCGGTAGGACGACCGGGTCGTCGTCGCCGGGGAGCCAGACCTCCTCCAGGCGCTTAGCGAGGCCGCAGACGGCGACGTCGTCGATGCCCAGCTCGTCCAGGGCGCGCTGGGCGGCGGCGACCTGGGGCGCGCCGCCGTCGACCACCACGAGCTGGGGCGGGTACGCGAACCTCTTGGGCCGGCCGTCCTCGTCCCGGCCCGCCTCGCCGGCCGGGACGGCGTTCGTCGGGGCCTCGCCGGCCGGGGCTGCGTCGGCAGGGGCCTGGGCCGGGTCGTCGGCGCCGATCCACTCGCCCGTCTTGTCCTTCTCGGCGAGGTAGCGCCGGAAGCGGCGGCCGATGACCTCGTGCATGGAGCGGACGTCGTCCTGCCCCTCGAAGCCCTTGATCTGGAAGCGGCGGTACTCGCTCTTGCGGGGCAGGCCGTCCTCGAAGACGACCATGGAGGCGACGACGTCCTGGCCCTGGAGGTGGGAGACGTCGAAGCACTCGATCCGCAGCGGCGCCGAGTCCAGGTCCAGGGCCTCGGCGATCTCCTCCAGGGCGCGGGAGCGGGTGGTGAGGTCGCTGGCGCGCTTGGTCTTGTGCAGCGCGAGGGCCTGCTGGGCGTTGCGCGCGACCGTCTCCATCAGGGCCTTCTTGTCGCCGCGCTGCGGTACGCGCAGGGAGACCTGGGAGCCGCGGCGCTCGCCGAGCCACTGGCCGACCGCGTCCGGGTTGGCGGGCAGGGCGGGGACCAGGACCTCCTTGGGCACCGAGTCGCCGCGCTCCTCGCCGTACAGCTGCTGGAGGGCGTGCTCGACGAGGCCGGCGGTGTCGACGGCCTCGACCTTGTCGGTGACCCAGCCGCGCTGGCCGCGCACGCGTCCGCCGCGGACGTGGAAGATCTGGACGGCGGCCTCCAGCTCGTCCTCGGCGACGGCGATCAGGTCGGCGTCAGTCGCGTCGGCGAGCACGACGGCGTTCTTCTCCAGGGCGCGGCGCAGCGCCGTTATGTCGTCGCGCAGCCGGGCCGCGCGCTCGTACTCCATCTCCTCCGCGGCGGCGGCCATCTCCTTCTCCAGCCGGCGCAGGTAGGTGCCGGTGCGACCGGCCATGAAGTCGCAGAACTCCTCGGCCAGTTCGCGGTGCTCCTCGGGGGTGACGCGGCCGACGCAGGGCGCGGAGCACTTGCCGATGTAGCCCAGCAGGCAGGGGCGGCCCTTTTGCCGGTGGTTCTTGAACACGCCGGCGGAACAGGTGCGGACGGGGAAGACGCGCAGCATCAGGTCGACGGTCTCGCGGATGGCCCACGCGTGACCGTACGGGCCGAAGTAGCGCACGCCCTTCCGCTTGGCTCCGCGCATCACCTGGACGCGGGGGAACTCCTCGTTCAGCGTGACCGCGAGGTACGGATAGCTCTTGTCGTCGCGATACTTGACGTTGAACCGGGGGTCGAACTCCTTGATCCAGGAGTACTCCAGCTGGAGCGCCTCGACCTCGGTGGACACGACGGTCCACTCGACGGACGCCGCGGTGGTGACCATGGTGGCGGTCCGCGGGTGGAGATTGGCCACGTCCTGGAAGTAGTTGGCCAGTCGGGAGCGCAGGCTCTTGGCCTTGCCGACGTAGATCACCCGACGGTGGTCGTCGCGGAACTTGTAGACCCCCGGGGAGTCGGGGATCTCTCCCGGCTTGGGGCGGTAGCTGGAGGGGTCTGCCATACCGCCACCCTACTTGCGGGCACCGACAGAGCGGGCCGGGTGCGGGCGGCTGGAGCCGGGCAGCGCGGGCACGTGCGAGGGCCCGGGTCCGGCCCGCTCGTACGGGCCGGCCCCGGGCCGCGGCACGCCGGTCCGGCGCCCTCGTGCGGGGCGCCGGACCGGGCTCCGGGCAGGTCCCTGTACCCCCCGGCCGGGGTCCTGTTTCCGGAGGAACGCATCGCCGGGCGGGGGTCCCGGCTGGACGCGCCGCGGGGCGGTCAGGCCCGGTGCGCGCTCCGGCGGCGGCGCAGGGCCGCGAAGCCGGTGAGGGCGAGCACCGTGACCGCCCCGGCACCGGCGGCTGCGGAGGCAGCGGTCACTGCCGAGCCTCCGTTGGCCGCCGCGCGGTCGGCCCGCTCGACCGGTCCGGCCGGCGCTCCGCCGTCCGCCGCGGACGTGGCGCCGTTCGCCGCCGCCTCGTAGCCGCCCGCGAAGCCCTTCTTCGCGTAGGCGGAGCCGGGCAGCTTGTCGCCGTACGCCGCCGTGACCCGGTTCTGGTACGCGGCGAGGGTGGTGCCGCGGGCGCCGATCGCACGGGTCGCGTCCTCGTCCAGCGGCAGCACGCGGCTCCCCTTGGTGACGTACCAGGAGTCCGTCTGCGGCTCGCGGAACACGGTCCCGCCGGGCAGCTTCGCCGCGCCCGCCCGTGCGTAGCGGAACTCGTCGTCACCGGTGGCGATGTTGATCACCTCCCAGCCCGCGCCGCTGCGCGCGGTCCACACGGACGC
The DNA here is from genome assembly GCF_044328175.1 of Streptomyces sp. NPDC017979. Taxonomy (NCBI): domain Bacteria; kingdom Bacillati; phylum Actinomycetota; class Actinomycetes; order Kitasatosporales; family Streptomycetaceae; genus Streptomyces; species Streptomyces sp. NPDC017979. The sequence goes on along the minus strand of NZ_JBIRGU010000010.1, from coordinate 153,238 downwards.
CTTCTGCCCGTCGGCGGAGACTGCCGGCGTGGCCAGGAACTCGGTGCGGGCCACCGGGGCGCCCGCCTTCTTGGCCACGAACTCCGGGGAGAGGGTGAGCACGGGCACGGTCGCGCCCTCCGCCCGCGGCTGGGCCGCCGAGCGGGCCACCACTCCGTCCCGCGCGAAGAAGCGGGAGAGGGTGTCCAGGGTGGCGGGGGCGGTGGCCGCCGCACGGGCCGCCGTCACGTCGGCCGCGGTGGCGACCGCGGGCGCTCCGGGCGCGGGATCGGCCGTGGTGGCGGCCTGGGCCGTACCGGTGGCGGTGCCCAGGGCGCCGAGCGCGAGGCACGCGACGGCGGCGGCGGTGGCGGCCGACCGGGTCGTGCCGTGGGGACGCGGGTTCGCCGGCGTCCGTGCGGAGTCAGGGGTCCGCTTCATCGCTCTCACGCTCCGATCCGGTACAGCGAGTGGGTCCAGGAGAACGAGTTGTTGTTCACGTACCAGGAGTGCGAGGCCCAGTTGTAGCGTGAACTCGTCTGCCAGGGGTCGCCCCAGTAGACCCAGCTGTTGGCGGTGTCATAACCGTAGATGACGTGCATGTGCCCGCCGCCGCTGGACCACTGGATGCGGGTCTCGATCGGCCGGTTCGCGTTGATCTCGTTCTGGACCGCGGAGTACTGCAGCCAGTCGCCTATGTAGGAACCGGGGTTGACGCCCGCCCAGCGCAGCCCGGTCTGCACGTTCGCCAGCGTGGCCTGCGAGTTGGGGCACTGGCCGCTCTGCGGACGGTTGAAGGCCGCGTTGCAGAACTGGTTCTGGGAATAGTTTCGCCCGTAGTACGCGGCGATGGTGTTGCCGGCCGCCGCCCAGCACCAGTTGGTCTTCAACTGGGCCTGCATGGTGATGTCGAGCCGCTTCGAAGCCAGCGCCGCGCGGTCGGAACCGGCGGGCTGGGCCGCGGACGTACGGCCGTCGAGGGCCGCGGCCGTCGCCGAGGCGGGGGAAGCCGTCGACAGGGGCAGGGTGAGTGTTGCGGCGAGGACGGCCGCCGCCGCGGCGAGCCGTCTCGTGGTCTTGCGCATCGCGATCCTCCCAGAGGGATGGTGGGGAGTGGAGGAGCGCGTCCGGACGCTGCCCGTTGAGCATCAATCCTTGTCGCGAGCAGGTCAACACGGTTCAATGCCGGGGACACGGCGCTGTGAACGCGCCGTACCAGAAGTGAACGGCCCCGAGCAGCCCCACCAGGGGTGCCGTCCGGGCCGGAGCCGGCGGGCAGGTCCCGCCGTGAACGTTCACCCCTGTTGCGTGCAGGTCGTGTGCAGGCCCTGTACGGATGTGCGCGCACCCAGTACCAGTACTGATCCGGCGCCGTTGCCGCTGCCGTCACCGCCCGGCGCCGAATCCACAGCTCGAAAGTTGTCGTTGGAGGTCCCCATGGGGCACACCGAGGCCGATCTGGCGCAGGTGTTGCACACCGGCCCGTTCCACCTGGCGCTGCGCGCGGCCCTCGCGGTCCGCGGGCTGCCGCTCCAGCGCGTCCAGCACCACCTGGCGCACCGGGGCATCAAGGTCGGTGTCACCAGCCTCAGTTACTGGCAGCAGGGCGCGCGCCGCCCGCAGCGGCCCGAGTCGCTACGGGCGGTGCGCGCCCTGGAGGACGTGTTGGAGCTGCCGGGGAACTCCCTCACCCGGCTGCTCGGCGTCGGCGAGGCGGGCGACGTCGAGCGTCCGCCCTCGCGCTCCTTCCGCTCGCTGGTCGAGGTCTCGGGCTCGGTGGAGGCGCTGCTCGCGGACCTGGAGACGCCGGCGGACGGCGGGCTGCACACGGTGGGCCACCACGAGCGGGTGCACATCGGCGCCGCCCGCGAGCTCCTGGGCCGCGACTCCCAGCACGTGGTGCGCGCCCACCGGGACGGCGTCGACCGCTACCTCGCGATCCACCACGGCGACACGGGCTGCGACCCGGCGCGGGTGCGGGTCAGCGCCCTGGAGAACTGTCGTACGGGACGGGTCCGCTGGCACCGCGAGAGCGGGGTCGTCGTCGCCGAGCTGCTCTTCGACACCCGGCTGCGCGCCGGCGACACGTACTTCTTCGGGTACGGCTTCGACGACGGCACCGGCGGTCCCAGCGCCGAGTACGTGCGCGGCTTCACCTACGCGGGCGGGCAGTACGTGCTCCAGGTGCGCTTCGACGAGGGCGCGCTGCCGGTGCGGTGCCGCAGGTTCGCCCAGGCGACGACGGGGGCGCCGCGGGGCGTGCGGACGGATCTGACGCTCAGCGGCCGGCACCGCACGGTCCACCTGGTGGAGCAGGGGGTCCGGCCGGGGATACTCGGCATCGACTGGGACTGGGAGTGAGCCGGTCCGCCGGCTTCTGGCGCCTTCCGCTGCTTTCCGCGTCAGCTCTTCTTGGCGTCCGGGCCGGCGATCAGCTTGCCGTCCCGCACGGTCACCGGGACCTCGGGCAGCGGCACGGTCGCCGGGCCGTTCAGCGCCTTGCCTGTGGTGACGTCGAAGCGGCTGCCGTGGCAGGGGCAGTTGCCCTCCGTGCCCTCGACCTTGTCCAGTGCGCAGCCGGCGTGGGTGCACTGCGCGCTGAACGCCCGGTACTGACCCTCGGCGGGGCAGCTCACCACCAGGCGCTTGTCCTTGTAGAGCCGGGCCCCGCCGACGGGCACGGCGTCCGCCGCACCGAGGTCGACCGGCTCGGTCGGAGTCGGGTTCTTCGCCCGCCCCAGCTTCGACTCGGTGGAGCAGGCGGCGACCCCCAGCCCCGCGGCCCCGGCGAGGGCCGCGCTCTTCAGCACGGTGCGGCGGGCGGCTGGGGAGGGGCCGGACATAAGAGCTCCACGGTTCAGAGGTCGTATCGGGTGCGGCGGGTCGCACGGTCCGGGCGGCGCGGCGGCGGCCCATGCCGGAGCACGTCCGAAGGATCGGGCACGCCCTGGCGACGGACCCGACGATACCGGCGCGGATCCGGACGCCCGCGCTCGGGTTCCCTCCCGCCCCGCGGGGTCCATCGGCTACGTTCGGGCCATGATCGTCGTGGCGGGAGAAGCCTTGATCGACCTGGTTCCGCAGGGTGCCGGCGGGCCGCTGGCGCCGCTCGCCCCGCTGCGGGGCGGCGGCCCGTACAACACGGCCGTGGCGCTGGGGCGGCTGGGCGCCGATGCCGCGTTCTGCTCCCGGATCTCCACGGACGCCTTCGGCGGCGCGCTGCTCGACGGGCTGCGGGCAGCCGGGGTGGACACCTCGCTGGTGACCCGCGGGCCCGAGCCGACGACGCTGGCGGTCGCCTCCCTCGGGGCGGACGGCTCGGCGGGCTACGGCTTCTACGCGCAGGGCACCGCCGACCGGCTGTTCGAGCTGCCGCCCCCGCTGCCCTCGGCCACCCGCGCGGTGGCGTTCGGCACCTGCTCGCTGGTCCTGGAGCCGGGCGCCAGCGCGTACGAGCGACTGCTGCTGCGGGAGTCCGGGCTCGGCCGGTGCACCCTGCTGGACCCCAACGTCAGGGCCCCGCTGATCCCCGACCCGGCCGCGTACCGCAGGCGCTTCGCGTCCTGGCTGCCGTACGTCCGGCTGTTGAAGCTCTCCGAGGACGACGCCCGCTGGCTGGGCGGGGTGCCGGACGGGCCGGCGGCGGTCGTGCTGACCCGGGGCGCGGGCGGTCTGACGGTCCGCACCCGCGGCGGTACGGAGGTCTCGGTGCCGGCCACCGAGGTGGCCGTCGCGGACACCATCGGCGCGGGCGACACCGTGAACGCGGCCCTGCTGCACGGCCTGGCCGCCCGGGACGCCCTCTCGGCCGACGCGATGGCCGCACTGGACGCGGACGCCTGGCACGAGGTCCTGACCTTCGCCTCCCGCGCCGCCGCGGTGACCTGCTCCCGCCCGGGCGCGGAGCCCCCGTACGCCCATGAGCTGCGCTAGGCCGTGTCTTCAACATCCCGCCTGGCCCGCGGCGCCCGGCAGGCGCGGTCCCGCCGGGTACGGGCGGGCAGTGATGGCGTCCACAGCCCGGCGCGTGGCTTGTCGCGTAGTTCCGCCCCCTATGCCCAGAGGGCATGGGGGGACCCCAGCGCCCCTAAAAGCGCCCTACCGGGCGCTCCACGGGGTAACGGGTGAACGACAAGGTGAGCGAAACAGGGGCGCTGGGGGTCCCCCGTGCCCGCAGGGCACAGGGGGAGGAACTACACGGGCAGGCCCACCACGGGGCCGCCGGGACCGAGCCGGTCGCGCCACCCCACCGGGGGACGTACCCGGCAAAACGGTCTCCGGCCTCTCGGTACGGGCGAACGGGGCCCGTACCGAGAGGCCGGCACCGCCAGGCGCGGCTACGCCTTGCGGGCGCGGGCCGCCGCCTTCTTGGCCGGGGCCGCGGCCTTCTTCGCGACCGCCTTCCTAGCGACCGCCTTCTTCGCGGCCGGCTTCTTCGTCGCCATCCGCTTCGCCACGGACCGCGCCCGCGGCACCGCCGCGTCGCTCAGCCGCTCCGGGTCCAGGATGTCCCGCAGGAACTTGCCGGTGTGGCTGGCGGGCACCCCGGCGACCTCCTCCGGGGAACCCTCGGCGACGACCATGCCGCCGCCGTGGCCCCCTTCGGGGCCCATGTCGACGACCCAGTCCGCGGTCTTGATCACGTCGAGGTTGTGCTCGATGACGATGACCGTGTTGCCCTTGTCGACCAGGCCGGACAGGACCGTGATCAGCTTGCTGATGTCCTCGAAGTGCAGACCGGTGGTCGGCTCGTCGAGCACGTACACCGTCCGCCCGGTGGACCGCTTCTGGAGCTCGGACGCGAGCTTGACGCGCTGCGCCTCGCCGCCGGAGAGGGTGGGCGCCGGCTGCCCCAGCCGCACGTACCCCAGCCCGACCTCGTGCAGGGTCTTCAGGTGGCGGGCGATGGTCGGCACGGCTTCGAAGAAGCCGAGGGCCTCCTCGATCGGCATGTCCAGGACCTCGGCGATCGACTTGCCCTTGTAGTGCACGTCGAGCGTCTCGCGGTTGTAGCGCGCACCGTGGCAGACCTCGCACGGGACGTACACGTCCGGCAGGAAGTTCATCTCGATCTTGATCGTGCCGTCGCCGGAGCAGTTCTCGCAGCGCCCGCCCTTGACGTTGAAGGAGAACCGACCGGGCTGGTACCCCCGGACCTTGGCCTCCATCGTCTCGGCGAAGAGCTTGCGGATGTTGTCGAAGACGCCGGTGTACGTAGCCGGGTTCGACCGCGGGGTGCGGCCGATGGGCGACTGGTCGACGTGCACGACCTTGTCCACGAGGTCGTCGCCCTCGACCCGGGTGTGCCGGCCGGGGACCGACTTCGCGCCGTTCAGCTCGCGCGCCAGGTGGGTGTAGAGGATGTCGTTGACCAGGGTGGACTTGCCGGACCCCGAGACGCCCGTGACCGCGGTGAGGACGCCCAGCGGGAAGGAGACGTCGATGTCCTTGAGGTTGTTCTCCCGGGCGCCGCGCACGGTGATCCTGCGCCCCGGGTCCATCGGCCGACGGATGTCCGGGGTGGCGATGGCCTTCTTGCCGGACAAGTACTGGCCGGTCATCGACTGCTTGTTGCCGAGCAGTTCCTTCAAGGTGCCGGAGTGGACGACCTTGCCGCCGTGCTCGCCGGCGCCGGGGCCGATGTCCACCACCCAGTCGGCGACCTTGATCGTGTCCTCGTCGTGCTCGACGACGATCAGGGTGTTGCCCATGTCGCGCAGCCGGACCAGGGTCTCGATCAGCCGGTGGTTGTCCCGCTGGTGCAGGCCGATGGACGGCTCGTCCAGCACGTACAGCACGCCGACGAGGCCGGAGCCGATCTGGGTGGCGAGCCGGATGCGCTGGGCCTCGCCGCCGGAGAGGGTGCCGGCGGCGCGGTTCAGCGAGAGGTAGTCCAGGCCGACGTCGACGAGGAACCGCAGCCGCTCGTTGACCTCCTTGAGGACCCGCTCCGCGATCTTCTTGTCCCGGGCGTCCAACGTGAGCCGGCCGAGGAACTCGGCGCACTCGCTGATCGACATCGCGGAGATCTCCGCGATGGAGCGGTCCATCACCGTGACGGCGAGGACGACCGGCTTGAGGCGGGTCCCTGCGCAGGTGGGGCAGGGGACCTCGCGCATGTAGCCCTCGAAGCGCTCCCGGCTGGAGTCGCTCTCGGCCTCCTGGTACCGCCGCCGGACGAACTGGACCGCGCCCTCGAAGGCGGGCGTGGTGTACGCCCGCTCCCTGCCGTACCGGTTGCGGTAGCGCACCTCGATCTGCGTCTTGTGACCGTTGAGCAGGGCCTTCTTGGCGCGCTGGGGCAGACCGGCGAAGGCGATGTCGGTGCGGAAGCCCAGCGCCTGGGAGAGCCCGCCGATCAGCCGGCCGAAGTACTCCTTGGTGTGGCCGTGCGACCAGGGGTGGATCGCGCCCTCGTCGAGGGACTTCTCCTCGTCCGGGACGAGGAGCTCCGGGTCGACCTCCATGCGGGTGCCGATGCCGGTGCAGTCGGGGCAGGCGCCGAAGGGCGAGTTGAAGGAGAAGGAGCGGGGCTCCAACTCCTCGAACGAGAGGTCGTCGTACGGGCAGTACAGGTGCTCCGAGTACATCCGCTCGCGCTCGGGGTCGTCCTCGGGGAGGTCGACGAAGTCGAGCACGACCATGCCGCCGGAGAGCCCGAGGGCGGTCTCCACGGAGTCCGTCAGCCGGCGCTTCGCGCTGTCCTTCACCGTGAGGCGGTCGACGACCACCTCGATGGTGTGCTTCTCCTGCTTCTTCAGCTTGGGCGGCTCGGCGAGCTGGATCGTCTGCCCGTCGACCCGGGCGCGGCTGTAGCCCTTGGTCTGGAGGTCGGCGAAGAGGTCGACGAACTCGCCCTTGCGCTCGCGCACCAGCGGCGACAGCACCTGGAACCGGCTGCCCTCGGGCAGCTCCAGGACCTTGTCCACGATGGCCTGCGGCGACTGCCGGGAGATGGGGCGGCGGCACTCGGGGCAGTGCGGCTTGCCGATGCGGGCGAAGAGCAGCCGGAGGTAGTCGTACACCTCGGTGATCGTGCCGACGGTCGAGCGGGGGTTGCGGGAGGTGGACTTCTGGTCGATGGAGACCGCCGGGGACAGGCCCTCGATGAAGTCGACGTCCGGCTTGTCCATCTGCCCCAGGAACTGGCGCGCGTAGGACGACAGGGACTCCACATAGCGGCGCTGGCCCTCGGCGAAGATCGTGTCGAAGGCGAGCGAGGACTTGCCCGACCCCGAGAGGCCCGTGAAGACGATGAGGGAGTCACGGGGGAGGTCGAGCGAGACGTTCTTCAGATTGTGCTCGCGAGCGCCACGGACGATGAGACGGTCGGCCACGCCGGGTCCGCACCTTTCTTGAGTGGTCTGGTCGGAATCGTCAGGCACCGACCCCCGGCCCAGACCTTTCCAGCGTACGGGGAGCGCCGATCCATGGGGCCTGGTCGCCGGGGCCGACTCGGCCCGACGGCTCCAGTGTCTGTTGAATGCCCGACAACCAAGGATGCCTCGCCCCAGGCTATAGCACGTGCATTCGATTTAAGGCCGTCGGTCGACACCTTCACCCGATCGTGTGGCCGGACTAGGGTCGAGCCATGATCGATCCACTTCGCGACCTGGCATCCGTACGGGAGGCCACCGAACGGCTGCTCTCCGCGACCGACTCCCTGGACAACGCGGCACTCGCCGGACCGTCACGCCTTCCGGGCTGGTCCAGGGGGCACGTACTGGCCCACCTCGCCCGGAACGCCGACGCCCTCGTGAACGTTTTCGAGGGCCGACCCATGTACGCGAGCGCCGAGGCGCGGGACGCCGACATCGAGCGGGACGCCCGTCGACCGCTGGACGTGCAGATCGCCGACGTGCGCGACAGCGCGGCGCGGCTGCACGCCGTGGGTTCGCTGCCGGCGGACTGGGAGCGCACGGTGCACCTGCGCAACGGCGTCACCGACCGCGCCGCCCGCATCCCCTTCCGGCGCCTGGTCGAGGTCCAGCTCCACCACGTCGACCTGGACGCGGGGTACGAGCTGGAGGACCTGCCGCAGGACTTCCTGTTGCGGGAGGCCGACTTCCTGAGCGATCGGTTCACCGGCGCCGCGGGCGTCCCGCCGGTGCGCGCCGTGGTGACCGGGGGCGACGCCGCGTGGTCCACGGGCGGCACGGAGGGCGAGCCGGTGACCGTCACCGGGCCGCTGCCCGCGCTGGTGGGCTGGCTCGCCGGGCGTCGGCGCGGCGAGGGCCTGACCGCGACGACGGCCGCCGCCGCGGACGCGGACGCGGGCCCGGTCCCCGTACTGCCCCCGCTGTAGCCGTCGTACGACCCGGTGTCAGTGGGCCGCTATAGGCTCGACCCATGACGTACAGCGGAGTGGTGAAGGTCGGCGGGCCCGCGGACGTGCACGAGCTGACGGACCTGATGATCTCCAAGGTCGCGGTCGGCCCGATGGACAACAACAGCTATCTGCTGCGCTGCCGGGCCACCGGCGAGCAACTGCTGATCGACGCGGCGAACGACGCCCCGACCCTGTTGCAGCTGATCGGCGCGGACTCGATCGGGGCCGTGGTCACCACGCACCGCCACGGCGACCACTGGCAGGCGCTCGCCGAGGTCGTGGCGGCGACCGGCGCCCGGACGTACGCGGGGCGGTACGACGCGGAGGCCGTCCCCGTCCCGACGGACGTGCCGGTCGAGGACGGGGACGTGGTCCGGGTCGGCCGGGTCGAGCTGACCGCGCGGCATCTGGTGGGCCACACCCCCGGTTCGATCGTCCTCGTCTACGACGACCCGCACGGCCATCCGCACGTCTTCACCGGGGACTGCCTCTTCCCCGGTGGGGTGGGCAACACCCATCAGGACCCGGTGGCGTTCGCCAGCCTGCTGAGCGACGTGGAGGCGAAGCTGTTCGCCGTGCTGCCGGACGAGACCTGGGTGTACCCGGGGCACGGCAAGGACACCACGCTGGGGGCCGAGCGCCCGCACCTGCCGGAGTGGCGCGCCCGCGGCTGGTGACGCGGCGAGGTCTCAGGTCCCGGCCGACGCCACGAGGTCGGGGGCGGCCGGCAGCGTCACCGTGACGACGAGCCCGCCGCCCTCGCGCGGCCGGGCGTCGACGGTGCCGCCGTGGGCCCGCGCGACGGCACGGACGATCGACAGCCCGAGGCCGGCGCCCTTCACGCTGATCACCCGGTCCTGGCCCAGCCGTTGGAAGGGTTCGAAGAGCCTCGGCACGTCGAACGGCGTCACCGCGGGGCCGGTGTTGGCGACCACCACCTCGGCGCTGCCGTCGTCGGCGGTGCGGCTGGTGACCGTCAGCTTGCCGCCGTCGCCGCTGTTGTGCCGGATGCCGTTCTCCACGAGGTTGTGGACCAGCCGTTCGAGCAGCAGCGCATTGCCCGTCGTCGGCGCCTCCGCGGCGTCCTCGTGGACGGTGACACCGGCCTGCTCGGCCTCCGGTGCGGTCTGGGCGATCACGTGCACGACGACGTCCGCGAGGTCGACCGGCAGCCTTTCGGTGACCTCGTTCTCCGAGTCGGCGAGCAGGAGCAGCCCGCTGATCAGCCGCTCGTGCCGGATGTTGATCTCCAACAGGTCCTCGCCGAGCCGTTTGACGTCGTCGGACGCCTGCCTGCGGTGCATGGCCATCTCGACGAGCGCCCGGCCGAGGGTGAGCGGGGTGCGCAGTTCGTGGGAGGCGTTGGCCACGAAGCGCCGTTGGCCGTCGAAGGAGCGGTCCAGCCGCTCCACCATCGTGTCGAAGGTGTCCGCGAGCACCTTGACCTCGTCCTGGGGGCCTTCGAGCGCAATGCGTTCGTGCAGTCCGCGGCCGGCCGCGGGTGCCGCCGCTATGCGCCGCGCGGTCTCGGTGACCTGACGCAGCGGTGCGAGGACCCGCCCGGCGACGAGCCAGCCGAAGCCCGCCGCAGCGCCGCCGACCACCACCAGCACCAGCCCGCCCTGGCTGAGCAGGCTGGTCGCGGCGGCGTCGTTCAGTTCCTGGCGGCTGCGTTTCGTCAGCTCGGCGCCGTCGGGGCCCTGCACGTCCGGGCCTTCGACCACCTTGTGTGAGGGAGTGGGGTCGTGGCCCGCCGTCACCGGTGGCCCCGCGGCGTCGGGCCCCACCCGCTTCTCGACGAGCATGCCGCCGCTGGTGACCTGCTTCTGGAAGAGCACGTAGGTGGCACCGAGCAGCACCACCCCGGCGACCATGAACAGGCTCGCGTAGATCAGGGTGAGCCGGGCGCGCAGCGGCAATTTCTCCGTCAGGTAGCCCAACGGCCGCGGCCACCGCGGGTGGCGGGAGCGCACGCGGGAACGGCGGGACGACGGCAGGGGGCCGGCGGACGCTCGCTTCATGCGATCCGGTACCCCGCTCCCGTGACGGTCTCCACGACCGGTGGTCCGCCGAGCTTGCGCCGGAGCTTGAGGACCGCGAGCCGTACCGCGCCCGTGAACGGGTCCGCGTGCTCGTCCCACGCCTTCTCCAGCAACTGTTCCGCGGAGACCGCCGCCCCGTCGGCGCGCAGCAGTTCGGTCAGCACGGCGAACTCCTTGCGCGACAGCGGTACGTACCGGCCGTCCCGGAAGACCTCGCGGCGGGCCGGGTCGAGGGTGATGCCGGCGCGCCGCAGCACGGGCGGTGCCGCGGGCCGCGCGCGCCGGCCCAGCGCCTGGACGCGGGCGGCGAGTTCGGCGAAGGCGAAGGGCTTGGTGAGGTAGTCGTCGGCGCCCAGGCCGAGGCCGTCGACGCGGTCGGCGACCTCGGCTGCGGCGGTGAGCATCAGGACGCGGGCGTCGGCGCCGCACTCCCCCACGTGGCGGCAGACGTCGTCGCCGTGCACGCCCGGCAGGTCGCGGTCCAGGACGACGACGTCGTAGTCGTTGACGCCGATGCGTTCGACCGCGGCGGCGCCGTCGTGGACGACGTCGACAGCGTGGCTCTCGCCGCGCAACCACTCGGCGATCGCGTCCGCGAGCTTCGGCTCGTCCTCCACCACCAACACCCGCATGGCGAGCCTTCCTTCGTCCGGTGTCCGGAGGTTCATGGTCTCGGGCGACGTGTTTCCCCGACGTTAGGAACCGCGGCGAGACCGGGGCTGGCGGGTCGCCCTGTGCCCCTTGCCCGTCAGCGCCATCGCCATCGCCATCGCCATCGCCGGCATAACCCGCCATGGGTGCCTCGGCAATCACGCCGACCGCTCCCCGGTGGTGGGTTTGTCGCGCAGTTCCTCCCCCTGTGCCCTGCGGCCCGCGCCCTGTTGCGCTTCCCCCGTCAGCTGTCTGCGGGCTGGAGGCGGAGGTTTTCAGGGGCGCGGGGAACTGCGCGACAGCCCATGACCGGGCCGCAGAGGCCAACGCACCCGCAGGGACACGGCGGCCACGCCTCCGGGCGCCGGAAGCGGGGCCCGCGAGAACACGTCAGGACGCGCCCCTGCGCACAGCCGGCATCCGGCCCGCTTCGCGGAAACCGCGGGGAAACGGTGGGCCGCGTTGCATCGCTCGTCGGAGCGGCCCGATCCGACCGGCCGCAGCACCAAGCGCACTCCGAGGAGAAGACCCATGCGCATATCCCCCCGTACGGGACGACGTTCACCGCGCGTCCGAGCCGCGGCGGCGCTCGCCGGACTGCCGCTGGGCCTGGCCCTGGTCCTGACCGGGTGCGGAGGCTCCGACGGCGGCGGGAAGGACGTGGCTTCGGCCGAGAGCGGCGCCCCCCGCGGTTCGAAGGACGGCGGCGCGTCCGGCGGCTCCGGGAGCAAGCCGGACCCGAAGGAGGGGGCGCTGAAGTTCGCCCAGTGCATGCGGGAGAACGGCATCGCCATGGAGGACCCGCAGGACGGCCGGCTGACGCTCAAGGGCGACGGGGTCCCGAAGGAGAAGATGGACAAGGCCCAGAAGGCGTGCGCCGAGCACCTGCCGCAGGGCGACGACCGGGGCCAGATCGACCCGAAGGTCGTGGAGAACATGCGCAAGTACGCCCGGTGCATGCGGGAGAACGGCGTCGAGGACTTCCCGGACCCGGCCCCCGGCGGCGGCATCAAGGTCGGTCCGGAGCAGGCGCAGAACCCGAACTTCAAGAAGGCCGAAGAGAAGTGCAAGAACGCGATGCCGAAGCCGCCCGAGGGGGGAAAGCTCGATGGCTGAGCCGGCCGGGATTGCGCAGGACGGGGAAGATGCCGGCGGGGACGGTGCGGTTCCGCACGGCGGGGACGGTGTCGGAGGAGGAACGCCTGCCGCCGTCGATCTGACGGCGCCGCCCGGGCGACCGGGCGCCCCGCGCCGCAAGCGCCGCGGCCGGACGACGGCCGCCGCACTCGCCGTGCTCGCGGTGCTCGGCGCGGGCGCCGTGACCGCGCTGGACCTCGTCGCCGACGACGGCTCGTCCGACGGCTCGGCGCGCGACGAACGCCCGCCGAACACGGGCAAGGTGACGCGGCAGGACCTGCGGGACGTGGAGACCGCGGCCGGCGAACTCGGGTACGGCACCACGACCGACGTCACCAGCAGGCTCGGCGGCACGGTCACCGCGCTGCCGAAGGCCGGCGACCGCATCGCCCGCGGCAAGCCCCTCTATGCCGTCGACGACGCGCCGGTGACGCTGATGTACGGCTCCCTGCCCGCCTACCGGGCCCTGAAGAGCGGTGTCGAAGGCGCGGACGTACGCCAGTTGGAGGTCAACCTGCACGCGCTCGGCCACCGCGGCTTCACGGTCGACGACGAGTTCACCGAGGCCACCGCCGACGCCGTGCGCGCCTGGCAGGAGGACCTGGGTGTGGCGGAGACCGGGGCCGTGGACCTGGGTCGGGTGGTGTTCGCCCCCGGCGAGGTGCGGGTGGACGCCTTGGAGGCCGAGAAGGGCGGCGGGCTCCAGCCGGGCGCCAAGGTCCTGTCGTACACCGGCACCGCCAAGGCCGTCACCGTGGAACTCGAAGCCGAAGACCTGCGGTTGGCGAAGAAGGGCGCGACCGTCGACGTGGCCCTCCCCGACGACTCCCGGGCACGGGGCCGGATCGAAGAGGTGTCCACCGTCATCGAGCCGGCGACCGGACAGGATCAGGAGGCGCAGACGAAGGTCGAAGTCGTCGTGGCCCTCCAGGGCGCGAAGGCGCAGAAGGCGGCCGATGCTTACGTGATGGCGGCGGTCGACGTCGACTTCGTCGCCGAGACCCGCGAGGACGTGCTGACGGTGCCGGTCGCGGCGCTGCTGGCGCTGGCCGAGGGCGGCTTCGGGGTGGAGGTCGTCAAGGGCGGCGCCAGTTCGTACGTCCCGGTCACCGCGGGAATGTTCGCCCAGGGCCGGGTGGAGGTCTCCGGGCCGGGGATCGCCGAGGGCACGAGCGTGGGGATGCCCGAGTGATCTCGCTGACGGACGTGACGAAGGTGTATCCGGGCGGGGTGGCCGCGCTCGGCGGGGTGTCCCTGGACGTCGCCGCGGGCGAGTTGGTCGGGATCGTCGGCCCGTCCGGCTCCGGGAAGTCGACGATGCTGCACGTGCTGGGCACGCTGGACCGTCCGACGCGGGGCGAGGTGCGGATCGACGGGTACGACGTGGCCGCGCTCTCGGACGCCGGGCTGTCGGCGCTGCGGGCGAGCCGGATCGGCTTCGTCTTCCAGCAGTTCCACCTTGCGGCCGGCACCACGGCGCTGGACAACGTGGCCGACGGCCTCCTGTACTGCGGTCTTCGGCGCGGCGAACGGCGGCGGCGGGCGGCCGCCGCGCTGGAGCGGGTCGGGCTCGGCCACCGGATGGACCACGAGCCGAACGAGCTCTCCGGGGGCGAGAAGCAGCGGGTGGCGATCGCCCGCGCGGTCGCCGGGGACCCGCCGCTGCTGCTCGCGGACGAGCCGACCGGAGCGCTGGACTCCGCGTCCGGCGACGGGGTGATGCGGCTGCTGCGGGGGCTGCAGGCGGGCGGTACGACCGTGCTGGTCATCACCCACGACCGGGAGATCGCGGCGTCCCTGCCACGGCAGGTGCGGATGCGCGACGGACGGGTGGTGGCGGACGTACGGGCCGGCGCCGGAGCGACGGAGGCGGGCCGATGACCTCCGACGTGCTAGCGCCGACGGAGGAGCGCCCCGCGCACGAGCCGAAGGGAAGACGGATGAGGGGACGGCGCCGGAATCGTGCGGCCGCCCGTGCGCTGCGGCCGGCCCGGATGGGGCTCCCCGACGTGCTCCGGGTCGGCGCGGTGGGGCTGCGGACGCGTCCGCTGCGCGCCTTCCTGTCCGCGCTGGGGATCGCGATCGGCATCGCCGCGATGGTGGCGGTGGTGGGCGTCTCGTCGTCGTCCCGCGCGGAGCTGGACCGTACGCTGCGCGCCCTGGGCACCAACGTGCTGACGGTCTCGCCGGGCACCACCTTCGCCGGCGAGGGCGCCCAGCTACCGCTGGAGGCGGAGTCGATGGTGGACCGGATCGGGCCGGTGAGCGCGGTGTCGGCGATCGGGAAGGTCCCGGACACCGCGGTCTACCGCACCGGGAAGATCCCGACGGTGGAGACGAACGGCCTGGCCGCGTACGCCGCACGGACCGACCTGCTGAAGACGGTCGGCGCGGAGCTCCGCAGCGGGGTCTGGCTGAACGCGTCCACGGGCCGCTACCCCGCGACCGTCCTCGGGGCTTCGGCGGCCGAACGGCTGGGCATCGGACGGGTCGAGCCGAACACCCAGGTGCTGATCGGGCACCGCATGTTCACGGTCGTCGGGGTCCTCGAACCGGCTCCGCTCGCCCCCGAGCTGAACACGGCAGCGCTGGTGGGCTGGCCTGCGGCAACGTCGGAGCTGGGGTTCGACGGGCATGCGACGGTGCTGTACACCCGGTCCGACGAGGCGTCCGTGGCGGACGTGCGGGACGTGCTGGGGACGACGGCGAACCCCAAGGCACCGAACGAGGTCGACGTGTCCCGGCCGTCGGACGCGCTGGCCGCGCAGCAGGCCGCGGGCGAGGCGTTCACCGGTCTCCTGCTGGGCCTGGGGGCGGTCGCCCTGTTGGTCGGCGGGGTCGGGGTGGCCAACACCATGGTCATCTCGGTGCTGGAGCGGCGGGCCGAAGTCGGGCTGCGGCGCTCGCTGGGGGCCACCCGGGGGCAGATCCGGCGCCAGTTCCTCGCCGAGTCCCTGTTGCTGTCCGCGCTCGGCGGGGTCGGCGGCGCGGTGCTGGGCTGGGTGGTGACCAGCGGTTACGCCGTGTATCAGGGCTGGCCGTCGGTGGTGCCGCTGTGGGCGGTGGCCGGCGGGGTGGGCGCGACGCTCGTCATCGGCGCGCTGGCCGGGCTGTATCCGGCCGTACGGGCAGCGCGGCTCTCGCCGACCGAGGCGCTCACCGCGCCGTAGGTCCGCCCGGAACCGTGTCGGGCCAGCGCCGGGGGCGGGCCCGGAAAGCGACAGGTGGGTGCGACGGCCGTGAAGCCGCCGCACCCACCGGTGCGGTTTCGGTCGCCCGCGGGGCGAGCCGGTGTCGAGGCGTTACGCGTCGACGCTGTCCTTCTCGGACTTGCCGGAGCCGTCCGAGCCGTCGTCGCCGGAGCCGGCGACCGCAGCGGCGGCTTCCCGCTCGGACTGCTTCTTCGAAGCGATGAGGCTGGTGATCGTGGTGATGATCAGCACGCCGCAGATGACCGAGAGCGAGAACGCGATGGAGATCTCCGGGACGTTCACTCCGCTCTCGTGGAGCGCGTGCAGCACCAGCTTGACGCCGATGAAGCCGAGGATCACCGACAGGCCGTAGCTGAGGTGGACCAGCTTCTTCAGCAGTCCGCCGATGAGGAAGTACAGCTGGCGCAGACCCATCAGGGCGAACGCGTTGGCCGTGAAGACGATGTACGGGTCCTGGGTCAGGCCGAAGATCGCCGGGATCGAGTCCAGCGCGAACAGCACGTCGGTGGTGCCGATGGCGAGCATGACCACCATCAGCGGGGTCAGGATGCGCTTGCCGTTCTTCTGGATGAAGAGCTTGGTGCCGTGGTACTGGTCCGCGACGCCGAACCGCTTCTGGACGGACTTCAGGAGGCGGTTGTCCTCGATGTCCTCTTCCTCTTCATCGGCGCGCGCCTCCTGGATGAGCTTCCAGGCGGTGTAGATCAGGAACGCACCGAAGATGTAGAAGACCCAGGAGAAGCTGGCGATGATCGCGGCGCCGGCGGCGATGAAGATGGCCCGCAGGACCAGCGCGATCAGCACACCGATCAGCAGCACGCGCTGCTGGAGGTGGGAGGGCACCGAGAACTTCGCCATGATCAGGACGAAGACGAAGAGGTTGTCGACGCTCAGCGACTTCTCGGTGATGAAGCCGGCGAAGAACTCTCCGGACGCCTGGCTGGTGCCCCAGATCGCCAGGCCGATGCCGAAGAGCACCGCCAGCACGATCCAGACGATGGTCCAGATTCCGGCTTCCTTGATCGACACGTCATGGGGCTTGCGCCCGATGAAGAAGTCGACCGCGATCAGGGCGGACAGACCGAGGATGGTCAGTACCCACAAAGACAATGAAACGTCCACTGCGCCTCCGGCGTCGTACGGCTATGGTTCAGCGTCGTCGCTGCCGGAGGTCTCCTCCACCCGAGTGGCTTCGCCACTCGGGCCGGCGCCCCGGGACTTTGAGTCCGTACTGACGAGTACGCCGCAGACCGGGAGTACTCCCCTCCGCTCATCGAAGCGTACAGGAGTTCTCCTTTGGAGGTAAAACAGTTGGCAAATAAATCTTAAAAACCCCTGCTCAGCTCTCCCAGGACCGTCGCGCTTCGGACACCTGGTCCAGTACCTGGCGCAGGATCGCGCTCCCCGGCGGGACCGCCGGCGGCTGGTACGTCCACGAATGCCTCACCCACGGGTCCGCCAGATGGTCGTCAGGGACGGGGGTGACGCGCAGCAGCGAACGCCACAGGGGATCCAGGACGGGACCGTACGCACTGGCGTCCTCCCGGTCCGCCACCATCATCAGGTGCACGCCCACCTGCGGGCCCTCGTCGGCGAGGTAGCGCAGTTGGGTGACGGCCCGGTCGTCGAAGCCGTGCGGGAAGTCGTTGACGATCAGCAGTTGCTCGGCGGTGTCCAGGTCGGGCGGGAGCGCGTCGGGCGCCCCGCCCCGTACGGCCATGGTCACCAGGTCGACCCGCTGGGTGAGCTTCGCCAGGGTCTGGCTGACGCCCTGCGCGCCGACTGCGGGCGGGGCGGCCAGCACGCCGGACCCGACCAGCGGGGCCAGCGAGGGCGCCGCCGTGCCGGCGGGGTCGATGACGTGCACCGCGAAGTCCCCCGGGGGATGGACCGCCACCAGCCGGGCCGCGTGCGCCACGGCACAGTCCATGGCGAGCTTCCGCAGCTGGGCGTCGTCCAGCATGATCGCCGCCTCGGAGCCGGCGCGCCCGCTGTCCACCCACAGCCCGCGCTCCAGCGGCAGCCTGATCAGGAACGGGATGCGCAGCTCGGGCGACTCGGGCAGTTGGAGGTCACCGAGGCGCAGCGCCATCGGCGTCTCCATGGGCACCCGGTAGGCGTGCCACACGGGGTTGTCCCAGCGGGCGAAGGCGGCCGGCAGGGCCGGCTCGACGACGTCCGACTCCGCGGAGAGCTGCGCGAGGTCCCGGTCGAGCGCCTGACGGGCCTGGGCCGTGAGCTCCTCGCACTTGGCCCGGGCCGCGGCCCGGGCCGCGTCGCCGGCGCCGCCGATCCGACTACGCGGATCGGACAGCGCCTGGTCCAGCTCCTGATCCATCCGGGACTCGGCGAACTCGACGGCGCTGCGGTAGGCGGCGACGGTGCGCGCCAGGTCCTCGAACATCCCCCAGATCTGGTTGTAGAGGCGCTCCTCCATGGACCAGCCGGTCGCGTCGCCCGCGACCGGGCGGGCGGGCTCCCCGGGCTGCGGGGCGGGCGCGGTCGGCGGTGGCGGGGGCGGTACGGAGCGGCGGCGCGGGTGCGAGTAGTCGATCCGGCCGCCGCCCGCGGACGCCTCCTGCTGGCCGCCGTCGGCCGACGGCTGGGGAGCGGGCTGCGTCGCACCGGCGCTCTGGAAACCGTCCGGGACGGTCGCGTCCGGACCTCCGGGCGTCGGCGTCGGTCCGCCGGGACGGGAGCCGGTGCTGCCAGTGGTGCCGGACGCGGCACCCGGGGCGTACGCGCCCTCCGACGCGCTGCGGGTACTGCGGAGCGGGGCCGGCTCGGCACGGGGCGTCGGCCGGGCGATCGCGGCCTGCACCTCGGCGGCCCGCTCCTGGGCCCGGGCGAGGCCCTGGTCGGCGAAGAGCCGGCCGAGCCCGCCGGCGTACCCCTGGCCGACGGCGCGCACCTTCCAGACGCCCTGGCGCCGGTACAGCTCCAGGGCTTCGACGGCCGTCTCCGCGCCCAGTTCCGTGATGGTGAAGCTGGCGACCTCCGCGCCGTCCTGGCCGGTGACGGCGAGGAACGGGGCGGCCGTGGCGCCGAAGTGGGCCGGTCCGCCGGCGCCTTCGGGGAGGGCGATCACCAGGTGGATCCGGTGCACGGCCGGGTCGACCGCGGCCAGGTCGACGGCGTAGCGCGGGCCGTCGGTGGCGCCGGTGGGCACCTCCAGGCCGGGCAATCGGGGCGAGCCGGGGTGCGCGAGCCACTCGTCCCGGGTGGCGTCCCGCTCGTCGGTACAGGTGGCGCAGGCCACGACCGCGTGGCCGGCGGACACCCGGACCTCCAGACGGCTGTCGGGCAGCGGATGGTTCTGCCCACGGACCAGCTCGGCCGTCATCGCCTCGTCCCCTCGATGCTGTTGGTCTTCGGTGCTGTCGATCGTCTGGTCTTCGATGCCGTCGGTCGCCGAAGCGGTGGGGCGGCGCGGCGCCTCGTCCGGGTCAGTGGCCCGGTCGCCACGGCGGCAAGCGGTGCAGCTCCCGGCGGCCGATCTGCCTCCGGGAGCTGCGTCCTCGTCCTACGGTCCTACGGTGCCTGCCGGCGACCGACCCTCACAGGTGCGGCAGGATGGCGGGCATCAGGTCCTGGAAGGTGCGGCCGTTCGCCGGGTTGCCCAGGGCCGTCATCTTCCAGCCGCTGCCGACGCGGTGCACCTTCGCCATGATCTGCGCGGTGTAGTTGCCGCCGCCGTCGAGGGTGTAGCGGGCGAGCTCCTGACCGTTGCTCTCGTCCACGATGCGGCAGAAGGCGTTCTTGACCTCCTGGAACGTCTGGCCGGTGAAGGAGTTCACCGTGAAGACGATCTGGTCGATGTGGACGGGCACCCGCGCCAGGTCGACCAGGACGGCCTCGTCGTCGCCGCCCGAGCCGGCGCCGCCGACGAGGTTGTCGCCGGTGTGGCGGACGGAACCGTCGTCACTCACCAGGTGGCGGAAGAAGACCACGTCGACCGGCTGCTTGTCGGCGAAGAGCACCGCCGACGCGTCGAGGTCGATCTCCTTCGTGCGCGAGCCGAACAGACCCCGGCGGGCCGCCGCCTGCCAGCCCAGCCCCATCCGCACTGCGGTGAGGGCGCCCCCGTCGCTCTTCTGCAGGCTGATGGCCTGACCCTTGGTCATGTTGACCGTCACGCGCTGTCCCCTTCTTCCTTAGAAGTGCCACCGCCCAGATGAGCGGCTGCCCTGCACCCTACGCACCCACGTCAAGCGCGCGGCACGACTGTCCGGCATTTGTGTCGTTCTTGCAACACAGAAAGGAGCCCTGCGGTCAGGCGAGCCCCGCCTCCTTCATCTGCCGCAACTCCTTCTTCAACTCGCCGACCTCGTCGCGCAACCGGGCGGCCACCTCGAACTGGAGGTCAGCCGCGGCGGCGCGCATCCGCTCGGTCATCTCCTCGATGATCGCGGACAGTTCGGCGGCGGGCCGGTCCGTGGCGACGACGCCGCCCTTGGCGCCCGCCGTCCCCTTGCCCGCCTTGCCCGACGCGCTGCGCAACGCCGGCACCGGAGCTTTGGCGCCCTTGCCCTCCTTGGGCTTGCGGTACTCCGTGCCCAGCAACTCCTCGGTGTCGATCTCCTCGCGCGCGATGGTCGCGACGATGTCGTTGATCTTCTTGCGGAGCGGCTGGGGGTCGATGCCCTTCTCGGTGTTGTACGCGATCTGCTTCTCGCGGCGACGGTTGGTCTCGTCGATGGCCTTCTCCATCGCCGGCGTGATCTTGTCCGCGTACATGTGGACCTGGCCGGAGACGTTGCGCGCCGCGCGGCCGATCGTCTGGATCAGGGAGGTGCCGGAGCGCAGGAAGCCTTCCTTGTCGGCGTCGAGGATGGCGACCAGGGACACCTCGGGCAGGTCCAGGCCCTCCCGCAGCAGGTTGATGCCGACGAGGACGTCGTACTCACCGGCGCGCAGCTCTCGCAGCAACTCCACCCGGCGCAGGGTGTCGACGTCGCTGTGCAGGTAGCGCACCTGGATGCCCAGCTCCAGGAAGTAGTCCGTGAGGTCCTCGGCCATCTTCTTGGTGAGGGTGGTGACGAGCACCCGCTCGTCCCGCTCGGTGCGCAGCCTGATCTCGTGCACCAGGTCGTCGATCTGCCCCTCGGTGGGCTTGACCACGACCTCGGGGTCGACCAGGCCGGTGGGCCGGATGATCTGCTCCACGAAGCCGTCGCCGCGGGAGAGTTCGTAAGCACCGGGGGTGGCCGACAGATAGACCGTCTGACCGATCCGCTTGGTGAACTCCTCCCACTTCAGGGGGCGGTTGTCGAGCGCGGACGGCAGCCGGAAGCCGTGGTCCACCAGGGTCCGCTTGCGGGAGGCGTCGCCCTCGTACATCGCGCCGATCTGCGGCACGGTGACGTGCGACTCGTCGATGACCAGCAGGAAGTCCTCGGGGAAGTAGTCGAGGAGGGTGTTGGGCGGGGAGCCGGGTTCGCGGTCGTCGAAGTGCATCGAGTAGTTCTCGATGCCGGAGCAGGAGCCGATCTGCCGCATCATCTCGATGTCGTACGTGGTGCGCATCCGCAGCCGCTGGGCCTCCAGGAGCTTGCCCTGCTTCTCCAGCTCGGCCAGCCGCTGCTCCAGCTCCGCCTCGATGCCGTTGACCGCCTTCTCCAGGCGCTCGGGGCCAGCCACGTAGTGGCTGGCCGGGAACACGTAGAGCGACTGGTCCTCACTGAGGATCTCGCCGGTGAGCGGGTGCAGCGTGGAAAGTGCCTCGATCTCGTCGCCGAACATCTCGATGCGGACCGCGAGCTCTTCGTACACCGGGAAGATCTCGATGGTGTCGCCGCGGACCCGGAAGGTGCCGCGGGTGAACGCGGTGTCGTTGCGCGTGTACTGGATGTCGACGAAGCGGCGCAGCAGTTGGTCGCGGTCGATCTCCTCGCCCACCTTGAGCTGGACCATGCGGTCCACGTACTCCTGCGGGGTGCCGAGGCCGTAGATGCAGGAGACGGAGGCGACGACGATCACGTCCCGCCGGGTGAGCAGCGAGTTCGTCGCGGAGTGGCGCAGCCGCTCGACCTCCTCGTTGATCGAGGAGTCCTTCTCGATGTAGGTGTCCGACTGCGGGACGTACGCCTCGGGCTGGTAGTAGTCGTAGTACGAGACGAAGTATTCGACGGCGTTGTTCGGCAGGAGCTCGCGGAACTCGTTCGCCAACTGGGCGGCGAGGGTCTTGTTCGGCGCCATCACCAGGGTGGGGCGTTGCAGCTTCTCGATCATCCACGCCGTGGTGGCGGACTTGCCGGTGCCGGTGGCACCGAGCAGGACGACGTCCTTCTCGCCGGCACGGATGCGCCGGTCCAGGTCGGCGATGGCCGTGGGCTGGTCGCCGCTGGGCTTGAAGGGACTGACGACCTCGAAAGGCGCCACCGTACGTTCGATATCGGAAACGGGCCGCATGGGATCCACCGTACGACTCCCCACTGACAACGGGTGTCGGACGGGAGCGGCAGCGGGCCCCGGGACGGTCGCCGGGCCGCCGCGGCGGCTGGTGCGGGGCCGGGGCGGGCGCGGCCTACCAGCCGTCGGGGCGGGGCGGCTCGCGGCGGGTGGCGGGGTCCACGGGCCCCCAGCCGGCGGCCTGCCCCTCGAACAGCGGGTCGACGGAGTCGGCGGCCAGTGGGCTTCCCGCGGGCCGGGCGCCGTGGGAACCCCACTGGCCGCCGCGGATCTGGGCGGCGGCGTCCCGGCGCTTGGGCTTGTGCCAGTCGGTCTCGCCCATCACCAGCAGCGGATCGAACATCACGACGACCCCGGCGACCAGCAGGAAGATCAGCGGGCCGACGAGCATGGGCAGGAGCAGGGACGCGGCCGACTCGCCGCTGGCGGACCCGGCCCCGCCGTGCAGGTGGACGCTGACCGCCGCCATGCCGGTGTAGTGCATGCCCGTCACCGCCACGCCCATCACCATGCTGGCGCCGAGGCTGGCCAGGAAGCCGTGGATGGACACGGCGGCCCACAGGGCGGCGGTGGCCGCGACCACGGCGATGACGACGGACAGCACGACCGTGACGGTGTCGTACGCGATCGTCCCCGGCAGCCGCATCCCGGCCATGCCGAGGTAGTGCATGGAGGCGACGCCGAGCCCGGTGATCATGCCGCCGGTGACCAGCGCCATGGTGGTCGCGCCGCGGTAACCGACGATGAAGATCCCGATGCCGACCATGACGATGGCGATGGCGAGGCTCGCGAAGGTGATCAGCGGGTCGTAGGTGATCGGGGCCTCGTCGACGGTGAAGCCCATCATGGCGATGAAGTGCATGGTCCAGATGCCCGACCCGATGGAGGTCGCGCCGAGCGCCAACCAGCCGGCTTTGAAGGTCTGCCGGTTTCGGACGGACCTGGTGGTGCAGCGCAGTCCGAGGGCTCCGCCGAGGCAGGCCATCACGAAGGCCACGAGGGGCGTGACGATTCCGTAGCTGAACCCGTCGATCGTTCCCTGCATGCCGTGCGTCCTCGCTCCTTAAAGCTCCGTTCTCCTGAGCGGTCCCGCATCCGTGCGATCTCGCCATCCCCCGATGGAACGTGTGTTCAGAGGCTGAGCGTAGGACCCTGGACACGTCGGGAGAACACATGGGTGCGATTTATCAACCAAGACCACCGCAGGTGATGTGTTCTGTGCGGATTGGATCGATTCCTGCCCGTACGGTGCGGTCTCGCGTTGGTTCTTGCGCCGGCATCGACGTCCGCGTCACCACATCGTCGTCGGCGTTGTCAGTGGTCGGCCGTACGGTGGCGGCATGAGCACCTTCGAGTGGACCGTCGTCGAGCCGGACATCGGGCCGCTGCTGCTGGCGGCGACCGATCGGGGGCTGGTGAGCGTGGTGTTCCACGCGGACGAGCGCGTGCGGGATCTCGCCCTGCGCCGGTTGGCCGGCCGCCTCGGTGCCACCCCCGTCCACGTCACGCCCGAGGAACCCGGCCGCCTCGCCGAGGCGATACGTCAGGTGGAGGCGTACTTCGCCGGCGAGCTCACCCGGTTCGCGCTCCCGCTGGACTGGTCGTTGTCCGGCGGTTTCAACCGCGAGGTGCTGCAGAAGCTGGACGCCGAGGTCCCCTACGGCACCGTGGTGGGGTACGGGGACCTCGCGGCCCGGGTCGGTCAGCCCGGCGCCGCCCAGGCCGTTGGCGCGGCGATGGGTTCGAATCCGCTGCCCGTGGTCGTGGCCTGTCACCGTGTGGTGGAGACGGACGGGAAGCTGGGCGGCTTCGGCGGCGGCCTGGAGACGAAGCGGAAGCTGCTCGCCCTGGAAGGCGTTCTTCCGCAGCCCTTGTTCTGATCGGAAGTGCGGTCCGCCGGATGCTGAGCCGGCGCGAGGCCCGGGAGGCCCGGGAGAGCGGCCGTGGAGGCACGACTGCGGCGGCCATCCCATGGAGACGGGGCAGGGCAGGGCAGGCCGGGGAGACGGGAAGCTCGGGAAGATGAGGGGCCGATGAGACGGGATGAGAGCCCCAGGTGAGAGCCCTGAATACCGTTTCGCACCGCAGCACGAGCTGACACACTGCGGCGGTGAGCCTCCACCCCGACGTCCCTGACATATCCGCGGCCGAGACCACGGATCCACGACGTGCCGACGGCCCCAAGGACTCCGTTCCGCCCCCTGCACCCGACGGTGGGGCAAAGAGCCCGCCCGCAGCCTCGGCGGTGACCGAGGAGGAGCTGCCCGCGCTGCGCCGGCGGGTCACCATCGCCCTGGTCATCAGCCAGGTACTCGGCGGACTGGGCATCGCGACCGGTGTCGCCCTGGGCGCGGTGCTGGCCAGGGAGATCAGCGGCACGGACGCGCTCTCCGGGTTGGCCTCCACCGCATCGGTCGTCGGGCCGGCGCTGTTGTCGGTGCCGTTGGCCTCGCTGATGACTGCCCGCGGACGGCGGGCCGGGCTCGTCCTCGCGTACCTCATCGGTGCGGTGGGCGCCGGCGTTGTCGTGCTCGGCGCCATGATCGACAGCTTCCCGGTGCTGCTGCTCGGTCTGACCGCGTTCGGCGGTGCGACCTCGGCGAACCTCCAGGCCCGGTTCGCCGCCGCCGACCTCGCCCTGCCCGAACGCCGCGGCCAGTCGATCTCCATGGTGGTGTGGGCGACCACGATCGGCGCGGTCCTCGGGCCGAACATCGCGGCCCCCGCGGGGCGGGCCGTCTCCGGCTTCGGCATGCCGGTCGCCGCCGGCCCCTTCGTCTGGGCGGCCGGGGTGTTCCTCCTCGCCGCCGCGGCACTCCATCTACTGCTGCGCCCCGACCCGCTGCTGACCGCCCGCGCCCTCGCTCGCGAGGCGCCGTCCCCCGAGGCCGGTTCGATGCGGTCCGCGATCCGTGTCGTCCGGGAGTCCCCGATGGCCCAGCTCGCCCTGGTCACGATCGCCGTGTCGCACACCGCGATGGTGGCGATCATGTCGATGACCCCCATCGCCCTCGGGCACCACGGCGCGAGCATCGAATTGATCGGACTGGTCATCAGCGGTCACATCGCGGGGATGTACGCGTTGTCCCCGGTGATGGGCTGGTTGACGGACCGTTTCGGCCGGCTCTCGGTGATCGGCCTCACGGTCGGACTACTGGGCGCGGCGGCACTGTTGGCGGGCACCTCGGGCACCAACCACGGCCAGACCGCGGCCGGTCTCGTCCTGTTGGGCCTCGGGTGGTCGGCAGGCGTGGTGTCGGGCTCCGCCCTGCTCACGGACTCCGTGCCGCCGTCCGCCGGACCTGCCGTCCAGGGCCTGTCGGACCTGGCGATGAACGCCTCTGCCGGCATCGTCGGCGCCCTCGCCGGCGTCGTCCTAGCACAGGCGGGCTACGGCTGGCTGAACGTGATCGGTGCACTCCTTCTGCTGCCCCTGGCGGTGTTCGCCATCCGCAGGGCGGTCAGGTAACGGAGGGTTTGCCGGGCCCCTTCCCGTGCGAGGGATGGGACATGCTGCTGACCGAGGTATCCGAGGAAGTACTCGAAGCGCTGTCCGCAGGCCGCCCCGTGGTGGCCCTGGAGTCCACGATCATCGCGCACGGGCTGCCCCACCCGCGCAACCTCGTCGTCGCGGCGGAGTTGGAGGGGCTCGTGCGCTCGGCGGGCGCGGTCCCCGCCACCGTCGCCGTGCTCGACGGACGGGTGCACGTCGGCCTGGCCGAGGACCAGTTGGAGCGGATCGCCCTGGAGGGCGGCGTACGCAAACTCGGCCAGCGCGACCTGGCGCCCGCCGTCGCCGCGGGTGCGAGCGGCGCGACCACGGTCTCGGCCACGGCCTTCCTCGCCGCCCGAGCCGGGATCCGGGTCTTCGCCACGGGCGGGCTCGGCGGGGTGCACCGCGAGTGGACGCACTCCCAGGACGAGTCGGCGGACCTACGGATCCTGGCGCAGACCGGGATCGCGGTGGTCTGTGCAGGGGTGAAGTCCGTCCTGGACGTCCCCGCGACGCTGCAACGGCTGGAGACCCTGGGCGTGGGCGTCGTCGGCTACGGCACGGACCGCTTCCCCGGCTTCTACCTGACCTCCTCCGGGGAGCCCGTGGACTGGACGGTCCGCTCCCCCGAAGAGGCCGCCTCCGTGATCCGCGCCCGCGACGCACTGGGCGACCCCCGGTCGGCCCTGGTGATCGCCAACCCGGTTCCGGAGTCGCACCAGTTGGACCCCGACCTGCACGACCGCGTGCTCCGTGAAGCACTGGACGAGTGCACGGAACGCGGCATCGTGGGACAAGCCGTCACCCCTTTCCTCCTCGACTTCCTCACCCGCCGCACGCACGGCGCGTCCCTGGAGGCGAACGTCGCCGCGGTACGCGGCAACGCCCGACTCGCAGCCCTCATCGCGGCCGCGCTATGACCCCGGGTCCCAGGCACAAGGCCGGACACCAGACCGGGCACGAGGTCAGGACCGCATCCACCGCGGGAGCCACCGCAGCGGCACACCTGTCCCGCTCCCCCGGCCCGACATCCACCACGCCTGCCGCCCTCCTCGTCATCGGCGAAGTCGCCACGGACGTCATCGCCCGACACTCCACGCCCCTGGCGCACGGCACCGACACCCCCGCCCGGATCCGGATCCTTCCCGGCGGGGCGGCAGCGAACGTCGCGTGCTGGACGGCCCATGGGAACCCCGCGCACGAGGTCCGACTGTTCGGCCGGGTGGGGCGGGCCGAGGAGCAGTGGCACTCCGCCCACCTTCGCGCCGCGGGCGTACGCCCCGTGTTCGTCGTGGACGACAGCGCACCGACCACCACCGTCGTCGCCCTCGTCGACACCACCGCCGAACGGACGTTCCTCACGGACAGCGGCGCGCTCCAGCACTTCGGCACGGCCGACTGGTCACCGTCCCTGCTGGACGGCGTCCGCCACATCCATCTCTCCGGCTACCTCCTGTTCTCCGACTCCAGCCGACAACTGGCCCGACTCGCCCGGGAGTCGGCCCGGGCGCGCGGGGTCACGGTGAGCATGGACCCGGCCTCCGCCGGCTTCATCCGGCAGCAGGGCGTGGCCGAAGTCCTGGCGGAACTGGACTCAGTGGACCTCCTCGTCCCCAACGCCGATGAGGCCCGCCTCCTGGCCGGACTGCCCGATGTGGCCGCGGCCGCCGCCGCGCTGAGCCGAAGAGTCCCACTGGTCGTAGTCACCCTCGGCTCGGACGGGGCCCTGGTCGCCGCCGCCGGCGCCGTGACCGCCCGAGTCCCGGCCCGTGCGGTCCAAGCCGTGGACTCGACGGGTGCCGGCGACGCCTTCACCGGTGGCTTCCTGGCCGCATGGCTGTCCGGAGCGGACGCGGTGACCGCAGCCTCGGCCGGCTGCCGGGCCGGCACGACGGCAGTGGCCCTGCCCGGCGCCCGGCCCCCGCTGCCGCCCGACACCGACCCCACCAGCACCGACCCATCCGGCACCGGCCCCGCCGACACCGCACCCTTCGGCACCACCCTCACCCCGGCAGTGCTGCCCGGCGCCGCGCCCTCCGATGCCGCCTGCCCCAACACCGCCTAATCAAGCACTGCTTGATCCACCACTGCTCAGTCCATGCCTCCCCACGCCGGATGACGCGGATCGTCAGCCCTTACCACCACGTCTGCGCTCTCCTCTGGACTCACCTCCTCCTCGTACCGCTGGAACGCGGGAAGCGTCCAGCGCTCGTCTTCTTGAGTACGTCGGCGCAGTGCGGCCCGTGACAACCCGAGGTGCACCGTCAGGTCGAACGGGAACCAGTGCCCGAGCAGGAACGGGCCGTGCAGCAACAGCACACCGCCGCGCGGCAGCTCCACCCGGGGACTACGGGTCGCCCGGTCGGTCCCGGGGTCCCAGAGGTCGGGCAGCACCCACCCTGTGCCGCCCGCCTCCAAGGGCCCGAAGACCTCCCGCCACAGCGCGCCTGTGTCGAACCAGCCGCTGTAGTACGCGTCAGGGTCGTCACGCCCGAACTCGTACCGCAGCGAGGCGGGGCGCAGAAAGCCGCCGGTCCCAACCACGAGAGGACGCCGCCCGCGCAGCAGCAGCGCCTCCGCGACCCGACCGGCGAAGTCCCCGCCCTGCGCGGCGGGGGCCCCGTCGATCCCGATGCGCAACCAGGGGCTGCCGTCCTCGGCCACCAATGCCGTGACCCTGTCGGCGATGGTCTCGGTCAGCCGTTCCCAGGTGATCGCTTCGAGTCTCACCAGTCCATCATCGTCGAGGACTTGGTGTCGATGCCTTGGCGACTACTCGCCAGGCGAGGCTCCAGCCGCGTTGAGACCGGCTCCGAACGCTTGCCGAACCTCCTGCTCACGGGCGACGATCCAGACCGGCTGCCCGTCCGGACCGGCCCCGTCCCGCCGGAGATCCGGTGAGCGGGGCGGCCTCCGCCGCAGCGATGCGCACATCAGCGACGGATGCCCGTCGTTGGCCTTCCGTGACCCGCTCGGGGTCACGGACCGGGTGAGGGGAGAGTGCATCCGCATGACAGATCGTCCGCTGCTCCTGCTCGACGTGGACGGCCCGCTCAATCCCTTCGCGGCGCGCCTGCCCAGGCTGCGCGGCTACACCGCCCATCGGCTGCGCCCGCAGGTGTGGTTGTCGCGCCAGGCGCCCGGGACGCGACGGCACCGGCGCGGGCTGCGCGTGCACTTGAACGCCTCGCACGGCGGCGAGCTGACCTCGCTGCCCTTCGAACTGGCCTGGGCGACCGCGTGGATGCACGAGGCCAACACCATGATTGCGCCCGAAGTCGGGCTGCCGGTCGACCTCCCGGTGATCGAGTGGCCCGAACTGCTCGCCGCGCCCGGCTCCGACCAGACCGACGCCTCCGGGCTGTGCTGGAAGACGAGACCCGTCCTGAAGTGGGCGGCCGGACGCCCCTTCGCATGGGTGGACGACATGGTGACGGAACACGACGCCGCCCATGTCGCCGAACACCACGACGCGCCCGCGCTCTTGCTGCGCATCCACCCGGGGAGGGGACTGCGGGAGCAGGACTTCACCCGACTGCGGGCGTGGGCGACATCGCTGTGACGACGCCCACCGGATCGGCGTCCGGCGTGCCGCGCGGCCACCAGTCCTCCTGATCGGGCTCGGACTCGTACCCGTACCAAACGCCGTCCCGACCGAAGCGGATTTGGAGCGTCCGGGTGGACAGCCAGTTGCGCCGCGGCCGGAAGCCCGTGAAGTCCGCTGCGACCAGGGCGGGTCCGGCTCGGTCGAAGGGGCCCGCTGGCGGGTCCCAGGGCTCTTCCAGCACGCCGAGCGCGACCAGCCCGCCCTGCCGCCAGGCCGCCACGGCGCGGGCCAGTTCGACGGGCGTACGGCCGGTGGCGGCGGCCAGGTCGCGGTAGAGCGCCCGAGTGGACGCGGTGAGCCCGGAACCCGGGTGGGCGGCGGCCAGGCGCACCGCGTCCTCCCAGACGGTGAGCGGCGCCGTGGGGTCGACGCCGGTCGTGAGCAGGGTGTGGGCACGGGCCGCCGCTTCGGTGGCGAGCAGGTCGAGCGCGAGCGGGTCCGGCGCACCAGGCGCCTCGGGGTACGCCGGCGGGCGACCCGGCTGGTCCGGGACGGGAAAGGGCGGCGGAAGCGGCGGCAGCCTGCGCGGAGCCAGCGCCTCCCGGGCGGTCAACGTCGGCATCCGTGCGCCGCCAACCGTCGAAGCCCGCTCGGCCGCCGATCGCACCGCGTTCCGCTGCGTCAGGGCGGCCAGCATCTCGCGCTCCCCCATGCCACGGGCCAGGAAGAGGACGAACGGGTCCTCGTCCAACAACCGCGCCACCTGGTAGCAGAGCGCGGCGGCGTGCTTGCACGGCAGGCCGTCGTCCGGGCAGGAGCAGTCCGGAATCAGGTCTCCCGCAGCGGGCAGCAGGTCCGCAGCGGTGGCCAGCGCCCGGGGCACGTCCTTGTCGAGCAGCGCGGCGATGTGGTCGGGACGGTCCACTGCCACGGACAGGAGCGCGTCCCACTCGTCGTCCGTGAGCGTCCGCAGCCGGATCTGCGTACGGTACGGACGGGGTCTGCTGCCGTGGACGTAGGCGGTGATGCGCCCAGGCGTCACCGTGATCGCGTCGACCAGTCCACGGCCTGCGTACGCCCGCCCCCTGGCCAGTCTGACGGGGTCGAGTGCGCCTTCTTCCAGTGCCTCGACCCAGGCGTCGCCCCACCAACTGGTCGTCGAGTCCGCACCCGAGCGGGGCGCGGGCGCGGAGAACGTGCGCCTACGGTCGTCATGGCGCACGGTGGGGGTGCCCGCGCGACGATTGCGCGCCGGTGGACCGTGGCGCCGGGTGATCGCCGGCGTCATGCCGACCTCCTCAGGGACACGAGATCGGCCAGCTCGCGGTCGGTCAGCTCGGTGAGTGCGGCCTCTCCCGAGCCCAGGACCGCGTCTGCCAGGGCTCGCTTGCCCGCCAGCATCTCGGCGATCTTGTCCTCCACGGTGCCTTCCGCGATCAGTCGGTGCACCTGCACCGGCTGGGTCTGTCCGATGCGGTACGCGCGGTCCGTGGCCTGTTCCTCGACGGCCGGGTTCCACCAGCGGTCGAAGTGGATGACGTGGCCGGCGCGGGTGAGGTTCAGGCCGGTGCCCGCGGCCTTGAGCGACAGCACGAAGACCGACGCCTCCCCGGACTGGAACCGGTCCACCATGCGTTCGCGCTCGGCGACCGGGGTGCCTCCGTGCAGCAGTTGGGACGGGATCCCCCGGAAGGTGAGGTGTTCGGTCAACAGCCGGGCCATGGTGACGTACTGGGTGAAGACCAGGACCGAGCCGTCCTCGGCGAGGATGGTCTCCAACAGCTCGTCGAAGAGGGCGAGCTTCCCGGAGCGGCCCGCAAGCCGCACGGGGGTGCCCGCGGCGTGCGACGCGCTCGCACCGCGCGCGCCGCCGTGCTCCTTGAGGAACTGCGCCGGATGGTTGCAGATCTGCTTGAGGTCGGTCAGCAGCTTCATCACCAGCCCGCGGCGGGCGATGCCCTCGGCGGAGCCGATCACCGCCATGGACTCCCGGACGACGGCTTCGTACAGCGACGCCTGCTCCCGGGTGAGGGCGACGGGGTGGTCCGATTCCGTCTTGGGAGGCAGCTCGGGCACGATGCCGGGGTCCGACTTCTTGCGCCGCAGCAGGAACGGCCGGATCAGGCGGGACAGCCGCTCCACGGCTTCCGCGTCCTCCCCGAGCTCCACCGGGCGGGCGTGCCGCGCACGGAACGCCTTCAGCGGGCCGAGCAGCCCGGGGGTCGTCCAGTCCAAAAGGGCCCACAGCTCCGAGAGGTTGTTCTCCACGGGGGTGCCGGTCAGGGCCACGCGCGCGGGCGCCGGGATCGTCCGCAGGGCCCTCGCTGTCGCCGAGTACGGGTTCTTGACGTGCTGCGCCTCGTCGGCGACGACCATGCCCCAGGTGTGCGCCGCGAGCTTCTCCGCGCTGGAGCGCATCGTGCCGTACGTCGTGAGGACGAAGCCGCCGCCGGTCGCCGGCAGCGCCCTGTCCGCACCGTGGAAGCGGGTGACGGGGACGCCGGGGGCGAAGCGGGTGATCTCACGCTGCCAGTTCCCGAGGAGGGAGGCGGGGCAGACCACCAGAGTGGGGGCCGGGCGATCGCGGTGCAGGTGGAGGGCGATCACGGTGACGGTCTTGCCGAGACCCATGTCGTCGGCGAGGCAGCCGCCGAGCCCGAGGGAGGTCATCAGGTCGAGCCAGGCGAGGCCGCGGAGCTGGTAGTCGCGAAGAGTGGCGGCGAGGCCCGGGGGTTGCGGCGAAGGGTCCGTCTGCTGCACCAGACGGTCCCGCAGTGCGGCGAGGGTGCCCGTCGGCACCACGTCCACCGTCTCGCCGTCGACCTCTGCGGTGCCCGTCAGCGCCGCGGCCAGCGCGTCGACGGGCTGGAGCAGGCCCAACTCGCGCTTGCGGGCCTTGCGCACGAGGTCGGGGTCGACGACCACCCAGCGGTCCCGCAGGCGCACGATCGCCCGGTGCGACTCCGCCAGGGCGTCCATCTCCTGGTCGGTCAAGGGATCGCCGTCGAGCGCGAGCCGCCAGGAGAAGGCCAGCAGTTCGGTGCTGTCGAAGAACGGCGTCCCGTCGGTCGCCGAACCTGGTGCCGGTCGGATGACGGTGGTGGCGCTGAGGCTGCGCGCCAGCTCCCTGGGCCAGTGCACGGCCACGCCAGCGGCGGCGAGACGGGCGGCACCGGGGCCCAGGAGGTCGTACAACTCGTCCTCGGCGAGCGGCAGCACGTCCGGCACGTCCCGCTCCAGCAGGACGGCCAGCGGCGGCCAGACCCGTGCCGCACGGCGCAGCGCGAGCACCGCGTCGACCTTGGCGCGGGGGCCGAACTCCACGTCCCCCTCCCCCGCCCACAGCCGGGCCGCGTCGATGACCAGCGTGGGATCCGCGAGGCTGTGCACCTGGACGAGGGCGGCGCCAGCGGCACGTACGGTCGCGCTCCGCCCGTCGCCGCCGTCGTCCTCCGCGGACTCGTCTTCGCCCGCACCGTCGGTGCTGTCGAAGAGCTCGAACGCGGACAGGTCGAGCCGTAGGGACACCCGTACCCCGGCGTCCATGCCCGCCGCGGCCTCCGCCGTCCACTCCCGCGCCCCGGGCAAGTGCTGGGGCGCCGTGGCAGCGAAGGGGGCACCGGCTGCGTGCTCGGCGGCGGGGGTGCGCGGCAGGGTGTCGGCGACGGCGTCGAAGAAGGCCCGTACCAGGGCCTCAGGCTCCGGTACGCGGAGGTCTTCCTCCCTGAGGTCGCCGTCGTCCGCCACGGGTACGGCGTACGCCTCCGGGGGCATCGCTGCGGCGATGGCCCGCAACTGGGCGATGTCGGAGGCGTCCAGCGGGCCCGCGCGCCAGGCGTCGTGATCGGTGGGGGTCAGTCCGGGCAGCAGCCGACCGCGGGCCACCAGTTGCAGGCCGTGCAGGGCTGCGGCGCCCCAGCACGCCGCGGCCGGATGCGCGCCGGAACGGCTCCTGGCCCGCACCAGCAGCGGCACGGCCTCGGTGATGGAGAGCAGCACGGCGGGCACCGTGCGGCGATCGGCCCCCTCGTCTCCGTACCGGACGACGGTGATCTGCTCGATGTCACCCTGCGGGGGCTCGCCGGAGGGCGACCAGAAGGCGACCCTGCCCTCGCGCGGCAGGGTCGCCGGGAGGAAGACGGCGGCGCAGCCGTGCACCAACGGGAGCAACGGGGACGTCGACGACGTCATCGCTCACCTCCCGTCCGCATCGGACTGCCGTGCCGTGCACCGAAGTGCTGGGACCTACGACCATACGGGCGGGGTCTGACAACGGCCGCGACCCGGCTCCCGGGCTCAGCCGACGGGCGGTGTCGACCGGAGCCTCCGTAGGAGTTCCGGCCCTGCCCCTGCGGCGTCCGCGAGCCCCGAGGTGTCCACCAGAGGTGGCACCGCTGCCTCCCGAGGCGGCTCTACCGGAGGCGGTTCCTCCCGGGGCGGGGCGTCCTCTGGCGCCCGGAGAGCCTTCTCCGGTCCCGTGGGCGGCCCGGAGGGTTCCTCGGCCTGCGGTGGTTCGACCGCGGCCGGCGGTTTGCCCCCGGGTTCCTCCGCACGGTGCGGCGGAGGCGGCGGCCCCGCCTGGGCCCGTTCGAGGAAGCGCAACAGCTCCACGGGGAAGGGCAGCACCAGGGTGGAGTTCTTCTCGGCGGCGACCGCGACGACGGTCTGGAGCAGTCGCAGCTGCAGCGCCGCAGGCTCCTTCGACATCGCGCTGGCCGCCTCGGCCAGCTTCTTGGACGCCTGGAGCTCGGCATCGGCGTTGATGACCCGGGCCCGGCGCTCCCGGTCGGCCTCGGCCTGCCGGGCCATCGAGCGCTTCATGGCCTCGGGCAGCGACACGTCCTTGATCTCCACCCGGTCGATCTGAACGCCCCAGCCCATGGCGGGGCTGTCGATCATCAACTCCAGGCCCTGGTTCAGCTTCTCCCGGTTCGAGAGCAGATCGTCGAGGTCGCTCTTGCCGATGATGGACCGGAGCGAGGTCTGCGCCATCTGGGAGACGGCGAAGCGGTAGTCCTCCACCTCGATGATCGCGTTCGCCGGCTCGACGACCCGGAAGTAGACGACCGCGTCGACCCGTACCGTGACGTTGTCCCGGGTGATGCCCTCCTGGGCGGGCACGGGCATGGTCACCACCTGCATGTTGACCTTGTGGAGGCGGTCGACCCCCGGAAGGATCATGGTGAATCCGGGGCCGCGGACGCCGCCGTGGAGTCGGCCGAGGCGGAGGACCACACCGCGCTCGAACTGCTTGACCACCTTGCCCGCGGCCGTCATGTACACCGCAATGCCGGACACGGCGGCCAAACCGGCCACCACCAGCTCTTCGACCATGGGGACACCCCCTTCTGTCCGAGCTGGACGCTCCCTACCACGGTATGCCCGGTCACGGGCGCGGGGCGAGGTCCGCACCGGGCGGCAACGACGCACCCTGCGCGTACGAGGAACTGCACCGCGGTGCTACGGAGAAGCACACCTCCCGAGAAGCGCTGCGGGACGGCGAAACGCTACGGAGCGACACGACAGGTCGCCCTGGAGTGACGGCACCCACGTCCACAGATCCCGAAGCGTGGTCACAGCTCGAACCAGCCGTGCCCGCTGTACCAGTGCCTTCCCGCTCGCAAATGATCACCGATCGCCCGTTCCAAGCCCGTTCGACGGGGCAGCTCGGCGGAGTCAAAGCGCATGTCTCCGAAGACGAAGCCGACGGGGACCTCGTCGCTGGGCTCGTCGTCCCTGTGGGCTATGTGGAAGCGTTCCTGGAAGCGGCGGACGTTGGACTCCTGCGGCAGGTACTCGACGAGTTGCGGGTCGAGCAGCCAGGAGTGGCACTCGGCGATCCGGTACGGCGTCTCGGGGAAGTGGCGGGCGAAGAACTGCCGCGCACGAGCCAGGGACCGGTCGCACGCCTCTGGACTCAGCGGCCCCAAGTAGTCGGGGATGTGCAGCCCCAGCACGTCGTCGCCGGGCCCGAGCGGCAGCCCCGCCGCCGCCACGGCGCTTCCCAGCGGCTTCCCGAGCTTGCCCCGTTCGAACTGGAGTCGCCCCAACTCGTACAGCAACCCCGTGAAGTGCAGCCGCAGCCACTGCGGGGCCACCAACCCGCCCGTGCCCAACGCGCGGCGGTGGACGGCCATCTGACGTCCCAGGTCGGCAAGGGTGCGGCGGGACACCTCCTCGGGCACCGAAAGCGCCCGGTGGTACTCACGGACGTGCGGCAGGACGGCCACGAAGACGTAAACGGGGAAGCAGCGGGCAACAGCGCCGGACGACACCGGACCGTGTCCCCGACCCACGGCGCCCACGGACTCGGAACCCTGCTCCGGCAGCTCGGGGGCGGGTAGCTCGTCGGCCGAAACGGCTCTTCCGATGCTCTCCACCAAGCTGTGCGCGGCCTCCTCCAGCATGCGGCGCAGCTCGGGATCGGCGGTCACCCGGGGGCGCAGCGCGAGCAGCTCCCCGATGTCCTCGTGCGGCACCGCCAGGTCCAGCAGCGCCTCCGCCAAGTCGTCGCCGTCCGGCAGCTGCGCCCTCTCCACGGTCACGTCGCCCCCTTCCGTCGCCCACCTGGTGAACGATTCGCGTTCCCCCTCGGTGCCCACCGGGACGTCGCTTTCCGGCCTGTCTCGTGTCCGGAACATGCGGCATGCTGGAGGAGGAGATGGATGCCCATGCGCACCGGCAGTGAACCGACGACCGCACGCAGTCCCCTACGGATGCGGTTCTGGCTGGGAATCTGGGGGCTCGTCTGGGCCGCCGGCGGTACGGCGATCTTCAGTTTGACCTCGCACCCCGGATGGGCCGCCTTCTGCGGCCTGCTCCTGCTGATCGTCATCGTCGACCTGGCCGTGGTCATCCGCCACATCCGACAGGGTCCGCACTACCAACCGGGCCCCGACGTCCCGCCGTACGAACCGGCCGACGAGCACGGCCCGCCCCGCGAACCCGACGACCGGCGCCCCTAATGCGTGGCCGTACCGGGGCGCAGCGAAGTCAACGGCCGTCGTCGAAGCGGGCCGCCTTCACGTACTCGGGCTTGGGGTCGAGCGCCGCGGCCAGGCGGAAGTGCCGCTTCGCCTGCTCCGGCTTGCCGGCGCGCTCGAAGGTACGGGCGAGGGCGAAGTGCGCGAAGGCGTTGTCCGGCTCGCGCTCCAGCACCAACTCGAACTCCAACTCGGCGGGACGCAGTTGCGCGGCGGCGAAGAAGGCCCGGGCCCTCAGCAGGCGTGCCGCGGTGTTCTCGGGGTGGGCCGCGATGACCGAATCCAACAGCTTCACGGCACCACGCGGATCCCTCGCGGCGAGCAACTGCTCCGCCGCTCGGTAGTCGACGACATGCGTGTGCGGATCACTTGTGGGCACGCTGGCATCCTTCCCCTTGGCGCACGGTTCCAACACCGGCCCCGGCCGCACTATTCCAACGGTCGCGGTGCGGTGCCTCGGGGCGGGACGGCGACGTCAACCGTCGGACGCGCCGGCGAGCAGGGCGAGAGCCGCCCCGATGGCGGTGAGCGTCAGTCCCACGGCCACGAACCCCCAGTCCAGCCAGGTCCTCTCGTGGCCGTCGACGACGACGTCACGGGGGTCAGCGGGGTCGTACCAGAGCCGTACGCTGCCTTCGGGCCTGAGCGGGGCCGGCGCGGGGACCTCCATCACGCGCCCGTCCCGTGTCTCGTACTCCAGCAGCGCCCGTTCCGCTCCGGGTGGCGGTGGCTTCACCAACGCCATGGCGCCGTGGCCGGCCCTGCGGATGCGGCGGGCCTGGTGCAGCCCGTACCCGCCGGCGAGGGCGGCGACCAGCCCGGCGAGGACGGTGAAGACGGCGAAGACGATCTGCACCACGTTGATGCTAGTGCTCGCCCGCGCCCGGCCGTGCTGCTTGACGCATTACTGACGTCGCACTGCCGGATGTCGCCCCTGGGGCCACCGGCAGACACAGCTCAGTCGGTGTCGGCGCCCGCCCGCCGCGTCAGCTCCGCCCAGAGCGTGCGGACTTGGGGCTCCAGGTCCGCCAACGGGCCGTCGTTGTCGATGACCAGGTCGGCAACGGCTCGCCGCTGTTCCCGAGTGGCCTGGGCGGCCATTCGGGCGCGGGCCTCGGACTCGGTCATTCCGCGGAGGTTCACCAGGCGGTCGAGCTGGGTCTGCGGGGCCGCGTCCACGACGACCACCAGGTCGTAGAGGGGTGCGAGGCCGTTCTCGGTGAGCAGCGGTACGTCATGCACGACGACGGCCGTTGCACCGGCCGCTTCCGACAGTTCCCGGGACCGTACCCCCACCAGGGGGTGGACGATCGCGTTGAGCGCCGCCAGCCGCTCGGGGTCGGCGAAGACGATGGCCCCGAGCTTCGGACGGTCCAGGGCTCCGTCCGCTGTCAGGATCTCGGCCCCGAATTCCTCGACCACGGCAGCGAGCCCCGGCGTACCGGGCTCGACGACCTCGCGGGCGATCTTGTCGGCGTCGACGAGCACCGCCCCGTACGACTCAAGGAGTCGGGAGACCTCGCTCTTGCCGGCGCCGATGCCACCGGTCAGCCCTACGGACAGCATGAGCGGCAGCTTAGCTCCCGCCGCTGGGTGCCCACAGTGCAGGTCCCGTCAGGAGTCGCCCTCCCGCTCCGCGAGGAAGCGCTCGAACTCCCGCCCGATCTCGTCGGCGGACGGCAGGTCCACCGGCTCGGCCACCAGATTGCCCCGGGTCTCGCCACCGGCCATGGCGTCGTACTGGTGTTCAAGGCCCTGGACCAGCGCCACCAGTTCGTCGTCGCCCTCGCCGATCTGGCGCTCGATCTCGTTCTGCGTGCGGTGGGCTTCGGTGCGCAGGGCGTGGGCCACTCCCGGCAGGACCAGCCCGGTGGCGGCGGTGATCGCCTCCAGGGCCGTCAGGGCCGCGTCCGGGTACGCCGAGCGGGCGACGTAGTGCGGGACGTGGGCGGCGACGCCGAGGACGTCGTGTCCGGCCTTCATCAAGCGGTACTCGATCAACGATTCGGCGCTGCCCGGGACCTGGGCCTCGTCGAAGGGGCTGCGGTGCCCCGGCATCAGGTCCGTGCGGTTCCCGTGCGGGGTCAGTCCGACGGGTCGGGTGTGCGGCACACCCATGGGGATGCCGTGGAAGTTGACCGCGAGGCGGACGCCGAGGCGCTTGACGATCTGGGCGACGGCGGCGGAGAAGCGGTCCCACTCGACGTCCGGCTCGGGGCCGGAGAGCAACAAGAAGGGCGCGCCGGTGGCGTCCTGGACGAGCCGGACCTCGATGGCGGGCGTCTCGTAGGAAGTCCAGCGGTCGCGCCGGAAGGTCAACAGCGGGCGGCGGGCCCGGTAGTCCACCAACCGGTCGTGGTCGAAGCGGGCCACCACCTGGTGCGGCAGGGTGGCCAGCAGGTGGTCGACGATCTGTTCGCCGGTCTCACCCGCGTCGATGTATCCGCCGAAGTGGTACAGCATCACCAGGCCGGCCGACTCCTGCGCCAGCGCCACATCGACGACGGCGAGGCCCTTCGGCTCCCATTCGTACAAATCCTGTGGATCAAGCACGGCTACCGCTCCTCCTCGGGGTTCCTAGGAGAGAACGTGTGGTGACGCACCGGCATTCCCT
Organism: Streptomyces sp. NPDC017979; assembly: GCF_044328175.1. Taxonomy (NCBI): domain Bacteria; kingdom Bacillati; phylum Actinomycetota; class Actinomycetes; order Kitasatosporales; family Streptomycetaceae; genus Streptomyces; species Streptomyces sp. NPDC017979. The sequence continues at coordinate 114,840 of NZ_JBIRGU010000010.1, read as the reverse complement.
TCACACGCAACGAACACGAATGAGGCCCGCTCCCCAGAGGGAGCGGGCCTCATCACTCAGCCGTGGTGCAGCCGGTCAGAGCGTCAGCTCTGGCCGCCGGCCAGCTTCTCGCGCAGGGCGGCGAGCGCCTCGTCCGACGCCAGGGCGCCGGAGTTGTCGTCCGACTCCGAGGAGTAGGAGCCACCGGTCGGCGCGGCGGCCGGAGCGGCGGCGCCACCCTCGGCAGCAGCGGCCTCGTCGGCCTCGCGGGACTTGATGACCTGGGCCTGGTGCTGCTCGAAGCGCTGCTGCGCCTCGGCGTACTGGGTCTCCCACGCCTCGCGCTGGGCCTCGAAGCCCGGCAGCCAGTCGTTGGTCTCCGGGTCGAAGCCCTCGGGGTAGATGTAGTTGCCCTGGTCATCGTAGGACGCGGCCATGCCGTACAGGGTCGGGTCGAACTCGACCGAGGCCGGGTCGGCGCCGAAGGACTCGTTCGCCTGCTTCAGCGACAGCGAGATCCGGCGACGCTCCAGGTCGATGTCGATGACCTTGACGAAGATCTCGTCGTTGACCTGGACGACCTGCTCCGGGATCTCCACGTGGCGCTCGGCCAGCTCGGAGATGTGGACCAGACCCTCGATGCCCTCGTCGACGCGGACGAACGCACCGAACGGAACCAGCTTGGTGACCTTGCCCGGAACGACCTGGCCGATCTGGTGGGTGCGGGCGAACTGCTGCCACGGGTCTTCCTGGGTCGCCTTCAGCGACAGGGAGACGCGCTCGCGGTCCATGTCGACGTCCAGGACCTCGACCGTGACCTCCTGGCCGACCTCGACGACCTCGGACGGGTGGTCGATGTGCTTCCAGGACAGCTCGGAGACGTGGACCAGACCGTCGACGCCACCCAGGTCCACGAAGGCACCGAAGTTGACGATCGAGGACACCACACCGGACCGCACCTGGCCCTTCTGGAGGGTGGTGAGGAAGGTCTGGCGGACCTCGGACTGGGTCTGCTCCAGCCAGGCACGGCGGGACAGGACCACGTTGTTGCGGTTCTTGTCCAGCTCGATGATCTTGGCCTCGAGCTCCTTGCCGACGTACGGCTGGAGGTCGCGGACACGGCGCATCTCGACCAGGGAGGCCGGGAGGAAGCCACGGAGGCCGATGTCGAGGATGAGACCACCCTTGACGACCTCGATGACGGTACCGGTGACGATGCCGTCCTCTTCCTTGATCTTCTCGATGGTGCCCCAGGCACGCTCGTACTGGGCGCGCTTCTTCGAGAGGATCAGTCGGCCTTCCTTGTCCTCCTTCTGAAGGACGAGGGCCTCGATCTCGTCGCCGACCTTGACGACCTCGTTCGGGTCGACGTCGTGCTTGATCGAGAGCTCGCGGCTCGGGATGACACCTTCGGTCTTGTAACCGATGTCGAGCAGGACCTCGTCCCGGTCGACCTTCACGATGACGCCGTCGACGATGTCGCCGTCGTTGAAGTACTTGATCGTCTCGTCGATCGCGGCGAGGAAGGCTTCCTCGTTACCGATGTCGTTGACCGCTACCTGCGGAGTGGCGGTGGTCTCGGTGCTGCTCGTCATGTGGGAAAGGGCTCCGGTACGGACATTGAAGTCGTAGGTACTGCTACGCCGAGAGCCCGTATCGCAGCTGCAAGAAGCCGGACAGCCATGGAAGCACCGACCGGTCGATCGTCCCGGGGCCTTGAGAGCTCCGGAAACGACTCCGACTGGAGGCGCCTCGTGAACCGAGGGGACATACATCACAGATGCGAGCGCGGCCTGCTCTGTCTGAGGCACGCAGGCCCGCAGCGCAACTTGTAGCATACGGGGGCAGCCGGAGGCGGTCAATGCGCGAAGGCGCACACCGAGGGCGGATCGCCCCATACCCGGCACAACTAAGGTTTGCGGAGGCCACAATGGGCGCCATTGGTCACGCTGGACGCAAACTACAACGACGGTGAACATGAGCCAAGACGCCAATCGCCCCACCCATTCCCCTGCGGCAACGCACCTCCAGGACCGACCCGCCCCCGAACCCGAGGCCACTCGGCGTGACACCTCGGATGCGGAGAGCAGTCGGGCGAGCCGGGTCTGGTGGGACGGGAACGCCGACGAGTACCAGGGCGAGCACGGCGCGTTTCTGGGGGATGACCGTTTCCTCTGGGGCCCCGAGGGGCTCGACGAGGCCGACGCCGCACTACTGGGGCCGCGGGAGTCGCTGAAGGACCTGGACGTCCTGGAGATCGGCGCCGGCGCAGCCCAGTGCTCCCGGTGGCTCGCGACCCAGGGCGCCCGCCCCGTTGCCCTCGACATCTCGCACCGCCAGCTCCAGCACGCATTGCGGATCGGCGGCGGCCTGTCGCTGGTGGAGGCGGATGCGGGGGCGCTGCCCTTCCGGTCCGGCTCCTTCGACCTGGCGTGCTCGGCGTACGGGGCCGTCCCCTTCGTGGCCGATCCGGTCAAGGTGTTCTCCGAGGTGCGCCGGGTGCTGCGGCCGGGCGGGCGCTGGGTCTTCTCGGTCACGCACCCGATTCGTTGGGCGTTTCCGGACGAGCCGGGCCCGGAGGGCCTGAGCGTTTGCGCCTCGTACTTCGACCGGACGCCTTACGTCGAGCAGGACGAGGAGGGGCGCGCCGTGTACGTGGAGCACCACCGAACCCTCGGCGACCGGGTGCGGGACGTGGTGACGAGCGGCTTCCGGCTGGTGGACCTGGTGGAACCGGAGTGGCCCGCGTGGAACAGCCAGGAGTGGGGCGGCTGGTCTCCGCTGCGGGGGAACTTGATCCCCGGCACGGCGATCTTCGTCTGCGTCCGGGACTGAAGTAGACGAAGAGACCGCGGAAGCGGACGGTGGGCCACGACCACGACCCCAGGCGACAGCATGTCGCGAGCCAGCAGCCCATTTAGTCGCATGAACGGATGAGTCCATGGGGGCTGTGGGTAACTCTGCGCACGGCTCGCAGGGACGGATGACACTGAGCGCATGATCAGAACCGACGCACTCGACAGCCTTCCGGTGCGGCACGTGCTGCCCGCGCTGCTGGCCGCGCTCGACGAGCGCGGCACTGCGGTGCTGCACGCGCCGCCGGGTACGGGGAAGACCACGCTGGTGCCGCTGGCGTTGGCCGGGCTGGTCGGCGGCGGACCCGCGCGCAGATTGGTCGTCGCCGAGCCGCGACGGATGGCGGTGCGCGCCGCCGCCCGCCGCATGGCCTGGCTGTTGGGCCAGGACGTGGGCGAGGCGGTCGGATACACGGTGCGCGGCGACCGCCGCGTGGGCGCGCGCACCCGTGTCGAGGTGGTCACGACCGGGGTGCTGCTCCAGCGCCTCCAGCGCGACGCCGAGCTTCCGGGTGTGGACGTGGTCCTGCTGGACGAGTGCCACGAGCGCCACCTCGATGCGGACACCGCGCTCGCCTTCCTCGTGGACGTACGGGCCGCGCTGCGACCGGAGTTGCAGTTGGTCGCGGCGTCGGCGACGAGCGACGCGGAGGCGTGGGCACGGCTGCTGACCTCCGTGGACGGTTCCGTGCCGGCGCCCGTGGTCGCCAGCAGCGGCGAGGGGTTCGAGTGCCGCGTCCACTACGCCCCTGCCCCTTCGGGAATCCGTCCCGCCCATGGGACCTGGGTCGACCCCGCGCTCTTGCGGCACGTCGCGGCGACCGTACGGCAGGCGCTCGGTCGGCACGAGGGCGATGTGCTGTGCTTCCTGCCGGGTACGGGCGAGATCGCGCGGACCGCGGGCATGCTCGACGGGGTCGACGCGGAGGTGCTGCAGCTCCACGGGCGGGCGCCGGCTGCGGTGCAGGACGCGGTGTTGCGGGGTGGTGGCGAGCGGCGTCGGGTGGTGCTGGCGACGTCGGTGGCGGAGTCCAGCCTGACCGTTCCGGGTGTGCGGGTGGTGGTCGATTCGGGGCTGGCGCGTGAGCCGCGGATGGATCATGCGCGGGGGCTCGGCTCGCTGACGACGGTTCCGGTGTCGGCTGCGGGTGCCACCCAGCGGCTCGGCCGGGCGGGCCGGGAAGCGCCTGGCACGGTGTACCGGTGCTGGGCGGAGGCCGACGACACCCGGCGCCCGCGGTTCCCGTCGCCGGAGATCCGCATTGCGGACCTGGCTTCCTTCGCCCTACGGGCCTCCTCGTGGGGCGACCCGACAGCTGCGGGGCTGGCTCTGTTGGATGCGCCGCCCGGTGGGGCGATGGCGGCGGCGGGGTCCGTACTGCGGGCGATCGGCGCGGTGGACGACGAGGGGCAGGCCACGGCGCGGGGGGTGGCGATGGTCCGGCTCGGCTTGCACCCCCGGCTGGCGAGGGCCCTGCTGGACGGGGCGTCGGAGGTCGGGGCACGCAGGGCGGCCGAGGTGGTGGCGCTGCTGAGCGAGGAGCCACCTCGGGAGTACGGGGATGATCTGGCCGCGGCTTGGCGGGCCGCGCGTCGGGGTGGCGACGGGTACGCGGCGCGCTGGCGCAGGGAGGCCGGAAGGCTGGAGGCGTCGCTCTCCGCCGATGGCGGCAGAGACACCGCTGGGACTGTCGTCCCCTCCGCGGCCTTGTCTGATGACGCAGTCGCCGGTTTGGTCACTGCGCTGGCCTTTCCGGAGCGGGTGGCGCGGGCCCGTGGGGAGGGTGCGTTCTTGATGGCGTCCGGCACGGGCGCGGAGGTCACGGGCGGATCCGCACTGCGGGGCGCCGGATGGCTCGCAGTGGCGGTGGCAGACCGGCCCGCTTCGTCCGCCTCGGCTCGGGTGCGGCTCGCTGCCGTCATCGACGAGGACACCGCCCGGGCGGGTGCCGGGCATCTCTTGGAGACCGTCGAGGAGGTGCGCTGGGAGGACGGAGACGTGACGGCCCGGCAGGTGCAACGGCTGGGCGCCGTGGAGCTCTCGGCTCGGACGCTCAAGCAGCCCCTACCGCGGGTGGTGCGGGAGGCGCTTTTGGACGGGCTCCGCCGCGAGGGCCTGGGGCTGTTGGGGTGGACGCGTGATGACGAGAGGTTGCGGGAGCGGTTGGCGTTCCTGCACCGGACGGTGGGCGAGCCGTGGCCCGACGTCTCGGACGCGGCGCTGTTGGGGCGTGTGGAGGACTGGTTGGAGCCGGAGTTGTCCCGGGCCCTGCGCCGGAGCGACCTGGGGCGGATGCGGGCGGGCGAGTGCATGCAGCGGTTGCTGCCGTGGGCGAGCGGTGAGGCCGCCCGGTTGGCGGAGTTGGCGCCCGAGCGCATCGAGGTCCCCAGCGGCTCGTGCATACGTGTGGAGTACGGCGGGGAACAGCCGGTGCTGGCGGTGAAGTTGCAGGAGTTGTTCGGGTTGCAGCAGACACCGAAGGTCGCCGGGGTGCCGGTGCTGGTGCATCTGCTCTCGCCCGCGGGTAGGCCGGCGGCGGTGACGGCTGACCTGGCTTCGTTCTGGCGGGACGGGTACCGCGCGGTGCGGGCGGAGTTGCGCGGCCGTTATCCGAAGCACCCCTGGCCGGAGGATCCGGCGTCGGCGGAGGCGACCCGGCACACCAAGGCACGGCATACCAAAACCCAGGAGACCAAGGCTCAGGAGACCAAAGGTCGGGACTCCAAGACCCGATAGGGCAGGGAAGGGGGGTGAGCCGACCAGGCGGAGGTTGTGGGCACGAGGAGGGTCAGGCGGGGAGCGGTTGCGGATCGGGTTCCGGCCCGTGGTCGCGGGAGCGACGGCTGCGGGCCTCCAGCGCGAGGGACAGCACCAGGAGCCCGCCGGCCAGGACAAGGAAGCCCCAGGGCAGATGGGAGGTCAGCAGAAGGACCAGGGTTCGTTGGGACTTGACCAGTTCGACGGTGTCGGCGACGTAGTCGGGGCGCATCTTCACATGGCCTGCGAAGGCGGTGACCTTGTCGCGGCCACCGAGGAGGGTGCCGCCGCGGAGTTCCTCGGTGTGGATCTCCTCGCCGTTCACGGGGGCGCCGGTGACGGGGTCCACCCAGAACATGCGCTTGGTGGTGTACCACCGCGTGGTGCCGGTCTGCTTCTCCAGCGTGGCCGCGTCGACGCCGGGGATGGGCATCTTCTTCGGGAAGGGGACCTTGGTCCAGGGGATGGTCTGTTCGAAGTAGTAGACGTCGAGGCCCCGGTAGCTGCGGGTGCCCTTGTAGTGGATGGGGGCGGAGGTGCGGGTCTGGGCGTCGAAGTACTCGTAGTCCCGCTTCTCGGTGAGGAAGGGCCACTTGTACTCGATGCCCTCGCGTCGGACGGGGTCGCCGTCGACGGATTCGCCGGTGGCGTGAACGGGGGCCTGGCTGTGGGCGTCGAAGATGTAGCGCTCGGGGATCTGGGAGACCATCTTGCCGTCGGGCCCCTGGATGTAGGAGAGGGCGTCCCAGACGACGACGTCGCGGCCGGCGCTGCGTTCGATCTTCTCGGACTCCTCGACGTTGCCCTTGAGGGTCTGGACGATGGTGACCTTCTCGACCTCCTTCGCCTGGAGGGTGCCGTAGTCCAGGAGGGTCGCGGGCCGGGCCTCCAACACCATTTCCTGATACTGGCTGGGCGGGACCTTCGCCAGTCGGGGGAAGGCGTACCAGCGCAGCAGCGGGGAGAGCGCGGCGAAGAAGACGGCGAGGGCGAGCAGCACGAGGCTCGCACGGCGGTGCACGGCTGCCCCTACTTCTTGGGGCCGGGGACGGTGGTCAGCAGCGGTTTGGGAGAGGTCTCCCCCGGTGGCGCGCCGATCGCGGTGGCGGTGAGGACGAGGGCGAAGGCGGCGGCCAGCCCGACGGCGGCGGCGGCGAGGGCGCGCATGCTGGGCCTCCCGGAGTTGGGACTTCTGACGTAGCGTCAGAGGAGGGGGCACCGTAGCAATCGGGCCGTGAGATGAGAACACGTCGCACCGCCCCCTGCGCCGGGTGGCGAAGGGGGCGGTGCGGTCGAGCGGTGAGCCTGGCGTCAGGCGGCCGGGGCGACGACCTTGAGTTCGATGGTCAGGGTCTTGCCGCCGGCGGCGGTCAGCCGGAGCAGGAAGGTGCCCGCCTGGTCGTCGGTGTGGATCTTCGGGAGCTTCAGCGCACCGTCGGCGTCGGTCGTGAGGTCGGAGAGGGTGCGGACCGGCTTGTCGTCGGCGCCCTTGAAGTAGGGGCCGCTCTCGCTCGGGGTCTCCTCGCCGTTGGCGCCGACCTCGAACAGTTCCGCCTTGACTGCGACGCCGGAGATCGAAGTGCCGCCGTGAGTGGCCTTGGCCTCCAGCAGGTGCTCGAAGTCGGCGCCGGGGGCGGCCGTCATCTCCTTGGCGTTCACCCAGTTGATCTTGTCCGCCTCGGGGGCGGTGACCTTGGCGGTGAAGTCGACGGGGGCCACCGTGCTGCCGACGACGCGGGCGCGGACCGTGAAGGTCCCCGTCTTGTCGCCGGGCTTCAGCACGGGGGCGGTGACCGAGCCGTTCAGTCCGGTGGGGCGGACGACGGACTTCGCGCCGTCCGCGAAGGCCGCGTCCGTCGGGCCGACGATCTCGAAGCGCACGTTCTGCCCGGCCATGGCGCGGCCGGCGTTGCTCATGACGCGCACGGTGACCCGCTCGGTGAAGTCGCGGCCGGCCATCGTGGCGAGTTCGCCCGTGCCCGCGTTCTCGATCGAGGCGACCTGGACGGGCTTGGCCGGCTGCTTCGGCGGGGTCGTGGGCGGCGACGGCTTGCTCGGGGGCGTCGACGGCTTGGTGGGCTCGGTCCCGGGCTCCTTCGCCGGGCCCTCCGGCTTGTCCCTGGGGCCGCTCGCCGGAGGCGGCGTCGCGCCGGCCGGGGGCGTGGGCGTGACCCCGGCCGGCGGGGTGGTGGCGGTGGAGTTCGAGCCGCTGTCGGGGGTGCTGGAGCCGGGCAGCACGCCGGAGCCGTCGGGCACGCTGTGGGTGCCGCGCTTGTAGTAGTCGAACCAGGAGAGCACCGTCGTCAGGTACTCGCGCGAGCGGTTGTAGCTGAGGATGGCCCGCTCCAGGTCCTGCGCCTGGGTCAGGTCGCGGTCGTTGGCGCAGAGGTAGCGGCCGGCGGCGAGGGCCGCGTCGTAGATGTTGTTGGGGTCCTTGCGCCCGTCCCCGTTGGCGTCCTGTCCCCAGGACGCCCAGGTCGAGGGGATGAACTGCATGGGCCCGACCGCGCGGTCGTGGGTGGTGTCCCCGTCGTACGCGCCGTTGTCGGTGTCCAGGATGTTGGCGAAGCCCACACCGTTGAGGACGGGGCCGAGGATGGGCGAGAGCGTGGTGCCGTTCGCGTCGACCCGACCGCCGCGCGCCTGGCCGGACTCCACCTTGCCGATGGCCGCGAGCAGTTGCCACGGGACCCGGCACCCGGGGTCGGAGGAGGCGATGGTCCGCTCCGCGCGCTTGTAGGCGTCGAGCACGGTGGCCGGTATGCCCGCCTCGGCGGCTCCCTTGGTGCCGCCGCTGGGTGAAGTGCCCTGCTTGTTCGGCGAGTCCAGGGGCGGGAGGTCCGTGTAATAAGGGGAGTCGCCCGTGGCCGGAGTGCCGGGAGGGGGTGTTGCGTCCGATGCCTCGTCCTGGCTGCCCTGACTGTCACCCGAGACTGCGTGTGTGACACCTGGGGCCTGTGAGGCCGAGAGTGCCGCCACGGCTGCTGCCGCCACGGCGGTGGTGGTCGCTCCCCTGCGCAGCCGACGGCCGAAGTGCGCTGCCATACGTCTGTTTCCCTCCCCGGGCGGTCAACCCACGCTCGCCATTGCGCCAACCCAGGCGACACTACGGCAACCGCGCCTTTCAGAACACCAGTGCGTGACCGGTTTTCACCGATTCGGCACTGCTCGTTAGCCCAGCGGACCCCCTCACTCCGCTACCGACTTCCCCGGCAACGGGGAACAGCGGCAAGCGGCGTGAGGGGGTCCGCCGGTCGTACGCGTCAGTGGGCTGCGGACTCCCAGTCCGAGCCGACGCCGACGGAGACGTCCAGGGGCGCGCTCAGCGAAGCAGCGGCCGACATCTCCCGGCGCACCAGCGCCTCGACGTCGGCGCGTTCGCCGGGGGCGATCTCCAGCACGATTTCGTCGTGCACCTGGAGGAGCAACCGCGAGGAGTGTCCGGCCTCTTGCATGGCGGCGTCCACCCGGAGCATCGCGATCTTGACGATGTCGGCGGCGGTGCCCTGGATCGGAGCGTTCAGCGCCATCCGCTCGGCGGCTTCCCGGCGCTGGCGGTTGTCGCTGTTCAGGTCGGGGAGGTAGCGGCGGCGGCCGAACATCGTCGCCGTGTAGCCGGTGGCGCGGGCTTCCTCCACCACGTGGTGGAGGTAGTCGCGGACGCCGCCGAAGCGCTCGAAGTAGGTGTCCATCAGGGCGCGGGCCTCGGCCGCCTCGATGTTCAGCTGCTGGGAGAGCCCGAAGGCGGACAGTCCGTACGCCAGGCCGTACGACATGGCCTTGATCTTGCGGCGCATCTCGGCGTCCACGGCGGACGTCTCGACTCCGAAGACCTGGGAGGCGACCGTGTTGTGCAGGTCCTCGCCCGAGGTGAACGCCTGGATCAGGCCCTCGTCCTGGGACAGGTGGGCCATGACGCGCAGTTCGATCTGGCTGTAGTCCGCCGTCATCAGGGACTCGAAGCCCTCGCCGACGACGAAGCCGCGTCGGATGGCCCGGCCCTCGTCGGTGCGCACGGGGACGTTCTGCAGGTTCGGGTCGGTGGAGGAGAGCCGGCCGGTGGCCGCGACGGTCTGGCTGAAGGTGGTGTGGATGCGTCCGTCGGCGGCGATCGTCTTGATCAGGCCCTCGACCGTGGAGCGCAGCCGGGCCTGCTCGCGGTGGCGCAGCATGATGACGGGCAGCTCGTGCTCGGTCTGGGTGGCGAGCCAGGCGAGCGCGTCGGCGTCGGTGGTGTACCCCGTCTTCGTCTTCTTCGTCTTGGGGAGGTTCAGCTCGCCGAAGAAGACCTCCTGGAGCTGCTTGGGCGAGCCGAGGTTGAACTCGTGGCCCACCGTCGCGTGCGCTTCCTTGACGGCCTGCTGGACGGCGCCGGCGAACAACTGCTCCATCGTCTCCAGATGGGCGCGGTCGGCGGCGATGCCGTGCCGCTCCATGCGGGCGAGGAGGAGGGAGACCGGCAGCTCCATGTCGTGGAGCAGATCGGCCGCGCCGACCTCGGTGAGCTTGGTCGTGAAGGCGTCGCCGAGGTCGAGGACGGCGCGGGCCTGCGCCATCAGTGCGTCCGCTTCGGCGTGCTCGTCGGTGCCGAAGGCGAGTTGGCCGTCGGCGGCGGCGGGGGTCAGCTCGCGGCCCAAGTACTCGATCGCGAGGGTGTCCAGGGCGAAGGAGCGGCGCCCCGGCTTGACCAGGTAGGCGGCGAGGGCGGTGTCCATGGTGACGCCGGCGAGCTGCCAGCCGTGCTCGGGGAAGACCCGGAGGGACTCCTTGGCGCTGTGCAGGACCTTGGGGCGGTCCGCGTCGGCGAGCCACTCGGTGAAGGCCCGCTCGTCGGCCTCGTCGAGCCGGGTCGGGTCGAACCAGGCCGCCTTGCCGTCGGCCGCGGCCAGGGCGACCTCGCTGACGTTGCCGACGCCGAGGGCCCAGCTGGCGACCGTGGCCACGCCGAGCGGCTGGGCGCCGTGCTCGGCGAGCCAGGGCGCCAGCTCGCCGGCGGCGAGGACGGTGCCGTCCAGCTCCACGCCGGCTTCGGGCGCCGGGGCCTCGTCCTCGGCGGCGCCGGGGTCAACGGCGAGCAGGCGCTCGCGCAGGCTCGGGTTCCGGATCTCCAGGACTTCCAGGAAGCCCTTCAGCGCGGCCCGGTCGTAGGGGGCGCGCTCCAGGTCGACGACGCCCTTGGGCAGTTCGACGTCGCGCACCAGCTCGGTGAGGTGGCGGTTGAGCTTGACGGCTTCCAGGTGGTCGCGGAGCGACTGGCCGACCTTGCCCTTGACCTCGTCGGCGCGGGCGACCAGCTCGGTGAAGGAACCGAACTGGTTGATCCACTTCGTGGCCGTCTTCTCGCCGACGCCGGGGATGCCGGGGAGGTTGTCCGACGGGTCGCCGCGCAGGGCGGCGAAGTCCGGGTACTGCTGCGGGGTCAGCCCGTACTTCTCCTCGACCTTAGCCGGGGTGAAGCGGGTCAGCTCCGAGACGCCCTTGGTGGGGTAGAGGACGGTGGTGTGCTCGCTGACGAGCTGGAACGAATCCCGGTCGCCGGTGACGATCAGGACCTCGAAGCCCTCGGCCTCGGCCGCGGTGGCGAGGGTCGCGATGATGTCGTCCGCCTCGAAGCCGTCCACGGCGAACCGCACCGCGTTCATCGTGTCGAGGAGCTCGCCGATCAGCTCGACCTGGCCCTTGAACTCGTCGGGCGTCGAGGAGCGATTGGCCTTGTACTCGGGGAAGTCCTTGGACCGCCAGGTCTTGCGGGACACGTCGAACGCCACGGCGAAGTGCGTGGGCGCCTCGTCGCGCAGGGTGTTCGCCAGCATCGACGCGAAGCCGTAGATGGCGTTGGTCGTCTGGCCGCTCGCGGTGGTGAAGTTCTCCGCGGGCAGCGCGAAGAACGCCCGGTACGCCAGGGAGTGCCCGTCCATGAGCAGCAGACGGGGGCGCGCCGCACCTCCGCCGCGGTGGTCGGTCTTCTCTTCACGGGTCTTCTTCGATGCTGTCTCAGCCACGGGGACGATCCTGCCACGTACCACTGACAACGACGCCATCGCCGCGTCCTCGCCCCGGCGCCGCACCGTCCGCCGCCGCGCCCTCGCCCGGCCGCCGGACGGTCCGCGCACCGGCCGCCCGACTGTTGTCAGTGGTCCGTGTCACCATGAAGGGCAGTAGGTGAAGCGGCGGTGGCACTGGGTGACCGGAGCCCTCGCCGGGGACATGGAAGGGGAGCAGATGGCCAGCAAGCCGCCCGCGGACGACCCGGTCCAGGACGCCCCGCGCATCACCGGGCCCGAGCGCGCCGCCGCGGGCATCCCGGCCATCGGGCACACCCTCAAGATCGCCCAGGAGCAAATGGGCCTGGGTCGCGCCACCAGGGCCCTGCTCAAGGTCAATCAGAAGGACGGCTTCGACTGCCCCGGTTGCGCCTGGCCCGAACCCGACAAGCGCCATCACGCCGAGTTCTGCGAGAACGGCGCGAAGGCGGTCGCCGAGGAGGCGACCCGGCGCCGGGTGACCCCCGAGTTCTTCGCGGCGCACCCCGTCGCCGACCTCGCCGCCCGCAGCGGTTACTGGCTGGGCCAGCAGGGCCGCATCACCGAGCCCGTGTACCTCTCCGAGGGCGCCGACCGGTACGCGCCGGTGAGCTGGGAGCGCGCCTTCGCGATCATCGCGGAGGAGCTGACCGCGCTCGCCTCCCCCGACGAGGCCCTCTTCTACACCTCGGGCCGTACGAGCAACGAGGCCGCGTTCCTCCTCCAGCTCTTCGCGCGGGAGTTCGGCACGAACAACCTCCCCGACTGCTCGAACATGTGCCACGAGTCGTCCGGCTCGGCCCTGTCGGAGACGCTCGGGGTGGGCAAGGGGAGCGTGTCCCTGGAGGACGTGCACCAGGCCGACCTGATCATCGTCGCCGGGCAGAACCCGGGGACGAACCACCCGCGGATGCTCTCGGCCCTGGAGAAGGCGAAGGCGTCGGGCGCCCGGATCATCTCGGTGAACCCGCTGCCCGAAGCCGGTCTCGAACGGTTCAAGAACCCCCAGACGCCGCGCGGTCTGCTGAAGGGCACCGCGCTGAACGACCTGTTCCTCCAGATCCGCATCGGCGGCGACCAGGCGCTGTTCCGGCTGTTGAACAAGCTCGTGTTGGAGACGGACGGCGCCGTGGACGAGGAGTTCGTCCGCGACCACACCCACGGGTTCGAGGAGTTCGCCGCGACCGCCCGGGCCGCCGACTGGGACGAGACGCTGGCGGCCACCGGGCTGGACCGGGAGGTCATCGAGCAAGCGCTGGCGATGGTGCTGGCGTCCCGACGGACCATCGTGTGCTGGGCGATGGGTCTGACCCAGCACAAGCACTCGGTGGCCACGATCCGCGAGGTGGTGAACTTCCTCCTGCTCCGCGGGAACATCGGCCGTCCCGGGGCCGGCGTCTGCCCCGTGCGCGGCCATTCGAACGTGCAGGGCGACCGCACCATGGGCATCTTCGAGCGCCCCGCGCCCGCCTTCCTCGACGCACTGGAGAAGGAGTTCGGCTTCGCTCCCCCGCGCCACCACGGCCTGGACGTCGTCCGGTCCATCCGGGCGCTGCGCGACGGCGACGCCAAGGTGTTCTTCGCCATGGGCGGGAACTTCGTCGCAGCCACCCCGGACACCGAAGTCACCGAAGCGGCGGTGCGACGGGCGCGGCTGACCGTGCACGTGTCGACCAAGCTGAACCGCTCCCACGCCGTGACGGGCACGCGGGCGCTCATCCTGCCGACGCTCGGCCGCTCCGACCGGGACGTCCAGGCGGCCGGCCGGCAGTTCGTGACCGTCGAGGACTCGATGGGCATGGTGCACTCCTCGCGCGGCAACCTCCCGCCCGCGAGCCCGCACCTGCTCTCGGAGCCGGCGATCGTGGCGCGGCTCGCGCGCGGTGTGCTGGGCCCCGGTTCGGCGACGCCCTGGGAGGAGTTCGAGCAGGACTACGGCACGATCCGCGACCGCATCGCACGCGTGGTGCCCGGCTTCGAGGACTTCAACGAGAAGGTCGCGCGCCCCGGCGGCTTCGCGCTCCCGCACGCGCCGCGGGACCTGCGCCGCTTCCCGACGGCCACGGGCAAGGCGAACTTCACGGCCGCGCCCGTGGAGTACCCCCGGGTGCCCGAGGGGCGGCTGCTGCTCCAGACCCTGCGCTCGCACGACCAGTACAACACCACGGTGTACGGACTCGACGACCGCTACCGGGGCATTCGGGACGGTCGCCGCGTGGTCCTGGTGAACCCGCTCGACGCCGAGGAGTTGGGAATGGCGGACGGGGCGTACGCGGACTTGGTCGGCGAGTGGCGGGACGGCGTGGAGCGGCGGGCCCCCGGCTTCCGGGTGGTGCACTATCCGACGGCCCGCGGGTGCGCCGCGGCGTACTACCCGGAGACGAACGTCCTGGTGCCGCTGGATGCGACGGCGGACACCAGCAACACCCCCGCGAGCAAGTCGGTGGTGATCCGGCTGGAGCCGGCACGCCTTTAAAGGCCCACGGTGAAGCCTCCAGAAGAAGCACACCCGGCTGCACGCCGGCAAAGCCCGTCGGAAGCCCGGCCTTGGGGTCAACGGCGGCAGCGCGCTGGCAACGGCGGGGATGCGCCGGGGTGGGCAGGAAAGCACCCCGGCGACTAAGCGTTCGCTCAGGCATCTGATAAGACGGTGCACGGAGCACTCATCCGCACTGGACGACCGAGATCGGAGCCGGGCCCATGGGCGAGCAGCGCACGACCAAGTTCCCGCAGGACATCATCGACGAGTTCGCCGCGCTGGGGGTGGACCTGCCGGCGCTGTTCTCCGCGGGACACCTGGGCCAGCGGATGGGCGTGGAGGTCCTGGAGGCGTCGGCGGAGCGGGTCGTCGGCACGATGCCGGTCGAGGGGAACACCCAGCCGTACGGACTGCTGCACGGCGGTGCGTCCGCCGTGCTCGCGGAGACCTTGGGGTCGATCGGCTCGATGCTGCACGGGCGCAGCACCAAGATCGCCGTGGGCGTGGACCTCAACTGCACGCACCACCGCGGGGTGCGCTCCGGGCTGGTCACGGGCGTGGCGACGCCGGTGCACCGCGGGCGGTCGACGGCGACGTACGAGATCGTGATCACCGACGAGCAGGACAAGCGGGTGTGCACGGCCCGGTTGACCTGTCTGCTGCGGGACGCCAAGCCGGGCGATGCGAGCCAGGCGCCGGGGGCCGCGCACGGTTCCGGGGCCCGCGCCGAAGGCGCCTGACGGCGCCCGCACCTCGATTCGACGGGCGGCCGACCGGGCGCGCCCGCAGCGCCGCGGCGGGGTACTACCTCGCCGCGGCGCCGTCGTTGGAGCCGACGGCGCCCCGCCTGACATCCGACCCGGCCCGACCCGGCGACGGCGTCCAACCCCGAGGCCCAGCCCGACCCGTCAGCGTTCAACTCGACGCCCGGATCCAGCCGACGGCGTCCAAGCCGACACCCGACCCGCACCCGCCCCCTCAGCGCTCACCCCGTCCGCGCCGTTGGCCTTCACACCCTCAACACACAATCGTGGCCGCGCCGGCACTCTCCGTGATCCGTTAGCCGCACGACTGCACGACGCCGCAACTGCTTCCGGAACCACACGCACCACCGGCACCACGGGGCGCCACCACGGGGGGCAAGACTTCACTCGTACGGGTGAGTTCGCCGACTTCACCACCGGTCCGACGCCCCGATTCGCTGGTCACGGTCCAGACCACTCGTCCGGCACCCCCCGCGGACCTCGGTCGACGCGTGAGCCGACCGCCCCCGCACCGTTTCGAGCGGCACTGGACGATCACGTTCCACATAGCCGGCCGACCGCACCCAGCCATGGCACGTGATATGTCACAGCCCGCCGAATACCTCACTCTGAGTGATCAATTCCGGGTTGCGAAACAAGGTGGGAACACCTCGCCGGACACCACCGATGATCATGAGAAGGCGAAAGGTGTGGTAGATGCCCTGACAGCAGCAAGATCAGCTCAAGGGCCTTAGCGGAACTGGGCGTTCTCAGCATGTGAGCCGGGGCGTCGGCGGAGGATTGCCCGATCTGCCCATACTCAGAACGTCGATATCCGGCCCGGGCATAACAAGAGCGTCACATCCTGACTCCACTAGTGCCTCGCTCAACCACCTCCCCTTAGAGTCACCGCCAGTCACCGCGCCGCCGGGCGCATGAGGAGCACGGCGCACATTTGGCGGCCCGGCGACTTGACGGCACCTCTAGGGGGAGGGCCGTGCCAGGGAGAGGACACATCGTGCGAAACCGTTCCTTGCTCATACTCACCGCCGTGGTCACCACGGGGGCGCTCACCCTCACAGCTTGCGGCTCGCGCGACGACGACAAGAAGAGCGACAGCGGCGGCGGCAAGACCACCGTGGTCATCGGCATCGACGCCCCGCTGACCGGTTCGCTGTCCGCGCTGGGACAGGGCATCAAGAACTCGGTGGACCTCGCGGCCAAGACCGCGACCAAGGAGAACGTCGTCCCCGGCGTGGAGTTCAAGGTCGAGTCCTTCGACGACCAGGCGCTGCCCGCTTCCGGCCAGACGAACGCCACCAAACTGGTGGGCAACAAGGACGTCCTCGGCGTCGTGGGCCCGCTGAACTCCGGTGTCGCCCAGTCCATGCAGGGCGTCTTCGAGCGGGCCGATCTGACCCTGGTCTCGCCGGCCAACACCAACCCCGCGCTCTCCCAGGGCGACGACTGGGGCTCCGGCACCAAGAAGCGGCCCTTCAAGACGTACTTCCGCACCGCCACCACCGACGTGATCCAGGGCAAGTTCGCCGCCCAGTACCTCTTCAACGAGGCCAAGAAGAAGAAGGTCTTCGTCGTCGACGACAAGCAGACCTACGGCGCCGGCCTCGCGTCGATCTTCGCGGACGAGTTCAAGAGGCTGGGCGGCGCCATCGCCGGCGAGGACAAGGTCACGGTGAAGACCACCGACTTCGCAGCCACCGCCGACAAGGTGAAGGAGTCCGGGGCCGACTCGGTCTTCTTCGGCGGCCAGTACCCCGAGGGCGGACTCCTGTCCGACCAGGTCAAGAAGGCCGGCGCGAACATCCCCACCATGGGCGGCGACGCGCTCTACGACCCCGCCTTCATCAAGGCGTCCGGCCAGTCGAACGACGGTGACCTCGCCACCTCCGTCGGCTACCCGATCGAGCAGCTTCCGACCGCGAAGAAGTTCATCGACGGCTACAAGGCCGGCGGCTACAAGGACCCGTACGCGGCGTACGGCGGCTACGCCTACGACGCCGCCTGGGCCATCGTCCAGGCCGTGAAGTCCGTCGTCGAGGCGAACGACGGCAAGGTCCCGAGCGACGCCCGTGCCAAGGTCACCGAGGCGATGTCCAAGGTCTCCTTCGACGGCGTGACCGGAAAGGTGTCCTTCGACGAGTTCGGCGACACCACGAACAAGCAGCTCACGGTCTACACCGTGGAGAACGGCGCCTGGAAGTCGATCAAGAACGCCACCTTCGAGGACTGACCCCGTCCCCTCCCCAGGCCCCGCAGCACCTGAACCAGCCGCGCGAGGGCGCAACCGCGCCCTCGCGCGGACTCATATCCGACACGCTCATCGGAGGCTCTGCGGTGAACGAACTGCCGCAACAGCTGGCGAACGGCCTTTCCCTGGGTGCCCTCTACGGTCTCATCGCCATCGGGTACACCATGGTTTACGGCATCGTCCAGCTCATCAACTTCGCCCACGGCGAGATCTTCATGATCGGGGGCTTCGGCGCGCTCACCGCCTACATCGCGCTCCCCGACGGGACCTCGCTGATCGTGGTGATACCGATCATGATCATAGGCGGGGCCATCGCCGCGGTCGCCGTCGCAGCCGCGGCGGAACGTTTCGCGTACCGGCCCCTGCGCGGCGCTCCCCGGCTGGCTCCGCTGATCACCGCCATCGGTCTGTCCATCACCCTCCAGCAGGTGGTCTGGGCCTGGTACCCGGATGCCAAGAAGGCCCGGAGCTTCCCCGAGTTCTCCGGCGGCTCCTTCCAGCTCATGGACAACCTGGCGATCCAGCGCGCGGACGCCTTCGTCCTGATCGTCGCACCCCTGTGCATGCTGGCCCTCGGCCTCTTCGTCTCGAAGAGCCGCAGCGGACGCGCCATGCAGGCGACGGCGCAGGACCCCGACACCGCCAAGCTCATGGGCGTCAACACCGACCGCATCATCGTGATGGCCTTCGCCATCGGCGCCGCCTTCGCCGCGGTCGCCGCGGTCGGGTACGGCCTCGACAAGGGGCAGATCCACTTCGAGATGGGCTTCATCCTCGGGCTCAAGGCCTTCACGGCCGCGGTGCTCGGCGGCATCGGCAACATCTACGGAGCCATGGTCGGCGGAGTCGTCCTCGGGGTCGCGGAGGCGCTGTCGATCGCGTACATCGAGGAGATCCCCGGCATGCAGCAGCTGGGCGGTGGCGCCTGGTCCGACGTCTGGGCCTTCGTCCTACTCATCCTTGTGCTCCTGGTGCGGCCTCAGGGCCTGCTCGGCGAGCGCGTCGCGGATCGGGCGTGATAGCGATGACCACCGAGAACCAAGCAACTTCCCAGACCGCCGACGCCACCCCCGAAGCCGGCGCATCGCGAACCGCCCTGCTGCGTTGGCTCGTTGCGGCCGGTGGCCTCGCGACCTTCGCGAGCACCTTCCTGGCCTGGACGTACACCGACGAGTTCCCCGGTGACCTGACCGTCTACGGGTACCCGGGCGGCCTCCAGGTGCTGAGCCTGATCGGCGGAGTGCTGGTCACCGTGTTCGCGCTGGCCTCCATCGGCGTCAAGGGCCTCGGCTGGCTGGTGCCCGCCGGCTCGTCGCGGGCCCTGCAGTTCTTCGCCCTCGGCGCCTTCGGCACCACCGGTTACACCGTGGTCGCCATCGCCGTCGACCTCGGCGGCCTGGTCAACTTGGAGCCGGGCGGCTTCGTGGCGCTGGTCGCCTCGGCCCTGCCGCTCGCCGCCTTCCTGCTGCCGGACGACACCCGCAAGGCCGGCCGCCCCCGCGAACTGCCCTCCTGGGCCGAGATCCTGATCATCATCGGGGTGTTCGCGCTCGGCCTGTACGTGGTGACGTACGGCATCGACACCGAGTACGCCGAACTCTTCACCGGCTACCTCGTCACGGTCGGGTTCGCCGTCGCGGCGCTCGGCAAGGCCGGGCTGATCGCCCGGGTGTCGGCACTCACCGCCAAGTACCGCCAGGTGACCGTGGTCGCCGCGTTCGCCGCTGCGGCGGTCTTCCCGTTCACCCAGAACACCGACACGTACACCCTGATCGCGGTCCAGATCCTGATCTTCGCGACCGTGGCGCTGGGGCTGAACATCGTCGTCGGCCTCGCCGGGCTGCTCGACCTCGGCTACGTCGCCTTCCTCGGCGTCGGCGCGTACACCGCGGCGCTGGTCTCCGGCTCCACGGCCTCCGTGCTGGACGTGCAGTTCCCGTTCTGGGCCGCGGCCCTGACCGGTGCCGCGGTCTCGCTGGTCTTCGGCGTGATCATCGGTGCGCCCACGCTGCGACTGCGCGGGGACTACCTCGCCATCGTGACCCTGGGCTTCGGCGAGATCTTCCGGATCGTCATGCAGAACCTGGACGGCGAGTCCGGCCCCCAGGTCACCAACGGTCCGAACGGCATCCCCAACATCCCCGACCTGGAGTTCTTCGGCTTCGACTTCGGGCAGTCGCACGACGTCTTCGGCATCGAACTCGGCAGCTACGCCAACTACTACCTGCTGATGCTGCTGGTGACGATCATCGTCGTGCTGGTCTTCAACCGGGCGGGCGACTCCCGGATCGGCCGCGCCTGGGTCGCGATCCGCGAGGACGAGACCGCGGCGACGGCCATGGGCATCAACGGCTTTAGGGTGAAGCTGATCGCCTTCGCCCTCGGCGCCTGCCTCGCCGGGCTCGCCGGCACCGTGCAGGCGCACGTCCAGCACACCGTGGTCCCGGAGATGTACCAGTTCGCCGGGCCGGTGCCGCCCAACTCCGCGTTCCTGCTGGCCGCGGTGATCCTCGGCGGCATGGGCACGGTCAGCGGCCCGCTGATCGGCGCGGCGCTGCTGTACATGATCCCCTCCAAGCTCCAGTTCCTCCAGGACTACCAGCTCCTCGGCTTCGGCCTCGCGCTGATCCTGCTGATGCGCTTCCGCCCGGAGGGCCTGGTCGCCGACCGGCGGGCGCGGTTGGAGTACCACGAGAGCGAGCAGACCGACGGGCCGGACAAGGGACTTCCGGAGTCCGGGGCCGGCCTCACCAAGGCGGGGGCGTGAACGCCATGACGACCACCACCACGACCGCGAGCCCGGTGTCGGCCCAGACCGTGCTGGACGCCAGCGGGGTGACGATGCGCTTCGGCGGCCTCACCGCCGTGCGTTCGGTCGACCTGACGGTCGGCGCGGGCGAGATCGTCGGTCTGATCGGCCCGAACGGCGCCGGGAAGACGACGTTCTTCAACTGCCTCACCGGGCTGTACATCCCGACCGAGGGCCGGGTCCACTACAAGGGCGCAGTGCTGCCGCCCAAGCCGCACCTGGTCACCCAGGCCGGCGTGGCCCGTACGTTCCAGAACATCCGACTCTTCGGCAACATGACGGTCCTGGAGAACGTCCTGGTAGGACGGCACACCAGGACCAAGGAGGGCCTGTGGTCGGCGCTGCTGCGCGGCCCCGGCTTCCGCAAGGCCGAGGCCGAATCGCGCGAGCGGGCCATGGAGTTGCTGCGGTTCACCGGGCTTGAGGCGAAGGCGGAGCACCTGGCCCGCAACCTGCCCTACGGCGAGCAGCGCAAGTTGGAGATCGCCCGGGCGCTGGCGAGCGACCCGGGGCTGCTGCTGCTCGACGAGCCGACCGCGGGCATGAACCCGCAGGAGACCCGGGCGGCGGAGGTCCTGATCAACGCCATCCGGGACCAGGGCATCGCGGTGCTCGTCATCGAGCACGACATGCGCTTCATCTTCAACCTCTGCGACCGGGTGGCCTGTCTGGTGCAGGGCGAGAAGCTCGTGGAGGGCACCCCGGAGGTCGTCCAGGGCGACGAGCGGGTCGTCGCCGCCTACCTGGGCACGCCCTTCGAGGGCGCGCCCGGCGCCGAGGAGGTCGCGGAGGTGGAGGCGGCGGAGGCGGTCGCGTCGACCGCGGACCTCGCCGACGGACCCGGGGACGCCCGTCCGCGGGACAGCGACACCGGTACCGCCAACCGGCCGGAAGGGGAGACCCCGTGACCGCACTGCTAGAGGTCGAGGACCTCCGGGTCGCCTACGGCAAGATCGAGGCCGTGAAGGGCATCTCCTTCAGCGTCGAGGCCGGTCAGGTCGTGACCCTGATCGGGACCAACGGCGCGGGCAAGACGACGACGCTGCGCACCCTGTCCGGGCTGTTGAAGCCCACTTCTGGGCGGATCGTCTTCGACGGCAAGCCGCTGAACGGCGTGCCCGCGCACAAGATCGTCGCGCTGGGGTTGGCCCACTCCCCCGAGGGCCGGCACATCTTCCCCCGGCTGTCGATCGTCGAGAACCTCCAACTCGGCGCCTTCCTGCGGAAGGACAAGGCGGGGATCGAGAAGGACATCCAACGCGCCTACGAGCTCTTCCCGATCCTGGGCGAGCGCAGCAAGCAGGCCGCGGGCACCCTGTCCGGCGGTGAGCAGCAGATGCTCGCCATGGGGCGGGCGCTGATGTCCCAGCCGATGCTGCTGATGCTCGACGAGCCCTCGATGGGCCTTTCGCCGATCATGATGCAGAAGATCATGTCGACGATCTCCGAGCTGAAGGCGCAGGGGACGACGATCCTGCTGGTCGAGCAGAACGCGCAGGCCGCGCTCTCGCTCGCGGACCAGGGGCATGTGATGGAGGTGGGTCGGGTGGTGCTGTCGGGCAGCGGTGACGAGCTGCTGCACGACGAGTCCGTCCGCAAGGCGTACCTCGGCGAGGACTGAGCAACGGCGTCACGCACGAGGGCCCGCACCCGGACCGGGTGCGGGCCCTCGTGCGCAGGGGCTGCGGCGGCTACTGGCCCTTCGCCGCCTTCTTCTCCGCCGAGTCCTGGATGACCGCCTCGGCGACCTGCCGCATGGAGAGCCGGCGGTCCATGGACGTCTTCTGGATCCAGCGGAAGGCGGCCGGCTCGCTCAGTCCGTACTCCGTCTGGAGCACGCTCTTGGCGCGGTCGACGAGCTTGCGGGTCTCCAGCCGCTGGGAGAGGTCGGCGACCTCCTGTTCCAGGGCCCGCAGCTCCGCGAAGCGGGAGACGGCCATCTCGATGGCGGGCACCACGTCGCTCTTGCTGAACGGCTTGACCAGGTACGCCATCGCCCCGGCGTCCCGGGCCCGCTCGACCAGGTCGCGCTGGGAGAACGCGGTCAGCATCAGGACGGGGGCGATGGACTCCCCGGCGATCTTCTCGGCGGCGGAGATGCCGTCCAGGATCGGCATCTTCACATCGAGGATGACCAGGTCGGGCCGGTGTTCCCGGGCGAGTTCGACGGCCTTCTGACCGTCTCCGGCCTCACCGACGACCGTGTACCCCTCTTCTTCCAGCATCTCCTTGAGGTCGAGCCGGATCAGGGCCTCGTCCTCGGCGATCACGACGCGCGTGGTCAGCGGCGGAACGTGTGCGGTGTCGTCGTCCGGGACGGGATGTGGCTGGTCGGGGGCGGTCACGGGACTCCTCATTCCAAGGCAGGGTGCTCTCCAAGAGATTACCCAGCTCCTGTATGGTTAGGACACGAAGGGTGCTCTTGACCCTTCGTTTCTAAGGATGCCCCGGTAGCCCAGCGGTAGAGGCAATGGTCTCAAACACCATATAGCGTGGGTTCGAATCCCACCCGGGGTACTTTCCCTTAATTTCCAAGGTCTAGCGTGTGAGGCCCCTCCGTGGAGTTCCGGAGGGGCCTTTCCGCGCTCAGGCCCCGGGGTCGGCGTCGCCGATGTGGTGCACCCGCACCAAGTTGGTGGAACCGGACACTCCGGGCGGCGAGCCCGCGGTGATCACCACGACGTCCCCGCGCTCGCAGCGACCGATCTTCAACAGCTCCTCGTCGACCTGCGCCACCATCGCGTCGGTGGAGTCGACGTGCGGGCCGAGGAACGTCTCCACGCCCCAGGTCAGATTGAGCTGGGAACAGGTCGCCGGGTCCGGGGTGAAGGCCAGCAGCGGGATCGGCGAGCGGTAGCGCGACAGCCGGCGGACGGTGTCCCCGGACTGGGTGAAGGCCACCAGGAACTTGGCGCCCAGGAAGTCGCCCATCTCGGCCGCCGCCCGCGCGACCGCACCGCCCTGGGTGCGCGGCTTGCTCCGCTCGGTCAGCGGGGGCAGGCCCTTGGCGAGGACGTCCTCCTCGGCCGCAGTGACGATCCGGCTCATCGTCCGGACCGTCTCGACGGCGTACTTGCCGACGCTGGTCTCCCCGGAGAGCATCACCGCGTCCGTGCCGTCGATGACCGCGTTGGCCACGTCGGACGCCTCCGCGCGGGTGGGCCGGGAGTTCTCGATCATCGAGTCCAGCATCTGGGTGGCGACGATGACCGGCTTGGCGTTGCGCTTCGCCAGCTTGATCGCGCGCTTCTGGACGATCGGCACCTGCTCCAGCGGCATTTCCACGCCGAGGTCACCGCGGGCGACCATGATGCCGTCGAACGCGGCCACGATCTCCTCGATGTTCTCCACGGCCTGCGGCTTCTCGACCTTGGCGATCACCGGGAGGCGGCGGCCCTCCTCGTCCATCACGCGGTGAACGTCCTCGATGTCGCGCCCGCTGCGGACGAACGACAGCGCGATGACGTCGGCCCCGGTGCGCAGCGCCCAGCGCAGGTCCTCGATGTCCTTGTCCGAGAGCGCGGGCACGGAGACCGCGACGCCGGGGAGGTTCAGCCCCTTGTTGTCGGAGACCATGCCGCCTTCGACGACCGCGGTGCGCACCCGGGGCCCGTCGACCGCGAGCACTTCGAGGGCCACCTTGCCGTCGTCCACGAGGATGCGCTCGCCGGGGGTGACGTCGGCGGCGAGGCCGGCGTACGTCGTGCCGCAGAGGTGGCGGTCGCCGTCCGCGGGTTCGACGGTGATGGTGAACTCGTCGCCGCGTTCGAGGAGGACCGGGCCCTCGCGGAAGCGGCCGAGCCGGATCTTCGGACCCTGGAGGTCGACGAGGATCCCGACGCTGCGCCCGCTCTCCTCGGACGCCTTGCGCACGCGCTGGTAGCGCTCGTCGTGTTCGGCGTAGGAGCCGTGGCTGAGATTGAGGCGGGCCACGTCCATTCCGGCCTCGACCAGAGCCTTGATCTGGTCGTAGGAATCGGTGGCAGGGCCCAACGTACAAACGATTTTTGCTCGGCGCATGGTTTGAGCCTATGCCGTACCGATGGGTAGCGAAGGAGCTCCACGTGACGACTCAACAACCTTTGCGTTAAAGGGTATTGACAATTCGCGAACTGTGCACAGGGGTGCTCCTATGAGCGTTCACAACTGGGGTGGGGTGATCGTGAAGCGGGCGTTCACCTGGGCGTAAACCGTCTGTCGGCGAGGTTCCAGATCGAGTGCGGGAGCGGCCTCGACACTCGCGCCGCCGTACGCCCTCGTCACACCGGAGGGGGCGGGCGGCGCGAACGTCATGGGGGCCTCCGCGCCGAGGTCGGCCAGCTCCACCAGGGCGGCCAATTGCGCGCCCAGCGCACCCGCGTACTCCCGGGCGCGCTGGACCGCTTCGAGGACCGCCTCCCGGCGGGCCTCGCCGTGCGCGGGCGAGTCGGGGCGCAGGCCCCACCAGGGGCCGTCGACGCTGGTCAGTTCGAGGTCGGCGAGGCGGGTCGTCAGCTCGCCGAGGGCGGTGAAGTCGACGAGCACTGCCGTGAGATGGACCCGGCCGTGATACGTCCGCACGCGCTCGCCCCTGCCGTGCCGGGACAGCTCGGGGGTGATGGAGAAGGCACCCGTCTCCAACTTCTCCACCGCCTCCCCGTACGACCTGATCAGCTCCAGGGCGGCGAGGTTGCGGCGGGTCAGGTCCTCCAGGGCGCTGCGCCGGTCGCTGCCGCGGGCCTTGACCGTGATCGCGATCCGGGCGATCTCCGGATCGACCTCCAAGCTGGCCTCGCCGCGCACGGCGACCCGGGGCGCATCGGGCGTACCGAAAGGGCTGGCGGAAGCGGCGGGGTGGGCTGCGGAGTGGGGCGGGACTTCGGTGCTCATGGCGGACTCCCTCGTACGGACTGCGGCGGCGCCGCTGCTGACGTACTGACACTCTCGCATCTGCCGCCGACACCCCGCTGCCCCTGTGGATAACCTCCCAGCCCACCGCGTCCACCCAGGTCAACACCGCCAGCACCACCGTCGCGCCACGCCGCCAGCACCATCGTCGCCGGCCCCGCCGCACCACCCCCCTCAGCAGGGCCCGAAGCCGCCGGCGCCTACCACCCCTGCACCAGCGGCGTCAGCCGCTTCCCCTGCCCCGGGATCTTCGGCCCCCCGCTCCCCTCGCTCCGCTCAAGCCCGAAGGTAGTGAAGGAGGTGCGGCGCGGCAGCGGATACGGCTCGCGCCCCGTCAGCGAGTTCAAGATGCCCGCGCTGCGCCAGGCCGCGAGCCCGAGGTCGGGCGCGCCGACGCCGTGCGTGTGCGTCTCCGCGTTCTGCACGTACACCGAACCCGTCACCGAAGGGTCCAGGACCAACCGGTGCTCCTCGTCGATGCGCGGCCGGTTCGCCGAGTCGTGGCGCACGTACGGGTCGAGTCCGGCGAGCATCGGGCCGACCTGGCGCTGGCGGTAGCCGGTGGCGAGCACGACCGCCTCCGTGGTCAGCCGCGACCGGGTGCCCTGCTGGACGTGTTCCAGGTGCAGTTCCACCCGGGTGGTCGCGACCCGTCCCGCCGTGCGCACCTGCACCCCGGGCGTGAGGACGGCGTCCGGCCAACCGCCGTGCAGCGAGCGGCGGTACAGCTCGTCGTGGATCGCGGCGATCGTGTCGGCGTCGATGCCCTTGTGCAGTTGCCACTGGCGCGGGACGAGCCCGTCGCGGGTCTCCTGCGGCAGGGCGTGGAAGTAGCGGACGTAGTCCGGGGTGAAGTGTTCGAGGCCGAGCTTGGAGTACTCCATCGGCGCGAACGCCTCGGTGCGCGCCAGCCAGTGGATCCGCTCGCGGCCCGCCGGGCGCGCCCTGAGCAGGTCGAGGAAGACCTCCGCACCGGACTGTCCGGAGCCGATGACCGTGACGTGGTCGGCGGCGAGGATCCGCTCGCGGTGGTCGAGGTAGTCGGCGGAGTGGAAGACCGGGGCTGCCGGCGCGTCCACGAGCGGCCGGAGCGGATCGGGGACGTACGGCTCGGTGCCGACGCCCAGCACCACGTTCCGAGCGTGGGTGCGCCCCAGCGCCTCCACCTCACCGTCGGCGCCCACCTGGGTGAAGTCGACCTCGAACAGGGCCCGTTCCGGATTCCACCGCACCGCGTCGACCTGGTGGCCGAAGTGCAGGTCGGGCAGGTGCTCGCTGACCCAGCGGCAGTACGCGTCGTACTCGGCGCGGTGGATGTGGAAGCGCTCGGCGAAGTAGAAGGGGAACAGTCGCTCGCACGAGCGCAGGTAGTTGAGGAAGCTCCAGGGGCTGGCGGGGTCGACGAGGCTCACGAGGTCGGCGAGGAAGGGCACTTGGAGGGTGGCGCCCTCGATGAGGAGCCCGGGGTGCCAACTGAAGCGCGGGCGCTGCTCGTAGAAGGCGACCTCGACGCCCCTGGCCGCCTCGGCACCCCCGCCCGCCTCGACGCCCCCGCCCGCCTCGACGCCCCCGCCCGCCTCGACGCCCCCGCCCGCCTCGGCACCCCCGCCCGTCTCAACGCCCCCGGCCGGATGGACTCCCCCGGTCCCCGCAGCACGTTCGACGCCGGCCCCCCGTCGGTTCAGCCCGTCGGCCAGCGCCGCGAGGGAGAGGTTGGCCGGCCCGATGCCGACGCCCACGAGGTCCAGGGGTCGTTCCGCGGGTCGCGTCCGGTCGGTTGGCGGTGCGGGCGTGTCGTTCATCGTCGGGTGCTGCCTTCCACGAGGGCGATCAGGTCGTTCAGGTCGCTGACGGTGGTACGGGGGTTCAGCAGGGTCGCCTTCAGCCAGAGCCGGCCGTCCGCGCGGGCCCGCCCGAGCACGGCCGCCCCCTCCCCCAGCAGGGCGCGCCGGGCGGCGGCGACCTCGCCGTCCGTGGCCCCGGCCGGCCTGAAGAGCACCGTGGTGAGCGTCGGCGGCTCCCACAGCTCCAGCCCCGGCCGCCCCGCCACCAGGCGCGCGAACTGCTCCGCGAGGTCCACCGTGCGGTCCACGAGCGCGGCGAGCCCGGTGCGGCCGAGGGCCCGGAGGGTGACGGCGACCTTCAGCACGTCCGGGCGGCGCGTGGTGCGCAGGGAGCGGCCCAGGAGGTCGGGGAAGCCGGCCTCCGTGTCGTCGTCCGCGTTGAGGTAGTCGGCGGTGGTGGCCAGCGGTGCGAGCCGGGCCCGGTCCCGTACGGCGAACAGGCCGGCGGCGACCGGCTGCCAGCCCAGCTTGTGCAGGTCGAAGGCGACCGAGTCGGCCCGGTCCAGGCCGGTGAGCCGGGCCCGGTGCCGCGGGCTGAACAGCAGCGGCCCGCCGTACGCGGCGTCCACGTGCAGCTCCGTGCCGTGCCGCGCGCACACGTCGGCGATCTGCGGCAGCGGGTCGATGCGCCCGGTGTCCGTGGTGCCGGCGGTGGCGACGACGAGGTGCGGCGGCGGCACGTCCGTCAGCGCGCCGTCCAGCGCGGCCGGGTCGAGCACGTCCCCCGGGCCGGGTACGGCGACGGGCTCGGGCAGTCCCAGCAGCCAGGCCGCGCGCCGTACGGAGTGGTGCGCGGCGGCGCCGCAGACGACCTGGACCGCGCCGTGCCGCTCCCGGGCCAGCAGCAGGCCGAGGAGGTTGGACTCGGTGCCGCCGGTGGTGACCAGGGCGTCGGGGTGCGGCGCTCCCGACGCTCCCTTCACGCCGCCCGGTGCGCCCTGCACGCCCGGGTAGACCTCGGCGGCGAGGGCCGCGGTGATCGCGGCCTCCAGTTCGGCGGCGGCGGGCGCCTGGTCCCACGAGTCCATCGACGGGTTCAGCGCGCTGGCCGCGAGGTCCGCGGCGACCGCGACCGCGAGCGGGGAGGTGTGCAGGTGTGCGGCGCACAGCGGGTGCGCGGGGTCGGCGGCGCCGTGCGCCGTCACCCGCACCAGGCTGCGCAGCGCCTCCTCGGCGCCCGCGCCCCGCTGGGGGAAGGGGTCACCGAGCGCGTGCCGCACCTCGGAACCGACCTTCTGGGGTCCGCCGGCCGGGAACGGCCCGTCACGGGTGACGGCGCCTTCGTGCAGCGCCGCCAGGACGACGTCGACGAGGGGCCGCAGCGCGCCGGGGCCGTCGGCCCCGCCGGCCGCGGCGGCGTTCGAAGAGGGCACGGCCATCGCGCGGCGCTCCTTCGCGGGTCGTGGGCATCGAAGTGCCCGGAACCCGGGACACCACGATGCACAACGACGCGGAGGCCGCGGGGTGTTGGGCGCACCGCGGGATGGCGCGGCGCACCCGTGCGAAAAGGCCGCGGCCCGTACGACGAAGGCACGTCGTACGGGCCGCGGTGCGAAGCGCCGTTCAGCGGGCCCTCAGGGCGTGGGCTGGGCCCGCACCGCCAGCGCGCGGCGCAGGTCCGAGAGCTGGTCGACGAGCTGGCGCCGCAGCGCCGGCACCAACGCCGGCTCTTCGAGGGTCCGTTCGCCCTGCTCCAGCACCTCGTGGTCCACCGCGTGCAGCGGGAACGCCCAGCGCCCGGCCGCGGTGGCGATCGCGGGCCCGCGGCGTGCGGCGAGCTCGACGGCGTCGGTGAAGTAGCGCGTCAGGTACGGGTGCACCAGCTCGGCCTGCTCGGCCTGCCAGAAGCCCTGCGCGGTGGCGTTGAACAGGTAGTTCGAGAGGTCGTCGGAGGCGAACAGGGCCGCCCAGGCCGCCTCCTTCGCCGCCGGGTCGGGCAGTGCGGCGCGACAGCGGGCCGCGCCCTCCTGCCCGGTGGCGCTGGGGTCTCGGTCGAGTTCGGCGGCGATCACCGCTTCGTCGACGGCGCCGAGCACCGCGAGCCGGTACAGGATGCGCCAGCGCAGTTCGGGGTCGAGTTCGGGGCCGCCCGTCACGCTGCCGTCGTTCAGCCACTCCTGGATGGTCTCCGGCTGGGACGTCGCGTCGATCGCCTGGCGGACCGCGATCAGGCGCAGGCTGCTGTCGCTGCCGTCCTCGGTGCGGCGCAGGATGTCGCGGCAGACCGCGCGGATCGTGCCGAGCGCGGCGGACCGTTCCTCCGCGGGCAGATAGCGCTGGGCGATCTGGTGGGTGGCGAAGGTCAGGACGCCCTGGACGACCGCGAGGTCGGATTCGCGCGGCAGGTGGGCGCGGGCGAGTTCGAGGTACGCGGTGGGGGCCAGCTCCCCGTCGCGGACCATGTCACGCGCCGCGTTCCACACCACGGCGCGGGTCAGCGGGTCGGGCACGCAGGACAGGGACCGTACGACCGTCTCCCAGGAGACGGGGTCGAAGCGGACCTTGGCGTACGTGGTGTCGTTCTCGTTGAGGACGACGAGGGAGGGGCGCCGGCCCGGCTGGGGGTCGGCGGCGCCGGTCGACGGCACGTCGACCTCGAACCGGCCGCGCGGCACCAGCCGGTCCGGGTCCACCGGGTCGGTGTCGTACGCGGCGACGGAGATCCGGTGCGGCCGGCCGCCCTGCCGCGCGACCTCCAGCGACCAGCTCCCGCCGCCGTCGGTGATGGCCGGGCGCAGGGTGTCCACGCCGTCCGTGCCCAGCCAGGACTCGGCCCAGGCGTGCACGTCGCGGTCGGTGGCCTGGGCCAGGGAGTCGATGAAGTCGGCGAGGGTGGCGTTGCCGAACTTGTGCCGGGCGAAGTGGATGTTGATGCCGGCGAGGAAGTCCTTCTCGCCGAGCCAGGTCACGAGCTGGCGCAGCGCGGAGGCGCCCTTGGCGTACGAGATGCCGTCGAAGTTCAGCAGTGCGGAAGCGGTGTCGGGGACGGCGTCGGTGGCGGGGGCCACCGGGTGCGTGGAGGGGCGCTGGTCAGCGTCGTAGCCCCAGCTCTTGCGGTTGGCGGCGAAGTCGACCCAGGTGTCGGTGAAGCGGGTGGCCTCGGACAGGGTCTGGTAGCCCATGTACTCGGCGAAGGACTCGTTCAGCCAGATGTCGTCCCACCAGGCGAGGGTGACCAGGTCGCCGAACCACATGTGCGCCATCTCGTGCGAGACGACCATGGCGCGGGTCTGGCGCTCGGTCTCGGTGACGGCGGAGCGGAAGACGAACTCGTCGCGGAAGACCACCAGTCCGGGGTTCTCCATCGCGCCCGCGTTGAACTCCGGCACGAACGCCTGGTCGTACGAGTCGAAGGGGTACGGCTCCTCGAACTTCTCGTGGTAGCGGTCGAAGCACTGCCGGGTGATCTCGAAGAGTTCGTCGGCGTCCTCGTCGAGGTGGTGCGCGAGGGAGCGCCGGCAGTGCAGCCCGAAGGGCAGTCCGGCGTGCTCGGTGCGCACCGAGTGGAAGGGGCCGGCGGCCACGGCGACGAAGTAGGTGGCGAGCGGCGGGGTGGGGGCGCAGGTCCAGGTCCCGTCGCCGTTGTCGGTGGCGACGCCGTTGCCGAGCACGGTCCAGCCCCGGGGCGCGGCGACGGTGACCTCGAAGACGGCCTTGAGGTCGGGCTGGTTGAAGGAGGCGAAGACCCGCTCGACGTCGTCCAGGAAGAGCTGGGTGTAGACGTACGTCTCGCCGTCCACGGGGTCCGTGAAGCGGTGCACGCCCTCGCCGGTGCGGGAGTACCGCATGCGTGCTTCGACGACCAGCTCGTGCTCCCCGGCGGTGAGCCCGGGGAGCGGATAGCGGTTGCCGTCGAGCGCGGCGGGGTCGAGCGGGGCGCCGTCGAGGGTGATCGACAGCAGCTCGGCCGGATTCACTTCGACGAAGGTGTCCCCGGCGGCGCGGGCGGTGAAGTGTATGACGGCCCGCGAGCCGAACGTCTCGGCTCCCGACGTCTGCGCCGCCCCCGGCCCGGTGTCCGCGGCGGCAGCTCCGGTGCCTTCGGCTCCTTCGGTCCCCGAGGTGAGGTCGAGGCCGATCGTGTAGCGGTGGACGTGGAGGAGCTGGGCTCGGGTCTGCGCTTCGTCACGCGTGAGTACGGGCATGGGGGCCATGCTGCCTGATGGGGCCGGGATCGCACACCGGGTGGGGGTTGCGCTCTGAGCGCACGGGGTCCCGCGGGTGACGGCGGGCACACGGAGCGTGCGCCTGGAGGCGCGGTGGTCTTCCGGTTCGGCCCGGCGCCTTCACTCGTCGGCGCTCAGCATCCGCTCCCGGCGCTGCCTCATCCAGGCGGGCTCCACGGGAGGGCGCTGCTCCTGGAGCGCACGAAGTCGCCCGCGGATGCGCCGGCGCCGTACCCATCCCCAGGGCGTCAGCTCGTTGCGCATCGCGAGCAGGCACGCTTCCAGCTCGGGCTGGTGCTCGTACGGGAAGTAGGCGGCGGCCGGCATCTCCGCGTCCGAGGAGACCGGAGCCGTGTTCCACGCTTCCCGTCGATGCGGTCCGCCGTACCGACGGGCGCGGGCGAAGAGCACGGCGTACGCCTCGCCGACCACCGGCGAGTCCATGGTCAGCAGCGTCTGGTGGTAGTTGAGTCGGGCGAAGACGTCACTGATCTTCTCCGCGAGCGCGGCCCGCACCTCGGCGTCGGAGCCCTGTCGGTGCCGGATGGCGTACGGAAGCTCTTCGTAGTGGTGGATGACTTGGAGCGCCTCGGTGTACATCTGCATCTTGGCTTCGCGACGGTTGATGCGCTGGTTGATCCAGTACCCGATGAGGGCCACTGCCGCGGTGACGATGCCAACGGCGAGGGTTATGCGGCTTCCGGCATCCATGGGGACACCTTCTCACCGCGCCGGAGCGCGTCGGGGAAGTCGATCGCCCCCAGTTGGGCTCCGGGCGCGCGACGGCGAATCCGGGATGCGGGAGCGCCGGGAAGTTGCTCCCCGGATCTCCCCCGAGAATCTACGAGTCCGCCTCGGATCCGTCCCGAGCGGCCTCTTCGCCCGCCACCGGGTCGCTCGCGAGTTGCTCGTGGTGGCGGATGACCTCGGCGATGATGAAGTTCAGCAGCTTCTCGGCGAACGCGGGGTCGAGCTTCGCGCTCTCGGCGAGTTCGCGCAGGCGGGCGATCTGGCGGGCCTCGCGTGCCGGGTCCGCGGGCGGCAGTTGGTGCTGGGCCTTGAGGCGGCCGACCTGCTGGGTGCACTTGAAGCGTTCGGCGAGCATGTGGACGACGGCGGCGTCGATGTTGTCGATGCTGCCGCGGAGGCGGTCCAGCTCCGCGGTGACGCTTTCGTCGATGTCCCTGGTGGTCATGGTCACCGAGCTTACGTCGGGGACTTCGGGCGGAGCGGGGACGGCTCAGGTTGTGGGACACGGCTCAGTCCGCCTCGCGCACCTCGAAGCCGTCGAGGACGAACTCCGCCTTGCCGTCCGCGCCCGTCTTGCGCAGCCCCACCCACGTCTCGGCGCCGTCGCCGCCCGCCGGGGCGGTGAAGTCGTACGCGTACGTCGTCGGTGCCGTCGCCACCGGCAGCGGGACCCGGGTCAGCTCGCGTTCGTCGACGCCGGTCACCCAGGCGTACTGCCCGGCCTTCTCGTTCTCGTAGCGGAACGAGACCCGGTAGCGGCGGCCCGGGACGAAGCGGACGGTGTGCTGCACGGTCCGGTAGACCAGGCCCTGGTTCTCGCCGCGGGACTTCAGGGACTCGGTGCCGCCGCCGACGTCGAGGACGTCGTCGATGGCCTTGCCGTTCCAGCCGCGCTGGGTGTACGGGGCGTGACGCTGGGCGATGTGGGTGCGGGGGTCGGTGGCGCCGCCGGCGTCGCCCTTGACGAAGACGCCCCAGCCCTGGGGGACGTGCTCGAAGTCCTCGTAGGCCACCGCACCGGGGCGCGGAGTGGCGGGGGCGGCGGCGACGACCCGGACGTTGTCGAAGCGGACGCGCGCCGCGCCGGCGTCGGCGCGCAGGGTGAGGGTGACGGGGCCGCCGCCCTCGGGGACGGTGAAGCGGGTGAACATCCGTTGGAAGCGGGTGCCGTGCTTGCGGTCGGCGGCGACGTGGTTCGTCGCGGTGGAGACGTCCGTCCAGTTCGCGGCGGTGACGCCGTCGGCGGTACGGACCTCCAGGCTCGCCCGGCGCCGCTGGCCGGCCCGCTCGCCCACCTCGACCTGGACGGACGCCGCGTACGTGCCCGGCGCGAGCCGCGTCAGCCGCTGGGCGACCGCGGCGGCGGGGCCGGCCGGCAGGACGAGTTCGCGGTCGCCTCGTGCGGTGACGGCGACGGCCGCGGCCCCGGTGACGGCCCACGCGTCGAGCGTGCCGGAGTGGAAGCCGGGGTCCTTGACCGCGGTGCCCTGGCCGAAGCGCGGCGGGCGCGGGGCCGGCACCCGGGTGCGGTGGACGACGTACGGCTGTCCGGGCTCGGCGTCGATCGACACCTCTCCCCCGGCCCGTACCCGCAGGTCGCGCACGTGCACCCGGCCCTGGTCGGTGAGGCGGTACAGCGCCGGCCGGCCACGGCCGGCCCAGCCGCGCGGCAGCCGCCAAGTCGTCGCCCCGCCGACCGGGTTGTAGTGGTACAGCTTCGCCGGGTCGGTGGCGTCCCGCGGCTCCCACGGCAGCAGATAGGTGCCGCCGTCGTACACGGTGCGGCCGTCGGTCACGATCCGGCGGGTCCCGTCGGCGTCGGACACGACGGTCGCCTCGGGGCCGAAGAAGGTGATCTCGTGGTCCGTCCAGCGCTTGATCGGGCGGGCCTGGAGGTACTTCGCGGGGAGCGAGTCGGTCCAGATCAGCCGGTGGAAGACGGTCCAGTCGACCTTGCCGACCCACCCCTCGTAGTTCCCGGTGCGCGGGATGCCGAGCAGGGTGGGCCACTTGTCCGCGAAGACGTCCTTCTGGTGGTTGCGGACGAAGCGGATCAGCTTCGAGTTGATGCCGCGGGAGGTGTCGGGTCCGTAGTCGGTCTCGGTCGCCCAGTGCGCCCACAGCGCGGAGCGCTCCAGGCCGTGGCCCCACTCCGTGGTGATCAGCCAGCCCTGGTCGCGCAGGGCGCGCTGGAGCCGGTCCGAGGTCCAGCCGGACTCCCGGAAGACGTCGATGTACAGCATGTTCAGCGCGGGGTCGGTCTCGGCGCGCAGGTCGGCGAAGCGGCGGACGACGTCCCCGGAGGTCAGGTCGCGGCGCTGGTCGATCCGGTACGACTGGTCCAGCCAGTCCCACTGCTCGTTCGTCTTGTCGACCAGGGTCTCGGAGAAGGCGTTGGCGACGGGGTACGACTCGGTGACGTTGACGTGCACGCCGAAGTCGCTGCCCCAGGCGCGGCCTTCGCGCACCAGCGCGTTGAGGTCGGCGAGACCCCCGGCGCGCTTGTTGTGGTTGCCCGCGTAGTCGGGGTGGGCCGAGTCGTGGCCCTCGGACTGGTAGCCCTTCAGCAGGGTGTACTGGCGCAGCCCGTCGGTCGCCAGCGAGATCCGCTTGACCTCGTCGAGGGTGGCGAGGAAGGGATTGGTGGCCTGGGAGGCGAAGTTGAAGGGGATGTGCGGTACGACCCGGAGGTGCTGCTCGTCCGCCCCGAGCGGTTCGACCATCACGTCCCGGAACGCGATCGCCGCGTCCTGCCAGTCCACGACGCCGTCGCCGTTGCGGTCGCGGGTGACGATCACCGTGGCGTACGGGAGGGGTTCGACGGCGGTCGGATCGTCGACGGGGGCGCCGGCCGCGCGGTGCGTCCACTGGCCAGGGCCGAGCCGGGCGGTGCGGTGGCCGTCGCGCTCCACGGTCTGCCGCCACAGCCGGCCGTTCTCCCAGGTCGTGCCGGCGGCGGAGGTCGGCTTGTCGTAGACGGCGTTCGTCTCGACGGCGCCGCCGAGCCGGTCGTGGGCGACGACGGCGTACGCGCAGCCCGTCGGGGCCGGCTCCGCGGGGGTCTCGGGGGTGAGGGTGACGAGGGTGTCGCCGCTGCCCGCCTTGTCGAGGTGGATGCGCGCGGCGTACAGGGCGGCGCCGGGCTGGTCGCTGCGGACGGCGAGCAACGGGTGCGCCTGGAGGGTGCCGACGCGCAGCGCGGGGGAGTCGGCGAGGCGCGTCACGCGCCAGTGGACCCGCCAGCCCTCGACCCGTATCTCCACGTCGATCTCGGTCGGCCCGAAGACCAGGGTGTACGCGATCCGGTCGGCGCCGGCCCGGGCGGTGACCGAACCGGGGGTGCGGGCCGCGGAGTCGATCGTCAGGGACGTGACGGGCTCGTCCAAGCCGTGCAGGACGGCGCCGGTGCCGCGGTCGGTGTACGACACGATCCGCGGGAAGCGGCTGTCGACGAGCACTTCCAGCTCGCGCGAGCGCAGCACGGTGGTGTTGGCGGTACGGGAGTACGGGGCGGCCTGGGCGCTGCCGGTGGCGGCGGTGCCGAGTCCGGCGGCGCCGGCGGCGGCGAGCGCGGCCGAGGCGACGACGGTACGGCGCCGGGGGCGGCCTGCGGCAGGGGCCGGGACGGCGGTCGGAACGGCGTCCGTCGCGCTGTCCGGGGTGGCGTTCGTGCCGGCGGTCGGATCGTGGTGCACGCAGGTTCTCCTCGAACTCGCCGCCGACTGCGGGGCGCCGGGGACGTACCGAATTTCCAAGGCTTTCAGAGTTGCAACACCTGCAAGGCTTTCGGTGCTTGCAAGGCTTTCAAGACGCATGCGACGTGCGGCGCTTGCAGCGAGGGGCAGGCGCATGGACCGGAAAGTCCACGCGCCTGCCCGCAGGGGTTCGCGTCGCTGCTCCAGGGAGCTACAGGCTGGCCGCGGCCGACTTGATCTGTGCGGCGAAGTGGGAGACCTCGGCGTACACGCCCGGGTAGTTGGGACGGGCGCAGCCCTGGCCCCAGCTCACTATGCCGACCTGGATCCAGGCGTTGTTGTTGTCCCGACGGAACATGGGGCCGCCGGAGTCGCCCTGGCAGGTGTCGACGCCGCCCTGCGGCAGACCGGCGCAGATCTCCTCGTTGTTGACCAGGCTCGGGTACGCCTGCCGGCAGGTGGCGTCGGAGACGAAGGGCACGTTGGCCTTCAGCAGGTAGCGCTGCTGCGCCCCGCCCTCGCGGGCCGCGCCCCAGCCGGCGACGGTGAAGTTGCCGCTGTTGAACTCCGCGGTCTCGGCGATCTTCAGCGTCGGCAGGTTGATCGGCTGGGCGAGCTTGATCAGCGCCCAGTCCTTGCCGGTGCCGTTGTAGCCGGGGGCCTGGAGGACCTTGGTCGAGCGGACCTTGATGGCGCTGGCGCTCTGGAGGTCCACGACGCCCGCGGTGGCGGTGATGCTGGTGTTGTTCCCGGAGCCGCTGACGCAGTGCGCGGCGGTCAGCACGATCTGCTGGGTCAGCAGGGAGCCGCCACAGCCCATCGACAGCCGCACCATGAAGGGGAACTCGCCCTGCGCGGCGCGGGTGCCGCCGACGACCGGCGGCGGCGCGGCGAAGGCGGCCGTGGGCTGGAGGCTGACGGCGGCGAGCACGACGGCGCCTGCGGCGGCGACTCTCTTGAACATGCTGAGGAGCTTCAAGGCTCTGCCCTTCGTGGGGGGTCGGTGTGTGACTGTCGTGCACATGACAGAGAAGGGGTGATGAAACTGTCATGGGCCCGACAAGACGTGATCCGGATTATGGAGAGTCCGCAGCGGGCGCCACAAGGCGCGGTTTCCAGCCATGGCTAGGAGCGGTGCCCGGTCGGGGGCCACGGCTCGACGTGCCGATGGGCGGCGTCGCCGTACAGTGGATTGCGGGCCGACCGTCGTACAGGGGGTACGGAACGTGGTGGCGAACGACAGGGGGACCGCCGGGCGCGGGAGCGCCGCCGCCGCGGCGGGAGCCGTCGGTACGGCCGGGGTGGCAGGTACGGCCGAAACGGTTCGCACCGTGGCCGGGGCGAACACCGCCGAAGCAGGGAGCGCGTCCGAAGCCGTACGCACCTCCGCACCGGCGAGCACACCCAAGGCCATCGGCACGGCAACCGCGCCCCACACCACGGGCACTGCGAGCACCGCAGACACCACAGACACCACGAGCATCGCCAACGTCGCCGGCACCACCGGCCCCACCGGCGCCGTCGCGCACGGCTTCCCCAACCTCCGCACCGTCCGCGCCGCCATCACCGCCCTGCACCGCACGCTCCCGCCCGACGAGCTCCAGGCGTACGCGCTCAGCGTCCTCCCCGCCGACGTCGCCTTCTCCGACGTCGACGACCTGCACCTCGGCGCCCAGCGGGTCGCCCGCGCCCTCGTGCGCCACCTCCGCCTGCCCGACGCCCGGATGATCGTCGGCTTCCGCCCCATGGAGCACGCGGCGAGCGTCGAACTGACCGACGGCCCCGAGTACTTCATCGAGCTGAACGACCGCTTCCGCACCCACCGCAGGGACATCGGCGCCGCCCTCGCCCACGAGGTCACCCACGTCCTGCTGCACCGCCTCGGCCTGTCCTTCCCCGACACCGGCGCGAACGAGATCCTCACCGACACCGTGACCACCTACCTCGGCGCCGGCTGGCTGCTGCTCGACGCCTTCCGCGAAGACGCGCTCTCCAGCCAGAAGCTCGGCTACCTCACCCCGGAGGAGTTCGGTTACGTCCTCGCCAAGCGCGCCCTCGCCTTCGACGAGGACCCGTCGCCGTGGTTCACCTCGCCCCAGGGCTACACGGCGTACCGCAAGGGCCGCGCGCACGCGCTGCGCGACGCCCAGCAGCCGCCGCTGACCACGGCCGGCTGGACCGGCCGCCACCGCTACGCCAAGGACCGACGCCACGCGCGGGAGAGCCCGCAGACGGCGTGCGCCACCGAAGGCGCCGCGGAGTACGCCTTCGAACACGCCCCCGACGGCCTGCGCGTCTCGTTCCCCTGCCCCACCTGTCACCAGCGCATTCGGGTCCCGGTCCGCGGCCGGGTGCGGGCCCGCTGCGGGCTGTGCCGGACCATTCTCGAATGCGACACGTGAACGATCTTCCGTACGCTCGGGCCATGCGAGAGGGAGAGAGCGTGGGCGTGGGACCGGACGCGCTGTTCGAGGCGGTCCACGGAGGCGACGCCGACGCTGTGGTGCGCGCGCTGCGGTCCGGCGTGCCGGCCGACGCCACCGACGACGAGGGCCAGACCGCGCTGTACGTGGCCGCCCTCCACAACGACCTCGGCGTCGTACGGCTGTTGCTGGCGGCCGGCGCCGACCCGGAGCGCCCCAGCGGCGACGACGGCGGCGACCTCCCGCTGTGCGGTGCGGCCGTCGGCGGCCACGCGCAGGTCGTCCGGGCGCTGCTGTCCGCGGGCGCCCGCCCCGACACCGCCGAGTCGATGGGCTTCCGCGCGCTGACCTGGGCGGTCCAGCAGGGTTACGCGACGACCACGCGGGTCCTCCTGGAGGCCGGCGCGGACCCCGAACTGCCGGGCCCCAACGGCGAACCGCCCCTCGTGGTGGCCGCGCGCCGCGGCTCGCCCCGGACCGTGCGCGCCCTGCTCGACCACGGCGCGACGGCCCACCGGGCGACCCTCTCGGCCGCCCTCGCGGAGGCCCGGCCGTGGCTGGAACGCGACGTCGCCCAGGAGGTGCGCACCGCGCTCCTCGACACCTGGGAGGACGTGACCGGGACGGTCACCCGCCGGATATCCGAGGAGGGCGGGGTCACCGTCGTCGTCGAAGTGCTGCGGGACGGGCGGACGGTCGGCGGTCGCGAGTCCCAGACCGGGCACGCGGCGGTCGTGACGCTGCTGGAGTCCGCGCTCGGGATACGCACGCCCTACGCGCAGTTGGCGGACCGCGCCCTGCGCTGCGGCCACCGCGCCCAGGACAACTGGACCGAGCAGGTGTCGGCGCTGTGGGCGCGCGGCGACGAGGAGACGTTCCAGGCGGCGCAGGCGTGGTGCGCGAGCACCGACCCCCTGCGGCGGGCCTTCGGCGCGGACGTCCTGGCCCGGTTGGACGGCCCCGGCGGCGCGCTCTCGGGGCGCGCGGTGCAGGTGTTGCGTGCGGTGACGCGGGAGGCGACGGCGCCCGTACTGATCGAGGCGGCGGTCGCGGCGCTGGGCGTACGGGCCGACGCGTCGTCGCTCCCGGACGTCCTGCGGCACGCGCCCCACCCGTCCCCCGCCGTCCGCCGCCAGGTCGCCCGTTCCCTCGCGAGCCTGGTCACCGACGCCGACGGCGAGGGCATCGCCGCGCTGGTCGGCTTGAGCGCGGACCCGAACGCCGGCGTACGGGACCGGGCCACGGCGTCACTCGCGAAGTCCCCCGCCGACACCCCGGAGATCCGCGAGGCCCTGGCCGCCCGCCTCGACGACCCGGACCCGGCCACGGCCGCGGAAGCCGCCGGCGGCCTCGCCCGCCGCCAGGACCCGCGCGCCGTCCCGGCCCTGGTCCGCCTCCTGGCCGACGGCACCCCGGACGGCCCGGCCTACGAAACGGCCCTCGCCGCGGTCGACGCCATCACGGACGAAACGACCCGCCGCCGCCTGGAGTCGACGGTGCCGCGCTGTCGTTAGCCGGCTTCCGTCAGCGCAGGCGCACCCCGCCCGGGTAGCGGCGCTCGATCGCCGCCACCAGCAGGTCGAAGAGCGTGGGGCCCGCCCCGGCCTCGGCGCGCGCCAGCTCCGCTCGGATCGCGGGGTGGTTGGAGGGATGGGCCCGGCGCAGCTTCTGCGCCAGGTAACGGGCGGTCTCCGGGTGGCCCAGGGCGGTGCGGGAGCGTTCGTGGGCGCGCCATTCGAAGACGACGTCGTCGTCATCGTCGGGGGTGCCGTAGCCGCCGCCGAGGCAGTCGGCGAGGGCGTCGAAGTTGCTGCCGAAGTAGCCGCCGGGCCCGTTGACGGCCTCGCCGATCGCCCGCCAGAAGTCGGGCAGACCGGCGATGGTCGAGCCGTCGATCACGTACGTGGTCGTCATGCTCCTTGTTTACCGCGGTGACCGGCAGCGGTGGCTAACAGCCGTGGTCGACCAGGTCGAACGACGCGTAGTGGTCCCGGGTGTAGTAGTCCTCCTGGTGCTGCTCCCCGGTGACGATGCGCCGGGTCCCGCGGTTGCTCGCGCCCGGCGTCTTGACGGTGTACTCGTGGTAGTACGAGGCGGACTGCTGGGGCAGCAGCCCCTCCCGGTTCTGGAACACTCCCCCGTCCTGCGGGTACGGGAAGGGTCCACCGGAGTCGATGAGCCGGAGCGTGGTGTGGGCTTCGGACGGCAGGGCGGAGTAGCAGATCTCACCGAAGCCGGCGGCGGATGCCGCGGCCGCGGGGGTCGCGGTGGGGGTCGCGGTGGTGACGAGGAGGGCGGCGGCGAGGGTCGCGCCGAGGGCGGCGACGCGTCGATGAATGCGGTGGGGGATGCGCATGCGCCCATGATGGCCCGCATGAGCATGCACGCATCAAGCCCATGAGCGGCGTGTTCGCCGGACGTTCACCCGAAGGCCGGACCCCGACCCGCGCCTTGATCGCCGTCGAGCGGGCTGATTGGCTGACCGGCATGACCGACCTCGGCGCCTCCGCCCCCTGGCCGCCCGCCCCGATCACGACGGACCGCCTCGTGCTGCGCGAGTCGCAGGCACGGGACCGGGCGGCGTTCGTCGACCTGTTCTCCTCGCCGGAGGTGAACACCTATCTCGGCGGCGCGCAGCCGCGCGAGGCACTGGAGCGCGACGTGCCCCCGGTGCCGGGCCGCCGCCCCGGCCTGTTCGTGGTCGCCCTCGCCGGAACGATGATCGGCCAGGTCATCCTCACCCGAAACTCGGGCCACCTCCCCCAGGCGGAGGGCCGGGTGGAGTTGGGCTATCTGTTCCTGGCGTCGGCGTGGGGCCGGGGTTACGCCACGGAGGCATGCGAGGCGGCCCTCGCCTGGTTCGACTCCACCCACCCGGACGAACCGCTGGTCCTCGCGACGCAGACGGCGAACGCGCCTTCGATGCGGCTGGCGGCGAAGCTGGGCTTCGAGGAGGCGGAGCGCTTCGTGGCGTACGACGCGGAACAGTGCTTCGCCGTCCGCCCGCCACCGACCTCCCAGGCAGCCTGCCGCACCACCTGACGCCCGCGCCGTGCCCCCGCGGGCACCTGCCCCAGCGTCGCGGTGGGTGCGGTCCGCGGAGACCGACACGTCCCTCCGGAGGGTGGGACGGCTGTCGCTGAGACCCCAGGGGCCACACGGCAAGCAATACTCATCACCTGTGGATCGGCTCACCTCGCCAGCGGCCGTTCCTGAAGGGAGTCCCGTGGCATCCATCAAGGACATCGTCTTCGACAGTCCTCATCCGGCGTCGGCCGCCCGGTTCTGGGCACAGGCCCTGGATGACTACGACATCGCGCCCTATGACGAGGAGGAGTTGGCCCGGCTGCGTTCCTTGGGCGTCGACGACCCGGAGGACGACCCCACTGTCCTGCTCGTCGGCAGGGACGACAGACTGCCTCGCATCTTCTTCCAGCGGGTGCCGGAGGACAAGCGGGCCAAGAACCGGGTCCATCTCGACCTCAGCACGACCGATGCAGCCGCAGAGGTCAAGCGGCTGTGTGCGCTGGGAGCGACGGTCCAGGCCGAGCGCGACGACTGGATCACGATGCAGGACCCCGACGGCAACGAATTCTGCGTCATGCGCTCGTGATCGAGGGGGAGGGTCCTCGGACCGCCTTCGACCTCGTCGAGGCGCCACCGCCCTCCGTCGACGCAGGGTCGGGCTCCGGTGCACGGGAGGACGGTGGGTGGGGCGCGGCGGCTCTGCCATGCCCGCCGGAGCAATGGGCGCTGTAGGGGTCTCTGCGGACCGTGGGCGGTTGTTCGCGCGGTTCCCCCGCGCCGCAGGCGCATGACGGGGGAAGCGCATCAGGGGCGCTGGGGGCACCTCCCGCGCCCCTTGGGCGCACGGGGGCGAGGCTGCGCGCGCAGACCGTCGCCTGGCCGCGGAGACCGACGCAACCCGCAGCGGGACCGTCCAGGCGGCGCCTGGGATCGCGCGGCGCGGGCCTCAGCCCGCCCCGTACACCCGCCCCGGTTCCTCCGACGCCGACAGCAGCTTCCGTACCACCTCCCCCGTCTCCGACGGGGTGCGGCGGGCGGGCGCCGTGTCCGTCGGGCCGGGGCGCCAGCCCTCCATGACCGTCAAGCGGGGGCCCTCCGACTCGAAGACGCGGCCCGTGACGCCGTCGCTCGCGGCCGATCCCAACCACACCACCAGCGGGGAGACGTCGTCCGGGAGCGCGGCGAGGTCCGTGAAGACGCCTTCGGTCATGCGGGTC
Organism: Streptomyces sp. NPDC017979; assembly: GCF_044328175.1. Taxonomy (NCBI): domain Bacteria; kingdom Bacillati; phylum Actinomycetota; class Actinomycetes; order Kitasatosporales; family Streptomycetaceae; genus Streptomyces; species Streptomyces sp. NPDC017979. The sequence goes on along the minus strand of NZ_JBIRGU010000010.1, from coordinate 72,916 downwards.
CGCGCCGCAGGGGCGATCGCGTTCACCCGTACCCCGTAACGCGCCAACTCCGCCGCCGCGACGAGCGTCAGGGCCACGACGCCCGCCTTCGCCGCCGCGTAGTTCGACTGGCCGACGCTGCCCAGCAGGCCCGCGCCCGAGGTCGTGTTGACCACGCGGGCCGACACCGACCGACCCGCCTTCGCCTCGGCCCGCCAGTGGGCCGCCGCGTGTTTCAGGGGCAGGAAGTGGCCCTTGAGGTGGACGCGGACGACGGCGTCCCAGTCGTCCTCCGTCAAGTTCACGAGCATCCGGTCCCGGACGAAGCCCGCGTTGTTGACGAGGGTGTCGAGCCGGCCGTACGCGTCCAGGGCCGTTGCCACGAGTGACGACGCGCCCTCGTTCGTCGCGACGTCGCCGCCGTGCGGCACCGCGTCGCCTCCCGCCGCGCGGATCTCCGCGACCACCTCGGCCGCGGGGCCGCGGGACGTGCCCGCGCCGTCGAGCGCGGCGCCGAGGTCGTTGACGACGACCCGGGCGCCCTCGGCCGCGAAGGCGAGCGCGTGCGCCCGCCCGAGCCCCCGCCCCGCGCCGGTGATCACCACGACCCGGCCCTCGCACAGTCCCGTCATCTCAAGCCTCCCCGGAGTCAGTTGTGGCCGCGGCGGCGAGGAACGCCGGGCGTTCGCCGCCGCCGTGGACGTGCAGCGACGCCCCGCTGACGTACGCCGCCCGCGCCGATGCGAGGAAGACCGCCGCTTCCCCGACGTCGGAAGGCTCGGCGAGCCGCCCCAACGGCACGGTCGCGCCGACCGCGGCGACGCCCGCCGCGTCGCCGTAGTGCAGGTGGGCCAGTTCGGTGCGGACCATCCCCGGCACGACCGTGTTCACCCGCACCTCGGGCGCCCACTCGACCGCCATGGACCGCGCCAGGTTCGCCAGCCCCGCCTTCGCCGCGCCGTACGCCGCCGAGCCCGGCGAGGCCCGGTCGGCGCTGACGCTGCCGATCATCACGATGGAGCCGCGGGCGGCCCGCAGGTGTTCGTACGCGGCGAGGGACGCGGTCAGCGGCGCGGTGAGGTTGAGTTCCAGCACCCGTACGTGCCGGGCGGCCGGTGCATCCGCAAGGGCCCGGTGCGGCGTCCCGCCCGCGTTGTTGACGAGCACGTCGAGCCGCCCGTACCGCGCCGCGACGTCCGCGAAGAAGCTCTCGACGGCGCCCACGTCCCGCAGGTCGAGCGGTACGAACTCGGCGCCGTCGACGGCGACTTCGGGCGGACGGCGGGCGCAGACCACCACCCGCGCCCCGGCCCGCAGCAGGCAACGCGCGATGCCCGCGCCGACGCCCCGCGTACCGCCCGTGACGACCGCGACCCTCCCGTCCAACTCCATCCGCTGCTACCTTCCTCACCTAACAAATGTTTGGTGGAAAGGTAGCTGATCCTGTCATGGGTGTCTCCACCACGAACACCGACTCCGCCACGAACACCGGCTCGACGACGCGCACCGGCTCGACGACGAGTACCGGCTCGACGACGCGCACCGGCTCGACGACGAACGCCAACTCGCCCACGGGCGCCGTCTCCACCACGGACACCGCGCCGGGCGTGCGCACGGTCACGGTCGACCGCCCGCCCGTCAACGCGCTGCCCGCCCGCGGCTGGTACGACCTCGCCGACGCGGTCCGCGCCGCCGGCCGGGACCCGGACGTGCGCTGCGTCGTCCTCACCGCCGCGGGCCGCGGCTTCAACGCCGGCGTGGACCTCAAGGAGCTCCAACGCGCCGAAGACAACACCGCGCTGATCGACGTCAACCGCGGCTGCGCGGAGGCGTTCGCCGCGGTGTACGAGTGCGAGGTCCCGGTCGTCGCCGCGGTCGCCGGCCACTGCCTCGGCGGCGGCGTCGGCCTCGTCGGCAACGCGGACGCGATCGTCGCCGCGGACGACGCGACCTTCGGCCTGCCGGAGTTGGACCGGGGCGCGCTGGGCGCGGCGACGCACCTGTCCCGGCTGGTGCCCCAACACCTCATGCGCACGCTGTACTTCACTTCCCGCACGGTCAGCGCGCACGAGTTGCACGGCCACGGCTCGGTGTGGCGGGTGGTGCCGCGCTCGGAACTCGACGCGGCGGCACTGGAGTTGGCGCAGGAGATCGCCCGCAAGGACGGCACACTGCTGCGGCTCGCGAAGGCGGCGCTCAACGGCATCGACCCGGTGGACGTGCGCCGCAGCTACCGCTTCGAGCAGGGCTTCACCTTCGAGGCGGGCCTCAGCGGAGTGGCCGACCGGGTCCGCGCCGCCTTCGGACGCCCAGAAGGGGGCGAGGGGTGATGAGCGACAAGGTCATGTCGCTGGACGACGTCGTCGGGCGGCTGCGCAGCGGAATGACCATCGGCATCGGCGGCTGGGGCTCGCGCCGCAAGCCCATGGCGTTGGTGAGAGCAGTGCTCCGGTCCGAGATCACCGATCTCACCGTGGTGTCGTACGGCGGCCCGGACGTCGGCCTCCTCGCCGCCGCCGGTCGGATCCGCCGCCTGGTCACCGCCTTCGTGACGCTCGACTCCATCCCCCTCGAACCGCACTACCGCGCCGCCCGTCAGGCCGGCGGCTTCCCCGTCACCGAGATCGACGAGGCGATGTTCATGTGGGGCCTGCACGCCGCCGCGAACCGGCTGCCGTTCCTGCCGGTGCGCGCCGGCATCGGCTCGGACGTGCTGCGGCTCAATCCGGAGCTGCGGACGGTGACCTCGCCGTACGAGGACGGGGAGGAGTTCGTCGCCGTGCCCGCGCTGCGCATGGACGCCGCCTTCGTCCACCTCAACCGCGCCGACCGGCTCGGCAACGCCTGCTACCTGGGCCCCGACCCGTACTTCGACGACCTGTTCTGCGAGGCCGCGGACACGGCGTACGTCTGCTGCGAAGCGCTGGTTGACACGTTCGGGGACGTGCCGCCGCAGTCCCTGCTGGTCTCCCGCCATTCGGTCACGGGTGTGGTGGAGACCCCGAACGGCGCGCACTTCACCTCCTGCGCCCCCGACTACGGGCGCGACGAGGCGTTCCAGCAGGCGTACGCGTCCACGCCCTGGGAGGAGTTCGCCGCGCGCTTCCTCGACGGTGACGAGAAGGCGTACCAAGCCGCCGTCGCCCGCTGGCAGGAGGATGCCCGATGAGCATCAAGACCACGGCGACCCGCGCCGAGTACTGTGTCGTCGCCTGCGCCGATGCGTGGCGGGGCGACGGAGAAGTGCTGGCCAGCCCCATGGGCCTGATCCCGTCCGTCGGCGCCCGGCTCGCGAAGCGCACCTTCTCCCCCGATCTGCTCCTCACGGACGGCGAGGCGATGCTGGTGGGGCTCGACGGGTCGGTGGAGGGCTGGCTGCCGTACCGCCGTCACCTCGCGATGGTCACCGGTGGGCGCCGGCACGTGATGATGGGCGCGAGCCAGCTCGACCGCCACGGCAACCAGAACATCTCCGCCATCGGTCCGGACTTCACCCGCCCCGCCCGCCAACTCCTCGGAATGCGCGGCGCGCCCGTCAACACCCTCAACAACCCGGTGAGTTACTGGATCCCCAGGCACTCGCCGCGCGTCTTCGTCCCGGAGGTGGACGTGGTCTGCGGGGTGGGTTACGACCGCGCCGCCGCGGCCGGCCCGAGCGCCACCCGCTTCCACCGCATCCCCCGCGTCGTCACCGACCTCGGCGTCTTCGACTTCGCGACGCCTGATCGCGCGATGCGGCTGGTGTCCGTGCACCCGGGCGTGACGGTGGCGGACGTGCGGGCCGCCACCGGTTTCGAGCTCGTCGCGGACGACGTGGTGCCGACCCGGGAGCCGACCGCCGAAGAGCTACGGCTGATCCGCGAGGTGATCGACCCGGACGGCCTGCGCGAGCGCGAGGTGAGGACCGGGTGATGGAGACCGCACTGACCCGGCTCACCGGCGTGCGCCATCCGATCGTGCAGACCGGCATGGGCTGGGTCGCCGGCCCCCGCCTGGTCTCCGCGACGGCGAACGCGGGCGCCCTCGGCATCCTCGCCTCCGCGACGATGACCGTGGACGAGCTGCGGCACGCGGTGCGCGAGGTGGCCGCCCGCACGGACGCCCCCTTCGGCGTCAACCTGCGCGCCGACGCCGCCGACGCCCGCGAACGGGTACGGATCATCGTCGACGAGGGCGTACGCGTCACTTCGTTCGCCCTCGCGCCGTCCCGCGACCTGATCGCCGAACTCAAGGACGCGGGCGTGGTGGTGATCCCATCGGTGGGTGCCCGTCGCCACGCGGAGAAGGTCGCGGCATGGGGCGCGGACGCGGTGCTGGTGCAGGGCGGCGAGGGCGGCGGCCATACGGGGGCGGTCGCCACGACCGTGCTGGTCCCGCAGGTCGTGGACGCAGTAGACATCCCCGTCGTCGCGGCCGGCGGCTTCCACGACGGCCGCGGTCTGGTGGCCGCGCTGGCGCTGGGCGCGGCGGGCGTCGCGATGGGCACCCGCTTCCTGCTGACCTCCGACTCCACCGTCCCGGCCGCGGTGAAGGCGCGCTATCTGGCGGCGACGGTGAACGACGTGACGGTCACGCGGGCGGTGGACGGCCTCCCGCACCGGATGCTGCGTACGGACCTGGTCGCGGCGCTGGAACGGCACGGCCGCGCCCGCTCCCTGGCGCTGGCGGTACGCCACGCTGCGGCGTTCCGGAAGTTGTCCGGTCTGACGTGGCGTTCGATGGTCCGCGACGGCCTCGCGATGAAGCACGGCAAGGAACTGACCTGGGGCCAGGTCCTGTTGGCCGCGAACACCCCGATGCTGCTGCGCGCGGCGATGGTCGACGGCCGGACAGATGTGGGTGTGATGGCGTCGGGCCAGGTCGCGGGCGTGCTGGACGACCTGCCGAGCTGCGCGGAGCTGGTGGAGCGGGTGGTACGGGAAGCGGACGCGGTGCTGCGGGAGCTGGGCACGCACTGAGCCCCGTACGACGGGTGCCGTACGGGGCTCAGGGAGTGCGGTGGAGCTACGGACTACAGCTCGGCCCCTCGCGCGAGAGCCACCAGCCCGGCGAACGCGCCAGCGGACACCAGCAGCGCGGGCCCTTCGGGACGCTTGCTGTCGCGGACGGGCACGGTGCCGTGCGTGGCCGCGTGTGCGGGGGCCCATTCGAGGCAGTCGCCGCCGTTGTTGCTGTAGGAGGACTTGGTCCATTGAGCTGTGGAGAGTTCAAGGCTCATCGTGCAGCTCCTTCGAGGACTTACAGGTCGGCGCCCCGCGCAAGCGAGACAAGCCCGGCGAACGCGCCAGCAGACACGATCAGGACCGGCCCACCCGGCTGCTTGCTGTCCCGGACGGGCACGACCCCGGTGGCAACGACGTTCACGGCGACCTCCACGCAGTTGCCACCGTTGCTGCTGTAGGAGGACTTGACCCAACGAAGTTCGGTCGCGGTCGTCATGGGGTGCCCTTCCGGATCTGATTGATCATGTCCACGCTCGCTGCCGACGACAGCGATACGGCCTGCAACTGATGGTAGGCCGTCAACAGGGGCAGAATGACGGGGATTTCGCGCTCCATGTGCCCCTGCATCTGGGACTCAGCGTACGCGACCATGGAGAGGTCCGGCAGGGTCAGCAGGTTCAACGGGAGGTTGAACGGCCTGCGCTCTCCTATGGCATACGGCGCGATGTGCAGCATGGCGTTGGGCTGCTCGGCGAACGCCAACAGTCGATCGAGCTGGGCGTCCATCACCTCACGGCTGCCGACCTGTCGGCGGATGCAGCTCTCGTCCATGACGACGAACATCATGGGTGACCGGTCGCGCACCAGCGCAGCCTGCCGCTGCATGAGCACGCGTACTCGCTCCTCAGCCTGGTCGGCCGAGATCGAGCCTCGCTGAACTTCGCCACTTTCAAGGGCGGTTGCGTACTCAGACGTCTGGAGCAGCCCCGGCATGATCCCGATCTCGTACAGCCGGAGCTCGACGGCCCGCCCCTCGTACCCCAGGTACTCCGGGAAGCCTTGCAGCAGTGCGCCGTGCCGGATCTCTCTAAACGCGCGTTCGAACGTGTCAGCGGCACCTTCGAGTTCGAAGATCCTGTCGGCACTCAGCGAGAATTGGCGCGTTGGCGTTCTGCGGCCGGTTTCGACGGCTGAAATGTGTCGCCCCGAGTAGCCCATGAGGGATGCGAGTTCGTCCTGAGTCAATCCCCGCCCATCTCGCAGGCTGCGTAAGCGCGCTCCGTACGCCGCCTGAGCAGATGCTTCGGGATTCAACTCCTTGCGGTTCACCAACGTGCTCTCCTCGCCCAGTCGCGTTGAGGGGAGTACCAACCCTAGGCCAACCTGACTGCGCCCGGTAGCGGTTTGGCTACAGAGAGGAGCAATCATGTGCGGCGAACTCGACGAACTCAGAGTCGGTGAACTCGCTTACGACACAGAGTCCCAGACCATCGGCGTGGTCATGGAGGTGTTCAGGAACTACTACGCCCTCCGCCCGCCCCGCGGCGGCATCGAGTGGGACGCCCTGCGCGACCTCACCCGTAGGGCGACGAACCACGACCGGCTAGCGCCGGCCCTGAGCGAGCGCAACGCCAACAGCAGTCAGCGGGCCTGACATGGGCTCCCCCCACATCCCCGAGCCATCCCCCGCCCCCGAGCCGCCGCGCACCTGCCGGGCCCCCGCCGTACTGCCACCGGAACTGGTGCTGGACGCCCGCGACGCCGAGGGCCACGCACCCGAGACCCTGATGGCGATCCAGACGCGTCTCACGTGCGAACTGGAAGCGCACCAGGACACCCCGCACGCCGCCCTCGTCCGCCTCCTACCGGCTCCGCACGGCGAGAACCTGTGGACCCACTGGACGGACGGCCTCGCCCCGGAGCAGATCACCGCCCTCCCCGACTGCACCGAGACCAACGGCGCTCCGTCAGGCCGCGACGACGTCTGCTTCCTCTACCGCGACCACCCGGGACGCTGCTCCTTCGCCATCGACGCCCCTGGCCCATAAGCCCCGCACACCCACCCCTCCCCCCAATCGCCCGCCGGCCATCGCCCCGGCCGCGCGGGCCGGCCCGCCCCCGAGGTCTCTGCCCCAGACCTCCGGGGGGCGGGCCACCAAGCCGCCCGTCCGGCCCACCTGGGCAAGGGTCAGGGCCGGACGGGCCCACCGAGAACCGACCCGGTTACGGCTTGCGCCGGTCGGCCTCCCGTACGTCGTGCAGGTGGATCAGGACGTCGAAGGAGCGGCCGAGCGCCAGGTCGTACAGGGGGTAGTTGGCGTCGAAGCCCGTGCCGATGGTGCGGGTGGGACGCGCGGTGTCCAGCCAGCGGCGCGCGTCGGGCGCGGCGGCGCGCAGGTCGGCGTAGTAGTCCTGGTGCCGGACCCGGTCGAGGGTGTGCTCGTTGGTGCCGGGAGCGGCGGCGCCGACGGTGAACTTCTTCCAGTCGCCGCCGATGCCGGTGTCCTGGGCGAGGAAGGAGCCCCGGTCGAAGGTCATGCCGACGGGCAGGTAGTTCCGGCCCAGCGCGTCGCGGAGGAGGGACCCCTGGGTCTTGGGGTACATCGAGGCGGTGCCGGCGATGAGACCGAGGTGGTCGTTGTGCGCGGAGACCAGCATCTTGTGCCCGGTGCGCTTCTGCCACCACAGGACGTTGTCGGCCATGGCCTTGTCACGGATGCGCTGGAAGTCGGGCATCTTCGAGGGGTCGGTGGGGTCGGCGGTCAGGAACCTGGTGGTGTCGGCGACCGAGCGGGCGTTCTGCACGGCCCACGCGTGGGCGTTCCGGTCCTTGCCGCCCGCCGCGCTGATCAGGTCGAGGGCGCGCTGGGCCCGGTCGGCGAAAGCTTGGCGCTCGGCGAGCGGCTTCTTGAGGTAGGCGAAGGCGTCGTCGAGGGGACGCAGCCCCGCGTAGAGCTCGTTGAGACGGGGCTCCAGCGTCGGGTGGTGCTGCCGGGCGTAGTCGGTGATCCGGGCGAAGAAGTCGTCCGTGATGGCGGGGCCGCCGAGGTCGTTGCCGACGAAGTGGACGGTGCGGGTGGGATTGCGGCGGTTGTGGTCGCGCATCCACTCGATGAGGTGGACGAACTCCTCGCGGTCCCAGGGGGTGCCGCCGAGGGTTTCCTTGACGACCTGCCGGGCGTCGCCCTTGCCGGTCTGGAGGTAGTCGTTGATCTGGAGTCCGGCGGGCCAACTGAACTCCAGGGAGAAGGCCCGGAATCCCTTCTCCTGGACGAGGTAGCGGAAGAGTCGCTCCTTCATGGTGAAGAACTCGTGGGAGCCGTGGGTGGCCTCGCCCACGCCGACGACCTTGGCACCGCCGATCATCGCGCCGAGCGCCCGCAGGTCGTGGTTCTTCCCGCCGGGCTCGGTGGAGCGCAGCGGGTGGGCGATCCGGTCCAGCGCGCGGACCACGGGGTCCTGGGCCTGCTCCCGGGCGGCGGCGCGCGGCGCCCCGTCCCCGACCGGGGCCGCGTACGCCGCCCCGGCGACGAGGGCCGCCCCCATGACGCCCGCCGTCGTGGCGAGCAGTGCCCTGCGGCCGATGCGCTGGTGGTACCTGGTCATGCTGGTGAGCTCCTTCTGTTTGTCGCCGAAGAACTGAAGGAATCCTCACCCGCGAAGAGCAGGCGGCACACGGGAGCAGCCTCCTATTTATCCCGGGAGAAATATCCCCCCTGAGTACCAGGTGGGCGGGCCCGATTACTGCGCCCGCGCTCGGCAGTCGCGGAGTTCGGCCCATGGAAGTCGTGCGGCAACACGAATCCGCAGCCGTACGGCGGCACGATTCAACGAACGAAGGCAGGGCCCCCGGCCCCGCCCGGAGCGATTCGCACCCGAGCGGGCCGTGAGGCCCTGCTTCACGCATCTTCCGCCCGCTCGTTCAACGGACCGGAAGGAATGCCGCGCTACGAGATCCCGTTGCAGTAGGCGGTGCTCCCACCCGGCGTTCCAACAGACGTGTAAACCTTGCGCCCTTCAGGGATGTTGAACGTGTGCGTTTGAGAGCCACCGGTCCCGAGGTTGTACTCCCAGGTCTTCTCAATGCGGTTACCAGCCGCGTTCGCCCACTGAATCTTGAATCGCATCATGGCACCGGACCAGTTCCTGATGGTCAGGGTCTCGCCGGCGGCATGGAAGGACGAAATGGCGCCCTTGTTCGGGTCGCCGGTCTTGTAGATCATGGCGATCATGTCGTGGGCGCCTGGGTCGCCGGTCGCCGGCGTCTTGTCACAGTCCACGGTCCAGTAGGCGGCCTCCGCCGCGTGCGCCTGGCCCGGCATCGTCAGGACGCCGGCCGCGAGGGCCGCCGCCATCAGGCCGACGACTCCGGTGAGGTTCTTCCTCCTGAGAATCTGCATGACCGATCCCTTCTTCTCTCCAACCGCGTGGTCCCTACAGCAATAGAGAATTCCGCAAGGGAGGCCATCGATCAAGCGATCACTGCGTGATTATCCATTTAATGGGCGTCCGCCCATCCATTTGCGAACAAAGAAAAGCCAGGACCTGCCGGCCCTGGCTTCACCCGACGAACGAGGCTCTTACGACCTGCCCGAGCAGCGGGCGACGGTCCCGTCGCCGACGGAGATGGACGTATAGACGGTGCGACCATCAGGAATGTCGAACACCATGTGTCTGGCCGTGCCGGACGTCACGCCGTACGACCAAGTCCGCTCGATGGCGGTACCGCTCGCGTTCGTCCACTGGATGGTGTACTGCATCGCGGTTCCCGACACGTTGCGCACCGACAGCCTGTCGTCCGCCGGCCTGAAGATCGACTCGGCGATCTTGCTGGGATCGTCCGCCTTCCAGACCGAGGCTCGCTGGTCATAGACGCCGGGCGCTCCCACCACGGGCGTCTTCGCGCACTGCGCCGCCCAGCCGGCGGCCTCCGCCGCGTGCGCCTGGCCCGGCATCGCCAGGACGCCGACCGCGACCGCCGCCGCCATCAGACCGCCGGCACCGGTGAGGTTCTTCCTCCGCAGCAGCTGCACGACTAACCCCTCCCTCTCGCGCTTCAGGGACTCCTACCGCAGCACAGGGTTCCCCAGGAGAGGTCGCCGATCAAGAAATCACCGCGCGATCGCATTAAATGGGCACGCGCCCATAAATTTGCTGGCAGATAATCAAGGAGCCCTACAGGCGACCTCCACTCTGGCCCGCGCTCACGGCTGAGCGCGACGGCCAGCGCCACACACTCGCACCCCGAAGCGGTGTACACGCATGCGTGTACATTCGACGTCATCCGACCGACTGGGCATCAGAGAGACCCGCGCCCAGCTCTCCGACGTCCTCAACAAGGCAGCCGCGGGAGAGGCCACGATCGTGACGCGCAACGGCGAAGCCGTCGCGGCCGTGATCCCCATGGACGGGTACCACGCCCTTGAGGACGCCGACATCAAGAGGCTCGCCGGACACGACGACCTGTACCGGTTGCGGGTCGGGGACGACCGGCTCGCCTACGCCGTCTGCGATGGCGAACTGGTCGTACTCGTCGTCAAGGTCGGCCACCGTCGGGACGTCTGCCGCGCCCAGTGAGTCGGGGCACGCCGTGCCCGGGCCGGCGCGTCGGCGGTGCTTGCGCGGGTCGGGAGGGTGCCGCCGGTCGGAACGGTCCGCGAACCGGGCTGCCCCGACGGCTCAGGCGGAGACGGGCTCCAAGTCGGCACCGTCAAAGGGTGGGTAGCTCTCACCACCCATGCGCTCGGCCGCATCGATGTAGCGGGCAAGGGCGTCGCGGGATTGAGCGAGGTCGTTCATCTGCTCGTCCAGTCGCTGAAGCCGTGACCGCATCGCGGCGACCAGTTCGGGGCACCCGGGTAGCTGCGGATCCTCGCCGACCGCGCAGGGCAGCACGTACGCGATGTCCTCGGAGGACAGACCGGCACCCAGCAGGTGACGGATCTGCCGGACCCGCAGCACGGCGTCCTCGTCGAACTCGCGGTAGCCGTTCGTACCGCGGTCCGCCTCCAGCAGGCCCTGGGCCTCGTAGTAGCGCAACTGGTGGGTGTTGACGCCCGTCCGGCGCCCCAGTTCCCCGATCCGCATCGAAAACCTCGCTTGACCTTCACACCGGTATGAACGTTGACGATGCTGCCATGGACAACACGACCGAAACACCTGTGACGATCATCGGCCTCGGACGGATGGGCCAGGCGCTGGCCAGCGCGTTCCTCAAAGCCGGGCACCCCACCACCGTGTGGAACCGTACGGCCGCCAAGGCCGACCAGTTGGTGGCCGAGGGCGCCGAGCTGGCGCCGACGGTGGCCGACGCGCTCAAGGCGGGCCCCCTGACGATCGTCTGCGTCACCGACTACCAGGCCGTGCACGGCCTGCTCGGGGCGGACGACGTCGAACTGGACGGCGTGACGCTGGTGAACCTGACCTCGGGCGACTCGACCCAGGCGCGGGAGGCCGCCCGATGGGCCGAGCAGCGCGGCGCCCGCTACCTGGACGGCGCCGTCATGGCGATCCCGCCGGCCATCGGAACCGCTGACGCGGTGATCCTGCACAGCGGACCGCAGGCGGACTTCGATGCGCACAAGACGACGCTCGACGCGCTCGGCACCGTTAGCCACCTCGGTGCGGATCACGGGCTGGCGTCGCTGTACGACGTGGCGGGTCTGGCGATGATGTGGAGCGTCCTGAACGCTTGGCTCCAAGGCACGGCCCTGCTCAAGACGGCCGGTGTGGACGCCGCGACGTTCGCGCCGTTCGCACAGCAGATGGCCACCGGAGTGGCCGCATGGCTGCCGGGCGAAGCCGAGCAGATCGACAGCGGCTCCTTCCCTGCCGAGGTGGCGTCCCTGGAGACCCATGTCGGGTCGATGGCACATCTGATCGAGGAGAGCGAGGCGGTGGGCGTCAACGCCGAACTGCCGAAGTTGATCAAGGCGATGGCCGACCGGGCGGTCGCCGCCGGACACGGCGGGGAGCAGTACGCCGTGCTGATCGAAGAGTTCAGCAAGCCCCGCGTCGAGTGACCGGACCCGACACCGGGATCTCCCCTCGGGCCTCAGGGCACGCCGCTCCCGGGACGGACGCCCGGGAGCGGCGCGGTGCGCGCCCTTGAGGGACACAGGGTTCGCAGGGGTTCGGAGCGGGCCCTCAGTGCCTCAGGGCTTGAAGGCGTTGGTCAGGGCGGTGAGGAGTTCGCCGCGTGAGGTGTCGCCGCGGAGGTTGGAGAGGAAGCCGCCGCCGAGCCCGTACCTCTTCATGTACGCGGCCTTCCCGGCGACCGTGGCCGGGGTGTCGTAGGTCCACATCTGGCTGCCGCAGACCGCGAAGGCCGTCTTCCCCAACTCGCCGGTCGGGGCGCAGCGGGCGCTGACCGCCCGGTAGTCGTCCAGTCCGCGCTGGGAGGGACCGTCCACCGGGCCGTCGGCGTAGTAGTCCCCCGGAGCCCCGGTCGCGTTGCGAATGCCCTGCCAGCCCCAGGCGTGGGTGGGGAGACCCATCACGACCTTGTTCGGGTGGACGCCCCTCGCGGTCAGGTTGCGGAGTTCGAAGTTGGCGTCCCGGCCGTACTCCAAGTTGTTCCAGGACGAGTCGAGCGGGGCGGCGGGAGCGGTCCGCCGGGCCCAGTTCGGTTCCAGCGGGGTGTAGTAGTCGTACGTCTTCACGTTGTACCAGTCGACCAGGGGCGCTGCCCCGGCGAAGTCGGTCCGCCCGTAGAGGTGGTCGCCGCCGCCGCGGGAACCGACGGTCACCGTCAGGATGCGGCCCTTGCCCAGCACGTCGCGGAACCCCTTCGCCAGGTACTTCAGCCAGGCCGCGCCGCCGAGGTCGCAGGGGGCGAGGCGGCAGGGCGGGTACTCCATCATCAGGTCGATCCCGTCGAAGAGACCGGCCCAGCGCGGGTCGTCGAGCAGCCGCATGCAGGAGCTGATCACGAGCCACGGGCGCTCCCTGATGTCGGCCCAGTCGCCCGCGCGCTCCGGCCCGCCGAAGGACCACAGGAGCTTGAGGTCCGGATGACGGGCCTTCAGCTCGCGGAGCTGGTTGAAGTGTCCGCGCAGGGGCTGGTCCCAGGTGTCGGCCCGGCCGGACACGCTCTGGTCGGCGGAGAAGGTCCGCTCCAGGGCCGCGTGCTGGTCCCCGATGCCGCACTGGCCGCCGCTGACCGTGCCGTGCCCGTACGTCAGATGGGTGAGCCGGGCCGCCGAGCCGCCGGTGTGCAACTCCTTGAGGTGGAAGCCCCGCTCGTAGCTGCCCTCCTCGGTGAAGACGCCCATGGCGACCGGCTTCGCGGGCATCGGCGGCACCGTGCCCGTCGTCCGGACGGGCATGTGACGGCTCGACCAGCCCGACCCGCCGCGGGCGAACGCGACCACGCCGAAGTGGTACTCCGTGTCGACGTTGAGGTGCGTGGCCGTGAAGGTGGTGCCGGTCGTGATCCCGACTTCAGTGCCGAAGTCCTGTTCGATCTGGTAGTACAGCACCTCTTCGGGGCGGGGCGGCGGGTCCCACTTGAACGTGACGGTGGTGTCCGTGACCGCCGTGAAGACGGGGGCGCCGGGGTGGTTGGCCTCCTGGGCCCGGGCCCGGTCCGAAAAGCCCGTGAACAGTCCCAGCACCGTCGCCAGCGCTGCCAGCACGGCGACGATCCGGGTTCTCGGACCGGATAAGAGACGCGTTTCCATCGCTCCTCCAGACATGAACGCGACGGACACCTGGCCGCTCCCGGGACGTTGCGGAGCGCCGCCTTCCGTCGCGAGTCGAGGACACGGTAGGAGGGACGGGGGGCCCGGTGGTGAAGATGAGACGACTCCCATGGAGATGAGGCCACTTCTCGCCACTCGGGCCCGGTGGCGTCACTCGCAGAAGACCTGGACCGTGGAGTCGGGGTCGTCCACGTTGACGTGGATGTCGTCGAGGTGCTCGACGAGTTCCTCAAGGTGTTGCGGCTTGAGTTCGGCGAGGTCGATCGGGACGCCGCTCCGGTGCAGTTGCTCGTTGACCTTGGTGAGCGCCTGCGGCGGGATCAGGCTCGCGAGCCGCACTCCGGCGCGCAGCAGTTGCAGCGGGATGCGGACGTTGATCCGGCTGGGGCCGTCGCCGCCGGGCTCGTCCGAGTGGACCACCACGCGCAGGTACTTGGGGCGGCGGTCCTTCGGGGCGGACGGGGCGCCCTGCGGCGGCGTCGGCTGCTGGCGCTCCAGCGCGTCGATCAGCCGCCCCGCCTCGTCCGCGGTGATCTTGCCGTCGGCCAGCATCTCCAGGACCTGGCGACGCTGCTCGTTCGCTGCCGTACCCGTGCTCGTGCCCGTACTCGTACTCATGTCGTACTCCCCCTCTGCCTCAACTGTTTCAACTGACCTTGATCAGCACGGCCGTTCGGCCCTGCTGCATCTCGAACCGGGCTCCGGGCAGCGCGCACAACAGCCGCCCGACCCCGCCCAGCGCGCCCCCCGGGCGGATGCCGAAGACGCGGCAGGCGATCAGCCCGCCCACCACGGCGAGCAGCACCAACGGCGCGAGCACGAGCAGGACCGGGACGACCGGGACGTACAGCCGTCGCGTACGCCCGTCGGCACGGCAATAGCGCGCCGTCACCAACTGCGGCATCACCCCGTCCCCTCCAACTCCGCAAGCGCCTCCTGCACATTGATCTCGCCGCGCTGGAGGCGGTCCAGGGTGTCGGCGCTCGCGCCGGCGGGCGCCGGGTCGACGTCGACGAAGTCGAGGCGCTGCGCGATCCGGTTCAGCCGGGACTTGACCGTCGGGTAGCTCACCCCGAAGACCCGCTCCATCTCCTTGATGGAGCCGTGCGCCCGGACGAACGCGGCGACGAAGACCTGATCTTCGACGTCGAGTTGAGCCAACTGCGGCGGCTCGAACTCCCCCTCGACCGCGACCCCGTTGTCCGCGAGCCGCACCCGCTCGACGACGAACGGCCGCCCCTGCGTCAGGTCGGTCAGCTCTTGCCAGTCCACCCGTGGACTCCCTCGAAACTCGGCGACGCGCACTCGGCGCGCCGGACGGTGCGCCTGCCCCTCATTTATAGCTTGAGTTTTTCAAGGGAGCAACGAGAGAATCTTAATTTTCTTAACTCACCCCTGAGGAAAGATGAGGTCGATAGCCTCCCGCTTCAACGATCGCCAGGTTCGAGGCACGGGAGGAGCACGCGGCGGTGACGGCCGCCCACCCGCTCTGCCGACAATCGGCCAAGAGGGACCGGGCCGGCATATGCACGGGTGTCGGACGGGGAGAGGGTCACCGGCGGGAGGCCAGTCCGGCCGACCGTCTGCCGTCACCCCGGGGAGAGCCAAGAGATGCTTGTGGGCCGAGACACAGAGTGCAAGGCGATCGAAGAGCTGGTTGCCGGAGCGCGGGCCGGCCGCGGTGGCGCGCTGGTGGTGTGCGGTGAGATCGGCATCGGGAAGACCGCGCTCCTTGAGCACGCCCGCGGTGTCGCACCGGGGTTCCGGGTGGAGCGTGCGGCCGGCGTGGAGTCCGAGACGGAGTTCGCGTTCGCCAGCCTGCACCAGTTGTGTGCGCCGCTGTTGGACCGGCTGGGCTCGTTGCCCCGCCCGCGGCAGGCCGCTTTGGAGGTGGCGTTCGGGCTGCGCGACGGCGACCCGCCGGACCCGTTTCTGGTGGCGCTGGCCGCCTTGGGCCTGTTGACCCGGGCAGCCGAGGAACGGCCGCTGCTGTGTCTGGTGGATGACGCCCAGTGGTTGGACGCGGCGTCCGCGCAGGCCCTCGCCTTCGTGGCGCGGCGGGTGGAGGCCGCGCGGCTGGCGCTGGTGTTCGCGCTGCGCGACCCCGACCCCGGCCCCTGTGACGTACGCACGTTCGCAGGGCTGCCGACGCTGGACTTGGCCGGGCTCGGTGAGGCGGACGCGCGGAAGTTGCTCGCCACGGCGGTCAGGGCGCCGTGGGACGAGCGGATATGCGACCGGGTCATCATCGAAGCGGGGGGCAACCCGCTGGTCCTGACGCAGTTGCCGCTGAGCGCGGAGCCGGCGAAGCTGGCGGGCGGATTCGGGTTGCCGAACGAACTGAGCGTGCCGCGCAAGATCGAGGAGTGCTTCCAGCGCCGGTCGCGCGACGTGCCGACCGAGACGCGGTTGCTGCTGCTGGTCGCGGCGGCCGAGCCGCTCGGCGACACCGCGCTGATGTGGGCCGCGGCCGAGCACCTCGGCATCCGCGCCGACGCGGCTGCACCGGCGGAGACGGCCGGGCTGGTGGCGGTCGGCACCTGGGTGCGGTTCCACCATCCGCTGATGCGTTCGCTGGTCTACCGGGCGGCCACGTCGTCCGACCGCCGCCGCGTGCACCGGGCGCTGGCCGCGGCGACCGACGCCCGGACCGAGCCCGACCGGCACGCCTGGCACCGTGCGCAGGCCACGCCAGGGGCCGACGAGGCGATCGCCGCGGATCTGGAACGCTCGGCCGATCGGGCACGGGCCCGCGGCGGGCTGGCCGCGGCAGCCGCGTTCCTGGAGCGGGCGGTCGCGCTGACGCCCAAGCCCGGCGACCGTGCGCGCCGCGCGCTGTGCGCCGCGCACGCCAAGCACCGGGCCGGTGCGCCCGATGCCGCTCTGGAGTTGCTGGCTCTCGCGAAGGCCGGGCCGCTGCCTGCCGCGGAACGCGCCCGGGTGAAGTTGCTGGGTGCCCAGATCGCGTACTACACGACGGGCAACGACGACGTGCTCGGGATGCTGCTGGACGTCGCGACGGAGCTCGCCCCGTTGGACGCCCCGCTGGCCCGCGAGACCTTCCTGCAAGCACTGGAGTCCTCCCACCTGCCCAGCTCGTCCGGGCGCGGGGTGCTGGAGGTGGCCGAAGCCGCCCAGGCCGTGCCGGCACCGTCACCGTCTCCGTCACCGTCAACGTCTCCGTCGACGTCGACACGAGTGGTGGAGCTCTTCCTCGACGGGCTGGTGGCCAGAGCCACCCACGGATACGAAGCATCCGTACCCGTCCTGAAGCGGGCGCTGGCCTCGCTCGGTCACCGCGGTCACGACCCTCGCCGGCCGGCCGGGCCGGAAGGAGACGACGCCGACGGCCGTTGGTTGCTGCTGGGGTGTCGCGTCGCGATGGCGCTGTGGGACGACGAGGCGCTCCACGCGCTCGCCGTTCGCCGCGTCCGCCTCGCCCGACAGGACGGGGCGCTGACGGCACTGCCCACCGCGCTCAACTGCCTCGCCGCCGTGTCCTTGTTCACCGGCGAACTCGCCCGGGCCGCCGAACTGGGCGCCGAGGCCGCCGCGTACACGCGGGAGACGGGTGCCGCGCCGCTGCCCAGCAACGACATCCTGCTGGCGGCTTGGCGCGGTCAGCGGACCGCGGTCGACACGCTCCACGCGGCCATCGTCCGGGAGGCCGTCGGGCACGGCGGGGGCGGTCTGGCCCAGTACTCCCTGGCGGTGCTGCACAACGGCTTGGGAAACTACGACGTCGCCCTCGCCGCCGCGGTACCGCCGTGCGAGTCCGACGAACTGGTGCACAGCAGCATGGTGCTGCCCGAGCTGATCGAGGCGGCCGTCCGCGCCGACCAGCCGGACCGCGCCACCACCGCCCTGAGACTGCTGAGTTCGCGAGCGCGCGCCAGCGGCACCCAGTGGGCCCTCGGACTTGCGGCCGTCTCACGTGCGCTGACCAGCACCGGGCCGGCGGCCGAAGCGTCGTACGGCGAGGCGATCGAGCGGTTCGGCCGCTGCCGGATGGTCGCCCATCTCGCCCGCGCCCACCTCGTCTACGGCGAGTGGCTGCGCCGCGAACGCCGCCGTCAGGACGCCCGCGAGCAGCTCCGCATCGCTCATCGGATGCTGTCCGACATGGGTGCGGAGGGGTTCGCCGCCCGCGCCGCCCGCGAGTTGCGCGCCACCGGTGAGCAGTGTCACCGGCGGGCCGCCCGACCGGCCGATGCGCTCACCGCCCACGAGCTGCACATCGCGAGGCTGGTGGCCACCGGGGCCACCTCCAAGGAGGTCGGCACGCAGTTGTTCCTGAGCCCGCGCACCATCGACGCCCACGTGCGCAACATCTTCCGCAAGCTCCACATCACGTCCCGCCGCCAGTTGCGCAACCTGCCGCTGCCCTGACCCGCGGGCCGCCCGCGCGAGCTTCCCCGAAGGATCGCCGGGTGTAGGCGATGTTTGCCGATGCGACGGCGGTACGGCGGTCGCGACCATGGAAACGCGTCCCGGGGACGACCGCACCGGATCCACGGCGGCCGGGCTCCCGGACGTACGGGCACGTGTCCGCATCGAAGAAGGAGAAAGCATGAAGCTGTCCTCACGTCGGCCTCTCGCAGTCGCCGTCGCCACGGTGGCCGCCATGGCCGCGATGGCCGTACCCGCCGTCGCGAGCGCCCCGAGCGGCGACTTCTCCACGCTCATCAACGGCGTGCCCTGCAACCAGACCGACTTTCTGGAGATCCACAACAACAACGGTCAGAGCACTCTCTGCTTCGCCAACGGCGGGTCCATGCCGGTCGCCATCTACGGCGTCAACTGGGTCGAGTCCGGCAACAACAGGGTGAAGCTCCAGTTCCAGCGGAACCTGAACAACCCGACGCTCGAAAACGTCACCATGGCGAAGTGGAGCTCGTGGAACCCCGGCCACGTCCACAAGATCATTCGGATCGAGATCTACTGATATCCGAAGGGTGAGCGTCCCTCCGTGACGCCGTGTCCCCGGGCGGGCGCTCCAAGGGCCGCGCCCGCCCGGGGACCGTGCTGGGGCGTGTCTGACGAAGCCCGCCGGTGCGGGCGGCGCACGGGGCGTCAGATGCGTTCGATGATCGTCACGTTCGCCTGGCCGCCGCCCTCGCACATCACCTGGAGGCCGAGCCGGCCGCCCGTGCGCTCCAACTCGTACAGCAGGGTCGTCATCAGCCGGGCCCCGGTGGCGCCCAGCGGGTGGCCCAGCGCGATCGCGCCGCCGTTGACGTTCACCTTCGCCGGGTCGGCGCCCGTCTCCTTGAGCCAGGCGAGGACGACGGGGGCGAACGCCTCGTTGATCTCGACGAGGTCGATGTCGTCGAGGGAGAGTCCGGTCTTCTTCAGGGCGCGGGCGGTCGCCGGGATGGGGGCGGAGAGCATCCGGATGGGGTCCTCGCCGCGGACGGAGAGGTGGTGGATGCGGGCGCGCGGCGTCAGGCCGTGCTCCCGGACCGCGGCCTCGCCGGCGAGCAGCAGCGCCGCCGCGCCGTCGGAGACCTGGGAGGAGCAGGCGGCGGTGATGGTGCCGCCCGGCACGACCGGGTCCAGGGCGGCCATCTTCTCCAAGGAGGTGTCGCGGCGCGGGCCTTCGTCGCGCACGACGTCTCCGTACGCGACGGTCTCGCGCTCGAAGCGGCCCTCGTCGAGCGCGCGGACGGCGCGCTCGTGGGAGCGGAGCGCGTACTCCTCCTGGTCGCGGCGGGTGATGCCCCACCGGGTGGCGATCAACTCGGCGCCGTGAAACTGGTTCACGGGCCGGTCGCCGTAGCGGGCGCGCCAGCCCTCGCTGCCGGCGAAGGGGCCGTCGGTCAGCCCCAGCGGGTCGGCGGCCCGGCGGGAGGCGTACGCGATGGGGATCATCGACATGTTCTGGGTGCCGCCCGCGACCACCAGGTCCTGGGTGCCGGAGAGCACGGCCTGCGCGGCGAAGTGGACGGCCTGTTGGGACGAGCCGCACTGGCGGTCCACGGTCACGCCCGGCACCTCCTCCGGCAGCCCGGCAGCCAGCCACGCCGTACGGGCGATGTCGCCGGCCTGCGGGCCGACCGCGTCCAGGCAGCCGAAGACGACGTCGTCGACGGCGGCCGGGTCGATGCCGGAGCGCCGGACGAGCGCGGTGAGGACGTGGGCGCCCAGGTCGGCGGGGTGGACCCGGGCCAGTCCGCCCCGGCGCCTGCCGACGGGGGTGCGGACCGCTTCCACGACGTATGCCTCGGCCATCGCGCTCTCCTCCTGCTTCCCGTGGGGTTCTACGTGCGTACGGCGATGCCGTCCAGGACCATCGACAGGTACTGGCGGGCGATCTCCTCGGGGCTGTGCTGGCCGCCCGGGCGGTACCAGGACGCGGCGACCCACACCGTGTCGCGCACGAAGCGGTACGTCAGCCGGACGTCGAGGTCGGCGCGGAAGGCCCCCTCCGTGACGCCCCGTTCCAGCGTCCCGAGCCACGCCTGTTCGAACTTCTGCTGCGAGTCGGTGAGGTAGTGGAAGCGGGGCTGGGCGGCCAGCGCCCGGGACTCCTGCTGGTAGATCGCGACGGCGGCCCGGTGCCGGTCGATCTCCCGGAAGGACTCGGTGACCAGCGCTTCGATGGTCTCGCGGGGGCCGAGTTCGGCGGCGAGCACGGCGTCGTACCCCTCCCAGAGCTCGGCCAGGAAGGTGGCGAGGATCTCGTCCAACATCGACTCCTTGGAGTCGAAGTGGTAGTAGAGGCTGCCGGCGAGCATGCCGGCCTCGTCCGCGATGCGGCGGACGGTGGTCGCGTTGTACCCGTGGGCGGCGAACACCTCGGCGGCGAGGTGGAGCAGTTCGCGACGGCGCTCCGGCGAGGCCGTCACCTGGGTCTTCTTCGTCTTCGGCACGGCTCCATTGTCTTCCGTCACGGGACTGGTCCTCGGCGGTGGCCCCGGGACGGGGCCCGTCCGGAAGGTGCCGTGCGCTTGCCTGCGCTTGCTTTCGCCTTCGGAGGTGGGCGCAGGTGCTCTGCGGGTGCGTTGCTCTCTGCGGCCCGGTGGTTGGTGGCAGCGAACACCGGAGCGCCGGGGTCCCCGCAGGGCACAGGGGGGAGAACTGCGCAGCCGGCCCGCCGGGGGCCCGCGGACGTCGCAGCACAGCGCACCGTACGGCGAGACCGGGTCCCGTTCATGCGCGTTGGCTGCTGACCGGGATGACCTCGCCGGTCAGGTAGGACGCGTAGCCGCTGGCCAGGAAGACGATCACGTTCGCGACCTCCCACGGCTGCGCGGACCGGCCGAACGCCTCCCGCTCGGTCAGCTCCGCGAGGAGTTCGGGCGAGGTCACCTTCGCCAGGTGCGGGTGCATCGCGAGGCTGGGGGCGACGGCGTTGATCCGTACGCCGTGCTCCGCCGCCTCGATCGCGGAGCAGCGGGTCAGCGCCATGACACCGGCCTTCGCCGCGGCGTAGTGCGCCTGGCCGGCCTGGGCGCGCCAGCCCACGACGGACGCGTTGTTGACGATCACGCCGCCGCGACCGGTCGTGCGGAAGGCGCGCAGCGCGGCCCGGGTGCAGCGGAAGGTGCCGTTCAGGGTGACGTCCAGGACGCGACCCCACTGGTCGTCGGTCATGTCGACGACGGGGGCCGTGCCGCCGAGGCCGGCGTTGTTGACGACGACGTCCGGCCCGCCGTGCACCTCTGCGGTGCGGGCGAAGAGGGCGGCGACCTGGGCTTCGTCGGTGACGTCGCAGGGCTGCGCGGCGACCGCGTCCGTACCGAACTCGTCGGCCAGCGCGGCGCGCGACTCGACGAGGCGGCGCTCGTGGGCGTCGCTGATCAGGACCCGGGCGCCCTCCTCCAGGAAGCGGCGGGCGGTCGCGCCGCCGATGCCGGCACCGGCCGCCGCGGTGATCACGGCGGTGCGGCCGGCGAGCAGGCCGTGGGGCGGTGCGTACGCGGGCGGCTGCGGTGTTCCCGGTGCGTTCGGCGTCCCGTCTCTTTTGTTCACCACGGCGGCACGTTAACCTACCAAACACTTGTTAGGGAAGCGGGAGGGGACGCTGTGGACCTGGAACTCGGGGCCGAGGACGAGGCGTTCCGGCGCGAGGCCCGCGACTGGCTCGCCGCGCACGTGCCTCGTGAACCCCTCCCGTCCCTGGAGACGCGCGAAGGGTTCGCCGAGCACCGCACGTGGGAGGCGGAGTTGGCGGCGGACCGCTGGTCCGTGGTGTCCTGGCCGGCCGCGTACGGCGGCCGGGGCGCCGACCTCGTGTGCTGGCTCCTCTTCGAGGAGGAGTACTGGGCGGCGGGCGCGCCCGGCCGGGTCTCCCAGAACGGCATCAGCCTGCTGGCGCCCACCCTCTTCGACCACGGCACCGCCGAGCAACGCGCCCGGGTGCTGCCGTCGATGGCGAGCGGCGAGGTCGTCTGGGCGCAGGCGTGGTCCGAGCCGGAGGCGGGGTCCGACCTCGCGGCGCTGCGGTCGCGCGCGGTGCGCACGGAAGGCGGCTGGCTGCTGCGGGGGCAGAAGACCTGGTCGTCCCGGGCGGCCTTCGCGGACCGGGCGTTCGGGATCTTCCGCACGGGCCCGGAAGTCGTGGTGGACCGGCCGCACCGGGGGCTGACGTATCTGATGTTCGACCTCCGCGCACCGGGCGTGACCGTGCGGCCGATCGGACGGCTCGACGGCAAGCCCGCCTTCGCCGAACTCTTCCTCGACGACGTGTTCGTCCCCGACGCCGACGTCATCGGCGAGCCGGGGCAGGGCTGGCGGATCGCGATGTCCACGACCGGCAACGAGCGCGGGCTCACGCTCCGCTCCCCCGGCCGCTTCCTCGCTGCGGCGGACCGACTCGTGACGCGTTGGCGCACGGCGGGGGCGCCGGGCGGGGCGCTGCGGGACCGGGTCGCGGACGCGGTGATCGGGGCGCGGGCGTACGAACTCTTCACCTGGGCTGCGGCGTCCCGGTTCGCCGGGGGCGAGTGCCTCGGAGCGGAGTCCAGTCTGAACAAGGTCTTCTGGTCCGAGTACGACATCGCGCTGCACGAGACCGCGCTCGACCTGCTGGGCGAGGAGGGCGAGTGCGGCGACACGGCGTGGGCGGAGGGTCATCTGTTCGCCCTCGCCGGCCCGATCTACGCCGGGACGAACGAGATCCAGCGCGACATCATCGCCGAGCGGCTGCTCGGCCTTCCGAAGGGCCGCCGCTGATGCGCTTCTTGTTGACGTACGAGCAACGCGCCTTCGCCGCGTCGTTGGACGCGCTGCTGACGGCGGGGGACGTGCCGGCCGCGGCGCGCGCGTGGGCCACGGGCGACCGCGATCCGGGGCGCGCGCTGTGGGCGCGGCTCGCGGAGACGGGGCTCTTCGCACTCGCCGCGGACGAGGAGTACGGAGGCGTGGGGCTGAGGCCGCTGGAACTTGCCTTGGGCTTCGTGGAGTTGGGCCGCCACGGGATGCCGGGCCCGGTGGTGGAGACGGCGGCGGCTGCGGTGTTGTTGGGCGAGGTGGGTGCGGGGCGGGTGCTCGCGGGGCTGGTGGGCGGCGAGACCGTGGCGACGGTGGTGCTGTCCGCCGGCGGGCGCTACGCGCTGGACGCGGACGCGGCGGACGTGGTGCTGGTGGAGTCGGCCGGGGTGCTGCGGGTGGCGCCCGGGCACGGTCCGGTCCGGGTCTCGTCGGATCCGGTACGGAGGTTGGCGGTGCCGGAGGGGGGCGGTGAGGTGGTGGCGTCAGGCGTGGACGCGGGTGCGGCGGCCCTGCTCGCCCGCCTCCTGACGGCGGCGCAGTGTCTGGGCGTGGGCCTGGCCCTCCTGGAGCGCACGGTCGCGTACGTGACCCAACGCGTCCAGTTCGGCGTCCCGATCGGCTCCTTCCAGGCGGTGAAGCACCGCCTCGCGGACACGTTGGTGGGCCTGGAGTTCGCCCGCCCCCTGGTGTACGGCGCCGCGCTCACGCTGACGGCGAGGGATGTGGCGGCGGCGAAGGTGGCGACGTCGGAGGCCGTTTACGCGGCGGCGGGGGCGGCGCTCCAACTCCACGGCGCGGTGGGCTACACGGAGGAGCTCGACCTCGCGCTGTGGCTGCGCAAGGCACGCCCGCTGCGGGGGGCGTGGGGCACGCCGGCGGCGTGCCGCGAGCTGGTCCTCGCGGGCGACACCTCACACGGGTGACGGGTGCGCCGGGCGCGCCTTGCGCTGTTCCCTGCGGCTCGGTGGTGGGCTTGTCGCGCAGTTCCCCGCGCCCCCAAAAACCCCGCCGTACACATACCGCCACGTCAGTCCCCGCAGCCCGGTGGTGGGCTTGTCGCGCAGTTCCCCGCGCCCCCATAACGCCCGCCGTACACATACCGCCACGTCAGTCCCCGCGGGCCGGTGGAGGGTTACTCGCGCAGTTCCCCGCGCCCCCAAAAACCCCGCCGTACGGCATACGGCCGCGTTAAACGCCGCGGGCCGGTGGGCGGCTTGGAGCGCAGTTCCGCCCCCTATGCCAGAGGGCGTGGGGGGCGGACCTGCGCGACAGACAACAGCACGCCCACAGGGCTAGGCGCGGCGGATCGTGCGGAGGGGGGTGCCCGGGTGCCACGTCTGGACCACCAGTTCGGCGCCCTCGACCAAGGTGCGGACCGCGTCCGCGAGGTCCGCGCGGAAGAGGTGGAACGGCTCCGGCGGGTGGACGGCCCCGACGAAGCGGGCCAGTTCCGCGGGGTCGGTCACCAGGGCCGCCCGGCCCGACACGCGGACGTCGCCGAGGCTGGACGCTTCGTCGCCCGAGCCCGGGTTCGCGTGGAGGGCGAAGCGCGGGTCGCGCAGGAGGTCCTTCGCCTTCCAGGAGTCGTACATCATGCCGAGGTACAGCTCGCCGTCACGGAACGTGACCTCCAGGCCGCTCACCCGGGGCGAACCGTCCTTGCGGAGCGTCGCGAGGACGTGGTGGAGGTGCTGCTGGAAGCGGGCCCGGACGGTGTCCGCGAAATCGGGCTCGGCCGCGTGGAAGTCCGCCCAGGAGGTGCGCGAAGACGGCTGAGGAGGGGTCTCGGTGCTCATGGAGCACAGTTCAGCACCCCATCCGGACACCTGCCGTCTGGATTCAGCGGACGATGCCCTGCGCCCGCGCCGCCGACAGCCACCTCGGGAACTCCGCCAGCATGCGGTCGTAGAGCTCCGCGTCCGCGACCTTCGACGGCTCCGCGCCGGCGTGGAAGAAGCCCGCGTTGTCCACGGCGCGCTTGGTGGGGACCGGCAGTTCGTCGAGCTTGCGCAGGAAGTCGAACTGGGTGCTGCGCGTGTTGCCGAAGCCGACGAACTGCCAGAACAGCGGCAGCTTCGACGACTTGCACAGGTAGCGCTCCGCCGCGAGCTTGTTGATCGGGCCGCCGTCGGTCTGGAAGACGACCAGCGCGGGGTCCTTCGCTCCGCCGTCCGTCTGGTCGACGTAGTGGTCGATCACCGCGTCCATCGCCAGGTGGTAGCTGGTCTTGCCCATGTGGCCGAGCCCGGCGACGATCTCGGCGACCCGGCCGTGGTGGTTGTCCAGGGAGATCTCGGTGACGGCGTCGACGTCGGTGGAGAAGAAGACGGTGGGGACCCGGCCGTCGTCGTCGAGGTTCGCCGAGAGGCTGAGGACCCGGTCGGCGAACGCCTGCACGCTGCCGTCGCGGTAGTAGTCCTTCATCGAGCCCGAGTAGTCCAGCACCAGGTAGACCGCGACGCGCTGCCCCTCCATGCTGTGCTTGCGCAGCGAGCGGCCGGCCTTCTTGTAGAGGCTGACGAGCCCTGGGGCCTTCTCCTGGACCTTGCGGAGGTCGATCATGTCGCGAGATTACGCCATCTGTGCGATATCACCGGCAGGATCACCGCCACGGGTCGCACACATGTCGCACGCGTCGCGCACACGCCGCGGCGCCCGCCCTCAGTCCGGTCGGGGACAGGGCGAGCGCCGCGTTCAGTTCCGTACGCCGTTGTACGGGACGTCTGTGTGGTGTTCCGTCAGACCGTGAGCGCGCGGTCCGTCGGGCGGATCGGCGCGGGCAGGTCGCTCGCGCCCGTCAGGTAGCGGTCCACGCCGCGCGCGGCCGAACGCCCCTCGGCGATCGCCCACACGATCAGCGACTGGCCGCGGCCCGCGTCGCCCGCGACGAAGACCCCGTCCACGTTCGTGGCGAAGTCGGCGTCGCGCGCGACGTTGCCGCGCGCGTCCAGCTCCAGGCCGAACTGGTCGACCAGGCCGTTGGACTGGTCGATGCCGGTGAAGCCCATGGCCAGGGTGACGAGCTGCGCCGGGATGCGGCGCTCGGTGCCCGGCTTCGGGGTGAACTTGCCGTCGACGAACTCGACCTCGACGAGGTGGAGCGCCTGGACGTTGCCGTCCTCGTCGCCCTCGAAGTGGGTCGTCGAGACCGAGTACACACGCTCGCCGCCCTCCTCGTGTGCCGAGGTGACCTTGTACAGCATGGGGAACGTCGGCCACGGCTGGCCGGTGCTGCGCTCCTCGCCCGGCCGGGGCATGATCTCCAGCTGGGTGACGGACGCCGCGCCCTGGCGGTGGGCGGTGCCCACGCAGTCCGCGCCGGTGTCGCCGCCGCCGATGACGACGACGTGCTTGCCCTCGGCGGTGATCGGCGGGGCGACGAAGTCGCCCTCCTGGACCTTGTTGGCGAGCGGCAGGTACTCCATCGCGTAGTGGATGCCGGCCAGTTCGCGCCCGGGCACGGGCAGGTCGCGGGAGACCGTGGCGCCGGCCGCGATGACCACCGCGTCGTAGCGGCGGCGCAGCGCGGCGGCGTCGATGTCGCGGCCGATCTCCACCTCGGTGCGGAACTTGGTGCCCTCCGCGCGCATCTGCTCGATGCGCCGGTTGATGTGCACCTTCTCCATCTTGAACTCGGGGATGCCGTACCGCAGCAGCCCGCCGATGCGGTCGGCCCGCTCGAAGACGGCGACGGTGTGGCCGGCGCGGGTGAGCTGCTGGGCCGCGGCGAGCCCGGCCGGGCCGGAGCCGATCACGGCCACGGTCTTGCCGGAGAGCCGCTCCGGGGGCTGCGGGGTGACGTCCCCGGAGTCCCACGCCTTGTCGATGATGGAGACCTCGACGTTCTTGATGGTCACCGCGGGCTGGCTGATGCCCAGCACGCAGGCCGACTCGCAGGGCGCGGGGCACAGCCGGCCGGTGAACTCCGGGAAGTTGTTGGTGGCGTGCAGCCGCTCGGACGCGGCGGTCCAGTCCTCGCGGTAGGCGAAGTCGTTCCACTCGGGGATGAGGTTCCCGAGCGGACAGCCGTTGTGGCAGAACGGGATGCCGCAGTCCATGCAGCGGCCGGCCTGCTTGCTGATGATCGGCAGCAGGGAGCCGGGGACGTAGACCTCGTTCCAGTCCTTGACGCGCTCGGCGACGGGGCGGGTCTCGGCGACCTCGCGCCCGGTGGTCAGGAAGCCCTTGGGGTCAGCCATTGGTCGCCGCCTCCATCATCTTCTCGGTGGTCTCCTGCTCGGAGAGACCGGCGAGCTCAGCGGCGTCCTTGGCGGCGAGCACTGCCTTGTACGTGGTCGGGATGATCTTGCTGAACCGGTCGGCGTTGGACGCCCAGTCGGCGAGCAGCTTCTCGGCGACGGTGGAGCCCGTCTCCTCCTGGTGGCGGCGCACCACGTCGTGCAGCCACTGCTTGTCGGCGTCGCTCGGGGCCTCGACGGCGGCCAGGTTCCCCGCGTTGACGTTGTCCTCGTCGAGGTCGATGACGTACGCGACGCCGCCGGACATGCCGGCCGCGAAGTTGCGTCCGGTCTCGCCGAGGACGACGGCGTGGCCGCCGGTCATGTACTCGCAGCCGTGGTCGCCGACGCCTTCGGAGACGACGGTCGCACCGGAGTTGCGGACGCAGAAGCGCTCGCCGGTGCGGCCGCGCAGGTAGATCTCGCCGCCGGTGGCGCCGTAGGCGATGGTGTTGCCCGCGATGGTGGAGTACTCGGCGAGGTGGTCGGCGCCGCGGTCGGGGCGGACCACGATCCGGCCGCCGGACAGGCCCTTGCCGACGTAGTCGTTGGAGTCGCCCTCCAGGCGCAGCGTGATGCCGCGCGGCACGAAGGCGCCGAAGGACTGGCCGGCGGAGCCGGTGAAGGTGATGTCGATCGTGTCGTCCGGCAGGCCCGCGCCGCCGAAGCGGCGGGTGACCTCGTGGCCGAGCATGGTGCCGACGGTGCGGTTGATGTTGCGGATGGCGACCTGGGCGCGCACCGGCTGGGCGGCTTCGGCGTTCTGTGCGGAGAGAGCGTCGGAGGCCAGCTTGATGAGCTGGTTGTCGAGCGCCTTCTCCAGGGCGTGGTCCTGGGCCACCAGGGCGTGCCGGACGGCGCCTTCGGGCAGCTCGGGCACGTGGAACAGCGGGGCGAGGTCCAGGCCCTGGGCCTTGAAGTGGGTCACGGCCCGCTCGGTGTCGAGCAGTTCGGCGTGGCCGACGGCCTCCTGGAGGGTGCGGAAGCCCAGCTCGGCCAGGAGCTCGCGGACCTCTTCGGCGATGTACTCGAAGAAGGTGACGACGTGCTCGGCCTTGCCGGCGTACCGCTCGCGCAGCACCGGGTTCTGGGTGGCGATGCCGACCGGGCAGGTGTCCAGGTGGCAGACGCGCATCATGACGCAGCCGGAGACGACCAGCGGCGCGGTCGCGAAGCCGAACTCCTCGGCGCCGAGCAACGCGGCGATGACCACGTCGCGGCCGGTCTTGAGCTGCCCGTCGGTCTGCACGACGATCCGGTCCCGCAGGCCGTTGAGCAGCAGGGTCTGCTGGGTTTCGGCGAGGCCCAGCTCCCAGGGGCCGCCCGCGTGCTTGAGGCTGGTGAGCGGGGATGCGCCGGTGCCGCCGTCGTGGCCGGAGATCAGCACGACGTCGGCGTGCGCCTTGGAGACGCCGGCGGCGACCGTGCCCACGCCGACCTCGGAGACCAGCTTCACGTGGATGCGGGCCTGCGGGTTGGCGTTCTTCAGGTCGTGGATGAGCTGCGCCAGGTCCTCGATCGAGTAGATGTCGTGGTGCGGCGGCGGCGAGATCAGGCCCACGCCCGGGGTGGAGTGCCGGGTCTTGGCGACCCAGGGGTACACCTTGGGGCCGGGGAGCTGGCCGCCCTCGCCGGGCTTGGCGCCCTGGGCCATCTTGATCTGGATGTCGTCCGCGTTCACCAGGTACTCGCTGGTGACGCCGAAGCGGCCGGAGGCGACCTGCTTGATGGCGGAGCGACGGGTGGGGTCGTAGAGGCGCTCGGGGTCCTCGCCGCCCTCGCCGGTGTTCGACTTGCCGCCGAGCCGGTTCATCGCGATGGCGAGCGTCTCGTGGGCCTCGCGGGAGATGGAGCCGTACGACATGGCGCCGGTGGAGAAGCGCTTGACGATCTCGGAGACGGACTCGACCTCGTCCAGCGGCACGGGGGTGCGGTCGGCGGCGAAGCCGAACAGGCCGCGGAGCGTCATCAGCCGCTCGGACTGCTCGTTGACCCGCTGCGTGTACTGCTTGAAGACGTCGTAGCGCCCGCTGCGGGTGGAGTGCTGGAGGCGGAAGACCGTCTCCGGGTCGAACAGGTGCGGCTCGCCCTCGCGGCGCCACTGGTACTCGCCGCCGATCTCCAGCGCGCGGTGCGCCGGGGCGAGGCCGGAGGCCGGGTACGCCTTGGCGTGGCGGGCGGCGACCTCGTCGGCGATGACCGCGAGGCCGGCGCCGCTGATCTTGGAGGCAGTGCCGTGGAAGTACTGCTCCACGAAGCCCTCGTCCAGGCCGATGGCCTCGAAGACCTGGGCGCCGCGGTAGGAGGCGACGGTCGAGATGCCCATCTTGGACATCACCTTCAGCACGCCCTTGCCGAGGGCGTAGATCAGGTTGCGGATCGCCTGCTCGGGCTCGATGCCGTCGATGAAGGTGCCCGCGCGGACCAGGTCCTCCACGGACTCCATGGCCAGGTACGGGTTGACCGCAGCGGCGCCGTAGCCGATGAGCAGCGCGACGTGGTGCACCTCGCGGACGTCGCCGGCCTCGACCAGCAGCCCGACGTGGGTGCGCTGCTTGGTGCGGATGAGGTGGTGGTGGACCGCGGAGGTCAGCAGCAGCGAGGGGATCGGGGCGTGCTCGGCGTCCGAGTGGCGGTCGGAGAGCACGATCAGCCGGGCGCCGTCCTCGATGGCCGTGTCGACTTCGGCGCAGACGGCGTCGAGGCGGGCGGCGAGGTCGACGTGACCGCCGCCGACGCGGTAGAGGCCGGAGATCGTCGCGGCCTTCATGCCCGGCATGTCGCCGTCGGCGTTGATGTGGATGAGCTTGGCCAGCTCGTCGTTGTCGATCACCGGGAACGGCAGGGTCACGCTGCGACAGGACGCGGCCGTCGGTTCGAGCAGGTTGCCGCCCGGGCCGAGGGAGGAGTGCAGGGAGGTGACCAGCTCTTCCCGGATGGCGTCCAGCGGCGGGTTCGTGACCTGCGCGAAGAGCTGGGTGAAGTAGTCGAAGAGCAGCCGGGGCCGCTCGGAGATGGCGGCGATCGGGGAGTCCGTGCCCATGGAGCCGATGGGCTCCATGCCGGCGCGCGCCATGGGGGCGAGCAGGACGCGCAGCTCTTCCTCGGTGTAGCCGAAGGTCTGCTGGCGGCGGGTGACGGAGGCGTGGGTGTGGACGACGTGCTCGCGCTCGGGCAGGTCACCCAGGCCGATGATGCCGGCCTGGAGCCACTCCTCGTAGGGCTGCTCGGCGGCGAGGGTCGACTTGATCTCGTCGTCCTCGATGATGCGGTGCTCGGCGGTGTCCACGAGGAACATCCGGCCGGGCTGGAGGCGGCCCTTGCGGACGACCTTGGCGGGGTCGATGTCGAGGACGCCGACCTCGGAGGAGAGCACCACGAGGCCGTCGTCGGTGACCCAGTAGCGACCCGGGCGCAGACCGTTGCGGTCCAGGACCGCGCCGACCTGGACGCCGTCGGTGAAGGTGACGCAGGCGGGGCCGTCCCAGGGCTCCATCATCGTGGAGTGGTACTGGTAGAAGGCGCGGCGGGCCGGGTCCATCGAGTCGTGGTTCTCCCACGCCTCGGGGACCATCATCAGCACCGCGTGCGGCAGGGAGCGCCCGCCGAGGTGGAGCAGTTCGAGGACCTCGTCGAAGGAGGCGGAGTCGGAGGCGTCCGGGGTGCAGACCGGGAAGATCCGCTCCAGGTCACCCTTGCCGAAGAGGTCGGTGGCGAGCTGCGACTCCCGGGCCCGCATCCAGTTGCGGTTGCCCTTGACGGTGTTGATCTCGCCGTTGTGCGCCACGAAGCGGTACGGGTGGGCCAGCGGCCAGCTCGGGAAGGTGTTCGTGGAGAACCGCGAGTGCACCAGCGCGACGGCGGTGGCGCAGCGGCGGTCGGAGAGGTCCGGGAAGAAGGGCTCCAGCTGCCCGGTGGTGAGCATGCCCTTGTAGACGATGGTGCGCGCGGAGAGCGACGGGAAGTACACGCCGGCCTCGCGCTCGGCGCGCTTGCGCAGCACGAACGCCTTGCGGTCCAGGTCGAGCCCGGCGCTGGAGCCGTTGCTGACGAAGAGCTGGCGGAAGACCGGCATGGTGGCGCGGGCGCCGTTGCCGAGCAGGTCCGGGGTGGTGGGGACGGCACGCCAGCCGAGGACGGTCAGGCCCTCCTCCGCGGCGATCGTCTCGATGTGCGAGACGGCGCCATCGGTGTCGTCCACGGGCAGGAAGGCGATGCCGACGGCGTACGAGCCGGCCTCGGGCAGCTCGATGCCGCTGACCTCGCGCAGGAACGCGTCGGGCACCTGGAGCAGGATTCCGGCGCCGTCTCCCGAGTCGGGCTCGGAGCCGGTCGCACCGCGGTGCTCCAGGTTCCGCAGGACCGTCAGCGCCTGTTCCACCAGCTCATGGCTGGCAACACCGGTCAGGGTGGCCACGAACCCGACGCCGCATGCGTCGTGTTCGTTACGGGGGTCGTACATCCCCTGAGGGGCGGGGCGACCGTCCATGGGCGACCAGGCGTCGGAACGCATCGGCTCTCCCGTCGTCGTCGTGGCATGTGCTGTGCCGAGGGACGACGTTGGCCCTCTGCGAAATTTCGTGCAGGTTACATGATGGACTGATTCCCGGAAAGTGGATTCTTCATTCCAACATGCGGACATGTGGTGGGGGCCGAGGGGCCGCCACGGAGGTTCCACCGGGGGGGGAGGAAAGGGGTCTGGTGCGATCTGGCGCGATCTGGTGCTGTGCTGTCGGCGCTGGCTTCTTTGCCGTAGCGCTTTCGGCTCATGCCCGGTGGTGGGCCAATCGAAACCGCGATGTCCGCAGGGTTTCGCGGACGTCACGCACAGTCTCTCACCCCGGACGGGTCCCGTCCCGGGGAGCTACGTCACACGAGTGCGGTTTCCCCTGCGGGGGGCTTGGCGGGGGCCTCGCGCCGGTTCTCCGGCGGGAGCGTTGGCCTCCGCGGCCCGGTGGTGGGCTTGTCGCGCAGTTCCGCCCCCTGTGCCCTGCGGGCACGGGGGGGGACCCCCCCAGCGCCCCTGATTCACCGCGGGAGCGTTGACCTCCACGGATACGTCGTGGCTGCTCGCGCCAAGCCGCGCCGTTCCCCTGCGGGAGCGTTGCCCCGTGCGGGCCGGTGGTGGGCTTGTCGCGCAGTTCCCCGCGCCCCTAAAACCCCCTGCTTCGGCCCGCAGGCGAATGACGGGGCAGCGAAACAGGGGCGCTGGGGGTCCCCCGTGCCCGCAGGGCACAGGGGGCGGAACTGCGCGACAAGCCCACCACCGGACCGCGGAGACCAACGCTCCCGCAGGGAAACGGCGAGCACACCCAGGGGCGCTGGGGGTCCCCCCGTGCCCGCAGGGCACAGGGGGCGGAACTGCGCGACCAGCCACCCACCGGGCCGCACGGGGTAACGCTGCCGTAGGGAAACGGCGAGGTCACACGAAACGGGGCGCAGCTAGAGCGCGGCGCCCAGGACCGTGCCCAGGCCGTAGGTCAGCGCCGCTGCCACGCCGCCGAGCACCAGTTGCCGCAGCCCGCTGAACCACCAGCTCCGCGCCGTCACCCGGGCCACCAACGCACCCGCCGCGAACAGCCCCAGCAGCGCCAGCAGCACCGCCGGCCACAGCGCGCTCGCCCCCAGCAGGTACGGCAGCACCGGCACCAGCGCGCCGAGCGCGAACGCACCGAAGGAGGAGACCGCCGCGACGACCGGCGACGGCAGGTCGTCCGGGTCGATCCCCAGCTCCTCGCGCGCATGGATCTCCAGCGCCTGCTCCGGGTCCTTGGAGAGTTGCATCGCGACCTCCCGGGCGAGCTCGGGCTCCACGCCCCGCGCCACGTACAGCGCCGCCAGCTCCTCCATCTCGTCCACCGGGTGCTTGCGCAACTCGCGCCGCTCCACGTCCAGTTCCGCCTGGACCAGCTCCCGCTGGGAGGCCACCGAGGTGTACTCCCCCGCCGCCATCGAGAACGCGCCGGCCGCGAGCCCCGCGAGCCCGGTGACGACGATGGTCTGCGAGGACGCCGCGCCGCCCGCGACACCGGTCATCAGGGCGAGGTTGGAGACCAGCCCGTCCATCGCGCCGAAGACCGCCGGCCGCAGCCAGCCGCCGTTGACGTCCCGGTGCGTGTGGTTGTCGCGGTGCGCCTCGTGCAGCGTCGCGGCGGACTCGATGATGGACATGCCTCTCCCCTTGCTTCCCCGTCCGTTCATAGCGGAACCGATCGCTCCGCCCCCTCGAACATCCTCGAAAATACGCGCGATGTAAGGGGCGCGCTAGCAAGGTAGGCCGTACTTACCTGGGCTCCCGCAGAGTCACCCGGCCTCTCCCGGGTGACAGTTGGGGTGATAGTTGGGGTGACAGGGACGTTTCTCAGACTCGTCCCGCGCCGCGTGTGGCACAGATGCAGGCAACAGGCTCGCGCGCGCGAAAGGGGCCCTCCTCATGGAGCTGGTTGCATGCAGTCCCGCCGATCCGTTCGACCCCGCGCCACGGCCCTCGGCCGCCCCCGCACCCACTCTGCGCGACCGCGCCCGCGGCGCGCTCCTCGGCCTCGCGGTGGGCGACGCGATCGGCGCCCCCGCGGAGAACCTGCGCCCCTCCGAGATCCGGGCCCGCTGGGGCCGCATCGAGGGCTTCGTCGAGGACGACCCGGCCGGTACGGACGACACCGAGTACGCCATCTTCTCCGGCCGCCTCCTCGCCCGGCACGGCTCCGCGCTGACCGTGGCCCACGTGGAGAGGGCGTGGCACCACTGGATCGCCGACCTGGACGAAGGCCCCTTCAGGGGCGCGGGCTTCAGCGAGCGCGGCACCCTGGAGAACCTGCGGCGCGGACTCGCCGCCCCCATCTCGGCCCAGCACCGCCACGCGTGGAGCGACGGACTCGCCATGCGCGCGGCGCCGTTCGGCGTCTTCGCCGCCGGCCGGCCCCTGGAGGCGGCCCGGCTGGTGGCCATCGACGGGTCCGTCAGCCACGACGGCGAGGGCATCTACGGCGGCCGGGCGGTCGCCGCGGGCGTCGCCGCCGCGATGACGGGCGCGGGGCCGGCCGGGGTGATCGGGGCCGCGCTGTCCGTGATCCCGATGGACTCCTGGACGGCGCGCTCGCTGCGCCGCGGGGTGGTCACCGCGCAGCGCACGTACCCGGACACCCTGACGATGGAGCGCGCCGTGCGGTCGTCGGTGGTCATCGGCGGCTACCCGTGGACGGACCTCGCGCCGGAGGCGGTGGGGCTGGCCTTCGGCGCGTTCGCGGCGGCCCGCGGCGACTTCCGCGCCTCGGTGCTGACCGCGGTCAACATGGGCCGGGACGCGGACACGACGGCCGCGGTCGCGGGTGCGCTGGCGGGCGCGGTCCACGGGGCCGCGGCGATCCCCGCGGCGTGGGCGTCGGCGATCGGCCCGGTGCGCGGCAGTTGTCTGCCGTCGATGGCGGGTCAACACGTCCTCGACGTCGCCGACCTGCTCACCCCGGACGACGGCCCGAAGGCGGCGTCGTGAGCACCGGAGCGCAGGCCGGGTCCGAGGGCGCCGGTCGCGCCGCGTCAGCCCGTACGAGCTCCGGCGAGCAACGCACCCTGCGCACCGCGTCCACCGCCTCCACCGCCTCCACCGCCTCCACCGCAGGAACGGTCCGCCTCCCCGGCGCCGCACCCGCATCAGCGCCGCTGGCTCCCGAAGGCGCCCGCGTCGTCATCGCACCCCCCGCCGCCGCGGGCCCGAGCACCCGCCGGACCGACCGTCCCTCCGCCCGCCGCCGTGACCCCGGCCCCTGGACGCGCCCGGTCGAGGGCCTGCTCCTCGGCCTCGCCGCGGGCGACGCCGCCGGCTGGCCCGCCGCCCGGCACCGGGCCGCCCGGATGCCCGAGTGGACCCGGCGGCTGACCCGGGAGTTGGACACCTTCGCCGAGCAGAACGCGACGACCACCCTCCCCGTCCCCATCGCGCTCAACCAGCCCCCCGAGCCCCTGCGCCTCGGCCCGTCCGACGACGCCGAATGGGCGGCGTTCGCGGCCGAGACCGTGCTCACCGCGGCCGGCGACCTCTTCGCCGACCTCGCGCCCGGCGCCCGGCTGCGCGCCGCCGTCGACCTGGCGTGGAACTCGCTCGCCGCCGAAGTCGCCGCCGCCGCGGCCCGCGCGCCCGAGGTCGAGTCGGCCGTCCTGCCGCTGCGCGCCCGGATCTCGGTACGCGCCGGGCTCGGCAACCTCGCGACCGGGCTGCGCCCCCCGGCGACCGGCCACGACAACCCGCACTACTTCGACGACGCCGCGTGCGTGCGGGCCGCCGTCCTCGCGGTCGTCCACCCGGGCGACCCCGACTCCGCCGCGGCGCTGGCGGAGTTCGACGCCCGCTACACCCAGGACGGCGACGGGGTCCACGGCGCCCGTGCGATGGCCGCCGCGGTCGCCGCCGCGCTCGGCGGCGCGGGCGTGGACGACGCCGTGGACGCCGCACTCGCCCAACTGCCGGACTCCACCGAGATCGGCCGCAACGCCCAGCACGCGGTGCGGCTCGCCCGCTCCATGGAGGGCGACTGCGTGGCGTTCGACCTCGTACCGCTGCTGGAGCACCAGATCGTCGACCACGTCTACAGCTACGGGATCGCCGCGGCGGAGACCGTTCCGGTGGCGCTCGCGGTGGTGACGGCGGCCGGCGGGCGGGTCGCCGAGGCCGTGCCGACCGCGGCCTGCCTCTCCCGCGTCGCGGACTCGGCGCCCGCGCTCGCGGGGGCGCTCACCGGCGTCCTGGGCGGCGGCGGTGCGATCCCCGACACCTGGCGGCAAGCCTGCCGCACCCTCGCCGGCTGCGCCCTGCCCAGGCTCGCGGGCACGGACCTGGTGGAACTCGCCGAGCGGCTGGCACCCACGGAACCGACCGCCCGAGGTGGACAATTCCGGCATGACGCAAACGGCACCAATGACGCCAAACGTGACACACGCTCCAGTCACCCCGACGACCCCCACCGCACCCGCATCGCCGGGACTCGATGACCGCGTCGTCGGTGCCCTGGTCGGCGCGGCCGTGGGGGACGCGCTCGGCGGCCCGGTCGAGGGCTACGCCCCCGAGCAGATCGCCGAGCGCCACGGCGGCCGGGTCCAGGGCGTCGTCGGCCCCTGGAACGGCCCCGAGTGGCGCACCGCCCGCCCCATCGCGCCGTACCACAAGGGCGACGGGCACATCACCGACGACACCCTGATGACGCACGCGCTGATCCGCGTGTACGCCACCGTCCGCGACCACCTCGACGCGTACGCCGTCGCCGACCACCTGGTCCCCGACCTGATGACCACCCCGCGCTGGATCCCCGAACTGGAGGCGGAGGCGCTGCCGCTGCAACGGCTCTTCCTCGCGGAGAAGTGGCTGGTGGCCCGGGTGCACTACGGCCACGTCGACCCGCGCGAGGCGGGCGCGGGCAACATCGTCAACTGCGGCGCCGCGATGTACATGGCCCCCGTCGGCCTGGTGAACGCGGCCCACCCGGCCGCCGCGTACGCCGAAGCCCTGGACGTCGCCGGCGCGCACCAGTCCTCGTACGGGCGGGAGGCGGCGGGCGTCTTCGCGGCGACCGTGGCCGCGGCCTGCGCCCCCGGCGCCACCCCGGCGTCCGTGGTGGACGCGGCGCTCGCCCTGGCGAAGGACGGCACCCGCGCGGCGATCGAGGCGGTCGCCGAAGTCGCCGTGCGGCACGCGGACTTCGAGCCCGCGCTCACCGCGCTGCGCACGGCGGTCGCCCCCTTCGACACGGTGGGCCCGGACTACCGCGCCCCCTCGCTCGGCGCGCGCCGACCGTCCCGGCTGCACGCGATCGAGGAGTTGCCGATCGCCCTCGGCATGCTGCTGATCGGCGGCGGCGACTACCGGCGCACGGTGCTGGGCGCCGTCAACTACGGCCGGGACTGCGACTCCATCGCCACCATGGCCGGTGCGATCGCGGGCGCCCTGCACGGCGAGTCGGCGATCCCGCGGGAGTGGTCGAAGACCGTCGCCGAGGCCAGCCGACTGGACCTGCACGCGCCCGCCCGCGAACTGGCCGCCGTCGCCCGCGAGGTCTTCGCCCGCGACCTGGACCGCCGCCGCACCCACGAGGAGAACTTCACCCTCCTGGCGGGTGACCCCAGATGACCGCGCCCGCACCGCGAAGACGCGTCCCGCGAGCCCCACGGGCGGCAGGCGCCGCTTGGACGGCGCTGCCCGGCGGGGGCCGGAACCCGGCCGGGTCCGCCCCTACGGCGAGCGGGAGCCGGTCCGGGCCCCGATTGCGGACCACCCCGACGACACCGCACGGAGCCGCCGGACACCGCGGCCCCCTGCGCACGCACGCCGCGGGAGGTGGGGCGGCATGACCTCGATCGTGGCCGCCGTCGCGGAGACCGAGGAGGCGCGGCCGGTCGTGGGCCGGGGCGGGGCGTTGCGGGTGACGTGGGTGCAGCCGGAGGACCTGGTGGGGCACGAGTTGCGGCAGGCCGCGGAGGACGGGCGGGATCCGCGGGCCGTCGCCGCCGTCGCGGAGACCTGGCGGGACGCCGGTGGCGCGCCCTCGCCCGTCGCCGCCGGGGCGTCGCCCAGCCCCGCCGCCCCGCGGCTGCGGGCCCTCGCGGAGCGGCTGTTGGACGAGTTGGCCGCACTGCCGGTGCACTGCGCCGACCGCGAGCCCACCGACCTGGCGGCGATCCTCGCCGCGTGCCCCGACTGGCCGGCCGCGCCCCGGTGCGGCAGCCAGGGCGGGCCGGTGGACGACGAACCGCCCGGCTCGGACGCTGCGGTCGGCTCCCGGCACCTCCCCCGCCCGGCCTCCCCCGGGCACGCCCGCATCGACGCCCTGCACGCCGCCTGGCTCGGCCGGGCCGTCGGGTGCCTGCTGGGCAAGCCGGTGGAGAAGCTGCCGCTCGCCGGGATCCGGGCGCTCGCCGCCGCGACCGGGAACTGGCCGCTGCGGACCTGGTTCACCGCCGAGGGGCTGCCGGACGACCTCGCCCGCGCCCACCCCTGGAACCGCCGCTCCGCCGCCACCTCGCTCGCCGAGAACATCGACGGCATGCCCGAGGACGACGACCTCAACTACCCGCTGCTCAACCTCCTGCTCCTCCAGCGGTACGGGCGGGGCTTCACCACCCGCGACGTGGCCGCGCTCTGGCTGGACGAACTGCCCGCCGGCCGGACCTTCACCGCCGAGCGCGTCGCGTACCGCAATCTGCTGACCGGGGTGGAGCCGCCCGAAACGGCCCGTCACCACAACCCCTTCCGGGAGTGGATCGGCGCCGCCATCCGCGCCGACGTGCACGGCTGGACGCACCCGGGCAACCCGGGCGCCGCTGCCGCCCAGGCCCATCGGGACGCCGTCCTCACCCACACCGCGAACGGCGTGTACGCGGCGATGTTCGTCGCCGCGACGATCGCCGCGGCCGGCGGCGGCGCCGGGGTCCACCAGGCGCTGGCCACCGGGCTGACCGTGGTGCCACCGGGCTCCCGACTCGCCGGCGCGGTCCGCCTCGGCATCGAAACGGCCCGCGCCGAAGCGGAGTTCGACGCGGTCGTGGACCGGCTCCACCGGACCCTCGGGCACTACCACTGGGTGCACGCCGTCCCCAACGCCGCCCTGCTCGCCGCCGCGCTCACGCACGCCGACGGCGACTTCGGCGGCGCCGTCTGCCGCGCCGTGTCCGGCGGCTGGGACACCGACTCCAACGGCGCCACCGCCGGCTCGATCGGCGGCCTGCTCGCCGGCCACCCCACGGCCCTCGGCGAACGGTGGACCGGCCCGCTGAAGAACCGACTCGCCAGCTCCGTCGGCACGTTCGACGGGATCGGCTTCGACGCCCTCGCCCACCTCACCCACCAGGAGGCCCAGCGCCCATGACGACGATCGTGGTGCTCGGCAGCACCAACATGGACCTCGTCGCCTACGTCGCCCACCCGCCCAAGCGCGGCGAGACCGTCACCGGACGCGCCTTCCGCACGGTCCCCGGCGGCAAGGGCGCCAACCAGGCCGTCGCCGCCGCCCGCGCCGGCGGGGACGTGGCCGTCATCGGCGCGGTCGGCTCGGACCCCTTCGGCGAACGGCTGCGGCACGCGCTGGAGGCGTCCGGCGTCGACACCGACCTGCTGCGCACCGCGGACGGCCCCTCCGGCACGGCGCACGTCGTGGTCGACGACGACGGCGGCAACGCGATCGTCGTCGTCCCCGGCGCCAACGGCACCGTCACCGCCCTCTCCCCCGGCGACGAGACCCTGATCGCCGCCGCCGACCTGCTGCTGCTCCAACTCGAACTCCCCCTCAGCGCCGTGCTCGACGGCGCGGCCGCGGCCCATCGCCACGGCGTGCGGACCGTGCTGACCCCCGCGCCCGTCCAGCCGCTGCCGCCCGAACTGCTCGCCGTCACCGATCTGCTGGTGCCCAACGAGCACGAGGCCGCGCAGCTCACCGGCGTCGCCGACCCGCTCGGCGCGGCGCAGGCGCTGCTGCGTCAGGTGCCCGAGGTGGTGATCACCCTGGGCGCGGCGGGCTGTCTGCACGCCAGCCGGGACTGCGCGCCGACCGTCGTGCCGGCGCCGCTGGTGAGAGCCGTGGACACCACCGGCGCGGGCGACACCTTCACCGGTGCGCTCGCGGTGGCGCTCGGCGAGGGCCGGCCCGTGGGCGAAGCCCTGCGTTGGGCGTCCTGCGCGGCGGCGCTCTGCGTCCAGCGCGAGGGCGCGTCCACCTCCATGCCGTACCGCCCGGAGATCGACGCGTCCTTCGCCCCGACCCACGCCCCGGAGGACGACACCCCATGACTCCCACGCCGCACACGACGCCCACGCCTCCCGCCCCCCACGCCCCGCTGCGCGAGCTGCGCGTGTTGGACCTCGCGACGCTCTTCGCCGGCCCGCTCGCCGCCACCATGCTCGGTGACTTCGGCGCCGAGGTGATCAAGGTCGAGCACCCCGAACGCCCCGACCCCTCCCGGGGCCACGGCCCCGCCAAGGACGGCGTCGGCCTGTGGTGGAAGCTACTCGGCCGCAACAAGCGCACCGTCACGCTCGACCTGTCCTCCCCCGGCGGCCGGGACACCCTGCTGAAGCTGGCCGCCACCGCGGACGTCGTCATCGAGAACTTCCGCCCCGGGACGCTGGAGCGCTGGGGCCTGGGCTGGGACGAACTCAGTCGGGCCAACCCCCGGCTGGTCCTGACCCGGGTCACCGGCTTCGGGCAGTTCGGCCCGTACTCCCACCGCCCCTGCTTCGGCACCCTCGCCGAGGCCATGAGCGGCTTCGCCGCCGCCACCGGCGAGCCCGACGGCCCGCCCACGCTCCCTCCCTTCGGTCTCGCCGACTCGATCGCGGCCCTCGCCACCTCCTACGCCGTGCTCACCGCGCTCGCGGCCCGCGCCACCACCGGACGCGGCCAGGTCGTCGACATGGCGATCATCGAACCGATCCTCACCGTCCTCGGGCCCCAGCCCCTCTGGTACGACCAACTCGGCTACGTCCAGCCGCGGCTGGGCAACCGCTCCCGCAACAACGCCCCCCGCAACACCTACCGCACCGCGGACGGCCATTGGGTCGCCGTCTCCACCTCGGCGCAGTCCGTCGCCGAACGCGTGGTGCGGCTCGTCGGCCGCGCCGACCTCGTCGACGAGCCCTGGTTCGCCAGCGGTGCCGGGCGCGCGGAGCACGCCGACGAACTCGACGCCGCGGTCGGTGGCTGGATCGCCCGCCGCCCCCGCTCCGAAGTGCTGGCCGCGTTCGAGAAGGCGGAGGCCGCGATCGCGCCCGTCTACGACGTCCGGGACGTGCTGGACGACCCCCAGTACCGAGCGCTGGACACCGTCACCGAGGTGGACGACCCGGAGCTCGGCCCGATCCGTATGCAGAACGTCCTCTTCCGGCTCTCGGAGACCCCCGGCGCGATCCGCTGGGCCGGCCGCCCCCACGGCGCCGACACCGACG
Source organism: Streptomyces sp. NPDC017979 (assembly GCF_044328175.1). NCBI lineage: Bacteria > Bacillati > Actinomycetota > Actinomycetes > Kitasatosporales > Streptomycetaceae > Streptomyces > Streptomyces sp. NPDC017979. The sequence continues at coordinate 31,914 of NZ_JBIRGU010000010.1, read as the reverse complement.
CCGTCCTCACCGAGCTGGGTCTGAGCCCGGACGAGATCACCGCACTCCGCACCCAGGGCGCGCTATGAACATCTCCCTCACCTATCTCTACGCACCCGGCGACCGCCCCGAGGTCGTGCGCAAGGCGATCGGCTCCGGCGCGGACGTCGTGATCGTCGACCTGGAGGATGCGGTCGCGCCCGACCGCAAGAAGTACGCGCTCGCCGCGACCGTCGAACTCCTCACCGACCCGCAGCCGCTGCCCGTCCACGTCCGCATCAACTCCCCCCGCTCACCCGAAGAGATCGAGACCCTGACCGGACTCCCCGGCCTGGCTGCTCTCCGTGTTCCCAAGGTGACACACGGCACTGACATTCCCCCCGTCGCCGCCCTCGCACCCGGCGTCCCGCTCTACCCGCTGCTCGAATCCGCGCTCGCGATCGAGCACGCGTACGCCATCGCCAGCGCGCACCCGGCCGTCCGCGGCATCGGCATCGGCGAGGCGGACCTCCGCGCCGACCTGGGCGTACGCGGCGGGGCGGGGCTGGACTGGCCGCGCACCCGGATCGTGGTCGCCGCGCGGGCGGCGGGGCTGGCGCCGCCGGTGCAGTCCGTCTTCCCGGACATCCGGGACCTGGACGGCCTGTACGCCTCCTGCACCCACGGCCGCTCCCTCGGCTTCGTGGGCCGCGCGGCGATCCACCCGCGTCAGCTCCCGGTCATCGAACGCGCCTTCCGCCCGACGCCGGAGGAGATCGCGGCGGCGGTGGAGGTGGTGCGGGCGGCGGCGCGGGACGTGGGCGCGCAGGCGTTGCCGGACGGTCGCTTCGTGGACGCGGCGATCGTCGCGACGGCGGAACGCGTCCTCGCCCTGGCCCGCCGAGTGGCTCCCTGACGGGAGCGACCTCAGGGGGAGCCCTGCCGTCTGCGGCCGGCCGCGCCCCTGGACGCCCTCGCCGTGTCCCTCGCGGGAGCGTTGGTCCCTGCGGCCCGGTGGGGCTTGCTCGCGCAGTTCCGCCCCCTGTGCCCTGCGGGCACGAGGGGACCCCCAGCGCCCCTGGGTTGCCCGCAGTCACCTGACTTCCACAGGCAACCCGGTGCAGGTGGAGCCTTTAGGGGCGCGGGGAACTGCGCGACAAGCCGCCCACGGTCCGCGGAGACCAGCGATGCCGCAGGGAAACGGCGAGTGCGTCAGGACAGCGCCGCGCCCCCGTACCCGCAGGGCACAGGGGCGCGAACAGACTCCGCAGGGGGCTACTTCTGGGCTTCCGTTGGGGTCGGGGAGCTCGGGGATTGCGCGGGGGACTCGGGCTTGGGGTCCGCGTCGCCTTCCGCGTCGCCTTCCGCATCAGCGGAAGCCAGGGCGCCCTCGGGCTTGGCGTCCGGCTCGACGACCTCCTCGCGCCCCGGCCGCAGCCGGGACGAGATCACGATGTACGCCACCGCCAGCACGAACACCACGATCGCGGTCCAGACGTTCAACCGCAGGCCCAGGACCTCGTGCGCCTCGTCCACCCGCATGTACTCGATCCAGCCGCGACCCGCGCAGTAGCCCGCCACGTACAGGGCGAAGGCCCGCCCGTGGCCCAGCTTGAAGCGACGGTCCGCCCAGATGACCAGGACCGCGACGCCGATGCACCACAGGGACTCGTACAGGAACGTCGGATGGTAGAGGCCGGCCTCGCGGTTCGTCCCCTCGCTGATCTTCAGCGCCCACGGCAGGTCAGTCGGCTTGCCGTACAGCTCCTGGTTGAACCAGTTGCCCCAGCGGCCGATCGCCTGCGCGAAGGCGATGCCCGGCGCGAGCGCGTCGGCGTAGGCCGGCAGCGGGATGCCGCGGCGGCGGCAGCCGATCCAGGCGCCGACCGCACCGAGGGAGATCGCGCCCCAGATCCCGAGGCCGCCCTCCCAGATCTTGAAGGCGTCGACCCAGTTCTTGCCCTCGCTGAAGTACAGCTGGTAGTCGGTGACGACGTGGTACAGCCGGCCGCCGACGAGGCCGAAGGGCACTGCCCAGACGGCGATGTCGGCCACCGTGCCGGCTTTGCCGCCGCGGGCGATCCAGCGCTTGTTGCCGTACCAGACGGCCACGAAGACGCCGATGATGATGCACAGTGCGTAGCCGCGCAGCGGCAGCGGTCCGAGGTGGATCGCGCCGGACGACGGGCTGGGAATGTAGGCAAGGTCCATGGCAGGTCCGACGCTACCTTGCTTAGCAGTGGGAGCGACAACCTCCCCCGGCAACTTCTGCATAACTCTGCGCACACGAAGGCCCCGTGCGCGCCCGGGCGAGCCGGCGGAGAACCGGCGCACTGCCCAGGCGCGGCACGGGGCCGCAACGCTCCGCGAGCGCTTCCTTACGGGGTCGCGCTCCCCGTCTCCTTGCCCGGTTCCTTGCCCTTGTTCGCCTCGGTGACCCACTTCTTCAGGTTCTCCGGGGAGATCTGCTCGCCGTCCTTCGTCGGGAAGATCGACTCGCCGTTGAGCAGCACCGTCGGGGTGCCCTGGAAGCGGCCGTCGGCGAACGCCTTGTTCGACTTCGCGACCCAGGAGTCGTGCGTCCCGTCCTGGACGCAGCTGCGGAAGCCGGGGGTGTCCAGGCCGTCGACCTTCTTCGCCAGGTCGATCAGCTTGTCGTTGTCCGCGAAGGCGTCGTCCGGCTCCGGCGGCTGGTTCCGGTACAGGACGTCGTGGTACGGGGCGAACTTGCCGACGTCCTGGGCGCAGGCCACCGCGTTGGCCGCGCGCAGCGAGCCGCTGCCGCCCATGTTCCCGTCGATGATCGTCGCGAAGTGGTACTCGACCTTGAGGTCGCCGGACTTCTCCAGGTCCTGGATGGAGTCCCGCAGCACGTTCTCGAACTGGGCGCAGACGGGGCAGCGGAAGTCCTCCCACACCGTGAGCGTGGAGGGGGCGTCGGGTGCGCCGACGCGGATGGCGAGTTGTTCCTTGCCCTCCGCCCCCGCGGGGGCCAGCAGCGGCCCCGCGGTGTTGTTGCCGCTCTTGCCGCTCTTGCTGCCCTTGTCGGCGTTGGCCGCGACGACGCCGACCACGGCGGCCAGCCCGAGGACGCCCACGACGCCCGCGGACACCACCAGCAGGCGCCGCCGCTTCTCCTGCGCCTTCTCCCTCTCGCGCTCCTGCTGCATGCGCTCGCGCGCGGTCCTCTTCGGTCCCTGATTCTTCTCGCTCACACCCCGCAAACGAACCGGGGAGGCGCACCCGCGCCTCCCCGGTCCCAGATCCACCCGTACGAGCGATCCGTACGAGAAGCGTCCGTTTCAGCCCGCGCGCACGCCCGCGGCGAGCTCGGCGGCCAGCTCCCGCACCGCCGCGGTACCGGCCGCCGCGTCCGGCGCGTCGAGGATCCGCTGGACGAACGCCGATCCGACGATCACGCCGTCCGCGAAGGCCGCGACCTGGCGGGCCTGGACGGCGTCGGAGACCCCGAGGCCGACGCAGACCGGCAGGTCGGTGGTGGCCCGGGTGCGCCGCACCAGGTCCTCCGCCTGGGCGCCCACGGACTCGCGGGTGCCGGTGACGCCCATCAGCGACGCCGCGTAGACGAAGCCGGACCCGGCCTCGGCGATCCGGGCGATGCGGGCGTCCTGGCTGCTGGGCGCGACGACGAAGACGGTCGACAGGCCGTGCTTGGCGGCGTGCTCGCGCCAGAGGTCGGACTCCTCGACCGGCAGGTCCGGCAGGATGCAGCCGGCGCCGCCCGCCTCGGCCAGCTCGGCGGTGAACCGGGCCACGCCGTAGCGGTCGATGGGGTTCCAGTACGTCATCACCAGCACGGGCTTGCCGGTGGCGGCGTGCGCCTCGCGGACCGTGCGCATCACGTCCGCGATCCGCACCCCGCCGCGCAGGGCGATGTCGTCGGCGGTCTGGATGACGGGCCCGTCCAGGACCGGGTCGCTGTGCGGCAGCCCCACCTCCACGACGTCGGCGCCGCCGTCGAAGACGGCCTTGATCGCCTCGATGCCGCCGTCCACGGTCGGGAACCCGGCCGGGAGGTAGGCGATCAGGGCGGCGCGGCCCTCGGCCTTCGCCGCGGCCAGCGTCTCGCTGAGCAGCGTCGCGTTACCGCTCACTTCGCGTCCTCCCCGTCGTACAGCCCGAAGTAGCGGGCGGCGGTGTCCATGTCCTTGTCGCCGCGGCCGGACAGGTTGACCACGAGCAGCCCCTCCGGGCCCAGCTCCCGGCCGACCTCCAGGGCGCCGGCGAGCGCGTGCGCGGACTCGATCGCCGGGATGATGCCCTCGGTGCGCGACAGCAGCCGCAGCGCCTGCATCGCCTGGTCGTCGGTGACGGGGCGGTATTCGGCCCGTCCGATGTCCTTGAGGTACGAGTGCTCGGGGCCGATGCCCGGGTAGTCGAGCCCGGCGGAGATCGAGTACGGCTCGGTGATCTGGCCCTCGTCGTCCTGGAGGACGTACGAGCGCGAACCGTGCAGGATGCCCGGCTCGCCCACGGTCAGCGTCGCCGCGTGCTCGCCGCTGTCCACGCCGTGGCCCGCGGCCTCGCAACCGATCAACCGGACGGAGGCGTCCGGCACGAAGGGGTGGAAGAGCCCGATGGCGTTCGAGCCGCCGCCGACGCAGGCCACGGCCGCGTCCGGGAGGCGCCCCGCGCGCTCCAGGACCTGGCGGCGCGCCTCGACGCCGATGACGCGGTGGAAGTCGCGGACCATCGCCGGGAAGGGGTGCGGGCCGGCGACCGTGCCGAAGAGGTAGTGGGTGCGGTCGACGTTGGCGACCCAGTCGCGGAACGCCTCGTTGATGGCGTCCTTGAGGGTCCTGCTGCCGGAGGAGACCGGGATCACCTCGGCGCCGAGGATCCGCATCCGGGCGACGTTCAGCGCCTGGCGCTGGGTGTCGACCTCGCCCATGTAGATGGTGCAGTCCAGGCCGAAGAGGGCGCACGCGGTGGCGGTGGCGACGCCGTGCTGGCCGGCGCCCGTCTCCGCGATCACCCGCGTCTTGCCCATGCGCTTGGTCAGCAGTGCCTGCCCCAGCACGTTGTTGATCTTGTGGGACCCGGTGTGGTTCAGGTCCTCCCGCTTGAGGAAGATCCGAGCCCCGCCGGCGTGCTCGGCGAACCGGGTCACCTCCGTCAGCGGGCTGGGGCGGCCGGTGTAGTGGACGAGGAGGTCGCCGAGTTCGGCCGCGAACGCGGGGTCGGCCTTCGCCTTGTCGTACTCGACGGCGACCTCGTCGACCGCGGCGACCAGGGCCTCGGGGATGAACTTGCCGCCGAAGGCGCCGAAGTAGCCCGCGGCGCTCGGGACCTGACCTGCTGGGTCCGGAATGAAGAAGTCAGAGGACATCCGACGTACTCCTTGGGGGCGTTGTGCCCCCGCTCAAGGGTGGATGGATCGATGGGCCGGTACGGGGCCGTCGCCCGCGCGCACCGGTGCGACCGTCGACGACACCGCGGGCGTGCGGTCACGACGAACGGCCGGGCAGCGACCCGGGGCGACAGGGGCCACCGTGCCCGCAAGCACAGGGGGCCGATCCGGTCGTCTCAGCGGACCGCGCGGGCGGCGGCCGCAGGCCATCGCATCCCGTTGACCTGGCCCGGCTCGGAGCCGATCACATAGCGCACCCTGCGCCCGTGCACCCGCCGCGCCGGCGCGCGGCAGCCCCGGGGACGGCAGCCGCGCGCGAGGCGGGCGTACGCGTCACCGGAGGCCGGCGCGGGAGGGCTGACGACGGGCATGGGAGTTCGCGTCCTAGTTGCGGCCGTGGCGCAGCGCCGGGTGGGCGCCGGCGGCGACGAGGTCGGCGACGGCCGTCTTCGGGTCGCGGCCGGTCACCAGGGACTCGCCGACGAGGACGGCGTCCGCGCCGGCGTTGGCGTACGCGATCAGGTCGTGCGGCCCGCGCACGCCGGACTCGGCGACCTTGACGATGCTCGCCGGGATCTCCGGGGCGACCCGCTCGAAGGTGGTGCGGTCGACCTTGAGCGTCTTCAGGTCGCGGGCGTTCACGCCGATGACCCGGGCGCCGGCGTCGACGGCACGGTCCACCTCGTCCTCGTCGTGGACCTCGACGAGCGGGGTCAGGCCGATGGACTCGGCGCGCTCGATCAGGGAGACCAGGGCCTCCTGCTCCAGCGCGGCCACGATCAGCAGGGCGAGGTCGGCGCCGTAGGCCCGGGCCTCCCACAGCTGGTACGAGGTGACGATGAAGTCCTTGCGGAGCACCGGGACGTCGACCCGGGCGCGCACCGCCTCCAGGTCCGCCAGCGAGCCGCCGAAGCGGCGCTCCTCGGTGAGGACGGAGATCGCGGCCGCGCCGCCCGCTTCGTAGTCGGCGGCGAGTCCGGCGGGGTCGGCGATCGCGGCCAGCGCGCCCTTCGACGGGCTGGAGCGCTTGACCTCGCAGATGACCGTGACGCCCTCGCCGCGCAGCGCTGCGGCGCCGTCCTTGGCGGCGGGCGCCTTGGCCGCGCGCTCCTTGAGTTCGTCGAGGCTGACCCGCGCCTGCCGCTCTGCGAGGTCGGCGCGGACGCCTTCGATGATCTCGTCGAGCACACTCACGCGAGCGGCCCCCTTCCGGGACGGTGATGATGGTCAGGGATCAACCATCTCGATGGTATCCGCAGGACGGCCCGGACTTCGCATCCGGTGGTCCGCCGTCCCACTGACTGGGACCGCGTCACGGGCCGTTTCCGGCCGGGTGCGGCGCTCACGGGGCCAGCGCGGAGCCGAAGGGCAGGTTCCGTACGACGCTGAAGACGAGCACCGCCGCGCCCGCCAGCCACCACACGAGGGGCCGGACGGTGATCTTCCAGGTGGCGCCGGGGGTGCCCCGGACCACCTGGACCAGCCAGAGCGTCCACAGCACGGCGAAGATGCCGTAGCCGACGACGGCGACCGCGTTGGCCCCGAAGGCGGTCGCCAGGTCGCCGTGGACGAAGGCGTGGGCGCTGCGCAGCCCGCCGCAGCCGGGGCAGTAGATGCCGGTGACGGCGAGCAGCGGGCAGGTCGGATAGTGACCGGATTCGTTCGGGTCGACGGCGCCGACGTACGCGAAGGCGGCGCCGGCGGCGGCGAGGGTGGCCAGCGGGGCGACCAGCCGCCGCGCGAGGGGCGCGGGCCGGGCTGCGGCACCGGTCTCGGGCGGGGTGGAAGGCGCCGGGGGCGCGGTCGGTGGGATCACCGTGCGATTCTCCCCGCTCGTGCGAAAAGGCGCAGCCCGGCGGTGCCGGTCTGCGCCTCGCGTCGTACGGCCGCGGGGGCGCCCGCGGGCCTGGAGGGGGTGGTCAGACGGTGGACTGGGCGGCCACGCGCTCGGCGACCACGCGGCCGGCCTGCTCACGGGCCTGCTTGCGCTCCGCGGACTCCTTCTGGGCGCCCAGGCCGGCGGCCTTCATGCCGTAGCCGACGACGCCGCCGACGAGCGTGATCGCGATGCCGCCCCAGAACCCGAGGGGGTTCGCCGCGACCATGAAGACACCGGCGACGCAGAAGCCGATGAAGGAGATGGTGACGCCGGTCCAGGCGGCCGGGGTGTGTCCGTGTCCGTGGGCGCTGCCCGCCATGAATTGCTCCTCGTTGCTGAGTGCGCGCTGACGCGCGGGGTACTGCGAACGCGGCGTCGGTCCGTCGCGCTCCGGGGGTGGGGTCGTCAGACCCTTCCGTCCTCCATTGTCCCGTACTCCATCCGTGGTCGGGAGGCAGGGTGACGCGTCTGACAGTTCTGGTGGCGGTCAGGCGTCCCGGGCGGGGTCGGTGGGGTCCTCGCCGCGGTCGAGGGCCTTCCACACGTCCTCGGGGCGGTCCGGGTCGACCGCGGGCGCCTTGCGGGGCCGGGGGGTGCCGTCGCGCTCGTAGCGGCCGGACATCGCGGGCCAGAGCTTGCCGTACCGCAGGGCCAGCAGCCCGGCGAGCAGGATCAGCAGGCTGGCCGCGGCCGTCACGTACGGCCAGGGCGTGTGCGTCACCCCGGACACGGCGGCGGCGGTGTCGCTGGTGTACTTGGCCGCCTGCGCTTCGAGCGCGTCGGAGTCGCCGGCGCCGAAGAGGGCGGCGGCGGTCGCGCCGGCGCCGCTGAGGGTCAGCAGCCCGGAGACCACCAGCCGGCCCTTGCGGCGCACCGCGAAGACGGCCACCAGGGCGGCGAGGCCGACGATGGCGAGTGCGGTGGGGACGCCGGTGACCTCACCGCCGTCGACGTCCACCGGGAGGGTCCCGCCGGGGACCGCCGCACCGCCCTCCGCCCAGGTCTGGCCGGCGGCGAGCAGGACGACGGTGGCGCCGACGGCACCGAGGAAGAGGGCTGCGCCGAGGGTCCGCCGGCCGGTGTCCGCGTTCTTCGCGGCGACTGCGGCTTGGGAGGAGTGAGCCCCGGCGCGGGGCTGGGGTACGGGAACAGCGCTCACGCACCCCACTATCCCTTACCCGCCCGCGGGCTCCGCAGCCGCCCTCCGGCCGTCGCCGTTCGCGCTGGTCGTCGCCGCGGCGGCCAGCCGGTTGGCGGTGTGCACGGCCCGCAGCACCGCGGCGGCCTTGTTGCGGCACTCGGTGTCCTCGGCGACGGGGTCGGAGTCCGCCACCACGCCCGCACCGGCCTGGACGTACGCCGTGCCGTCGCGCAGCAGGGCGGTGCGGATGGCGATCGCGGTGTCCGAGTCCCCGGCGAAGTCCAAATAGCCGACGCAGCCGCCGTACAGCCCGCGCCGGGAGGGCTCCAACTCGTCGATGATCTGCATCGCGCGGGGCTTGGGCGCCCCCGAGAGGGTGCCGGCGGGGAAGCAGGCGGTGAGCACGTCGAAGGCAGTGCGGCCGGCGGCGACCTCGCCGGTGACCGTGGAGACGATGTGCATCACGTGCGAGTAGCGCTCGATCGACATGAAGTCGACGACCTCGACGGTGCCGGGCTCGCAGACCCGGCCCAGGTCGTTGCGGCCGAGGTCGACGAGCATCAGGTGCTCGGCGCGCTCCTTGGGGTCGGCCAGCAGTTCCTCGGCGAGGTCGTGGTCCTCCTGCGGGGTGGCGCCGCGCGGCCGGGTGCCGGCGATGGGGTGCAGCAGGGCGCGCCCGTCCTCCACCTTGACCAGCGCTTCGGGGCTGGAGCCCACCACGTCGAAGGTGCCGCCGTCGCTGTCGGGGAAGCGGAACAGGTACATGTAGGGGCTGGGGTTGGTCGCCCGCAGCACCCGGTAGACGTCCAGGGCGCTCGCCGCGCACGGCGTCTCGAACCGCTGGGACGGCACGACCTGGAACGCTTCGCCGGCGCGGATCCGCTCCTTCACGTCCTCCACGGCGTCCTGGTACTCGGGCCCGCCCCACAGCGCGGTGAAGGGCGGCAGCTCGGACGGCGGCAGCGCGACCGGCGCGGAGGCCAGCGGGCGCGCCAGGTCGCGCTCCATGGCGTCGAGCCGGGCGACGGCGTCCGCGTACGCCTCGTCGACGCCGGTGTCCAGGTCGTTGTGGTTGATCGCGTTGGCGATCAACTGGACGGTGCCGTCCCAGTGGTCCAGTACGGCGAGGTCCGAGGTGAGCAGCATCGTCAGCTCGGGCAGCTTCAGGTCGTCGCGCTCGCCGGGGCCGATCTTCTCCAACCGGCGCACCACGTCGTAGCCGAGGTAGCCGACCATGCCGCCGGTGAAGGGCGGCATGCCGGCGTCCGGGTCCCCCGGAGTGTGCAGGGTCTCGACGGTGGCGCGCAGCGCGGCGAGCGGATCGCCGTGTGCGGGGACGCCGACGGGCGGGGCGCCCAGCCAGTGGGCCTGGCCGTCCCGCTCGGTGAGCGTGCTGGCGCTGCGCACCCCGACGAAGGAGTACCGCGACCACGACCTGCCGTTCTCGGCGGACTCCAGCAGGAAGGTGCCGGGGCGTTCGGCGGCGAGCTTGCGGTAGAGCGCGACGGGGGTGTCCCCGTCGGCGAGCAGCCGACGGCTGACGGGGATGACGCGGCGGTCGGCGGCGAGCTTGCGGAAGGTGTCGAGGTCCATGGTCATGGGGCCGGACCCTACTTTCCGGGCGTTTCGCCGGGCAGTGCGCCTTGTACGTCCAGCGCGTCCAGCACGTCCGCGTCGAAGCAGGTGCGGTCGCCGGTGTGGCAGGCGGCGCCGACCTGGTCGACCTTGACGAGCACGGTGTCCGCGTCGCAGTCGAGGGCGACGGACTTCACGTGCTGGACGTGTCCGGAGGTGTCCCCCTTCACCCAGTACTCCTGCCGGCTGCGGGACCAGTACGTGGCGCGTCCGGTGGTGAGGGTGCGGTGCAGGGCCTCGTCGTCCATCCAGCCGAGCATGAGCACCTCTCCGGTGTCGTACTGCTGGGCGATGGCGGGCACGAGCCCGTCGGCGCTGCGCTTGAGGCGGGCGGCGACCGCGGGGTCGAGGGAGCTTTCGGGGACGCGGCTGGTCATGCGGCCATTGTGCCGCGTCGGGTGCGACGGGCGGGTGGTCCGTCCACTGGACGGACCCGGCGGTGGACCGGGCGGTGGACGGGTGCCGGGTCGCTGGGCGGAGGCGGTCGGCCCGCCGTACGCTGGCGGACATGTCGACCCATGCGAAGCGCGAACGGCTCATCCTCGCCGACCTCCTCGAAGGCGTCGGCCCCGATGCACCGACCCTGTGCGGTGGCTGGCGGACCAGGGACCTGGCGGCCCACGTGGTGGTGCGCGAGCGCCGCCCGGACGCGGCCGGCGGCATCCTGATCGGTGCGCTCAAGGGGCGGCTGGAGCGCGTGCAGGAGGAGTTCGCGGCGAAGCCCTACGAAGAACTGCTCCAGCTCATCCGCACCGGGCCGCCGCGGCTGTCGCCGTACGGCATCAAGCAGGTGGACGAGGCGGCGAACACCGTCGAGTTCTACGTCCACGCCGAGGACGTCCGCCGGGCCCAGCCCGACTGGACCCCGCGCCCGCTGGACCGGGTGTTCGAGGACGCGCTGTGGTCCCGGCTGGAGAAGGCGGCACGGCTGCTGGGCCGCAAGTCCCCCGCCGGCCTGGTGCTGCGCCGTCCCGACGGTCAGACGGTGGTGGCGCACCGGGGTGCGCCGGTGGTGACGGTGACGGGTTCGCCGGGCGAGCTGACGATGTTCGCGTTCGGGCGGCAGGAGGTTGCGCAGGTGGACGTGGAGGGCGAGCAGGACGTCGTGGACAAGGTCCGCGGCTCCCACTTGGGCCTCCCCATGTAACTTCGCGCCCCGCGCGCCCTGGTGGCGCGTTCCCCGCGGTGGCGAGTTCCTCGCGCCCCTGACCTGCCCGCCGTTGGTCTCCGCGGCCCGGTGGTGGGCTTGTCGCGCAGTTCCCCGCGCCCCTCGACACCCCGCCGTAGCCCAGCGGACAGTTCGATCCCCGCGGGCACATCGTGGCTTGTCGCGCAGTTCCCCGCGCCCCTAAAGACCCTCGGGTCGAGCAACTCAGGGGCACTGGGGTCCCCCCACGCCCTGCGGGCGTAGGGTGGGCCACTCGCAGGAAAACGACGGGCTCAGCCACTCAGGGGCGCGGGGAACTGCGCGAGAAACCCACCACGGTCTGCGGAGACCAACGGCCCCGCAGGGAAACGGCGGGGGTGTCACCGGGGCGCGCTCGCGAGGTGGTCGCAGTCGTTGGCGCCGAGCACAGCGCAGCGGCAACCTCAGCGGACCGGATGCCCCGCATCCCGCAGCGCCGACTTCACCTGCGCGATCCGCAAGTCGCCGAAGTGGAAGACCGACGCCGCCAGCACCGCGTCCGCTCCCGCCTCCACCGCCGGGGCGAAGTCCGAGACGCGGCCCGCGCCGCCGCTCGCGATCACGGGGACGGTCACATGGCGGCGGACCGCCGCGATCATCTCGGTGTCGTAGCCGTCCTTCGTGCCGTCCGCGTCCATGGAGTTCAGCAGGATCTCCCCGGCCCCCAACTCCGCCGCGCGGTGCGCCCACTCCACCGCGTCGATCCCGGCGCTGCGACGGCCGCCGTGAGTGGTGACCTCGAAGGCGCCGGACGCGGTGCGGCGGGCGTCCACCGACAGCACCAGCACCTGGCTGCCGAAGCGCTCCGCGATCTCCTGGATCAGCTCGGGGCGGGCGATCGCCGCGGTGTTGACGCCCACCTTGTCCGCGCCGGCCCGCAGCAGCCGGTCAACGTCCGCCACGGAGCGCACCCCGCCGCCGACGGTGAGCGGGATGAAGACCTGCTCGGCGGTGCGGCGCACCACGTCGTAGGTGGTCTCCCGGTTGCCGGACGACGCGGTGATGTCGAGGAACGTGAGTTCGTCCGCGCCCTCCGCGTCGTACAGCTTCGCCATCTCCACCGGGTCGCCGGCGTCCCGCAGGTTCTGGAAGTTCACGCCCTTGACGACCCGGCCGGCGTCCACGTCCAGGCAGGGGATGACCCTGACGGCGAGGCTCATGCGGACGCCACCGTCGCCAGGGCCTCTTCCAGGGTGAACGCCTTCGCGTACAGCGCCTTGCCGACGATCGCGCCCTCGACGCCCTGCGGGACGAGGCCGGCGATGGCCCGCAGGTCGTCCAGGGAGGAGACGCCGCCGGAGGCGACGACGGGCTTGTCGGTGGCGGCGCAGACGTTCTTCAGCAGCTCCAGGTTGGGGCCCTGGAGGGTGCCGTCCTTGTTGATGTCGGTGACGACGTAGCGGGCGCAGCCCTCGGCGTCGAGGCGGGCCAGCGTCTCGTAGAGGTCGCCGCCGTCCCGGGTCCAGCCGCGGCCGCGCAGGGTGGTGCCGCGCACGTCGAGCCCGACGGCGATCTTGTCGCCGTGCTCGGCGATGATCTTGGCGACCCACTCGGGGGTCTCCAGCGCGGCGGTGCCGAGGTTCACCCGGGTGCAGCCGGTGGCGAGCGCCGCGGCGAGCGAGGCGTCGTCGCGGATGCCGCCGGAGAGCTCGACCTTGATGTCCATCGCCGCGGTGACCTCGGCGATCAGCGACCGGTTGTCCCCCGTGCCGAACGCGGCGTCCAGGTCGACCAGGTGCAGCCACTCGGCGCCGGCGCGCTGCCAGGCGAGGGCGGCCTCCAGCGGGGAGCCGTAGGAGGTCTCCGTACCGGACTCGCCGTGCACGAGACGTACGGCCTGGCCGTCGCGGACGTCGACGGCGGGGAGGAGTTCGAGCGTGGTCACAGGGTTCCGATCCAGTTGGTCAGGAGCTGGGCACCGGCGTCGCCGGACTTCTCGGGGTGGAACTGGGTCGCCCACAGCGCGCCGTTCTCCACGGCGGCCACGAAGCGTTCGCCGTGGGTGGCCCAGGTGACCTGGGGCGCGCGCATCGCGGCGTTGGTGATCTCCAGCTCCCAGTCGTGCACGGCGTAGGAGTGCACGAAGTAGAACCGGGCGTCGTCGGGGACGCCGGCGAACAGGGCGCTGTCGGCGGGGGCGTCGACGGTGTTCCACCCCATGTGGGGGACGACGGGGGCCTTCAGCGGGCCGACCGTACCGGGCCACTCGTCGAGCCCTTCGCTCTCCACGCCGTGCTCGATGCCGCGGGAGAAGAGGATCTGCATGCCGACGCAGATGCCCAGCACGGGCCGCCCGCCGGAGAGCCGGCGGCCGACGAGCCAGTCGCCGCGGGCCTCGCGCAGCCCGCCCATGCAGGCGGCGAAGGCGCCGACGCCGGGCACCAGCAGCCCGTCGGCGTTCATGGCCCGGTCGAAGTCGCGGGTGATCTCGACGTCGGCGCCGACCCGGGCGAGGGCCCGCTCGGCGGAGCGGACGTTGCCGAAGCCGTAGTCGAAGACGACGACGGACTTGCGCCGGGCGCTCATGACCACACGTCCAGCCGCATGACGCCGGCGACGAGCGCCATGGCCGCGCCGATCGACAGCAGCACGACGACGCCCTTGGGCTGCTCCTGCTTGACGAAGGCGTACACGCCGCTGAGCAGGAAGATCCCGACCGCGATCAGGATCGTCGACAGGCCGTTCACAGCGCTCCCTTGGTGGAGGGGAGGATGCCGGCGGCGCGCGGGTCGCGCTCGCTGGCGTAGCGCAGGGCCCGGGCCAGCGCCTTGAACTGGCACTCGACGATGTGGTGGGCGTTGCGCCCGTACGGGACGTGGACGTGCAGCGCGATCTGCGCCTGCGCCACGAAGGACTCCAGGATGTGCCGGGTCATCGTGGTGTCGTAGGTGCCGATCATCGGCGCCATGTTCTCCGGCTCGGTGTGCACCAGGTAGGGGCGGCCGGAGAGGTCGACGGTGACCTGGGCCAGCGACTCGTCCAGCGGCACGGTGCAGTTGCCGAAGCGGTAGATGCCGACCTTGTCGCCGAGGGCCTGCTTGAAGGCGGCGCCGAGGGCGAGGGCGGTGTCCTCGATGGTGTGGTGGGTGTCGATGTGCAGGTCGCCGTCGGTCTTGACGGTGAGGTCGAACAGTCCGTGCCGGCCGAGTTGGTCGAGCATGTGGTCGTAGAAGCCGACCCCGGTCGACACATCCGTCCTGCCCGTGCCGTCGAGGTCGATCTCGACGACGACGGCGGTCTCCTTGGTCGTGCGTTCGACCCGCCCAACGCGGCTCATGTGCTCTGCTCCTTCTTCAACTCTGCGGCGGCGTCCAGGAACGCGTCGTTCTCGGCGGGGGTGCCCGCGGTCACCCGCAGCCAGCCGGGGACGCCGTTGTCGCGGACGAGGACGCCCCGGTCGAGGATCGACTGCCAGGCGCGGTGCGCCCCGTCCGGGCCGTCGAACCGTCCGAACTGGACGAAGTTCGCGTCGGACTCGGTCACCTCGTAGCCCATCGCGCGCAACTCGACGACCAGGCGGTCCCGCTCGGTCTTGAGCTGCTCGACGTACCCGAGCAGGGTATCGGTGTGCTCCAGCGCGGCGAGCGCGGTGGCCTGGGTGACGGCGGAGAGGTGGTACGGCAGCCGGACGAGCTGGACGGCGTCGACGACGGCCGGGTCCGCGGCGAGGTAGCCGAGCCGCAGCCCGGCGGCGCCGAACGCCTTGGACATCGTCCGGGAGACGACCAGGTTCGGGCGGCCCTCGATCAACGGCAGCAGGCTGGGGCGGTGGCTGAACTCCACGTACGCCTCGTCGACGACGACCAGCGAGGGCCGGGCGGCCTGGGCCGCGTCGTACACGGCGACGACGGTGTCCGCGTCGACCGCGGTGCCCGTGGGGTTGTTGGGCGAGGTGACGAAGACCACCTCGGGCCGGTGCTCGGCGATGGCCGCCACGGCGGCTTCGGCGTCGATGGTGAAGTCGTCGTTGCGGGGGCCGGAGAGCCAGCCGGTGCCGGTGCCGCGGGCGATCAGTGCGTGCATCGAGTACGACGGCTCGAAGCCGATGGCGGTGCGGCCGGGGCCGCCGAAGGTCTGCAGGAGCTGCTGGATGACCTCGTTGGAGCCGTTGGCCGCCCACACCTGGGCGACGGTGACGGGGTGGCCCGCGGTGCGGGTGAGGTACGCGGCGAGGGCGGTGCGCAGCTCGATCGCGTCCCGGTCGGGGTAGCGGTTCAGCCCGCGGGCCGCTTCGCGCACCCGCTCCGCGATCCGCTCGACGAGCGGCTCGGGCAGCGGGTAGGGGTTCTCGTTGGTGTTGAGCTGGACGGGGACGGCGAGCTGGGGCGCACCGTAGGGCGACTTGCCGCGCAGCTCGTCCCGGACCGGCAGGTCGTCGATCCGCACCCGGCCGACGACGGGCGTGCGCCGGTCGGGCGTCGTGCGCTGGTCGTGCGTGTCGTTCACTCGCTGGGCACCTTCCAGGCGAACCGGGCCTTCAGGGCGGCGCCGTGGGCGGGCAGGTCCTCCGCCTCGGCGAGGGTGACCACGTGGTGGGTGACCTCGGCGAGGGCGTCGCGGCTGTAGTCGACGATGTGGATGCCGCGCAGGAAGGACTGCACGGACAGGCCGGAGGAGTGGCAGGCGCAGCCGCCGGTGGGCAGGACGTGGTTCGACCCGGCGGCGTAGTCGCCGAGGGAGACCGGGGACCAGGGGCCGACGAAGATCGCGCCCGCGTTGCGCACCCGGGCGGCGACGGCCGCGGCGTCGGCGGTCTGCACTTCCAGGTGCTCCGCGCCGTACGCGTCGACGACCCGCAGGCCCTCCTCGACGCCGTCGACGAGGACGATCGCGGACTGCTTGCCGGTGAGCGCGGGCACGATCCGGTCCTCGACGTGCCGGGCGGCGGCCACCTGCGGCTCCAGTTCCTTGACGACCGCGTCGGCGAGGTCGGTGGAGTCGGTGACGAGGACGGCGGCGGCCATCGGGTCGTGCTCGGCCTGGCTGATCAGGTCGGCGGCGACGTGCACCGGGTCGGCGGTGTCGTCGGCGAGGACGGCGATCTCGGTCGGGCCGGCTTCGGTGTCGATGCCGATGCGGCCGGTGAAGTAGCGCTTGGCGGCGGCCACCCAGATGTTGCCGGGGCCGGTGACCATGTTCGCCGGGGCGCACTCCTCGGTGCCGTACGCGAACATGGCGACGGCCTGGGCGCCGCCGGCCGCGTACACCTCGTCGACGCCGAGCAGCGCGCAGGCGGCGAGGATCGTGGGGTGCGGCAGTCCGCCGTGCTCCTTCTGCGGCGGGGAGGCCAGCGCGATCGACGGGACGCCGGCTTCCTGCGCCGGCACCGCGTTCATGATCACGGAGGAGGGGTACACGGACCGGCCGCCGGGGGCGTACAGCCCGACGCGCTCGACGGGGACCCACTTCTCGGTGACGGTGCCGCCGGGGACGACCTGGGTGGTGTGCGTGGAGCGGCGCTGCGCGCGGTGGACGATCCGGGCGCGCCGGATCGACTCCTCCAGGGCGGCGCGGACGGCCGGATCCAACCCCTCCAGGGCCTCGGTCAGGGCGCTCACGGGCACCCTGATCCGCTCCAGGGCGACCCCGTCGAACCGCTGCGCGTAGTCGATCAGCGCCGCCGTGCCGCGATGGTGCACGTCCTCGCAGATGGGCCGCACCTTCTCCAGGGCGGCTTCCACGTCGAACTCGGCACGGGGCAGCAGGTCGCGCAGGGCGGCCCCCTCGGGGAGGGCGTCGCCGCGCAGATCGATTCGGGAGATCACACCGACAATTCTCGCAGACCCGGAACGGCGGCCGTCGTCCGTATCACTGGCTGATACGGACCCCCGAGGGGTGAAGCGGTGCGCACGAACCTGCCATGACCACTAGCGTTCACCCCGTCACTCAGCGGGAATAACGGCTGTACGCGCCCGGGTACGGGAGTCGCGCGACGCCGTCGAGGAACGGGGGAAGCGCCAGTGGCCGAGCCGTCGGACGACGGTCCTCCGGACGGGCTCAGCCCGACCGAGCAGCGCATGTGGAACGCCTTCAGGAACGGCAGCACCTTCGACCTGAGCGATCCCGATCCGCTGCGCAACGATCCCTTCTCGCCCCATCCGTGGGGGCCGGAGCGCCAGGTCCGGGCTTTGGTCGTGGCCCTGCTGCTGTTGGACGGGCCCTCGCCGCACCCCGGCCGGGTGGCCGCGCTCAAGCTCCGCGGGGTGCAGGTCACGGGCACGCTGAAGCTGGCCGGCGGCACCGTCGGGCCGTACGTCGAGCTGCACGCCTGCCGCTTCGACAGCGAGATCCTGATGCCGGAGGCGCACGTGACGACGCTGCGCCTGGTGGGCTGCGTCTTCCCGCGGCTGGAGGCGGCCCGACTGCGCACCGAGGGCGATCTGCACCTGCCGCGCTGCCGGGTCGAGCACGGCATCCGGCTCACGGACGCGCAGATCGGCACGGACCTGCTGATCAACCAGATCCACGTGCGACCGGACCGTCGCGGGCGGGCGATCACCGCGGACGGGCTCTCGGTGGCCCAGGACCTCCAGGCCGAGCTGATCCAGACGTACGGCGAGTTCAGCCTGCGCGGCGCGAAGGTCGGGGTGTCGCTGAGCCTGCGCGGCAGCAAGCTGCGCGCGGCGGCCGACCGGCGCGCGCTCAACGCGCCCCAGCTCTCGGTGGAGCGGACGCTGTACCTCACCGGCGCGTGGGTGAGCGCGGCGACGGGTGACCCGGGGAGCACCCCCTCGTACGGCGTGATCCACACCTCCGGCGGGCGGCGCGGCACCCGGCTCCAGCCCTTCGAGTGCCACGGCGGGGTGCGGCTGGACGACGGCCGGTTCGGCGACGCGATCGACCTGCACCGGGCGCGGTTCTTGATGAACGCGGGCGAGGAGCTGTCGCTGCGCCGGATAGTCAGCCCGGAGCTGCGCTTCAACGCGGAGCGGCCCGAGGAGGGCCGGGTGGTGCTGAACGGCGCGAAGGTGGTCACGCTGGTGGACGTGGCGACGAGTTGGCCCGGCCCGGGCGGCCTGGCGATGGGCGGCTTCGTCTACGAGAACCTCGTCCCGATCGACTCCTTCCCGCTGAACCGCCGGCTGGCGTGGGTCGAGTCGGCGACGCCGGAGTACTCCCCGGAGCCGTACGAGCGGCTGGCGACGGTGCTGCGCAACAGCGGCGAGGACGCGGACGCGCGCGAGGTGCTGCTGGCCAAGCAGCGGCGCCGGCGCGAGACGCTGCCGCTGGCGGGAAAGGCGTGGGGGCACATCCAGGACCTGACGGTGGCGTACGGCTACCGGCCGGGGCGGGCGGCGCTGTGGATGGCCGTGCTGTGGGCGGCGGGCGCGCTGGTCTTCGCGGGCAACCGGCCCGCGCCGATGAAACAGGGGGAACACCCCGAGTGGAGCGCCCCGTTGTACGCCCTGGACCTGCTGATCCCGGTGATCAACCTCGGCCAGGACGGCTATTGGCGCCTGGAGGGCGTCTGGCAGTGGGCCGCGGCGGGGCTGGTGATACTGGGGTGGATTCTTGCGACGACTGTGGCTGCTGGTGCGACGCGCTTGCTGAGCCGCAATTAGTGCCCCGAACTGATCGTGCTTCCGTACGCCGGGGGCGCACGGAAGCATGATCAGGCCCTCACTTTCTTCATGGGTGCCCCCGGATCAGCACCTTTCTTTACGCTCTCTTGGCCTTGGTCAGAACAACCTTTCGGCCACCACCAAAGCTTCACACCGTTTCGCTGGCGCCGCCCCCACCTGCGGTTTTCAATGGTCCGCACCATGTCATTGCTCCGCGCCCTGCTGCGCACCGCACGCATGATCCGCCACACGCCCCGGCTCGCGGACGGACTGCCGCCGGACGACGCGGTACTGCTCGACGCGCCCGACGGGCGCATGGCCCCGTCGTTGGTGGCCGCCGCGCTCGGTGACTGGGCACCGGCCGCACGATTGCTCTCCGAAGTGCGCGAAGGCGCGGACTGGGAGAGCCGCGACCGCTACGTGGCCCGGCTGTCGTCCTTCGCGTACGCCCGCGACGACTGGCTGTCGGGCTGGCTGGCGCACGCCCCGTGCGACCCGGACGCCCTGGTCGTGAAGGCCGAGTTGGAGGTCCGCCGGGCGTGGGCCTCCCCCGCGCGCGCCGAGCGGCTGCGGGAGATGGGCCCGTTGATCGACGCCGCCGCGGACTGCGCCCCGCAGGACCCCGTGCCCTGGCGGATCGCGCTGGACCACGCGCGCGGCACGCACGCCACGCACACCGCCTTCGAGGCGCTGTGGGAGCGGGCCGTGCGCCGCAGCGCGCACCACTACGGCTGCCACGTCGCCGCCCTGCGCTACCTCTCCGCCCAGTGGTACGGCTCCCACGGGGAGTGCTTCGACTTCGCCGAGAAGGCCGCGGCCGACGCGCTGCCGCACTCCCTGATCCAAGCGCTGCCGGTGCACGCGGCCTTCGCCCGGCTGTTGAACGGCGAGGGCAGCTCCGTGCACCAGGACCGCATCGACGAGGCCGCGGACCGGGCGGTCGTGCTGCTGGCGGACTATCCGCCCGCCGAGCCGTGGCCCGCGGAGGTGCGGAACCTGACCGCGGCGGTGCTGGTGCGCCGGGGGCGCTGGGAAGCGGCGCTGGAGCAGTTCCGGCAGATCGGCCCGTACGCGACGACGTTTCCGTGGTCGTACTTCTCCGACGACCCCCTCGGTCGCTTCCTCGACGCGCGCCAGGGCGTACGGCACCGGTTGGCGTCCACGACGCCGTTGCGGACCAGGGCCGCCCGGGGCAGCGCCGCGGACCATTAGGCTTGTCCGTCGTGACCACCGCACGTCTGCCGCTCTTTCCCCTGAACTCGGTGCTGTTCCCCGGGCTGGTACTGCCGCTGAACGTCTTCGAGGAGCGCTACCGCGCCATGATGCGCGAGCTGTTGAAGACCGACGAGTCCGAGCCGCGCCGCTTCGCCGTGGTCGCCATCCGCGACGGCCACGAGGTGGCGCCGACCTCACCGGGCATGCCCGACCCGACGGCACTGCCCGAACGCGGGCCCGCGGCCGGCTTCGGCGCGGACCCGCTCGCCGCGTTCCACCCGATGGGCTGCATCGCGGACGCGGCGACGATCCGGGAGCGCGCCGACGGCGGCTTCGAGGTCCTCGCCACCGGCACCGTCCGGGTCCGCATCCACTCCGTCGACGCTTCGGGGCCGTTCCTGACCGCCGAGGTCGAGGAGGTCCCCGACGTCATCGGCGAGGGCGCCGGCACGCTGGCCGAAGGCGTGCTGCGGGCCTTCCGCACGTATCAGAAGCGGCTCGCGGGGGCGCGCGAGGCGACCCTGTCCGCTCCCCCGGACCTCCCGGACGACCCGTCCGTCGTCTCGTACCTGGTCGCCGCCGCGGCGATGCTCGACACCCCGACCAAGCAGGAGCTGCTGGAGGCGGCGGACGTGGCCTCCCGGCTGCGCCAGGAGCTGACCCTGCTGCGCTCGGAGACGGCCGTGATCCGACACCTCCCGTCGCTGCCCGCGGTGGAGCTGACGCGGGCGCCGACCAACCCCAACTGACGTCATCAGGAGCGTTGCGCAGTGGCGAAGAAGGCGAAGAAGCCGGCGAACGGCGCGGGCGGTGCGGGCGGGACTCCGGCCACGGTCGCGCTGACGGCCGCGGGCACCCCCTTCACGGTGCACGCGTACGACCACGACCCGTCGTCGCCCTCGTACGGCGAGGAGGCGGCCCGGGCGCTGGGCGTCTCCCCCGACCGGGTCTTCAAGACGCTCGTCGCCGACGTCGACGGCCAACTGACCGTCGCGGTCGTGCCCGTCGCGGGCCAACTCGACCTCAAGGCCCTGGCGGCGGCGGTCGGCGGCAAGCGCGCGACGATGGCGGACCCGGCGGCGGCGGAGCGCACCACGGGCTACGTGCGCGGCGGCATCTCCCCGCTGGGCCAGCGCAAGCGCCTGCGCACGGTCCTGGACGCCTCCGCGTCCGCCCACCCCACGATCTGCATCTCGGCCGGCCGCCGCGGCTTGGAGGTAGAGCTGGCCCCCGGGGACCTGGCGGGCCTGACGGGGGCGGTCGTGGCTCCCATCGGCCGCGCGTAGTCGCACGCGGGGGCTCGACGCGGGTGCGTTCCTGCGGTACGACCCCAGGAGGCGTCGAAGAAGGGACCCCCGCGATGTCCAAGCGCACCCGCAAGCGCAAGTGGCGCACCCGCAAGGCCAACCACGGCCGCCGCCCGGCGTAGCACCCGCGCCTTTGGGGTTCGGCTGCCCCCCAATTAGCCCCCGGAAGCCGCCTCGCGCCTGCGAGCTGAGCCCGACTCACGCTCTGAGCGACCTGTTCGTGCCGCACTGCGGTGCGCGGAAACAACCTGGGCCCGCGTGGTCCTTGCTGTCACGCGTTGCGGTGCGCCGGAGCAACCTAGGGGCGCGGCCGTCCCCGCCTGCTGAACAGTGACGACGAGGACTTCGTCGTCCAGACGGCCACCACCCGTCCAACCTTGCTGGGTAGGCCCTTCACCCGCTGGTCGATCCGCAAACTCGCCGACCACCTGCGCCGGAACGTAGCCAGGCCCGTCCTGATCGGCCGCGAGGCACTGCGGTGCCTGCTGACCCGGCGCGGGATCACCTTCCAGCGGACGAAGACCTGGAAGGAGTCACCGGACCCCGCCTTCGACGCCAAGCTGGAACGGATCGAGTACGCGGTCAACGAGCGCCCGGACCGCACGTTTACCTTCGACGAGTTCGGCCCGCTCGGCATCCGCCCCACTGCCGGACCCTGCTGGCAGAAGCAGGGCAGCCCCGACCGGCTGCCGGCCACCTACCGCCGCACCCACGGCATCACCTACTTTCACAGCTGCTACTCGGTCGGCGACGACAAACTGTGGGGTGTCAACCGGCGCCGCAAGGGCATCGACCACACCCGGGCCGCCCTGCGGTCCATCCGCGCCGCCCGTCCGGAGGGCGCCCCGATCTACGTGATCCTCGACAACCTCTCCGCCCACCTCAACTGGAAGATCCGCAGGTGGGCGACGAGGAACAAGGTCGAGCTGTGCTTCACACCCACCTACGCGTCCTGGGCCAACCCCATCGAGGCCCACCTCGGACCGCTGCGACAGTTCACCCTGGCCAATTCCCACCACCCGAACCACACGATCCAGACCCGGGCCCTGCACCGCCATCTGCACTGGCGCAACGCCAAAGCCCGCCACCCCGACGTCCTCGCGGCCCAGTGCAAGGAACGCGCCCGCATCCGCTGCGAGAAGAGAACCCGCTGAGATGGCAGACCAGCCCTCCCCGCCTGAGTCAGGTGACCCGGTCCGAACCCTGCTTCGCGAAGTTGATCGCTGCCGCTCGACGCAGAGAGCGCCGCAACTCCCGCACCTCGCCCTCCGAGCGCGCGTGGCCTCGCACAGCGTCCTCCAACGTGCGTTCCGACTCCTCGAGGGATCTCTGGCGCCTGGCGGCTCCCGCTCGAACGACAGCGTTCCAGTCCTTGACAGGACCACTGGACCTGACGAAATCGGCCAGCTCACTCCGTTCCCGGCAGACCGATACGTGAAGATCCACGAGATCATCTGACACCTGCATGGCGAAATTTTGTCACGAGCCAGGACGGCGGGCGTGTACTCGCCACGCGATCAGACAAATCGGTGAACCTTCGCCGGTCACAGCACTAGGTCGTGTCTGGTGCACGGCCAGGCCGGTGATGTAGAGCATCGACTGATCGCGACCATAGCGACCTCGGAGGCTGTTGGTACCTGGCGTCTACTCGCCTTGCCGTGTCTCCACACACACCTAGTGTCGCACTTGTGTGCACACGCACAGGAGCGAATACACCGAGGAGGCAACGTGAGTCACGTGAAAGGATGTCAGCTTCCCACATGCGGACTTAGACTTGATCGCCTGCTGCGGCGCTGCTGTGGCACTGTCTCTTCTCCTGGTCGCAGAGACTTCCCTGCTTGCGTCGGGTTCCACCGCGGCAGCATCAGCACAGGAAAACCCGGAAACGCAGCCATCCGCGATATCAGTTCCTTCGGCTGAAGAAATCCTCCGTTCGGACATGTCATGGGCTGCCCAACATGCTCGGGGATCGCAGGCATGGGGTCTTAACGAAGCCAAACGGACTGAGAAGAAGGTGGTCGTGGATGACGAGACGACCGCTACCACTTGGACCGTTGCCAATCCGGACGGCACACTGACCACCGAACTCACCCCCGGCCCAGAACGGGTGCGGCACGACGGCGGGTGGCGCACGGTCGACGTCTCGCTGACCACGGCGTCAGACGGTTCCGTCCGGGCCAAGCGACACCGGGCGGGCTTCGGCTGGCGACTGCTGCTGGCGCGATACCCGCTTCGCTGCAGGCCGCAGACTTCTCGACAAGGATCGATACTCCGTACAAGTCCCAGGATTTCAGAACTGTAGGTTCGGAACCCCCACCGCAACTTGTACGTTCACTCCGTGAAAAGCTGGGGATCAAACCTGCCCAAGGGTGGCTCTGGCAGGTCAAAGTAGTCCGTGATCGCGCGGATGGTTTCCTCTCCGTGAAGATTGAAGTCCTCGTCCTCGTAGCGCGAATCATCTTCACCAATGATCCCCGCAGCCTCGAGGACGGGGGCGAGGAAATCACTCTCCCCTTCACCCATCAGGCGTTCCTCTTCCTCACCTCCACACCCCATACCGAAACCTAATGCAAATAGACCATCTCTGGCGTAAGTGAATGTCGAGGGCGGATCCCACGAGCGAGTGGAGAAAAAGATCACCTCCGCCCCACCGGAAGAAGCGGCGATCGCAGGAACCTGTGGTTCGTCAGGAGCGTTCCTGGCCCGATCGATCGTCTCCACCGCGTACACCCACCCCTTAGCCTCGGCCAGTACGAGCGGCGGCTGAACGCCGACGAGTCGATCTCTTAACTCTTCAAGTGTGATCCCGCGCGCATAGGTGACATATACGTCATCCGTAAAATTCTCCACCCAGATAAACGCCATAACGGTGATCCTAGCCACTGCATCTACCAGCCCACCCGGAAAACGCGTGGCCGGCCAATCGCTCGGCATTCCGTGGCCTGTTCGTGCCCGGGTGCCCGGGACGACCCGCGCACTGCCGAACTGCAGCGGAGTGTCGGAGTGGTGGCACGGCTCAGGCACGACAGTCCATCGGCGGGCCGACCGCCCTGAACGACACCGGGCACGGTCCTGGCCGACAATGCCCATCTCCTGCTCTCCCAGCGCGGCGAGGTGTGGACGTCCCTCGGCGTCCGCGCCGGTGACGACGTCGCGGGCCACGTCATGTGGGCGTACGACGACGATCACGGCACCCACTGGATCGGCGGCGTGGTGGTGAGCATGACCGGACAGGGCAAGGGGGTGGGCCGCACCACCCCGGAATTGCCCGGCCGACCGTGTGACTACTCGGCCACGGTGGAGGACTCACCGCGCCCCAAAGGTGGCCGCGGCGCGCGTCACAGGCCGGCTCGCCGGCCCGTGGGCTACGTCAGCGGGCCCCACTGAGGCATGCCGGCGGGGGTGCCGGGTCGCGGGGGCCCAGGAGCCCCGTCAGGGTCAGGTGGACTGCCATCGCCGACAGCGGCCACGCCACCAGCACGCCGTACGCACGCAGCTCCAGCGGGCCGTCGAAGGGCACGTTCGGCCCCACCGACTTCGCATGGGCCACCAGGTCCGTCGTGGGGCCCAGCCACACGCCGAGCCGCCAGGCCACCAGCCCGCCGACGAGCCCGCCGAGCGCGAGCGCGAGCACCAGGACGATGCCGCCGCGGCGGCGCCACCAGAAGACGCCCGCCGCACTCACCGCGCCGAAGACGAGGGCGAGTAGGGCGAACGTTCCGTCCGCGCCGATCGCCTCTTCGCCCTCCGTGTCCCGGAGGTAGATCTCCCGGCCGTTGGAGATCAACTGCACCTTGGGCGCCAGCCACAGCCACAGCAGCCCGAGGACGATCCCGAGGACCGCCAGGGCCACCACCGTCAGCGCGCCGTCGCGCAGGTCGGCCCGGAGCTCTTCGCCGGTGGACGGGGCATCGCCGGCCTCGTAGTCGCGCCCGTCGTCCACGGGCGGCGCGGGCCGGCCCCCGGCCTGCGGCGCCCGCCAGGGGTCGGGCTCGCCCGACTCGTGGTGCGGCTGGTGCGGCGGTGTCAGCGGTGCGGTCACTCCGCCATCGTGCCAGGCGTGTCGCGACCGCGCCTCATCGGACCGCCGCCCGGCGATACGCCCAGGTCGCGACCGTCAGCGAAACGACGCCCACGGCCGCGCAGACGCCCAGGTCGAACCCGACCGCCGCCCAGTCGGGGCTGGTCTCGAACGTCCCGGCCAGCGCCTCGACGCCGTACGTCGACGGCAGCAGGTCCCGCGCGTAGACGATCGGCTCCGGCAGCCGCGCGGCCGGCAGCACGCCCAGCAGCAGCGCCGCGGACATGCCCAACTGACCGAGCAACGTGGCCAGTTCCTGGCGGGGCGCGAGCAGCCCGAGGGCCGCGCCCAGGCCGGCCAGCGCCGCCCCGGAGATCGGAATGACGGCCACCAGCACCCACAGGTGCGTCAGCGGCAGCCCGAACAGGACGCTGCCGGTGACCGCGGTGACCACGGTGCCCGGCGCGGTGAAGGAGGCGTACGCCGCCGCCGCGCCCAGCACGACCGCCGCGGGCGGCACGGGCAGCGTGGCGTAGTGGTCGAGGCCGCCGCTGGCCCGTAGCTGGCCGAAGTACTGGGCGAGCAGGTTCAGCGCCACGAAGGCGACGACCAGCACCGCCGAACCGGCGACCACGGCCCGCGCCTCGTCGCCGCCGTCGACGACCCCGCGCATCAGGATCATGATCCCGACGGACTGGAAGGTCGCGACGAAGAGCAGCGGAATGCGGGCGACCCGGGCCCGGGAGAGCTGCGCCCGGTACACCGCGGCGAGCGAGGGCAGCAGCCGCGCCCGGGGGGCGAGCGGTGCCGGAAGCGGCGGGGCCGCGTCCCGTTCTCTGTTGCGCGCCCCGGTGGACACCGCAGCCGCGGGCACGATGCTCACGCTTTGACCAGCCCCTTCGTCATGTTCCCCCCGAGCGCCAGGTACACGTCCTCCAGGCTGGGCGTGGCCAGCGTGAAGTCGTCGAGCGCCGCGAAGGCCGCGCCGCCCGTGACCGCCGCGACCGCGGCGCGCGCCTCGTCCGGTGCGAGCCGGAGCACCCAGCGGCGACCGGACTCCTGCGCCGAGCCCCGTAGCGCGGCGACCTCGGGCACGTCCAGCGGCGCGCGTTCGCGCCACACCAACTCCACCCGCACCTCGCCGGCGATGCGTTCCTTCAGGCCCCCGGGGGTGTCGCAGGCGATCACCCGCCCGCGGTCGAGCACGGCGACCCGGTCGAGCACGGTCTCCGCCTCGATGACGTTGTGGGTCACGAGGACGACGGTCGTGCCGCGCTCGGCCCTGCGGCGGTCCACCGCGGCCCACACGGCGCGCCGGGCGACCGGGTCCATGCCGGTGGTCGGCTCGTCGAGGACCAGCAGCGGCCGCTCGCCGACCAACGTGGCGGCGACGCAGGCGAGCCGGCGCTCCCCGCCGGAGAGCTTCTTCAGGGCCCGGCCCGCGAGCGCGGTCAGGCCCAGTTCCTCCAGGACGGCGTCGCGTTCGGCGCGCGCGTCGGCGACGGAGAGCCCGCGCAGCCGCCCGGTGGTCTCGGCGGCGAGCGAGACGGTGAGTTCGTCGAGCGCCGTCGACTCCTGGCCCAGGTAGCCGATGAGCCGCGCCGCCCGCTCCGGGTGGCGCACCAGGTCGTGGCCGAGGACCTCGACGCTGCCGGCGTCGGGCCGCATCAGGCCGGTCAACTGTCGTACGAGGGTGGACTTGCCGGCGCCGTTGGGCCCGAGGAGCCCGAAGATCTCGCCGCCCTGCACTTCGAGGCTGATGCCGTCGGTGGCCCGCACTTCGGGGGTGGCGGGGACCCCGCGGCGGGCGCGCACGGCAGGGTACGTCTTGACCAGTCGCCGCACCACGCACACCGTTCTCACGAGGTATGAGGGTACGGGGTCGCCCGGGGCCCGCCGTGCGCGGGGGCGGGCGCAGCACGGGCGCGGGGGCCGTCGCCCGCACGGCGCCGGGGCGGGGGTCAGTCGGCCGCGGGAACGTGGTCCGCGGCGGTGCGGACGTCGATCTCGCGCCAGAACCCGGCCCGGATCGCGTACCGGTCGTGCTCGTCGATCTGGTCGTCCTTGTGGGCCAGGAGTCCGAAGCGGGCTGCGTAGCGCAACAGTTCCCCGTCGATCCGGTGCGGGATGCGGGGGTAGAGCGTGGAGAGCTTCTGGACGTGTCCGCTCTCCGGCAGCCGCGCCATCCAGCGGCGGGCGAAGACCTGGCCGACTTCGAAGGGGTCGCCGCCGACGGTGGTGATGTCCTCCTCGCGGTCCGCCCAGCGCTGTTCGGCGCTGGTGAGCTGGGCGAGGGTGGGCAGGGATGCGGTCTCGGGCGGCTCGCCCAGCGCGCCGGCGCCGGGGCGGTCGATCCAGCCCTTGTCGGACGACCAGCGCAAGGTGGCGCCGGCCAGCGGCTGGGCCGGCTGCGGCGGCCCGGGGGCGCGCAGGCCCGCCAGATCCTTGGGGGTGGGTACGCCCTTGGCGGCGGGCGCGGGGGCGTCGGCGGGCGCGGCGGCGGGCCGCTCCCCGTTGCCGCTGACGGGCTGCGCGGCGCGCTCCTGGGCCGCGGCGGCGAGCGCGGCCTCGGGCAGCGGGGCGGAGAGGATGGCGGCGATCTCGGGCCGGGGCACCGGCGGGGGCGCGCAGACGCCGCCGATCTCCTTGGCGCGCACGGCCCGGGTGATCCAGGCGCGGTCCAGGACGCGCCGCTCGTCGGCCTCCGCCACCAGGTCCTCGGACTGGTTGTAGTCGCCGTCGGCGGCCTGGACGGCCCAGAGGTGGACGGCGACGCCGTGTTCCTTGGCGGACATCAGCCCGGGCAGCAGGTCCCCGTCGCCGGTGACGAGCACGACGTCGGAACAGGCGCGATTTCTGGCCAGCTCGGTGAGCTCCGCGTGCATGGCCGCGTCCACGCCCTTCTGCGCCCAGCGGCCGTCACTGCGAGTCAGCGCGCCCAGGCGGACCGTGACCCGGGGCATCACGCGCAGCCGGCGGTGCTCGGGCTGCGGCACCCGGTCCGGTGCGCCGTCGAACCAGTAGATGCGGAGCAAGGGGCGCTCGGTGTCGCCTTCGGCGAGCTCCCGCAGGCCCTGGATGAGGGCGGCGTGGTCGACCGTGATCCGGGAGCGCGTCGGCTCTCCGGCGAGCAGGCTCGCGGCGGCACCCAGGAGATAGCCGGCATCCACCAGGACAACGCAGCGGTCCACGCGCTCCACCCTCTTTCGGGAGACTTCCGGGCCGGTCGGGAGGTTCTTCCGGGTTCACGACGAGTCTGCCCGACCTCGTGACGCTTAACGGCCGGAACTCGATCAACGGCGTGGCGGAACCCTGAAAACAGCCCTTGACAAGGACCCCTTACCCACCGCAATGATCCAAAATGCGCTGTATGCCCCTATGTGTGAGTCTGGTCGCGGCCCCAAGAGAGGCACCCCCGAACCGCCGATGGAGGCATCCGTCATGGCCAAGAACAAGAACCGCAAGGGAAGCCACCGAGATCGCACCGCACCGGCCGAGCACGGCCGGGAGCAGGCGAAGTCGACCGCCTACGAATCCCAGGCCCAGCCGCAGTCGCAGGCCCAGGGCAGCCCGGCGGACGTGGCCCGCAAGCACCAGCGCCGCTTCGGCCACAACTGAGCCGGCGCGAGGGATCGAGGATCAGGGATAACGAAGCAGGGGCGCGCCCGTGACGACGGGCGCGCCCCTGTGTGCGTGCGTCCGGGCTCAGCCGGCCAGGCAGGACGGGCCGAGGAGCACCTTCAGATCGCCGAAGAGCGCCGGGTCCGCCTGCACCCGGTGGCGGTCGAGCCGTAGGACCGTGGTGGAGCGGGGGCCCTGGAGCTTGATCCGCACCTCGGTGTTGCCCTTGTGGTGGCTGAGGATCTCCCCGAGCCGGGTGACCATCGGCGGATTGACCTTGACGGTGGGGATGGTGACGATCACCGGCGCGTTGGTGCCGGCGTTCGACAGGTCGGGGACCTGCATCTCCATGGCGACCAGCCGGGGCACGTCCTCGCGCTTGTCGAGTCGGCCCTTGACGAAGACCACCGTGTCCTCCACGAGCTGGGTGGAGACGAGTTGATAGGTGGCGGGGAAGAACATGCACTCGATGGAGCCGGCCAGGTCCTCGACGGTGGCGATGGCCCAGGCGTTGCCCTGCTTGGTCATCTTCCGCTGGAGGCCGGAGATGATGCCGCCGATGGTGACCACCGCGCCGTCGGCGTGCTCACCGCCGGTGAGCTGGGAGATCGCGGCGTCCGACTTGTCCGACAGCACGTGCTCGATGCCGAAGAGCGGATGGTCGGAGACGTAGAGGCCGAGCATCTCGCGCTCCTGCGCGAGGAGGTACGCCTTCTCCCACTCCACGTCGGAGAACTCGACGTCGAGTCCGAAGCCGGGCTCGTCGCTCGACTCGTCCCCCATCCCCCCGAAGAGGTCGAACTGTCCCTCGGCCTCCTTGCGCTTGACCGCGACCACGTTGTCGATCATGGGTTCGTGGTGGGCGACCAGGCTCTTGCGGGTGTGGCCCATCTCGTCGAAGGCGCCGGCCTTGATCAGCGACTCGACGGTCCGCTTGTTGCAGACGACCGCCTCGACCTTGTCGAGGAAGTCGGGGAAGGTGGAGTACTTCCCCTTGGCCTTGCGGCAGCGGATGATCGACTCCACCACGTTCGTGCCGACGTTGCGGACGGCGGAGAGGCCGAAGAGGATCACGTCGTCGCCCTGCGCGGCGAAGTTCGACTGCGACTCGTTGACGTTCGGCGGGAGCACCTTGATGCCCATGCGGCGGCACTCGTTGAGGTAGACGGCCGACTTGTCCTTGTCGTCCTTCACCGAGGTCAGCAGGGCGGCCATGTACTCGGCCGGGTAGTTCGCCTTGAGGTAGGCGGTCCAGTAGGTGACCAGGCCGTACGCGGAGGAGTGCGCCTTGTTGAACGCGTAGCCGGCGAAGGGGACCAGCACGTCCCACAGCGCCTGGATGGCCTCGTCCGAGTAGTTGTTCTTGCGGGCGCCGGCCTGGAAGATCGTGAAGTTCTTCGCCAGTTCCTCGGGCTTCTTCTTGCCCATGACGCGGCGGAGGATGTCGGCTTCGCCGAGCGAGTAGCCGGCGATGATCTGGGCGGCCTTCTGCACCTGCTCCTGGTACACGATCAGGCCGTGGGTGAGGTCCAGGACCTCCCGCAGGGGTTCCTCCAACTCCGGGTGGATCGGAGTGATCTCCTGCTGCTTGTTCTTCCGCAGGGCGTAGTTCGTGTGGGAGTTCATTCCCATCGGGCCCGGGCGGTACAGCGCGGAGACGGCGGAGATGTCCTCGAAGTTGTCGGGCTTCATCAGCCGCAGCAGCGAGCGCATCGGGCCGCCGTCGAACTGGAAGACGCCGAGGGTGTCACCGCGGCAC
The DNA here is from genome assembly GCF_044328175.1 of Streptomyces sp. NPDC017979. Taxonomy (NCBI): domain Bacteria; kingdom Bacillati; phylum Actinomycetota; class Actinomycetes; order Kitasatosporales; family Streptomycetaceae; genus Streptomyces; species Streptomyces sp. NPDC017979. The sequence continues at coordinate 1,259 of NZ_JBIRGU010000010.1, read as the reverse complement.
AGCAGTTCGTACGTCTTGGGGTCGTCGAGGGGGACGGAGAGCATCTCCAGCTCGACGCCCTTGTTCGCCTTCACCATCTTGACGGCGTCGTCCATGATGGTGAGGTTGCGCAGGCCGAGGAAGTCCATCTTCAGCAGGCCCAGCGACTCGCACTGGGGGTAGTCCCACTGGGTGATGGTGACGCCGTCGGTGTGCCGGACCCAGATCGGGGCGTGGTCCACGATCGGCTCGCTGGACATGATCACGCCGGCCGCGTGCACGCCCATCTGCCGCACCAGGCCCTCCACACCGCGCGCGGTGTCGATGACCTTCTTCACGTCCGCCTCGTTCTCGTACATCCCCCGGATCTCGGCGGCCTCGCTGTAGCGGGGGTGCGAGGGGTCGGTGATGCCGGAGAGCTCGATGCCCTTGCCGAGCACGTCGGCGGGCATCGCCTTGGTGAGCCGGTCGCCCATCGCGTACGGGTAGCCCAGCACGCGGGCCGAGTCCTTGATGGCGTTCTTCGCCTTGATCTTTCCGTAGGTGCCGATCATGGCGACCTTGTCGGCGCCGTACTTCTCCGTCACGTACCGGATGACTTCGACGCGCCTGCGCTCGTCGAAGTCGATGTCGACGTCCGGCATCGAGATGCGCTCGGGGTTCAGGAACCGCTCGAAGATCAGGCCGTGCTCGATCGGGTCGAGGTCGGTGATGCCCATGGCGTACGCGACGATCGAGCCGGCCGCGGACCCTCGGCCGGGGCCGACCGCGATGCCGTTGCGCTTGGCCCACATGATGAAGTCGGCGACGACGAGGAAGTACCCCGGGAACCCCATCTTGATGATGACGTCCATCTCGTACTCCGCCTGCCGGGTGCGGTCGTCCGGGACGCCCCCCGGGAAGCGGCGCTCCATGCCGGAGCGGACCTCGGCCTGGAACCAGGTGGTTTCGGTGTAGCCGTCGGGGATCTCGAACTTCGGCATCAGGTTCCGGGACTCGAACATCCCGGACGTGTCGATCTGCTCCGCGACCAACAGGGTGTTCCGGCACCCCTCCTGCCACGCGTCCGACGAATCCACCGCGTACATCTCGTCCGTCGACTTCAGGTAGTAACCCGAACCGTCGAAACGGAACCGATCCGGGTCCGAAAGGTTCTTCCCCGTCTGAATGCACAACAACGCATCGTGCGCCTGCGCCTCATGCGCATACGTGTAATGCGAGTCGTTCGTCACCAACGGCGGAATCCCGAGCTTCTTACCGATCTCCAGCAGCCCGTCCCG
>NZ_JBIRGU010000009.1:0-328205 GCF_044328175.1 Streptomyces sp. NPDC017979 | reverse complement strand
ACCGCCTACCAGCGCGCCGCCACCGCACTGACCGACGTCACCCGCGACGACGAAGCCCTCGCCCTCCAGATCCCCAGCGACGGCAGCCAACGCGAGCTCCGCGCCATCCTCGACTGGCTCGACTCCACCAACGTCCAAGCCGACGAACTCACCCTCCACACCCCCGACCTCGACGACGTCTTCTTCGCCCTGACCGGCAACACCGTCCCCAGCCAGCCGAACCAGTCCAAGGAGACCGTCCGATGAGCACCTTCTCCCTCGCCCTCCGCGACTCGACGACCATGCTGCGCCGCAACCTGCTCCACATGCGCCGCTATCCGTCCCTGACGCTGAACCTGCTGCTCACGCCGGTCATGCTGCTGCTGGTCTTCGTCTACATCTTCGGCGGCGCGATGAGTTCGGGCATCGGGGGCAGCGGCGCCGACCGCTCCGACTACCTCGCCTACGTCTTCCCCGGCATCCTGATGCTGACCATCGGCGGCACCACGATCGGCAGCGCGGTGTCCATCGCGATGGACATGACCGAGGGCATCATCGCCCGCTTCCGCACCATGGCCATCCACCGCGGCTCCGTGCTCATCGGACACGTCATCGGCAGCGTGCTCCAGTGCGTGATGAGCGTGACCCTGGTCGGTGCCGTCGCCGTCGCCATCGGCTTCCGCTCCACCGACGCCACCGTGCTGGAGTGGGTCCTGGCCTTCGGACTGCTGTCGCTCGTCTCCCTGGCGCTGACCTGGGTGGCCGTCGGGATGGGGCTGTCCAGCCCGAACGTCGAGGCCGCCAGCAACAACGCCCTGCCGCTGATGCTGCTGCCGATGCTGGGCAGCGCCTTCGTCCCGGTCGACGCGATGCCGGGCTGGTTCCAGCCGATCGCCGAGTACCAGCCCTTCACCCCGGCCATCGAGACCCTGCGCGGACTGCTGCTCGGCACCGAGATCGGCCACAACGGGTGGCTGGCCGTGGCCTGGTGCGTGGCGCTGGCGGTGCTCGGTTACGTCTGGTCCAAGTCGCTCTTCAACCGCGACCCGAAGTAAGCGCCAGCAGGCCAGCGACCCAATGGCCCACATGGGGTGCGGCCGACGGCTCGTCCCACGCAGATCGGGGATGTTTCACGTGAAACGTGGAACATCCCCGATCGCGTGCATCGCCTGCATCCCGTGCTCAGTGCACAAAGCTGTAGCTCCGCCAGGGGCCCTCGCCCGGGGCGATCACATCGGACGTCATGGTCGCCACATAGACGGTGTCACCCCCGGAGCAGTCCGCGCTGGGGTACATGATCGCGTCCACCAGCGTGCCGTTCTCCACCGACACCGCACCGTTGGGGCCCAGCCGGTGGCACCCCGTCACCTCGGGGCTGTTGACCTTCACATGGACCGCCCGCTGCGTCTCGTAGTCCAACGGGCCCACGGCCGTACGCCCCAGCCCCGAGCAGCCGGCGAGCGCAACGACCAGGAGCGCAGCCCCCGTACCGCCGACGAGCCGACGACGGCGGGCCGACCGGCGTCGACCGGGACGCGGTTGCGGGCGCCGGTGGTGGGTCACGACCATGGCCAGTCCTTGTCTGCGCGGCGGTGCTCCGCGCGGGTGGGTCCGCGGGCAGTGGGGGACGGCCCGGAACACGGTCAGGGCAGCCCGGTACGTACGTCCTGCTCATCGTCACCCTGCCGTGTCGCCCCGCCGCCGGCATCCGGGACGGGGCTGCCCGGGCTACTCGACCAGCCGCCGCCGCGGACCGAGACGGTCACCGCCGGAGGCGCTCACGGGAGGGCGCATCGCGGGAGTTCACCTTGCGGGAGTTCACCTTGCGGGACGGTCATCACGGAGGGGCGTGCCGCGGGAGGGCGCTGCACGGGAGAGCAGGGCCACGAGCAGCGCCCCGCCGGCCAGGATCCCGAAGGCCACCCACAGGGCCGTCGCATAACCGTGCACCGTACCGGCCTTGAGCGCGCCCGGCCCGTGGTCCGCCAGGTACGACGCGGTGGCACCCGTGGCGATCGAGTTCAGCAGCGCGGTGCCGAAGGCCGCCCCCACCTGCTGCACGGTGTTGTACGCCGCGGCGGCCACGCCCGCATCGGCCGGCGCCAACTCCACCGTCGCCCGGTTCGTCGCCACCGCCAGCAGACAGCCGAGGCCCAGCCCGGTCAGCACCATCGACGGGGTGAGGAAGACGAAGAAGACCCGTGAGCTGTCCACCGCCAGTTGGGTGAGGACCAGCATGCCGAGGGCGGCGGAGAGCAGACTGCCCCCGATCAGCCGGCCGGGCGCGAGGCGCCCGTGCAGCCGTTGCGCGAGCACCATCGCGCCGACCGTGGTGCTCACCGCGTTGACCAGCAGCGTCAACCCGGCCTCGACGGGGGAGTACCCGAGCACCGTCTGGGTGTAGTAGCTCAGGAAGAGGTAGCAGCCGAACATCGACACGTACATCACGAAGACCGCGACGAACGCGGTGCCGCGCGCCCGGTGGGCCAGGATCCGCAGCGGCAGCAGAGGTCGCCGCGACACCGCCTCCACCCGGACGAACAGCCCCAGCAACAGGAGGCCGCCGCCGAGCAGGGCGAGCACCTTCGGGTCGCCCCAGCCGTGCGGCTCGGCCTCCGTGAACCCGTAGACCAGGGCGACGAGCCCCGCCGTGCTGAGCAGCACCCCGGGGACGTCGAGCCGGCGCAGGTCGCCGCTCGGCCGGTCGCGCCGTACGAGCGGTACGCCGAGCAGGGCGAGCGCGGCCATGGGCACGTTGATGTAGAGGCACCAGCGCCAGTCGGCGTACTCGGTGAGCAGTCCGCCGGCCACCAGCCCGAGCGCCGCGCCACCGGCGCCGACGCCGGCGAACACCCCGAACGCCCGGGCCCGCGCCGGCCCGTCGGTGAAGGTCAGCACCAGCAGCGAGAGCGCGGCCGGGGCCAGCAGCGCAGCGCAGACGCCCTGGGCGGCGCGGGCCGCGAAGAGCATCGCCGCGTCGTTCGCGGCGCCGCCGAGCACCGAGGCAAGCGCGAAGCCGACGAGGCCGACGGCGAAGGCCCGTCGGTGCCCCAGCGCGCCGGACACCCGGCCGCCGACCAGCAGCAGACCGCCGAAGGCCAGGGCGTACGCCGTGACGGCCCAGTGCCGGTCGGTGTCGCTGATCCCCAGGGCGCCCTGGGCCGACGGCAGGGCGATGTTCACGATGGTCACGTCCAGGACGACCATCAGTTGGGCGAGGCTCACCACGGGCAGTGCCCACCAGCGCCGCGCGGAGGCGGCCGATGATTCCTCGGTGTCCACCCCGCCCTCGGCACCGGGCTCCCACGTCGCCTTCCCCGTACTCCTATCCGTGCCCCCGCCGTCGTCCCGCCGCATCCCGTGCGTCCCTTGTGTCCCGGTCACCGTGCGCCCTCCCGCCTTCGGTCGACCTCGTACGTCGGTCGATCCACTCGAACGTTGGTCTAGTGGCGGCCAAAGGTACGGCATCCCCGCGCCCCGGTCGGGCCCGCGGAAGGGCGATATCCGGCCAGCGGGCGACGCCGATCGGCCGGCGCGCGGGCGGGCCGGCGCCGCTCGCGGCCGGGAAGCCGGCACACGGCGCAGCCCACCGCCCCGACCGTGCAAAACTCGTCCGCGACGACGCGCAGCACCCCGATGCGCGTCGACTGGAGGTGAACGTCATCGCTGCCGGAGAGCGCAGGAGAAGCACGCCGGGCCACCCGCCGGGAAACGTCTGGATCCGACCCACGCGCGCCAAGAAGGGAGAGCCCCCGCTCACCCGCGAGCGCATCGTGGACGCCGCCGTCGCGCTCCTCGACGAGGAGGGCATGGACCGGCTGACGATGCGCCGGCTGGCCGAGCGCCTCCAGGCGGGTGCCACCACCCTGTACTGGCACGTGGCGACCAAGGACGACGTCGTCGACCTCGCCGTCGACGCGATCTTCGGCGAGACCGCGGTCCCCGACCGCCACGGCGCGAGTCCGCGGGACGACGTCACCACGCTGCTCGACGGCTGGCGCCGGGCCCTGCTCCGCCACCCCTGGGCCGCCTCGGTGCCGGCTCGTCAGCGGCCGCTGCTCGGCCCGAACTTCCTGGCCTGGATGGAGTTCCTCCAGTCCGCGCTGGAGCGCGCCGGGTTGAGCGGCACCCGGCTCAACGCGGCGACGTGGGTCCTCTACAACCACGTGATGGGGTCCACGGCCGTGCAGTCGAACCTCCAGCTCTCCGCCGACGAGGCGGAGGCCGGCCGGGCGTACCTGGCCGAACGGCGCGACCAGTACCCGACCGTGGCCGCGAACAACTACATCGCCGACGACGACTGGGACGCCAACTTCGCGACCGGCCTGGAGTTCCTCCTCGACGGCATCGGGGCACGCCCGGCGGGCTGAGGTCGGCATCGGGGCACGCCCGGCGGGCCGGCAGGTGCGGAAGGACCTGGGTCATGTCCGCAGAGTCCGATTCGGGACGTAGCCGCCGTTTCCCTGCAGGAGCGTTGGTCTGTGCGGCCCGGTGGGTGGCTTGTCGCGCAGTTCCGCCCCCTACGCCCTGCGGGCGTGGGGGGACCCCAGCGCCCCCAAGACCCCCGTCTCCAGCCCGCAGACAAGTGACGGGGGCAGCGAAACAGGTGGCGCTGGGGTCCGCGCAGGGAAGCGCACCGGACCTTCCGGTCACAGCACTAGGGGGCGCAGGCGGCGAGTTCCCGTACCGCCGCGACGGACTCCGCGGGCGCCCAGACGCGCTCGGCGAACCCGCCCGCGCCGCCCGTACCGTCCGTCGACGCGAGCCCCCGCCCGTACCGGACGATCCGGTTGGTGATCGGCTCCATGACCTGGAGCCGGTACGGCCACAGGGCCTCCCGCTTGACCTCGGCGGAGAGGTCCGACCCGGGGACGAGCACCGGCGTCAGCGCGGCCCCGCCCCACGCGGCGGCCAGCCGGGCGGCGTCGGCCCGCGCGTCGCCGAACAGCGCGTACGGCATGTCCTCGTAGAAGGCGATCCGCCCGGCCGCCACCGCCCCCCGGGCCACCAGTTCGAACACCGCCTCGCGCGTCATGACGTGGTCGACGTGCCCGCCCACGGCCAGCGGCACCAGCACGAGCGAGGCGTCGGCCAGTTCCCGCGCCAGGTCGAGGACGATCCGCTCGAACAGCTCCGGCTCCGCCCGCCGCACGTCGACCGTCGGCGCCGGCCCCAGCAGGAAGCCGTCGCGCCAGGCGGGCCGGCTCTCGCCGTCCAGGTGCCCCAACAGCGTCAGCCCCGCGCCGAGCACCCGGCAGGACACCCGCTCCTCCTCGATCAACATGCGGGAGGCGAGCGCGGGCCGTTCCCGGTAGTACGGGCGACGCGTCCAGGTCTCGTCCGAGAACACGTCGACGACGCGCCCGCCGAACCGGAACACCGTGCTTCCCAGGGCGAGTTGCGCGTCGTCGGGGTGGGGGGAGAGGAAGGTCAGCGCCCGTGCCGGCGCCGCCCGCGGGGCCGGCACCGCGACCACCAGACCGGCCGAGTGCCAGCGGGCTATTCGCTCCCGGTCCGCCGGATCCCAGGAGCCGAGGGGGCGACTGCCGTCGCAGGTGTGCCACAGCTCCGCCTCCGACGGAGGGAAGACCTCGGGGTCGACCGCGTCCCCGAGGAAGCGCACCGCCGTGGCGTCGAACTCCACGTGCGGCAGCCTCGTCGGCCGGTCGGTCGGGACGAGCGCCTTCGGCGACCGCCTTGACATGGACCTTACGGGGTGTTGTGACATGCCTCCGGAGTGTAAGGCACCCCCATCCCATGAAACGATGATCGTCCGGAGCGCGACGGCAGCACTCGGCAGCACGAACGAGGAGGGCTGGGGAACCATGTGCGTACAGAACCCGGTCCGCCGAAGGACGTCCGCATGAACCGAACGAATCCGGTGAACCGAACGAATCCCGTGAACCGGATGCACCAGCCGAAGGCCGCGCCGTGACGGAGCCCGCCCGGACACCGCGCGCCGTCGAGGTCTGGTGGGCCCGGGCCGACGACGGGCACGACCGGCTCGTCCGGCTGCTCGACCCGGTGGAACGCGCCCGGTACGCGGCGACGACGGACCCGGCGAGCGCCCGGCGTTTCCTCGTGGGCTGCGCTGTGAGCCGGCTGGTGCTCGGCGAACGGCTCGGGCTGCCGCCCGTCGAGGTCCCCTTGAAGCGGGTCTGCCCGCGCTGCGGCGGTCCGCACGGCAAGGTCGCGCTCGACCTCTCGCGCACCGCGCCCGGTGCCCCGCCGCTCGCCGACGTCCGCTTCTCCGTGACCCACGGCGGCGACACGGTCGGGGTGGCCTTCTGCCCCGGTGCCGAGATCGGCCTCGACGTCGAGGAGATCAGCCAGCTCGACGACGGAAGCGGCAACGGAAACGACGGCAGGAACGGCAACGGCGGCGCACGGAACGTGGCCGTCCTCGCCCCGCGCGTGCTGACCGCCACGGAGTTGGCCGCGCTGCACGACCGCCCGCCGGCCGACCTCCCCGGCGCCTTCCTGCGCTACTGGGTGCGCAAGGAGGCCGCACTGAAGGCGTGGGGCACGGGCCTGCACGTGCCGCTGCGCCAACTGGAGGTCACCTCCCCCGAGCAGGCGCCCGAGGTCGTGAGCTGGCCCGAGCGCCCCGACCTCCCCCGCGAGCTGGACATGGTCGACACGGTGGTCGCCGGCCGGCACCCCGCGGCGGTCTGCGTCATCGGGCGCGGCGGCGTCGCGCTCGAAGAGCGGGACGCGGGTCCCGCGCTCCGGAGCGTCCGATAGCCCGATGCGTACGACCGGCCGTACGGCCGCTCCGTACGACCGGCCCGTACAACCGGCCCGTAAAACCAGCCCGTACGACCGCTTCGTACGACCGCTCCGTACGGCTGGGGCCTCACTCCTCCCAGGCGACCAGAACGGCCTGCGGACCGCGCAGCAAACTGCGGCGCCACACGATGTCCTCCGCCGGCACCGCCAGCCGCAGCCCGGGCAGCCGGCTCAGCAGCACCCCGAGCGCTTCCTGGAGCTCGACGCGGGCCAGGTGCGCGCCGAGGCAGTAGTGGATGCCGTGCCCGAAGGTGAGGTGGGTCGACTCGGAGCGCCGGAAGTCGATCTCGTCGGGTGCGGTGAAGACGTCCGCGTCGCGATTGGCGGCGCCGATGTGCGCCATCACGCCCTCGCCGGCCCTGATCAGCGTGCCCGACAGCTCCACGTCCTCTAGGGCGACGCGGACCTGCCCCGTCTCGCTGAGCATGTTGCTGCGCAGCAGCTCTTCTATCGCGTCGGGCAGGAGCGCTGGATCGGCCCGCAGCGACTCCCAGCGCGCGGGCCGCCGCAGCAGGTCGATGACGAAGGCGCCGATCTGGTTGGCGGTCGTCTCGTACCCCCCGACCAGCATCGTCACGCCGAAGTGGACGAGCTCGTCGTGACTGATGCGGTCGCTGTCCTTGGCGGTCCGCAGCAGTTCGCCCAGCAGGTCGGCCGGCTCGGCCGCCGGGGCGGCCAGCACCCGCTCCTTCTCGTCGACCAGCGCGGCCATGTACGTCAGGAGGGCGTCGTACGCGTCGTTCGCGGCCCGGGCCGTGTCTGGTTCGAGGCTGTACATGGCCTCGGTCCACTCCCGGATCGCGGGCTCGTCCGCCACCGGTGCGCCCAGCAGCTCGCAGATCACCCGCAGCGGCAGCCGCGTGGCGAGGTGGAGTTGGAGGTCCGCGGGGGCACCGGCCGCCACCAACTCGTCCACGCACCGGTCCGCCTGCTCCCGCACCCACTGCCGCCGCTGCTCGATCCTGCGGTGCGCGAAGGAGGCGGTCACCAGGCCACGCAGCCGGGTGTGCTCGGGCGGGTCCATCGCGGGCAGCGTGTTGGTGCGGGGCGGGGTGGCGGCGGCGTACGGACGTCCGGGCCGCACCACCTCGGCGCGGGAGAAGCGCGGGTCGGACAGCACGGTCTTCACGTCGGCGTAGCGCGTCACGAGCCACACCTCGTGCCCGTTCACGGTCCGGGCCAACGCCACCGGCTCCTCTTCTCGGAGCCGGCGGAGCGTCGGGGACGGATCGATGCCGAAGGCATCGGGCAGGGGGACGGTCAGTCGGTCCTGACGGGCACTGGCAGTCGATGCGTTATCCACGACCGCGTTCTCCCCGTGCGCGGGGCGAACCGCACCGCGCACGGGGAAGAAATTCCAGCAGAGCCGCGAGAACGGCGCGGAACGGTCGCTGAAGTCAGACAGTGGCCTCGGTGGCGGGCCTCGGTGACGTCAGTGAACGGCCCGCAGCATGCGGGTCACGTTGATCTTCGTGGGGGAGAGCCCGAGCTCCACGCTCTCCATCATCCGCTCGCCGTTGAGCCGGCCGTAGGCCAGCAGATCGACGTTGGCCAGGCTGTACTCGGGCCAGGTGTGGATGCTGAGGTGCGAGGCGGAGAGCAGCAGGATCGCCGTCACGGCGCCGTTGGGAAAGACGTGGGACGCCTCGCCGAGGACCTTTGCGTTGCCCTTTTCCGCGGCCGTGCGCAGCACTTCGAGAAGACGCTGCTCATCAGTGAGGATGCTGTGGTCACTGACCCAGACGTCGACCGCGTAGGAGCACAGGTCGTCGGCGTTTATACCTTCGGTAGCGAGGTCAGAGGGGTTATTCATGGCGTTTAAGGGAAGCAGGGGCTACGGACCCTTACCCCCGTCTCCTTTCACGTGGATGAACTCTGGTCTTCGCCGCCACTAGATGTCCGGCAATACCAGATCTCAGTGCCCAGCCTGACCAGAATACCATCCAACTAATGCCTCCCGCGCGCCACAGGAGGCCGCCACGCACCCGCCGCCGGGCCCCCAACAACCCCTCATCGAGCTCTCATCAGGCAAGGTAACGCCGCCGTGTCAGGTCGACCACAGAGCCCGAACCGGAGCCGCACACCATGATCATTACCCCATACACCGAGTGCCTGGCACCGGACTGACATAAGCAGAATTCACAGGAAATTCGCCCAGGCCGGACGAGTTAATCCACTTCCCCGAACCGCGTGACGGCGATACCCGAAAACGCGACCGGATTGCTTGACCGCGCCCTGAGCGCACCGCACGAGGACCATGGATTCCGCCGCCTCGAAATGCGGGAAGCCAAATGGCCATCGAATGCCCTCAGCACCGACCCACGGCCGCACGAGCGGAACGCATCGGGGCGGCAAACCCTCAAACGACTGCCGCCCCGTCCACCCCTCAGGAGACCCCGGAAAGACTCCGGAGAAGGCGCAGAACACCTCAAGTAGACGCAGAACACCCCAGGACGCGGCAGACCGCGCCATGACGCCCACCCCGGCACGGACACCCCCTCGAAGTCGCCGCCCGGCCCGCGCCCGCACCCCGGCGAACAATGGCTCGAATTGGTTTAACACTCAACCAATCCGGGTTGCATGCTGGTCAGGAGCGACGACGACCACCCGGGCATCCGGCCCGCATCCGGCCCCACGTTTGGCCCGACCTTCGACCCAACGCCCCAGCCGACCAACGGAGATGACCCGACATGAGTCAAACCCTGCCGCTCCGCCTCCACCACCACGCCTGGATCACCGACGACCAGGAAGCCAACCGGCGCTTCTACGAGGACGTGATCGGCCTGCCCCTGATAGCCACCTGGACCGAACGCGAGGTGCTGTACGGAGCCGAACGCGCCTACAGCCACACCCTCTACGGCCTCGCCGACGGCAGCGCCCTCGCCTTCTTCCAGTTCGCCGACCCCGAGCACCAGGAGGAGTTCAAGACCGACATCAACTCCACCCCCGCGCGCCACATCGCCTTCAAGGTCGAGGCGGACGCCCAGGAAGCCCTGCTCCAGCGCATCACCGCGGCCGGCCACGCCGAATCGAACGCCCACGTGATCGACCACGGGTTCTGCGTCTCGCTGTACGTCACGGACCCGAACGGTCTGATCCTGGAGTTCGCCGTCGACCACCCCGACGTGGAGAAGATCGACGCCGAGCGACGCACCACAGCACACGCCGACCTCGCCCGCTGGCTCGCCGGCGACCACACCACCAACAACCACTGGCGCCGGACCGAACCGAAGAACTGAACGAGCGACGAGGCAAGCGCCGGATCTCCGGCCCCGGCACCGCCTGCGCTGCGAAGTGGGACACAGCCGTCAACCCGACGGGGACTGCCGCTCGACCGCCGGCCCGTCGGAGCCGAGCCAATGACACAAAGAGGCCCTCTGACTTGCGTTTCCGCAGTTCAGAGGGCCTCTCGGGATGTGGAGCCTAGGGGAGTCGAACCCCTGACATCTGCCATGCAAAGACAGCGCTCTACCAACTGAGCTAAGGCCCCGGACCAACGAAGAACGGGACCGATGAACACCGTCATCGCCCCGACCGTCGCCGGGCACCAGAATACCGGGTACCCCCGCCCATCCTGCAAAAGGATTGGGACTCCCGATGCGCAACCACTCTCCGTAAGATGCACGGCGTGGTTCGCAGCAGCGAAGCCAGCCGTGGGAAGCCCCGCATGGGGAAGCGATGGGGAGACGCGCATGGACGCCGCTCAGCAGGAGACGACCGCCAGGGCACGTGAGCTGCAGCGCAGCTGGTACGGGGAACCGTTGGGTGCGCTCTTCCGACGACTCATAGACGACCTGGGGCTGAACCAGGCGCGGCTCGCGGCCGTGCTCGGACTGTCCGCCCCCATGCTGTCCCAGCTGATGAGCGGCCAGCGGGCGAAGATCGGGAACCCCGCGGTCGTCCAGCGGGTGCAGGCGCTCCAGGAGTTGGCGGGACAGGTCGCGGACGGCAGCGTGAGCGCCGTGGAGGCGACGGGGCGGATGGACGAGATCAAGAAGTCGCAGGGCGGGTCCGTACTGACCGGCACCAGCCAGACCACCACCAGCTCGGGCGCTCCGACCGTGCGCCGGGTGGTGCGGGAGATCCAGTCGCTGCTGCGGTCCGTGTCGGCCGCGGGGGACATCATCGACGCCGCCGACTCCCTCGCCGCCACCCACCCGGAGCTGGCAGAGTTCCTCCGGGTGTACGGCGCCGGGCGCACGGCGGACGCCGTCGCGCACTACGAGTCCCACCAGAGCTGAACCGGCCGCGCCGGACGCGCGACCGAGCCCGGCGCACAGCACACGACGCACGACGCACGACGCACGGCAGTGACTCACAGCAGTGGCGAGGCGATGCGGGGCGGCGCGAACGCCTCATGACGGAACGAGGAGCGGGCACGGCACCATGGGTGAGGTCTTCGCCGCTCGGTACGAGCTGATCGACCCGATCGGGCACGGTGGCGTGGGCGCGGTGTGGCGCGCCTGGGACCACCGGCGCCGCCGCTACGTCGCGGCCAAGGTGCTCCAGCAGGGCGACGCGCACACCCTTCTGCGCTTCGTGCGCGAGCAGGCCACCCGGATCGACCACCCGCACGTCCTCGCCCCCGCGAGCTGGGCCGCGGACGACGACAAGGTCCTCTTCACGATGGACCTGGTCGGCGGCGGTTCGCTGGCCCACGTGATCGGCGACTACGGCCCGCTGCCCCCGCACTACGTGTGCGCCCTGCTCGACCAGTTGCTGTCCGGGCTCTCCGCGGTGCACGCGGAAGGCGTGGTGCACCGCGACATCAAACCGGCGAACATCCTGATGGAGGCCACCGGCACGGGCCGGCCGCACCTGCGCCTTTCCGACTTCGGCATCTCCATGCGCAAGGGCGAGCCGCGGCTGACCGAGGCGAACTACGTGGTCGGCACCCCCGGCTACTTCGCCCCCGAGCAGATGGCCGGCGCCGAGCCCGACTTCCCCGCGGACCTCTTCGCGGTCGGACTGGTCGGCCTCTACCTCCTCCAGGGCCAGAAGCCGGACGCCGGCGCACTGGTGGACCACTTCGCCGAGCACGGCACCCCGAGCGCCCCCCTCGGCATACCCGAGCCCCTGTGGCAGGTCCTGGCGGGGCTGCTCCAGCCGGATCCGGAGGACCGTTTCCGTTCGGCGGCGGGCGCACGCAAGGCCCTGCTGGCGGCCGTCGACGCGCTGCCGGACACGGGGCCGGACGACGAACCCGTGGAGATCTTCGACCAACTGGAGCCGCTGCCCACGGGCTTCGGCCCGAACGGGCCCACGGGGCAAGGGCCCGTCCCACCATCTCGCGTCACTCCCGCCTCCCCCGTACCACCACCGCCGCAGACGTCACATCCGTCGTCTCCTTCGTCAGGGCTCCTGGTGCCCCCGCCGCCGAGCCAGCCGCCGACCCCGACTCCCCCGCCGCCGCTCCCGCCCGTACCCCCGGCGTCACCAACCCCGGATCCCACACCGACGCCCACACCGGCCCCCGCGCCACCGCCCCGGGCCGTACGGCAGTACGACGCGCACGGTGGCCACGGCGGTCACGGCGGTCACGGCAGCCAGGGCGGTCACAGCGCCCGGTACGAGACGCCGCACACGCGCCCGTACACCGCACCGCAGCCGCAAGCCCCGCTCTCCCGGGCCGAGCGCCGCCGCAACGAGCGCAGACGCAAGCGCACCGGCCCCCCGCCCAAGGTCGCCGTCCCGGTGCTGTTCCTCGCCCTGATCTGCTTCGCCGTCGGCTTCTGGGCCCTGGGCCAAGCGGCCTGACCTCGACGACCCGGCCCTCACCGCGGGCAGCAGAAAGCCCCGGTCGCTTCAGATCGAGCAACCGGGGCTTTGCGGAAGAACAGTTGAGCGTTCAGACACTCGAACCCGAACCTGCGGGCACGGAGTCGGTCGCCTCCGTCCACAGGTCCTGCTCGGCCCGATCCGCCTGGATCTGGCGGTACACGAGGAGCCCGCCGATGGCGGCCAGTGCGACCAGGAGAAGCTTCTTCACCGCGCGACCTCGTCTTTCCTTGACGTATGCGTATGACGAATGAGGACTTCTGGCGCCCGACTATACACACCGACCGATACCGATCGGTGACCTGCGTGCCCTTGCGCACCACCCACGGCTGATCAGCGGCGGAACGGCCGGCGGCAACCGGCAGCGGCTGACCGCGCCTGCCCACTGGTGGCCGCGGGCGGCCGCGGTCGGCCGCAAGTGGCCAGGAACGTACAAGAAGGGCCCGGCCGCCCGTCGGCACGCTGGGCGCATGACGAACGACGACGCCCCCGTGCGCTTCGACACCAAGATCGCCGTACTGCTCCGCACCGACCTGGCCGCCTGGCAACGACTCAACGTGACCGCCTTCCTCGTCAGCGGCCTCGGCACCCGCCATCCCGAGGTGATCGGCGAACCGTACGCGGACGCCGACGACACCCCGTACCTACCGATGTTCCGACAGCCCGTGCTGGTCTTCGAGGGCGGCAAGGAACTGCTGACGACGGCGCACCAGCGGGCCGTGGCTCGTTCGCTCCCGTGCTCCGTCTTCACCGCGGACCTGTTCGCCACCGGCAACGACCGTGACAACCGCGCCGCGGTGCGCGCAGTGCCCCGCGACCAGTTGAACCTGGTGGGCCTGGCGGCGTACGGCCCCAAGAACGCGGTCGACAAGGTCTTCAAGGGCGCCCACATGCACGGGTGAGCGGTGCTCCACGCCGAGAGCAGCGCTCCACGCGGAGAGCGGCACTCCACGCGGTGAGCGGCGCTCCACATCGAGAGTGCTGCTCGCCTCCAAGAGCGGTGCTCAACCCCAAGAGTGCTGCTCTATGCCGAGAGCACCACTCGCCCCCGAGAGCGCTGCTCTATGCCAAGAGCAGTGCTCGCCCCCAAGGCTGGCGCTCAACACCGAGAGCAGCGCTCTCGGTGTTGAGTCCCGCTCTCGCGGCGTGAGCAGTGCTCCGAAGCACGAGCACCGCCCCACCCTCAGAGCACCGCTCCACCCAGAGCGCACCGCTCCACTCCCAGCCCACCGCTCACACCCCCCGCCCCCGGTCGAACGGCAGGTCCAGCATCCGGATCGCGTTCCCGCGCAGCAGCTTGTACGCCACCTCGTCCGACAGCCCGCCGACGTGCTCGGCCGCCACCTCCTTGGTGTGCGGCCACGTCGAGTCCACGTGCGGGTAGTCCGTCTCGAAGGTCGCGTTGTCCACCCCCACCCGCTCGATCGCCTCGATCCCGTGCCTGTCCCGGAAGAAGCAGCAGAAGATCTGCCGGTAGTAGTACGTGGACGGGGGCTCGGGGATCAGGTCCCGCACCCCGCCCCAGGCCCGGTGCTCCTCCCACACGTCGTCCGCCCGCTCCAGCGCGTACGGGATCCACCCCATCTGCCCCTCGCTGTACGCCAGCTTCAACCGCGGAAACTTCACCAGCACCCCGCTGAAGAGGAAGTCCATCATCGAGGCCATGGCGTTGTTGAAGCTCAGCGACGCCTGGACGGCGGGCGGTGCGTCGGGGGAGGCCGCGGGCATCTGCGAGGACGACCCGATGTGCATGTTCACCACCGTCCCCGTCTCCTCGCAGGCCGCGAAGAAGGGGTCCCAGTACCCGGAGTGGATCGACGGCAGCCCCAGGTACGTCGGTATCTCGGAGAAAGTCACCGCGCGCACCCCGCGGGCGGCGTTCCGCCGGATCTCGGCGACGGCGAGTTCCACGTCCCACAGCGGGATCAGACAGAGCGGGATCAGCCGCCCGCCGCTGTCGCCGCACCACTCCTCCACCATCCAGTCGTTGTACGCGCGCACGCACGCGAGCGCGACCTCCTTGTCCCCGGCCTCGGCGAAGGTCTGCCCGCAGAAGCGGGGGAAGGTGGGGAAGCACAGCGACGCCTCCACGTGGTTCAGGTCCATGTCGGCCAGCCGCGCCTTCGGGTCCCAGCAGCCGCGCCGCATCTGCTCGCGGGTGATCCCGTCCAAGGTCATCTCGTCCCGGGAGAACCCGACGGCGGCGATGATGCGCTTGTACGGGAAGATCTCGCCCTCGTACCGCCACCAGTCGGTGAGCTGCCCGTCCGGGTCCGTGGTGAAGCGGTACTTCCCGCCGACGTACGCCAACTCCCCGATCCCCGCGGTGAAGGGCTGCGGCCCGCGCTCCCGGTACTTCGCCGGCAGCCAGGTCTCGAAGAGGTGCGCCGGCTCGATCACGTGATCGTCCACGCTGATGACCCTGGGCAGGTCCTTGTCGCCGTTCGCCTTGTCGACCACGCCGATCACACTCCCATCTGACGACCCATCAGATTCAGGCTACGGCCGGCCGGTCGAAGAGGGCAAGCACCCGCCGCACCCCTTGCGCCATCGCCCCGCCTCCGCTGAACTGACGACCCATCAGGAAAACCCGTCGGGAAAGTCGACGACGCCACACGAAGGAGCCCGGATGGACACGATCTGGCTCGACGGAGCCCAGTGGCTCGCGGTGCTCCGCATCGGGCTCGGCCTGTGGTGGCTGGAGAGCTGGCGCCACAAGGACAAGAAGGAGTGGTTCAAGGGCGGCGGCATCGCCTGGGCCGGCGGCATAGCGGAGAAGCACCGCTGGCCCGTCGTCCGCAAGGGCTTCGACACCGTGGTGAGACCACACCCGCGCACGATGGCGTACGTCGTCGCCTACGCAGAGCTGGCCCTCGGCCTGGGCCTCGTAGCCGGTTTCCTCACCCCGATCGCCCTCGCCTGCGGGCTGCTGCTGAGCCTGATCTACCTGGTACTGATGGTCCACGACTGGGCGGAACAGGGCCAGAACCTGATGATGGCGCTGATCGCAGTGGTGGCGCTCTTCGGCATGGCCTGGCAGACGTGGTCCCTCGACGCGACACTGGGCCTCTTCTCCAACTGAGTCATCGCAGCACGAGCCGAGACACCACAGAGCGCCTGGTGCACACGGCGCGCCACCGCAACACCGCGCTCCACAGCCCCACTGCCCACAGCCCCACCGCCCTCAGCCCCACCGGCCTCGTCATCTCCGGCCTCGGCTTCACCTTGCTGAGCACCCCGCCGCCCTGATGAACTGCGCTCCCCACGACGACGGCCGGCCAACGGAGTTGAGCAGATGGAACGCCAGCGGTACGTACGCTTCGAACACCTGGGCCGCGCACGGTTCGGCCGCGTGGCACCCACCGTGGACGACGTCACCCCGATCGAGGTCCTGAGCGACGACCCGGTCCGCACGGACGCGTCACCGACGGGCGAGCTGCTGGAGATGGAGGAGGTCCACTTCCTGTCGCCGCTGCTGCCGGGACGGGTGGTGGCGGTCCGGGACGCCTACGCCAACGCCCCCTCGGACCCGCCCCGACGCACTACGCCCCCGTGCTCCCCCCACTTCTCCCTCAGCCCTCCGCCCACCCCCGTCAACCCGCACACGACCGTCGACCCGCCCGCGCGCTACGCGGCCGAGCTGGCCGTCGTCATCGGCCGCGACTCCCGCGTCTTCGGCTACACCTGCGCCAACGCCCTCACGCCCGACTCCTTGTCCCTCGGGCCCTGGATCGTCACGGGCATCGACCCGGCGTCACTCCGCATCGGCAGCATGGTCAACGGCGTACGCCGCCAGGAGTCGACCACCGCCCGCCTGCCCGCCCCCGTCGCCCCGCTCCTCGCCCACATCACCGCGACGACCCCTCTGGCCCCGGGCGACGTGGTCCTCACCGGCACCCCCACGGGGGCGGGCGAACTCGCCCCCGGCGACTGGGTCACGGTCTTCATCGAGCACATAGGAACGCTGGGGAACAAGGTCTCCCCGAGTCATTCCCACTGAGGCTTCGGCGGCGGCCCGTCCTCGGGCGGGATCTCCTCTTTGGGGCCGCACCGCGCCATCCATTGAAAGGTGACGACCCCCTTGTTGGCGCCGGCCTGGGCCGTGAACTCCTCAGGCACTGCCGATCCGGTCACGAAGATCCTCGACTCGCCGGCCTGGGCGACTCTCACCGTCCCTCCGTCAGCCGGCATGTCACCACCGTCCCGCCAACCCCTCTGCACCAGCCGATCGACGACGAGTTGAGCGTCACTGATGCCGGCAACCGCCTTCGTGAAGCCGACAGCGGCGACCCCGCAAGGGCTGCCGTCCTCGCGTTCCTCCATGACGGTCGTCCGGGCCTCGGCGAGCCCCTGCACAGCGAACTCGAAGTCGTCCACGACCTGTTCCCCCGTCTTCACCAGGGGCGACGGCAAAGGCGGAACCTTCAACGCCTCCGACGCCTTCGTCTCCGGCTTCCCCTCCGCTGCGCTCCCCTCGCAGCCGGCCAATAAGACCATCCCCACGACCGCGCCCAAAGCCGTACGGTTCCTGCCCCGTCTCAAGGTCCCTCCCCGACGTACGCGAACCCGGCCTCGAACACCAGGCCGGAGGCGGGAAGTCTCCCACGGAGCCCGTCCCTGACGCGGCACCTGCGGCGGGTGCCATCACCCCGAAACGGGCTGGAAGGCCAGCTCAAGCTGGGCGGCCAAGGGGCCCTTCTGCCACGGACTCATGTGACTCCGCAACATGGCCAGTTCACCGAGGTGACGCACCGACCCGGACTCGGCCGCGATCTGCGCCGACTCGGCGGCCAGTACGAGCGCCTGCTCCGGGTCCCCGAGCGCGACGTGCGCGCTGGCCTGCCGGGCGAGGTAGATGCCGGCGCGACGGCGGGCGCTGTCGGGCACGGCGGACGTCACGCGCTCCCACAGCGGCTGCGCCTGCACGTGCAGGCCGAGCCGCCCGTAGCAAGTCGCGCGCTGGATGTCGAAGAACAGCGAGTTCGTGATCGCCGCCGTACGGTTCCAGGGCGCGGGCGGCTGCTCGGGCCGGGTCCGGGCGGTGGTCTCGGCGGCGTCGAGGAGACGGTCCACGGCCCCCCGGTCGCCGAGCAGCGAATGACCGTGCGCCTGCTGGTACATCAACTGCATCCGCGCCACCGGAGGAATTCCGGGCAGCGACAGGCCGCGGCTGCACAGCGCGACGGCCGCCCGCCCGTCGCCCATCTCCGTGTGCAGGTAGGAGAGGTTGGCCAGGGTGTACGCGTGGAGGTCCGGGTCGTCGATGGTCTGCGCGTCGGCCAGCGCGGAGGCGTGCCAGGAACGCGCCGCGGTCCAGTCGCCGGCGTCCTGGTGGAGCCAACCGGCGAGTACGGCGTAGGCGGCGCCCACCCGCGTCAGGTCGTCGCGCACCGGCCCGTCGGCCGTGCGCGCAAGGCCGGCGATGAGCCGGTGCTGCTCCCCGACGGTCCCTATCAGGTCGCGGGGGTCGAGGAACATGTCGGCCGCGGCGTGCCCGGTGAGCTGTTGGCTGAAGTAGCCGACGAGTTGGGGATCGACGCGGCGGTGGGCCACGGCTCCGGCGGGCGCGGCGTTGACCGCGGCCAGCGCGCCCGCCGACCCGGCTGCGAGGAAGTTGCGGCGCTTCAAAGGGTCCTCCCTAGCGTCCGGGCCGGGGGGCCGGCCGGCCGACGGCGTGAATCCCAAGTCAGCGGGGCTGCACCCGAACGCCGCGCTGAGGACGGTGGCGGTGTCGGGACGCGGCCAGCCCGGCGTCGCGGACTCCCATCTGCGGTACGTCCGCACGCTGATGCAGAAGTGCGGGTCCTCCAGGATGTTCTGGCCGATGGTGCTCAGTGCCTCGGCGGCCTGCTCCTGGGAGTGCCACCCCTGCTCGATCCGGGCCGTCCGTAACTTCCTGTTGGTGTCTGGGCTCGCCACGTGTCCAAGGTACGCCTCCGCCGACGCGCGCTCCATGCCTCCTTTGGCCGTAGGTGTGCACCGAGTTGGCGGCGGCCGTCCGATGGCCGCTCAATGGCCGCACGGCGTCCTGGTCCACGCCCCGCCGCGCCGGTTCCATGGATGCCATGGCCGAGGGGCGAGTGGGCGTGAGCCTGGTTGACGTCACGCGAGACGTGCAGTTGGCATGGACGGTGGCCCAGGCGCTGCCGGACAAAGAAGTGGCCCTACGCGACCGCCTACGGACCCACATCTCCGTACTGGCCGCCCCGGCCGAGGCGTACGCCCGCAGCCTCCCCGCGGGCGGCCACCAACACGTTCTCCTCCGCGACATCCACCGCGCCCAAACAGCCGCCGCGGAAGGCCCCGGCCCCACCCCGCCCGGCGAATACCTGATACAGCTCGCGGAACACGTGAAGACCCTCGCCCGCTACGCGATCGCCGAAAGACGACGCCACCCCGAGCAAAGGACATGACGGCCCGGCCAGCATCCGAGCCGCCGACGGAATTCATGTGCAAACAGAAACCCCCGATCCTCATGGATCGGGGGTTTCGTCAATGTGGGGCTAACAGGATTTGAACCTGTGGCCTCATCCTTATCAGGGATGCGCTCTAACCAACTGAGCTATAGCCCCGCCGCGCTGCGCGCTGACCTCTGAAGATTAGCGCACGTCCGGCGCTGCTCCCAAATCCGTTCCCGACGGGGCCGGCGCGACGGCCCCGGGGCGGTGCCGGAACCGGTCCAGAACCGGTCCGGAACGGCCCCGGAACCGCCCCGCGACCCGCTGCGAGCAGCGGATTCGGGCTTGCTACTCGTCTTCCGCCAGGGTCAGCTCCACGCCGCCCACGAAGCCCGCCGACAGGTTGTAGATGAAGGCGCCCAGCGTGGCCAGTGCCGTCACCAGGACGACGTCGATCACCGCGATGACCGAGGTGAAGATCAGCACGCGCGGCAGGGACAGGAACGCCTGGAGGTCGAAGCCGTTGTTCTCGTTCGAGCCCGTCGCCTCGCTGATCGTGCCGCCGACCGTCGAGAAGACGCCCATCGCGTCCATGACCATCCACAGCGCCGCCGAGGCGACGATCGTGCAGATGCCCAGGGCGATGGAGAGCAGGAAGCTGACCTTCATCACGGACCACGGGTCGGCCTTCGCCACCCGCAGGCGCGCCTTGCGCGTGCGCGGGGTCGTGCGCGCCCCCGTGCGCGGCATGCGCACCGCGCCGTCCGGGTCCTCCTCCTGGGGCGTCTGGTACGCCTGGGGCGGACGGTACGGGCCCGACGGACGCGGCTTGGGGCGTTCGCCGCCGAAGACCGGGGACTGGCCGTCACGCGTGTCTGTCACCGCAACTCCTTGGGAGTCCGTGGCAGAGCCACGGGGACCGTTCGCTCCAGTAGCTCCGGCAGCTGCCGCCGGACCGGCTCCCGTGGCTCCACTCACGCTCTACTCCTCGTGCTCACCGGCCGGGGGCGTGGTGCCCTCGGCTGCCGCCTCGGCCGGACCGTCGCCGGCCTCGCCACTGATCCCCCTGACCTCTTCAGAGGTCTGCGGGGCCCCGTCGGTTCCCTCGGCGCCGACATCGGTTCCGACTTCGGTCTCGACGTCGGTTCCGTCGACTTCCTCGGCCTCGCGACCGGCCTCGGCGTTCCGGGCGATGCCCACCACGGCATCGCGCTTGCCCAGGTTGATCAGTTGAACACCCATGGTGTCACGCCCGGTCTCCCTGACTTCATTGACTCGCGTGCGAATCACACCGCCGCCGAGGGTGATGGCCAGAATCTCGTCGGACTCCTCGACCACCAGGGCGCCCACGAGCGACCCGCGGTCCTCCACGATCTTGGCGGCCTTGATGCCGAGGCCGCCGCGGCCCTGGACGCGGTACTCGTCGACGGCGGTCCGCTTCGCGTACCCACCGTCGGTGGCGGTGAACACGAACGTACCGGGCCGGACGACATTCATCGAGAGGAGTTCGTCTCCTTCGCGGAAACTCATCCCCTTGACGCCCGACGTCGCTCGTCCCATCGGACGCAGCGCCTCGTCCGTCGCAGTGAACCGGATCGACTGGGCCTTCTTGCTGATGAGCAGCAGGTCGTCCTCGGCCGACAGCAGCTCGGCGCCGATCAGCTCGTCGTCGCGACCGTCTTCGGTCTCCCGGAGGTTGATCGCGATCACGCCGCCCGAGCGGGGCGAGTCGTAGTCCTTCAGCGGCGTCTTCTTCACCAGACCGCCCTTGGTGGCGAGCACCAGGTACGGCACGGCCTCGTAGTCGCGGATCGCCAGGATCTCGGCGATCTGCTCGTCCGGCTGGAAGGCCAGCAGGTTGGCCACGTGCTGCCCGCGGGCGTCCCGGCCGGCGTCGGGGAGCTCGTACGCCTTGGCCCGGTAGACCCGGCCCTTGTTGGTGAAGAAGAGCAGCCAGTGGTGGGTGGTGGAGACGAAGAAGTGGTCGACGATGTCGTCTTCCTTGAGCTTGGTGCCCCGCACGCCCTTGCCGCCGCGCTTCTGCGAGCGGTAGTCGTCCGTCTTCGTGCGCTTCACGTAGCCGCCGCGGCTGATCGTGACGACGATGTCCTCCTCGGCGATCAGGTCCTCGATGGACATGTCGCCGTCGAAGGGCACCAGCTGCGAGCGCCGGTCGTCGCCGTACTTGTCCACCAGCACCGCCAGCTCCTCGCTGACGATCGCGCGCTGCTTCTCCGGGGAGGCCAGGATCGCGTTGTACTCGTTGATCTTCGCCTGGAGCTCGTCGTGCTCCTGGAGGATCTTCTGCCGCTCCAGCGCGGCCAGCCGGCGAAGCTGCATCTCCAGGATGGCGTTCGCCTGGAGCTCGTCGATCGCCAGCAGGTCCATCAGGCCGCCGCGCGCGATCTCGACGGTGTCGCTGCGCCGGATCAGCGCGATGACCTCGTCGATGGCGTCCAGCGCCTTGAGCAGACCGCGCAGGATGTGCGCCCGCTCCTCCGCCTTGCGCAGCCGGAAGCGGGTGCGCCGGACGATGACCTCGATCTGGTGCGTCACCCAGTGGCGGATGAAGGCGTCCAGCGAGAGCGTGCGCGGCACCCCGTCGACCAGCGCCAGCATGTTGGCGCCGAAGTTCGTCTGGAGGTCGGTGTGCTTGTAGAGGTTGTTGAGGACGACCTTGGCGACCGCGTCCCGCTTGAGGACGATGACCAGGCGCTGGCCGGTGCGGGACGAGGTCTCGTCGCGCACGTCGGCGATGCCGCCGATCCGGCCGTCCTTGACGAGGTCGGCGATCTTCTGCGCGAGGTTGTCCGGGTTGACCTGGTACGGCAGCTCGGTGACCACCAGGCACTGCCGGTTCTGGATCTCCTCGACCTCGACGACCGCGCGCATCGTGATGGAGCCGCGCCCGGTGCGGTACGCCTCCTCGATGCCCTTGCGGCCGACGACCAGCGCGCCGGTGGGGAAGTCGGGGCCCTTGATGCGCTCGATCAGCGCTTCCAGCAGCTCCTCGTGGGACGCGTCCGGGTGCTCCAGCGCCCACTGCGCACCGGCCGCGACCTCGCGCAGGTTGTGCGGCGGGATGTTCGTCGCCATGCCGACCGCGATGCCCGCGGAGCCGTTCACCAGCAGGTTCGGGAAGCGCGCCGGCAGGACCGTCGGCTCCTGGTTGCGGCCGTCGTAGTTGTCCTGGAAGTCGACGGTCTCCTCGTCGATGTCCCGGAGCATCTCCATGGACAGCGGCATCATCTTGCACTCGGTGTACCGCATGGCGGCGGCCGGGTCGTTGCCCGGGGAACCGAAGTTGCCGTTGGAGTCGACCAGCGGCATGCGCATGGACCACGGCTGGGCGAGCCGCACCAGGGCGTCGTAGATCGAGGAGTCGCCGTGCGGGTGGTACGTGCCCATGACGTCGCCGACGACGCGGGCGCACTTGTAGAAGCCCTTCTCGGGCCGGTAGCCGCCGTCGTACATCGCGTAGAGCACGCGGCGGTGGACGGGCTTGAGGCCGTCCCGCACGTCCGGCAGCGCACGCGAGACGATGACGGACATCGCGTAGTCGAGGTACGAGCGCTGCATCTCGGTTTCGAGCCCGACGGGCTCGATCCGCATGGTCGGCGGCTCGTCCTCGGCAGCGGTGGTGGCAGGGGTGTTCTCGTCGGCCATTGCTGGTCGTGGGTCCTTTCGTGCGGTCAGCGGGGGCCGACTCAGATGTCGAGGAAGCGGACGTCCTTGGCGTTGCGCTGGATGAAGGAGCGCCGGGCCTCGACGTCCTCACCCATCAGCACCGAGAAGAGGTCGTCGGCCTGGGCGGCGTCGTCCAGCGTGACCTGCCCGAGGACGCGGTGCTCGACGTCCATCGTGGTGACGCGCAGCTCCTCGGCGTTCATCTCGCCCAGACCCTTGAAGCGCTGGATCGAGTCCTCGCGGATGCGCTTGCCCTGCTGCTTGCCCAGCTCGACCAGGGCGTCGCGCTCGCGGTCCGAGTACGCGTACTCGAAGTCGTCCCGACCCCACTTGATCTTGTAGAGCGGGGGGCGGGAGAGGAAGACGTGGCCCGCCTCGACCAGCGGTCGCATGAAGCGGAAGAGGAAGGTGAGCAGCAGGGTGTTGATGTGCTGGCCGTCGACGTCGGCGTCCGCCATCAGGATGATCTTGTGATAGCGGAGCTTCTCGATGTCGAAGTCCTCGTGGACCCCGGTGCCGAAGGCCGAGATCAGCGCCTGGACCTCGGTGTTCTGGAGGATCTTGTCGATCCGGGCCTTCTCGACGTTCAGGATCTTGCCGCGGATGGGCAGGATGGCCTGGTACATCGGGTTGCGGCCGGACTTCGCGGAGCCGCCGGCGGAGTCGCCCTCGACGATGAAGATCTCGCACTTCGTCGGGTCGTTCGACTGGCAGTCGCTGAGCTTGCCGGGCAGGGACGCCGACTCCAGCAGGCCCTTGCGGCGGGTCAGGTCGCGGGCCTTGCGGGCGGCGACGCGGGCCGTCTGGGCCTGGATGGCCTTGCGGACGATGTCCGCGGCCTCGTTCGGATTGCGGTCGAACCAGTCGGTCAGGTGCTCGTGGGCGACCTTCTGGACGAAGGTCTTCGCTTCGGTGTTGCCCAGCTTGGTCTTGGTCTGGCCCTCGAACTGGGGCTCGCCCAGCTTGATCGAGATGATCGCCGTCAGACCCTCGCGGATGTCCTCGCCGGAGAGGTTGTCGTCCTTCTCGCGCAGCAGCTTCTTGTCCCGGGCGTAGCGATTCACCAGGCCGGTCAGCGCGGCGCGGAAGCCCTCCTCGTGGGTACCGCCCTCGTGGGTGTGGATCGTGTTCGCGAACGAGTAGACGCCCTCGCTGTACTGCGAGTTCCACTGCATCGCGATCTCGACCGAGAGCATCCGCTCCTTGTCCTCGGACTCCACGTCGATCACGGTGGGGTGCACCAGCTCGCCCTTGCGCGAGTTCAGGTACTTCACGAAGTCGACGATGCCGCCCTCGTAGTGGTACGTGACCGTGCGGGCCTGGTCGGCGTCCGCCTCCTCGGCGGTGTCGGCGCCGGCGGTGGCCCTCGCGGACTCGCGCTCGTCGGTGAGCTTCAGGGTGAGGCCCTTGTTCAGGAAGGCCATCTCCTGGAAGCGCCGCGACAGCGTCTCGAAGGAGTACTCGGTGGTCTCGAAGATGTCGCCGTCCGCCCAGAACGTGACCGAGGTGCCGGTCTCCTCCGTAGCTTCGTGCTGCGCCAGCGGGGCGGTGGGGACGCCGAGCTTGTAGTCCTGCGTCCAGCGGTGGCCGTCCGTCTTGACCTCGACGGCGACCTTGGTCGAGAGCGCGTTCACGACGGAGACGCCGACGCCGTGCAGACCGCCCGAGACGGCGTAGCCGCCGCCGCCGAACTTGCCGCCGGCGTGCAGCACGGTGAGCACGACCTCGACGGCGGGCTTGTTCTCGGACGGAACGATGCCCACGGGGATGCCACGGCCGTTGTCGATGACCCGGACGCCGCCGTCGGCGAGGATCGTGACGTCGATGGTGTCCGCGTGTCCGGCGAGCGCCTCGTCGACGGAGTTGTCGACGACCTCGTACACCAGGTGATGAAGGCCACGCTCACCGGTCGAGCCGATGTACATGCCGGGCCGCTTGCGGACCGCGTCCAGCCCCTCAAGGACGGTGATGGCGCTGGCGTCGTACGAGGCGGTGGCCTCGCCGCTGTCGCCGGCGGAGGTGGACGGGTTGATCTCGTTGGGGTTGCCGGAATCGGCCACGAAGCGCCCTTTCTGGCACAGCACAAGCCGTTCTCCGTGCAGACGGGTACGGCTGCGTCGTTTCGACATGTTCCGCAAGGTGGCGGGATTGTCCACCAGTCTACCGGTACCGCCGACACGAATGGGGGTTTGCCGGCGCTTGAGTCCGCATGTGCCGCCCTGGGACCCGTTGGCCCGACTCCCCATATCAGGGGAGGGGGCTCAAGAGGCTCACACGGGCATTGTGGGCTTCGAGCTGTCAAACGGTGCTCACGGTGTGGGAACGCCCGTCCGGGCACCCCCGACGACGCTCACGCAGGGTGCAGGAGAGGTGAAGGGACCGTACACGGACTGCCCCGCAAAAGGGACAAAGAGTGCAGGTGGCGGAAGGGGCGTACGCGTACGGGCCGGCTCACCCGTAGGTGTCGCCGGCGCCCGTGCTGCCCGGGGCCCGCAGCGGGCCGTAACCGCGCCGGGGCGCACCCGGCCCCATGACCTTGATCAGCCGTACGGTGCCCTGGCCCAGGTCCTCGTTGAGCCGGGCGACGAGCCGGGGCGCGAGCAGCCGGAGCTGGGTGGCCCAGGCCGTCGAGTCGCACTGGACGGTCAGGACGCGCTCGTCCTCGTCGTACCGCTGGGGTACGCAGTGGTTGGCCAGGCCCTCGCCGACGATCTGCGGCCAGCGGCCCATCACGCCGCCCACCGCGGCGGGCGTCTCCCAACCGCGCTCGGTGATCAGCCGGTTGATCGCGGCGCCGAGCGGAAGCGGATCGCGGCCGTCCGCGCGGGCGCCGGAGCGCAGGCCGCCGCCCCGGCGGGCCTGCTTGCGCTCCTGCGCGGCGGCGCCGCGGGCCCGGGCCTGCTCCTTGGCCGCGCGCAGGGCGACCCGCGCCAGGTCGACGCCGGAAGCGGCGGGTGCGCTCGGGGTCAGCGGGGCTTCCTGCTGCGCTGGAGCACCGGGTGCACCGGAGCCGCCGGGCAGACCCGGTCCACCGGGTCCGCCGGGTCCCCCGGGGAAGGGCATCGCTCCGTTCACAGCCGCGTCACCTCGCCGCCGGCCACCCGGTACCGCGCCCCGGCCAGCACCCCCGGCACGTCGTCGTCGACCGCCGCGGTCACCAACACCTGCTCGCCCGGCGCGACCAGCTCCGCCAGCGCCTCCCGACGGCGCACGTCCAACTCGGCGAAGACGTCGTCCAGGACGAGCACGGGTTCGTTGCCCTCGGCCCGCAGCAGGTCGTACGAGGCGAGTCGGAGCGCCAACGCGTACGACCAGGACTCGCCGTGGCTCGCGTACCCCTTCGCCGGCAGCCGGCCCAGCTTCAGCAGCAGTTCGTCCCGGTGCGGCCCGACGAGCGTCACCCCGCGCTCGACCTCCTGCTTGCGGGCCTCGCCGAGCGCGTTCATCAGCTGTGCGTACAGCTCTTCCCGCGGCTGGGGGAGGGTCCGTACGTCCCCCGCTGTACCGCCGTCGCTGCCGGTGCCGTCGCTGGCGTCACCGCTGGCGGAACGGTCCTCCAGCGCGGAGGAACGGTACTCCAGGACGACCGGGCCGCCCCCGGGTGCCAGCGATTCGTACGCCTTGTCCGCCAACGGCTGGAGCACCGAGATCAACTCCAGGCGCTGCGCCAGCAGCTCCGCTCCGGTGCGCGCCAGGTGCTGGTCCCACACGTCGAGCGTGGACAGGTCCGCCCCGCCGCCGGATGCGCCCTTGGCGACGCCGTGCCGGCGCGCCAGCGCCGCCGACTTCAGCAGGCTGTTGCGCTGCTTGAGCACCCGCTCGTAGTCGGACCGGACGCCGGCCATCCGCGGCGAGCGGGCCGTGACCAGCTCGTCCATGAAGCGGCGGCGGTCGCCGGGGTCGCCCTTGACCAACGACAGGTCCTCCGGCGCGAAGAGCACCGTACGCAGGATCCCCAGCACGTCACGCGGCCTGACCTGCGAGGACCGATTGATCCTGGCGCGGTTGGCCTTGCCGGGGTTCAGTTCCAGCTCGACGAGCTGGGAGCGCTCGCCCTGGGTGACGGCCGCCCGGATCACGGCCCGGTCGGCGCCGACCCGCACCAGCGGGGCGTCCGACGAGACGCGGTGGCTGGCGAGGGTGGCCAGATAGCCGACCGCCTCGACGAGATTGGTCTTGCCCTGGCCGTTCGCCCCCACGAACGAGGTGACGCCCGGGTCGAGGGCGACCTCGACCCGGGCGTACGAGCGGAAGTCGGCCAACGACAAATGCGTGACGTGCATGGCTGGAAGCCGACCTCCCCGGCCGAAGCCGTTACTTCTTGGTGCCGTTACTTCTTGGTCTCCACGGCGTGGCCGCCGAACTGATTGCGCAGCGCGGCGATCATCTTCATCTGCGGAGAGTCGTCCTGGCGGGACGCGAAGCGCGCGAAGAGCGACGCGGTGATCGCCGGCAGCGGCACGGCGTGGTCGATGGCGGCTTCGACCGTCCACCGGCCCTCGCCGCTGTCCTCCGCGTACCCTCGCAGCTTGTCCAGGTGCTCGTCGTCGTCCAGCGCGTTGACCGCCAGGTCGAGCAGCCAGGAGCGGATGACGGTGCCCTCCTGCCAGGAGCGGAAGACCTCGCGGACGTCGGTGACGGCGTCCGCCTTCTCCAGCAGCTCCCAGCCCTCGGCGTACGCCTGCATCATGGCGTACTCGATGCCGTTGTGGACCATCTTGGCGAAGTGGCCGGCGCCGACCTTGCCCGCGTGCACCGAGCCGTACTCGCCCGCGGGCTTGAGGGCGTCGAAGATCGGCTGGACGCGGGCGACGTTCTCCGCGTCGCCGCCGTACATCAGCGCGTAGCCGTTCTCCAGGCCCCAGACGCCGCCGGAGACGCCGCAGTCGACGAAGCCGATGCCCTTGATGCCCAGCTCGACGGCGTGCTTCTGGTCGTCCGTCCAGCGGGAGTTGCCGCCGTCGACGACGACGTCACCGGGGGACAGCAGCTCCGCGAGCTCGTCGACGGTGGACTGGGTCGCGGCGCCGGCCGGGACCATCACCCACACCACGCGGGGGGCGGGGAGCGCGTCCACAAGTTCCTGGAGGCTGTGGACGTCGGCGAGGTCCGGGTTGCGGTCGTATCCGACGACGGTGTGGCCGGCGCGGCGAATGCGCTCGCGCATGTTGCCGCCCATCTTCCCGAGGCCGACGAGGCCGAGCTGCATCTCAGTGTCCTTCGCTTCGTTCACGTGTTCCGAGGTTTCCGTACCTGACCTGGGTCGAGCCTACGACGGAGGATCCGGTGGGGCTCGACGGGCGCCGGGTGCAGCGGGCCGGCGGCCTCAGCCGGACAGCCGCACCGGCATGATCAGGTACTTGTACGCCTCGTCCGCGTCGGCGTCCACGGCCGGCTTGCCGCTGAGCAGCGCGGGCTTGGTGGAGGTCGTGAACGAGAGCTGGGCGACCGGGGAGTCGATCGCGCTCAGACCGTCGAGCAGGAACGTCGGGTTGAAGGCGATCGAGATGTCGTCGCCCTCCAGCTGGGCGTCGAGGCGCTCCACAGCCTGTGCGTCGTCGCTGGAGCCGGCCTCCAGGATCAGCACGCCCTGCTCGAAGCTCAGCCGGACCGGGGTGTTGCGCTCGGCGACGAGGGCGACGCGCTTGACGGCCTCGACGAACGGCGCGGTCTCGATCACCGCGACCGAGTTGAACTCGGTGGGGAACAGCGTCCGGTACTTCGGCAGGTCGCCTTCGAGCAGCCGGGTCGTGGTCCGCCGGCCGGCGCCCTCGAAACCGATCAGACCCTCGCCGGCGCCAGAGCCGGAGAGAGCGAGCGTGACGGTGTCTCCGCTGGTCAGCGCCTTGGCGGTGTCCAGGAGCGTCTTCGCGGGCACCAGGGCGACGGCGGACGCGTCGGCGTTCTCCGGCTTCCACAGGAACTCGCGGACCGCGAAGCGGTAGCGGTCGGTGGAGGCGAGGGTGACGGTGTCGCCCTCGATCTCGATCCGCACGCCGGTGAGCACGGGCAGCGTGTCGTCCCGGCCGGCGGCGATGGCGACCTGGGAGGCGGCGGCGGCGAAGACCTCACCGGGCACGGTGCCGGTGGCGGTCGGCATCTGGGGCAGCGCCGGGTACTCCTCCACCGGGAGGGTGTGGAGGGTGAAGCGGGAGGAGCCGCAGACCACGGTCGCCCGTACACCGTCTGTGGAGATCTCCACCGGGCGGTTGGGCAGGGCGCGGCAGATGTCGGCGAGCAGCCGGCCGGAGACCAGGACCGTGCCGTCCTCCTCGACCTCGGCGTCGACGGAGACCCGGGCCGAGACCTCGTAGTCGAAGCTGGAGAAGCTGAGCGCGCCGTCCTCCGCCTTCAGCAGGAGGCCAGCGAGCACGGGCGCGGGGGGACGGGCCGGGAGGCTCCTGGCCACCCAGGCCACCGCCTCCGCGAGTACATCGCGCTCAACCCGGATCTTCACCGGAACCGCCTCCTGCTATCGCCGTCTCGCCTTGCTGGCCTTCGTGTCGGCTGTGTCGCCGGGGACCAGTCTGACGCACGGCACCGACAGTAGGTGCGGCTCGGGGTCAAGTCGTGGCGGCGGGCGGATCGGGCTCCGGCGTCGAGTTGTGCACAGGCCCCGCTTCGAAACGGATTCACCGGTAACTCTAAGTGGGAGTAGTAGTAGGGCCTGTGGAAACCGTGGAAAACCTCGTTTGCGCAGCTCAGGCGCGGTTTTTTGTCCACCGGTCCTGTGGGTGACGGCAGTGGATAACCCGGGTTTCCTGTGGACGCCGGAAAGTTCTGCACAGTCGATGCACAGCCCGAGGGGAGTTCTCCCCAGTCCTGTCCCCAGCTTTACCCAGGTTCCCCACAGCCCAACCCGGCTCCCTGGTGTGACGGCTTTCACTCGACCCGGTGAGAGCGGGTGTTTCGTTGCCGAACAGTGGACAGCGGTGTGGAGAAGCTGTGGGCAACTGCCCCCGGCCTGTGGGTCGCCGGTGGACAACGCCCGCGGCGCCCTGTGGAAGGAACGGCTGTCCACAGTCTGTGGATTGCGGTTGGCCACAAATCCACAACCGGCTGACCTGCTGCGATCATGAGGTGATCGGCCCGCCTGTGGATGGAGTTGGGACAACTTCGCAGTCCCCAGCCTGTGGACGGACGATCGTCCCCGAATCTGTGGAGAACCCGGCTCCCGGGCCGGGTATTCGAACACCGCCCGCGGCCTCCGGCGCCGCTCCACAGCGCCCGCGCCCCCGGTTCGTACCCGAAAACGCGGTTGCGGACGCGCGGAAAGCCGCCGGCGCGGCCCTCGGACGGGTGCGTCGCGCCTCTCGGACGGTCGCGCAGAACGGCTCCCGGCGCACGCCCACCGCCCCGTGCGCACGCGCAGAGGCGCCCCGGGAGCGTTCTCCCGGGGCGCCTCGACGACGGCCGTCAGGGGCCGGTGGCGTGCTCGGTCGGTCAGCCGTTCTTGATGCGGTTGGTCAGCTCGGTGACCTGGTTGTAGATGGAGCGGCGCTCCGCCATCAGCGCGCGGATCTTCCGGTCCGCGTGCATCACGGTCGTGTGGTCCCGGCCGCCGAACTGCGCACCGATCTTGGGCAGCGACAGGTCCGTCAGCTCCCGGCACAGGTACATGGCGATCTGCCGGGCCGTGACCAGCACCCGGCTGCGGGAGGAGCCGCACAGGTCCTCCACCGTCAGACCGAAGTAGTCCGCGGTCGCCGCCATGATCGCGCCCGCGGTGATCTCGGGCGCCGAGTCCTCGCCGCCGGGGATCAGGTCCTTCAGCACGATCTCGGTCAGCCCGAGGTCGACGGGCTGCCGGTTCAGCGACGCGAACGCCGTGACCCGGATCAGCGCGCCCTCCAACTCGCGGATGTTGCGCGAGATCCGGGACGCGATGAACTCCAGCACCTCCGGGGGCGCGTTCAACTGCTCCTGGACCGCCTTCTTGCGCAGGATCGCGATCCGGGTCTCCAGCTCGGGCGGCTGGACGTCGGTCGTCAGCCCCCACTCGAAGCGGTTCCGCAGCCGGTCCTCCAGCGTCATCAGCTGCTTGGGCGGCCGGTCGGAGGAGAGCACGATCTGCTTGTTGGCGTTGTGCAGGGTGTTGAAGGTGTGGAAGAACTCCTCCTGCGTCGACTCCTTGCTCGCGAGGAACTGGATGTCGTCGACCAGCAGGATGTCCACGTCCCGGTAGCGCTTGCGGAACGTGTCGCCCTTGCCGTCCCGGATCGAGTTGATGAACTCGTTGGTGAACTCCTCGGAGCTGACGTACCGCACCCGCGTCCCGGGGTAGAGGCTGCGCGCGTAGTGCCCGATCGCGTGCAGCAGGTGCGTCTTGCCGAGCCCCGACTCCCCGTAGATGAAGAGCGGGTTGTACGCCTTCGCCGGGGCCTCGGCGACCGCGACGGCCGCCGCGTGCGCGAACCGGTTGGACGCGCCGATGACGAAGGTGTCGAAGAGGTACTTGGGGTTCAGCCGGGCGTGCGGTTCGCCCGGGCCGGCCGCGGCCGCGGACTGCGCCCCGGAACCGCCCGCAGACGTGCTGCCGGGCCCGCCAGGGCCCCCCGGTCCGGTCGGACCGCCGCGGTGCGGCGGCGGGGGCTCGGGGCGCTCCGGGCGGCCGGAGTCGTACCCCTGGCGCTCGGGCGGCTGCGGTGCGCGGTAGTCGCGCGGGGGCTGCGGCCGTGCGGTGGCGTACGGGTCCCGGTCCTGGAAGCCGCCCAGCCGCGGCTGCTGCCAGGACAGGTCCTCCTGGGTGCGCGGCCAGGCGCCCGGCTCGGGCCGCTGCTGGGCGTAGTCGGGGTAGGCGGGCCGGATCTCGGGCAGGCCGTCGTCGGCGGGCCGGTGGCCGTACCCGCCGTAGGGGCCGCCCTGCTGGTAGCGGTCGTCCGGCGGGTAGCGGTCGTCCTGCCCGTACTGACCGTCCGGCGGGTACGGGCCGTCCTGCGCTTCGTCGCGCCCTTCGTAGTGCGGCGCGGAGGAGGGCGCCGACTGCTGCGGCGCCGCGGGGCCGGCGACCGATTCGTCGACCGTGATCGCGATCCGGATGGGTCGGCCGCACTCCCGGCTCAGGGTCTCGCTGATCAGCGGGGCGAGCCGGCCTTCGAGGACCCGCTTCCCCCACTCGTTGGGGACGGCGAGCAGCGCGGTGTCCGCGACCAGCGCCAGCGGCTGGCAGCGCTCGACCCACTGCTTGTCCTTGGGCTCGACCCCCTGCGCCCCTTCGGCGAGGAGCTGCTCCAGCACCCGTGGCCACACTGCGGCAAGATCGGCAGGTACGTCAGCCACAAGGCACGCTCTCTCGCAGGTCCCGCGGCGTCCCACGAATGTGTGGTTCCGGGGACGGGGTGGGGGAAGGACAGTCAAGGACAGAAAGGAAAAGATTCGGAGTTCAGCCAAGGTAGTCAGCGCGACCCGCGTGGTTCAAGTTGTTGTCCACAGCCTGTGCACAGAGGGCCGTCTTTGTCGGACGGTCGACGGGCGACCGGGGGCTGGTTTGACCGGATGGCGCAGCCCCGCGTACCGTGACCAGGTCGAGTTGTCGATGGCTGCTGCCGCCTGCCTCCGATGGGCAAAGATCACAGAGTTCACCTTCCGTGGTCATGAAGCGGTGCACTCGGGCGAAACGCGAGCTTCTCGTGGGCGCACGGTGACAGCCAGGCGATGTCCCGCCATCTACGAATCATTTCTGGAGCCCCCGAGTGAGCAAGCGCACCTTCCAGCCGAACAACCGTCGTCGGGCCAAGACCCACGGTTTCCGTCTGCGCATGCGTACCCGCGCCGGCCGCGCGATCCTCGCGTCTCGCCGTGGCAAGGGTCGCGCTCGCCTGTCCGCCTGATCGCGCACAGGTCATGACGTGCTGCCTACCGAGAATCGGCTGAGGCGGCGCGAGGACTT
Organism: Streptomyces sp. NPDC017979; assembly: GCF_044328175.1. Taxonomy (NCBI): domain Bacteria; kingdom Bacillati; phylum Actinomycetota; class Actinomycetes; order Kitasatosporales; family Streptomycetaceae; genus Streptomyces; species Streptomyces sp. NPDC017979. Next base: position 295,685 of record NZ_JBIRGU010000009.1, on the reverse strand, counting down.
CGCGACCGCGGTACGACGAGGACGCAGGGCCGGACGCCCCCTCCTGGTCGTCCACCTACGCAGCGGTTCAACGGACCCGCACGCGCCTGGGGAGAGCGCTCCCCCGACGTGTGCGGGTTTCGTCGTGAGCAAGGCAGTGGGTGGCGCGGTCGTACGCAACAAGGTCAAGCGCAGGCTGCGGCATCTGATACGCGACCGGCTCGCCGAGTTTCCCCCCGGTAGCCTGGTGGTCGTACGGGCGCTGCCCGGAGCGGGCGACGCCGACCAACCACAGCTGGCCCGAGACCTGGACGCCGCCCTCTCGCGGCTGCTGGGAGGGGGCACGCGATGAAGTACCCGCTGCTGGCTCTGATCAAGCTGTACCAGTGGACGATCAGCCCCATGCTGGGCCCCGTCTGCCGGTACTACCCGTCGTGTTCCCACTACGGATACACGGCCATAGACAGGCACGGTGCACTGAAAGGCACGGTGCTCACCGCCTGGCGGATCCTACGGTGCAACCCGTGGTCGCCAGGCGGAGTGGATCACGTGCCGCCACGAAAGCGACCGCGGTGGCACGAGATGCTGCGCGACGCCCTACGGGGCAAGGACGCCGACGGCGGCACGAAGGGCGGGCACCCCACGGACGTGCCTTCCCGGGGTAACCCCCCGAGCACGGCCGCAGACACCTCGCCCAATGCTCAAGGAGCCTGATTAGTGGACACGATTGCCGGTCTCTTCAGTTTTATCACCACGCCCGTCTCGTGGATCATCGTCCAGTTCCACAGTCTTTACGGGGCGATGTTCGGCCCGGACACGGGCTGGGCCTGGGGACTGTCCATCGTGTCGCTGGTGGTCCTCATCCGCATCTGTCTGATCCCGCTCTTCGTGAAGCAGATCAAGTCGATGCGGAACATGCAGGCGCTCCAGCCGAAGATGAAGGCGATCCAGGAGCGCTACAAGAGCGACAAGCAGCGTCAGTCCGAAGAGATGATGAAGCTGTACAAGGAGACGGGCACCAACCCGCTCTCCTCGTGCCTGCCCATCCTCGCGCAGTCGCCGTTCTTCTTCGCGCTGTACTACGTGCTCTCCAAGATCGCGTCCGGTGACGTCGTCGGCGTGATCAACGAGCCGCTGCTCGCCAGCGCCCGTCAGGCGCACATCTTCGGCGCCCCGCTGGCGGCGAAGTTCACCGACAGCTCCGCCAAGGTCGCCTCGCTCGACGCCTCGCTCACCGACGTCCGCGTCGTCACCGCCATCATGATCATCCTGATGTCGGCGTCGCAGTTCTACACGCAGCGCCAGCTGATGCAGAAGAACGTCGACCTGAGCGTGAAGACCCCGTACATGCAGCAGCAGAAGCTGCTGATGTACATCTTCCCGATCATCTTCGCCGTGATGGGCATCAACTTCCCCGTGGGTGTCCTCGTCTACTGGCTGACCACCAACCTCTGGACCATGGGTCAGCAGATGTACGTGATCAACCAGAACCCGACCCCCGGCAGCAAGGCCCAGGACCAGTACCTGGAGCGGCTGCTGAAGGGCGCCACCCAGCACGGTGAGGTCCGCTCGCGCCGCAAGCGCAAGGTCGTGCAGACGCTCGTCGCCAAGGGCTCGGACCGCAACGACAACGAGCGCAAGTTCATCAGCAGCCTGGCCAAGGCCGGCTACGCCGCCCAGGCGGACGGCACCGTGATCAAGAGCGAGACCATCGCCGCCGAGGCCGAGGGCGGCGCCGCCCAGCGTCGTCAGCAGCCCAAGCGGCAGACGAAGTCCAAGCGCCAGTCCGGCGGTGCCCAGCGGGGCGGCGGCAGCAGCGCCGAGGACAAGTCCTCCTCGGACTCCTCGGGCTCCTCCGACTCTTCCGACGATTCCTCTTCGGACTCCCCGTCGGACTCCTCGCCCAAGGGGTCGGAGTCCACGACGTCCTTGGAGAAGGACGCGTCACAGGGCGCGAAGCCCAAGTCCAAGCAGGCCGGACGCGCCAACTCGGCCCGCCAGCAGCCCAAGTCGGGACAGCGCAAGGGCCAGCAGCGCCCCAAGCACCCGTCGTCCAAGAAGTAGTAGAAGGAGTCCATCCGTGACGGAAGGCACCATCCCCGCCGCTGAGGAGAGCGACACCCTGACCCGCCTTGAGCAGGAGGGGGAGATTGCCGCGGACTACCTGGAGGGCCTGCTCGACATCGCCGACCTCGACGGCGACATCGACATGGACGTCGAGGCCGACCGGGCCGCGGTCTCGATCATCAGCGACGCCAACAGCCGGGACCTCCAGAAGCTCGTCGGCCGGGACGGCGAGGTCCTGGAAGCCCTCCAGGAGCTGACCCGGCTCGCCGTGCACCGCGAGACGGGCGACCGCAGCCGGCTGATGCTGGACATCGCGGGCTTCCGGGCCAAGAAGCGCACCGAACTCGCCGAGCTGGGGGCCAAGGCCGCCGACGAGGTGAAGAACTCCGGCGAGCCGGTGAAGCTGAACCCCATGACGCCGTTCGAGCGCAAGGTCGTGCACGACGCGGTCGCCGCGGCGGGTCTGCGCAGTGAGTCCGAGGGCGAGGAGCCGCAGCGGTTCGTCGTCGTGCTCCCCGCCTGACCTCGATCGTTCCGTCGGCCCCGTCTGTTCACAGGCGGGGCCGATCTTTGTCAGCCTGATAGTCATCAGCCACCCCGTTCGATGAACGACAGTGCGGTACGGAAGGACGGTCCCCGTGACGGAGGCAGCAGAGCTTCCCCAGGCGCCCGATGCGGCGCGGACGGCATTCGGAGAGTTCTTTCCGGAAGCCGTGCGGTACGCGGAACTGCTCGCTGACGCCGGCGTCAAGCGCGGCCTGATCGGCCCCCGTGAGGTCCCCCGGCTCTGGGAGCGGCACCTGCTGAACTGCGCGGTGCTCTCCGAGGTGGTGCCGGAGGGAGTCACGGTCTGCGACGTGGGCTCGGGCGCCGGTCTGCCCGGCATCCCGCTGGCCCTGGTGCGCCCGGATCTGAAGATCACGCTCCTGGAACCCCTGCTGCGACGGACCAATTTCCTCCAGGAGGTCGTCGAGCTGCTGGGGCTAGACCATGTGACCGTCGTCCGCGGGCGGGCCGAGGAAGTGCTGGGCAAGGTGCCTCCGGTGCACGTGGTGACCGCCCGAGCCGTGGCGCCGCTGGATCGGCTCGCCGGCTGGGGCGTTCCACTGCTGCGGCCTTACGGGGAGATGCTGGCTCTGAAGGGCGACACCGCCGAGGAGGAGCTGAAGGGTGCCCGTGCTGCGCTGAGCAAGCTCGGTGTGGTGGAGACCGAGGTGCTGCACGTCGGTGAGGGGCTGGTCGATCCGCTGGCCACCGTGGTGCGGGTGGAGGTCGGCGAGAGCCCGGGCGGGGTCCGCTTCGCCGCCAAGCGGGCGAAGGCGGCTCGGGTCAGCCGTGGTCGTCGGCGTCGCTGAGTAGTTCCATACGTACGTATTTCGGAGTGTCGTCCGGATGTCGTTTCGCGGCCCGGGCATCGTGTTTCACGTGAAACGTCGCTCACTGCTGCACGGAATCATCAGCCGCGGGCGTGCTGCCGCCCCGATTCGGAACCGCAGACCCCTCGCAGGGGTTACGAAGTTGTCCACAGACGTGGATTCATCCACAGAAGCACGGGCCTCGCTGGTTCATGACCCCGAAAGCATGGCAGGCTCTGTTCATCGCGAGCCTGAAGTCGAGGAGAGTGAATCCTTGCGGTCCGACGCCAACATCGCGGGACCGATGACCGATCCGGTCCCCGGTCCCCGTACCGAGTCGCCGGGAGACGATGTTTCACGTGAAACACCGCCCCCCTTGGACGACACCCCCATCGGCCGTGCAGCCCAGCTGGCCATGGAGGCATTGGGGCGTGCCGGCGAGGGGCTGCCCCGACCTGCGCAGACGCGCATCGTCGTCGTCGCCAACCAGAAGGGCGGCGTGGGCAAGACGACGACCACCGTCAACCTTGCTGCGTCGCTCGCGCTGCACGGCGCACGTGTTCTTGTGATCGATCTGGATCCGCAGGGCAATGCCTCCACGGCACTGGGGATCGATCATCACGCCGAAGTGCCCTCGATCTATGACGTCCTGGTGGAGAGCAAGCCGCTCTCGGACGTGGTCCAGCCCGTCCCGGACGTCGAAGGTCTCTTCTGCGCCCCGGCCACCATCGATCTCGCCGGTGCGGAGATCGAGTTGGTGTCGCTGGTGGCGCGGGAGAGCAGGCTCCAGCGTGCGATTCAGGCGTACGAGCAGCCCCTGGACTACATCTTCATCGACTGCCCTCCGTCGCTCGGGCTGCTGACGGTCAATGCCATGGTGGCCGGGGCCGAGGTCCTGATCCCCATCCAGTGCGAGTACTACGCGCTGGAAGGCTTGGGGCAGTTGCTGCGGAACGTCGATCTGGTGCGCGGCCACCTGAACCCCGTGCTGCACGTGTCGACGATCCTCCTCACGATGTACGACGGTCGGACCCGGCTCGCCTCCCAGGTGGCCGACGAAGTCCGCAGTCACTTCGGTGAGGAGGTCCTACGGACGAGCATTCCGCGCTCCGTCCGCATCTCGGAGGCACCGAGCTATGGACAGACGGTGCTGACCTATGACCCGGGGTCCAGCGGATCCCTGTCGTATCTGGAAGCGGCACGAGAGATCGCCTTGCGCGGCGTCGGCCTCCAGTACGACCCGCATCACGCCCATGCGGGCGTGCAGAACAGCCAGAAGAACGTCTCGGAGGGGATCCAGTGAGTGAGCGACGTAGAGGGTTGGGGCGGGGGCTCGCCGCCCTGATCCCTGCAGCTCCCCAAGAGAAGCCGGTGCCCACCGGTAGCGGGGGGAGCCCTTCGGGGTCATCTCCCGTGCAGACCGTGGACCGCGGAGTCACGACGCCCACGTCGCTGAAGCTGCCGTCGGCCGCCCCGGCGCCCGACTCCGTCGTGGTGCCCGAGCCGGAGCCGGATACCGCTCCTGAGCTGCTGACGCCGGTCGGTGCGTTCTTCGCGGAAGTGCCGCTGGACTCGATCAGCCGTAACCCCTTCCAGCCGCGCAAGGTCTTCGACGAGGACGATCTCGCCGAACTGGTCGTCTCCATCAAGGAGGTCGGGCTCCTCCAGCCGGTCGTCGTTCGACAGACTGAGCCGGAGCAGTATGAGCTGATCATGGGTGAGCGTCGTGTGCGGGCCTGCCGTGAGGCCGGCCTGGAGACGATCCCCGCCATCGTCCGCCACACGGACGACGAGAAGCTGCTGCTGGACGCGCTCCTGGAGAACCTGCACCGGGTACAGCTGAACCCGCTGGAAGAGGCGTTCGCCTACGACCAGTTGCTCAAGGACTTCAGCTGCACCCATGACCAGCTCGCCGACCGGATCGGCCGCTCCCGTCCTCAGGTCTCCAACACCCTGCGGCTGCTGCGGCTGACGCCCGCCGTTCAGCAGAAGGTGGCGGCCGGAGTGCTGATGGCCGGGCACGCCCGGGCGCTGCTCGGTGTGGAGGATCCGCAGACACAGGAAGAGCTGGCCCGGCGGATCGTCGCCGAGGGGCTCTCGGTGCGCTCGGTCGAAGAGATCGTGAAGCTGTACGAGTCCGAGGCCAAGGGTTCGGCCAAGCAGAAGAAGGGCCCGCGGGCCGGCGCTCGGGTTTCGCCCGCGCTCACCGACCTGGCGTCCCGTCTCTCCGACCGCTTCGAGACCCGGGTGAAGGTCGACCTGGGGCAGAAGAAGGGGAAGATCGTCGTCGAGTTCGCCTCGATGGAGGATCTGGAGCGCATTCTCGGCACGCTCGCTCCGGGCGAGGACCGGGCCCTGGAGAAGGGCCTGACGGGAACGGGCGAGGACGGCGAGGACTGACCTTCCCGCACGATCGACGGAGGCGGGCCGACACGGTGCATCACCGATGGCGGCCCGCCTTCTGCATGACATCGGTGTCCGCTTCGAAGCCGGATGGATACGATGCGTGGGGTAGGGACGCATCCACGGTGTGAGCCGCCTCGGAGGAGGACAGGGCCATGCGATCGGTCAGCCGCAGTCAATGGGTGACGGCCGGGTTGGGCCTGGGAGCGGTGGGGGGCTTCGTCACCAGCCTGCTCCTTGAGCGGAGCGTCCTGGCAGCCGCCCGGAACGCGGCCGGGGAAGGAAGCGAGGAACAGCCTTCATGGGGCGTCGGCTTGTACCCCTCACCCTGGACAACCTTTCGGACCTCCCCAGGCGATGCCGCTCGTGCGTCTTCTGGGAACTTGATCCGGTCAGCGGAGAAGCAGCCGTAAAGGCGGGCACGCCCGAACTGGAGAAGGAAGCGTGGATCTCCGCGGTGCTGCTGGAGTGGGGCTCCTGCGGACGGGTCGTCTACGTCGACGAGGTGCCGGTGGGCTTCGTCCTCTACGCGCCTCCCGCTTACGCGCCGCGCTCGTTGGCCTTTCCCACGAGTCCGGTGTCGGTGGACGCGGTTCAACTGATCACCGGGTGGATCGACCCCGGTTACCAAGGGCAGGGGCTCGGCAGGGTCATCGTGCAGACGGTTGCCAAGGACATACTGCGCCGGGGCTTCAAGGCGATCGAAGCCTTCGGTCTGGTGCACTGGCAGGAGCCCGTCTGCGTCCTGCCCGCTGACCATCTGACGGCCGTGGGCTTCAAGACGGTCCGTCCGCATCCGACGTATCCACGACTGCGGCTGGAGCTGCGGAACACGCTCTCCTGGAAGGAAGACGTGGAGCTGGCGTTGGACCGGTTGCTGGGAGCGGTGCAGAAGGAGCCGGTGCTGCGCCCCCTGTAACACCGAGGCCCGCCCCCGGATGGGGACGGGCCCTGGCGCATGTTTCACGTGAAACAACGCAGGCGCATCAGCGCCGTGAAGTGGCTGCTCGTGCAGTGCTCAGCCGAGGAAGCTCTCCAGGTCGCGGACGATCGCGGCCTTCGGCTTGGCGCCGACGATGGTCTTGGCGACCTCGCCGTTCTGGTACACGTTCAGCGTCGGGATGGACATGACGCCGTACTTCGCAGCAGTGGCGGGGTTCTCGTCGATGTTGAGCTTGACGATCTCGATCTTGTCGCCGTGCTCGGCCGCGATCGCCTCAAGCGACGGCGCGATCTGGCGGCACGGACCGCACCAGGCGGCCCAGAAGTCCACCAGAACGGGCTTGCCGCTCTTGAGGACCTCCTCTTCGAAGGTGGCATCCGTTACGTTCTTCAGCGCGCCGGCCACGGCGGCCTCCTTAGTCTTCTGCGGGGTGGCGGGGAGTTGCTGGGGTGGGATCAGACCGCAGCGGTCTGCTCGGCCTGGGCGGCCTGCTCGCCATCGGCCAGCGCGGCGAGGAAGCGCTCGGCGTCCAGAGCGGCGGAGCAGCCCGTGCCGGCGGCCGTGATGGCCTGGCGGTAGGTGTGGTCGACCACGTCGCCGGCGGCGAACACACCGGTGACGTTGGTGCGGGTGGACGGGGCGTCGACCTTCAGGTAGCCCTCGTCGTCCAGTTCGAGCTGACCCTTGAAGAGCTCGGTGCGCGGGTCGTGGCCGACGGCGATGAAGAGTCCGGTGGCCGCCAGGTGCGAGGTCTCGCCCGTCTTGGTGTTGCGCAGGGTCAGGCCGGAGAGCTTCTGGTCGCCGTGGATCTCCGCGACTTCGCTGTCCCAGGCGAAGGAGATCTTCGGGTCGGCGAAGGCACGGTCCTGCATGGCCTTCGAAGCACGCAGGCTGTCCCGACGGTGGACGATGGTGACCGACTTGGCGAACCGGGAGAGGAAGGTCGCCTCCTCCATCGCGGTGTCGCCGCCGCCGACCACGACGATGTCCTGCTCCTTGAAGAAGAAGCCGTCGCAGGTGGCGCACCAGGAGACGCCGCGTCCGGAGAGCGCGTCCTCGTTCGGCAGGCCGAGCTTGCGGTGCTGGGAACCGGTCGTGACGATCACGGCCTTGGCCTTGTGCACGGTGCCGGCGGTGTCGGTGACGGTCTTGATCTCACCGCTGAGGTCGACGGAGACCACGTCGTCCGGCACCAGCTCGGCACCGAAGCGCTCGGCCTGGGCCCGCATGTTGTCCATGAGGTCCGGGCCCATGATGCCGTCGCGGAAGCCGGGGAAGTTCTCCACATCGGTCGTGTTCATCAGTGCGCCACCGGCGGTGACGGCACCCTCGAACACCAGCGGCTTCAGCGACGCCCGCGCGGTGTAGAGCGCCGCCGTATAGCCGGCGGGTCCGGAGCCGATGATGATCACGTTACGGACGTCGCTCACGGATTTCTTCCTCGTCTCTGCAGGCTGGCTGCTGACTGTTGGGCCCGGGGTCGAAGGCTCTCACCCCACCCAACGGATCCTACGGGGGATGCATTCCCGTGTTGTCAGCGCAGCGCTGTGGAAAGCGTCAACGACGAGGATAGGAACGGGCCAGCAGGACCTCTCCGGAAGAGGTGGACGAGTCCGAGGTGCAGCTCGCGTCGATCACGAACGCCTCGACCTGCTGGGCGTCCTTGAAGTGCGGAAGCACCACGAGGTAGGCGGCGGACCCCTGGTAGCGGCCCTGTTCCGCGGCGATCGGAGGATCGGTGCGGCCGGTGCCCAGTTGGACACAGGGCGGCACCGAGACGGCGACCTCCGTGCCGTTGCCGATCTCGGTGCCGGGTGCTCGGGTCCCCGGCTCCCCCTCCGTGCGCAGGGTGTTCCCCCGGTTGCCGTTCGGGCTGAGCGGGGCGGAGTCGGAGACCAGGGCCTGCACCTGCCCCTTGAGGGCGGCGGCGGAGAACTCCTTCGATCCGTCGACCGTGGAGGTGGCTTGGACCTCGGTGGCCTTCGGCTGGTCGTCCACGGCCCGGTAGGTCTGGAGGACGAGCACGCTCACGCCCGCGACGGCGACGGCGGCGACGGCGCAGAGGGCGGCGCGCCGCTTCCGGCGTAGCTGGGGGGCGCGACCGGGCCCGGTGGCGCCACGCGCATGGCCGGCCGGCCGGTCCACGCTCTTGGGCGCTCCCTGGGCGGCTGTGGCGCTGCGGGGAGCGCTGCCCGTGTGGGGCGCGCCGTCGTTCTCGGTGGTGGTTGCGTCGGTGTCGGTCGCGGCGTCGGCGGTCGTCGTTGACGACGGCTGCTGCGCTGTTTCACGTGAAACATTCGCATCGGCGGACGCGTCGTGCGGCCGGTGTTCGGGGGCGCTGGAGTTCAACAGTGCCTCGGCGGCGAGCGCCGCGTCGATGCGGCCGGCGACGTCCGCGGGCATGCGTGCGGCCCCGGGCAGGGTGCCCAGCAGCCCGCGGATCTCCTCCAGGGACGCCTGGACGTCGGCGCACAGTTCACAGCCGTCGAGGTGTTCGCGGAGATCGGCGCTCTGAGAAGGGGAGAGCAGGCCCTCCGCGAGGTTGGAGATCTCCGAGACGTCCGGATGCTGAGTCATGTCGGCCGTGGATGTCACGTGCGTCCACCTCCGCCCTTCACAGCAGCAGGATCACTCGGCCCTGCGTCCTTTTGGTCCGTCGCCGGTGGGACGGCTGTCCCCGGCGTCCGGTTCCTTCCCCTTCTGTGATCGGGGCTATCCCCCTGGTCGCCGCGCAGATGGGTGACCATCGGCAGGAGCCGGGCCCGCCCCCGGGCGCAGCGGCTCTTCACCGTGCCGACGGGGACGTCGAGGATCCGGGCGGCCTCCGCGACCGAGTAGCCCTGCATGTCCACCAGCACCAGAGCGGCCCGCTGATCGGTGGGGAGCTTCGCCAGCGCGGCCAGCACCTCGCGGTTGAGGTCGTGTCGTTCGGCGGGTGCCTCGGCGGACTCGTGCGGTTCGAGGAGCTGCTCCAGGCGCTCGGTGTCGTCGACGGGAGCGGTCTTCCGGGTGGCGGCCTTGCGGGCCCGGTCCAGGCAGGCGTTCACCGTGATGCGGTGGAGCCAAGTGGTGACGGCCGACTGCCCCCGAAAGGTGTGGGCCGCACGGAAGGCGGAGACCAGCGCGTCCTGGACGGCGTCCGCGGCCTCTTCCCGGTCGCCCAGGGTGCGCAGGGCGACGGCCCAGAGCCGGTCGCGGTGCCGGCGGACCAGTTCACCGAAGGCGTCGGGGTCGCCCTCGACATGGCGGGCGATGAGTTCGAAGTCACTGAGTGTGTGGGACGCCCCCGTCGTCACGGCCTCCACCCTCTGGTCAGTCGCATTCCGTACCTGATCGAATCGGCTGTGGCTCGGTCTGTCTATCACGATTCAGACGGCGAGAGGCAGGGGGAAAGCGCAATCCGTCGCCGCCGCCCCGACCCGCGTGGGGCGGGCGGACGGGGGCGGCGACGGGAGGCCCGCCGCCACTCCCGTGCTCAACGGCCGAGAATGTTGATCTCCGTGATGCCGCCGCGGTACTTGTTCCCGAACTCCAGCGGGAGCTTGGAGACATGGACCAGGACGTAGCGGGTGCGGGTGGGTTCGTCGAACGTCGCCTTCACGTTCGCCCCCACCGTCTGCCGGGGCGTCAGGCTCTTGCCGAACTCCGAGAGCGATGTCGGGTTGGACGCGTTCTCCCCCGCCGCGAACACCTGGATCTCGTGACCGGCGCGGTACATGTCGATGTCGATGCCCGACACCTCCTGCACGCTGCCGAGGTCGACGATGATGCCGCTGCCCTGCTTGCGCTCGGGCAGGTTCCCGAAGTTCGGGTAGTTGTGGTACTCGGGCGTGACCCAGGACGTGCCCGGATCGCCGTCGACCGTGTTCGGGACCTGCTGCTCCTTGATGCCGTCGCCGTTCAGCATGAACTCGTCGGCGTCCTTGATGGCCAGGGGCTCCGCCGGCGCCTTCGGCTTCTCGTCGTTCTCCTTGGGTGGCGTCTGGGTGCTGGATCCGGGGTCGTCGTCCCGTTCGAGGAGCTTCTCCGCGATCTGCCAGCTTCCCAGCCCCAGGGCGGTGATCAGCAGGGCCGCGACGATCCACTTGAGCGCCTTGCCGGCCCGGCTCTCCAGCGGCGCGGGCGGGATCGGCACCGGGTGCGTGAGCCCGGCGCTGGGCGGTCCGGCCGGGCGGCCGTAGGTGCCCTGTTGGTAGGTGGTGCGGCGGTACTCCGGAGGCGCGGCGAAGGTGGGCTCCGGGGGGCGGATCCGCGGCATCTCCCCGACGGCCTTGGCCAACTCCTCCGGGGTGGTGCAGGGCGGTTCCTGGCGGGAGGCGGTGGCGCCGTCGTTCACCAGGGCGCGCATGGCCAGTTCGGAGAGTCCCCGGTGCACGCCCGCGCGGACCTGGTCCGGCGGCAGCAGCCCGACGCCCTTGGGCAGCCCGGACAGGCCGTACGCGTTCGTCTCGTACGGCCAGCGCTGGGTCAGCGCCGCGTACAGGAGCGCGCCGATGGCCTCGGTGTCGGTGCGCTGGGGCCGCTCGACGCTGATGCCGCGCAGGGCGGCGTTCACGGCGAGCCCGCGGATGCGGTACTGGCCGGTGGAGGTCCGCAGCACGGCGCCGGGGGTGAGCTTGAGGTGGGCGAGCCCTTCGCGGTGGGCGGCGGCCAGGGCCTGGGAGAGCTGGTCGACGAGCTTGTACGCCTCGTGCGGCTCCAGCGGGCCCATCGCGAGCAGGGCGGTCAGCTCGGTGGCGTCCGGCAGCCACTCGTGGACGACGTACACGAGGTCGTCGTCCTCGACGGCGTCGAGGACCATGACGAACCGTGCGTCGCCGAGGAGGGCCGCGGAGCGGGCCGCGGCGAGCACGGAGCGGGCCCTGGGGTGGTTCGCGGGTAGCACGTGCACCCCGACGGCGCGGCGCAGCTTCTCGTCCACCGCACGCCAACTGCTGAATCCGTCCAAACGGGTGATGCACTCTTCGAGGCGGTAGCGTCTGGCGAGCTTGTGGCCGCTGTGTAGCTCGGGCGTGGCGACGGTCGAGTCGGCGGGCTTCGCCTTCTTCCCCGCCTCCGGCGCCTGCGCGGGCTCGTCGTCCGGTGCAGCGTCTTTCGACGTCACGGCCTTCTCGGTCTGCTCGGCTTCCTCGGCCTGTGCAGGCTGCTGCGACTGCTCGGCTTCCACGGGCTGCTCGGTCGGTCGGACCTCGTCGCCCTGCTCGTCCTCGGAACCGCTGTCTTCCCCGTCCGGAGAGCCCTTCGCCTCCGGTGCGGGGGATTCGGACGCCCCGTCGGCCGTGGCCTCCTCCGCCTGCGCGGTCAGCGGTTCGTCTCCGCCGTTGTCGGCCACGTCGACGGCAGCCGTGCTACGTTCCGCCACCGTCGTTCCTGCCTCCCCATCCGTTGCGCATAACCAACAGCCATGCCAATTGTGCCCACAGTCCGCTGCTATGCACGACACACGGCACCTGGCGATGGTTGTGCGCGGCGGTGCGCGGTCCTACCTGCCGAGACGCCCGCGCACCATGCCGACCATGGAGTTCAGCTCCTCGATGCGCATGCGCTTGGCCGCGACGAAGAAGACGCCCAGGAGCACGACCCCACCGCCCAGGAGCGCGGCGAGGGAGCCCGTGGCGCCGTTGCCCAGGGCCTTGATGATCCCGAACGCCGCGGCGCCGCCGAACAGCGCCGCCGGGAGCGAGGCCATGCACAGCCGGGTGTACGTCCGCATGATGTGCGCCCCGTCCAGATCGCCGCCCAGCCGCCGCTTCAGCCGGCGCCAGGCGACCCCCACGCCGATCATGTACGCCAGGCCGTAGGAGGCGGCCATGCCGACCACTGCCCAGCGAGCGGGCAGCAGCAGGAAGCTGATCCCGGCCGCGCTCGCGTTGACGACGGCGACGATCACGGTGTTGTAGAAGGGCGTCCGGGTGTCCTCGTAGGCGTAGAAGCCGCGGAGCACGACGTACTGCACCGAGTACGGGATCAGACCGAGGCCGAAGGCCATCAGGGTGAAGCCGATGTTCCGGGCGCCCTCCGCGCCCGAGCCGGCGTACATCAGGCCGGCCATCGGCACGCCCAGCGCGAAGAAGGCGAAGGCGGACGGAACGATGGCGACGGCGGAGGTGCGCAGGCCGTACGAGATGTCGTCGCGGACCGCCGCGGCGTCCCCGTCGTGCGCCGAGCGCGAGATCCTGGGCAGCACCGCGGTCATCACCGAGACGGTGATGATGGCCTGGGGGAGCTGCCACAGCAGCAGCGCGTAGTTGTACGCCGTGATGCCGGTGCCGGTGAAGCCGTGCTTCTCGGCGGTCGCGCCGGCGGAGGTCGCCAGCTGGGTGACGACGATCATGCCGAGCTGGTTGGCGAGCACGAAGAAGAGCGTCCACTTCGCCAGACCGGCGGCCTTGCCCAGGCCCTGGCCCCGCCAGTCGAAGCGCAACCGCATCCGGAAGCCCGCGTCCCGCAGGTAGGGGAGCATCGCCAGCGCCTGGACGACCAGACCGAGCATGGTGCCGAGGCCGAGGAGCCGGACGCCCTCCGGGGTGATCGTGGCGGTGTTCACCCCGGACTCGGTGAAGCTGCCGAAGGCCCAGATGAACGCGGCGAACGAGGCGATGATGACGACGTTGTTGAGGACCGGGGTCCACATCATTGCGCCGAAGCGCTCGCGGGCGTTCAGGATCTGCCCGAGCACCACGTGCAGGCCCATGAAGAAGATCGTGGGGATGCAGTAGCGGGCGAAGGCGACCGCGACGTCCTTCTTCTCCGGGTCGGAGGCGATGGTCGGCGACATCATCGTCACCAGCAGCGGGGCCGCCACCACGCAGACCACGGTGACGCCGGCGAGCAGCACGACGACGAGCGTCAACAGGCGGTTGGCGTACGCCTCGCCGCCGTCCTCGTCGTTCTTCATGGCCCGCACGAGTTGCGGGATGAAGACCGCGTTCAGCGCGCCGCCGCCGACCAGGACGTAGATCATCGTCGGCAGGACGTTGGCGACCTGGTAGGTGTCGCTGAGGACGCCTACGCCGATCGCGGCGGCCATCACGAGGTTCCGCAGGAAGCCGGTGAGCCGGGAGACGATCGTGCCCGCGGCCATCACCGCACTGGACTTCGCCAGGCTCGCCACCCGGCCGCCGGACTTCTTCGCCGCCGGTGGGGGCGGCGCAGGGGCGGGCTCGGCGGCGGGCGCGGGAACGGTCTGGCCGGGGCTCTGCTGGTCGCGGTAGAGGTGTGCGAACGCGTCCTGCGCCGGCGGCTGCTCGCTGGCGTTGCTCACCAGGTCGTCGACGCCGGTGTACTGGGTGGTCCGGGCGTCGTCGCCGTACGGCAGGTGACGCGAGGGGCCGGCCGGCTCCGGGGGCGGGGTGTGCGCCCAGACGCGCGGGTCCGGCGCGTACTGCGACACCGGGGGCTGCTGGTAGAGCGGCTGGGCGTCCGGGTAGGTGCCGGGCGGCGGTGGTGGGTGCGAGGCACGGTCGTACAGCGCCTCGGCCACCGGATCCTGGGCGGAGAGGTCCTGCGCCCGGTACGGGTCCGGGGCGTAGGCGTCGCGCAGGTAAGGGTCCTGGGCGTAACCGTTCTGCTGGTACGGGTCCTGCTGGTACGGATCGTGCGGGTAGTGCTGTTGCTGCTGAGCGGGATCCTGGACGTAGTGCTGCTGCTGCCCGTGCTCCGGGGCGTACGGGTGCTGAGCGGGATCCTGGGCGTACTGCTGCTGGTGCTGCTGCTGGCCCGGGTCGTGGGGGTACGGAGGCTGCTGCGGCTGGCCCGCCGGGTCCATGCCGGCGCCTTGACCGCGGTCACCGTCGTACGGCGCGTTCATTGCTACCCCACCTCATCGTCCCCGGCCGGCGGCCACGACATCGCTCAACGGTCCACTTTCTCACCCGCGACCGACGGGTTGCCGCTTTCCGGACCGGTGTCCGGTGTCGGGTCACTCGGCTGCCCGGGATCGGGGGCCTCGGCGTCGTCCTTCGACGGCTGCGTCTCCTCGGGGGCGGTGCCCCCGTCGGGCGTCGGTTCGGGGCCGTCATCCGCGGCGGAGCCGTTCTCGCCGGCGGGGCCGGAGCCGCCGGCCCGCTTGCGCTGGGTGTACATCCGCACCCCGGCGAGGACCAGGAGCAGCACACCGCCCGCGATCACCAGCAGGACGGTGGGGGTGGCCTCCGAGACCTTCACCGTGAACTGCATCTTCTCGCCGTACGGCTTGTTGTCCTCGGTGTAGAGCTGGGCCGTCATCCGCACCTGGCCGTTGGCGTTGGCCAGCGCGTCGAACTTCACGGACTGGCTGTGGCCCGCCTTGACCTCGATCGGGCGCTCGGCGACGCCCTTGTCGCCGTCGAGGCTGAGCCGGGCCGCGTTGTCCGAGCTGAGCCGCAGGACGAGGTTGTCGACGTCCTGGAGCAGTCGGTTCTGCACGGTCACGGGGATCGTGGCGCTCCGGCCCGAGAGCGTGATCTGAGACTTCTCGATCAGCTGCACCTCGCCGGTGAGGGCCCGCAGGCTCTGCTCCACGTCGGTGCGGTACTCCGCGGCGGCCGTGCGGTTGCCGCGCCAGGAGTTCGACATCTCCCGGTCGATCGCCCGGGAGAACGGCGTCTCCACCCGGTCCCGGGCCGTGAGGATGACCGTGAACTTGTCGAGGGCGGTCTGGGTGGCGCGGATGTCCTCGAACGTGCGGACGGTCAACTCCTGCTTGCGCAGGTGGGCCGGGTAGCGCGAGGTGGACGGCACCTGCCGGGACGCGGCCTCGTCCGGCTTGACCTCGGCGGCGGCGACCAGGTCCACCTGCTGGGTCCAGCGCTCGTCGGAGAGCTGCTTCACGGCGTGCGCCATCGCCTGCGCCTGAGCCGCGGTGGGCACCCGCTGGGGGGCGACGACGATGCTGCGCGGGCCGTCGTGGTCCTGGCGGGCCACCGCCAGCGACTGGGCGAGGAACTGCTGGACGGCCAGGGTGGACGCCTCGCTGTGGAGCATGGAGCTCTGGAACGCCTTCGACAGCCGGGCGTCGGCGACCACGGCGGTCGTGCCGCCGCCGATCGGCCGGGCCGCGGAGGCGGTGTACTGGAGGTCGTCCTCCAGGCTGTCGCTGCGGGCGATCACGTTGCTCGCGCCGGCCGAGGTGGCGACGTCCACGATCGAGGAGTCGATCGCGCCCTCGACGGGCCAGGCGAAGTCCATCGACGGCTCGACGTGGAGGACCGTCTCCACGGTCCGCTCGGCGACCTCGGTGGCCTGCTGGAGGTGGCTGAGGGAGCCGGAGACGTTCTTGCCGCGGTGCGCCAGGGACGCCAGGTCCGGATCGGCGTACGGCAGCGCGATCACCTTGTCGTCCTGGATCGCGGCCTGGAGGGAGCTCAGCCACTGCTTGGCGAGCGCCTGGTTCTTCCCGGGGACGGTCTCCGTGCCGTTCTTCACCCGGTAGTTCCTGGTCATGGCGTCGACCGTGGCCAGGAGGTCCGGGTCGACGACCCACGTCACCGGCAACTCGCTGCCCAGGGAGACGAGCTGACCCAGCCGCCCGCTGGGGGCGAGCTCCTTGGCCAGCTCCTCGTCCTCGAACACCGGAGTCCGCTGCTCGTCCTCGCCCACGTCGGACGTCAGGTGGGCGGAGGAGATCAGCGGCCAGAGGTAGGTGAACTGGGGCTTGTCGCCCAGCGCGTCCGGCTGCCAGGGCAGGAACGTGCGCTGGAACCCGAGCACGTCCTGATACGGGGCGTTCGGCGGCTGGCCCGACAGGGCCACCCCGACGGGGTAGACGCCGTCCGCGCCGAGGTCGAGGTCGTCGACCGGCACGGAGATGCTGAAGTCGTGGCTGATGCCCGAGGCCAGCGCCGGCAGCTTCACGGTGTACTTGCCGTCGATGCCGGAGCCGTCGGTGCCCGGGTCGTAGCCGGCGCGCTTGGCGGCCCGGTCGATGGCGGTCCGTCCGCTGAGGGCCGGCCCCACCCGCAGCCCGATGTCGGCCTTCTTGACGGTCTGCTTGCCCTTGTTGGTCACCGTGCCCGTGATGGTCAGGGTGTCGCCCTCGCGCGGGGCGCTCGGCGTCAGGGTGTTCAACGACACGTCCACGGTCCGGGCGTTCTTGGCTGCCGGTGCCGTCTGCGGTGCGCTCTGCGCGGCGGGGGCGCTCATCGGCTCCGCCGCCTGGGCGACGGGCGCCAGCGGCCCGGCGAGGACCCCCACGGCCAGGGGCGCGGTGGCCAGCCACGCGCCGGTCCGACGTAGCCAGCGGCGGGCGGGAGAGCGGGTCGTCCTCCGGAATGCTGCCGCCTCGGCCACGCGCTCGTCCGTCCCTCGTCGTCGGTTCGTCGTCATTTGCGCCGGGTCGCTGTCGCTCACCGCGTCCACGCATGGTAACGAGGTGCGCCGGGTGCGAGTGCCGCGGAGTGGCCCGCACGATCATGACGCATATCCGGGCACCCCCGCGGGCCAGGCCACGTACCCTCTTCTGTTGTGCCGAATGCGAATGAAGACACCCCCACCGCACTGAGCCAGGTGCAACGCCGCGCAGTTGTAGAGCTACTGCGCGTAGCGCCCGTTGCGGACGACCTCGCCCGTCGCTTCCAGGAGGCCGGGTTCCGCCTCGCCCTGGTCGGCGGCTCGGTCCGGGACGCACTGCTCGGCCGGCTCGGCAACGACCTGGACTTCACGACGGACGCCCGCCCCGAGGACGTACTGAAGATCATCCGGCCGTGGGCGGACTCGGTGTGGGACGTGGGGATCGCCTTCGGCACGGTGGGCGCCCAGAAGAGCGGCTACCAGATCGAGGTCACGACCTACCGCTCGGAGGCGTACGACCGGACCTCGCGCAAGCCCGAGGTGTCTTACGGCGACTCCATCGAGGAGGACCTCGTCCGCCGTGACTTCACGGTGAACGCGATGGCCGTCGCGCTTCCGGAGAAGGAGTTCATCGACCCGCACCACGGGCTGGAGGACCTGGCCGCGAAGGTGCTGCGCACGCCGGGCACCCCGGAGGCGTCCTTCTCGGACGACCCGCTGCGGATGATGCGGGCGGCCCGCTTCTCGGCCCAGCTCGACTTCGAGGTGGCGCCCGAGGTGGTCACCGCCATGACGGAGATGTCCGGGCGGATCGAGATCGTCTCCGCCGAGCGGGTCCGGGACGAGCTGAACAAGCTGGTCCTCTCCGCCCACCCGCGCAAGGGCCTCGCGCTGCTCGTGGACTCCGGGCTGGCCGCCCACGTACTGCCGGAGCTGCCCGCGCTGCGGCTGGAGAGCGATGAGCACCACCGGCACAAGGACGTGTACGAGCACTCCCTGACCGTGCTGGAGCAGGCCATCGACCTGGAGGAGGACGGCCCGGACCTGGTGCTGCGGCTGTCCGCCCTGCTCCACGACATCGGCAAGCCGCGCACCCGGCGCTTCGAGAAGGACGGCCGGGTCTCCTTCCACCACCACGAGGTGGTGGGGGCGAAGATGACCAAGAAGCGGATGACCGCGCTCAAGTACTCCAACGAGCTGGTCAGGGACGTGGCCCGGCTGGTGGAGCTGCACCTGCGGTTCCACGGGTACGGGGACGGCGAGTGGACCGACTCGGCGGTGCGCCGCTACGTGCGCGACGCCGGCCCGCTCCTGACCCGGCTGCACAAGCTCACCCGCTCGGACTGCACCACGCGCAACAAGCGCAAGGCTGCCGCCCTCTCCCGGACCTACGACGGTCTGGAGGAGCGGATCGCCCAGCTCAAGGAGCAGGAGGAGCTGGACGCCATCCGCCCCGACCTCAACGGCAACGAGATCCAGCAGGTCCTGGAGATCGGCCCCGGGCCCGCCATCGGCAAGGCGTACGCCCACCTCCTGGACCTGCGTCTGGAGAACGGTCCGATGGATCGCGACGCCGCGGTCGCCGCGCTCAAGGAGTGGTGGGCAACCCAGCAGAACTGAATGCTGCACGGGACTGGGTCCTGCGCAGGACTGAGTACTGCACCACCTCGGCACACGGGCTCCATGTTTCACGTGAAACATGGAGCCCTGCCGTTCCACGGCGATGTTTCACGTGAAACATCGCCGGCGGACCGTCCTTCGCCGCTGGGCTACCCCCGGGAGGTCCGCTCGGGTGTCCGCCCGGTCGATCGGCTCCAGTGCTTCAGCAGCAGGGCGGTTGCCGCATAGATCAGCGCCACCAGGACGACCAACTCGACCGAGCGGCCGTCCGGGGGCAGCATCACTGCGGCGACGGCCGCAGCACCCACGAAGGCGACGTTGAACAGGACGTCGTAGAGCGAGAAGACCCGACCGCGATAGGCGTCGTCCACCGACGTCTGGACGACGGTGTCGGCGGTGATCTTCGTGCCCTGGGTGACCAGCCCCAGCACGAACGCGGCGACCAGTATCGGTCCGGGCTCAAAGGCCAGCCCCAGTGCCGGCACCAGCACGGCCGCCGACCCGGCGCAGGTGATCATCCAGCCGTAGCGGCCGAGTCGGCCGATGGCCCAGGGGGTGAGCACGGCCGCGGTGAAGAACCCGGCCCCCGACACCGCCACGGCCACCCCGAGCAGGGCGAGGCCGTCCTGCTCGTCGGCGTACCAGGCGTAGCGGCAGAGCATCAGCACGGTCACCGTCAGGGCGCCGTAGCAGAAGCGCATCAGGGTGATCGCCGTGAGCGCACGGGTGGCCGCCGGCCGCTCCGCGAGATGGCGCACCCCGCTGGCCAGACCGCGCGCCGTGGAGGCGACGGCGGTGAGCAGTCGCGGCTGCACCCGGTCCGGATCGGGGCCGAGCAGTTCCCGGCTCATCCGGAGCGAGGCCAGTGCGGAGCAGAGGTAGAGGGCGGCGCCCAGCAGGACGACCGCCGCGTCGGAGTCGGAGGAGACCAGCCGGACGACGAAGGCGAGCCCGCCGCCCGCGAAGGCGGCCAGCGTGCCCGCCGTCGGCGACAGGGCGTTGGCGATGACAAGCCGGTCGTCGTCCACCACCCGGGGCAGGGCTGCGGACAGGCCGGCGAGGACGAAGCGGTTGATGCCGGTGACCATCAGGGCGGAGAGGTAGAAGAGCCAGTCGGGCACCGAGGCGAGGATCAGCAGTGCGGTGCCGCAGGCCAGCAGCGCCCGCAGCAGATTGCCGTAGAGGAAGACCTGTCGCCGCCGCCACCGGTCCAGCAGGACCCCGGCGAAGGGGCCGACCAGGGAGTACGGCAGCAGCAGGACGGCCATGGCGGAGGCGATGGCGGCGGGCGAGGTCTGCTTCTCCGGGGAGAAGACCACATACGTGGCGAGCGCGACCTGGTAGACGCCGTCGGCTGTCTGGGAGAGCAGTCGGACGGCGAGGAGCCGGCGGAAGTTCGTCAGGCGCAGGAGTACGCGCAGATCACGTACGACGGGCATGCGGTAAAGCGTCACACACCGGGTCCCCGCACACGCGGAGGGTCCCCGGGCGGACACCCGGGGACCCTCCGCGGTCATCGCCGTACGCCGCCCCGCGGGGCGGCCGGCACGGACGTCGGCTCAGCCGCAGCTCAGCGCTCGACCTCGCCCTTGATGAACTTCTCGACGTTCTCGCGGGCCTCGTCGTCGAAGTACTGGACCGGCGGGCTCTTCATGAAGTAGCTGCTCGCGGAGAGGATCGGGCCGCCGATGCCGCGGTCCTTGGCGATCTTCGCGGCGCGCAGGGCGTCGATGATCACGCCGGCGGAGTTCGGGGAGTCCCAGACCTCCAGCTTGTACTCCAGGTTCAGCGGGACGTCGCCGAACGCACGGCCCTCCAGGCGGACGTAGGCCCACTTGCGGTCGTCGAGCCACGCGACGTAGTCGGACGGACCGATGTGGACGTTCTTCTCGCCCAGGTCGCGGTCGGGGATCTGCGAGGTGACGGCCTGCGTCTTGGAGATCTTCTTGGACTCCAGCCGCTCCCGCTCCAGCATGTTCTTGAAGTCCATGTTGCCGCCGACGTTCAGCTGCATCGTGCGGTCCAGGATGACGCCCCGGTCCTCGAACAGCTTCGCCATCACGCGGTGCGTGATCGTGGCGCCGACCTGCGACTTGATGTCGTCGCCGACGATCGGGACGCCCGCCTCGGTGAACTTGTCGGCCCACTCCTTGGTGCCGGCGATGAAGACCGGGAGGGCGTTGACGAAGCCGACCTTGGCGTCGATGGCGCACTGGGCGTAGAACTTCGCCGCGTCCTCGGAGCCCACGGGCAGGTAGCAGACCAGCACGTCGACCTGCTGGTCCTTGAGGACCTGGACGACGTCGACCGGGGCCTCGGGGGACTCCTCGATGGTCTCGCGGTAGTACTTGCCCAGACCGTCGAGGGTGTGGCCGCGCTGCACCGTGACGCCGGAGTTGGGCACGTCGCAGATCTTGATGGTGTTGTTCTCGCTGGCGCCGATGGCGTCGGCCAGGTCGAGCCCGACCTTCTTGGCGTCCACGTCGAAGGCGGCCACGAACTCGACGTCACGGACGTGGTAGTCGCCGAACTGGACGTGCATCAGACCCGGCACCTTGCTGTCCGGGTCGGCGTCCTTGTAGTACTCGACGCCCTGCACCAGCGAGGCGGCGCAGTTGCCCACGCCGACGATGGCTACGCGAACCGAACCCATTCCGGTTGCTCCCTGTGTCATTTCGGTATTCCGGATGAGACCCCGCGGACCGCGGGGTCTCAGTTGGCGGTGTCGTCGGACGGATCCGGCGCGGAGCCGGGGCCGGGAGGAGTGCTCCCGGTCCCCGTGCCCCCGTGCCGGGGCAGGCCGTCCTGCGAACCACGTGTGTTGTTCTCGCGAGGCGCTTCGTCGGGGGAGGAACCTCGCTGGTCCCGCCCCGTCCGCTCGCTCTCGATGAGCTCGTTCAGCCAGCGCACTTCGCGCTCCACGGACTCCATTCCGTGGCGCTGGAGCTCCAGGGTGTAGTCGTCGAGGCGCTCTCGGGTGCGGGCGAGGGAGGCGCGCATCTTCTCCAGGCGCTCCTCCAGCCGGCTGCGGCGGCCTTCCAGCACCCGCATCCGTACCTCGCGCTCCGTCTGCCCGAAGAAGGCGAAGCGAGCCGCGAAGTGCTCGTCCTCCCAGCTGTCGGGGCCGGTGTGCGAGAGCAGTTCCTCGAAGCGTTCCTTTCCTTCCGCCGTCAGCCGGTAGACGATCTTGGCCCGGCGTCCCGCCAGGGACGCCGCCAGGGCGTCCTCGGGGGCGCTGCCCGGCTCCTCCGTCAACCAGCCGTTGGCGACCAGCGTCTTCAGGCAGGGGTAGAGGGTCCCGTAGCTGAAGGCCCGGAAGATCCCCAGTGAGGTGTTGAGCCGTTTCCGCAGCTCATACCCGTGCATCGGGGCTTCGCGAAGCAGGCCGAGCACGGCGAACTCAAGGATTCCCGAGCGCCTGCTCACCATCGCCTCCCTCGTCCGCCTCGACCTGTTGTCTCGTGCTGATGTATCGAGTCGATACATCAGCACGATAGGGCGGCGATGCTCCTGCGACAAGGGGGAGTGCGGTGAACGGGATCACATGGCCAATTCATCCCGGGCAACTTGCCTGTTTTGGGATGAACTTCAGTGTCGGGAGGGATTTGGCCGTGCGTAGTCTGTGCGGATGCAGACCGCCGGGAACCATGGGCCGTCGCCGGACGTCATCGCCGTGGATGCACAGCGGACGAGCCTTTCGTGCCGGCCGGTCCGCATCCGTGTTGGGGGGACCGGAAGTCAACTGCCACTTCCAGGCATTTCGCCTGCCCGAGGAGTAGTCGTTCGATGAGCGAGCACCGTCGCAAACCGCCGCAGCCACAGAGCGGCGGGCGGGCGGCTGCCAGGCGCGCCGCGCAGCAGCCGTCCGGCCGCCGAGCGGCCCCGTCCCATGGGTCCGAACCCGCGGCACACGGCGAGGAGCGGCCCTACGGCGGCCGTGCCGAGGCCCGTAGAGCCGCGCAGCGCGGCGGGCGCCGACGGGTGGACGGCACCGCAGGCGGCGGCCGGGGGGGTCGCGGCGGCGGACGCCGGGGCGCGGGCGCCGGTGGCCACCAGGAGCCCGGCCGCGGCGGGCGGCCCGGCAAGAAGCGCCTGATCGACTACCCGCGCCAGCACAAGGACGGCTGGCGGCGCTGGGTGCCGTCCTGGAAGCTGGTCAGCGGCCTCGCGCTGGCCTTCCTCGGCACCTTGATGGGGGCCGCGACCCTCGCGTACGCGATGGTGGGCATCCCCGACCCGGACAAGATGGCCAAGGCCGAGAACAACGTCTACTACTGGGACGACGGCACGCCGATGGCCGCGACCGGCGGTGAGGTCAACCGGCAGAACGTCGACATCAGCGAGATCCCGGAGCACATGCAGAAGGCCGTGATCTCTGCGGAGAACAAGACCTTCGAGACGGACTCCGGCATCGACCCCAAGGGCATCTCCCGGGCCCTGGTGAACATGGCCAAGGGCGAGCAGACCCAGGGCGGCTCCACGATCACCCAGCAGTACGTGAAGAACGCGGTGCTGGCCGACCAGTCGCAGACCCTGAGCCGCAAGGTCAAGGAGCTGTTCATCTCCATAAAGGTCGGTGCGGAGGAAGAGAAGTCGGACATCATGGCCGGCTATCTGAACACCTCGTACTACGGCCGCGGGGCCTACGGCATCCAGGCCGCCGCCCGGACCTACCTGGGCAAGGACGCCAAGAAGATCAACGAGAGCGAGGCCGCGTTCCTGACCACCCTGCTCAAGGGTGCGACGTACTACGACCCGGCCGGCTCGGTGGACATCGACGCCGCCGCCACCCCGGAGGCCAACCTCAAGCGGGTGACCAAGCGCTGGGCGTGGGTGCTGGACGAGATGGTCAAGGACGGCCACCTGACCCAGGAGAAGCGGGCGACGTTCACCGCGCTGCCCAAGATCGAGCCGGTCACCAAGGGCGCCAAGCTCGGCGGCCAGGTCGGCTACCTGGTCGACCTCGCCAAGGCCAACTTCGTCAGCAACAACAAGCGGGGCATCACCGCCGACGACCTCGCGCTGGGCGGCTACGAGATCCACACGACCTTCAACAAGAAGAAGATCCAGCAGCTCGAAGCGGCCGTGAAGAAGGCGTACGACAAGAACATCGACCCGGAGAAGCGCCCGAAGACCGACACGCACGTCCAGTTCGGCGGCGCCTCGGTCGACGTGGAGACGGGCAAGATCGTCGCGATCTACGGCGGCGCGGACGCCACCAAGCACTTCACCAACAACGCCAACAACACCGGTGCCCAGGTGGGGTCGACCTTCAAGCCGTACGTGCTGGCCGCGGCGATGCGCGACGGCGTGCGCGATCCCGGCAAGCCGGCCAACCAGCCCGACTCCGACCGCACCAGGGTCGACCCGGACAAGGGCGGCTACAGCGGCAAGAACAAGCTCGTGATCAAGAACTACGACGGTTCGACCTGGCGCAACGAGAAGGGCGAGGAGTGGCGCCAGGTCAACGACGGTGATCAGCCGTACGGCGAGATGACCATGCGCGAGGCCATGATCGAGTCCGCCAACAGCCCCTTCGTGCAGATCGGCATGGACATCGGCATCCCCAAGGTGCGCGAGGCCGCCATCGACTCGGGCCTGCTGGAGGAGTCGCTGAACAAGGCGAACGTGCCCTCCTTCTCGATCGGCATCTCGACCCCGAGCGCCATCCGCATGGCCAGCTCCTACGCCACCTTCGCGGCGCAGGGCGAGCAGCGCGAGCCGTACTCGGTCCAGTCCGTGAAGAAGAAGGGCCGGGTGATCTACGAGCACAAGGACGAGCCCGAGCGCGCCTTCGACCCGGCCGTCGCGAACAACGTCACCGATGTGCTCAAGGACGTCGTCACCGAGGGCACCGGTAAGAACGCCCAGGTCAAGGGGCACGAGATCGCCGGCAAGACGGGTACGACCGACGGCAACAAGTCGGCCTGGTTCGTCGGCTACACCCCGAAGCTGGCCACCGCCATCGACATGTACCGCCTCGACGACGACGAGACGAAGAAGAACCGGGCCTTCCTGGAGATGTTCGGCACCGGCGGCCAGGACAAGATCCACGGTTCGTCGTTCCCGTCCGACATCTTCGCGGACTACATGGGCGACGCCCTCAAGGGCCAGAAGTCGCTGAAGTTCCCGAAGCCGGAGCCGATCGGCGAGGCCGTCTGGGGCGGTGGCGCCTCCAGCCCGCCGCCGTCGCCGTCGACGACCCCGTCGAAGAAGGAGTCGGAGAAGCCGTCGAGCACGCCGTCGAAGGAGACCTCCAGCAGCGGCCCGTCGAAGCCCGCCACCAGCGCCTCGCAGTCCTGTGACCCCTGGGACAACTGGAACTGCAACGGCAACGGCAACAACGGCAACGACAACAACGGGAACGACAACGGCGGTCCCGGCGGAAAACCCAGCGGCAGCCAGAGCAGCTCAGCGAGCACCGGCATCATCGCCGGCCGGGAGGGCTGGGAGTAGCACCGGCGTCGCCTGAGGGCGCCCGAGCAGGTCCACGAGGGCCGTCGCATCCGGACAGCACCGGATGCGACGGCCCTCGTGGCGCACTCCCCCGCGTACGGCCCGCCGCGTACGGCAGGATGTGCACCATGCCCAGCGCAGAAGAGACGAGCTTGCACCGGGACGACCGACCGGACGGCCCGCGGGACGACCGACGGGGTGCGCGGCCGGACGCGGCACCGGACGTGCGGCCGGACGTCCGGCCCACCCGGCGCGATTCCGTCGCCGCGGCCGGCAGCGAGCTGATCGGCGGCCCGGCGGGCCGCTACGCGCTGCGCGTCCGCGGCGGGTACCTCACCCCCGTCCGCGTGGTCGCGCTCACCGCGATCGGGATGTTCGCCCTGGGCATGGTGCAGAAGCTGCCCTGCTACAACTGGGCCTGGTTCAGGGGCGCCAGCTCGCAGTACACCCGCGCCTGCTACTCCGACATCCCCCACCTCTACCTGGGCCGGGGCTTCTCGGAAGGGCTGCTGCCGTACTTCGACCGGCTCCCCGGCGACATGGAGTACCTGGAGTACCCCGTGCTGACCGGGCTCTTCATGCAGGTGGCCGCCTGGCTGACGCCGTCCAGCGGCTCCATCCAGCACCAGGAGCAGGTGTACTGGCTGGTCAACGCCGGGATGCTGATGATCTGCACCGCGGTCATCGCGGTCTGCGTCTCCCGCACCCACCGCCGTCGCCCCTGGGACGCCCTGCTGGTCGCCCTCGCGCCCGCCTTCGCCCTGACGGCCACCATCAACTGGGACCTGCTCGCCGTGGCGCTCACCGCCGCGGCGATGCTGATGTGGGCGCGCAGCCGCCCGCTCGCCTTCGGCGTGCTGATCGGGCTGGCGACGGCGGCGAAGCTCTATCCCGTGCTGTTGCTCGGCCCGCTCCTGCTGCTGTGCTGGCGGGCCGGGAAGTGGCGGGAGTTCGGCACCGCCGCCCTCGGGGCCGCCGGAGCGTGGCTGGTGACGAACCTGCCGGTGATGTTGCTGGCGCCGGAGGGGTGGAAGAAGTTCTACACCTTCAGCCAGGAGCGACAGATCGACTTCGGCTCGTTCTGGCTGGTCATCTCCCAGCGCACGGGCGAGTCGTTCGAGGTCGAGTCGGTGAACACGGCCGCGACCCTGCTGATGGTCCTCGCCTGCGGCGGCATCGCGGCGCTGGCGCTGGCGGCCCCCAGGCGACCGCGCTTCGCGCAACTCGCGTTCCTGGTGGTGGCCGCGTTCATCCTGACGAACAAGGTGTACTCGCCGCAGTACGTGCTCTGGCTGATCCCGCTGGCCGCGCTGGCCCGGCCGCGCTGGCGGGACTTCCTGATCTGGCAGGCGTGCGAGGTCGCGTACTACCTGGGCATCTGGATGTACCTCGCGTACACGACCAGCACCAAGCACCAGGGACTGCCGCCGGAGGGCTACCAACTGGCGATCGCGGCCCATCTGCTGGGGACGCTGTTCCTGTGCGCGATGGTGGTGCGGGACGTGCTGCGGCCGGAGCGGGACGGCGTACGGCAGGACGGGTCGGACGACCCGTCGGGCGGGGTGCTGGACCGGGCGCGGGACGTCTTCGTGCTCGGCAGCCGTCGTACGGAGCCCGCCGGGGCGTCCGCGGCGGACCCGGCGCACGGGCCCAAGGTGGAGTGGGGCACCGAGGCGTCCGCCAGGGCGCCCCGCGACGACGAGGGCTGACCCCAGCCGGCGCCCCGGCGCCCCGCTCTAGGGTTTCAGCGGTCGACGAGGCGGTCGAACTGGGTGGTGGTGTGCCGCAGGTGCGCCACCAACTCGTCGCCGACCCGCGGCTCCTGCGCCTCCGACGGCACGAACAGGATCGACACCTGCATGTGCGGCGGCTCGGCGAACCAGCGCTGCTTGCCCGCCCAGACGAAGGGCGACAGATTGCGGTTGACGGTCGCGAGGCCGGCCCGCGCCACGCCCTTCGCCCGCGGCATCATCCCGTGCAGCGCCTTCGGCGCCTCAAGCCCCACCCCGTGGGACGTACCGCCGGCGACGACGACCAGCCAGCCGTCCGACGCCGTCTTCTGCTGGCGGTAGCCGAAGCGGTCGCCCTTGGCGACCGGGGTGACGTCGAGGACGGAGCCGCGGTACTCGGTCGAGTCGTGGTCGCCGAGCCAGAGGCGGGTGCCGATGCGGGCGCGGAAGCGGGTCTGCGGGAACTGCTGGCGCAGCCGGGCCAGTTCCTCGGCGCGCAGATGGCTGACGAACATGGTGTGCAGCGGCAGCCGGGCGGCCCGCAGCCGGTCCATCCAGCCGATGACCTCCTCGACGGCGTCGGAGCCGTCCGTGCGGTCCAGCGGCAGGTGGATGGCGAAGCCCTCAAGGCGTACGTCGTCGATGGCGCCGGTCAGCCGGGCCAGGTCCTGCTCGGAGACGCCGTGGCGCTTCATGGAGCTCATGCACTCGATGACCACGCGGGCGCCCACGAGGGCGTGCACGCCGTCCACCGACGACACGGAGCGGATGACCCGGTCGGGCAGCGGAACGGGCTCCTCCCCCCGGCGGAAGGGCGTGAGGACCAGCAGGTCGCCGCTGAACCAGTCCTTGATGCGGGCCGCTTCGTACGTCGTGCCGACCGCCAGGACGTCGGAGCCGAAGCGGGTGGCCTCCTCCGCCAGCCGCTCGTGGCCGAACCCGTAACCGTTGCCCTTGCAGACGGGCACCAGACCCGGGAACTGGTCGATCACGGACTTCTGGTGCGCCCGCCAGCGGTTGGTGTCGACGTACAGGGAGAGCGCCATGGCCGGCCCGGGACCTTTCTGGTGGCTGCGAGACCTTCGCGCGCTGCGAGGGAGCTGCGCGCTGCGGGATCTGCGGGGTGTGCGGGATACGGGATCTACGAGGTTACGGTGCGGGCGCCGGGGCCGGCAGAGGCGCATCGGCGGTCGGCGTACGGCCGCCGGCGACCCGGCGCGCGTCAGCGGCGCGACATATACATGTCGAGCGCCTTGTGCAGCAGCTTGTTGAGCGGGAAGTCCCACTCGCCGACGTACTCGACGGCCTCGCCGCCGGTGCCGACCTTGAACTGGATCAGGCCGAAGAGGTGGTCGGTCTCGTCCAGGGAGTCGCTGATGCCCCGCAGGTCGTAGACGGTGGCGCCCATCGCGTACGCGTCGCGCAGCATCCGCCACTGCATCGCGTTCGACGGCCGGACCTCGCGGCCGATGTTGTCGGAGGCGCCGTACGAGTACCAGACGTGGCCGCCGACGACGAGCATCGTGGCCGCGGAGAGGTTCACGCCGTTGTGGCGGGCGAAGTAGAGCCGCATGCGGTTCGGGTCCTCGTTGTTGAGGACGGTCCACATCCGCTGGAAGTACGAGAGCGGGCGCGGGCGGAAGCGGTCGCGCACCGCGGTGATCTCGTAGAGGCGCTGCCACTCTTCGAGGTCGTGGTAGCCGCCCTGGACGACCTCGACGCCGGCCTTCTCGGCCTTCTTGATGTTCCGTCGCCACAACTGGTTGAAGCCCTTGAGGACGTCGTCGAGCGAGCGGTTGGCGAGGGGGACCTGGTAGACGTACCGGGGCTGGACGTCGCCGAAGCCGGCGCCGCCGTCCTCGCCCTGCTGCCAGCCCATCTTCCGCAGCCGGTCCGCGACTTCGAAGGCGCGGGGCTCGATGTGGGTGGCCTCCACGTCCCGCAGCCGCTTCACGTCCGGGTCCTGGATGCCGGCCTTGATGGCGGGGGCGTCCCAGCGGCGGATGACGACCGGGGGGCCCATCTTCACGGAGAAGGCGCCCTGCTGCTTGAGGTGGGCGAGCATGGGCCGGAGCCACTCGTCCAGGTTCGGCGCGTACCAGTTGATGACCGGGCCCTCGGGGAGGTACGCGAGGTACCGCTTGATCTTGGGCAACTGGCGGTACAGCACCAGGCCCGCGCCGACCAGCGTGCCGTTCTTGTCGAACCAACCGAGGTTCTCGGAGCGCCATTCGGTCTTCACGTCGGACCATGCGGGCACCTGGCAGTGGCTTGCCGACGGCAGGGACTGGATGTACGCCAGGTGCTGCTCTCGGCTGATGGTCCTCAGTGTCAGGCTCATGTGGGGCGCTCCTCAGCAGGTGTGTCCCCATGGGTCAGGGGCTCCGGCTCTCGCGCCGAAGCCTACTGCGCTGGGGGAGCGCCCCGAATGGGCGTGTGGAAAGCGGCCGTCGGGACCACCGGCCCGGCCCCGGCCGGACCGTTCGCCGGGCCCGGGCCGCCGGCCCTCGATCAGCCGATCAAGCCGCCGAAGAGGCCACCGTGCGCCATGCCGAGGAAGAACCCGGCCGCGGACGCACCGAGCCCCAGGATCAGGACGAACCGCTCCCGGGTCGTCTCGGAGATGAACTGCCCGTACGCGCCGGTGAGGATTCCCACCAGGCCCGTCCACGAGCTGAGCAGGTGCAGGCTGGAGAACATCGACGTCACGAACGCGATGACGCCGAGCACCAGAGTGACGCCGGCCAGGGTGTCCTGGAGGGGGTGGGGCTTGCCGTCCGTGGCGAAGAGGCCGGTCTGACGTCGCACTGCCTGTGCCATGTGGCACCTCCTGGCGTTGCGGAGCGCGGCGCACCGTAGTGCCGCGCACACCCGATGTGTACAGATTGCGGCCGGGGGCCACCGGATTTCAACCGGAAGGCCCCCTGCGGGTACTCTGTACGGTCTGCACCGGTGTCTGCTCGGGCCCCGTCAGGCCCGGGTCCGCCCCACGAAGATCGTTCCGACGGTCGCCGGGGAACGACCGGGGGACTGTCAGTGGGTCCTGCTTTACTCGACACCGTTGCATCACACGCATCACGACCCTCCTGTCACGGAACGACCGTGACCGCTGAGTCCAAAGGAGGTGGGTTCCACATGCGTCACTACGAGGTGATGGTCATCCTCGACCCCGATCTTGAGGAGCGCGCTGTCGCCCCCCTGATCGAGAACTTCCTCTCCGTCGTCCGCGAGGGCAACGGAAAGGTGGAGAAGGTCGACACCTGGGGCCGTCGTCGTCTCGCTTACGAGATCAAGAAGAAGCCCGAGGGCATCTACTCGGTCATCGACCTGCAGGCCGAGCCTGCGGTCGTCAAGGAGCTCGACCGCCAGATGAACCTGAACGAGTCGGTCCTCCGGACCAAGGTCCTCCGTCCCGAGACCCACTGAGCACCTAGCTCAGAGGTCTTCGGGTTCGAGTAGCAGCAAGCAGCCAGAAGCAATCCCCGCCGAGAGGTTCCCCCAATGGCAGGCGAGACCGTCATCACGGTCGTCGGCAATCTCGTCGATGACCCCGAGCTGCGCTTCACCCCGTCCGGTGCGGCGGTCGCGAAGTTCCGCGTCGCGTCCACTCCCCGCACCTTCGACCGGCAGACGAACGAGTGGAAGGACGGCGAGAGCCTGTTCCTGACCTGCTCGGTCTGGCGGCAGGCGGCGGAGAACGTCGCCGAGTCGCTCCAGCGCGGCATGCGCGTCGTCGTGCAGGGCCGGCTGAAGCAGCGGTCCTACGAGGACCGCGAGGGCGTCAAGCGCACGGTCTACGAGCTGGACGTCGAGGAAGTCGGCCCCAGCCTCAAGAACGCCACGGCCAAGGTCACCAAGACCACCGGTCGCGGTGGTCAGGGCGGCTACGGGGGCGGTCAGCAGGGTGGCGGCAACTGGGGCGCGGGCCCCGGTGGCGGCCAGCAGCAGGGCGGCGGAGCGCCCGCCGACGACCCGTGGGCCACCAGTGCCCCCGCGGGTGGTCAGCAGGGCGGCAGCGGCGGAGGCGGCGGCGGCTGGGGCGGAAGCTCCGGCGGCGGCAACTCCGGCGGCGGCTACTCGGACGAACCCCCCTTCTAGGACCCCTCGGGGTCCACGGGGCGTTCGATACCCCACTTCTTGATCACACAGGAGAAACACCATGGCGAAGCCGCCTGTGCGCAAGCCTAAGAAGAAGGTCTGCGCATTCTGCAAGGACAAGACTGCGTACGTGGACTACAAGGACACGAACATGCTGCGGAAGTTCATTTCCGACCGCGGCAAGATCCGTGCCCGCCGCGTTACCGGCAACTGCACTCAGCACCAGCGTGACGTCGCCACGGCCGTGAAGAACAGCCGTGAGATGGCGCTGCTGCCCTACACGTCCACCGCGCGATAAGGGAAGGGTGACCGCAACATGAAGATCATCCTCACCCAGGAAGTCTCCGGCCTCGGTGCTGCCGGCGACGTCGTCGAGGTCAAGGACGGCTACGCTCGCAACTACCTGGTCCCGCGTGGTTTCGCGATCCGCTGGACCCGTGGTGGCGAGAAGGACGTGGCGCAGATCCGCCGCGCCCGCAAGATCCACGAGATCGCGACCATCGAGCAGGCCAACGAGATCAAGGCCAAGCTCGAAGGCGTGAAGGTGCGGCTGGCCGTTCGCTCCGGCAACGCCGGCCGCCTCTTCGGCTCCGTGACCCCGGCCGACATCGCCTCGGCGATCAAGACCGCCGGTGGCCCGGACGTCGACAAGCGTCGTGTCGAGCTCGGCTCGCCGATCAAGACCCTGGGCGCGCACCAGGTGTCCGTGCGTCTGCACCCCGAGGTGGACGCGAAGGTCGGCATCGAGGTCATCGCCGCCTGATCGGCGGGTTGACCCGGCCGGTTCGCCCGAGCCAAGAAGTGGGCCGTACCCCTTTGGGGGTACGGCCCACTTCTCGTTTCACGTGAAACAGCGTGTTTCACGTGAAACAACGGCCGGAGAAGTCGGCGGTCCAGCAAGCCGCGACTCAGCGGGTCGCGCCGGTGACGATCCAGCGCCCGGAGCGCGTCCGCCACCAGAGGGTGGCCATGCGGACGGTCATCATCAGGGTCATCGCCCACCACAGGGCGGTGAGTCCGCCGCCGAGCGCGGGCACCAGCAGGGCGACCGGAGCGAACGCGGCCAGCGTCACCAGCATGGCGCCGGCGAGGTACGGGCCGTCGCCCGCGCCCATCAGAACGCCGTCGAGAACGAAGACGACGCCGGCGACGGGCTGGGTAAGGGCGACCACCAGGAGCGCCGGAAGGAGGGCGTCGTGGACCGCCGGATCGCTGCTGAACAGCGGGAGGAAGTGCGGGCTGGCGGCCATCAGCAGTACGCCGAGCACCACGCCGGACGCAATGCCCCACTGCACCATGCGGCGGCACACCTGGCGGGCGCCCTCGGCGTCGCCGGCACCGAGGTAGCGGCCGATGATCGCCTGCCCCGCGATGGCGATCGCGTCGAGGGCGAAGGCCATCAGGCTCCACAGGGAGAGCACGATCTGATGGGCGGCTATCTCGGTGTCACCGAGGCGGGCGGCGACGGCGGTGGCGATCATCAGGACCGCGCGCAGCGAGAGCGTACGGATCAGCAGGGGCACCCCGGCCTGGGCGCTGGCCCGTATCCCCGCCGCGTCGGGGCGCAGGGAAGCCTTGTGCCGACGTGCGCCCCGGATGACGACGACGAGGTACGCGGCGGCCATGCCGTACTGGGCGATGACGGTGCCCCAGGCGGAGCCGGCGATGCCGAAGCCGGCGCCGTACACGAGCAGGACGTTCAGGACGGCGTTGGCGGTGAAGCCGCCGACGGCGACGTACAGCGGTGTGCGGGTGTCCTGGAGGCCGCGGAGCACTCCGGTGGCGGCCAGCACCATCAGCATCGCGGGGATGCCGATGCTGGAGACGCGCAGATAGGTGACGGCGTACGGGGACGCGGTGTCGGAGGTGCCGAAGACGTCGACGACCCAGGGGGCGAGCGGGAGGGTGACGGCGACGACGACCGCGCCGAGGATGACCGCGAGCCAGATGCCGTCCATGCCCTGGCGGATGGCGCCGGGGAGGTCGCCCGCGCCGACCCGGCGGGCCACGGCGGCGGTGGTGGCGTAGGCGAGGAAGACGAAGACGCTCACCGCGGTCATCAGCAGCGCGGCGGCGACGCCGAGCCCGGCGAGTTGCGGGGTGCCCAGATGGCCCACGACGGCGCTGTCCACCATCACGAAGAGGGGTTCGGCGACGAGGGCGCCGAAGGCCGGGACGGCGAGGGTGACGATCTCTCGGTCATGGCGCCGGTCGCGGCGTCGCCGCTGAACCTTCGGTGACGCTGGGGCCTGGGTCATCGCATCAATGTAATCGTCCACAGGTAAGAGATGCAAATGCCCTGTGATCCTTACTTGTACTGAGGGTGACGGCTCTGTGCTGGGCCGTTTGTTCTGATCTTGGCCCGGTCGGGAAATTTTTTCTTCCCCACAGCCAGTGGATGGGATAGTCGCAGGTCAGACCCTGTGGATAGTGAAGGCGGCAACTTTGTCCACAGTGCTGTCCCCCGGTCCGTGCACAGGTTCTGCGGAGTTCTCCACAGCATCTGGTCGCTCATCCACATGGCCTGTGGATAACCAGATTGGCTGACGGTGCTGAGCGGCCTAACGTGGACCGTCGCTCGACGCGCCGGAAGCCGGGTCGGGCCACTCGGTTTGTCGGTGCTGTGCCGTAGAAAAGTGGGGCACGGCGAGGTCCGCTGCGCGGACGGGAGGAGGTGGCCCGGGTGAGCATTTCCGAGCCCTTGGACGACCCGTGGGCGGCGGACGACGTCCCCGGAGACCGTCTTCCCGTCTCCCGCCCCCGCCGCACGGATCGCCGCGGTGACGACCGCCGCGGCGGCGGCCGGGAGGACCAGCACGAGCGCGGCCGCGACGACGACGGCTGGTCCGGCGCGTCCGGCGGGTTCGAGCGCGTCCCGCCCCAGGACCTGGACGCCGAGCAGTCGGTCCTCGGCGGCATGCTGCTCTCCAAGGACGCCATCGCGGACGTCGTGGAGATCATCAAGGGCCACGACTTCTACCGGCCCGCCCACGAGACCGTGTACACGGCCATCCTCGACCTGTACGCCAAGGGCGAGCCGGCCGACCCGATCACCGTGGCGGCGGAACTGGTCAAGCGGGGCGAGATCACCCGCGTCGGCGGCGCCTCCTACCTCCACACCCTGGTCCAGTCCGTCCCCACCGCGGCCAACGCGTCGTACTACGCCGAGATCGTCCACGAGCGCGCCGTGCTGCGCCGTCTGGTGGAGGCCGGCACCAAGATCACGCAGATGGGATACGCCGCCGACGGCGACGTGGACGAGATCGTGAACTCCGCGCAGGCGGAGATCTACGCCGTCACCGAGCAGCGCACCAGCGAGGACTACCTGCCGCTCGGCGAGATCATGGAGGGCGCGCTCGACGAGATCGAGGCGATCGGCTCGCGCAGCGGCGAGATGACCGGCGTGCCCACCGGCTTCACCGACTTCGACTCGCTGACGAACGGCCTGCACCCCGGCCAGATGATCGTCATCGCGGCCCGTCCCGCGATGGGAAAGTCCACGCTGGCGCTGGACTTCGCGCGGGCGTGCTCCATCAAGAACAACCTTCCGAGCGTCATCTTCTCCCTGGAGATGGGGCGCAACGAGATCGCGATGCGCCTGCTGTCGGCGGAGGCCCGCGTCGCGCTGCACCACATGCGCTCCGGCACGATGACGGACGAGGACTGGACCCGGCTGGCGCGCCGTATGCCGGACGTCTCGCAGGCCCCGCTCTACATCGACGACTCCCCGAACCTGTCGATGATGGAGATCCGCGCCAAGTGCCGCCGGCTCAAGCAGCGCAACGACCTGAAGCTCGTCGTCATCGACTACCTCCAGCTGATGCAGTCCGGCGGCTCCAAGCGGGCCGAGAGCCGTCAGCAGGAGGTCTCCGACATGTCGCGTAACTTGAAGCTGCTGGCCAAGGAGCTGGAGATCCCCGTGATCGCGCTCTCCCAGCTGAACCGTGGCCCCGAACAGCGCACGGACAAGAAGCCGATGGTCTCCGACCTGCGAGAGTCGGGCTCCATCGAGCAGGACGCGGACATGGTGATCCTGCTGCACCGCGAGGACGCGTACGAGAAGGAGTCCCCGCGCGCGGGCGAGGCGGACCTGATCGTCGCCAAGCACCGTAACGGCCCGACGGCGACGATCACGGTCGCCTTCCAGGGCCACTACTCCCGTTTCGTGGACATGGCGCAGACCTGATCCGCGCACTCGTGGCGTCCTGCGGCTCGTCTCGGGACCTCACGGTCGACGTCGGATGGAAGTCGGCGCCGACGCTGGACCGAGATTCGCAGGTCGGCAGGTTGAACTCCGGGTGCCTGGGCTACCCCGACCGCGGCCAGGCAGGACCCCGCCGTGCTCTGCGCGGTGCCGGCGGCACCTGGGGCACTGGCTACGCAGTCGTCACTGGCCGCGGTTCTCGCGGGGGCTTCGCTGTGATGATGACCAGATGGACGAAGACCCAACCGCACCGACGCCTGTCGTCCTTGGCGTAGACGACATCCGGCCACTCCCCAGAGCGACCCGGATTGCCCGCACCAGCCGAGAAGGCATCCAGCTTCTGCAAGAGCATCGCGACGGCTTCATCGACGAACTCTGGCTCGACCACGATCTCGGGGGCGAGGACACCATCATCCCCGTGGTGGCCCTCATGGAAGAAGCCGCCTTCAACGGACGGCCCTTCCAGATCGGAACGGTCTTCGTGCACAGCGCCAACCCCGTCGGTGCCGAAACCGTCGTCCGGTCACTCACTCGCTGGAACTACCGAGTCCGGCGGGCAACGGCTTAGCGAAGCCGACACCGGCTTGAGACCTCGGCGTTCGACATCGACCGCTCGCACGGTGCGGGGAAGGGGCTCGACGGCTCGCTGCGCCTGACAGCCGCTCACCCGGAGTGACGTCGTGATCCGCGGCACGGCGCGCACGGCTGTCGGCAGGACCCCGACGGCGTCGGCCCCTTGTCCCGCATGGGGTTTTATGGCCTCCCGCGCGGCCCCGTACCGTCCGCTGGCATGGATCGGAACTTCCTTTCGGCCGAAGCGATTTCGGCCTCCCTGCGCGCGGGCGAAGTGACCTCGGTGGAACTGACCGACGAGGCGATCGCCCGCATCGAGCGCGACGACGAGACGATCAACGCGATCTGCGTGCCGGACTTCGACCGGGCGCGGGCCGCCGCGCGTGACGCGGACCGGGCGCTCGCCCGCGGCGAGGAACGGCCGCTGCTCGGCATCCCGGTGACCGTCAAGGAGTCCTTCAACATCGCCGGACTGCCCACCACCTGGGGGATGCCGGCGCACCGGGACCACGTGCCGGACGAGGACGCGGTGCAGGTGTCCCGGCTCAAGGCCGCGGGCGCGGTGGTGCTCGGCAAGACCAACGTGCCGGTGGGGCTACAGGACTGGCAGAGCTTCAACGGGATCTACGGCACCACCAACAACCCGTGGGACCGCAGTCGTACGCCGGGCGGGTCCTCCGGTGGATCGGCGGCGGCCCTGGCGGCCGGGTTCGGCGCGCTGTCCATCGGCTCCGACCTCGCCGGCTCGCTGCGCGCTCCAGCGCACTTCTGCGGCGTCTACGGGCACAAACCGACCCTGGGCCTCGCGGCCAGCCGCGGCATGGTGCTGCCGGGCGCGCCGGCCCTGCCGACCGAGCTCGACCTCGCCGTCGTCGGTCCGATGGCGCGCACCGCCCGCGACCTCACGCTGCTGCTGGACGTCATGGCCGGGCCGGACCCGCTGACGTTCGGAGTCGCGCACCAGGTGACGCTGCCGCCGGCGCGCCACGACCGGCTCCGCGACTTCCGGGTCCTGGTCCTGGACGAGCATCCGCTCATCGCGACCGGGGCCGCCGTGCGGGCGGGCGTGGCCCGGGTGGTCGAGGCGCTCGTCAAGGGCGGCGCCCGGGTCGAACGGGCCAGTCCGCTGCTGCCCGATCTGACCGAAGCGGCGCTGCTCTACATGCAGTTGCTGTGCTCGGGGTCCGTCGCGCACTTCCCCGTCGAGGCGATCGAGCAGGTGCGAGCCCGCGTCGCCCGACTGGGCGCGGAGGACCGGAGCCTGGCCGCGGCGCGGTTGCGCGGCATGGTGCTCAGCCACCGGGAGTGGATCGAGGTCAACGGCCGTCGCGAGGTGCACCGGCACGGCTGGCGGCAGTTCTTCGCCGAGTTCGACGCCGTGGTCTGTCCCGTGTCGCCCACGCCCGCGTTCCCGCACGACCGCGACCCCGATCTGCTGGAGCGCCGGATCGACATCGACGGCGTCGAGTGGCAGTTCTTCGACCAACTCGTCTGGGCCGGTCTGGCCACCATGCCCGGCCTGCCCGCCACCGCGGTGCCGGCGGGGCTGTCTCCCGTGGGGCTGCCGGTGGGAGTGCAGCTCATCGGCCCGATGCACGAGGACCGCACCCCGCTGCTCCTGGCCGAACTGCTCGAACGGGAGATCGGCGGCTTCCGGGTGCCGAAGGCGGCCGCCGTGGCGTGCGGCCCCCGACCCACCTTGCCGGGTGACCAGGGCTGACGGGGCGCTCCGCGGGGTGGCGGCGCCGTGGTGAGGGGGGCCTTGGGGGCCGCGGAAAAATTTCTGCCTCCAAAGCTCGCCTACATACCCCCCGGGGGTATACAGTGTGGATCACGTCCTGAGCGGACGGGGCGCCGGCAGGCGCATCACACACAGGGGAGACGTCATGCAGAACCACTCCGGTCACCACGGCCAGGCCGACCACGCGGGCCACGGTGCCCACGCCGGACACGCAGGTCACGGTGCGCACGCAGGTCACGGCGGCGGCCAGCCCGGTGGGCTGTCGGTGTCCCAGCACGGGTACACGCTGGAGCTCGACTCCACGATCCGCACCGCGGGTGTGCAGCCCGTCCGCTTCCGGGTGATCGGCCCCGACGGGCGGGCGGTGACCGAGTTCACGCCCGAGCACGAGAAGGAGCTGCACTTCATCGCCGTGCGACGGGACACGGCCGGGTTCCAGCACGTGCACCCGGTGAAGGACGAGGAGGGCAACTGGAGCGTCGAGCTCGCACTGGAGCCGGGGGACTGGAGGTTCTTCGCCGACGTCCACCCGGTCGGCCACGACGGCACCATGACGCTGGGGATCGACGTCGCGGTCGCCGGCGCGTACGACCCGCAGCCGCTCCCCGAGGCCACCGGGACCGCGCGGATCGGTGAGTACGCGGTCACGCTCGACGGCGCGCTCCTGCCGGGCGAGGCGAGCGAGCTGACCCTCACCGTCAGCCGGGACGGGCGCCCCGTCACCGACCTGCAGCCGTACCTGGCCGCGTACGGACACCTGGTGGCGCTGCGCGTCGGCGACCTCGGCTACCTCCACGTGCACCCGGAGGGCGAGCCGGGCGACGGCACCACCGCGCCGGGGCCGGAGATCGTCTTCACCGCGGTCGCACCTTCGGCCGGCACCTACCGGCTGTACCTGGACTTCCAGCACGAAGGCGTCGTCCGGACGGCCGAGTTCACCGTGCCGACGACCGCAAAGGCCCCGACGACTTCGACGGCCTCCAAGGCCGCGCCCGCCGGCCACGCCGGCCACCACCACGGCGCCCACGCGCACCACTGATCACACCGAAGGGAGGAGCTTCATGCCCCGCCTGACCCGACTCACGCCAGACACGGCGGTCGGCGCCTCGCGCGACCTCCTCGCCGAGCTGGCCTCCCGTCACCACGGCCAGCTCGGTGACATGGTCTCCACGATGGCGCACTCACCGGCCGTACTGGGGGGATACCTCCAGCTCAGCCGGGCGATGGGCCGCGCCAAGCTCGACCGCAGGACCAGCGAACGGATCTCCATCGCGATCCAGGCCCACCAGGGCTGCGGGCTCTGCCTCGAAGCGCACGTCAGTGCCGCCCGCGCCCTGGGAGTGGACGAGGACGAGATCGAGCGGGCCCGCGAGGGCACCTCGGCCGACCCCGCCACCGCCGCGATCGTCGCCCTCGCCCTCCAGGTCCACCGCGAGCCGACGTCGATCACCGACGAACAGGTCGGCGCACTGCGCGAGCACGGCTTCAGCGACCGCGCGATAGCCGACGTCGTCGGCGTCGTCGCACTCAACGTCCTCACCGGCGCGTTCAACCTCCTCGCCGGTCTCACACCGGGGAGTGACGCCGGTGCCTAGGAACAACGACCCCGCCTGTACCCGCGGGGCACGGCCGCCACCCCGGGGCCGTGCCCCGCCGCATGGAAACGGAAGGAACCCGCCATGCGACTGTTCGCCATCCGCGACTACCGCCATCTGTTCGGCGCCCAGGTCATCGCGCTCTTCGGGACCGGGCTGACCACGGTGGCCCTCGGGCTCCTCGCCTACGACCTCGCCGGCCCGCGCGCCGGCATGGTGCTCGGCACCGCCCTGACGATCAAGATGGTCATGTACGTGGTCATCGCCCCGCTGGCCGCCGCGTACGTCGACCGGCTCCCCAGAAGGACCCTCCTCTTCCTCCTCGACGTGGTCCGCGGTGCGGTGGTCCTCGCACTGCCCCTGATCACCGAGGTCTGGCACGTGTACGTGCTGATCGGCCTGCTCCAGGCCGCCTCCGCGGCCTTCACCCCGACCTTCCAGGCCGTCATCCCCGACATCGTCACCGACGAGGCCGACTACACGCGAGCGCTGTCCGCTTCCCAGGTCGCCTACACCATGGAGAGCCTGCTCAGCCCCGTGCTGGCCGCCGTCGCCCTGACGTTCATGAGCTTCGACTGGCTGTTCCTCGGCACCTCCGCGGGCTTCCTCGTCTCCGCCCTGCTCGTCCTGTCGACGCGCATCCCGGACGCCCGCCCCAGCGCCCACACCAAGGCGTGGGACAAGGCGGCAGCCGGCATCAAGACCTTCTTCAGGACCCCGCGGCTGCGCGGCATCATGGCGCTCAACCTGGTGGTCGCGGCGGCCGGCTCGATCGTCGTCGTCAACACCGTCAACTACGTCCGGGACGAACTCGGCGGCTCGCAGTCCCACGTCGCCTGGATGCTCGCCGCCTCCGGCACCGGCACCCTGCTGGCCGCCCTCGCACTCCCCCGGGTGCTCGACCGGGTCGCCGCCCGCACCGTGATGACGACCGGCGCCGGAGTCCTCGTCGCCGGCACGGCAGCCGCGGTCACGCTCATCGCCACCGGCCTCACCACCTGGATCGGCACGGCGGCGATCTGGACCGTGATCGGGGTGGGCATGGCGCTGATCGTCACGCCGACCGGCAAGGTCCTGCGCGCCTCCGTCGGGCGCAACGAGATCCCCGAGGCGTTCGCGGCCCAGTTCTCCCTGTCGCACCTGGCCTGGCTGGTCACCTACCCGGTCGCCGGATGGCTCGGCACCAGCGCCGGCTTCACCGCCGCCTGGTCCGTCCTCGCCGTCCTCGCCGCGGCGGGCGCGGCCGGCGCCCTCCTCCTCTGGCCGCGCCACGACGGACCGAAGGTCGTCACCACCCCCGCGATCCCCGCCCGCCAGGCGCCCGGCAAGGACCGCTCCACCCTCTCCAAGGCGGCGTGACGCGCCGCGCACCACTGCCGGCCGGTCGGCCCGGGCACCGCGCCCGGGCCGGCCGTCGCCGCGTCTGCGGGCCGGGCTAGTTCCGCCGGAGCAGCAGGTTGCCGCGGCGGAAGCGTTCGTCTTCGGCCGGCTCGCGCAGCATCCGGCCCACCTCGACGAACCCGGCGTCGCCGGCGAGCCCGGCCAACTCGTCGACGGGCCAGCGGTACGCCTCGACCACCTTGTGGTCGAAGGACGTGAGCGGCCCGCCCTCGGACTCGATGAAGCCGATCGCCAGATGGCCGCCCGGCG
Organism: Streptomyces sp. NPDC017979; assembly: GCF_044328175.1. NCBI lineage: Bacteria > Bacillati > Actinomycetota > Actinomycetes > Kitasatosporales > Streptomycetaceae > Streptomyces > Streptomyces sp. NPDC017979. The sequence goes on along the minus strand of NZ_JBIRGU010000009.1, from coordinate 255,002 downwards.
TCAGCAGCCGACGGAACTCGGCCAGGTAGGTGGGCATCACCTCGGGCGGCGCGTGGATGGTCGAGTACCAGCAGACGATGCCGTTCAGCGCCCCCGCCGGCAGGTCCAGCGCGTCCATCGAGCCGACGTCGAACCGCACCCCGGGATAGGTCGCGCGGGCGATGTCGACCATCGTCGGCGAGAGGTCGACGCCGAAGACGTCCAGCCCGCGCCCCGCCAGGTGCGCGGCCACGTATCCCGGGCCGCACCCCAACTCGGCCACCCGGCCGGCGCCGTTCGCCAGCACCGTGTCGGCGAACGCGTCGAGGAACGCACGGTCCAGCGGGAACGCGGCGAGCACGCCTTGGGTCAACTCCGTGTACTGGACCGCGATGGCGTCGTAGGCGTTCGCCGTGTTGGTCAGATGGGCCGCGGAAGGGGCGACCCCGGGCGGCGCGCCCCAGGCCGTCTCGTAGTAGCGGACGCGGTCGTCCGTGCCGACCAGCCGCATGCCGGCGGAGGCCATCACCCGGTGCGAGGCGACGTTGCGGTGGTCGGCGTCGGCCTTCACGCGGGCGATGCCGGAGCGCTGCGCGAACGCGAGGAGTTCCCGCAGGGCCTCGGCGGCGTAGCCGTGGCCGCGGGCCGACGGGACCAGTCCGTAGCCGATGGTGACGGCGCCCTGCGCGTCCGGCGGACCGTGGAAGTCGGCGCCGCCGATGGCGGATCCGTCCTCCCGGAGCCGGATCTCGAAGGCTCCGGGGTGGGGGGTGTCGGGGTCCGCGGTGAGGCTGTGCAGATAGCGCCGGGCCGCGGATCTGTCGTCTTCCATCGGGTAGTCGGCCGCCCAGCGGGCTCCTTCGCCCGGGGTGCCGGCGTTCAGCCGCTCCGCCTCCTCGGCGGTCAGCGGGTGCAGCACCAATCGCTCCGTTACGAGATCGCTCATGGCGAGGCTGTCTAGCACGAGCCGTAAGACCGCCGCAGCGCAATTACCCGCAGCGCACGGTCGTCGAGCGGGAAGGCGGGGGCGGAAAGCCTTTGCGTGTGGGGTACAGCGGTGAGATAGACCTGTGGCATGACCTCATCCCTGTCGGAGCGGCTGCTCCCCACCACAGAACGCGCCCTGCTGCACCACGTCGCCACCGCTCAGACGGAGGGGCGCACGCCCGCCCTCGTCGCCGGGGTCGCCCGGGAGGGGCGGCTCGTGTGGAGCGCCGCCCGCTCCGCCGCCGAAGGCGACGCGCAGAACGCCGACACCCAGTACCGCATCGGTTCGATCACCAAGACCTTCACCGCCGTGCTGGTGATGAGGCTGCGCGACGAAGGGCTGCTCGACCTCGAAGACCCCCTGGAGAAGCACCTGCCGGACACCGGAGTCGGGGAGGTGACGATCGCCCAGCTCCTCGGCCACAGCGCCGGTCTGGGCGCCGAGACGCCGGCTCCCTGGTGGGAGCGGACCCCGGCCGCGCTGCGGCCCGGGCTCGCGGACGTCCTGGGCGATGACCCGGGCAAGCACCCCGTCGGCCGCCGCTTCCACTACTCCAACCCCGGCTACACCCTCCTCGGTTCGCTGGTGGAGGCGGTGCGCGGGGAGTCGTGGGCCGAGGTGCTGGAGCGCGAGGTCCTCCGGCCGCTGGGCCTGGAGCGCACGGGCGTACGGCCCGTGGCCCCGTACGCGGAGGGCTGGGCGGTGCACCCGTGGGCCGACGCCCTGCTGCCCGAACCGGTCGAGGACCTCGGGCTGATGGCCCCGGCCGGTCAGATGTGGTCGACCGTGGGCGACCTCTGCCGCTTCGGCGCCTTCCTCGCCGAGGGCGACGAGCGGGTGCTGAGCGCGGCGTCCGTACGGGAGATGGCGGTGCCCGCCGCGCCCCTGGAGGCCGGTGAGTGGGGCAGCACCTACGGGCTCGGGCTCCAGGTCTTCCAGATCGACGGGCGCACCTTGATCGGGCACTTCGGTTCGCTGCCCGGATTCGTCGCCGGGCTGTTGGTGAGCCCGGCGGACGGGGTCGTCGCCGCGGCCCTCGCCAACGCCACCTCGGGGCCCCAGCCCTGGGCCGTCACGGCCGAACTCGTACGGATCGTGGCGGAGGCCGAGCCGCGGCTCCCCGCGCCCTGGCGACCGCTGCCGGAGGTCGACCCGGAGCTGCTGGCGCTCACCGGGACCTGGTACTGGGGGACCAAGCCGTACGGGCTGCGGCTGCACCCCGAGCGGGAGGTGGAGCTCCAGCCGCTGAACGACTACGGCCGCGGGGCCCGGTTCGCTCCCCGGGCCGACGGCACGTGGATCGGCCGGAACGGGTACTACGCGGGGGAGACGCTGCGCGTGGTGCGCCGGGACGACGGCTCGGTCCGGCATCTGGACCTGGCGTCGTTCGTCTTCACCCGGGAGCCCTACGAGCCGGACGCGGGCGTACCCGGCGGGGTCGACCCGGAGGGCTGGCGGGGGCTCGCGCACTGACGCTCCGGCGGGCCGTTCGCGGGTGCCGTGTCGGGCGGAGTGCCATGTTTCACGTGAAACACGGCACTCCACCCGATGTCGATCTCGTACGCCAGAGAGACTCAGAGGCGTCAGAGGGAGAGCTTGAAGCCGACGTGCGAGGCTTCGAAGCCGAGCCGCTCGTAGAAGCGATGGGCGTCCTTGCGGGTGGCGTCCGAGGTCAACTGGACCAACTGGCAATCCAGCCGGCGGGACTCCTCGACGGCCCACTCGATCAGCCGGCTTCCCAGCCCGCTGCCGCGCTCGTCGGCGTGGACGCGGACGCCCTCGATGACGGAGCGGGTGGCACCGCGTCGGGACAGCCCCGGGATGACGGTGAGTTGCAGCGTGCCGACGACGCGCCCTTCGCGTACGGCCACCATGAGGTGCTGGTGAGGATCGGCCGCCAGGCGCTCGAAGGCGGTGCGGTACGGGGCGAGGTCGTCCGGGGACTCCCGCTGGGCGCCCAGCGGATCATCGGCGAGCATCGCCACGATGGCCGGGATGTCGGTGGTCGCTGCGGGGCGTATCTCCAGGTCGCTCATGGTCCGCAGGGTACGCGGGGACGCTCGGCGGCCCGCTGGTCCCCGCCCGTCGGGCCGCCGCCCCAGAAGCCGGTCGGACCCTCAAGCCCGCCAGAACCTCAAGCCGGTCAGCCCCTCAAGTCCGTCGGTCCGTCAGCCCGTCAGCCCGTCAGCCCGTCGCCAGGGAGAGCGGGGCGAAGCAGCGCCGCCAGTCGCCCGGGAGTTCGCCGCCGCCGTGGGTCATGGTGACCGTGGCGCCGACCGACTCCAGACCGCTCTCCCGCACCCAGTCCAGCACCTCCTTGTGGCGGACGTCGACGTGCATCCGGAGCGGTTCGGCCGTGCTGCGGGCGAGCGACGCGATGAGGGCCCGGGCCGTGCGGCTGTCCCGTGCGGTGACCGGGGCGATGGTGGAGCTGGCGCCCGGCCAACTCGCCGCGTAGCCGACGAGTGCGCCGTCCTCCTCCGCCACCCACATCTGGTCGACGGCGGCGGGCAGCCGCGTGATCATCGACGTGCGGTCCACCCCGAAGCACTCGGCGTCCAGCCGGACGACCTCCGGGATGTCCTCGGCCATCGCCCGCCGTGTGACGAGGCCCGCCGGTGCGTCCACCGCCGCGTCACGGAGCCGTCCGTGGAACTGCTCGACCCGTCCGACCTCGATGAACCCCAGCCTCTGGTAGACGGGTTGGCCGTACGCGGTCGCGTACAGCAGTAGTTGGGTCTGGTCGGCGGCCGCCAGCGCATGACGCATCAGCCGGCTGCCGAAGCCCTGCCGCTCGTACGCGGTGGCGACCAGCAGCTTGCCGACGGCGGCGAGCCGAGGGCCGTAGGACGTCACCACGTAGCAGGCCGCCAGCCCCTTCCCCGCGGGGTCGTCGATGCCGAATCCGGTGCCCGCCGCCAGCAGCAGTCCCCACCCGCCCTCGTCGCGCGCCCAGCCCCGCTCCTCGGAGAGGTCGGCGCAGAGAGTGAGGTCGTCCCTGGTGAGGCGGCGGATGGGTAGCTCGGGCAGCGCTGTCGACATAGGGGTCAGACTGTCTGCCTCGGTGATCGCTCGTCCAGTGTTTTCCTGGAACTGATCTCGGCCCGCAACCGTCGGCCGCGGCGGGTCGGACCCCAGGGCTTGAGGATCGAGACCACGGTCATGAACAGATACGCGCTCAAGGAGACGATCGGGCCGGCCACCAGATCCGTGGGGGAGGCCAGGGCGGCGTTCTCGGAGACGGTCTCCACCGCCTCGTTGACTCCGGGCCGCAGGGCGAAGACCGAGGCGGTGACGGTGCCCAGGGTGAGCCAGAACTTGATCACCACCCAGCGGTGCCGGGCCAGCCCCCAGGGCGTGCCCACTGCGAGCACGAGCCCGCTGAGCAGCGTCAGCAGCGCGAGCGGAAGCACCAGCCAGTCCGTGAACACCTTCATCGACCGGACGGCGGCGCCGACCGTGGTGGTGGACTCGGTGGTGAGCGCCGTGACGGCCAGGGCGAGCAGACCGAGGGTGAGTCCGAGCCAGCCGGCCGCCGCACAGACGTGGACGACGAGAAGGCTCCGGCGTACCGGGCGTTTGAGTGGTTTCACGTGAAACACCGTGCCGCGGACGTCCCGCTCATCGCGTCCGACAGCGGGAGTAACCGCCCGTACGAGCCTCGGCGTACGCATGACCGGGCCCGCTGCTCCACCAGGAGGCCGCGCTCCGGCCAGCGGGTCGGGGCGCAGGTGGGCCGCGGGCCGGGGTTCGGCCGGGGCCGTACCTCAGCCCGGTCCGGGGTTCAGCCCAAGTCGGGCGCGTGCATCGCCCGTACCCCTTCGATGTTGCCGTCGAGGTAGTGCCGCAGGGAGAGCGGTACGAGATGGACCCCGGCGATGCCCATCCGGCTGAAGGGCACCCGGACGATCTCGTACGTCCCTATGGGGTCGTCGACCTCGGGGCCGTGTCGACGGGAGGGATCCATGGACGCCAGCCGGCAGACGAAGAAGTGCTGGACCTTCACTCCGGTCACGCCGCCGCCCGCGATGTGCTCCACGGTGTCGACGAAGCAAGGGACCACATCGGTGATCTTGGCACCCAGTTCCTCGTCCACCTCGCGGTGCAGGGCGTCGACGACGGTGGCGTCCTCGGGCTCCACGCCGCCGCCCGGCGTCAGCCAGTACGGATCGACGCCGGGTTTGGTCCGCTTGATCAGGATCAGATCGTTGCCGTCGAGCAGAATGGCGCGTGCGGTGCGCTTGACCACGGGCCGTTCGGTCATGTCTGGACCATGGCCCGTGCCGACCGCTCTGAAACTCCCGGAGCACTCGGTCGTCCCGCGGTCGCGCGGGGTCACCGCCCGTCGACGGGGACGGTCACCACTCGTGGGCGGCGCGCATCAGCCACTCGTGGGCCCGGGCGATGTGCGGCAGGGCGAGCGTCCCGGTGCGCACCGCGAGGAAGTACGTGCGCAGCGGTGGGACCGGCGGGTCGAGCAGCGCCACCACCCGGCCGTCCCTCAGGGCGTCCTCGCACAGATAGCGCGGCAGCACGGCCAGCCCGGCGCCGGAGGCCGCGGTCTCCAGCACGGCGCGCAGATCGGGCACGATCACCGTCCCCGCGGCGGCGGGCCGGGACTCGAAGACGGCGGACCAGTAGCGCGAGACCAGGGGCAGCGACTCGTGCACCTCGACCACCGGCAGCTGTTCCAGCACCACGTGCCCGCCGCGCAGCACGTCGGGGCCCAGCCGGGCCGCCCAGCGCGGGGAGGCCACCAGCACGTGTTCCTCGTCGCAGAGCGGAGTCGAGGTCAGCAGTTTGCCGCGCGGTCGGGCGGTGGTGATGGCCAGATCGTGGTGTCCGGCGGCCAGCCCGTCCATCGCGGCCTCGGCGTTCCCGAACGACGCGCGCAGGGCGAGCCCTTGGGCTATCAGCGGGGTGAGGGCGGGCAGCGCCCGTATCGAGGTGAATTCCGGGGGCCCCACGAGGTGCAGGGTGCGGACGCCGGACTCCTCGTCCAGCCTCGCTTCGGTGATCTCCACCAGGGCGTCCAGGTGGGGCGCCGCACGATGGGCCAACTCGTCCCCGATGGTGGTGGGGGTGACGCCCCTGGCCTGGCGCAGGAACAGCGGTTTCCCGAGTTGTCGCTCCAGCGTGCGTATCTGACCGGTCACCGCGGGCTGGGAGAGCCCGAGGAGAGCGGCTGCGCGGGTGAACGAACCGGCCCGGTGCACCGTGACGAAGGTGCGCAGCAGCGCCAGATCCATGCCGAGCGCCTCCTGACCGACTGCATCCGTTGACGACGATGTCCGCGGACCGGACAACTATAAATAAGTCGATAGGTTGCTGTCGCTACTGTGATTGGACACTGACGCAGAGTCAACTAGCCTTGTTCGGGCGGTTCTTCGGGGGGATGAACCGGGGCGGTCCGAGCCATGAGGGGGGAGGTTCGGACCGCCCGTCCCGCATGCCGCGACACGGCTACGCCGCTGCTTCGTCCAGCGCGCGCAGCACGTCGGCGATCAGGTCTTCGGTGTCCTCCGCACCGGCGGACAGCCGGATGAAGCCCGCCGGCACCGCGTCCCCGCCCCAGCGCCCGCGCCGTTCCGCCGAGGAGCGCACCCCGCCGAAGCTGGTGGCGTCGTCGACCAGCCGCAGCGCGTCGAGGAAGCGCTCCGCGTGCTCGCGGTCGGGCAGCACGAACGAGAGCACGCCGCCGTACCGACGCATCTGCGCGGTGGCGAGGCGGTACGAGGGGTCGTCCACGAGGCCGGGGTAGCGCAGCCCCGTCACCTCCGGCCGGCCGCCCAACGCCCGGGCGAGGGCCAGCGCGTTCGCGCACTGGCGCTCGATCCGCAGGTGCAGCGTGGCCAACGAGCGGTGCGCCAACCAGGTCTCCATCGGGCCGGGGATCGCCCCGACGACCTTCCGCCAGTGCCGCACGCCGGCCGCCAGCTCCGGGTCCCGGCAGGTCACATGGCCGAGCAGGAGATCTCCGTGGCCGGTCATGCCCTTGGTGTCGCTGGCGACGGAGTAGTCGGCGCCCAGCGACAGCGGCCGCTGGGCGAGCGGGGTCGCCAGGGTGTTGTCCACGGCGACCAGCGTTCCCTGCGCGTGCGCGGCGGCGACGAGCCGGCGCACGTCGCACACGTCCAGCTCGGGGTTGGACGGGGTCTCGATCCACAGCAGGTCGGCGCCGTCCAGCGCCGCGAGCTGGGCGTCGCCGCCGGTCCGCGCGGTCCTGACCTCGATCCCGTACGCCTCCAACTGCTCGCGCACCAGCGGCAGGGCCTGGTAGCCGTCGCTGGGCAGCACCGCGGTGTCGCCGGCGCGCAGCCGGGAGAAGAGGACGGCGGAGATCGCGGCCATCCCGGAGGAGAAGACCACCGTCTCCACGGCCTCGCCCGGCGCCTCCAGTTCCCCGATGGCCTGTTCCAGATGGGTCCAGGTCGGGTTGGTGTCGCGGCCGTAGGTGTACGGGCCGGTCGGCTCGCCGGGCAGGTGGTAGTGGGCGGCGAAGACGGGGCCCGGGAGGGGCGGCTCGTACTTCACCGGCTTGGGGAGCCCTGCCCGTACGGCCCTCGTACCGTCGCCGATGCCCTCGTCCATGGCCCGTCACGCTCCTCTCGTCGCTCTGACGTCACTGTGCGCCCGCGCGCTCCTGCGCCATACTGCGCGACGGCGCCGCCGAACGGACAGCCGGGGCGCCCTCCGGTACCCCCTCCCGGTGCCCCCGTGGCCCGTCTTGACGGCGCTTGCCTTCCTGTGTCTGATCGTGGCTGACGTGATCGGACACGACAGCAGGGCGGAGCACGATGAAGGCATTCCGGCTGGACGAACTGGAAGCGGAACGGGCCGCGAACGACGGTGCGTACCTCCAGTTCCTGCGGGAGCGGAACATGTCGGTCGGGTTGTACGCGCTCGACGCGGGCACCGCCGACCCCCAGCAGCCCCACCGCCAGGACGAGGTGTACTTCGTGGTGAGCGGTCGCGCCTCGATCACCGTCGGCATGGAGACCACCGCGGTGGCGCGCGGCAGCGTGATCTACGTTCCGGCCGGAGTGGCGCACAAGTTCCACCACATCACCGAGGACCTACGGGTGCTGGTGGTCTTCTCTCCTCCGGAGAGCTGAGGCGCCCCTCCGGGATGCCCTAAGGGACGGGTCAGGGGAGATCAAGGGCCACGGGCCGCCCGTGCCGCCCCCGGTCCGCCTAGCATCGAAGGGGACAGTGGAGACGGCAGTGCCCGAGGACAGCGGCGCTGCCACCGAGCGAAACGGCAGTTGTCGAGTAGCAGCGGCAGCGCCCGAGTGGGAAAGGCAGGGACGACGATGGCGGTACGGGAGATCTTCGCCGGTTTGCCGTGGTGGGTGAAGTGGATCGCGCTCCCGCTGGTAGCGCTCGCGGTCTTCGGCGGCCTGATAGCGAACGTCGTCGGCTTCGTGATCGGTCTGCTCTTCAAGATGCTGGCGTTCGTCGCCCTCATCGGCGGACTCATCTTTGTCGTACGGAAGTTCAAGGGATCATCGAACTCCCGCGGGGACTGGTAACCACTGCGCGGTACAGCTTTAACCCAGGCGAGGGAACCCGGAGCCAACGCAGGGCCTAGTTGGTTGAATGGCCACTACAGTGGCAGTCCGCCGCTGGGCACCCGGTTTCACCACCCCTAGTGCGCCCTGTTGTGCGCCCACGAGCGCTCCCCCGTGAGGGGGGACGGGGGAACCCGGGCGGCCCGGCACGGCGGATCCACGGGGACGGCCCCCGCGGGCGGGCGAGTCGCCCGTCACCATGTTCTGGGGGTGATTCGTGGCCACGGCGGCGAGCGAGGGTGCTCCCCCCACCCTGATCACATCCGTGCAGCGGGCGCTCAGGCTGCTGGAGGCGGCCTCCCGTCATCCGGCCGGCGCGCCCGCGAAGGTGCTGGCCCGACAGGCCCGCCTCCCCCTGCCCACCGCGTACCACCTGCTGCGCACCCTGGCGCACGAGGGGTATCTGCGCCGGGAGAAGGGGGTGTTCGTGCTCGGGGACGCCCTGGATCGGCTGGGTCCGGTGGGCGGGGCGGTGCAGCACCGTCGCGACGAGCTCGAAGGTTCGCTGGAGCACTGGCGGGACGCGATCGGCGTGCCCGTCTACTTCGCGGTCTACCGCGAGGGCGAGATCGACATCACCGGCATCGCCGACGCACCGCACGCCCCCGCCGTCCGCGAGTGGGCCGAATTCCGTGCGACCGGCCATGCGCACGCCCTCGGGCAGTGCCTGCTCGGCCAACTCGACGACGCGGCCCTCCTCGACCACCTCGACCGCTACCCCGTGCGCCCCCTGACGCCGCACTCCGTACCGGACCGGCGCGCCCTGCTGGACCGGCTCGCGACGAGGGGTTGCGCGGACCCCGTGATCGAGCGGCAGGAGTACGCGGTCGGCACGGTCTGCGCCGCCATCCCCATCGCCACCGGCGCCGGCTCCGCCACCGGGCCCAGCTCCGACTGCGACTCCGACGTCGCCGCGGCGATGGCGATATCGCTGCCGCTCGATCAGGAGGAACGATTGCTCCCGGCGATCGAGCAACTGAGGACGGGGATAGGCCGTTTGCTGGGTTCCCTCGCCTCCTCTATCAGTATCTGAAAAATCACTCCTTGTAGTCCTCTGGTCGCATACAGCACGATTGTGGGAAGAGGCTCAGGGGTATCCTTCCTGACCCGTTTTCTGCTGACTTCATCCAGAAGGCTGCCAACCAGGCCCGATCCGGGCCTCCTTCACTGCGGGGTACACGATGCGCGACGAGTCGGTCCAGGCCGAGGTCCTGATGAACTTCCTTGTCTCCGAGGAGCTCTCGTTCCGGATCCCGGTGGAGCTCCGCTACGAGATCGAGGATCCGTACGCCGTGCGGATGACCTTCCACCTGCCCGGCGACGCCCCGGTGACCTGGGCGTTCAGCCGTGACCTGCTGCTCGACGGCATCGTCGGACCGAGCGGGGACGGCGACGTGCACATCGCCCCGATGGGCCCCGGCGAACTCGCCGACCTGGGCATCCGGCTCCAGGTCGGCGGGGACTGCGCGCTCTTCCAGGTCAGCGCCGCCCCCGTGGTCGCCTTCCTGGACCGCACCGACCGACTGGTCCCGCTCGGTCAGGAGCGGGCCTTCGGCGACTTCGACACCGACCTGGAACAGGTGCTCAGGTCCATCCTCACCGGGGAGAACGCCGGCTGACCGGCCCGCGCCGCCCCCTCGCCCGGCTGGCCGGGCCGCGCCGTCGCTCCTTCGGGCCGACCGGCCCGCGCAGCTACTTCTTGCGGCGCCGGCCCCGGCCCGAACCACGGCTCGCGGGCACCGCCGCCCCACCCGCCTGCGGACGGTCGGCGGAGACCACCAGCGCCGCGAGCGCGGTGGTCACCGGGACCGAAGCGACCAGTCCGATCGACCCCACGAGGGTCCGGACGATCTCCTCCGCCACCAACTCGCTGTTGGCGACCGTCGCCACCCCGCTCTGCGCGATGGTGAAGAGCAGCAACAACGGCAGCGCGGCACCCGCGTAGGCGAGCACCAACGTGTTCACCACGGAGGCGATGTGGTCGCGACCGATCCGGATGGCCGCGCGGTACAGCGCCCGCGGCCCCATCCCCGGATCGGCCTGCCGCAACTCCCACACGGCCGAGGTCTGGGTGACCGTCACGTCGTCGAGCACCCCGAGCGAGCCGATGATGACGCCCGCCAGCAGCAGACCGCTCATGTCGATCTCCGGATAGAGACCGTGGATCAGACCGGTGTTGTCGTCGGTGTTGCCCGACAGCACCGCCCACTCGATGAAGATCGAACCGAGCAGCCCGATCAACAGCAGCGAGATCAGCGTCCCGAGGACCGCGACCGAGGTGCGCGCCGTCAGCCCGTGACACATGTAGAGCGCGATCAGCATGATGGCGCTCGCCCCGACCACCGCGACGACCAGCGGGTTGGACCCCTCCAAGATCGCCGGCAGGATGAACAGCGTCAGTACGGCGAACGAGATCACCAGCGCAATCAGCGCCATCACCCCGCGCATCCGCCCCACCAGCACCACCGCGAGGGCGAAGATCCCGGCCACCACCGCCAGCGGAACCTTCCGGTTCACGTCGATGACGGCGTACTGAAGGTCCGGCGGCGCGTCCGGCGCGTACGCCACCACCACCTCCTGCCCCTTCTCCAACTGCCGCACCGCGTCGGGCTGGACGATCTCCGCGAAGGCGCGGCCCTTGTGCTGGCCGGAGTCGATCGTGATGGTGGCCTTCTTGCACTCGCCCTGCTGCGCGGCGATCGCCTCGCGGCCCTGGGGCGTGCTGGCGTCGCCGGTCGGCGGCACCTGGGCGGAGTTCACGGACTTGCAGTCGATCCGCTCGATCCGGGTCACCGTGGCCTGTTCGGTCTGTCGGTCGAAGCCCACGCCGGTGCGCTCGTGGCCGGGCGCCGAGCCGGGCCAGAGGATGGCGAGACCCACGACGACCGCCGTGGCGAAAGGGATCAGCACCGCGGCGATGACCCGGCGCAGATGCCGCGAGACGGGCGCGGCGGGCCCGTGCCCGTGGCTGTGTCCGTGTCCGTGGCCGTGTCCAGGGCCGTGTTGGTGGCCGTGTTCATGGCCGGGCGCGGGCTGGGGAGCAGGACCCTGCTGGGGGCCGGGCGGTGGTGAGGTCACCGACCGATCATCGCAAGAACGGCAGGGGCCCCCTGGCCAGCACGCCAGAAATGACGCTAGCGTGGTGCCACCTTTGCACACGCGGGAGCTCGGAGCACCGGGCTGAGAGGGCGCTGACCTCCGTAGACGTACTGCAGGGCCGATCGCGAAAGCGCCGGCACGCCACACGTCCCGGACACCGCTGCGTCGACCGCCGAACCTGTTACCGGGTAATGCCGGCGTAGGGAGTAGGTCTTCCATGACCGTTCAGGACGCACGCACGCCTGCCGTCGAACCCGCTGTCGACGGCGAGCGCACACCGGGCTGGCACAAGGCGTACGTCGGGGGTTCCCGCCCCGACCTGCGGGTGCCGGTCCGTCAGGTGCACCTCACCAACGGCCGGGACGTGACGCTGTACGACACCTCCGGCCCGTACACCGACCCCACCGTCGAGACCGACGTGCGCCGCGGTCTGGTCCCGCTGCGCGAGAGCTGGATCGTCGCCCGCGGCGACACCGAGGAGTACGCGGGCCGCCCCGTTCGCCCCGAGGACGACGGGATCAAGCACACCTCGCCCCGCGGCGGGCTGCGCAACCTCGACGCGGTCTTCCCCGGGCGCCCGCGCCAGCCGCGCCGCGGCCGGGACGGCCGGCCGGTGACCCAACTCGCCTACGCCCGCCGCGGCGAGATCACCCCCGAGATGGAGTTCGTCGCCCTGCGGGAGAACGTCTCCCCCGAGGTCGTGCGGGAGGAGATCGCGGCCGGCCGCGCCGTGCTGCCGGCCAACGTCAACCACCCGGAGATCGAGCCGATGATCATCGGCAAGCGGTTCCTGGTGAAGGTCAACGCCAACATCGGCAACTCCGCCGTGACCTCCTCCATCGAGGAGGAGGTGGAGAAGATGACCTGGGCCACCCGCTGGGGCGCCGACACCGTCATGGACCTGTCCACCGGCCGCAACATCCACACCACCCGGGAGTGGGTGCTGCGCAACTCCCCCGTGCCGATCGGCACCGTGCCGCTGTACCAGGCGCTGGAGAAGGTCGACGGCAAGGCCGAGGAGCTGACCTGGGAGATCTACAAGGACACCGTGATCGAGCAGGCCGAGCAGGGCGTCGACTACATGACGGTGCACGCCGGCGTACTGCTGCGGTACGTGCCGCTCACCGCCCGCCGCAAGACCGGCATCGTCTCCCGCGGCGGCTCGATCATGGCCGCCTGGTGCCTGGCGCACCACAAGGAGTCGTTCCTGTACGAGCACTTCGAGGAGCTGTGCGAGATCCTCGCCGCGTACGACGTGACGTACTCCCTCGGTGACGGGCTGCGGCCCGGCTCCATCGCGGACGCCAACGACGAGGCGCAGTTCGCCGAGCTGAAGACGCTCGGCGAGCTCAACAAGATCGCCAAGCGGATGAACGTGCAGACCATGATCGAGGGCCCCGGTCACGTGCCCATGCACAAGATCAAGGAGAACATCGACCTCCAGCAGGAGATCTGCGAGGAGGCGCCGTTCTACACCCTCGGCCCGCTCACCACGGACGTGGCGCCGGCGTACGACCACATCACCTCCGGCATCGGCGCGGCGATGATCGCCTGGTGGGGCACGGCCATGCTCTGTTACGTGACGCCCAAGGAGCACCTGGGGCTGCCCAACCGGGACGACGTGAAGACCGGAGTGATCACGTACAAGATCGCGGCGCACGCGGCGGACCTCGCCAAGGGGCACCCGGGGGCGCAGGAGTGGGACGACGCGCTCTCCGACGCGCGGTTCGAGTTCCGCTGGGAGGACCAGTTCAACCTGGCGCTCGACCCGGACACCGCACGGGAGTTCCACGACGAGACGCTGCCGGCCGAGCCGGCGAAGACGGCGCACTTCTGCTCGATGTGCGGCCCGAAGTTCTGCTCGATGAAGATCAGCCAGTCCATCTCGGAGCAGTTCGGCGGGGCGGCGTCGGCGGACGCGACGGCGGAGGAGATCACCGAGGGGATGCTCCAGAAGTCCAAGGAGTTCGCGGCGAGCGGCAACAGGGTGTACCTGCCGATGGCCGAATGACCTGCACGCCGCCGACCGGGCCGACCGGTTGACTGGGCCGACCGGTCCACCGGTCGGCCCGACGGGCGTGGGGGGGGGGGGGGGGCGGCCCCCCCCCCCCCCCCCGCCGCCCCCCCCCCCCCCCGCCCCCCCCCCCGGGGGGCGGGGGGGGGCCCACCCCCGGGGGGCCCGCGGGGGGCGGGCGGCCCCCCGGGGGGCGCACCACCACCCCCCCCCCGGCGCCCCGCCCCCGCCCCCCCACCCGCCCCGCCCCCCCCGGGGCCGCCGGGTTGACGGGGCCGCCCGCCCCCCGGGGCGCCCCGACGGGCGTGGGGTGCGGCGCGCGCCGCACCCCCGTACCGCGACGTCGCCCCGACACCGCGCGGTCACTCCGGGCGGTTCTCGGGCCCCCCGAAGTCCGGGCTGGTGAAGTCGGGGCTGGTGAAGGTGGGCCGCTGCCCCGCCGACTTGCCCTCGCTCGGACTGGAGTAGTCCGGGCTGTCGTACCCCACCTTCGGCATCCGGGTCACCGGCCGCGGCGGCGCACCGGACACCGGGTCCACGGCCGGGTCCTCCAACGCGATCCGGAGGAACGGCAGGACGCCGCGCTCCAGCACCGCGTGGAGCCAGGCGTCCTTGGCGCGCGCCACCTCGTCGGGGAGTTCGTTCGACAACTCCTCCGCCGGCAGTTGCGTAGCGCTGTTGCGCAGCGCGGTGCGCAACAGGCCGACCCCCGCGTACAGGATCGCCGCCGCGGTGAGGGCGGCGAAGAACCAGCCGGCCGACACCAGGGCCTGGGCGAACGACGGCGGCGGGTCGAGCATCTTGAGGACGTACCCGACCAGCAGGAACAGCAGCGCGGCGATGCCGGCGAGGACCGGGGCGAGCACCGCGACCACGGCCGCGAAGCCGGCGCCGCTGCCGTCGCCGGCGACGTGGATCCTGGGCCGGTCCCGGTCGCCCGCGGCGGTCGGCGAGCGGGCCTCTTCGCGGATCCTGACGTAGTGCTCGTACTCGGGCGCGGCGGAGGCGGTGATCAGCGCCGTGGCGTTCAGCGCCATCGTGCGCAGCTGTGCCGCGTTCAGGCGTTGCCCCACGGTGGCGAGATCGGGCCGCTCATGGGCGTTGCGCAGGGCGTCTTCGAGGAGGCGCTCGAACTCGGCGCGGTCCTCGTTCTGTAGGTGCGGAGCGCTGTTCATGTGCATCCCCCGATGCTCCGTAAGGCCGGAACCACCCGTACCGGACGGGCGATTGGGCGTTGGTGGAGGAGTGCCTGCGTCGGACAAGCCGATGGTAGAGCGGTTACGGCACGGAGTGACAGGGGTTGAGATAAAACGCGTACCCGGCTTGCGTCAGGCGGGTAGCGGAAGCTGGACGACCAGCAGCTTTCCGGCCATCGTCACACCGCCGTCCATGGCGATCGCCAACCCGTCCGCGTACACGTGCGGCCCCTCGACCACGGGGCGGTCCCCGTCCTCGCCGTCCTCCGTGCCGACCTCGCCGAGCAGATACGGAATGGGGCTGTGACCGTGCACGATCCGGTTGCCGCCGTACGCGGAGAGCAGCTCGCGCACCGCGAGCGGGCCCGCCTCCTCGTCCCGGAAGGCGAACCGCTTGGTCATCTTGCGGAAGAGGTCCCAGCACTCGTCGGCGTCGTTGCGGGTGAGGATCTCGTGGACGGTGTCGTTCACGTCCTCGATGGTCTCGCCGTACTCCAGGTACGCGGTGGTGTCGGAGTGCAGCAGCAGGTGGCCGTCCTCCTCGACGACGGCGTCCAGCCGGGACATCCACTGGAGGTGGACGTCCTGGAGCCGGTCCATGTCGTTCTTCTGGCCGCCGTTGAGCAGCCAGGCCGCCTGGAAGGTGGCGGTGCCGGCGCCGGAGTTGACCGGGGTGTCGGAGAACCGCTTGGCGCCGAGGAGCAGCAGTTCGTGGTTGCCCATCAGGGCCTTGCAGTAGCCGCCGGCGGCGGCGGCCTCGGCGGAGAGCCGCATCACCAGGTCGATGACGCCGATGCCGTCGGGGCCGCGGTCGGTGAAGTCGCCGAGGAACCAGAGGCGGGTGTTGCCGGCGGCCCACTTGCCGTCG
Source organism: Streptomyces sp. NPDC017979 (assembly GCF_044328175.1). Classification (NCBI taxonomy): domain Bacteria; kingdom Bacillati; phylum Actinomycetota; class Actinomycetes; order Kitasatosporales; family Streptomycetaceae; genus Streptomyces; species Streptomyces sp. NPDC017979. The sequence continues at coordinate 239,287 of NZ_JBIRGU010000009.1, read as the reverse complement.
GCGTCGATCAGGCCCTGGGCGGCGAGGGCGGCGACGAGTTCGTCGAGGTAGCCGTGGACGTCGCCGACGACGTACAGCGGGCCGGGGCCCTCGGCTGCGGGCGCGGCGGCGGCGGTCGCGCCGGGCTGGAGCTGGACGGTGAGGTCGTCGGGCCTGCTGCGGCTGATGACCGGGAGGTCGCGCTCGGTGGGGGTGTAGCCCTCCGGCAGCTCGTCGTCGGGCAGGGCGTTGCCGGGGTGGTCTCCCGGGTGGGAGGCGTGGGGCGGGTGCTCCGCGTACGGCTGGGGCTCGCCGTAGCTCGGTGACTCCTGCTGCGGATCTTGCTGCTGCGGTTCCTGTTGCTGCGGTTCCTGTTGCGCTTGCGGTTCGGGAGGCGATGCCTCCGACTGAACGGGTACCTGTGCGTACGGCGGAACGCGGAAATCGCGCAACGTCGCCGTACGCACCACGGGTCCCTGACCGGCCCCCTGAGTCATCGACCCCTCCACCACCGTCGCGCCGCCGTTCACCTTTCGGCCCAGCCTGGTCGGGGTGGTCCGCGGTGTCGTGCGCCCATCATAGGAATGAGGTCCGCGCTGTGTGACGCACCAGGGGTGGTGAATCCAGCCGCACCCCTGACACGTCGGCTGTTTCGCCCCAATAGGGCCCTAATTGGGGACGCTCGGCGGATCCCGATTCCTCCGGTTGCTGAGGACCTAGTCCGGTGACGGGGAGCGCGGCGCGCTCACGGTCGTCCGCGGGGAGCGGCGCTGTGAGGACGTCCGGATGATCAACTCCGTTGGTATCACCTGCTCGACCGGCCGGTCCTCGTCGATCCCCTCGATGGCGTCGATCAGGAGTTGGACGACCGCCGTGCCGATTCGGCGCGGCTTGAGGGAGAGCGTGGTGATGGGCGGCTCGGTGGTGGCGTACACCGTCGACTCGCTGCAGCAGACCAGCAGCAGGTCGTCGGGGACGCGCAGGCCGTAGCGGCGGGCCGCGGCGAGCAGGTCGGTGCCGTTGGGGTCGAAGAGTCCGTAGACGGCGTCCGGCCGGTCCGGACGGGCGAGCAGCCGGTCGGCTGCGACGGCGCCCGCGCACGGGTCGTGGGCCGGGTACGACTCGTACACCGGGTCCTGGCCGACGCGCTCGCACCAGCTCAGGTAGGCGGTGGTGGAGAGCCGGGTGTAGGTGTCCGTGGTGGTGCCGGTGAGCAGGCCGATGCGGCGGGCGCCGGCGTCGGCGAGGTGGTCCAGCAGGTCGAGGACGGCGGCCTCGTGGTCGTTGTCGACCCAGGCCGTGACCGGGAGGGTGCCGGCGGGGCGGCCGTCGGAGACGACGGGCAGGCCCTGGCGCACCAGCTCGGTGACGACGGGGTCGTGGTCGGAGGGGTCGATGACGACGGTGCCGTCCAGTGCGACGTTCGACCAGACGTCGTGGCGCGAAGTCGCCGGGAGGATGACGAGGGCGTAGCCGCGGGCGAGCGCGGCGGAGGTCGCGGCCCGCGCCATCTCGGCGAAGTAGGCGAACTCGGTGAAGGTGAAAGGTTCATCCCCGTACGTGGTGACGGTCAGGCCGATGAGGCCCGACTTGCCCGTACGGAGGGTGCGGGCTGCCGCCGACGGGCGGTAACCGAGCCGGTCGGCCACTTCGCGGACGTGTCTGCGGGTGGCGTCCGGGAGGCGGCCCTTTCCGTTCAGCGCGTCCGAGACGGTCGTGATGGAGACACCGGCGGCGGCGGCGACGTCTCGAATGCCCGCCCGACCTTGCCGGCTTCCCCGGCGGGATGTGTCCGTCCGGCTCACCTGGTGCTTCCCTGCTGCTGTCATGGCGAGCCGATATTAGGGCTCACGTGGGGGGTCGGGCCGCTCGTGCTGTCAGTCGTTGACAGGCACGATTCTGCATGATCATAAACCATGAACTGCCTTGGAAAATAAGGGACTTGGTGGCCGACTACAGGTCGGGTGCGGTGTTCTACGGGCCTGACCTGCCGAAGGATCGCCATGCCTGGGAGGTCGCAACTCACCTCTACGGGGGACGCGCGACACGGAGCGAACCGCAGGCGCGCGCCCGGAAAACGAGCGCTCCCCCTCCTCGGGTGCGGTCCGCGGTGACCTTCGCAGCGGAGTCGAATCCTCATAAGGTGAGGAGCATTGGTTGCCGGACGGGTTTCCGGGCAACGGTCGGACGGTCGAGGAGAGGACCTGCGGTGAGCGAGACGAGCCCGAAGTTGCGCGCCGAGCTGGACGGCATCCCCACCTACAAGCCGGGCAGGCCCGCGGCCGCCGGCGGCCCCGTCGGGTACAAGCTGTCGTCCAACGAGAACCCCTATCCGCCGCTGCCCGGCGTGCTGGAGGACGTGCTCGCCGCGGCGCACGAGTTCAACCGCTACCCGGACATGGCGTGCACCTCGCTGATGGAGGAGCTGTCGAACCGCTTCGGGGTGCCCGTCACCCACCTGGCGACCGGGACGGGGTCGGTCGGGATCGCGCAGCAGTTGGTCCAGTCGACCGCCGGCCCGGGCGACGAGGTGATGTACGCGTGGCGCTCCTTCGAGGCGTACCCGATCGTCACGCAGATCAGCGGGGCGACGTCGGTGCAGGTGCCGCTGACCGCCGGGGACGTGCACGACCTGGACGCGATGGCCGACGCGATCACCGACCGGACCCGGCTGATCTTCGTCTGCAACCCGAACAACCCGACCGGCACGGTGGTGCGCCGGGCGGCGCTGGAACGGTTCCTCGACCGGGTGCCCTCGGACGTCCTGGTGGTCCTGGACGAGGCGTACCGGGAGTTCATCCGGGACGCCGAGGTGCCGGACGGCGTGGAGCTCTACCGGGACCGGCCCAATGTGGCGGTGCTGCGGACGTTCTCCAAGGCGTACGGGCTGGCGGGGCTGCGGGTGGGCTTCGCGATCGCCCACGAGCCGGTGGCGGAGGCGCTGCGCAAGACGGCGGTGCCGTTCGGCGTGACGCAGCTCGCGCAGAACGCCGCGGTGGCTTCGCTGCGGGCCGAGGACGAGCTGCTGGGGCGGGTCGGGGCGCTGGTGTGCGAGCGGACACGGGTGTACGACTGCCTGGTCAAGCAGGGGTGGACGGTGCCGCAGACCCAGGCGAACTTCGTCTGGCTGCGGCTCGGGGAGCGGACGGCGGACTTCGCGGCGGCGTGCGAGCGGGCCGGGGTGACGGTGCGGCCGTTCCCGGGCGAGGGGGTGCGGATCACGATCGGGGAGCCGGAGGCCAACGATCTGTTCCTGCACGTGGCGGAGGTCTTCCACCGGGAGGTGTGACGCCGGCCCGCCCTCGGCGGGCCCACTCCTGATGGCGGCCTGACGGCTTCGCGGTGGCCCGGGTTCCCGGTGGGGACCCGGGCCACCGCTGTGTTTCCGAGCAGGTGCGCTCTAGCCTCCGGGCGGCGGTCGCGTCAAGAGGTACCCCCCGGTCATCAGTCCGGATTTCGTATGAGACATAATCTCATGTGAATGTGAACGCTTTCACAAGCGTGTCTCGTTCGTCCCGCAATGAGCGGGATTAACCAGGCAAACTGCCGATCGACCTCGTCGATGTAAGGAGATGACGACGTGGACTTGGCTCTGGCGCCGGAGACCTTGGCGCGATGGCAGTTCGGCATCACGACCGTGTATCACTTCCTCTTCGTACCGCTGACGATCTCCCTCGCCGCCCTCACCGCGGGGCTCCAGACCGCCTGGGTCCGGACGAACAAGGAGAAGTACCTCAAGGCGACCAAGTTCTGGGGCAAGCTCTTCCTGATCAACATCGCCATGGGTGTCGTCACCGGCATCGTGCAGGAGTTCCAGTTCGGCATGAACTGGTCCGACTACTCCCGCTTCGTCGGCGACATCTTCGGCGCCCCGCTCGCCTTCGAAGCGCTGATCGCCTTCTTCTTCGAGTCCACCTTCATCGGGCTGTGGATCTTCGGCTGGGACAAGCTGCCGAAGAAGATCCACCTGGCCTGCATCTGGATGGTCTCGATCGGCACCGTGCTCTCCGCGTACTTCATCCTGGCCGCCAACTCCTGGATGCAGCACCCGGTCGGCTACCGCATCAACGAGCAGCGCGGCCGGGCCGAGCTGACCGACTTCTGGAAGGTGCTGTCGCAGGACACCGCCGTCACCCAGTTCTTCCACACCATCACCGCCGCCTTCCTCGTCGGCGGCGCGTTCATGGTCGGCATCGCCGCGTACCACCTGGCCCGCAAGAAGCACGTGCCGGTGATGCGCACCTCGCTGCGGCTCGGCCTGGTGACCGTGATCGCGGCCGGACTGCTCACCGCGGTCAGCGGCGACTTCCTCGGCAAGGTGATGTTCAAGCAGCAGCCGATGAAGATGGCCGCCGCCGAGGCCCTGTGGGACGGCGAGGCGCCGGCTCCGTTCTCCCTCTTCGCCTACGGGGACGTGGACAAGGGGCACAACGAGGTCGCGCTGGAGATCCCGGGGATACTGTCCTTCCTCGCCAACGGCGACTTCGACTCGTACGTCCCCGGCATCAACGACGTCAACAAGGCGGAGCAGGAGAAGTACGGGCCCGGCGACTACCGGCCCAACATCCCGGTCGCCTACTGGGGCTTCCGCTGGATGATCGGCTTCGGCATGGCGTCCTTCGCCATCGGACTGCTGGGGCTCTGGCTGACCCGCAAGAAGTTCCTGCTGCCGCCGGCGCTGCGGACCGGTGAGGACGAAGTGCCGAACCTGGTGCTCTTCCGGAAGAAGCCCCTGGGCGCCCGCTTCAGCCGCTGGTACTGGATCGTCGCGCTGTGGACCATGACCTTCCCGCTGATCGCCACCTCCTGGGGCTGGATCTTCACCGAGATGGGCCGGCAGCCGTGGGTCGTCTACGGAGTGCTGCGCACCGAGGACGCGGTCTCCCCCGGGGTCTCCCAGGGCGAGGTGCTCACCTCGATGATCATCTTCACCCTGCTCTACGCGGTGCTCGCCGTGATCGAGGTCAAGCTGCTGGTGAAGTACGTCAAGCTCGGCCCGCCCGAGCTGACGGAGGCCGACCTCAACCCGCCCAAGAAGATCGGCGGCGACGATCGTGACGCCGACCGGCCGATGGCCTTCTCGTACTGAGGCCGCAAGGAGCTGCTGAGGCATGGAACTTCACGACGTCTGGTTCGTACTGATCGCCTTCCTGTGGATCGGCTACTTCTTCCTGGAGGGCTTCGACTTCGGGATCGGGGTGCTCACCAAGCTGCTGGCCCGGGACCGCAAGGAACGCCGCGTACTGATCAACACCATCGGCCCGGTGTGGGACGGCAACGAGGTGTGGCTGCTGTCCGCGGGCGGTGCGACCTTCGCCGCCTTCCCCGAGTGGTACGCCACCCTCTTCTCCGGCTTCTACCTGCCGCTGCTGGTGATCCTGTTCTGCTTGATCGTGCGCGGCGTCTCCTTCGAGTACCGCCACAAGCGGCCCGAGGAGCGCTGGCAGACCAACTGGGAGCACGCGATCTTCTGGACCTCGCTGATCCCCGCCTTCCTGTGGGGCGTCGCCTTCGGCAACATCGTGCGCGGCGTGAAGATCAACGGGGACATGGAGTACGTCGGCAACGTCGCCGACCTGCTGAACGCGTACTCGATCCTCGGCGGACTGGTGACGCTCACCCTCTTCACCTTCCACGGTGCGGTGTTCGCCGCGCTGAAGACGGTGGGGGACATCCGGGTACGGGCCAGGGCGCTCGCCACCAAGCTGGGCGTGCTCACCGCCGTGCTGGCGCTGGGCTTCCTGATCTGGACCCAGGTCTCCCGGGGTGACACCGGCAGCCTGGTCGCGATGATCGTCGCGGTCGCCGCGCTGGTGGTCGCCATCGCCACCAACATGGCCGGGCGCGAGGGCTGGTCCTTCGCGTTCTCCGGGGTGACCATCGTGGCCGCGGTCGCGATGCTCTTCCTCACGCTCTTCCCGAACGTGATGCCCTCCTCGCTGAACGACGCCTGGAGCCTGACCGTCACGAACGCCTCGTCGACCCCGTACACCCTGAAGATCATGACCTGGTGCGCCGGGATCGCCGCACCGCTGGTGATGCTCTACCAGGGCTGGACCTACTGGGTGTTCCGCAAGCGCATCGGCACGCAGCACATCGCCGACGCGCACTAGCTCGACCCGGGTCGGGGCCCGGACGCCGCGTTCGGGCCCCGCCACCTCCGCGCCCCACCCGCCTCTCGTCCGTAGGGGATGTTTCACGTGAAACCGATCGACCCGCGACTGCTGCGCTACGCCCGGACCACCCGTCGCTTCCTGATCGCGGTGGTGCTGCTCGGACTGGTCGGGGCGGCGCTGGTCATCGCCCAGGCGATGCTGATCGCCGAGATCGTGGTCGGGGCCTTCCAACGGGGGCTCTCGCTCTCGGACGTGCTCACCCCGCTGACGCTGTTGGCGGCCGTCGCGGTGGCCCGGGCCCTGGTCTCCTGGCTGACCGAACTCGCCGCCCACCGGGCGAGCGCGGCGGTCAAGTCGGAGCTGCGGGGACGGCTGCTGGAGCGGGCGACCGAGCTCGGCCCGGGATGGCTGAGCGGACAGCGCACCGGCTCCCTGATGGCGGTGGCGACCCGCGGCATCGACGCCCTGGACGACTACTTCGCCCGCTATCTGCCGCAGCTCGGACTCGCGGTCGTCGTGCCGGTCGCGGTGCTCGCCCGGGTGGTGACCGAGGACTGGGTCTCCGCGGCGATCATCGTGGGCACCCTGCCGCTGATTCCGATCTTCATGGTGCTGATCGGCTGGTACACCCAGACCCGGATGGACCGGCAGTGGCGGATGCTGTCCCGGCTGTCGGGCCACTTCCTCGACGTGGTCGCGGGGCTGCCCACCCTCAAGGTCTTCGGCCGGGCCAAGGCGCAGGCCGATTCGATCCGCTCCATCACCGCCGAGTACCGGCGGGCCACCATGCGGACGCTGCGGATCGCCTTCGTCTCCTCCTTCGCGCTGGAGCTGCTGTCCACCCTCTCCGTGGCCCTGGTCGCGGTCACCATCGGCATGCGGCTCGTCCACGGCGGCATGGACCTCTACACCGGGCTGGTCATCCTGATCCTGGCGCCCGAGGCGTACCTGCCGATCCGGATGGTGGGCACGCAGTACCACGCGGCCGCCGAAGGGCTCGCCGCCGCCGAGGAGATCTTCGAGGTGCTGGAGGAGGAGCCGCGCACCGCCGGCACCCGACCCGTACCGGCCGCGCTGCGGCTGGAGCTGGACGGCGTGACCGTACGGCACCCGGGGCGCACCGAGCCCTCGTTGGACGCCGCGTCCCTCACGGTGGCCGAGGGGGAGACCGTCGCCCTGGTCGGTCCCAGCGGCATCGGCAAGTCCACGCTCCTGGACGTGGTGCTCGGCTTCCGGGCGCCCGACGGGGGGCGGGTCAGCGTCGGCGGCGTCGACCTGGCGGAGCTGGATCCGGCGCGCTGGCGGGAGCGGATCGCCTGGGTGCCCCAGCGGCCGTACTTCTTCGCCGGCACGATCGCCGAGAACGTCCGGCTGGCCCGGCCGGACGCCGAGGACGCCGCGGTGGAGACGGCGCTGCGGCAGGCCGGGGCGTACGACTTCGTGGCCGCGCTCCCCGACGGCGTCGAGACCCCGCTCGGCGAGGACGGCGCCGGGCTCTCGGCCGGTCAGCGCCAGCGGCTGGCGCTCGCCCGGGCGTTCCTCGCGGACCGGCCGCTGCTGCTGCTGGACGAGCCGACGGCCGCGTTGGACGGCGAGACCGAGGAGGGCGTGGTGGCGGCGGTACGGCGGCTGGCGGCCGGCCGGACCGTGCTGCTGGTGGTGCACCGCCCCGCGCTGCTGGCGGTCGCGGACCGGGTCGTCACCCTGACCCGTACCTCTCCCGCCGCCGACGTCCCGGTGGCGGAGCCGGCGGAGGCCACCGCGCGGGAGCGGGCCGCCGTGCGCGCGGCGGGGCGCGGCGACCGGGTGGAGTGGCTGGAGGAGTCGTCCCGCCCGCAGGGAACCGCGCGGGCCACCGAAGACGCGGAGGACGCGAAGGACGCGGAAAGGTCCCAGGGGGGCGACGCGTACGACTTCGACCCCGCGGGTGTCGGCGAGCGGGTGCCGGTGCTCACCCGGGTGCGGCGCGCCGCCGAGCAGCAGCGGGGCCGCTTCTGGCTCGCCCTGTTGCTGGGCAGCCTGGCGCTGGCGTCGTCGGTGGGCCTGATGGCCGTCTCCGGCTGGCTGATCTCCCGGGCCTCCGAACAGCCGCCCGTGCTCTATCTGATGATGGCCGTCACCGCGACCCGCGCCTTCGGCATCGGCCGGGCCGTGTTCCGCTACGCGGAGCGCCTCGTGTCGCACGACGCCGTGCTGAGGATGCTCGGCGAACTGCGGGTCGCCGTCTACCGGCGCCTGGAGCGGATCGCCCCGGCCGGGCTGGGCGCCCGCCGCCGCGGCGACCTGCTGGCCCGGCTCGTCAACGACGTCGACGCGCTCCAGGACTACTGGCTGCGCTGGCTGCTGCCGGCCGGCTCCGCGGCCCTGGTCAGCGTGGCCGCCGTCGGGTTCACTGGTTGGCTGCTGCCGGAGGCCGCCGCGATCCTCGCGGTCGGGCTGCTCGCCGGCGGCCTCGCCGTACCGCTGCTCAGCGGTGCGCTCGCGCGACGGGCGGAACGCCAACTGGCGCCGGCCCGGGGCCGGCTCGCCGCCCGCACCGTCGACCTGCTGCGCGGCACCGCCGAGCTGACCGTCGCCGGGGCGCTCGGCTCCCGGCTCGCCGGCACGCGCGCCGCGGACCGGGAGCTGACCGGGATCGCGCAGCGCGGCGCCGCCGCCACCGCGCTCGGCGCCGGGCTGTCCGCCCTGGCCTGCGGGCTCACCGTGGTGGCCGCCGCGGCCGTCGGCGTCCAGGCGGTCCGCGACGGCCGGCTCGACGGGGTCAACCTCGCCGTCGTCGTCCTCACCCCCCTCGCCGCCTTCGAGGCGGTCACCGGCCTGACGCTGGCGGTGCAGTACCGGCAGCGGGTCAAGCGGAGCGCGGAGCGGGTGTACGAGGTGCTGGACGCGCCCGTGCCCGTACGCGAACCCGAGCAGCCGGCGGCGGCGCCGGACACGGCGTTCCCGCTGCGGCTGGCCGGGATCCACGCCCGGTACCCGGGACAGCGCCGGGACGCGCTCGACGGGCTGGACCTCACCGTCACCGCGGGCAAGCGGATCGCCGTCGTCGGCGCCTCCGGCTCCGGGAAGACCACGCTGGCACAGGTGCTGCTGCGCTTCCTGGACGCCCGGGACGGCACGTACGAGATCGGCGGCGTGCCCGCGGACCGGCTCGACGGGGACGCCGTGCGCGGCCTCGTCGGACTCTGCGCCCAGGACGCCCACATCTTCGACAGCTCGGTGCGGGAGAACCTGCGGATCGCCCGGACAGGGGCGAGCGAGGACGAACTTCGGCGGGCGCTCTCCGACGCCCGGCTGCTGGAGTGGGTCGACGCGCTGCCGCAGGGGCTGGACACCCTCGTGGGCGAGCACGGCGCCCGGCTCTCCGGCGGCCAGCGGCAGCGGCTCGCCCTGGCGCGGGCGCTGCTCGCGGGCTTCCCCGTGCTCGTACTCGACGAGCCGGCGGAGCACCTGGACGTGGCGACCGCGGACGCGCTGACGGCGGACCTGCTGGCGGCGACGGAGGAGCGCACCGCGCGGGGGGCCGCGACCGTGCTCATCACGCACCGGCTGCACGGGCTCGACGCCGTGGACGAGGTCGTCGTCCTGGCGGAGGGACGGGTCGTCCAGCGCGGTCCGTACGCCGAACTCGTCGCCGTGGACGGGCCGCTGCGCGCGATGATGGAGCGCGAGAAGTCGACGGACGCGGCGGCGGAACTGGTGGGGGCCGGCAGGGGCTGAGCCCCACGGCCCGGGCCGCCCGCGGAGCCGACTTTCCTCGCTAAATAGGAATTACTAGGCTCAAGGTCATGACAGTGCCCGAACCGAAGGACGCGGTGGAACCGACCGGATCCGGGGCGTCGCAAGGGGCGTCACAGGAGGCGCGGCAGGAGACGCCGCAGGGAGCGCCGCGGGGGGCGTCGGAGGAAGCCCGGAGACCCGGAGGGGCACCGGCGTCCGGAAGAACGGAGCAGGACGCAGGTCAGGACGCCGCCCCGGGGCCCGGTTCGGCTGCCGGGGCCGGCGCACGGGATCCGCTGGAGGCCGCCACCCGCGCCACCCGCAGCCTCCAGGGACTGTCCACCGAGCTCACCGCCCGGGTCCCCCAGCTCCTGGAGGCGATGCGCTCCGTCGGCACCGGCCTGGAGCTGCACACCACCCTGGACCGCATCTGCGAGACCGCGGCCGAGCTGGCCGACGCCCGCTACGCCGCGATCGGCGTCGTCGACGAGGAGGGCCGCGGCCTCTCCGACTTCGTCACCCACGGCATCGACGACGAGGTCGCCGCCCGGATCGGTCACCGCCCCGACGGCCACCGGGGACTGCTCGGCGCGCTGATCCACGACCCCGCACCGGTGATGCTCGCGGACCTGACGTCCGATCCGCGCGCCGCCGGCTTCCCGCCCGGCCATCCGCCGATGCGCACCTTCCTCGGCGTACCGATCCGCGTCCAGGGCGAGATCTTCGGCAACCTCTACCTCGCGGAGAAGCGGGGCGGGGCCGAGTTCAACGACGACGACCTCCACATGGTGCGCGTGCTCGCCACCGAAGCCGGCATCGCCATCGGCAACGCCCGGCTGTACGAGGCCGCCCGGCAGCGCGAACGCTGGATCGACGGCTCCGTCGCCGTCACCACCGCCCTGCTCTCCGGCGGGGACGCCGAGGACGCCCTGACCGTCGTCGCCGAACAGGCCCGCAGGCTCGCCGACTCCGCGGCCGGCATCGTGCTGCTCCCCGCCGACGAGGGCGGTCTGGAGATCGCCGCCGTCGCCTCCGACCAGCCCGCGACATTCCTGGGCGAGGTGATGCCGCCGGAGAGCCCGGTGATCGCGCAACTGCTCGCCGGGGAACCGGTCTTCGTCGCCGACGCGGCCAGCGACCCGCGGATCATCACCAAGGTCGCCGGGCGGTACGGGCCGTGCATGATGCTGCCGTTGCAGAGCGGTGGACGGGTGCTGGGGGCGCTCGCCACCCCGCGGCGACGCGGCGGGAAGCAGTTCACGGAGGCCGAGCGGACCCTCGCCAGCCAGTTCGCCTCGCAGGCCGCACTGGCGCTGATCATGGCGGAGGCGCAGCGCGACCGGGAACGGCTCGCCGTCTTCGAGGACCGCGACCGGATCGCCCGCGACCTGCACGACCTGGTCATCCAACGGCTGTTCGCGACCGGGCTCATGCTGGAGGGCGCCCAGCGCCGCTCGGTCGTGCCCGCGCTCCAGGACGGGGTCGGCAAGGCGGTCGACGAGTTGGACGTGACGATCCAGGAGATCCGTACGGCGATCTTCGCCCTCCAGCAGAGCCCGGCGGAGGCGCCGTCCGGGCTGCGGACGCGGGTGCTGCGCGAGATCAACATGGCGGCGGTGCCGCTGGGGTTCAAGCCGGGGCACCGGTTCGTGGGCGCGGTGGACGCGCTCGTCGGCGAACTCACCGGGAAGAACCTGATCGCGGCGCTGCGGGAGGCGCTGTCGAACGCGTTCCGGCACGCGGACGCCTCGCGCATCGAGGTCGTCGTGGACGCGACCGTACGGCTGCCGGACGGCACGGACGGCGTACGGCTGACGGTGGCCGACGACGGGGTCGGCATCCCGGACGGCGGCCGCCGCAGCGGCCTGCGCAACCTCGCGCGGCGGGCCGAGTCGCTGGGCGGGTCGAGCGCGTGCGGCCCGGGGATCGGGGCGGACGGACGGGGCACGACGGTGCGGTGGGAGGCCCCGCGGTAGGCCGTGCGGCGGGTTCGCCGTGCGGCGGGCTTGGTGGGTGCGGGTTCGCCGTGCGGCGGGCTGTGCTGTTGCGTCTGCGGACCGTGAGTGGCTGGTCGCGCAGTTCCGCCCCCTGTGCCCTGCGGGCTCGGCGGCCCCCAGCGCCCCCTGTTTCGCTGCCCCCGTCATTTGTCTGCGGGCTGGAGGTGGAGGTGTTTAGGGGCGCGAGGAACTGCGCGACAAGCCCACCACCGGGCCGCAGTGGTCATGATTCCCGCAGGGAAACGGCGAGGTCTTTTGGGGACGCTGGGGTACCCCATGCCCTCTGGGCGCAGGTGGGGTCCCCCCACGCTCTACGGGCGTAGGGGGCGGAACTGCGCGACCAGCCACAGACGGGCCGGTGGAGACCAACGCACCCGCAGGCCAACGGCGGCTACGTCCGGACGCACAGACAAACGCTGGGGACTCCGCCGGCAGGGCTGCGCCGACTGCGGGGTGGTTGTCCGTGGCCTGGGGGTTTTTGCTGGGCCGGGTGGGCGTACGCCCTTCCGCGGTCCCCGGAATCGGGCCAGGGCCGGGTGACCATCCCGAGCATGTCCCGTAGACGCCGGTCGCCGTTGCTCGCCCTCGTGGTGGTGCCGTGCGTGTTGTTGACGCCTACCGGCGCGATGGCGGTCGAGGAGTCGCCGTCCCCGTCCCCGTCCAATGCCGCTCCGTCACCGTCGCTGTCCCCGGTGCCGTCGGCCGGTCTGGTGCGGCAGGTGGCGCTGGGCCCGGTCGTCACCGCGACGCCCGAGGCCGAGCCCGAGCCCCCGGCACCGTCGCCGCAGCCGTCCCGGAAGCCGTCGCACGGGCCGGCCGTCGGCACCACCGGCGCGGAGACTGCCCGGCTGTTCGAGGAGGCGGCGAAGGTCACCGTCGCGTACGAGAAGAGCCTGCGGGAGGCCGAGGCACGCCGGACGGAGGCGATCCGACTCCAGGGCGAGATCAAACGGCAGCGCAAGGAAGTGGCCGTGATCCACGACGCCGTCGGCGCGGTCGCCCGCGAGCAGTACCGCACGGGCGGCCAGCTCACCGCCACCGCGCAACTGCTGCTCAGCCGGGACCCCGACGAGCTGATGCGGCTGCGGCGGCTCGCCCGGCAGGCCGAGAACGCCGTACGACAGCTCCTCGGCAGCGCCCGGGAGGCGGAGCGGCGGCTGGTGGCCGCGGAGGACCGGGCGCGCCGGGCCTGGCACGACCTCGACGAGCGCAAGGAGGAGCTGGCGAAGACCAAGGCGGGCCTGGAAGCCAAGTTGGAGAAGGCCCGCTGGACCCTCCAGGGCGAGGCGGACGACCGGGTCGCCGCGGGTTCGTGCCCCGGGGCGGTCCGCGCCACGCAACCGGCCCCGGAACCGACCGGAGCGGGCGCGGGGTGGGTGGTGCCGGTGGAGGGTTACGTGCTCTCCGCGGGCTTCGGCAGCGGCGGCGCGCGCTGGGCGAACCGGCACACCGGCCAGGACTTCGCCGTGGACATCGGCACCCCGGTGCGCTCGGCCGGCGCGGGCCGGGTGCACTCCGTCTCGTGCGGGGGCGCCTTCGGGATCGAGATCGTCGTCGAGCACCCCGGTGGCTACTACACCCAGTACGCCCACCTGTCGTCGGTCGCCGTGGACCAGCGCGATCCGGTGGCCGCCGGCCAACTGATCGGGCTCGCCGGTTCCACGGGCAACTCGACCGGCCCGCACCTGCACTTCGAGGTGCGGCTCACGCCGCATCTGGGCTCGGGCGTGGATCCGGCGGCGTGGCTGCGGGAGCGCGGGGTGCGGTTGGGTTCGACGGGGGACTGACCGGGCTCATGCGCCCTGCTGCCTCACGGCAGGTCGCGCAGGATCCGTTCGATCACGACCGCGACGCCGTCCTCGTCGTTGGCCGCGGTGCGGCCGGACGCGGCGGCCAGCACGTCGGGGTGGGCGTTGCCCATGGCGTACGAGGTGCCGGCCCAGCGCAGCATGTCCACGTCGTTCGGCATGTCCCCGAAGGCGACGACCTCCGCGGCCGAGATCCCGCGCTCGGCGCAGCACAGCGCGAGGGTGCTGGCCTTGCTCACGCCCGGTGCGCTGATCTCCAGCAGCGAGCTGGGGCTGGAGCGGGTGAGCGAGGCGAGCGAACCGGCGTGCGTACGGGCCAGGTCGAGGAAGGCGTCGGGGGCCAGCTCGTGGTGGTGGGCGAGCAGCTTGAGCACGGGGGCGCCGGCGCCGGTCTCGACGTGCAGCAGCTTCTCGGCCGCGGCGACGATGGTGCCGGCGTCATGGCTGAACACCGGCGGGTAGGCCGGCTCGTGGTGGAACCCCGCGGTCGTCTCCACGGCGAACGTGGTCCCGGGCGCGGCGGCGCGCAGCGCATCGACGACGTCGAGCGCGGTGGGCCGCTCCAGGGGGTGCGCCTGGAGCAGCCGCCCGCCGGCGTGCAGGTCGACCACGGCGGCGCCGTTGGCGCAGATGGCCAGGCCGTGGCCGTGCACGTGCGCACTGACGACATCCATCCAGCGCGCCGGCCGGCCGGTGACGAAGAAGACCTCGATGCCGGCGTCCTCGGCCGCGGCGAGCGCGGCGACGGTGCGTGCGGAGACGGACTTGTCATCGCGCAGCAGCGTGCCGTCCAGATCCGTGGCGATGAGCCGGGGCGCGGGGGCGTCGGTTGCAGGGGTCACCCCAGCATTCTCCCGCACGACCCCGCACGGGCGTGCGAGTGATTGCACACATGAGCCCGCGGTCCGCGTGCGGGCCCTTGCTGCGGGCTCCGCTGCGGGGCGCCCTCGCCGCTGCGCTGCGGGAGCGTGGGCCCCCGCGGCCCGGTGGGTGGGCCTCGCGCAGTTCCGTCCCCCCAAGCCCACAGGGCGTAGGCGGGGGTCCCTCCGCGGCCGCAGGAAGCAGCACACCGTCACGGCTACGGCGGGTGGCGTCTTTGGGGCGCGGAGCGAACGGCCCACCTCCGGGTGCGTGCGGCGGGACGTCAGGGGCGCGCGCAGGCACAGACGCGCGCCATCGCTCGGCTCGGCTCAGTTCAGCTGCGCGAGCGCGTCCGTGGCGATCTTTTCGAAGACCGCTTCGTCGGACGCGAACTCCGAGTCCGCGATCGGCGCGTGGATCACGATCTCGTCGATGCCCAGCGCGAAGTGCTCGCCCGCGAAGTCGACGAACGCGTCGAGGGACGCCAGCATCCGGCCGTGGTCCGGCGTGAAGCCGGTGAGGAGGACCTTGTCCAGGTCGCGCACGTCCCGGCCGGCCTCCTCACACGCCTCGCCGAGGCGGCGCACCTGCTCGCCCACCGCCCGGAGGGACTCCTCGGGCGTGCCGCCCGTGCGGCCGATCTTGGGGTCGCCCGTGGTGACCCACGCCTGCCCGTGCCGGGCGGCGAGGCGCATGCCGCGCGGGCCCGTCGCGGCGACCACGAACGGGACGCGCGGGCGCTGCACGCAGCCGGGGAGCGCCCGCGCCTCGTGGGCCGAGTAGTGGGTGCCCTCGTGGGTGACCGCCTCCTCCGTGAGCAGGCGGTCGAGGAGCGGGACGAACTCCGCGAACCGGTCGGCCCGCTGCCGTGGGGTCCACGCCTCCTGCCCGAGCGCGGTCGCGTCGAAGCCGTCGCCGCCCGCGCCGATGCCGAGCGTGAGCCGGCCGCCGGAGACGTCGTCGAGCGTCATCAGCTCCTTGGCGAGGGTCACGGGGTGCCGGAAGTTCGGCGAGGTGACGAGGGTGCCCAGGCGCAGCCGGTCCGTGGCGGTCGCCGCGGCCGTCAGGGTGGGGAGCGCGCCGAACCAGGGAGCGTCGCGGAAGGCGCGCCACGTCAGGTGGTCGTAGGTGTACGCGGTGTGGAAGCCCAGCTCCTCGGCGCGGGTCCACTGGTCCCGCCCACCCTCGCTCCAGCGACGGACGGGCAGGATCACGGTGCTCAGGCGCTGACTCATGGCACCGAGGCTACGTCCCGGAGAACCGTAGGAACTCCGGGGGCACCGCGTCCGCCAGCCAGACGCCGTTGGTGCTGACCCGGAAGACGTGGCCCGCGCGGTGCATCGCGCCGGAGTCGACGGGGAGCACGACGGGGCGGCCGCGGCGGGCGCCGACGCGGATCGCGGTCTGCCGGTCCGGGGAGAGGTGCACGTGGTGGCGGCGCATCGGGCGCAGGCCCTGGACCCGGATCGCGGGGAGGTTGGTCGGGACGGTGCCGTGGTAGAGGTACGCGGGCGGGGTGGCCGCCGGCAGGTCGAGGTCGACGGCGACCGTGTGCCCCTGGTTGGCGCGGATGCGGCTGCCGTCGATGGCGAAGCGGCGCTTGTCGTTGACGGCGACGACGTGCTCCAGTTCGGCGCGGCTGACGGGGAAGCGGTGCGCGGCGAGCGCCCGCAGCAGCTCGTCGATCTCCACCCAGCCGTTCGCGTCGAGGGTGATGCCGATCCGCTCCGGCTGGTGGCGCAGGTGTTTGGCGAGGTGCTTCGACACCTTCACGGTGCGTCTTTCATCCATGTTCATGCCACCAGGGTGGCGCGCTTCCGGAGCGCTCCGCCACTGAGAAACTTTTCTTCGCGCAGAGGTTTGATCCACAGCCAACAAGAGTTATCCACAGGCTAATTGACGATTCTGTGGACAACTACTCTGTGTCGATGCCGTTTTGGGTAACTTCGTTACTGGCAAGTGACCTTGTGCTCAGCGCGTCCAACGTCCTGGCCTGCACCTCCCGTTCGGTGGCCGCCGTGACGAACGCCGTCACGTGCTCCGCGCCAACCAGGCTCCGCACGGCGCGGATCGTCTCGGACGGCAGGGCGACGGCAGGCGGTGCGGACGCATCCGCGGGCCGCGGGGGCGGGCCGTCCGCGGTCAGGTGGCGGTGGAGGTGGCGGGTGGCGAACGTGCGCATCGCACGCGCGAGTTCGGCGTCCACCGTCTGTTGGGCGAGCGGGCGCAGTCGGCGGACCAGTGCCGCCGCTTCGGCCGCATCGGCGTCGGTCGGCTGCGGGTGGCCCAGGTAGCGGGCGAAGACGTGTTCCGTGGTGAAGTCCAGGAAGCGGGAGGCGATGTGCTCGACCTGGCCGCGAAGCTCCCGCAGATGACCGGAGATTGCGGACAGCGGTACGCCCGCAGCGTGCAACTCGGCGGCCACCGCCAGCTCTTGGGGGCTCGGCACCAAGAACTCGTCGTCCCGGCCCGGAACCGGCTCCAGTACGCCCAGCTCGACCGCTTCCGCCACGGCCTTCTCGTCCGGGCCGCCGCCGAACGTCGCGGCGAGTTCGGCGCGGGTGATCCGCGCGGTCTGCTCGTCCGTCCACGGGCCGTGCACCTCGGCGACGAGCCCCAGCACCCCGCCGAGGCCGCGGCCGGTGTCCCACGCCTCCAGCAGCTCCTTGATGGAGGCGAGGGTGTAGCCCCGGTCGAGCAGGTCGGCGATCTGCCGCAGCCGCGCCAGATGGGCCGTGCCGTACACGTTGGACCGGCCCCGCCGCTCCGGCTTCGGCAGCAGGCCGCGGTCCTGATAGGCGCGGATCGTGCGGACCGTGGCGCCGCTGTGGTGCGCCAGGTCCTCGATCCGGTACTCACCGGGCCTCACAGCGGGGGCTCCAGCCGGGCGACCCCGCGCAGCGCCCGCGGGGCGAACCGGGACATCCACAGCGCGCCCCGCGCCTCCGGCGTCACCGGCACCACCGCCTCGTTGCGCACCACCGCGGCGAGGACCGCGTCGGCCACCTTCTCCGGGGGGTAGTTCCGCAGGCCGTACAGCCGGGCGCTGCGCCGCTGCCGCCGCTTCTCCTCCGTCGCGTCGACCCCGGCGAAGCGGGCGGTGGACGTGATGTTGGTGTTGACGAATCCGGGGCAGATCGCGGAGACCCCGATGCCGCGGCCGGCCAACTCGGCCCGCAGGCACTGGCTGAGCATCAGCACCGCCGCCTTGGACGTGCTGTACGCGGGCAGCGCCTTCGACGGCTGGTAGGCCGCCGCCGACGCCACGTTGACCACGTGACCGCCCTGGCCGCGCTCGGCCATCTGCCGGGCGAAGAGGCGGCAGCCGTGGATCACGCCCCACAGATTGACGTCGAGCACCTTGCGCCAGTCGTCGGGCGAGGTGTCCAGGAAGGCGCCCGACAGGCCGACGCCGGCGTTGTTGACCAACACGTCCACCACGCCGTACTCGGTGGCGACCCGCTCGGCGAGCTTCTCCATCGCCTCCTCGTCGCCGACGTCGACGACCTCGCCCCAGGACGCGGGCGCACCGATCAGCCGGCACAGCTCGGCGGTCCGCACGGCGCCGTCCGCGTCCCGGTCCACGGCCACGATCCGCGCGCCCGCCTCGGCGAACGCGAAGGCGGTGGCCCGCCCGATGCCGCTGGCCGCGCCCGTCACCAGGACGAGCTGGCCGCCGAACCGCTCCCCGTGGGGGCTGCGGGCGGCGGGCGTCGCCGGGGCGGTGCCCACGGCAGTCCCCGCGGTGCCGGTGGGGCTGTCCTCGTGGGCGTGCACGAAGTCGGCCACCCAGGCGGCCAGCCGGTCCGGGCGGGAGCGCGGGACCCAGTGCCGCCCGGGCAGGGAGCGCCGGGTCAGCCGCGGGGCCCACTCGCCCAACTCGTCGTACAGCCGGGGGGACAGGAAGGCGTCGCCGGTCGGGGTGATGAGCTGGACCGGTACGTGCGCGTACGCGTCGGAGCGGGGGCGCAGCAGGCGCGCCCGGATGTTGTCGCGGTAGAGCCAGGCGCCGTGCGCCGCGTCGTCGGGCAGGGACGCGGTCGGATAGCCGGCCGTCGGCGGCTTCTCCATCCGCTCCAGGACCTTCGGCCACGTCCGACCGAGGGGGCCGCGCCACAGCAGCTCCGGCAGCGCCGGGGTGTGCAGCGCGTACACGTACCAGGACTTGGCGCCCTGGCCCAGCAGTTGGCCCACCCGGCGCGGGGTGGGGCGGCGCATCCGCTTCTTGATCCACTGGCCGAAGTGGTCGAGCGAGGGGCCGGAGATCGAGGTGAAGGAGGCGATCCGGCCCTCGGTCCGCCGGACGGTGACGAACTCCCAGGACTGCACCGAGCCCCAGTCGTGCCCGACGAGGTGCACCGGCTGGTCCGGGCTCACCTCGTCGACGACGGCGAGGAAGTCGTCCGTCAGCTTCTCCAGCGTGAAGCCGCCGCGCAGCGGCTTCGGCGCCGACGACCGGCCGTGGCCCCGCACGTCGTACAGCACCACGTGGAAGCCGTGGTCCTCGACGAGTCGACGGGCGACTTCGGACCAGACCTCCTTGCTGTCGGGATAGCCGTGCACCAGCACCACCGTGGGCTGCGTCGGCTCGCCCAACTCGGCCACGCACAGCTCGATGCCGCCCGTACGGACCCAACGCTCCCGGGCGCCCGGAATGCCCGCGCCCACCGCTTCGTCGCTCATGCGCTCCACACTTCCCTCGCTGCCCTGCCCTGCCGTCTGCCCTGACCTGCCGTCTGTCGCGTCCTGCCCTGCCCTGTCGTGGCTTGCCCCGCTGGCCCGCCCAGCAGTCTCCCGTCGTGCCGTGCGCCCGCTCACGCCGCCCAGCGGCGTACGTGCGGCAGGTCGTCGTCCAGCCAGAAGGCGCTCTCCTGCGGGTCCTTGGAGTCGGTGACGACCAGCAGTTCCTCGAACTTCGCGCCCGTGCCCCGGAATCCGAGGTGCGGCTCCACCGCCCACAGCCCCGGCTGCGGCGGGTGGTCCGAGAAGCGGTACGGGCTCCAGAGCGGGGACCAGCCCTCCCGGTGTCCGTGCACCGCGTCGCTCAACAGGCCCTTCAACGCCTGCGCACCGAACCCGAAGACGGTGGGTGCCCAGCGCCGCTCCCGCACCCGGTCCACCTTGTGGGCGATCACCCCGAACGGATAGGCGCGGTGGCGATTGGCGTACCCCTGGCGGACCATGAGGCGGTCCACGTCCTCGTACACCTCCCGCAGCGAGCGGCGCTCGCGCACCTCGCGGAGGATCAACTCGCGGTGCTCGCGCAGGTCCGTCACCAGCTTGTCGTGCAGCGGACTGGGGCCCAGACAGCCCGAGTAGCCGACGTCGGCGGTGAAGCCGCGGTGCACCGGTGCCATGTCGAGGATGAACGGCATCCCCGGCTCCAACGCCCGGTCCGTGGGGAAGAACTGCAGCGGTATCCGGAAGCCGGTGAAGGCCGTGCGGTCGCCGAACCAGGCGAACGGGAGGTGGAACCAGTCCCGCACGCCGCGGCGCCGCAGCCACTCCCGCTGCATCCGGGCCGCCTCCCGCTCGGTCACCCCCGGCTTCAACTGCGCGGCCACCGCCTCCGCGCAGTCGTACGCCAGGCGCTGAACCTCCTTGAACCCGCGCAGCTCCGCGCCCGGCCCGCCCGAAGACGACGCCCTCGGCGCCGCCGACGCCACCACCGAAGCCATGGCACAGCCCCCTCACCCGGTAGAAACCCGTCGAAGCTCGTCGAACTCTTCGAAGCTCGTCGAACTCGTCGAAGCTCGTCGCAATCGTCGTAGGTCCACGGACGGTCGTAGCTCTACGCGTCCGTAACGTGACCCACACCGTGACACTGATGAATGTGACAATGCTCGACGGCTGCGTCAAGTGCCCTGCACCAGCCTGTGGATAACTCCCGACCAGCGCCCCGACCGTCGCTCCGCCCTGCGCCCGCCCCGACGCCCCGCCCCACCCCGCCGAGGAACCGCGTCCACCACCCGCGTCCACCACCCGCGACCTCGGAACGACGCCCTTCGGACGACAAACGGCAGCGCCCGCACCACCCCGCCCGTCCACTTTCGTAGGCCACCCCTACGGGACGCTCCCCCTGGAGGCGTACGCGGAACCGACCTCCCAGGCTGACGACCCCCGCCCGCCCGGCCACTACGGTCGAACCCGTGACGAGTGTGATCGCGGTAGAAGGTTTGAGTAAGCGGTACCCCAGGGTCACCGCGCTTGACCGGCTCTCCCTGGACATCGGCCCCGGTGTGACCGGACTGGTGGGCGCCAATGGAGCCGGCAAGTCGACGATGATCAAGATCCTGTTGGGGCTGTCCCCGGCCACCGAGGGACGCGCCGCCGTGCTCGGCCTCGACGTGGCCACCCACGGCAGCGCCATCCGGGAGCAGGTGGGCTACATGCCCGAACACGACTGCCTGCCACCGGACGTGTCGGCGACCGAGTTCGTCGTCCACATGGCGCGCATGTCCGGCCTCCCGCCGACCGCCGCCCGCGAGCGCACCGCGGACACCCTGCGCCACGTCGGCCTCTACGAGGAGCGCTACCGCCCCATCGGCGGCTACTCGACCGGCATGAAGCAGCGGGTGAAGCTCGCCCAGGCACTCGTCCACGACCCCAAGCTGGTCCTCCTGGACGAGCCGACCAACGGCCTCGACCCGGTCGGCCGGGATGAGATGCTGGGGCTGATCCGTCGCATCCACACCGACTTCGGCATCTCGGTCCTCGTCACCTCGCACCTGCTCGGCGAGCTCGAACGCACCTGTGACCACGTCGTCGTCATCGACGGCGGCACCCTGCTGCGCTCCAGTTCCACCAGCGACTTCACCCGCACCACGACCACCCTCGCGGTCGAGGTCACCGACTCCGACGCGCACCCCGACGGCACCGCCGCCCTGCGCGAGCGCCTCGCCGCCGCCGGCGTCCGCCTGCACGGGCACACCGAGGACGGACTGCCCGGCGCCGGCCACGTCCTGCTGCTCGAAGCGGAGGGCGAGCAGACGTACGACGTCGTCCGCGACACCGTCGCCGACCTCGGCCTCGGTCTCGTCCGGATGGAACAGCGCCGCCACCACATCGCCGAGGTCTTCCAGTCCGGACCGGCGACCGCGGCCACCTCCGCAGCCGCGGCGACCGACGCCACGGTCACCACCGACACCACGCCCTCCACCGCTTCCAGCACGATGGGGCCGCCCCGATGAGCACCCACACCCCCGGCGCGGCCCCCGAGTCCGCCCGCATCCACAACATCGGCTACCGCCACTACGACGGCCAGCGCCTCGGCCGCGCCTACGCCCGCCGCTCGCTCTTCTCGCAGTCGCTGCGCGGCGCCTACGGCCTCGGCCGCTCCGCCAAGTCCAAAGTGCTGCCGATGGTCCTCTTCGCGGTGATGTGCCTGCCCGCGGCCATCATCGTCGCGGTCGCCGTCGCCACCAAGGCGTCCAAGCTCCCGCTCGACTACACCAACTACGCCCTGGTCACCCAGGCCGTCATCGGGCTCTTCCTGGCCGCCCAGGCGCCCCAGTCCGTCTCCCGCGACCTGCGGTTCAAGACGGTCCCGCTGTACTTCTCCCGTCCGATCGAGCGGGTCGACTACGTCCTCGCGAAGTACGCCGCGATGGCCTCGGCCCTCTTCGTCCTCACCGCTTCACCGCTGGTGGTCCTCTACGCGGGCTCGCTGCTCGCCAAGATGGACTTCGCCGACCAGACGAAATGGTTCGCCCAGGGCATGGTCTCCGTCGCTCTCCTGTCGGTCCTCTTCGCCGGGCTCGGCCTGGTGATCGCCGCCCTCACGCCGCGCCGCGGCTTCGGCGTGGCCGCGATCATCGCGACCCTGACGATCACGTACGGCGCCGTCTCCACGGTCCAGGCCATCGCCTACGGCACCGAATCCACCGGCGCCATCCAGTGGTTCGGCCTCTTCTCGCCGATCAGCCTGATCGACGGGGTGCAGACCGCGCTGCTCGGCGCCTCCTCCGGCTTCCCCGGCGGCGACGGCCCGGGCACCGCCGTCGGCCTGCTCTACCTGCTGGTCGTGCTGGGGCTCGTCGCCGGTTCGTACGCGGTGCTGATGCGCCGCTACCGGAGGGCCGGCCTGTGACCGCGACCGCCGCCAACCGCCCGGGGCACACCGGGCACCGCAAGCCTCAAGAGAGTGGGCCGCGCCCGTGACCACCATCTCCATCGAGCACGTCTCCCGGTGGTTCGGGAACGTGGTCGCCGTCAACGACGTCACCATGGACATCGGCCCCGGGGTGACCGGACTGCTCGGCCCCAACGGCGCCGGCAAGTCCACCCTCATCAACATGATGGGCGGCTTCCTCGCCCCCTCCACGGGCAGCGTCACCCTCGACGGCCAGCCGATCTGGCGCAACGAGTCCGTGTACCGGCACATCGGCGTGGTGCCGGAGCGGGAGGCGATGTACGACTTCCTCACCGGCCGCGACTTCGTCGTCGCCAACGCCGAACTGCACGGCCTCGGCGAGAAGGAGGCCCGGCGCGCCCTCGCCACCGTCGAGATGGAGTACGCGCAGGACCGCAAGATCGCCACGTACAGCAAGGGCATGCGGCAGCGCGTGAAGATGGCCTCCGCGCTCGTCCACGAGCCGTCCGTGCTGCTGCTCGACGAGCCCTTCAACGGCATGGACCCGCGCCAGCGCATGCAGCTCATGGAGCTGCTGCGGAGCATGGGGGCCGCGGGCCGCACGGTGCTGTTCTCCTCCCACATCCTGGAGGAGGTCGAACAACTCGCCTCGCACATCGAGGTGGTCGTCGCCGGCCGGCACGCCGCGTCCGGGGACTTCCGCAAGATCCGCCGGCTGATGACGGACCGCCCGCACCGCTACCTGGTGCGCTCCAGCGACGACCGGGCGCTCGCCGCCGCGCTCATCGCGGACCCGTCCACCGCCGGCATCGAGGTGGACCTCGCGGAGGGCGCGCTGCGCATCCAGGCCGTCGACTTCGGCCGCTTCACCGAACTGCTGCCGCGCGTCGCCCGGGACAACGGGGTCCGGCTGCTGACGGTCTCGCCGTCCGACGAGTCCCTCGAATCCGTCTTCTCCTACCTCGTAGCGGCCTGAAAGGAGCTGTGACGCCATGTACCACCCCACAGTCGCCAAGCTCACCTATCGGGCCGTGCTCGGCCGGCGCCGGGCCGCGATCCTGTTCATCCTGCCCGCCCTGCTGCTGCTCATCTCGGTGGCGGTGCGCACCTTCCACGGCGCGGACGACCAGGTCGCCAACGACCTGCTCGCCGGCTTCGCCATCGCCACGATGGTGCCCCTGGTCGGAGTGATCGCGGGCACCGGCGCCATCGGGCCCGAGATCGACGACGGCTCGATCGTCTACCTGCTCGCCAAGCCGGTGAAGCGACACACGATCATCTGCACCAAGCTCACCGTGGCGATCGCCGTCACCATGGCGTTCTCCGCGATCCCCACCCTGGTCGCCGGCTTCATCCTGAACGGCAACGGACAGCAGGTCGCGATCGCCTACACCGTCGCCGCGCTCTTCGGCTCGATCGCCTACAGCGCGATGTTCCTGCTGCTGGGCACGGTCAGCCGGCACGCCGTCATCATCGGACTGATCTACGCGCTGGTGTGGGAGGGCATCTTCGGCAGCCTGGTCTCCGGCGCCCGCACGCTCAGCGTGCAGCAGTGGTCGCTGGCGCTGGCGGAGAAGATCGCCGGCGAGGGGCTGATCGGCTCGGCGGTCGGACTGCCGCTCGCCGTGGTGCTGTTGTCGGTCGTCACCGTCGGCGCGACGTGGTACGCGGGGCAGAAGCTGCGCGTCCTCAAGCTCGCCGGCGAGGAGTGAGGCGGCCGCGCTCCACCCCCGCCGCCCCTCCTCCGACCAGCACGTACACCTCCCCGCGACCGGCTCGCCCGGCCCGGAAATAAGGTGACGCAGAAGGGTTGTTGGGAGAGAGTGAAGGCACCGGGCGCACATCAGTGCGGGCGGTGCACCTACCGGGAGCGGAGCGGGACGTCGACCTCAGGAGGTCCGTCCCGTTCCCGACTGGGCGCCGGTGGACCGGCCGCGGGCAGTCTCACCCGCTGCTCGCGCCGCGCCGGTGCCCGAGGGGGCGGTCGCTTCGAGCGCGCGCAAGCGCGGACCGCCCCCTTCCCCGGTGCGTATGCAACGCACCGCGAGCAGGGGGCGGTCTTTTCTCAACCCGCGATTCCCGAAGGCTCCGAAGCCTCCGGAGGTCCTGAGAGCAGCGCTTCCAGCTTCGTCGCGATGCCGTCCTCGTCGTTCGACAGGGTCAGCTCGTCGGCGACGGCCTTCAGTTCGGTGTGCGCGTTCGCCATCGCCACGCCGCACGCGGCCCAGCCGAACATCGGTATGTCGTTCGGCATGTCCCCGAAGGCGATGGTGTCCGCCGGGCGCATCCCCAGCCGGCGCGCGGCCAGCGAGAGGCCCGTCGCCTTGGTCAGCCCCAGCGGGATGATCTCGACGACCCCCGGGCCGGCCATGACCACGTCCACGAAGCCGCCGATCGTCTCCTTGCCGACCCGCGTCAGCGCGTCGTCGTCGAGCGTCGGGTGCTGGATGTAGATCTTGTTCAGCGGCTGGGCCCACAGCTCGTCCGCGTCGGTGAGCGGCACGTACGGCAGCGGGCCGTCGTGCGCCACGTAGTCCGGGCTCACCAGCACGTCGCCGTCGAGCCCGTCGCGGCTGGCCGCCAGCGCCAGCGGCCCGACCTCGGCCTCCAGCTTCGCCAGCGCGATGGCGGCGATCTTGCGGTCCAGGGTGAGCGACGTCAACAGCCGGTGCTCGCCCGCGTGGTAGACCTGCGCGCCCTGGCCGCAGACCGCGAGGCCCCGGTAGCCGAGGTCGTCCAGTATGTAGCGGGTCCAGGGCACGCCGCGGCCGGTCACGACGATGTGGGCGGCGCCCGCCTCCGTGGCCGCGGCCAGCGCCGCGCGCGTGCGCGCGGAGACGGTGCCGTCCTCGCGCAGCAGCGTGCCGTCGAGGTCGGTGGCGATCAGCCGGTACGGGAAAGCGGTCGCGGCACTCACCGGGCGATCGGCTCCAGGGTCTCCCGCCCGCCGAGGTAGGGGCGGAGCACCTCGGGCACCCGCACCGAACCGTCGGCGAGCTGGTGGTTCTCCAGGATGGCGACGATGGTGCGCGGTACGGCGCACAGCGTGCCGTTCAGCGTCGCGAGCGGCTGGACCTTCTTGCCGTCCCGCATCCGCACCGACAGCCGGCGGGCCTGGAAGCCGTCGCAGTTCGACGCGGAGGTCAGCTCGCGGTACTTGCCCTGGGTCGGGATCCACGCCTCGCAGTCGAACTTGCGCGAGGCGGAGGAGCCGAGGTCGCCCGAGGCCACGTCGATGACCTGGAAGGGCAGCTCAAGGGAGGTCAGCCACTGCTTCTCCCAGTCCAGCAGCCGCTGGTGCTCGGCCTCCGCGTCCGCCGGGTCGACGTACGAGAACATCTCGACCTTGTCGAACTGGTGCACCCGGAAGATGCCGCGGGTGTCCTTGCCGTACGTGCCGGCCTCGCGGCGGAAGCAGGGCGAGAAGCCGGCGTACCGCAGGGGCAGCTTGTCGGCGTCGATGATCTCGTCCATGTGGTACGCGGCGAGCGGGACCTCGGAGGTGCCGACCAGGTAGTAGTCGTCCTTCTCCAGGTGGTACACGTTCTCCGCGGCCTGGCCGAGGAAGCCGGTGCCCTCCATGGCGCGCGGGCGGACCAGCGCGGGGGTGAGCATCGGGGTGAAGCCGGCCGCGGTGGCCTGCGCGATCGCCGCGTTGACGAGGGCCAGCTCCAGCAGGGCGCCGACGCCGGTCAGGTAGTAGAAGCGCGATCCGGACACCTTGGCGCCGCGCTCGACGTCGATGGCGCCCAGGGCCTCGCCCAGCTCCAGGTGGTCCTTGGGGGCGAAGCCCTCGGCGGCGAAGTCGCGGACGGTGCCGTGGGTCTCCAGGACGACGAAGTCGTCCTCGCCGCCGACCGGGACGTCCTGGTGGACCAGGTTCCCGAGACGGAGCATCAGCCCGCGGGTCTCCTCGTCGGCCTCGTGCTGGGCCGCGTCGGCGGCCTTGACGTCCGCCTTCAGCTGCTCGGCCCGCTGGAGCAGCTCGGCGCGCTCCTCGGGGGTGGCCTTGGGGATCAGCTTGCCGAGGGACTTCTGCTCGGAGCGCAGCTCGTCGAAGCGGGCGCCGGACGACCTGCGCCGCTCGTCGGCGGAGAGCAGGGCGTCGACGAGCTCGACGTCCTCTCCACGGACGCGCTGGGAGGCGCGCACTCGGTCGGGGTCCTCACGGAGCAGGCGAAGGTCAATCACCCCACCAGGCTACCGGTGCCCGCCCGGCGCCCGCCCACTCGATATTGCGTTGCGCCGGCCTTTGTCCCTATTCAGGGCTTTTGGTGGAGTATGGGGTGAGCCCGCCCGAAGCCCGCTCTGTCGTCAATCGCGGCGGTTTCGTTCCCCGGAAAGGATCATCTCACGGCGGCCGGAATTGACCCATGTCCCTTGTGGGCTGCGGGACTTGCTCGTTCGTTGTCCACAGGGGCGCCTGTTGGGAAAAAGTTATCCACAGGCTGTGCGAAGAAACTGTGGATTGCGGAAGGGGTCATTCCTCGGCGTGCGGTCGAGTTGTCGGATTCTTCTCTCAAACCTCTCCGGTCCACTCATTAGGGTGGGAATTGCTCGCCCCAAAGAGTTGATCGATGAAATGCGGGTGACGGGAGGATGGCAGGGCCACATACCGGTCCTGTGGAGGATGGCGCGCCGAGTGCAGCGATTTGTCGACTGGGGCGAGGTCCGTTGTCGACTTGTCCCCAGGACCATCGGGCACCCTGTGGATAACTGTGGATAACTCCGTCGGGCCTGTGGACGGGGAAAGTCAGCAGGTAGGACAGTTCCGGTCAGCGCCGGCCCGACGAACGCTGCCATGAAGGCTGACGGATGCCGCCATGAAGGCCCGCCGGAGGCTCACGCCCCGGCTCTTCGCCAAGGGCCCGGCGGACGCCCATGCGCCGGCCCCGCAAAGGGCCCGACGGACGCCGGTCAGGGGCGGCCGTCCTGGCAGCGGGCCAGCCAGTCCGCCGCCGCGGTGAACTCCGGGTCCGACGTCCCCGGCCGCGGCCCGGCGACGTCCGAGGGCAGCACCCCGGCCCGCGGATACGAACCGAGGAAGCGCACCTCGGGACAGATCCGCTTCAGCCCCATCAGCGCCTCCCCCACCCGCCGGTCGGAGATGTGCCCCTCCGCGTCGATCGCGAAGCAGTAGTTCCCGATGCCCGCGCCCGTCGGCCGGGACTGGAGCAGCATCAGGTTGACGCCGCGCACCGCGAACTCCTGCAACAGCTCCAACAGCCCGCCCGGCCGGTCGTCGTGCTGCCAGATGACCACCGACGTCTTGTCCGCGCCGGTCGGTGCCGCGGGCCGGGCCGGGCGCCCCACCAGCACGAACCGGGTCTCCGCGTTCTGCGCGTCGTGGATGTCCTTGACCAGCGGCTCCAGCCCGTACGTCGCCGCCGCGAACTCGCCCGCGAAGGCCGCGTCGTACCGCCCCTCCTGCACCAGCCGCGCGCCGTCGGCGTTGGAGGCGGCCGACTCCCACAGGGCGTCCGGGAGGTTCGCCCGCAGCCACTTGCGCACCTGGGGCTGGGCGACCGGGTGCCCGGTCACCGTCGCGATGTCGGAGAGCTTCGTCCCCGGCCGCACCAACAGCGCGAACGCGATCGGCAGCACCACTTCGCGGTAGATCATCAGCGGCTCGCCCGCGGCCAGTTCGTCCAGGGTGGCGGTCACCCCGCCCTCGACGGAGTTCTCGATCGGCACGAGGGCCGCCGCCGCGTCCTCGTTGCGTACGGCGTCGAGCGCGGCCGGGACCGAGACCATCGGGACGAGCTCCCGCGTGGCGGCCTCCGGCAGCGTGCGGAGGGCGGCCTCGGTGAAGGTGCCCTCGGGACCGAGGTAGGTGTACCGCGTGGCTGACATACGGTCACCCTAGAACGTGTCGCACCCCCGCCGCGGCCGGCTGATCGATCACGACCGGCCGCGGCGGGGACGGCGGTCACGCCTCCAGCAGCCGCTGCCCCACGTACTCGCCCTCGGCCGGGCCGCCCGGCACCGCGAAGAGCCCGCTGGCCTCGTGCCGTACGAACGCCGAGAGCGCGTCCCCCCGGTCCAGCCTGCGCTGCACCGGCACGAAGCCCCGCAGCGGATCCGCCTGCCAGCAGACGAAGAGCAGGCCGGCGTCCGGCGCCCCGTCCGCCGCGGCGCCGTCGTGGTACGAGAAGGGGCGGCGCAGCATCGCCGCGCCGTTGTTCTGCTCCGGCGCCGAGATCCGCGCGTGGGCGTTCGACGGGATCACCAACTGCCCGTCCGCGGAACGGTCGTCGAGCGCCAGCGCAGTCGTCTCGGAGCCGCCCGTCAGCGGGGCGCCGTCGGACTTGCGCCGCCCGATGACCCGCTCCTGCTCGGGCAGCGACAGCCGCTCCCAGGGGTCGAGGAGCATCCGGATCCGCCGGACGACCGCGTACGAGCCGCCCGCCAGCCACTGCGAATCCGGCGCGCTCCCGGTGGCGGGGACGAAGATCCGCTCGTCGAAGTCGGGGTCGGCGGGCTTCGGGTTGTTGGTGCCGTCGACCTGGCCCATCAGGTTCCGTGCGGTCATCGGGCGGCCCGTGGCGCCCGGCGCCCGGTTGAAGCCGGCCATCTGCCAGCGCACCCGCGCCGCCCCGCCCGCCTCCCGCTGGAGCGCGCGCACCGCGTGGAAGGCGACCAGTGCGTCGTTCGCCCCGATCTGCACCCAGACGTCGCCCTCCGAGCGCCGCGGGTCGAGCTGGTCCGACGAGAAGGCCGGCAGCGGGTCGAGGCCGGCCGGGCGCCGCGCCGTCAGGCCCGTGCGGTCGAAGAAGGTGCGGCCGAAGCCGAAGGTGAACGTCAGCGAGGACGGGCCGGCGTCCAGGGCCACGCCGGTGTCGGCCGACGGGGCCGGGTCGCCCGCCATCAGCGCCGCCGCCAGCGCCGACCAGCGGCGCAGCAGGGCCGCGGCCTCCTTGCGGCCCGCCCCCGGCGCCAGGTCGAACGCGAGCAGGTGGCCGTGGGCCTGCATGGGGGTGGTGATGCCCGCCTGGTGGGCGCCGTGGAACGGCACGGCGCTCGCGCCGACCGACGTCAGCGCGGTGGGCGCGTCGGCGGCGGTGACGGCGTGCGCCACCGCGCCGCCCGCCCCGCCGAGCGCCAGCCCGGCGGCACCGGCCGCCGCCGCGGTCGACAGCACCCGCCGCCGCGACGGTGCGTCAGGTGCGGGGGGTTCGGTGGCGGGGGGTGCGTCCACCGGCTTGCGGGAGTCCAGGGGTGCCACGGTCGCTCAGCCGATCCTCACGTGCTCTTCGACGGTCGTCTGGTCGATGTCCGACGTCCGCACGGTCACCTTGACCTGCCATTCGCCGGGCATCGGAATCTGTACGGAGCCCGCGCTCCAGTGGCCGGCCGCCACCTTCGCGAGGGTGACCGGCAGCGGGCCGATCTGCTTGTCCTGGAGGGTCAACGACATCCGCACCTCGGGCGCGTCCAACGGCTTGCCGTCCGCCCCCGACACCCACAGGTGCAGCTCGTTCCCACCGGGGCGCGCGGGGCCCAGCGTGAGCCGCACGGTGCCCTTGCCGTTCGCCGCGCCCGTGTCGAAGGGGACCTTCACCTCGGCCGGGCCGCTGGACCCGGACGGCGCGCTGCCCGGACCCAGCTGCCCGGCCGAGGACGCGGCCGGCGAGCGACCGGCCTCCTCCTGCGTACGGCCGGGTTCGGTGGCGGTCAGGACGGTGGTCACGGCCAGGACGACCGCGGCGACGCCCGCCTCGACCAGCACCGAGCGGCGCAGCCGGGCCTTCACGGGGTCGGCGTCGCGGGCCTTCTTGCGGCGGACGGTGGCCATGGCGGCGCGCTGGCGGGCGAGTTGGGCGGCGCGTACGGGATCCCCGACGGCCTCCGTCCCTTCGGCCTCCGCCGCTTCTTCGAGCTCTTCGGGGGCCTCGGCCAGTTGCGCGGTCCAGCGCCGGGACGCCCGGGCGATCGCCACCAGCGCGGCCACCAGCACGATCTTCGCGATCAGCAGCCGCCCGTAGTCCGTCCCCGTCAGCGCGGACCAGGAGCCGACCTGCCGCCAGGACTGGTACAGCCCGGTGACGGCGAGGACGACCACGCAGCCGAAGGCGACCCGGGAGAACTTCCGCACCGCCGACGCGTCGAGCGACGGCGCCCGGTGCAGCGCGGTCAGCAGCGCCGCGAGCCCGCCGAGCCAGCCCGCGACGGCCAGCAGGTGCAGCACGTCGACGGGCATCGCCAGCCCGGTCTGGATGCCGGTCGAGGCGTGCTCGGACAGGGCCCAGGTCGCGGCGATCCCGGCGGCGACCACCGTGCCGCCCACGGCGAGGCCGAAGGTCAGGTCGTTGCGTCGCTCGTCGCCCCCGTCCCCGTCGTCCCCGTCCCCGTCGTCCGCGGGATCGTCGTCCGCGGGATCGTCGTGCCGGCGCTGCGCGTACGCCCCGAAGAGCACCGCGACGAACAGCGCCGCCACGCCGAGCAGCAGCAGCCGGGAGACGAGCGCCGTGCCCGTCTTCGTCTCCAGGACGTCCTGGAGCCCGTCCAGGTCGAAGGCGTCGGCGAGCCGGCCCGAGCCGGTGTAGGGGGAGCGCAGCATCAGCATCGCCAGCGTGGCGACGGTCAGCGCGACCCAGCCGTACGCGACGAGCCGCTGGACCGGCCGCACGGACGCGCCCCGCGGCCAGCACAGCAGGACGAACGCGGCCGCGCCGACCAGCAGCACGAAGCCCGCGTAGGCGACGTACCGCGCCACGTCGTACAGGGTGCCGACGAGGCCGTCGCCGGGCTCACCGTCGGGCAGGGAGACCGAGGTCGCCGAGGGCGCGCCGATGGAGAAGGTGTACGCGCCGGAGATGGGGTGGCTGTCGGCGGAGACCGCCTGCCAGGCCACGGTGTAGGTGCCGTTCGGCAGGTCGGTCCGCAGGTCGACCGCGTAGGAGACCTTGCCGGCGGCGGACGTGTCGCGGACCTTCGCCGCGTCCGCGCGTTCGCCGCCCGGTTCGAGGACCCGGATCGAGTCGTCCCCCATGGCGACGGGCTCGGAGAAGCTGAGCGAGACCTCCTCGGGGGCGGTGGCCACCACCGCCCCGTCCGCGGGGCTGCTGCCGGTGAGGGCCGCGTGCGCGCTCGCCGGGCCGGCCGCGGTCAGCAGCGCGGCCAGCACGGTGCCGACGAGCACCGCCACGGCGAGCAGCGGTCGGTACGGCGCCCTTCGGGCGGGGGCGGTGGTTGCCATGTGTCGTCGCGTCCTTCGCTCAGTGGTGCCCGGAAGTGGAACCGGTACCGGTCGAGCCCGCGGACGGGTCGTGCGACCCGTCCGCCTCCGGCGGGACGTACGTCGGCTCCATGACGGGAAGCTCGACCCGGATCGGGTCGGACTTCTCGAAGCGCAGCTCGACGGTGACCTTGTCGCCCTTCACCGGTCGCTGCTTCAGCCGGTCGAGCATGATGTGGCTGCCGCCGCGCTTGAGCGTCAGCTCGCCGTCGGCGGGGACGTCGAACCCGTCGACCTTCCGCATCTTCTGCCCCTTCGACTCGTGGATCGTCACCGCGTCGGAGAGGGGGCTGGAGACGGACGTCAGCCGGTCGGCGGCGCCGCCGGCGTTGCGCACGGTCAGGAAGCCGGCGGCCATGTCGCTGACGGGCTGCGGCATGAAGGCGCCGCTGACGCTCAGTTCGGGGCCGCCCGCGCGGTCGGCCCCGTCGTCGGCGGACCCCGACGAACAGCCCGCGAGCGCCAGCGCCGCCGCGATCGCACCGGCTATCCAGGGCAGTCGGGTGCGGGGGTTCACGGCTTCTCTCCGCGCACCAGCTTCGGCAGGTCCTTCTTGTAGTCGTCGGGGCTGGTGTCCTCGCCGTAGACGACGTATCCCTTGTCGGTCTCCGGGGAGAACGCCATCACCTGGGCGCCGTGCATGGAGACGACGGAGTCGCCCTCCTTCTTCGCCGGGTCGATGCCGATGCCGATCGACTTCGCCGCGGCCTGGATCTTCGCGAAGTCGCCGCTGAGGCCGACGAAGGAGGGGTCGCCGGCGCCCGGCAGCCACTTGCCGAGCTGGGCGGGGGTGTCCCGCTCAGGGTCGGTGGTGACGAAGACGACCTGGAGCTTGTCCTGCTCGGCCTTGGAGAGGCTCTTCTCGGCGATGGCGATGTTGCTCATCGTCAGCGGGCAGACGTCCGGGCAGTTGGTGTACCCGAAGAAGATCAGGGTGGGCTTGCCCTTCGTCTCGGCCCGCAGGTCGTACGGCTTGCCCTTGGTGTCCGTGAGCACGAGGTCCGGCTTCTCGAAGGGCTGGTCGAGCACGGTGCCCGGCTTCGCCTCCGGTACGGAGACCTCGGCGACGGAGCTCTTGCCGCCGGTGCTGCTGGTGGTGGAGCAGGCGGAGAGGGTGAGCACGGCGGTCGCGGCGAGTGCTGCTGCCAGGGCGGTCTTCTTGCGCATGGGGAGAGT
The DNA here is from genome assembly GCF_044328175.1 of Streptomyces sp. NPDC017979. Classification (NCBI taxonomy): domain Bacteria; kingdom Bacillati; phylum Actinomycetota; class Actinomycetes; order Kitasatosporales; family Streptomycetaceae; genus Streptomyces; species Streptomyces sp. NPDC017979. Next base: position 206,300 of record NZ_JBIRGU010000009.1, on the reverse strand, counting down.
CCTGGTTCGAGGAGTTCGAGGAGGGGGTGCTGTTCTGTTGCGTGCGGTCGGTCGGGGAGTCGTCAGGAGGCGCGCCGGCGGCCCGCCAGCACGCCGAAGGCGACTCCGGCGACCCCCACCAGGATGCCGACCGCGCCGAGGACCCGTGCAGTCGCATCCGTGCTGTCGTCGGAGTCGTCCTTCGCGGCCTGGTCGGACGACTTGCCGTCGGCCTCGTCGCCGGCCGCGCCGTGGCCGTGGCCCTGCGCGGCGGCGAGCTTCAGCACGGGCGCGGGGGACTCGGGCTCGGCCGCGCCCTCCTCCGGCGCCTCGATCCAGCGCACGACCTCCTTGTTGTCGTACGTCTGGAGCGCCTTGAAGACGAGCTGGTCGGCCTTCTCGGGGAGCTGTCCGAGCGAGAGCGGGAACTGCTGGAACTGCCCCGGGCCGATCTTGGATCCGTCCGCGGTCCAGGTGACCTTGGAGACCGCCTCGGTGACCTGCTTGCCGTGCACCGTCAGCGGCTTCGCGAGCTTGGACTTGGTGACCTCGGCCCGCCAGCCGGGCACGGGCTGCGGCATCACCGACGTCATCGGGTGCTCGGTGGGCAGGTTGAGTTCCAGCTTCACGGTCGACGCGTTGTCGCGCTCGTTCGGCACCTTGACGAAGACGGTGGCGTATCCGCCCTGCGCGGCCTCGCCCTGCGGCTGGACGCTGACGTGCGCGGCGGCCGGCCCGGCCAGCAGCACCGAGGCGACCCCGACACCGGCCGCGACGGCGACGCCGCGCAGCACGCGGGACGACAGCACGCGGGACGACGGCGTGCGGGACGAAAGGGGCTTACGGGACGCGTAGGAAGAAACGTTCATGATGAATGCACTCCACGGTGTGGGAGGAACGGTGGGTGCGCCCGGGCGTACGCGGCAGGGCACTCCTCACCCAGGGGGCGCGGAGGCGCGCGAGGTGCGCGGGCACCGCGGTCCCACTCCCGTCGAGCGGACCGCGTCAGGCAGCGAGGGCGTAACGCGGGGCGGGCGGCCCGCGCCTGATCACCGCGTGCTGGAGCGCCTCGGCCGTGGCCGGCGGCGGCGGATCGTCCACGGCCCGCGCCGGGCGCGCGCCCGGAGCCGGCAGGCGTACGAGACCGGAACAGAGCGCCCGTACGAGCGTGAGCGCCGCCCGCAGCGAGCGCAGCCGGCCCGCCTCGGCCACCAGCTCCCGCGCCTCCTCGGCGGAGGAGGTGGACAGCCGGATCAGTCGGAGCAGCGCCAGGTCGCCGTGGCGCAGCAGCCAGCCCGTCGCCAGCGCGGCCAGCAGGTGCGCCAGCAGCATGGGCAGCGACGGCAGCAGCTCGGGCTGGGCCAGGGCCTCCTGCGCCGGGTGCGCGGGATGCGCCGGCGCCGTCGGCGGGGTGATCCCGGCCGCGGTCACCACCTGGCGGGCCTCCTCGGCGGAGAGGGGCGCGGCGCCGACGCCGCACACCAGCTTCGCCGCCATCCGCAGCAACAGGTCGTCGGCCGTCGGCCCGATGCGGACCTGGTGCTGCTGGCCCGCGCCGAACAGCGCGTGCAGCGCGAGTTGACCGAGGCCCAGCGCGAGGGCGACGGCCGGCAGGGAACGTGCCCGGCCGGTGAAGGGCAGGACGAGGACGAACGTGCCGGCGAGACCCACCGCAACCGTCCACCACGGGACGCCGGCACAGGCGGCGATCGCGTGCCCCGCCGCGGACAGCGCGACGCAGACCGCGGCGAACACCGCGGCCCGCAGCAGCCTGACACCGGCGCCGGTGCGCTCACCGGGGGCTCCGGTCAGAGCGGCGGCACCGGGCGCACCGGGTGGGGACGACAGGGACGACATGGCCGGCTCATCATCCCACCACGCCCCCCGGCGCGGTACGGCAGGTCCGTAACGCCCTTTTTGATCTCGCCGGACGATCGCCGCCGGCACGCGCCGGCGCCCCCGACTCCCGGGCGCGCCCTACACCTTCGCGCCACTGGCGCGCTTCCGCCGAATGAGCGCAATCACAGCAACTCCGTGCTTACGGACCGTGTCTTGGGGCAATACGTATCGGTATGTCGAGCCGCAGCCAGGAGGCTGGAGCATGAGCATCTGGTGGTCTCTGCACTTGCGGCGCGAAGCTGCGAGCATCCCGCTCGCCCGGCGACTGCTCATCGGCGCGATGGAGACCGCGGGTGTTGACCCCGACATCTCCTTCGACCTTTCGGTGGCGCTGAGCGAAGCCTGTGCGAACGCCGTCGAGCACGGCGGCGGGCCGGCCCCGGGCGATCCTTCGGGAGCCTCGGAGGCGTATCGCGTCACGGCGTATCTGGACGGCGAGAGGTGTCGCATCGAAGTGGCCGACTCCGGGCCGGGGTTCCCCGCCAGGTCGACGCGGCACGGCGGCTGCGCCCACGCGGCCGGCCTGCGCCAGGACGGCCGGGAGAACCGGGACGGTCGTGAGGGCCGTGAGGGCCGTGAGAGGCGGGACGAAGTTCGCGAGGTTCGCGGGGCGAGAGAGAGTCGCGAAGCGAGAGAGGGGCGGGAGATGAGAGAGGGACGGGAGAGACCCGAGCGGCAGGCCGTCGCCCTCGCCGAGAGCGGTCGCGGGCTGTGCTTGATCGAGGAGTTGGCGGACCACGTCGACTTCAGCAACCGCCCGGGCCGCGGCGCCGTCGTCAGCTTCGACAAGGTCCTGAAATGGCGGGAGGACGCGCTCCTCAAGGTCTCCTGAGAGACCCCGGGTCGCGCGCCCTCCGCCCGGCCGCTGCTCGTCAGCGGCGCGTCAGCCCTTGAGCGAGGCCATCCACGTCTCGATCTCGTCGGCCCGGCGCGGCAGCGAGTCCGAGAGGTTCCGGTTGCCGTCCTCCGTGACGAGGATGTCGTCCTCGATCCGGACGCCGATGCCCCGGTACTCCTCCGGCACGGTCACGTCGTCCGCCTGGAAGTACAGCCCCGGCTCGACGGTCAGGCACATGCCCGGCTCCAGGGTGCCGTCGACGTACGCCTCGGTGCGCGCGGCGGCGCAGTCGTGCACGTCCAGGCCGAGCATGTGGCCGGTGCCGTGCAGCGTCCAGCGGCGCTGGAGCCCCAGCTCCAGGACCCGCTCGACCGGTCCCTCCACGAGGCCCCACTCCACCAGCCGCTCGGCCAGCACCCGCTGGGCCGCGTCGTGGAAGTCGCGGTACTTCGCGCCCGGCTTGACCGCCGCGATGCCCGCCTCCTGGGCGTCGTACACCGCGTCGTAGATCTTGCGCTGGAGCTCGGTGAAGCGGCCGTTGATCGGCAGGGTGCGGGTGACGTCCGCGGTGTAGAGGGTGGTGGTCTCCACGCCGGCGTCCAGGAGCAGCAGCTCGCCGGAGCGGACCTGGCCGTCGTTGCGGACCCAGTGGAGCGTGGTGGCGTGCGGGCCGGCGGCGCAGATGGAGCCGTAGCCGACGTCGTTGCCCTCGACGCGGGCGCGCAGGAAGAACGTTCCCTCGATGTAGCGCTCGCTGGTCGCCTCGGCCCTGTCGAGGACCTTGACGACGTCCTCGAAGCCGCGGGCGGTGGAGTCGCACGCCTTCTGCAACTCGCCGATCTCGAACGCGTCCTTCACCGCGCGCGCCTCGGAGAGGTACACGCGCAGTTCCTCGTCGCGCTCGGCGGTGACCTTGTCGGTCAGCGCCGACTCGATGCCGGCGTCGTGGCCGCGGACGACGCGGACCGGGCCGGTCGCCGCGCTCAGCGCGTCCGCCAGCTCGCGCACGTCCTTGGTGTTCAGGCCCAGGAGCTGCTCGGCCTCGCCGAGGGAGGTGCGGCGGCCGACCCACAGCTCGCCCTGGCCGGACAGCCAGAACTCGCCGTTCTCACGGTTGGAGCGGGGCAGCAGGTAGACCGTGGCCTCGTGGCCGTCGGCCGTGGGCTCCAGGACGAGGACGCCGTCCTCGGTCTGGTCGCCGGTGAGGTACACGTACTCGGTGGAGGCGCGGAAGGGGTACTCGGTGTCGTTCGAGCGGGTCTTCAGCTTCCCGGAGGGGACCACCAGGCGCTCGCCGGGGAACCGCTGCGACAGGGCCGCGCGGCGGTCGGCGGTGTGCGTGGCCTGCGGGATCGGCGCCAGGTCGTGGCGCTCGGTGTCCGCCCAGCCGCTCGCCATGTTGGCGGCGAGTTCTTCGGAGACATCCGGGTAGAGGCCGTTCTTGCGCGGCTTGACCGGCTGCTCTTCTTCTTCCGGAGTGCTCGGGTTGAGCTCCTCGGCCACGTCTGCCTCCTCGATGCGTCATCGGACCGACGTCCATCGTATGTGTCCTGTGAAGACGCTCTCCACGGGTGTGAGGAGTCAGACATTTCGGGTGTACCACTGGGCCCGGGCGAAGGGCGGGCCGAGGCCCCGGCGGAGGCTCGGTCGAGGGCCTTCCGGGAAGGCCGGTCAGTCGAAGCGCGCGGCGAGCAGGACGACGTCGGGCCCGGCGGCCCCCGCGGCGTCCGCCGGCACCATCGCGTGCAGCACGTGGTCCGCGATCGCGCCCGGGTCCTCCCGGGCCGCCCTCGGCACGCTCGCCGCGGCGGCGTGCAGCCGGGCGAAGGCCCGGTCCATCGGGTCGCCGCCGCGCCGCAGCAGCCCGTCGGTGTACAGGAGCACCGTTTCTCCGGGCTGCGGACACACCTCGATGCTCGGCGCCTCCCAGCAGGACAGCATCCCCAGCGGCGCCGAGAGCGACGTCTCGACGAACTCGGTGCGCCGGTCGCCGACCACCAGCGGCGGGGTGTGCCCGGCCCCGGCCAGCAGCACCCTGCCGGCGGCGGGCTCGGCGTACGCGAAGAGCGCGGTGGCGGTCCGTGCCGGCTCCGTCAGCCGCAGCAGCAGTTCCAGGTCGGACAGTACGGCGACGGGGTCCTCGCCCTCCATGACCGCGTACGCCCGCAGTGACGCGCGCAGCCGCCCCATCGCGGCGAGCGCGCTCGGCCCCGACCCGCCGACGGAGCCGACCGCGAGCCCCAGGGCGCCGTCCGGCAGCGGCAGGGCGTCGTACCAGTCGCCGCCGCCGAGCGGTCCGGTGCGGTGCCGGGCCGCCAGCCGCACGCCGGGGACCCGGGGCAGTCGGCTCGGCAGCAGCTCTTCGGCGACCGCGGCGACGGTCTGCCGGGCCCGGGCCACCTCGATGAGCCGGGCCAGGTGCTCGGTGGCGTACCGCACGTAGAGGTGCATCAGGTGCCGCCGCCGGTCGACCGGGGCGGCGGGCTCGTCGTACAGCCAGACGGCCGCGCCGAGCGTGCCCGCCGTCTTCGAGGCGAGCGGCTGGGTGTACGCGGCGGCGCAGCCGAGGCGCACGGCGACCTCCCGGCGCACCGGGTCGAGCGTCGCGTCGCCGAGGATGTCGGGGTGGGCGACGGCCTCGGGGGCGGTCGGCCCGGCGGGGCCGCGGCGGCCCTCCAGGATGCGGCCGTACGCGGTGAGGGCGCGCGGCACGGTCTCGATGTGGCCGAGTTCGGCGTGGGACAGCCCGTATCCCCTAGTAAGGCTGGTGAGGCTAGTAGGGCTGATGGGACTGGTGACGCCGGTCGGGCTGGTCGCACGGGCGGGCGGGCCGGCGGGGGGCGCGGTGGGCGGTTCGAGGACGACCAGGCCGCGGCGGGCGCCGATGAGGGCGGCGCCGGCGCGCAGCAGTTCGTCGAGGGCGTCGTCGAGGGAGCCGGTCGCGGCCAGGCGTTCGGTGAGTTCGTGGAGGGTGGTCAGTTCGGAGACCCAGCCGGCGAGCCGGTCGTGGAGCGGGGTGCCGCCGTCGACGGCGGTGTCGGTGGTGTCGGTGGGTCCGTCGCCGGCTGCGTCGCCGGCAGCGGCGCCGTTGGCGCCGCCGGTCGAGGCCCGGTGGGGCGGCGCTGGCGTGACGCCGGTCGCATCGCCCGCCGTGACGCCTCCCGCGAGGGCCGCTGAAGCCGCCGCAGTGTGCGGGGAGTGAGGACTCGAAGAGTCGATTCCGGCCACTTTCGGAAAGTGAGGGGCGCTCACGGAAGTGGTCTTTTCAATGGGTGCAATTCATGCAATAGCATCGCAAACCCCCGTGTCATTTCGCGCGCCTGACAATGGATCCACATCTACACGCAGATGTAAGGGGATGTCCAGCATTGCACCAGTGGGATTGATGGTGTCTACGGGAGTTTGGGGAGGCTTTGGGGTGCTCTTGACGGAGGGTTCCGTTCCCGCTCGCCCTTCGGCGCCCGCCATGCATGTATCGGGAACTTGGCTGGAAATTGCACCTCGTTGCCGCTCTTTGCGATCGACTGAGCGCGCTTGACAGTGATCCTTCAGCGGATCCCCCAGGGCGCGACGCCCGGGCGGGCGTCGCCGAGGGCGACTGCACGGGCGCGTCATACCGAACGTGGTGGGTACGAAAAGGGTGACGTCCGGCGGCCAGTTGGCATCGTCCGGAACCTGGCGACGGGCTCCGACGTCCTACTGTCCGTAGGGCCGAGGCGGATCCCGGAAAGAACTCCGGGCGGACCCCCGGAGTGTGGGGAAGTGCCGGATCGACCCGTGTGTGCGGGTTTGACTCGGTGGTGTCGGTCACGGGACACGCAAGCACTGAGCGCGCATTCCCCGCCGTGCGTTTAATGGAGTAGGGCCCACGTTGGACCCCCGGGCGGCGATCCTGCCGCAGGCCACCGGGGGACGTCCGCGCCGAAGGCGCGGGTGGTGACGCGCCGACCAGCCGATCCGTACGTACGCGTACCCGCGTTACATGCGAAGGACGACGTACGTACACGCACGCAGTAAGCACATGCAGGGCGTATCAGTACGCATTCGTACGCACAGTGAAAAGCTGCACACATGGTGTGATGTGGACCTCGGCGTTCAACGGAAAGGAACGAGCGCTCATGCGCGAGATCCTCGGAAGGCGACGCAGGCTCCGGTTGTGGCGCAAGAAGGGGCCGGCACAGCCTGCACAGCTGGAAGCGGCGCTGACCTGCGCCGCATGGCGGTGGCCCGTCATCCCCGGGGTGGGACTTCCCGCGGCGGGCGGCGGCAACGGGCGGCGCTGCGGCTGCCCCGACCCCGAGTGCGTCGTACCCGGCGCGCACCCCTTCGACCCCTCCGTCCTCGCGGCGACGACCGACGAGCGCATGCTGCGCTGGTGGTGGACGAACCGGCCGAATGCGCCGGTCGTTCTCGCCACCGGCGGTGCGGCGCCTTGCGCGGTGAGCCTGCCGGCGCAGGCCGGGGCGCGGGCGCTGGCCGAGCTCGACCGGATGGACATGCGGCTCGGGCCGGTCCTGGCGACGCCCACGCGGTGGTCGCTGTTGGTCGCCCCGTACACCCTCGAACAACTCGGCGAGCTGCTCTTCGCCAAGGACTGCGTGCCCAGCTCGCTGCGGTTCCACGGCGAGGGCGGGTACGTGGTGCTGCCCCCGTCCGAGACGGGCACGGGGCAGGTCCGCTGGGAGCGGGCGCCGCTGCCCGGCTCGGCCGCGCCGTGGCTGCCGGACGTGGAGGCGGTCGTGGACGCGCTGGTCGAGGCGAGCACGAGCGCGCCGGACGAAGGAAGCCGACTGGCTTACTGAGGGGACTGACTGCTGACGGCGCGCCGCGGGGAAGCGGCGCGCCGTCGCGTTGCCGGCCTCGCGTGGCCGCCCTCGTGCTTGCCGGCCTCGTGCTGCCGTCCTTCCGCTTCCGTGCTCGCGTTGCCGCCCGAGGCGTGAGGGCTGGGCGCGGGGGTTGGGTCACCCGATCGGGTAGGAGTGGGCCCGAGTTGTACGGGAATCGGGTGCGCGGCCGGCCGTCCGTCCGTACCGCGTCGCTATCGTCGCTCCACCGTTGCCCTCGCATGTGCCACCGGCACGGCGTGGGGACGGTTCTTCTCAGCCTTCTCCTCAGCTCCGCAGCTCTCCGTCCCCGCGTTCCCGCGCCGTCCGCGCGATCGGCAGGTGGCCCATGTCCGTGTACGTCCGTGTGGTCGGGCTCGCTTCCGCCGTGCTGGCCGCGGCGCTGGTGCCGCTGGCCGCGTGGGGCCAGGTGGTGCCGGGCGGCGCGGAGGACGAGTACGGCGTCGTGCGCGCCGAGCCGGGTCCGTCGCTCCCGTCGCCCACCGGCCGCCCCCGTCCCGCGCCCGTCACCCCGCAAGCCGCTCAAGCTGCTCAAGGGGCAGGAACCTCTGAGATCACTCCATCCACTTCACCCACTCCGTCCACTCGGGGAACTGAAGGAACGCAGGTCACCCGAGTGCGTTGTGGTCCGGAACTCTCCTCGCCTGAAGGAGTGGAAGCCCAGACGTGTGTACTGGCCGATGGCCTTGCCACATGGGCACGTACGTACTACCGGAATGCCACGGGCGCGAAATTGACTTCCGTACTGACTCTCATGGGTCCGCAGGGGCGCACGCTACAGATCAACTGCACCGTCGAAGCGGGTGATGAGCCCGGTGTCTGCGAGACCCCGAGAGAGCGTTCCGGGAGCGGTGCCGGCTATTCGGCGGTGGCGGAGTTCGCGGCGGCCGGTGCGGGGCCTGATGTGAGTGCCGACGCGGCCGTCGGAGCACCTGCTGACATGTCTGCCGACGACTCCGTCGACGCGGCGGTCGGGGTGGTGCAGGACGGGCCAGGGGCCGGCCGACTGCTCCTGCGGGCCGGCAGCAACTCCGCGCGCACTAGCGGGGGTTGAGCGGACGTCAAGGTTCCGGCCGAGGCGGACGGACCGCATCCGGAAATGGAGAGGCCCGGTCGCTGGCGACGGGGGATGCACCAGCGACCGGGCTCTAAGAACGGTAACAAGAGATCTGCGGTTCGCAAATTCGATCTCGGTTATTCGGACACGGAAACGGCTGACAGTGGCGGGAGTTGTGACTGGAGTCACCCGGTAATGCCGAGGGGGGTACCGGGCTCAACCGCGGGTCCCGGGCCCGAAGGCGGCCCGGGATTCCCGCTGGCGTCACGTTCCGGCCAGTTTCCCGACGCGTGCCATATTTGGCGTGTTCAGCTCAGGGTGACCTGACGGTTGGTGAGTCCACCGCGCGCCCGGCGCTCGTCGGCACTGAGCGGAGCGTCAGCTTCCAGCGCCTCCGCCAGTCGCTCGGCGAACTCGGCGGCCGGCTTCTCGCACTCCTCCGCACCCATTCCGCTCGGCAGGTCCCAGACCGGGACGACCAGACCGTGCGCCCGGAACGACCCGACGAGCCGCGTCCCCTCGCCCAGCGAGCTGCGGCCGGCCGCGTGCAGCCGCGCGAGCGCGTCGAGCAGCTCCTCCTCGGCGTGCGGCATGACCCAGCGCAGGTGGTTCTTCTCCGGGGTCTCGCACCAGTACGCGGCGTCGACGCCGGCGAGCTTGACGGTCGGGATCGCCGCGGCGTTCGCCCGCTCCAGGGAGGCGACGACGTCCGGCGTCGAGGACTCCGCGTCCGGCACCCAGAACTCGAAGCCGGAGTGCACCACGGGCGCGAACGGCGCGTCCGCTGCCAGCAGGTCCTGGAGCCGTACGCCCTCGTCGGACGCGGCGCGCTCCGCGCCGACCGGGCTGCCGGGCTCGGCACGCAGCGCCCGGGCCAGCGTCTCGCCCAGGTCGCGGCTGAGGTCGCCGGACGAGCCGTCGTTCTGCAGGCCGAGCAGTACGGAGCCGTCGTCACGGCGCAGCGCGGGCCAGGCCATCGGCAGCACGGTCGCCAGCGTCACGGACGGCACGCCCTCGGGCAGTCCGTCCTTGAGGGTGAGCTCCACGGTGGCGGCGGGGACCAGCTCGCGCAGGGCCACCCAGTCGCACTCGCCGGGCAGCCCCGCGAAGGGCCGTTGCACGAGCTCGGTCACGGCGTGCGCCGCGGCCCGGCCGTGGCACGCCTTGTAGCGGCGGCCCGAGCCGCACGGGCAGGGCTCGCGGGCGCCGACCACGGGCACGGCCCCGGCCGCGCCCGCGCTGCCGACGGGCTTGCCCCGGCCCTGGGGCTGGTGCTTGGCGGCCTTGGTCTGGGGGCGCTTCTTGGCCATGGTGCGGCTTCTCCCGAATGCGGCGATGCGTGGTGCGGTGCTTGGGCGAGCCTAGTCGTCCGCCCCGCGGGCGGGGGCGCGGCACCCGAGACGGGGTGCGTGCCGCCGACGAGTACGAGCACGGGGCGGGACGAGTGCGGGGCGGGGGCGGGGCTTCGGCGCGCGGGGGCACTCGACCCTTGCGCGATCGCCCGCTCCCTCGCCTCCGGAACGCCCTTGATCAGTTGTGCTCGTCGTGTGTGACGCGCGTAGCGAAATGGTCGTGACGCTGCCCATCCGTGACGAGCGCCCACACGGTGACCTCGCCGGCCGGGTCGTCGCGCACGCCCCAGTCCTTGGCCAGGGCCGTGATGATGTTCAGCCCGCGACCGCCGCGCGCGGTGACCGAAGGCGTCGACGGCACCGGCCGGGTGGGCCCGCCGCCGTCCGTGACCTCGACCATCAGCCGGCCGTCCAGATCGACGCGCCACGCGGCGCGCACGTCCCCGTCGCCCACTTCCGTACGCCCCAGCGGTCTGCCGTGCCGGCAGGCGTTGCTGAGCAGTTCGGAAAGGATCAGAATCGCGTCGTCGACGACCGATTCGGGCACTCCCCCCATGCGCAATTGCTCACGCATGCGGTGTCGCGCCTCGCCCACGCCCGCAGGGCCATGGGGTACGGCCATGCTCGACGACGTGGGCACTTCTTGTGCCACCACCAACGCCACCCCCGAGACCTCCTTTGCCCCACGCCACCGTCTGAATGCCCCCCTGGACTGGACCGGAAACCGGACCGGAGCAGCCCGGTGGGGCACAACTGACCGGCGAGTACGTTACGAATGCGCCGGTGCACTCCCCGTAGTGGTTGTCATGGCCAAGCATGGTGGGGCGGAGGGTGGTGAACCGCACCGTAGGCGTACGAATGCGACTGCACAGCGCGGCCGACGGGCGCCCCGTGTGTGCTTCGTCTCTCCGCGGTTCCTCTTAAGCCCGGGCGGCGCCTTCTTGGGGCCGTCCTTCTTCGGGCCGTCCTTCTTCGGGCCGCCCTTCTTTAGGGCGGGCCTCTTGAGAGCAGGGCCTTCTTTGGGGCGGTGCCTTCTTTGGGGCGGGTCTCAGGCCCGACCGAGCTGGGTGAGGACCTGGCGCGGCCGGTTGGTGATGATCGCCTCCACGCCGAGGCGGGCGCACAGCTCCACGTCCTCCGGCTCGTTCACCGTCCACACGTGCACCCGCTGGCCGGCCCGGTGCAGCCGCTCGACGTACGTCGGGTGGTTGCGCACCAGCCGGATGCCGGGCCCGGCGATCCGCGCGCCGGCCGGCAGTCGCCCGTCGCGCAGCCGGGGCCCGATGAACTGCATCAGGTAGACGGTGGGCAGGGTGGGCGACGCCGCCGCGACCCGGTTCAGGGAGCGGGCCGAGAAGCTCATGATCCGCACCGGGGACTCCGCCGGGTCCGCGGGCGCCGCGAGCCCGAACCGGTCGAGGAGCCGCAGCAGCTTCTCCTCCACCTGCCCGGCCCAGCGCGTGGGGTGCTTGGTCTCGATCGCCAGCTCGACGCGGCGCCCGGAGTCGGCGACCAGCTCCAACAGCCGCTCCAGCGTCAGTACGGAGGTGAGCGACGGATCGCCCCAGTCCGGGCTCTCGGTGGAGTCCTCACGCCCCTTCCAGGTGCCGAAGTCGAGCGCGGCGAGGTCGGCGAGCTCCAGCGCGGAGACGGCGCCACGGCCGTTGGACGTGCGGTTGACGCGGCGGTCGTGGACGCAGACGAGGTGCCCGTCGGCCGTGAGCCGCACGTCGCATTCGAGCGCGTCGGCGCCGTCCTCGATGGCCTTCATGTACGCGGCAAGGGTGTGCTCGGGGGCGTCCTCCGAGGCACCGCGGTGGGCCACGACCTGGATGTGGGGCTGCCGTGCTGGGGTCACCGCGTCATGGTGTCACCGGGGCGGGCCGGGGCAGGGGTCGGGGTGTCGGCGCGGTGGGCGGCGCGCCGGCTATGTCCGTTGTAAGGGAATGCCGGGATACGCACAGCTCCTGCTTACAGTGGCCTGACGGGCCGTGGGAAATGCTTACCTGAGAACGCTGCGGAGCTGATTTTTTTTCCGGCCGACCAGAGCTTGTGGACCTTAGAGGAGAGAAGCGTGAGCACCGAGAACGACGGCCACGAGGGCACTGCGCAGCCGGCCGCCCCGTCCGTACCTCCCGTGCCGGCAGCCGCTCCCGCTCCTCAGGGCCCGCCGCCCCCGCCGGCGGCTCCGCCGACGCCCCCGGCTTCGGCTTCGGCTTCCGGCGACGCGGAGCCGACATCGGCGCCCGCGCCGGAGCCCGCGCCCGCGACGGACGCGACGCCCGAACAGCCCGCGGCGTACGGCCAGGAGACCGCGCACGGCACGGCACAGCCCGCGGCGTACGGCCAGGCCGTCCCGCCCACCGCGAACGCGCCGTACGGACACGACACGACGTACGGACACGACACGACGTACGCGCAGAGCGCGGGCCACCCCCAAGGCGCGGGTCACCCGCAGGCCGGGGCCTGGCCCCCGCCCCCGCCGTCCGCGGCCCCGGGCAGCGGCGACGGTACGGTCTGGGGCGCCCCGGTCCAGCCCGCCGCCAAGCCCCCGCGCAAGCGCCCCGGCGCCCTGGCCGCCGCCGTCCTGGTCGCCGCCCTGGTGGCGGGCGCGGTCGGCGGCGCGGCCGGCTTCTGGGCCGGCAACCACGAGGACGGACCGGACGACTCGACGACCGTCACCGCCTCCGAGATCCCCAAGGACCTCAAGCGCGACCCCGGCACGATCGCCGCGGTCGCCGCGAACGCGCTGCCCAGCGTCGTCACGATCGAAGCGAAGTCCGGCGGCGGCAACGGCTCCGGCGACCTCGGCGGCCGCCCCGAATCCGGTACGGGCACCGGCACCGGCTTCGTCTACGACAAGCAGGGCCACATCCTCACCAACAACCACGTCGTCGCGACCGCGGCCGAGAACGGCACCCTCTCCGCCACGTTCTCGAACGGCAAGAAGTACGACGCGGAGGTCGTCGGCCGCGCGGAGGGCTACGACGTCGCCGTACTGAAGCTGAAGGACGCCCCCACCGGGCTGACCCCGCTCGCCCTCGGCGACTCCAACAAGGTCGCCGTCGGCGACTCCACCATCGCCATCGGCGCCCCCTTCGGCCTCTCCAACACGGTCACCACCGGCATCATCAGCGCGAAGAACCGCCCGGTCGCCTCCGGCGACGGCGACAAGAACTCCTACATGAGCGCCCTCCAGACGGACGCCTCCATCAACCCCGGCAACTCGGGCGGCCCGCTCCTCGACTCCCGCGGCTCGGTCATCGGCATCAACTCCGCCATCCAGTCCACCGGCGGCGGCCTCGGCCAGTCCCAGGCCGGCTCCATCGGCCTCGGCTTCGCCATCCCCATCAACCAGGCGAAGAACGTCGCGGAGCAGCTCATCAAGACCGGCAAGCCGGTCTACCCGGTCATCGGCGCCGTCATCGGCATCGCCGACCCCACCACCACCGGCGCCAAGATCGCTCCCGAGGGCACCGGCGGCGCCCCCGCCGTCCCGCCGAACGGCCCCGCGGCCAAGGCCGGACTGAAGCCGGGCGACGTCATCACCAAGCTGAACGACAAGCCCATCGACAGCGGCCCCACCCTGATCAGCGAGATCTGGAACCACAAGCCCGGCGACCAGGTCACCCTCACCTACGAACGCGACGGCAAGGAATCCACCACCCCGGTCACCCTCGGCTCCCGCACCGGCGACAGCTGACGCACCGCCTCTCCGGGTCCCCGTCGACGAACTGGTCGGCGGGGACCCGCGCTTTCCCCGGGAGGCCCCTACAACTTCCCGGAAATGACCCCCCGCCAGGTCCATCCGGCCCCGAGCACGGCGTCCTGTACGGGCCCCTTCAGCTCGGAGCTGTCGAAGCTGAACGTCTCTGTTGCTTGAAGGCCGCCGTCGTCGTTCCTCCCGACCGTCCACTCCTTCGAGACCGTTCGCATCTGACCACGCTGGGCACTGGCATCAATGGCCAGCGTGGGGGTGTCACCGACCCACGTCACCTCGTATTGCTGGTCGAGCGACCGGACCTCGTTCTTCTCCGGCACCAAGCGCATCCGGATCTGGAACACCCTGCTCACTTGCGTTCCCACGAAGAAGGTCCGCCAGGCGGGATCCAGCACCCGCCACTCGGCGACGAAATCGGCCCCTTCCGCCCGCCCGTCCCGAACCACGTACGGGACATCAGCCCGATTGATCCCGAGCAGAGCCGAGCCCAACTCGTCTGCGGACCGCGGGGGGACCCCGTCGGCCGGGCGCTTGGTTCCGGTCAGCTTGTCGAAGAGTCCCATGAATTCAACCTATGGAGAGTCGGTTTGCCGGTGCAAGGACGGCCGCTCGTGCCGGGCTGCCAGGAGGTCCCGGTGTTGCACCCGCCCGATGCCGCCGACGTCCGCGCCTGCTCCGGCACCGGCCTTGGCGCCGGCGAACGCTTCCGCGCCCGACTTGAGCCCGTCGCGTCCGCCCCCGGCCTGAGTACGCCTCCGCCACGGCCTTCGAGTACGGCCGGTCAGAAGGACTACAAGGTCAACAGCGCCGGCATGGCCACCCACGTCGGTTACGACAAGTCGTCCGGCCGTTGGCGACCACGGGCACGCCCGGCGCGAGCCACAGGGCTCGTACAGCAGGCGACTTGTGCCCTTCCTGCGTACCGTCACGCCACGAGAACGAGGCCAAACGCGCCGAGTAGGCTTCCTACCTCTTCCTGCTTCCCACCGAGATCCCCGGACCGGAGTCCACCATGAGCGCAACCCGGTTGACCGCAGCAACGTCGATCTTCACGGCCGTGGCTGCCAGCGCACTGCTCGTCGGGTGCTCGGCCGAAGCCGAGGTCAGAACGTCCGAGCCGAAGATGTCCGCGGACAAGCTGGGCGACACGGTCGCCGAGAAGCTCGCCGAGACGACGGGTCAGCCGAAGCCGAAGGTCACCTGCCCCGACGACCTCGCCGGCAAGGTCGAAACCACCACCCGGTGCGAACTCACGGCGGGCGACGGCAGCACCCTGGGCGTGACGGTCAAGGTGACCTCGGTCGAAGGCGACCGGATCAACTTCGACATCAAGGCCGACGACACGCCCACCCCGGCCCGGACCTGACCCTCCCCCCCCCAACGCCCCCATCCGCCCTCCGACCACCACTCCGCACCCCGGCCGTCCAGCCGGTACGCTGTAGCCGCTCCGCCGCTGGTGGCCGGGGCGAGGGTGGGTTGCCCGAGCGGCCTAAGGGAACGGTCTTGAAAACCGTCGTGGCGCGAGTCACCGTGGGTTCAAATCCCACACCCACCGCACGCAGATCAGCGTATGCGCTGGTCAGAAGGGGTGCCCCTCGCTGAGGGGCACCCCTTCCGCATGTGGCCTGTCCCACTCTGATTTGTCTCTGTCGCGTTGCTGACCAGCGAATGTGGACCAGGTGTGGACCGGGACGTCGCCGGTGGCGAAGGTTGGCGAGTTCGACGCCGTCACGTCCGTAGTGACTGCTGCACGCGCTCCATGATGGCGTCGCGCTGCCCGGCTCGTTGCGGGCCGGGGCACGCGTGGCCGCCCCATGCGGCGCCGCCCATGGAGTGGGTGCCGAGGCCGCGGCCCTGGGGGGAGTTCGTCACTTCGAGGGGCCAGGCATGGACGCGGGCTCCCCAGGTGTAGACGCGGGCGACGGCGTCGAGTTGGGCCGGGGTGAGTGGTTTGCCGGTGAAGCCGGAGGTTTCGATCGACGCCCAGTCGGCGTTGCCTGCGCGTTGGGTCCAGGCGCGGTCGTGGATCGATACGTACTGCTCGATCTCGCCGGCTTGGGACACCCAGAAGTGCGCCGAACTCCGCGTCCCGGGAGCGGAGAAGCGCTCGAAGAGCGATCCTTCGCCCTCCTGGACGTGCAGTATCAGGCCCCGTTGCACCTCCCGGCCGCCCGGCGTGAAGTTCGCTTCTATCGGTTTTCGGGCGACGCCTTCCATCCATCCGGGAGGCCGGGCGGCGGGGGAGGCCGACGTCCGGCGGATGCCCTGTGACGGAGGCGGCGCAGCAGGTGCCCGCCGCGGTTGCCGGTCCGGTCGGAGGAGGAGGGCGGCTGCCGACAGGGGTGCCAGGACGAGCCCTCCGCCGAGGGCGAGCACGCCGCGTCGGCTCGGTCGGCGGTGGGCCGGTGTCATGGGCGCCTCGCGCCGGCGGTGGTCGTCGCGCCGTTCTTCCGGGAGGTCAACATGGCGACGAGGGTGCCTCCGCAACATGGTCATCACTGCATGAACATGTGATGGGACGGCAACATCGGACCGTGGACGCCCGCTCGCGGGACGTCGTCCTCCGGTCGCTGGTCCTCTCCCTCCGGGAGCGGAGAGCCGGTCGTTCGGGCGGGCGATGCCTTGGCGCGCCGGCCGATGTGAGGCTCCGGGCATGACCGGAGACGTGCGGACGAAGGTGGGGCACCGGAGGCGCTGGGCGGGACGGGCCGCGATGTGTTGGGCGGTGGCGTACGCGGTGTTCGGCCTGGCCTGCGCCGTGAACGGGACGTCGCTCCTGCCGCGAGGGGGCGCTGCGGGTGCGTCCGCGTCGGGCTGGGGCGTCGTGGTGCTGGGCGCGGTCGCGGCGCTGGTCTGCGGCGCGGTGGTGCGGTACGGCCTGCGACCGGCGCTGCGGGCCCTGCTCTGGGGCACGTGCGGATGTGCTGTGATCGCTGCGTTCGGCCTCCTGATGGACGTCGTCACGTTGATGTTCGGGCAGGCGGTGGACAGTTGGGCGGCGGCCACCCAGCACGCCCTGGCGGCGGTCGGCGCGGTGCTCCTCGCCGGCACCGCCCGATCCGACCGGCGAACGCCGGAGGCGAGCTCTGTCGGGGCGCCGTCAGCCGCTTCCCGTCCGCTTCAACTCGGGGCCTGCGCAGGAACGGTGGCGTTTCATCCGTACGTGGTGATGAAGCTGATCTGGGTGTCCGGCGGCACCTTCGCGGGGGTGTCCGGGGGCGAGATGTTGGAGCTGTCCGAGGCCAACGGGGCCTCCGGGATCTGGCTCGCCCTGGAGTCCTGGGGGCTGGACGCCACGGTGTTGCTGGCGGCCCTCGGGGTCTTCCTGCTCTGGGGCCTGGTCCGCCCTTGGGGGCAGGTCTTCCCGCGCTGGCTCCCCCTCGTACCCGCGGTGATCGGCGCCGCAACCCTCCTTCCGTACGGCGTGATCGGGGTCGGTTACGCGGCGCTCGCCACGGCCGGGGTCGTGACCATGCGCCGCGGCGACTTCCCCTCCTCCGACGACGCCCTGCTGGTCGCCTGGATCGGCATGGTCGCCTTCGCCGCGTACGGCGTCGCCTTGGCTGCGGCCGCCCGTTCGTATTGGAGGAGGACCCAAAGGACCTGAAGGACCTGAAGGACCTGAAGGACCCGTAGCCGGGCCGGGGTCGGGGTCGGGGTCGGGGTTCCTAGTACGCGCCCGCCAAGCTCCCCGCCCACACCCCCGGCCTCCGTTCCGCCCACGGGCTCGCCTGCTCCAACTGCCCCGCGAGGCGGAAGAGGCGGCCCTCCAGCCCGTAACCCGCCGCGAACTGCATGCCGATCGGGAGGCCCGTCTTCGGGTCGGGCGGGGCGGGGACGGACATGGCGGGGGTGCCCGACACGTTGAAGGGGGCCGTGAAGGGGGCGAGGTCGAGCAGGCGGCGGAGCCAACCGAGGCCGTCCAGGGCGTCGGCGCCCTCGGCGTGGGTGCCCAGGGGGACCGGGAGGCCCGGGGTCGTCGGGGTGAGCAGGACGTCGTACGTGGCGAAGTGGCCGGCGAGGGTGCGGGCGACGCGGTTGCGGACCGCGAGGGCGGCGACGAGTTCGGGGCCGGTGACCCGTCGGCCGTACTCGTAGCTCGCGAGCACCGGCGGCTCCAGCGTGGTGGAGTCGATCGGTCGGCTGAAGGCGGTGGCGAGTTCGTCGATCGACGCCGTGAGGTTCGCCGTCCACTGGCGGGCGTTGGCCACGACGAACTCCTCCCAGTCCACGCCGAGGTCGACCACCGCCTCCGTCACCCGGTGGCCGAGCGATTCGAGGAGGCGGACGGTGCCGGCGAGGGCGTCGGCCACCGGCGGGGACGTGCGGTGGCCGCCCCACGCCTGGGCGAGGACGCCGATGCGCAGTGAGCCGGGGTCGCGGGTGACCTCTTGTGCGTACGGGAGGGTCGGCTCGGGTGCGACGTAGGGGTCGCCCGGTTCCGGGCCGCGGACCTGGTCGAGCAGGGTCGCACTGTCGCGTACGGAGCGGCTGACGCTGCCGTGGACGGCCAGGCCGTTGAAGACCTCGTCGAAGTGGGGGCCCGCGGAGACCCGGGCGCGGGTGGGCTTCAGGCCGAAGAGGCCGTTGTGCGCGGCGGGGATGCGGATCGAGCCCGCGGCGTCGGTGGCGTGCGCGATCGGGACGACGCCGGCGGCGACGGCCGCGCCCGCGCCCCCGCTGGAACCGCCCGCGCTGCGCCGGGTGTCCCAGGGGTTGTGGGTCGCGCCGTACAGCACCGGCTCGGTGGTGTTGCTGTACGCCATCTCCGGTGTCGAGGTGCGGCCGAACGTGACGAGGCCGGCGCGGCGGAAGCGGCGCATCAGGGCGGAGTCGACTTCGGCGGTGTGGCCGGCGGCGAGCCGACTGCCGAGTTCCATGCGTCGACCGGCCATGAAGACGCCGATGTCCTTGATGAGGAAGGGGACCCCGGCGAGCGGCGAACTGCTGGCGAGGGGAACGGGGGCGTCGTCGGTCGGCCACGTCTCCACGACGGCGTTGATGTGCGGATCGACGACGTACGCGGCCCGGCGCGCGGCCGCCTCCACCTCGTCGGGGGCCACCTCGCCCCGGGCCATCAGCTCCGCCAGCCCGACCGCGTCGAAGTGCACGTACTCGGCAACCTTCACAGTCACTCTCCCAGCCCAGTCGACGACGGTTCGCCACATCGATACCGTTCGGTTCTCGACGATACCCAGCGGTATCGTCTGGGACGTGCTGGTACCGTAACAGGGGTGCAACGGGCCGGAGTCACGCCTCAGCCCCGCCTGAGTCCTGCGGATGTACGCCGGAGTCCCGCGGGTGCACGCCGGATTCACGCCGGATTCACGCCGGAGTGCGCCGGGGTCGCACCGGACGTGAGAGAACGAGCGATCGGGTAGCCATGGCATCGACCGCCAGCAGACCGAGCAGGGTGGCGAAACTGCCGCCGCGCGAGCGCATCCTCGACGCCGCGGAGGAACTCTTCCAGCGCGAGGGGATCCGAAGGGTCGGCGTGCAGGCGATCGCCGAGCGGGCCGCGACCACCAAGATGGCGATCTACCGACACTTCGAGACGAAGGACGCGCTGGTCGCGGAGTGGCTGCGGATCGTCGCCGCGGACTACCGGGCGGCCTTCGACCGGGTGGAGGCCGAGCACCCCGACCGGCCGCGGGAGCAGATCCTCGGCCTCGCCCGCTTCATCGCCGACGGGCTGCCGGAGATCTCGCACCGGGGCTGCCCGTTCATCAACTCGATCGCCGAACTGCCCGACCGCGCCCACCCCGCACGGCGGGTGATCGAGGAGCACAAGGCGCTCCAGACCCGTCGGCTGGTCGGAATGTGCACCGCGGCCGGGCTGCCCGACCCCGAGCAGATCGCGGCTGAGATCACCTTCGTACTCGAAGGAGCGCAGGTCAGCACGCAGAACGGCAGTATCGACGGGGTGGGGGAGCGGCTGATGAGGATCGTGGAGGGAATCGTCTCGCGGCACCCGTGACGGGCGCAGTCGTACTCGTGGCAGGGCGCGGTGCTCGTGACGGGCGCGCGGCACTCGTGGCAGGGCGCGTGGCGGTACGGCCGACGGGCGCGGGCCGGGGCGAGCCCGGCTGGCTATGGTGCGGAATGCCGGCGATTGCCCTACGGAAAACCATTGGCTCGCGCCCTCCACCTCGAAAAGCATGTCGGGATGCGCTCAGACCTACGGCACCCTCCGCACGCACCGCACCAGTGGCACCTCACCGACGACGTCGACGGCTTCCTCGCCCACGCCGGCGACTTCCTGCGCTCCGACCCCGTACTGCACACCACACCGCTCTCGGTCACCGAGAAGCTGCGCACCCAGGGGCCCGGTGCGTACGGCCCCAAGGCCCCCCTCTTCGGTCGGTTGGTGTCGGACGGCGAGGTCCGCGCCACCTTCCACCGCCTCTCGGGCGGCGGCCTCAGCCCGACCGCCCTCACCCCCGAGCAGGCCGACGGCCTCGCCGCGCACCTGCTCTCGCTCGGGTACGTCCTGCCCCACGTCACCGCGGAGGAGAGCACCGCGAACGCCTTCGCGGAGGCGTGGCAGCGGCGTACGGGTGCGACGTACGCGCCCCGCGTACGCCTCCGGTTGAACCGACTGGGCACGCTCACCCCGCCCGATCCCTTCCCCGCGGGGCGCGGCCGGCTGGTGGGTGACTCCGAGCACGAGCACCTCATGCAGTGGTGCCGCGAGTTCGCCGCGGACGTCGGTGAGGACGTCACCATCGACGCCGACACCTGGGCCGGCACGCGCTTCGCCGAGAAGCACTACACCTACTGGGAGACCCCGGACGGCACGCCCGTCTCCATGGCCGGAGCGAATCCGCTGGTCGGCGGCCAGGTCCGGATCGATCCGGTGTACACCCCGGCCCACCTGCGCGGACGCGGGTACGCCGGCGCCGCCACGGTCGAGGTCAGCCGCGCCGCGCTCGCGGCGGGCGCCAAGGAGGTCGTGCTGTACACGAACGCGGCGAACCCCACCAGCAACGCCCTTTACCAGCGCGTCGGTTACGTCCCGGTGGCCGAGGTCGTCGTGTACGACTTCTCCTACCCGACGGGCGACGCGGCATCGAACGGTGCTGCACCGGAGGTTGCCGGGTCGGAGGTCGCCGGACCGGACGTCGCTGGCTGAGCCTCGGCGAACTCGTCGGCGAGCACGCCCATCAGCACGAGGTCGTGGTGTCGACCCGCGCTGAACACGTGGTCCCGTAGGCGCCCCTCCTCGACGAAGCCGAGCCGACGGTGGAGCGCCAACGACGGCTCGTTGTGGGCGAGGATCCGCGCCTGGCACTTGTGGAAGCGCCGCTCGTTGAACATGTAGCGCAGCAGGAGGGCGACGGCTTCCGACGCGTAGCCGCGGTGCCGGTGCGCGGCACCGATGGTGACGCCGTACTCGAACCAGCCCGCGCGGGCGTCGGCGTGGTGCGACCCCACCGCGCCGACGATCTCGCCGCCGTCGACGGCCTCCACCGCCAACTGGAACCGGTCGCCGTCCCCCGCCCCGGCGACGGCCCGCTCCCGCGTCCAGTTCCGGTGCTCCTCGGCGGAACGCGGGGGCTGTATGAGGTCGCCGAGTCCCTCCTCGTCGACGGCGAAGCGCATGAACGCCGTCCAGACGTCGGGCTCGATGCCGCGCAGCCGTACGCGCTCGCCGGTCCAGAAGGAGGACGTGTCGATGGAGGTCATGCCCCATTTGATCACCGCTGTGCCGGCGCGTGAGCGGTGGGCGCCAGGGCGGGAGCATCGAGCCGCTTCCCCATTCATTCGAATAAAAGTTCGGATTTGATGGGCGTGCTGGGCCACGAGTGACTAGCGTGAATGGGGAAGCACCTTGACGGACCGCACCAGCGATCGGGAGGCAGCGCAGCCATGACCGTGAAACCCCAGGGGACGCCCGTCTGGGCCGACGCGATGTTCCCGGACACCGAGGCGGCGAAGAACTTCTACGGCGCGGTCCTCGGCTGGACCTTCCGCGAGATGCCGTCGGGCCAGGGCGGCTACGCGCAGGCGTACGCGGACGGGAAGGCGGTCGCCGCCGTCGTACCGCCGATGCCCGGCCTGGAGGGCACCTCGCGCTGGTGTCTCTACTTGGCCTCGTCCGACGCCGCCGCCACCGCTGACGAGGTGCGGCGCCACGGCGGCCGGGTGCTGCTGGAGCCGACGCAGGCCGACGACCTGGGCTCGCTGTGCCTCGCCAGCGACCCCGACGGCGTCGTCTTCGGCGTGTGGCAGGCCGGTGCGCACGAGGGCTTCGAGGCGACGAAGGAACAGCCCGGCGCCTTCTGCTGGGCCGAGGTCTTCACCCGCGACCCGGCGACAGCGGACGCCTTCTTCCCCGCCGTCTTCGGCTACACCTCCCAGCAGATGGAAGACCCGGACGTGGACTTCCGGGTCTACAACGTCGAGGGCGAGCCCGTCCTGGGGCGGATGAAGATGACGGACGACTTCCCGCCCGAGGTGCCCCCGTACGTCAACGTGTACTTCAGCGTCTCCGGCTGCGACGAGGCCGTGGCCCGGGCGACCGGGCTCGGCGCCGTGCTCCGGTACGGGCCGGTGGACAGCCCCTTCGGGCGGTACGCCTCGCTCACCGACCCGCAGGGCGCCGACTTCTCGATCCTGGACGTCACCCTCCTCACCGGCGGGGCGCCGGAACTGACGGACCTCCCCTGACCGCGTCTTGTACCGCGTCCGCCACCACCGCGTCCGGCGCCGCGTCCGGTTCTTGGCCCGGCACCGGGCCTGCCGCCGGGGCATCCGATGCGGCTCGCACGCCCTGCCCACCGGGTACCCCAGACCCGACGGGTATCCCACACCCGACGGGCGCGACGGGCGCGACGGGCGCACCGGGCGCGGTGGGTGCATCGCGCGCACCTCTCGTATCTCCCGCGCCTCCCGCATCGCGCGCACCGGGCACATCGCGCGTGGCGGGTGCATGGGGCGCGTCCGGCTCGGCCGCGGCCTGACCAGCCGTCAACCACGCCAGCAACTGCCGTAGCCGCAACCGCCGCGGCGCGTACGTACTCGGGTCCGCGATCAACTCCCGCATCCACCCCGCAGCCTCGGCCACCGCCTCCGCCCGCTCGATGTCCATCAGCAGCCGAAGTTCCGACTGCTGCGGCGGATACGGCATGGCGATCGCGTGCCGCCACAGCTCCAGGGCCGCTGCGCGCTCCCCCAGCGCCGCCAACCCCTGGGCGATGTCGCAGAGGTTCTGCCAGGAAAGCTCGCTGTGCTCCTTCGCCGTCCGGACGACGTACGGGATGGAGCCGCGCCCATCGAGCTCGCCCAGGGCCTCCAGGGCCAGCAGCACGTCCGAGCTCTGCACCGAGCCCAGGTCGATCAGCTCCGTGGCGAAGTGGCGCGCCGCGGCGGACAGGCGCGGCGCCTCCTCCTCGTAGCTCCCGCAGGCGTCCAACACGCCGTGCAGCCAGGCGCTGTTGATCCCCAAGCCGGGACACTCGTCCCAGACCGTCCGCAACTGCTCGGCCGCACCCTCGCCCGCCACCTTCAGCAGGACCTCCGCCGACTGTTCGTAGCGCTTGTTGGACAGATTGGGCGTGCGCAGCGCGCACTCGGCCAACTCGGCCGCCTCCGCCCGGGCGCCCGCGTCGAGCAGCACCTCCGCCGCCTCCGCCCGGGCGTACCCCTCAAGGAGCCGGCCGCGGTCGATCCTCGCCATGACCTCGTCGACCGCCGCGGGGCCGCCGGACGCCAGCCAGGTGGAGACGACGGCACCGCCCTCGAACGTGCCCCAACGGTGCTCGGTCAGCACGTCCTTGGCCCATTCGACGATCTGTGACTCCGCGGCGAAGACGGCGACCGACGAGAGGAGCGCGGCCGGGGTGTCCAGGTCGTGGCCCTGGTCGGCGCTGCTGGTGGCGACGGCCTCCAACACCGTCGCCACGGCATCCGTGCCCCGCACCTTGACCCAGGTCCTGGCCGCGGAGGTGAGTGCAGACGAGTCGGGCGTGCCCGAGCGCAGCACCTCGCCCGCGAGCAGCGCCGCCGCCTCCGACTCGCCGGCCTCCTCCAACACCTTGGCGACGGTGGCCCGGCCCTGCTGGTCCACGGCGGGGCGCTGCTGCGCCAGCCGCGCCACGACCGCCGCCTCCGCCGGGATCGCCTTCGTCCAGGCTTCCGACGCCTCCTTGAGCTGGGGCGAACCGGCCAACGGGTCCGTCAGCACCTCGCGGGCCAGGGTCGCAGCCTCCTCGGGGTGACCCAGCCGTTCCAGGGCCACGGCGGACCGGGCCCGCAGGAACACGTTCGACTCCGGCCCCTGCGCGAGGGCCCAGGCCCGCCGGCGCACCGCATCGCGCGCGCCCTCCCCGATGGAGCAGGCCACCTCGGCGGCCCGCGGCACCGCCCCGTAGATCCACCCCAGCACAAGGCCGAGCAACCGCTCGGCCTCCTCCGCCTCCCCGGCCTGGCTGTACCCCTCGACCGCGTACAGCCGCGGCATCGGGCCCAGCAGTTCCGACGACGCCATGCGCTCCAGCCGCTCCAAGACGCTCGGCCGACCCCCGAGGCCGCCGAGGACCTCCAACGCCTCCTCGCTGTCGTCAGCGTCGGCGTTACGCGCGACCGCTTCGAGCCGGTCCAGGACCCGGGCCTCCTCCGCCTCCCCCAGGGACACGCCCTCCGCCAGCAGCAGCCCGGCCAGCAACGTCCGCTCGTGCCCGCCGCGCGTACCGGTCAGCAACTCGTCCGTGATGCGGTCCCTCTGGCACTCGGGGCGCTCGGACCACATGCAGAACACGAACATCACGAACGTCTGCTCGTCGTCCTTGTAGGCCCGCCGGATCCAGTCCTCGACGTCCGGGAACTCCGGCGGGATCTCCAGGGCGTACGACTGCGCGGCCATGAACTCCGCGAAGGAGTGGTGCAGGAAGCGGTAGTCGCCGTCGGCGGGCACCATCAGCCCCGTGCCCTGGAGGAACTCCCGCACCTCCGTCTCCCAGCCCGCCGGCAGCGGTCGCCCGGCCGGGTGCTCCCGCACCCAGCGCAGCGCCGCCTCCGCGAGGGAGCCCTCACCCTCCATGCGGCACCGGCCGAGGACGCCCAGCACCTCCTGCTTGTCCTCCTCCAGCCAGAGGTGGAAGGCGCGCCGCTCGGGGTCGTCGCGATGGCGCCGGTACAGCTCGGCGCGGACCGCCGCCGCACTCTCGCCCCTGGTCAACAGGTGCTCACAGAAACGCTGGTAGAGGCTGAGACGGCTGGTGGGCAGCGGGCGCGAGCGGTCGACCGTGGCGTTCACCGCGGCGATCGTGGCGAGCAGCGGATTGCGGACGAGCTCCTGGAGGCGGCCGTCCCGGGTCTCCTTCAGGAACCGGTCGGCGGCGGCCCGGGCCCGCTCCTTGTCCCCCTCGTACTGCGCGGCGAACCACTTGCCGGCGAAGTCCCGCAACTCGGCGTCCCGGAACGGCTCCATGCCGTACGCGCCGACGAGCGGCGTGCGCAGCGGGGCGAGTTCGGACTCGGGCAGGGGGCGGGTGGTCACCACGAAGCGGTAGTCGCTGCCGGCGCGTGCGTGTTGCGCGATCGTACGGATCACGCCGGTGCGCGCGTCGTGGTCCGCTATTTCGTCCAGTCCGTCCACCATGACCAGCCAGCGCGCGCCCTGCACCCGGCCGGCGAACAATGTCGGGTCCGGATCCGCGACCAGGCTGCGGCCGAGGCTGCGCCGGGCCGCCTGGCACAGCACCGCGCTCCACGATCCGCCCTGGTCGACGAGGGTGCGGGCGGCGATGCGCACCGGGATGACGGGCTCGGGCACCGGTGCTTCGAGGCTGGTGTCCTGACGGAGCCAGATCCGGGACAGCGTCCAGGCGAGGTGGCTGGAGAGGGTCGACTTGCCCGCGCCGGGCTCGCCCGTGATCAGCAGGTGGTCGTGGCGGGCGAGGGCGTCCGGGAC
This sequence comes from Streptomyces sp. NPDC017979, assembly GCF_044328175.1. Taxonomy (NCBI): domain Bacteria; kingdom Bacillati; phylum Actinomycetota; class Actinomycetes; order Kitasatosporales; family Streptomycetaceae; genus Streptomyces; species Streptomyces sp. NPDC017979. The sequence goes on along the minus strand of NZ_JBIRGU010000009.1, from coordinate 180,696 downwards.
GGGCAGCACCGCATCGAGCACCGGGCCCTCCTCCCGGCCGGAGTCCGCCGAGCGCCGGGCGCCGTCGCCGTCACCGGCGGTCCGCACGTCCCGCGGGGCGTGGCCTTCGCCGGCCCGGGCGGAGGCGCGGATCCGCGGGCGGACGTACACCGCGGACATCGGCGGCTCCTCCACGGCGAGCCGATCGTAGGGAAGGCGCTCCACCGCCTTGCTCTGCGCCTCCACCAGATTGCGCAGGGCCAGCTCGGGCAGGGGGAGCTGCGCCCAGGAGGTGAGGTGCGGGGTCCGAGCGGCGAGTTGGTCCGCGGCGGCGCGGTCCACGGCCTCCTTCGCCCTGGTCCACAACGGCTCGACCTCGACGGGGTCGCGGCCGAGCCCCACCGCGAGGGCGCGCACGACGTCCAACTTGAGGAAGCGGGCTGCTCCGTGGATGCCGTAGACGACGTTCTTGTGGGCGATCTCGGCGCGCACGACCGCGTTCGGACTGGGGTAGCCGGCGTCCGCCATGGCCTGACTGAACCAGGCGGCCAACTCTTCCAACTCCGGGTAACGCTTGGGTGCGTCGTCTCTCGGCGGGCGACCTCCGGCCATGGTTCCTCATCCCCCTCCGCTGCTGCGGTCCGGTACCCGGTGCCCCGAGTTTCCCGGTGTTTCTTCAGCCTAGAGGGAAACTGACGGTGGGTCGGAAGGTTGTGGACAAGCGCCGGTCGAGAAGCCGTCGCCACCACCACGCACACATGAGAGAACGCCACGGGAGCGTCGGGACCAACGGCTCTACCTGGGCTTATGGCGCAGCAGCACCCGATGCCGCTGACTGTTCTGATTGTCCTAACAATGCTTGCGGGGCTGCTTCGGGCCGTCATCCGACCGTGCGCCGTCGTCCGTGTGGAACAGGAGCCCGTGCGCCGTGTGCGGCTCGCCGGCCGGGGTCGGCCGGGGTCGGCCGGGGTGCGGTCATGCGGTCGTCAAGCGGTCGTCATACGGCGCGCGGAGGCGATCGTCGCGCGTGCTTCCGGCTCGGTGAGGCCCGTGCGGACGGCCGCGTCCGTGAGTGCGTCGGCGAGCGCGTCCCCGTATCCGCTCTCGTACGCACGGCAGGCCGCCCAGAAAAGTCGGGTGTTGCGCTGTCCTTCGTGCGCGGCGAGGACGAAGTGGACGAGCCCCTGGCCGGGATTCCGCGCGGTACCGGGGGTGGTGCGGGTGGGGTGGTGAGGGCGCGCAGGGGGCGCGACAAGGTGCAGAAGGGCGCCGGGGCACGGAGCAGGTGAGATCCGGGCGCTCCCGGGCGCGAGCCGGTACGTCCCCCGGGTGGTGACTGAGCCCGGTCCCACGAGGTAACCCCCAGCTCCGCGTATGTCGATGCCCGGCGCGAGCCGGCTCGCGGAGTTGGGGACCGTGACGTTGGCGGGGCCGGTCAACCAGAGGTGTCGGCCGCCGCTGGGCGTCAGGACGGTGACCGTCTCGGGGATGGTGAAGAGGTGCCGCAGGGCGAGGTCCCGGAGCGATGACAAGGAATCGGCCAGGGCGTGGTCGGTACGGGTGTCGGCGCCGCCGGAGCCGTTCTCCCCGAAGACGTCCAGGTCGATGCCGAGCAGGTGGTGCGGGGGTCGACCACAGGCGATGCCGTACCCCGTGGCCCGGGGCGCCGCGGTGAACAGGGCCCGTACGGCCGCCGGGTCCGTGGTGGCGTCGTGGACGCCGTGCCCGAGGAGCCCGCACTCGCCGCGGCACCGGGTCGGCAGGGCGTCCTTGCGGTGCGGCGAGCGCAGGGCCGGGAGCTTGGTGGCGGACAGCGGGATGACGGGGAGCCCGCGCTCCGCGGCGGAGAGGGCGTGGGCCAGGGCCAAGGTGGCGGTGTGCCGATCGGTGATGGCCATGGTTTTAGTTTCGTACGAGTGTTCGAGAAAGGGAAGCGTGCCATGTTGGCTGAAACGGTGCCGAATCAGCGCCGAAACGGTTCACCCCTTGGGCTGCCCGGTTTCCGTGCTGCGGCTTCGATGGCTGGACGTCCCGGTCTGCGGTCTTGCGGGAGTGAAGAGGGTTTATCTGCTTGTCCTCACGCTTGAGGGGGAATCGCTCCGGGTCGGGTGGTTCGCCAGGGGGTCGCTGGGCAACTGTGACTGCGCGACGTCGTGTTCGGGTCCGGAGCGGTCGGCCAGCCGTCCGGGTGTTGAGCGGAACTTGCGTTCCGCGGCAGTGCACAGCGCAGCAGTGCGAGCCCCTCGGGTGCGTGCTCCTGCTTATCGACCTTTTGTGATTCTTGGAGGAAATACATGGCAAGCGTCCGTACCGCCCGCGTTCTCGCCGCCGTCGCCGCCCTGCCGCTGACGGCCGCCCTCTTCACGGGCGTTGCCGCGGCCGACAACGGCGCCCTGGCGGGCAACGGATCCAATGCGTCCGTGGGATCGATCATCGGCAGTGGTGTCGCCGGCGACAACCTGGGCAATTCCACCACCACCCAGCAGGTGGCCAGCGGCCCCGGTGCCTCCAATCAGAACAACACCGCCAGCGTGAACGGGTCCGCCTTCACCGCCATCGACCAGGACAACGTGGCGGTGAACTTCACGCACCTGTGGTGGTAGGGGGCCGGCCCGATGGGGGTGTGAGCAAGGGGTGAACGGCCGCCTGGGCGGCGGCGCTTCGGCGCCGTCGCCCAGGCGGTTTCGTGCGTGCGGCGATGACCTTGAACCTTGACAGACATCCATTTCTGACGGACAGTCAGAAACGCGGAACCCGGACAGGTTCGAACTTCGACATCGGTGCCCACGCGCCTCGCGCATCCGCAGGTTCATGCACAGCGCATCCACGCCCTTCCACCGCGGGGAGGCGTGAAGTTCGCCGGCACCGAGTCCGCGGTGGAGGTGTACCGCATCTGCCGGGAGCCCGTGGGCGACGAGGCCCTGATCCGTGCCGGTTCACCGGGGGCGCTGAGGGTGGGGGAGCTCGAATGGGGGAGCCGAGCCGCGCGAATTAGCACTTTTGGGGGAGGTGTGGGCCAGGTGCAGCGCGAGATCGTGGCAACGAAGCGACTCGGCATGAAGGGCATGAAGAGGGGGAGCCGATGACGACGCAACGGACGACCGTGACTTCGGGATCGGCGCCGGTGGGAGAGCCCGCCGACTTCACCGCACCCGTCGAACCCGTCGACGTGTATCCGCAGTTGAAGGAGTTCGAGGGCCGGCCCGCCACCATCGGCGGCATCGGCAAGGACCTGGTCAACGAGCCGATGATCAGGCACTGGTGCGAGGCGATGGGCGACAGCAACCCGGCGTACCGCGGCCCGGACGCCATCGCGCCACCCACGATGCTCCAGGCGTGGACGATGGCCGGACTCTCCGGACACAGCCGCTCTCGGGACCAGGACCGGGACCAGGGGCGGGACCGGGACCAGGGCCAGCGCGGGGACGTGGATGGGGATGGGGAACCGGCTCCGGGCAAGGGCGGTGCCCACGACGAGATGTTCGCGCTGCTCGAATCCGCCGACTACGGCTCGGTCGTCGCCACCGACTGCGAGCAGGAGTATCTGCTTCCGCTCCGCCCCGGCCAGCGGATCACCTTCGACGCGGTGATCGAGTCCGTGTCACCGCGGAAGCGGACCGCGCTGGGTACGGGCCACTTCATCACGACCCGCATGGACGTGCGCGCCGACGGCGAACTGGCCGGTACGCACCGCTTTCGCATCCTGAAGTACGCCCCCGCGAAGCGCCGGCCAGAGGGCGCCCCCGGGACCGCCCCGCCCCATGGCGCGGTCACGGCCCGTCGCCCGCGCCCGGTCGTCAACCGGGACAACGCCGGCTTCTGGGAGGGCGTGTCCGCGCACCAGTTGCTGATCCAGCGCTGTACGGCTTGCGCGCGACTGCGCTTCCCCTGGCTGCCGGGGTGCAACGCCTGCGGTTCGGACGCTTGGGACACCGTTCCCGCCGCCGGTACGGGCACCGTCTTCTCGTACGTCGTGATGCACCACCCTCCGTTCCCGGCCTTCGACCCGCCCTATGCCGTCGGGCTGGTGGAGCTGTCGGAGGGCGTGCGAATCGTCGCCGGACTGACCGGGGTTCCGTACGACCGGGTGCGCATCGGGATGCCGGTGGAGCTGGACTTCCACCGGTTCGAGGACGACGCAGATGATGCAGCCGGTGCTCAGGGCGCCTTCACGGTGCCCGTCTTCCGGGTCGTCGGTGACCCGGCCGCGGGAGCGGCCGGCGTCCCGCATGACGTTCCACGCGACGATCCAGGTGAAGACTCACGTGACGGCGCCCGCCACGATCCGGGCGGCGCCCCACACTCCGACCCGCACCCCACCCTGCACCCTGGCCCACACGCCACCTCACACCCCACCCCGCACCCTGGCCCACACGCCACCTCACACCCCACCCCGCACCCCGGCCCGGACCTCAGTCCCGTGCCGCTGCGTCCCGGGGACGAACTGGCCCCGCTGGAGATCATCGTCACCCGCACTCTGATCGTCTCCGGTGCGCTCGCCTCCCGCGATTACCAGGACGTGCACCACGATGCGGAGCTGTCGCGGCAAAAGGGCTCCCCTGACATCTTCATGAACATCCTGACGACGAACGGCCTGGTCGGAAGGTATGTGACTGACCGCCTCGGGCCGCGGGCCGTGCTCCGCAAGGTCGCCATCCGCCTTGGTGCACCCAACTATCCGGGGGACACCATGGTGCTGCGCGGCACCGTGACCTCGATCCGTGCTGACGAAGGAGGCGGCACCGGGGCCGGCGGCAGCGCGGCGGAGATACGGATCACCGGCGCGAACGGCATCGGCACCCACGTCACCGGCACGGCCACGGTCACGCTCCCCACCTTGACCGGCCCTGCCCCGGCCTTGTCGAGCCTTGCCGACCCGAGCCCCACCGCCAGTCGTCCACCGTGCGATGAGGAGGGCATCCGATGAGTCTGGGTAAGAAGGACGCTCTCGGCGGGCGGGCGGCCGTCGTCGGCATCGGGGCCACCGAGTTCTCCAAGGAATCGGGCCGCAGCGAGCTGAAGTTGGCCGTCGAGGCGGTGCACGCGGCGCTGGACGACGCCGGTCTCTCCCCGGCCGACGTCGACGGGCTCGTCACCTTCACCATGGACACCAGCCCGGAGATCACCGTCGCCCAGGCGGCCGGCATCGGTGAACTCTCCTTCTTCTCCCGCGTCCACTACGGCGGCGGCGCGGCCTGCGCCACCGTCCTTCAAGCCGCCCTCGCCGTCTCCGCCGGCATCGCCGAGGTCGTCGTCTGCTACCGCGCCTTCAACGAAAGGTCCGGCCGCCGTTTCGGGGCGGGCGTGCAACAGCGAGAGCCCTCGGCGGAGGGCACGGCCCTCGGGTGGAACCTGCCGTCCGGGCTGCTCACCCCGGCATCCTGGGTCGCCATGGCCGCCCAGCGCTACCTCCACGCGTACGGTCTGACGCCGGAGGCTTTCGGCCGGGTCGCCGTGACCGGCCGCCGGCACGCGGCCCGTAACCCCGCCGCGTACTTCCACGGTCAGCCGATCACGCTCGCCGAGCACGCCGCGTCGCGGTGGATCGTCGAGCCGCTGCGGCTGCTGGACTGCTGCCAGGAGACCGACGGCGGGCAGGCGCTGGTCGTCACCAGCCGGGAGCGCGCTCGCGACCTACGCAATCCACCGGCCGTGGTCGTCGCGGCGGCCCAGGGGGCGGGGCGCGCACAGGAGCAGATGACCAGCTTCTACCGTGACGAACTGACCGGACTGCCCGAGATGGCCGTGGTCGCCCGCCAGCTGTGGCGCACCTCGGGGCTCGGCCCCGGGGACATGGACGTCGGCATCATCTACGACCACTTCACTCCGTTCGTGCTGATGCAGTTGGAGGAGTTCGGCTTCTGCGGGCCGGGGTTGGGCTCCGACTTCGTCGCGGCGGACGCCCTGCCGCTGAACACCCACGGCGGTCAGCTCGGCGAGGCGTATCTCCACGGGATGAACGGCATAGCGGAAGCGGTCCGACAGATCCGCGGCACCTCCGTGAACCAGGCGGCGGGCGCGGCGCACACCCTGGTGACGGCGGGCACGGGCGTCCCCACGTCGGGCCTGATCCTGGGAGCAGACGGATGACCGGCCGCGGCGAGATGCACCCAGCCTCCGAGCGTCGAGCGCCCGAGCGCCCGAGCGCCCGAACACCCGAGCGCCCGAGGGCCTGAGCCCCCCAGCCCCCGAGCGCCCCAGCCCGAGCCCCCGAGTCCGTCTCCCGGAAGGCACCGGTTACCAGCCCGCCCCGCTCCCGACCCCGTACGGAAGTACCGCGCCCCCCGGGGATCCCCGAGACGGATGTCCACCTGGAGTCGTACGGGATCTCCACCCTGGTCGTACGACCAGCGGGCGCCCCCGTCGGCAAGGACCGCACCGCCCCTGCTGCCGCCGGGGCGGTCCCCGTCGATTCCCCTCGGCTCCCGCTGTGCCTCGTGGACCTCGGGGTGACCCTGTCCGTTCTGGCCCAATCTCCCCCGGATCAGACCCCCGTACCGGCGCCGTTCCGGCCTCGTTCTGGCCCCGACCTGCCCCCTACGCAGCCTCGATACGGATTCGACCCGACCTCCAGGAGCCCACGATCCCGGCCGCTCGTCGGCCGGTTCAAGGAGGATCCGTGCACGAGCCACGGTTACGAACGGCATGCGGGGGCACGCGTTCCGTAGGACTGCCGTCCCCTCCCCCTGAGCGCGGGGTCATCGCTCCTGAGGGTCGTCTCCACCTTCAGGAGGTGGGGTTGGCGCCACCACTACAACCTGAGGGGGAGAAGCCTTCGGGACCTGTGGCCGATCCGCTGGAGCGGCCTCCGCTCCTACGTTGGAGGCTATGACCACGCCAGTCTGCACAAGCGCTTCGAAGGCCGCCCGGTCGGTGCCTCCGTCGTACGGAGCCGACGCACGGTATGCGACCTACGCCCGTTACCCGTCGTTCTCGTCGTACGTACGGGCACGGGGGCCCGTGCTGCTGCGCACCGCCCGCTCCCTCACGGCGAACCCGAGCGACGCGGAGGACCTGCTCCAGACCGCGCTCACCAAGACGTACGTCGCCTGGGAGCGCATCGAGGACCACCGTGCCCTCGACGGATACGTCCGCCGCGCCCTGCTGAACACCCGCACCTCGCAGTGGCGCAAGCGCAAGGTGGACGAGTTCGCCTGTGACGAGCTGCCCGAGCGCGAGACCTCGCCGACGCCCGACCCCGCCGAGCAGCAGGTGCTGCACGACGCGATGTGGCGCGCCGTGATGAAGCTGCCGGACCGCCAGCGCGCCATGGTCGTGCTGCGGTACTACGAAGACCTGAGCGAGGCCCAGACCGCCGAGGTGCTCGGGGTCTCGGTGGGCACGGTCAAGAGCGCCGTCTCACGCGCGCTCGGCAAGCTGCGCGAGGACCCGGAGCTGGCCCCGGTCCGCTGACGCCCGCCCGCTGACGCCCGTTCCCTGACGCCCGCCCGCAGACGTCAGCCCGAGGCCCGCGGGCCCACGGCCGTACGGCAGGCAGGACCCCGCCCCCGTACAACCGCGGCCTGACCGGCCTGACCGGCCCGACCGGCACACGCGTTACGTGGCCACGCGTGATACGTGCGATACATGCGATAAGTGAGACACGAAGCGATTGCGCTTCCCTAGGGGTGGTGGCATCCCGGGGTGCACATGCAGAATCTGCACACCCTTACTGCCACGTAGGGCGTACTGCGACGTAGCGCGCCCGCGCCCACCAGGAGGACGCCGTGCTGAGCACCATGCAGGACGTACCGCTGACCGTGACCCGGATCCTCCAACACGGGATGACGATCCACGGGAAGTCCCAGGTCATCACCTGGACCGGCGAAGCCGAACCGCACCGCCGCAGCTTCCGCGAGGTCGGCGAGCGCGCGACGCAGCTCGCGAACGCGCTCCGCGACGAACTCGGTGTCGACGGAGACCAGCGTGTTGCCACCCTCATGTGGAACAACTCCCAGCACGTCGAGGCGTATCTCGCGATCCCGTCCATGGGCGCCGTGCTCCACACGCTCAACCTCCGCCTCCCCGCCGAGCAGTTGGTGTGGATCGTGAACCACGCCGCCGACAGCGTCGTGATCGTCAACGGTTCCCTGCTGCCGCTGCTCGCGCCCCTCCTCCCGCACCTGCCGACGGTGGAGCACGTCGTCGTCTCCGGCCCCGGTGACCGCAGCCTGCTCGACGGCGTCGACTCCCGGGCGCAGGTGCACGAGTACGAGGACCTGATCGCGGGCCGCCCGACCACCTTCGACTGGCCCGAGCTGGACGAACGCACCGCCGCAGCCATGTGCTACACCTCCGGCACCACCGGCGACCCCAAGGGCGTGGTCTTCTCCCACCGCTCCGTCTACCTGCACTCCATGCAGGTCAGCATGAGCGAGTCGATGGGGTTGACGGACCGGGACACCACCCTCGTCGTCGTGCCGCAGTTCCACGTAAATGCGTGGGGAATACCGCACACGGCGTTTATGACCGGTGTGCACATGCTCATGCCGGATCGTTTCCTCCAGCCCGCACCCCTCGCCGAGATGATCGAACGGGTGCGGCCGACCCACGCCGCCGCCGTCCCCACCATCTGGCACGGCCTGCTCGCCGAGGTCACCGCGAACCCGCGCGACCTGACCTCCATGCGGACCGTCACCATCGGCGGCTCCTCCTGTCCGCCCGCGCTGATGGCGGCGTACGACAAGCTCGGCGTACGGCTCTGCCACGCCTGGGGCATGACGGAGACCTCGCCGCTCGGCACGATGGCCCACCCTCCGGCCGGGCTGACGCCCGAGGAGGAGTGGCCGTACCGCGTCACCCAGGGCCGCTTCCCGGCCGGCGTCGAAGCCAGGGTCGTCGGGCCCGGCGGGGACGTGCTGCCCTGGGACGGCGAGTCGGCGGGCGAGTTGGAGGTGCGCGGGCCGTGGATCGCCGCCGCGTACTTCGGCGGGGTCGGCGCCGAGCCCGTCAGGCCGGCGGACAAGTTCAGCGAGGACGGCTGGCTGAAGACCGGCGACGTCGGCGTGATCAGCGCCGACGGGTACCTCACCCTCACCGACCGGGTGAAGGACGTCATCAAGTCCGGCGGCGAGTGGATCTCCAGCATCGCCCTGGAGAACGCCCTGATGGCGCACCCCGACGTCGTCGAGGCGGCGGTGGTGGCGGTACCGGACCAGAAGTGGGGCGAGCGCCCGTTGGCGACCGTCGTCCTCAGGGAGGGCGCGAGCGCGGACTACGCGGCGCTGCGGGCGTTCCTCGGCGAGAGCCTCGCGTCGTGGCAACTGCCGGAGCGGTGGGTGCTGGTGCCGGAGGTGCCGAAGACGAACATCGGCAAGTACGACAAGCGGGCGATCCGTCGGAAGTACGCGGACGGCGAGTTCGACGTGACGGAGCTGTAGCGACGGCGGTACGTGAGAGGGGTCCGGGAAGCCCACGCTCCCGGGCCCCTCTCACGTGCTCGTCCCGCTAATTCGTGCCGATCTTGGCGAGCAGGTCCACGATCCGCGACTGGACCTCCGCGTTCGTCGACCGCTCCGCGAGGAAGAGCACCGTCTCCCCGGACGACAGCCGCGGCAACTCGGCGCGGTTGAGCCCGGCCGACGTGTAGACGACCAGCGGCGTACGGTTCAACTGCCCGTTCGCCCGCAGCCAGTCGATGATCCCGGCGCGGCGCCGGCGCACCTGCATCAGGTCCATCACGACGAGGTTCGGCCGCATCTGGGACGCGAGCGAGACGGCGTCCGCGTCCGCGGCGGCGCGCGAGACCTGGAGGCCGCGACGCTCCAACGCCTCCGTCAACGCCAGCGCGATCTCCTCGTGCTCCTCGATCAGCAGGACCCGCGAGGGGTGCTGCTCGCTGTCGCGCGGGGCGAGCGCCTTCAGCAGCACCGCGGGGTCGGCGCCGTACGCGGCCTCCCGGGTCGCCTGCCCCAGACCGGCCGTGACCAGCACCGGAACCTCCGCCGCGACGGCCGCCTGGCGTAGCGACTGGAGCGCGGTGCGGGTGATCGGCCCGGTGAGCGGGTCGACGAACAGCGCCGCGGGGAAGGCGGCGATCTGCGCGTCGACCTCCTCGCGCGAGTGCACGACGACCGGCCGGTAGCCGCGCTCGCTGAGCGCCTGCTGAGTGGAGACGTCCGGCGCGGGCCAGACCAGCAGCCGGCGCGGGTTGTCCAACGGCTCGGGCGGCAACTCGTCGTCGACCGGCTGGGGGTGCGGCCGGTTGGTGACCTCGACCGCGCCGCCCGGGCCGTCCAACGGCTCGGGGCCCTCGGCGGCGCCCTCGTCGGGGGCGCCTATGGCGTACGCCCGACCTTGCTCCTCGCGCTCGCGCTCCCCCGGTGCGGGGAGGCGGAGCGCGGACTGGGTGTGGCCGTTCGGCTGCGGTGGGGCGGCGGGTGCCGTCGTTGACGGCTCGGGGCGGTCCTCGGCCGGCGGGGTGGCCAGCTTGCGCCGCCGCCCGGAGCCGGAGGAGGGCGCCTGCGCCTGACCCGGTGCCGGTGCCGGTGCCTGGTTCTGGCCCGGTGCCTGGTTCTGAACCTGACCCTGACCCTGGCCCTGGTTCGGTGTGAACGGGACGCCCTGCCCGAGGGTCCTTACGCTGAACGCCCGCCCCTGCGAGGCGTCGGCCGGCATCGGAGCCTCGGCCGGCAACGGCTGGGACAGGGACCGCGGCCCCTGCTCAAGGGAGCGCACGTCAGCGGCTTGAGGCGCCCGGGCCTGCCCAGCCGCAGGTGCCGGTGCCGGTGCCGGTGCCGTGTCCTCCGTCGGCTGACCCTCCTGGCTTCCCTGACTTCCCTGGACTTCCTGGACCCCCTGGCCCTCGATCTCCCGGCGCGCCCTACGACGTCCCGTCGGCCCGGGCGGCACCACGGGGTGCGGCTGCGGCGGCGTGAAGTCGTCGGCGCCCGGTCCGGTGCGGGCGGTCTCGTGCTGCGCGGCGTCGCCGGCGGACAGCGCGAACGGGGGCCGCGCGGCGGCCTGCGGCGCCGGGCCCTCGGCGGGCGCGGGCGCGAGCGCCCGACGGGCCCGCCGCCCGGCAGCGGCCTCCGCCGGCACGGGAGCCTGCGCCTGCGCAGGTACGGGCGCCGGCACCGGAGCCGCCCCTCGCGGCGGTACGGGCTGCGGCGCGACACCCTGCGGCGGTACGGGCACCTGCGGCGGAACCGGAGCCTGCGGCAGCACGGGTACCTGCGGCGGTACGGGCTGCGGCGCAGCACCCTGCGGCGGTACGGGAACCTGGCCCCCGCCCGGCCCACCTGCCGCGCCGGGCACGCCTGGCCCACCCGGCACACCTGGCGCACCTGCCCCACCCGGCCCGGCCGGCAGCTCGGGCACTCCACTGTGCCGCGCCCGCCGACCACCACCGGGAGCGCCGGCACCACCGGCACCACCGGCACCACCGGGAGCGCCAGCACCGTCACCCGTACCGGCCCCGGCCGGTACGCCCTGCGGCGGTACTGCCTGACCGAGTGCGGGCCGACCGGCCTGCGCCGCGCTTTCGGCGGCGGACACCACGGCACCTTCGGCCGGAACGTTGCCCTCCGCCGGGCTCGGCCGCCCGCGCCGACGCCCGGTCCCGCCCTCGGGACCGCCGTCGCCACCGGCACCGCCCTCACCCGCGGTCGGCTCCGCCTCCAGCGGGCTCGCCAGGAACGCGTCCGTGGACCCTCGGCGGGCCCTACGGCGCCCGCCGCCCGGCGCCGGATCCCCCGAAGCCTGCTCCGGCAGCGCCAGCGCGCGCCCTTGGACGCCCTGCTGACCGCCACCGCCCTGCCGGCCTTCTTGCTGACCGGCCCGTTGACCATCCTGCTGACCGGCCTGCTGGTTGCCCGGCTGACCGCCCTGCCGAACGGCTTGCTGACCGCCCTGCCGAACGGCTTGCCCGGCATCCCGTCCGGCCTCCCGGCCAGCCCCTTGCCCTGCCGGAAGCTCCAGCTCGCGCCCGGTCGCCGGCGCCGCGGCGACCACGGCCCCCGCGCCCTCGCCGAGCGGCACCTCCACCACGTACGCACTGCCGCTCATCCCCGGCACTTCGTGCGTCTGCACCACCCCGCCGTGCGCCGCCACGATCCCGCGGACGATCGGCTGGTGCACCGGATCGCCCCCCGGGAAGGGCCCGCGCACCTCAAGCCGTACGACCTCACCGCGCTGCGCCGCCGCGACCACGACCGTCGAGTCCACGTACGCCGCACCGCCGCCACCCGCAGCACCACCGCCGGCAGCACCACCCGCACCGTCAACACCGGCCGCTGCACCCCCCGGACCCGCTTCGGGAGCCGCCGCCGGACGGGTCTTCCCCGTCGAGTCGACCCCGGCGACGTCCGCGATCAGATGCGCCAGCGCGGTCGCCAACCGACCCGCGTCCACCTCGGCCTCGATCGGCGGCGCGTGCACCGCGAACTGCACCCGACCCGGCCCGATCAGCTCCACCGCACCCTCGACACCGGCCGTCACGACCGCGTCGAACAGCGACTTCGACTTGGCCAACGGCTCGGCGCCGGCGTCCAGGCGCTGGAAGCCGAGGACGTTGTCGATCAGCGTCGTCATCCGCGAGTAGCCGGCGGCCAGGTGGTGCAGGATCTGGTTCGCCTCGGGCCACAACTGCCCGGCCGGATCGGCCGCCAGCGTCCCGAGCTCGGCCCGCAACTCCTCCAAGGGCCCGCGCAACGCGTCCCCGAGCACCGCCGTGAGCTGTTCCTGCCGCCCCGCCAGCGCGAGGAACCGCTCGTCGCGCCCCTCGATCTCGACGGTGTAGCGCTCGGCCTTGTCGGCCAGTTCGGCCGCGTGCTCCTCCCGCGCCTGCTCCAGCTCGGTCGTCAGCCGCTCCGTCGTCCCCGTCAGTTCGGCCGCGTGCTGTTCGACCAACTTCTCGATCGGCCGGCGGTCGGTGAACGTCATCACCGCGCCGACGAGCTGGTCCCCGTCGCGCACCGGCGAAGTCGTCAAGTCGACCGGCACCCGCGAGCCGTTCTTCGCCCACAGCACCTGTCCGCGGACCCGGTGCTTGCGCCCCGACCTGAGCGTGTCCGCGAGCGGCGACTCGGGGTACGGGAACGGCTTGCCGTCCTCCCGCGAGTGCAGCACCAACGGGTGCAGCTCCTGCCCGCCGAGGTCGCTGGCGCGGAACCCGAGGATCTGCGCCGCGGCCGGATTGACCAGGACGACCCGCCCCTCGGTGTCCGTGCCGACGACGCCCTCGGCCGCGGCCCGCAGGATCATCTCGGTCTGTCGCTGCGAACGCGCCAGCTCCGCCTCGGTGTCCACCGTCCCCGACAAGTCCCGCACCACCAGCATCAGCAGTTCGTCGCCGGTGTAGAGCGAGTGCTGCGCGTCGTACGCCTCCCGCCCGTCCTCCAGGCTGGCGCTGGTCACCTCCACCGGGAACTCGCTGCCGTCGGTGCGCCGCGCGGTCATCCGCGTCGGCTTCGTACGACCGCGCGGGCCGGCCGCCTCCGGGCGGCGCATCGACCCGGGGATCAGCCTGGAGTCGAACGCGGGCAGCAGATCCAGCAGCCCGCGCCCGACCAGGGCGGTGCCCGGCGCCTCGAAGAGTTCGAGCGCAATGGTGTTGGCGTTGACGACCGTGCCGTTGCAATTCACCAGCACGAGCCCGTCGGGGAGCGCGTCGAGTATGGCTGCGAGGCGAGCAGCGCCTCGGGATGGCCTGCTGCTCACGACGACGGTTCCTCCCTGCTGCCCTTCAGCCTGTCACTGGGAGGGAGTCTAAAGGCAGCGGCCGGACGGGTGCGGGGGAAGAGGGGCAGCTCTCATCCGGGTTGTGTGCGCGTGCGGTGCATTTCTCGTGACCGTACGGCGTACGCGACCCCTGTGAGCTGCCCGGTGAGCCACTATGCGCCGGCACTCGGAAGGATGGGCCGCATGAGGTTCCAGCGGGAGATCTCACATCCGTTCTGCCGGGTGAAGGTCGAGTCCACCCGCTGCCCCTGCCAGGTCCCGGTGACCCGCGCGGTGGCCGGCCCACCGGCCTGCTGGGTGCAGAGCGCGTCCCGCGGCACGGGCGCGAACGGGTTCTCCCCCTCCCGCGCCATCTCGTCCAGCCGCGCACACGCCCCGGCCGCGGCGGGGTGCGACCCGCCCGGCATCCCGAGGGCGCCCTTCGCCCCCGCGGGGCTGCAGTCCAACTCGTACCGCCCGTCGGTCCGCGGGTTCCCCGTCTCCGACACGACGACCGTCAACCGGTCCTTCGGCTGCTCCTCCCCGAGCAGCGACGACAACGGCGCCGGCACCGGTACGGGCAACGGCACGGGCAGCCCGGACGCGGCACTGGCGGGCCCGGCGAGTGCCGTGCCGCTGAGGACGGCGGCGGACGCGGAGGCGATGAGGACGATGCGGCGCAGCATGAACGCTCCTGTTTGTTCTTCGTGACGCCCCCTCCGGCACGCGGGTGCCGCTGTGCACACCCCGCGCGGGTGAGGGCGTCGTACGCGGTTCGAGGACGCCGCACACGCACGACGTCCGGCCGGGGCCGAGCTCGGGGCCACGCGGCCCCACCGCGTCTAACGCGCCCCGCGCCCGTCCGTTGCGCACTCCGTCCGCGCCGCTCCCCGGCCCGACGGGTGTGTACGCCCTGCGGACGCACCGTGAAGGCATCTGGACGTCCCCGGATGTGCCTCGGATGTGCTTTGCCGTCGGCCGGGCCCGCCTAGTACCGTGGTCAGCGATTGGTGACACCGCGCGTGGCTGTGTCATCATCTGCACACCACTCGCGCTTGCGCGGGGGTGCTGGAGGCGTCGCCTAGTCCGGTCTATGGCGCCGCACTGCTAATGCGGTTTGGGTTTTACCGCCCATCGAGGGTTCAAATCCCTCCGCCTCCGCTTCACCACAAGAGCCCTCGGCCATCACTGGCCCGGGGCTCTTGTGTTTCCCCCGCGTTTGCCCCGGCGAGAGCTGTGTGTGGCGCCGGTCACCCACCCCTGCGCGGGCCTTCCGGACCGGACCCCGCTGAGCCCCTCTGGACGGGTTTTCCCCAGGTCAGCCCCGGTATGACGAATGGATTTCGCCTGACGGCGCAGGTCATGTAATGTTGTTCTCGCGACGCCGACCGGGAGGAAAAGCCCGGGAAGCACAAGCACTCGTAGCTTAACGGATAGAGCATCTGACTACGGATCAGAAGGTTGCAGGTTCGAATCCTGCCGAGTGCACAGCGAGGAAGAGGCCCCGGAGAGATCCGGGGCCTCTTCCTTTGTCACCTCTCCGCTCTCCGCGCCTCATGCCCGGCGTTGGCACGGCTGCGACGGGTCGTCGAGCCAGACGGTTTGCCCTTCCGCCGTGACGGTGAGCCCGAACCGTTCGAAGCCGGGACGTCGCGCGTCTCGCCACCAGCGCAGGGCCTCTTCGACCTCGTCCCAGAGGCGTCGTGGTCCGGCCTGTCGGACGGTGGCGAGTCCGGCGCCGTTGCGGAAGAGGACCACGGCCCAGGACGTGTCCGTGAGGCCGTAGAACCAGACGGGCTGGACTCCACCGCGGGAGGGTGCGGGGGCGTGGACGCAGTAGGGGACGCGGGTGCCGACGGCGAGGTGGGAGGGCTCGAACCGCCCGGCGCCGAGGTCGGTGGCGGTGACCGAGGTCAGGGATTTTGCCGCGCTGCCGAAGCTGTACGTGGCCAGGTAGTCCGCGTGGTTCGGCCAGGTGAGGCGGTGGGCGCGGAGCTTGGTGAACTCCACCGGCCCGAGGAAGCGCCCGGACGCCGAGCGGCCTTCGTCTGCGACGGTGAGGAGGACGTTCACGTCCATGGGTGCGTAGTGGGTGCCCCAGGGGACCAGGATCAGCCCGCCGGGGCGGGACTGTTCCACCCACGCGTACGGAATCGTCCGGACCCCGCAGGTCGCGATGATTCGGTCGTACGGAGCACCGGCCGCGTGCCCGAGGAGCCCGTCCGCGCCGACGACGGTCACGGGCAGCCCGAAGCGCCGCAGGACGACCCGGGCCCGGGCCGCGATGGGGGCGTCCACTTCCATGCTGACCACGTTGCGTCGGCCGAGGCGGTGGGCGAGGAGTGCGGTCGACCACCCGGTCCCGGTGCCGATCTCCAGCACGCGCGAGCCGGCGCCCACGTCCAGGTCCCGCAGCATCGACAGGGTGATGCTGGGCATGGACGACGAGCTGGTGGGTTCGGTCAGTGGTGTGTGGGCGTCGCTGTTCTCGTCCCACTGGGTGACGATGGGGACGTCACAGTGCGCGTACGTGGACCAGGCGCCCGGGTTCCTTGAACCGGGAGACACGGACGTGGTCACCGCGGCCGGGGTCGTACGGCCAGATGATGTCCGGCAGGAACGCGGAGCGCGGTACGGCGGCGAAGCTGGGCACCCAGTCGGACGTCAGGTCCTGGCGCGCGAACAGGGCCCGGGCCAGGGCCGACCACACGGCATCGGTCGCGGAAGCCCTCACGCCAGCACCCCCGCAGTAGACGTGGCGTTCGTGCCGCGGCAGCGTGCGCACTGGCAGGGCGGGAAGCGCATGGGATCTGTCGGCAGGTCCTTGGGGTCGACGCAGCACACGACCGTGGTCGGGCCCCAGGTCCGGCCCGAGTCCCGCGACACCCGCAGCGTCATCCGGGCCCGGTCTTCATCGCGTTCTGGCAGACCGGGGCGCGTCATTCGTCCCACCTCGGTGCGGCTGTTGTGGTCTTGGGGCGAGGACGACTTGATGGTTTACGCAGCGGCATAGCGCGGCTCCTCAACGGGGTTGACCAGGCCCGACGGTGAGCGGGCGGCAGGTTGCGGAGATCTTGGCTCGCGTCATCAGGACGGGGGAACCTCCTTCGAACCCCAATTGGGGACGTTCGTGTCCGGTAGAACGTCCCTGAAGCCGTCCCGAGCCCAAGGGGGAAGCCGTGCCGAATCAGAGACTTCGAGCCGCGCTGGCGGCGGGAGGTTGGACGTACGCCACACTCGCGAAGACGGTTGGCATCGATCCCAAGTCGGTGGAGCGTTGGGTCAACCTCAATCGGACGCCGCGCCGGACCACGGCCGCGTTGGCGGCGGAGGTGCTGGGGGAGAGTGCGTACGCCCTCTGGCCCGCGCTGAGAGAGACGCGGGCGGCGCGTGCCAACAGCCCCGAACTGGTGGCGTTCTACGAGCGTCGGTCCGATCTGCCCGTATCGGCGTTCGTCGACCTCATGGTGCAGGCGAGGGAACGGATAGACGTGCTCGTGTACTCCGGATTCTGGCTGACGGAGGACGCGGCGTTTCACCGGGTGGTCGGGGAGAAGTCCGCTGCCGGTGTGCAGATCCGGTTCCTGCTGGGCAGCCCTGGCAGTGACGCGGTCGCGGTTCGTGGCGCGGACGAAGGCATCGGCGCGGCTCTGGCCGGCAAGATTCAGAACGCTCTGGTCAACTACAGGTCGTTCTTCGGGCTGCCCGGCGTGGAGTTCAGACTGCACGCAACGACGCTGTACAACTCCATCTACCGGGCAGATGACGAGATGTTCGCCAATGGCCACCTCTACGGGATGGGGGCCTATCTGGCCCCGGTCCTGCACCTCCAACGGGTCTCCGGAGGCAGGATGTTCGACTCGTACGCCGAGAGCATCGAGCGGGTTTGGGAGGCGGCACGGCCCATCTCCTCGCCCACTGACCTGGGAGGACTCCAGACATGAGCCGGATCGACCACTTCCGCGATCCCGACGCCCCGGAGGCGAACTCCGTCGTCCCCTCCGTCACGGTCGTCGTCAGGGACGACGCCGGGTTGCTGTTGCTCATCCATCGGACCGACAACGACCTGTGGGCGCTGCCCGGTGGTGGCCACGACATCGGGGAGCGCATCGGTGACACGGCGGTGCGCGAGGTGGAGGAGGAGACCGGCATCCGGGTCGAGGTGGACGGCATCGTGGGTCTGTACTCCGACCCCGAGCACGTGATCGCGTACGACGACGGCGAGGTCCGGCAGCAGTTCTCGATCTGTTTCCGTGCCCACCTGGTGCGAGGGTCCCTGCGAACCAGCAGCGAGTCCAAAGAGGTCCGTTGGGTCGATCCCGCCGGCCTGGACGAACTCGACATCCACCCGTCCATGAGGCTCCGCATCCAGCACGGTCTGGACGCGTCAAGGCGAGCCCCCTACATCGGCTGACCGCCCGGTGCGGACTCGGCCAGACGGCGTTCGACGCGATGCACCGCGGAATGCATCTCCGGCGTGGCCCGCTGGATGAAGCGGCCGACGAGGGTGTCCGGACCGTACCGCTGGACGATCTCCGCCAGCCGGGCGGTCGGTGTCGTGAGCTGACCATACGGCGTCGTCGTCATGTCGCAGAAGGTCAGGGCGTCCCGCAACTCGAGCCGCTCCTGCGCGAACTCGGTCTCCAGGTCGTGCTGGAGGCCCCGTTCTTCAGCCTCCAGGACTGCGCAGGAGTGGTGCGCGACAAGGCTGACGACGCGTTCGTCGGCGTGCTCCGTGTGCCGGAGGAACCGGGCTCCGTCGAGCGGGTGGAAGCCCGTGGTGGCGATGGACGGTGCGTAGCCGATGTCGTGGAGGACGGCTGAGGCTTCGAGCAGTTCGGCGTCGGCACCGAGTATCGGAGCGAGTGAGCGGGCCCGCTCGGCCACACCGAGGGAGTGGGCCCAACGGCGCGGGAGCGGCGCGGACAGCAGGGATTCGGAGAGCGCATAGGCCCATCGAGTCAGCTCCATGGGGAGCAAGGCTACGGCGGGGGAGAGCGGGCTCATCTTCGTTCGGCGCGGTACCTGCGTGAGGCGGCGGGGCTGTGCGACCTGCATGTCCTGCTCGAAGTGCGCGCTCAGCAGGCTGATGCGTTGAGCTTGGCGATCCGCTCCGGGAGTTCGAGGAGGCTGCTGATCCGCAGGGTCGGCAGCGTCTCTGCGTCGGGGGTGTTCCACTGGATGGTGGCCCATGGCCCGCGGCGGATGAGCGCGGTGGGCATGCCGGTTGCGACGGCGGGCCGGATGTCGTTGTCGACCCGGTCCCCGACGTACAGGATCTCCGAGACGTCGAAGGGGACGACCGAGGCGACCCGTTCGAAGAACGCGCTGTCGGGCTTGGACGCGCCCCAGTCGTCACTGGTGCCGATCAGATCCACGTCGCCGGTGAACAGCCCACGCAGCAGCCCACCGGCCCGTACGGTCTGGTTCCCCGCGATCCCGAGCCAGAGCTCGTCCGCACGGAGCTGCGCCAGCGCGGGCCGCACGTCGTCGTACAGATCCTCTTCCCCGAAGTACTCGGGCTGCCCCGCAGCCGCCCGCCGCTCGCGCTCCTGGTCCAGGTCGAAGCCGGGGCGAACCTCCTGGAACGTCTCCCGGTAGTCCCGCCCCTGCGCGATGACCGCGCCGAACACCGCAGCGAAGGTGTGCCGGGGGACACCCAGCCAGTCCGCCCAGGTCCCGTACTCGCGCGTCTCGTCCACGAGACATTCCCCGACGTCAAACACCACTGCACGAATCATGGAGCCGATCCTACGGGGACTTGGACGGCTGCTGATAGCTGTCCCGTGGCCGATCCCCACGAGCATATTTCGCTGTCAATGCCCATAGCCGAGTATCTAAATCTTCCCTAGATGATCTTCTGGGAATGCTCGGCTATCGGCATGACGTTAGGTGCTCCGGGAAGCGTGCCGCGCCGCCTAATCTCTTCTTCGGAAAACCAGCCAAATCTGTCTCGCTGGGATGAAAATGTAGACCTCAAGGCATCCTCCTGTTCCGAAGTTGGTAGAAGTTCATAGATGTCCGCTATTATTATTTCGTGTGAATTTGCGTATTGGCTGAAGCGAATGCTATCCACGACGCGGCCTTGGTACTCATGGAAGATGTATGGAAATGATCCCGAAGGAAGAATGGCGGTAGATATTAGCTCCTCGTGGAACTCTCGCCAGGGGGCGTCTTCTCTGCCGCTTCGACTCTCGAACCAGTTATAGAATTTTGAAATGCTCGCTCCTTTTATGCGGATCCTGATGTCGGCCGCACTCGTTTGGTCTATGGGGATCAAGTCGTCGTCCTGGGCGCCTATGCTTGCTAGAAATGATTGACCTTTTGGTGAGACCTTGAATACTCCTCCAGCGGGTTGATAGTGAGGAAACCGGGCCCCCTTAACTAGTAGGTATTTTCCATCGAGTTTAATTCGGAAAAGATAAGCTGCAGATATGCGCACTGGCTTATTTCTGTGGCGGATCGAGTACCACCTCATGCGAATGGTCGCCATTTCTCCGATAATGGTGACCGCTGCAGGGGCAATCAGGGCCAAGAATCCTCCGATCGAGATATCGCCGACTGTGGTGTTTGGAAAAGAGAATGCTAGCGCCAGCAGCGCCGTGCACGATGTCAAGTATGTGATAATCCTCAGCACGATCTCTTAGTTCCTTAGCGTGGAAGCGGTACGACAGGGGGATTTCGAATAAGGTAGTTTGCAACCCATCGAAGGTCGGAAGTGGAGTTTGACAGCGAACGAAGGAGTGATGGCTCAACATATCGGCATTCGTGCAGCGCTATAAGTATCGCTCGCTGTACAGGCTCACTACCTTCTGCTTCGTACTGCATGCGCAAGAGGGGGCCATCTGCCATCCCAGAGAATCGCCCTATGTACCGGGCTGCAAACTCGCGCGGGTAGTTTGAGCGGTTTCTATCGCGTAGCACATGCCATGCGTAATCTTTCAGTAGGGGAGATTGGATCTCTTTGCGTAGCGCCGAGTGGAGTATGTTCCTTTCAAGATAGGGGTAATCGGTTAGGTTGAAATCCAGCACCGTTGATTCGAGAGTGTTTTTCAAGTCCTCTCGATAGCCGTGTAGGCTATCTACGTATCGAAGGATTTGATCTGAAAGATGATGCAGTTCTTTAAGGTTATCTAGGGCCCAGTGCACGGCCGTGTCATCTCTTCTTCTGCGGAACCGTGTAAGGGAAAACTTGATATCGCGCTCTCCTGCTGGTCCCATGCGTGTAGCGCTGTGGAATAGGTCGTTTAGAAGCTCCTTCGCATGCGGTGCTCCGCGGTAATAAAAGTAAGAAATCTCATCGCGCAAACTAGGCGCCTTGCGCGCAGTGCCTGGTTGGCTCCAGTTAGCGCTGATCGCAATTGCTCCCAGCTTTGACCGAATATATAGGTGTCGTCCGAGTACCGTACATGCCTTACTCCGAATTTCCTTATTTGTTCGTCGTAAGGAATCAGGTAGATGTTGGACAGGGCGCCCGATGCACTTGACCCCTGGGGAAGCCCCCAGGCGTGTGATTGCTGCTGGAACCTGTAAAGGAAGGAGTGCAGCTGACTGATCAACGGGTCGTTGATCCCGACTTGTGCTAGATCTGCGTTAAGAATTCCGATATCGATATTCTCGTAGAAAGAGGCGATGTCGGTTCTTGCCATGGCGATTTGAGGGTCTTGCTCTAGAATCTTGCGCGCCTGATTTCGCCACTCAAGCCAATCGCTTACTGAGTGAATTTGGTTGCGGTTGACTCTGTAGCTGAACACGTTCTCGGGTATGAGGCTATCCACAGTCGAAGCAATTTCTGCGACTATGGCTTCGTATGTTAAGCGGTCTTTTATGTCGAACCGGGCGAGTGGGCGTACTGAGATGGGATCTTTAGGGTGCTCTATGATTTCTACTTTGTTGGGGCCGCAGTGAGTTCTGGAAATGTGCTCCAGCATCTCGTCGCGGTACCCTCGCCCCCACGAAAAGCTAATATCGCGGAAATTGATAATATCTGGAAGCTCGCTACGGCTTTCTATGTTGAACAAGCGGAGAGCTGCAAGGTCCAAATAGTGTGCCGTTGCCACGAGTACTTCCTGCCGCCCCGTCAAGTTCCGTCAGTGAAGCGTAGGTTACCTGCCAGAGAGTGCGAGTTCCAGAAATAGGTGGGTTTCGATCGATGGCCCTGACTGGAGCTGTGCCGCAAGATCACGCTTACGCACGTCTGGCTAGTAGGCCGGTGACTCGTCTCTGATTGAGTCAGGTGTGATGCCGTGATCACGCGTGCGGACTCGGCCGTGCACACGCGTCTCACCGATCGCTCCAGCCACGCTCACGTCTTCGTTTCTGGCTGGGGCGTCGCGAATGCGCGGCAGCGGTCGGAGTCGGTTGACAGCAACCGTGACAGCAACGACGGCACACAGACACCCATGACTGCCCACGTGGACACGCGGCGTTCGCAGTCGTCGGCGGTCCTGGGCACGGGCTGCCCGATCCTACGGATCAGAAGGTTGCAGGTTCGAATCCTGCCGAGTGCACAGCAGGCCAGAGGCCCTGTCGAGAGATCGACAGGGCCTCTGGTTTTTGCGTTGACGGCAGTGTTTGACGGCAACCGCCCCAGGAGGTTTCGGGGAGCGGATCAGACGGCCATGGGGGGCCTGCCGCACCGCCATCATCGTTGGGTCCGTCGCCGGCACCTCAGAAGCGTCGTGGTCCGGCCTGTCGGACGGTGGCGAGTCCGGCGCCGTTGCGGATGAGGACCAGGGCCCAGGCGTTAGATGGATTGTGTGCTGCCGCCTGCGGGGGGCGGGGCGTCAACGCGTACGGTGCGCCGTTGTGGCATCTTCGCCGCAGCGAGGGCGGGGGATTGTTCGACACCTACGCGGAGAGCTTCGACGCCGTGTGGGCGACGGCGGTACCCGTGGACCACGAGGAGGGGTGAGCGTGGCGCGGACCGAGTACTACGACGATCCGACGGCGCCCGAGCCGAACAGCATGGTCGTGGCGGCATCGGCGGTGGTCACCGACGAGTGGGGGCGCATCCTGCTCCAGCGACGGCGGGACAGCGATCTGTGGGCGCTGCCCGGTGGTGGAATGGATCTCGCCGACTCGCTGCCGGGGACGGCTGTACGGGAGGTGCGGGAGGAGACCGGTCTGGAGGTGGAGATCACGGGGCTGGTCGGCACCTACACCGATCCGAAGCACATCATCGCCTATTCGGACGGCGAGGTCCGTCGGCAGTGCAACGTGTGCTTCACGGCGCGGATCGTCGGAGGACGGCTCGAAATCTCGCAGGAGTCCACCGAGTTGCGGTTCGTTCCGCCGGAGGAGTTGGACGAACTGCCGATGCACTCCACGCAGCGGTTGAGGATCGGGCACTTCCTGGAGGGGCGGGAGCGACCGTACCTCGGCTGAGCGGGGACGGCGGGGCGGTGTGGAGGGGTCGTCAGCGGTGGCCCAGGACGTTGACCACCCGGCCGCTGGGGTCGCGGACGAAGAACCGTCGTACGCCCCACGACTCGTCCTGCAAGGGGTGGACGATCTCCGCACCGTTCTTCCGCATGGTCGCGTAGGCCGCGTCCACGTCGTCGACCTCGATGCTCATGTCGGGGGTGACGGGGGCTGTCTTGTCGTCGGTCATGATGCTGATTTGGGCTGTTGGGGCGGTGGGGGAGGCGAGCGTCATGATCCAGCCGTGGTTCATGACCTCCTCGAAGCCCAGGAGGCCGTAGAACTCCCGGCTCTCCTGTGCGGCCTCCGACCGGATGTTGGGTACGACACGGCGAACGGCCATCGACGACTCCAAGCGAGAACGAACCTGTCCTTGTGCCCCCAGGAGTACTACGGCCCGCCCGGGGCGCGTGCCGGGGCGCTGCGTCCCGACGTGTCGGGGACGGGGGCGGAGGGCATCATCTCGGCGGAAACGTCGCGAAGGGGGATGCCGTGAACGAGTCCGAATGTGAGCCCGACAGCGAGCGCGAGAAAATCGGCAAGGTCATTGAGCTGCGGATGAGGGAGTACGAGTCCCTTCGGTCCGAGGTCGTGCAGCGGATCTCGGCGCGGCAGCAGTTGGCGGGGTATGCCGGGGCGGCAACAGCCATCGCGGCGACGTTGGGGAGCAATCTCGGGTATGGGCGGTTGGTGATCGTCGGGACCGTCGTGCTCATCGCTTATCTGTATTTACGGGACAGCAATGACGGCATTCAGCGGCTCGGGAAGCATCTGCGGGGCGTCGAAGAGGACGTGAATTCGCTGGCCCGCAGTGCCTACGGGCAGGACGTCCTCTCCTGGGAGTCGCGGCGGCAGGTCGTGCGGAACGAGGAGAAGGGGATCTGGAAGCTGATCGGGCGCATCGGAGGGTGGCACCGGGACGATCGGAGCGTGCGGGTGCCGGCGCCGCGGGGTGGGGGCGGGGCGCAGCCCGAGGGGTGAGGCAACCAGGGCTGGAGGCAGGGGAGTTGGGTGCGCGCCTATCATGGCCGCCCATGAGTCAGTTGTTGAGCCTGGAGGGTCCGGAGCACGCGCGCGCCGTTCGGCTGCGGACGGAGCGGGGGGTCTTCGCGGCGCTGGACGTTCCGGCCCTCGGCGGTTCGGCCGAGGGGGGAGTGGGACCGACGGCCCTGCTCGTGCCCGGGTTCATGGGGAGCAAGGAGGACTTCCTGCCGCTGCTGTCCGGGCTGAGCGAGGGGGGCGTGCGCGTCCTGGCGGTCGACGGCCGGGGGCAGTACGAGACGGGGGACGGCGGCTCGGTGGAGCCCTCGTACGCGCAGCAGGACCTGGTGGAGGACCTCGTGGCCGTCGTCGGGGCGATCGGCGCCGGGCCGGTGCACCTCGTCGGGCATTCGTACGGGGGGAGCCTCGTTCGGGCGGCCGTGCTCGACACGGCGGGGGACCCGGAGCTCTGGGCGTCCGTGACGCTGATGAACTTCGGTCCGGCGGGCGTCTCGGAGGGCCAGCAGGAACGTCTGCGGCTGCTGCTGTCCGTCGTCGACTCGATGGCGCTCGCCGACATGTGGCCCTTCGTGCGGAACGACGACGTCGACACCCCCGCCGACGTGGTGGAATTCCTGGAACGGCGGTGGTTGAGCAATGTTCCGGGGCAATTGGCCGCGGCAGCGGAGCAGATGCTGAACGAGACCGACGACACGGACCGGCTCGCGGGCCTTTCGCTGCCGACGTGCGTGTTGTCCGGGACGCCCGACGAGACTTGGGTTCCTGAAGGGGTCGAGAAGATGGCCCGTGAATTGGGGGCCGCGTTCGTCAGGATCGAAGGCGGCGGGCATTCGCCGAACGTGCACCGGCCCGCCGAGACGGTCTCGGCGCTGCTGGGATTCTGGCGCTCCTGCGCGGGCGCGGCGGTACGTAAACTGCCCGCATGTCAGTCGAAGTGCTCCAGCACATAGCCGACTTCCGTGCCGCCTTCGCGCGGCGGCAGGCCGCGGTGGTGGAGGAGGTGCCCGGTGGGGTGGCGGTATTGGATCCGCGGTACGCCGCGTCGTACGAGAACAACCAGCTCGTGGTCGACGGGGCACCGGACCCCGATGGACTGCCAGCGTTGGCCGACAGCGTCCTCGGGCACCTGAAGCACCGGCGGATCACCGTTTTGGACGATGCCGTCGGGGACGGGTGCGCGTCGGTGCTCGCCGCGGCGGGGTACGGGCACGAGACGGAGCTGGTCATGACGTACGCCGGCACCGTCGGCCGGCCGGCAGAGCCGGCGCGGACGGTTCGGCTCGGGGAGTTGCGGGACGCGGTGGTGCGGCAGGTCAGGGTGTGGATGCCGCGGGCCGATGAGCAGGTGGTCCAGCAGTTCGCGGACCGGAGGGCGGCACGGCTGCGCGGGGCGGACGAGGTGCGGTTCCTCGCCGTGCGGGACGCGGAGGGTGTCGTCGGGTCCTGGGCCGACCTCTATCTCGACGCGGCCCGGGGGATCGCGCAGATCGAGGACGTCGTCACCGCCGACACCCACGTCCGGCGCGGCTACGCCGACATCGTGCTCGCGACCGCGCTCCAGCACGCCGCGGGCTGCGGGCTCGTCTTCCTGCTCGCCGACCCCGACGACTGGCCGCGGCAGTGGTACGCCCGCCGGGGCTTCGTCGCGGTCGGCCGCTCGCACGTCTTCACCCGGGCGCCGGGGCGCAGCCGTCGGTGAACCGCGTCTAGGCGCAGGTCAGTCGAGCGTGCCCAGGTCCTCGCGCATGATCCGGCGCATCGCGGTGAGCTTGGGTTCCGCGGCCTTCAGGTCGGTCAGTGCGCGGGGTGCGTCCTCGCCCTCCCGGGCCAGGCCGCGGTCGATCCGCTTGATGACGGCGTCGGCTCCGGCGAGGACGGCGTTCACCTCGCGGGAGGCGTCGAGGACCGCCTCGGGGACGATCATCTGGGCCTCGGCGTAGCGGTCCCGGTACTCGCGGCGGGCCTCTTCGACCTGGAGGCGGTCCTCGTCGGTGTACACGCCGTCCCGCAGGCGGTGCAGGGCGTCCTTCAGCATGGTGTGGAAGTGGCGGGAGGCGCGGTTCATCGCGGTGTACGCGGTGCGCCGGTCGTCGAAGTGACGCCGGCGCTCCTCGGTGCGGAGGTCCTCCGCCCGCTGGCGCCTCGTGGCCCGTACCGTGATCAACGGGGCGAAGAGGGTGCCGAGCACCCCGACGACGGCGGCGATCATGGCAGCGGTGGTGGCGCTCATGACCACGACACTACGACGTTGTCGCGGTGGGCCGGGCAGGTGCCGCCCGGCCCACCGGCGCGCCCTGACGTCAGGGCGCCAACGTCCACCGCTGGCTGTCGCTGTTGTCGCAGGACCAGACGCCGAGCGCGGCGCCGTACCGGGACGCGGTCAGACAGCCGCCGTCGTTGCCGACGACCTCGTACCGGCCGCCGGCGACCTGCCGCAGCGTCCACTTCTGGTTCTCGCCGTTGCCCGAGCTCCAGATCTGGGCGAAGTGGCTGGTGCCGTCCACCACCCGGGAGCGGTCGGTGTTGGAGTCCAGGACCTTGCCCGTGTCGAGGGCCGACGCGATGCGGTAGCGCCCGTCGGTCAGGCGGTCCAGGTTCCAGCGCTGGGCCTGGTGCGCGCTGCTCATCTCGGCCTTGACCTTGGTGCCGTTGGCGGTGCTCGCCATGTCGACGTCGGCTGCCCAGCCGCCGACCGCGCTGCGCAACTGCGCCTTGGCCGGCACCGGGGTGGTGGAGCCGCCGCCGCGGATCAGGAAGCGGCTGTTGGCGATGTTCCAGTTGCGGTCGAGGTAGCTGCCCGGCTGGGGCTTCGGGTTGAAGTACATGTTGCGGTTGCAGTCGATGACGGCCCGCTCCGGGAAGTCGCAGGGGACCAGCCGGCCCGGCGGGTTGGGGATGTTGCCGTCGTCGTAGCACATCAGGTCGCCCTGGACGTAGCAGTGGGCGCCGTTCCCGGTCGACTTGGGCGCGTTCGGCTGGACGGCGCCCATGGTGTGGAGGAGTTCGTGCACGTCGACGTTGGGGTCGCTGAAGCAGCCGCGCGGCCCCATGCCGATCATCGGCCAGGCCGAGTTGGTGTTGTTGGCGTTCTCCTGCCCGGGGCGCTGGTCGACGTTGTAGCCGAAGCCGAGGCCGCAGACGTTGTTCTCGGCCCAGATCAGGTACTTGCGGTCGTTGCTGGTGTGGCCCTGGGCCATCACCGCGCGCCAGGTGGGATCGCCGTCGCCGTCGATGGCGGCCTGGGGGACGACGACCCGGGTGATGGTCGGGCGGCAGTTCGCGTCGTGGACGAAGCGGACCTCGCGGCGCTCCCCCATCCGCTCGGACGCCTCGACGAACTTGCTGTTGAGGTTGACGGCGTGGGCCTGGAACTGCTCGCGGAACTGGTCGAACCGGTCGGGCTGCCGGTCCCCGCGGACGTACATGAGCTGGACGCGGGGGCCGCTGGCGCCGTCCCCGTCGCAGCGGGGGGCGGAGGCGATGCCCACCGAGGCGCGGGCCTTGTCCCGCTGCACGGGCAGGCTCTTGTCCTCGATGACCCGGAACGTCGGGTCGGCGTCGGGGGACGCGGCGGGCCGGGGCTGTGCGGCGGAGGGGCGGGCCGTGTCCGTGGCCTGTGCCGCTCCCGTGGTGGCGACGAGGGTGGTGCCGAGGGTGGCGACTGCCAGGACGGCGGCGGTGCGTATCCGCGCGGTCAGACGCACGGGTCTTGGTCGGAAGATCATGCCGCGGAGTGTCCGGGGCGCACGTCAATTTCTGATCAACGGCCGCACAGCACCGGCGCAATGCCGGCGGGGGCGGCGCCGACGCTGCCCGTACGACGTACGTAGCCCGTACGGCGTACGTAGCCCGTACGGCGCCCGTGCAGCGCCCGTACGGCGCACGACGTACCGACGTGCGGGGTGCGGCCCGCGTACCTAGGGTCGAGGTATGGGCGAGGGCGCCGCGCGAGGATTCCGGCTCACGCAGGGTGACGGGCCCGACCGGTACGAGCAGTACGTCGCGCCGGTCATGGAGCCCTTCGTCGAGGCCCTGTTGGACGTCGCCGGGCTGCGGCCCGGGCTCGCGCTGATCGACGTGGCCTGCGGCACGGGGTTCGTGGCGCGGGGCGCAGCCGTGCGGATGGCCGGCGGCGGGAGCCGCGTCGTCGGGGTGGACATCGTGCCGGGGATGCTGCGGACCGCCGCCGCGCGCGCCGCCGACGACGGGGTCGTCGTCGAGTGGCAGGAGGCGGAGGCGGGGGACCTGCCGTACGCGGCGGGCGCGTTCGACGTCGTCCTGTGCCAGCAGGGGATGCAGTTCTTCCCGGACCGGGGCGCCGCCGTCGCCGAGTTCGTCCGGGTGCTGCGGCCCGGTGGGCGGGTGGCCGTCACCACCTGGGTCGAGGCGGTCAGGTCACCGTTCTTCGCCGCGCAGCAGCAGGCGTACGAGCAGGTCGGCGGGGTGGAGCTGGGGGATTGGTGCGGCTCCGCCTTCGGGTGTTCCGCCGCCGAGCTGACCGGGCTGTTCCGGGCGTACGGGCTGGGCGACGTGGTCGCGCGCGAGGTCGTCGCGGAGGTCCACCTGCCGGCGCTGAGCGAGTACGTGCCGGGGTGCCTCGCCGCGACGCCCTGGGGGCAGGCCGTCGCCGAGGCGCGGCCGGACGGGCTGGCGCGCGTCGGGGAGGTCGTGCGGGGGCTGCTTGCGCCGTACGCGAGCGCCGACGGAGCCGTCACGCTGCCGTTCGTTTCCAGCCTTGTCACGGGCGTGCGCCGCGGCGGCGCGGAAACCCGCATCTGAGCCCACCCTGAGTCCTGCACACCTGCTCTGAACAGGTGTTTTGCTGGGGGCTTGTATACCCCCGGGGGTAATTTGGTACGGTCCACATATACCCCGGGGGGTAAACCGGCAGGGAAAGGATCAGGGCAGTGTTCTTCATCGACACCGTTGAGGTGCCGGGTCTCGGCAATCGCAGCTACCTCGCCGGCGGCGCCCGTACCGCCGTCGTCGTCGACCCGCCCCGAGACGTCGACCACGTGCTGGCGGCCGCCGCCCGGCGCTCCGTGCGCATCACGCACGTCGTCGAGACGCACGTCCACAACGACTACGTGACCGGGGGGCTTGAACTCGCCCGCGTCACCGGTGCCGACTACCTCGTGCCGGCCGGCGCCCGCGTCGCGTACGAGCGCACGCCCGTCGCCGACGGGGACCGCTTCGACGTCGACGTCGACCTCGTGCTGCGCGCCGTCGCCACCCCGGGGCACACCCCGCACCACACCGCGTACGTGCTGGAGGAGGCAGGCGGGCCCGTCGCCGCGTTCACCGGCGGCTCGCTGCTCATCGGCACCGTCGGGCGGCCCGACCTCGTCGAGCCCCGGCTCACCGAAGGGCTCGCCCGGGCGCAGCACGCGTCCGCGCACCGGCTCGCCGACGAGCTGCCCGACGAGACCGCCGTACTGCCCACGCACGGCTTCGGCAGCTTCTGTTCCTCCGCGCAGAACGGCGCGGTCGGCGGCGGCAGCACCATCGGAGCTGAGCGCATCGGCAACGAAGCGCTGGTCAAGGACGTGGACACGTTCGTCGCCGAGCTGCTCGCCGGACTCGACGACATCCCTGCGTACTACATGCACATGGGGCCGCTGAACGCCCGCGGGCCGGGCCCCGTCGACCTGACCCCGCCCGCCGTCGCCGACGCCGACGCGATCGCGGCGCGGCTGGCGGAGGGCGAGTGGGTCGTCGACCTGCGCAATCGGGTCGCGTTCGCGGCGGGGCACGTCGCGGGCGCGGTGAACTTCGAGGCGGACGGGCAGCTCGCCACGTACCTGGCCTGGCTGGTGCCGTGGGGCAAGCCGATCACGCTGCTCGCCGAGTCGCCGCAGCAGCTCGCGGACGCCCAGCGGGAGCTGGTGCGGGTCGGGATCGACCGGCCGGGCGCGGGGGCGCCGGGCGCGGTGGACGGCTGGCTGCGCGACGGCGACCGGCCGCGTTCCTTCCGGCGCGCGACCTTCGCGGAGCTCGCGGACGCGACGCAGGACGAGGTCGTCGTGGTGGACGTACGGCGGGACTCCGAGCGGTCCGCGCAAGGGTGGCTCACCGGCTCCGTCCACATACCCGTGCACGAGCTGCGGTCCCGGCTGGGCGAGGTGCCCGATGGCGTGGTGTGGGTGCACTGCGCGGGCGGGATGCGGGCCGCGATCGCCGCGTCCCTGCTGGACGCCGCGGGGCGCGAGGTCGTCGCCGTTGACGACGGCTTCCTGGCGGCGCAGGCGGCGGGGCTGGCGTTCAGCGAGGCGGCTGGCGAGGCGGCTGGTGGGGCGTTCGACGGGGCGTCCGGTGGGGCGGCTAGCGAGGCGTCCGGCACTGGCACTGGCGCAGGTACTGGCGCAGACGCAGGCGCAGGCGCAGACGCCGTCGCCGTCGCCGGTGAAGCGACGGCATGACCGCGCTCATACTCGCGCTGCTCGCCGGGGCCGTCGTCGGGCTCGCGCTGGGCGGCCTCGGGGGCGGCGGCAGCGTCCTCGCCGTCCCCGCGCTGATCTATCTGCTCGGCTTCAGCCCGGCCGCGGCCACCACCGCGAGCCTGGTGATCGTCGCGATCACCTCCGCGACCGCGCTCGTCTCGCACGCCCGCGAGGGGAACGTGCGCTGGCGCACCGGCGGCCTCTTCGCGGCGGCGGGACTCGTGCCCGCGGCGCTCGGCGGCGCGCTCGCCGGGCGGCTGCCGGAGGCCGTGCTGACCGGGGCGTTCGCCGTGATCGCCGCGGTGGTGGCGGTCCGGATGCTGCGGCCGGCGAAGGCCGACGACGACACCGGAGGGGCACGGCCGGGGCGGCCCGGTGCCGCGGCCGGCGCGGGCGCCGGGCTCGGCGCGGTGACCGGCGTGCTGGGCGTGGGCGGCGGCTTCCTCGTCGTACCGACCCTGACCGGCACGCTCGGGCTGCGCATGCGGGCCGCCGTCGGCACCAGCCTGCTGGTGATCAGCGTGAACGCGCTCGCCGCGCTCGCCACCCGCTCCGGGACGGCCGAAGGGCTGGACTGGGGGCTGATCGCGCCGTTCGCGGGCGCCGCGGTGCTGGGCGCGTGGGACGGGAAGCGGCTCGCCGGGAAGGTCGACGCTGGGACCCTGCGGACGGTTTTCGCGTGGGGGCTGGCGGCGGTGGCGGCCGTGATGCTCGTGGACGCGGTGTGGTGGGGCTCGTGATGAGCGGCGCGGGCGTCGTACGGCGCCCCGTGCTCCAGGCCGGGCCGCCGCCCCGGCGCGTCACGCCGGGGCGGCGGGGCGGCGGCTCCAGGGCGTCACGCCAGCGAAAGGAAGAGCTTCTCCAGCCGCGCCCGCATCTTCTCCGGGTCCTCCTCGCGCTTCGCACCCGACTCGATGTCGGTCATGCACTGCTGGAGACCGGTGGCGATGATGGCGAACCCCGCCCGGTCCAGGGCGCGCGAAGCCGCGGCGAGCTGGGTCACGACGTCCTCGCAGTCGCGCCCCTCCTCGATCATGCGGATGACTCCGGAGATCTGCCCCTGCGCCCGGCGCAGGCGGTTCAGCACGGCCTTCAGTTCGGCCGCGGCCATGTCCAGCTCCACGAACGACCCTCCTCGATCGATCCCCCTGAGACCCCTGGATGCGTCCAGATACCCCTGGGGGTAATTTACCCCGATTCGGCACCCGACCGCGAACACCGAGGTCGGCGCCGTACCGCAACAGAAAGGCAGCAGAAGAGATGAGCACGAACGCGAACGCGAACACGACCCCGGGCACGAACACGACCGCGAACACGAACGCCGACGCCGGCATCGGCGCGCGCCTCGACGTCGACGGGGCGTACGCCCGGCTGTCCGAGCTGGCCGTCGTCGACGTCCGCACGCCCGGTGAGTACGCGGCCGGTCACCTGCCCGGCGCCGTCAACGTCCCCCTCGACCAGCTCCGTCGGGCGCTGCCCGAGCTGACCGGGGCCGCCGGGCGGCGGCCGCTGCTGATGGTGTGCGCGTCCGGCGCGCGCTCGGAGCGGGCGTGTGCGGCGCTGGCCCGGCACGGGGTGCGCGCCGCGACCCTCGTCGGCGGCACGTCGGCGTGGGCGGACCGCGGGCTGGCGCTGGAGCACCCGCAGTCCGTCGCCGGGGCCGAGGCCGGGACCGTCTGCGCGGTGCCCCGCCGCGCCTGGGCCATGGACCGCCAGGTCCGGCTGACCGCCGGCACGCTGGTGCTGACCGGGGTCGGGCTCGGCGCCCTGGTGCACCCGGCCTGGCTGCTGCTCGCGGCGGGCGTCGCGGGCGGGCTGGTGTTCTCCGCGCTCACCAACACCTGCGGCATGGCCGCGGTCCTGGCGAAGCTGCCGCACAACCGGCCCGCGCCCGCGGACCTCACGGCGGCGCAGGAGCGCCTGCGGGCGCTGTGAGCGCGCGGTTACGTCGCGCGCGCCTGAGCCGTACGCCCGTGAGCCGTACGCCTGCGAGTCGTACGCCCGTGAACCGTACACCTGCACAACGAGAGGGCCGCCCGACGCACCGGGCGGCCCCTCGAACCCATCTGCCCGGTCAGTCCAGGTTCTTCTCCAGCACCGCGATGTAGTTGGTGATGAAGTGGTCCCGCACCCCGTCGCTCGCCGGTGCGAACGCGTCCGCCGTCAGCCCCCGCGCCCGGTCGACCAGCCCCGGCAGCAGCGGCGTCGCCGTGTGCAGCTTCCCCTTAGCGTCGAAGTAGCGCACCGCGTCGACGTGGGTGTACGCCGGCTCGGGCGGTAGCTGCGGCACGATGTCGTTGTTGTTCACGAACCGGTAGAAGCGGTCCTTGAAGCCCTGGTTGGCCGCCGCCGCGAGGATCCGGTCGCACGTCCGCGGCTGCCCGAAGGTGTACACCCCGTCCGCGCGCACCTTGGGCTTCTCCAGATAGAGCTGGCAGCTCGCGAGCATCGCCAGTGCGCCGCCCAGGCTGTGCCCGGTGAACCACACCGTCTGCTCGCCGTCCCGGAACTCCGCGATGGCATCCCTGACCTCCGGGTACACCGAGTCCAGCGCCGCGCCGAAGCCGTAGTGCACGTAGCCGGTCATCGCCGGCCCCGGCCACGGCGGGGTGTTGGCGTCCGACAGCCAGTCCCGGATCTGCACGGGCTCCGTCCCGCGGAACGCCGTCACGATCATCCGGTCGCTGGCCATCGTGTACGCCTGGGTGTCGTCCAGCGCGAACGGCGGTTCGAACAGCGACTCGTGGTGGCGCACCCGGTCGAATCCCCACTCCTGCGCCTGTCGACGGACCTGGTCCGGCGGCTGGTACGCCAACTCCGCGGCCCGCGCCATCCAGTAGGCGTGCGGCAGGCTGTAGCCGGTGGCTCGATGGTCGATCGTGGACGGTACGGGCACGAACGGGTCCCTCCTTGTTCACGTGCTGCTGCCGGTCGTTCCGGCTGTGCCGACTCCTCGTCCGCGGACGCCCGGTCGCGCACCCGTCACTCGTACCGACGTCTCGCGCCGGGCGGCCGCCGACACGACGGCCGGGCCCCGCCGTCACCCGGCCGCGCCCCGCGCACCGTTCGACCGGCCCACCGCCGCGTCCGGCTCCGAACACCCGCTCGGTAGAGTCGGTCCCATGGGGACGGGCATGGGAATGGAGATGGGCAACGGTGAGGGGCTGACCACCGGCCCGGGCCCCGGCGGTGCGTCCGGCGGCGCATCCGGCTTCGGCGGCCCGCCGCCATCCGGCAGCGTCGGTCCGGAGCCGGCCGCCGCACCCTCCTGGCAGGCCCCCAGCCACATCGAGCGCGAGCTGTACGAGGCGAAGACGCGCGGCGACTGGCCCGGCTACTTCGACGTGCTCGGCCGCAACTGGCTGTACGCGGCCGAGTCCCGCGCCTTCGTCGACGCCCACCCCGACCGCATGAAGCTGCTGCCGCACTTCTCGCCCCAGGTCGGCGCCCAGTGCCTCGCCCTCGTCACCGAGGGCATGTTGCCGGTGCCGACCCAGGACCCCGTCTACACCTCCGGCTCCCTCGGTTGGTTCGCCCGGCAGTGGAAGGAGCACGACCCGCCCTGGATCGTGATCAACCCCGGCTCCCCGTGCGAGGCGTACTTCCCCACCACACCCGGCCACCGCGCCCAGTGGCTGCGCCACGCCCTGCCGCCCGAGGACGGCTTCCGGCTCAGGGGACGGCTGCGCGCCCTGCACGTCGGCGGCCCGCTGCACGGACCGGTGGCGCACGGACTGGCCTGCGGGGCCCTGCTGTTCGTCAACAACGGGGAGTTCTGGAACGCCGTCGGCTACCACGGCGGCGGCTACCAGCGGGAGCGCAACCGGCTACAGGAGTGGTGGGGCATCGACACCCGCGCAGACTGGCAGCGGACCCTGGAGCGCCTGTTGCGCGCCGAGATGGTCAGCCCCGTCTGGGAGTTCGCCCTGCAACTGCGCCGCTCGCTGGCGCTGGACTTCGCCGGGGCCGTCGAGGTCGACCACTGGCGCGCCGTCGCCGAACGCGTCGTGCGCGCCAACGCCGCCCACGCCGCCGAACCGCGCATCACCCCCGAGGGCGTCGCCCCCGGCGAGGCGCGCCCCGAGTCCGAAGTCGCCGCCCAGATCGCCGGGGTGCAGCGGCTCATCGGCCGGATCGCCCGCTACGAGGCCCGCTTCCGCGCCGACGGGCTGCTGTCGGAGGGCGGCTTCATCCGCTCCGTCGAGGCGTGGGACTACGGGCGCGCCTCCTGCATGGCCCGCTGGGGGCTGGGCGCCCGCTACTGCACCGTGGCGGAGACGGAGGACGGGCTGCTGCGCGCGGGCCGCGCCTGTCGCGCCAACTACCGCTCGTGGGAGGAGATGTCGGCGGCGTACGTCCTCGGGCGCTGCCTCCACTTCGACGAGGAGGAGTTCGGCGACTGGTACGAGAACGCCCTCGCCTCCCACCGCACCCTGACCACGGACCCCGCCAGCCCCTGGCGCAACATCCCCTGGAAGTGACCGCCCGGGCGGGTGCTCACGCTCCTTCGGCCCGCACCCGCCCCGTGCGCACCGCCTCCACCAGCGCCAGGTGGTCGCGCTCGTTCTGGTCGGCGTACCGCTCGGCGAACGCGACCAGGGCGGTGTCGAAGACGTCGCTGCTGCCCAGGTACGCGCCGATCGCGATCCGGTCGCCGGAGCGGGCGTGCGCCCGGGCCAGGGTCGCGCCGCAGAGCTCCGCGAAGAGCCGCATGCCGCGCGGGACCATCGACTGCGGGACCACGATGCCCTTCCAGTCGTGCAACTGCCTTACGTAGAAGTCCCGCTGCGGCACGTCCACGTCCGTGATCCGCTCCCACCCGAGGAACACGTCCCCCACGGCCTGCATCAACCGCTGCCCCGCCACCACCCGCTGCCCCTGGTTGTCGTACGCGCTCTCGCCGGCGAAGGGGGCGAGCACCGAACGGTCGGCCTCCTTGGCCTGGAGGATCAGCGGATCGCCGTCGTCCCGGCCGAGCAGCAGCAGGATCCAGCAGCGGGTGCCGACGCTGCCGACGCCCACCACCTTGCGGGCGATGTCGACGACCCGGTACTGCGCCAGCAGGTGCCGGCGCTCCATGGGCAGCGAGGTGGCGTACCGCTCCACCAGGTCGTGGATCTCCTGCACCAGCCGGTCCAACGCCGCGCCCCGCAGCAACTCGTCGACCGGCACGACCAGCGGCGGATCGGCGGCGAACCGGCGTCCGTCGTCGCGCATCTCGGTCAGCTTGTGGAACGCCTGGAGGCTGTCGCGGGTCCGCGCCTTCGCCATCGCGTCGGCCAGCCGCATCCGCCCGCGCTGGTTCAACCGCTCGTCGGCGAGCGCCTGCACCTGCTCCATGTCGCCGTGGTCGTACCAGACCTCCAGGTGCCCCATGCCGGCGTACGCCCTGATCCGCTGCCGGTACGTGCGCACCGCCGCGCGCACCACGCCGGCCCGCTCCTTCTTCGAGTAGCCGTTCTCCCGACCGGCGATGACCAGGCTGGTCGCGAGCCGCTTCACGTCCCACTCCCACGGGCCCGGCAGCGTCTCGTCGAAGTCGTTGATGTCGAAGACGAGCCGGCGCTCGGGGGAGCCGAGCAGCCGGAAGTTCATCATGTGGGCGTCCCCGCAGAGCTGGGCCGTGAGCCCGGTGCTGGGCGTGGCCGCCGCCAGGTCACCGGCCATGATCGCGGCGGCGCCGCGGTAGAAGCGGAACGGCGACTCGACCATCCGCCCGTACCGGATGGGCACCAGTTCCGGCACGCGCGCCGCGGACTGCGCCTCCACCACGTCCACGGGGTCGCGCCGCCGTGCGTCCGGCGCGTACTCCGCGTGCTGCGACCGCGGCACCTCCTTGCGCGCGGTCCGCCCCCGCTCGACCCGCTCCCGCGGCGACAACGCACTGCGCCGCCCGCGCCGCAGCAGGCCACCGTAGGCGAGCTGCTCCTTCACCGGCTGCGTTTTCGTCGGCTTCTTCGCCGGCCCCTTGGCTTGCTGCGCCTTCGTCGGCTTCTTCGCCGATCCCTTCGCCGGCTGCGTCTTCGTCGCCCGCTGCTTGGCTGCCATGCCGCTGCACCTCCGACCGGAAGCTGCGCACCACGCACCGAGGGCCCGTGGCACCGGCCCCACCTGCCATTATTCTCCGCTCGGCGGCGCGCGCACGCTGGCGGGCAGGGGCCGGGGGAGGCCGTGCGGGACCGGTGCCGCGGATCGATGCGATGCGACGCGAGTCATCAGGAATCGACAGGAATCGACAGGAGGGGATTTCGGCATGTCCTTGATCTTCGTGAACTATCGAACGGGCGACGAGGAAGTCACCGCTGCGCTCGTCGAGCGGGAACTGTCCCGCAGGTTCGGTGACGAGCACGTGTTCCGCGCCAGCAAGTCGATCGCGGCGGGCAGCCGCTACTCCCGGGCACTGATCACGGCCGCCCGCGGTTGCCGCGTGCTGCTCGCCTTCATCGGCCCACGCTGGGCCGAAGCCGCGGCTGCCGGACGGAGCCCGCTGGACGCCGCCGAGGACTGGACTCGCCGGGAGATACGGGAAGCCTTCGAGAACGGCGGGATCGTCATCCCCGTCCTGGTGGGGCGCACGCCCCGGCTCCGGCCGGAGGACCTGCCGCCCGACCTCGCCGTACTGGCCGACTGCCAGTACCGCAGGATCGACCACCGCAACGTCGAATCCGACCTCACCCGGCTCACCGACGACTTGGCGGCCTTGGTCCCCGAACTGGCCGCGGCGGCCAACATCCGTCGGACCCTCCTCGCAGACGCTCCCCTCGCGCCCTCGGAACACGTCCCGCGGCCCGGTTCACCCCTCCGCTGACTCCCTCGCCTTCCCGTGGAACACCTGCTCCTCGTGCCACCGCCGGTGCTCGGCGGCGATCCGCGGGTTGCCCGGCTGGGGGCCCAGCAGAGGGCGGGCCGTCAGGTCGAGCACGTGGGTGCGGGCGGATTCGCTGCGGCCGACGAAGGACTGGGAGACCATGACGCGATGCGTCGGCGTGACGCCGAGGACGCCCTTGTCGAAGAGCTTGTGGTGCAGGGAGCACAGGCACAGCGCGTTGTCGACCGTGTCCGGGCCGGCCAGGGCCCACCAGCGGACGTGGGCGGCTTCCAGGCCCACCGGGACCGTGCCGATGCGGCCGTCGTAGCCGCAGAAGGCGCACTGGTACTCGTACGCGGTGAGGACCAGGTCCCGCAGCTGGCGGTCGCGGCTGCGGCGGCGGGCCGAGACGGTCGCGGTCTCCGCGAGTTCCAGCTCCAGGCCGACGGCCTCGCAGAGTTCGCCGTGCAGGGACGGCGGGAAGTGCAGGTCGAGCAGGACGCGGGCGATCCGGCCCAGCAGGGAGGCGTCCCGGCGCAGGGCGCGTTGCAGGTCGGGGGAGAGCCGGCCGACGGCGTTCGACGTGCGCAGTTGCGTCACGCCGTTGCCGGGGCTGCCGGGGCCCTGGGAGGTGTGCACCTCCCACACGCCGTCGCTGACCAGGTGGTGGAAGGGGTAGCCGGGCGAGGTCTTGTGGCGCGGACCGTACTCCACCAGCAGGCGCTTGAGGTCGCCCTCGACCGCGCTGTACGCGAGCGCGGCATCGGGGTCCTCCTGGAAGCGGCCCAGGGCGTACAGGAACAGCAGGGGCTTGTGCGGCGCCCGCATGCCGTTCTGGGTCCATTGCCGTAGCCTGCCCGCCTGTTCCACCCAGTCCGTCGCCATGGGAAGCGATCGTACGATCCGCCACCGTCAACGCTTCCTGGTCTCCGGCAGCAACAGCACGCACACCAGCGACACCAGCGCCATCAGGCTCACGTACCAACCGACCGCCCATGAACCGATCTGGTCCTGGAGGCGGGTGGAGACCAGCGGGGCCACGGCGCCGCCGAGGACGCCGCCGAGGCTGTAGGCGGAGCCGGCGCCGGAGTAGCGCAGGTGGGCGGGGAACAGCTCCGGCAGGAAGGCGCCCATCGGGCCGTAGATCACGCCCGAGATGAAGAGCGTGCCGCCGATGCCGAGCACGATCAGCGAGAGCCGGCCGGTGTCCAACAGGGGGAAGATCAGCGGGCCCCACAGCACCGCGGCGACCGTGCCCGCCACCACCATGCGGCGCCGGCCCAGCAGGTCGGAGCGGGTCGCGGCGAACCAGGTGGCGACGGCGAGGAGGACGGCCGCGACCATCTCGGCCAGCAGCATGCTGGTGCGACTGATGCCGAGCGTCTTGGTGCCGTACGCCAGGCAGTAGGTCGCGGCGGTGTAGAACAGGCCGTACGCCACCACCATCCCGCCCGCGCCCAGCAGCAGTTCCCGCGGGTGGTCGCGCACCACGTCGACGAAGGGGTTGCGGCTGGTGCGCCGGTCGGCCACCACGCGGCGGAAGGCCGGCGTCTCACTGATCCGCAGCCGTACGAACAGGCCGACGGCCACCAGCGCCAGCGACAGCAGGAACGGCACCCGCCACGCCCACGCCTCGAACGCGGAGTCGCTCAAAGCGCTGGTCAGCAGCAGGAAGACGCCCGTCGCGGCGAAGAAGCCGAGCGCCGGGCCGAGTTGGGGGTACGCCGCGAACCGGCCGCGCCGGTCGGCGGGGGCGTGCTCCACCGCGAGCAGCGCCGCGCCGCCCCACTCGCCGCCCAGCCCGATCCCCTGGAGGAAGCGCAGCGTCACCAGCAGCGCCGGGGCCCACGCGCCCCAGGTGTCGTACGTCGGCAGCAGCCCGATCGCCGCCGTGGACAGGCCCATCAGCAGCAGCGACGCGACGAGCACCGACTTGCGGCCCAGCCGGTCGCCGAAGTGGCCGAAGAGCACGGAGCCGACGGGGCGGGCGATGAAGGCGACGGCGTACGTGGAGAAGGACGCGAGCACGCTGTTGACCGGGGAGAGGTGCGGGAAGAAGGCGTCGTCGAGGACGAGCGCGGCGGCGGTGCCGTAGATGTAGAAGTCGTAGAACTCGATCGCCGTGCCGACGAAGCTGGCCGCGGCGACGCGCCGCCGCATCTCGGGCGAGGGGGCCGGGTCGGACCCGTTCTCGCCGGACGCCTTCTGCTCGGACTCGTCCCGTCTGGACTCTTCCTGTCTGAACGACATGCGATCCCCCTGGCGGTGTCAGTGTCGGGGCAGCAGCTCCGGCGCGGCGCACCGCAGCGGGTCGCAGAGGTACTGCCCGGGGCGCGGCCACATCAACCGGCCGCGCCCGCGCCCGCGGTCGCGAGGCGCGCTGCCGCTGCCGGGGCCCCGAACCCGTCCGACACCGGCCGGCATGGGCTGAAGGGACCCGGTCGGCTCAGCCGGTCGCGGTGAAGAGGACCGCACGCGATGCGGACGCGGCGCGGGCGAAGAAGGCCCGGAGGTCCCCGAACGCCTCCCACGCATGGTCGAACGCCGTGTCGTCGCCGGCGCCCAGCAGCCGGAAGCGGCTCCGCAGCCAGCCCCGGCCCACCCCCGCCAGGGCCTGCGCGGTGCGGGCCGCTTCGGCGGGGGAGAGCAGGGACGCCGCGAAGAAGTCGGCCGGGGCGGCCAGCCGGCGGGTGCCGAGGAAGGCGTACGCCAACGGGCCCGGCGGACCACCTGAGCGACCCGGCCGCACCGCCGGCCCGGCCGTGACGCAGCGGTGCAGCACCAACCACTGCCCGTCCGTCGCCACCGAGCACCCGTCCCGCGCGCCGCACTCCGCCCGGTCCTCCAACTCCGTCACGTACGACAGCACTTCCTGCGCGTCCGCGGTCGCGAGGCGGGCCGCCGCTGCCTGGGCGATCGCGAAGTGGACGCCGAGCCCGGCGCCGGCGCCCGCGGTCGGGTCGAGCCGGGGGCGCGGGCCGCCCGCCCCCAGGAAGGCGGCCAGGAGCAGCAGTCGTACGAGGGTGGCCGGCGGACTCGGCTCAGTGCGCATGGGGGACGCCCGTCGTGTCGGGGCGGCCCCGTGGGACCAGGGCGACGGACACCAGCGCGCTGGCGCCCGCGACGACGGCGAGCAGTGCGTACGCGTCCGTGAAGCCGGCGCTCGCACCGGCACCGATGCCCGCCGCCGCGACCGTCGAGACCACGGCAACGCCGACCGAAGCGCCCACCTCGTGGAAGGTGTTGACGACTCCGGACGCGAGCCCCGCCTCCTCGTGCGCGACCATCGCGAGCGCCGTCGTCGTCGCCGTCACGAACACCGCGCCCACGCCCAGCGACGCCACGACGAGACCGGGGACGAAGACGCCGTACACCGAGGAGTCGTCGGAGAGCAGCGCCAGCGGCACCGCGCCCGCCGTCGCGACGGCCGTGCCGCCCACCGCGCAGGCGCGGCTGCCGATCCGGCCGACCAGCCGGGAGCCCAGGTGCGCGCCCAGCCCGACGCCTACCGCGACCGGCAGGAAGGCGAGCCCGGTCTTGAGCGGGCCGAAGCCGCGCGCGTGCTGGAGGTACATCGAGCCGAGGAAGAAGAAGGAGATCAGCAGCGCGGTGGCGACCAGCATCAGGAACGAGCCGGCGACCACCGGGCGGCGGGCGAGCATCCGCAGGTCCATCAGCGGGGCGCGGGAGGCGCGTTCGACCGCTGCGAACGCCGCGTACGACGCGGCCGAGCCGACGAGGGCGAGCAGGGTTCCGGCGTCGCCCCAGCCCTCGTCGCCGGCGCGCACGAGCCCGTAGATCAACGCACCGGTCGCGGTGGTGACGAGGAGCGCACCGGGCACGTCCAGCCGGGCGGCGGTGCGGGCCCGCGGCGCGGTGGCCGCCGGGACCAGCGCCGGTAGTGCGGCGAGGACCGCGAGGCCGACGGGCACGTTCACGTAGAACACCCACTGCCAGCCCGGTCCCTCGGTCAGCGCACCGCCGATCAGCACGCCGGCCGCCGAGCCGGTGCCGCCGATCGCCGCCCACACGCCGAGCGCCCGGTTGCGCTCCGGGCCGTGGAAGGAGGTGGTGACGACCGCGAGCGCGGCGGGGGAGAGCAGCGCCGCGCCGACGCCCTGCGCGAGCCGGCCGCCGAGCAGCAGCTCCGCGCTCTGCGCGAGCCCGGTGACCAGGGACGCGGCGGTGAAGACGGCGAGGCCGGCGAGGAGCACGCGGCGGGTGCCCAGGGCGTCGGCGAGCCGGCCGCCGAGCAGCATCAGACCGCCGAACGCGAGGGTGTACGCGGTGACGACCCAGGTCAGCGCGGCGCGGCCGAGGCCGAGTTCGGCGGCCATGTCGGGGAGTGCGACGTTCACCACCGTCACGTCCAGGACCAGCATGAACTGCGCCAGGCAGATGACGGCGAGCGCGGCCCAGCGGCGCGGGAGCGGCGGCGGGTGCTGCGCCGCTCCGGCGGGCGGGTGGCCGTGCGGGCGGCCGTGCGCGTGGCCGTGCGGGTGTGCGTCGGTTGCGGACATGGCTGCTCCTTGGAGGGCGACAAAGGGGAGGGAGGGGCGCCTGTGGACGGTCGGAACCCGGTCAACTGAACCGTACCGTTCAGTTCATGTGAACTCAACCGTACAGTTTAAGTCGATGGGTACGATCGAGGGTGTGGACACCGTGGACACCAACCGCCCCAGCGAGCCGAGCGGACCTCGCGGCCCCCGCGCCGAGCGCAAGCGGCAGGCCATCGTCACCGCCGCCCGCACCCTCTTCCTGCGCGACGGCTTCGGCGTCGGCATGGACGCCATCGCCGCCGAGGCGGGCGTTTCCAAGGTGACGGTCTACAACCACTTCGGCAGCAAGGAAGTGCTGTTCACCGCGGTGGTCGCGGGCGCGGTCGACAGGCCGGTGGCCGGAACCGGAGCGGCTGCCGACGCCCACACCGCCGTCGCCCGGCTCGACCGCCTCGCCGACGCCGACGACCTGCGCACCGCCTTCGTCGACACCGCCCGTGCTTGGGTCCGCGCCGTGCGCGAGGACCACGAACTCGCCGCCCTGCGCACCCTCGTCGCCGCCGAGTTGCACCGCTTCCCGGACCTGGCGCGCGCCTGGCGCGACGGCAGCCCCACCAGCCACCACCCGGAGGTCGCCCGGGCGCTACGGGCCCTCGCCGACCGCGGCCGGCTGGTCATTCCGGACCTGGAGGTGGCCACGATCCAACTCCACGCGCTACTGGTCCACCCGCACCTGGTCTTCGGGCACTACGGCGCGACCATCGACGACGAACTGACGGAACGGCTGGTCGTCAGCGGTGTGGACATGTTCCTGGAGCACTACGCACCGCGCTGATCCCGTGGCCCGCGGCCTGGAGCCCGGCTTGGAAGCGGGTGCGGGCGCCCAACGCGTTCATGATCCGCCGCATCCGGCGCTCCACCGTGCGCTGCGCGACGCCCAGCCGGCGGGCGATGGCCCGGTCCGTCAGGCCCGCCGCGGACAGCGACAGCAACTGCTGGTCGGCGGCGGACAGCGGGCCGTCCGCCGCGTCGTCCCCGGGCGGTACGGAACGCTGCCACAGCAACTCGTACAGCGTCAGCAGCCCGTCGAGCAGCGCCGAGGGGCGCAGCAGCACCGCGCCCTCCACCGCTTCCCGGCCCTGCCCGGGCCCCCGCACCAGCGCCGTGCGGCGGTCCGCGACGACCAGCGCGAGCGGCGCCGGCTCGACGAGCAACCGGCCCTCCACCCCGGGCTGCACCGGCACCGACCCGGGGTCGTACAGAGCCCGACGCCGTACGACCGAGGGCGTCCCCGGTCCGCCCGGGGGCACTCCCGGACCGCCCGGGGGCGCACCAGGATCCGGCACCCCCAAGGTCAGCACCTCCTCGCGCGCCACCGTCTGGAGCCTGCGCGCCATCCGGTCCAGCGACGGGCCGTCGCCGCCGAGTTGTTGCAGCGCGGGGCCCTCCTCCGGGCCCGCCGTGCGGAACGCGTCGGTGAGCGCGACCGCGGCGAGTCGGGCCCGGGCGATCTCCTCCTCGCGGCGGCGCGCGAGCGCGTCGAGCACCACGTCGGGCGGCGCGGGGGTGAAGCGCGCCGGACGGCAGGCCGTGCGCAGCAACATGCCGCGCTGCTCCAGCGCACGGGTGCGACGGCGGACGCGGTCGGCGTTCCAGCCGGTGGCGGAGGCGAGTTCGGCGACGGTCGCCCGGGGGCGGGTCAGCAGCGCCCGGTACAGGAACTCCTCGTCGGGCGGTACGCCGAGCGCAGCGAGGGCCCGCGCGCCCCCGGCGTCCGGGCCACTGACGTCCGGGCCACTGACGTCCGCGTCCGGGCCACTGACGTCCGGGCCACTGACGTCCGCGTCCGCGGCCCCGCCCTCCGTGCCCGTCGTGCCGCTCACTTCGTGCCGCTCATGCGTGCCGCCCATGACGCCTCCCGGCGAAACCCGGTCGAGCACGGTCAGGAGTACGGAAGGAAAGGTACAGACCACTGCGCCCACCCACTACCCACCGGCGGCGGAATGCCGACACTGACGGAAAACCGCTGCTTCCGCCGCCTTCCCGATTGGTCCAGACCAGGTAGCTTGAGGGGTTGATCGACTGAACCGTCGAGCGGTTGATCGTCCTGAGCACGGCCACGCACCCCTACCGCAGGGAGAGCCATGTTCACGAGAACCCACCCCCGCAAAGACCCCCACGAGGACCCCCACAGATCCCGGCGCCGACGCCCGACCGCGCGCGGCGCCGCACGCAAGCTGCGCAACCGCATCGCCGCGGCGCTCGCCGCCCTCGCCCTCCCCGTCGCCACCCTCACCGGTCTCGCCGCCTCCCCCGCGCAGGCCGCCGGCACCCTCACCGCCACCTTCTCCACCGAGAACAACGGCTCCTGGTGGCGCGGCGTCTACACCATCCACAACAGCGGCACCGCCGCCGTCAACGGCTGGACGTTGGAGTTCGACCTCCCCGCCGGCGTCACCGTCACCGGCCACTACCACGGCGACGCCACCGTCAACGGCAGCCGCGTCACCGTGAAGAACGCCCACTACAACGGCACGATCCCGGCCGGCGGCAGCAGCAACCCCTGGAGCTACTGGTTCATCGGCAACGGCCCGGTGGGCACCCCCACCGCCTGCACCGTGAACGGCGACAAGTGCGACGGCACCCCGGACAAGCCGCCGACCGCACCGAGCGCCCCGCGCGCCACCTCCGTCACCGCGCGCACCGCCGCCCTCGCCTGGGACGCGGCGACCCCCGGTGACTACCCCGTCGCCTCGTACGACGTGCTCAACGGCACCGCCGTGGTGGCGAGTTCCACCGGCACCGACGCGACCGTCACCGGGCTCTCCCCGGCGACC
Organism: Streptomyces sp. NPDC017979; assembly: GCF_044328175.1. Taxonomy (NCBI): domain Bacteria; kingdom Bacillati; phylum Actinomycetota; class Actinomycetes; order Kitasatosporales; family Streptomycetaceae; genus Streptomyces; species Streptomyces sp. NPDC017979. The sequence continues at coordinate 136,049 of NZ_JBIRGU010000009.1, read as the reverse complement.
GCGTACTCCTTCACCGTCCGCGCCAAGGACACCCGGGGCAACCTCGGCCCGCCGAGCGCCCCGCTGGCGCTGCGCACGGTCGACCCGGCGAGCGACCCGACCCCGCCGACCGCACCGGGCAACCTCCGCTCCACCGCGAAGACCGCCTCCTCGGTCAGCCTGGCCTGGAACGCCGCCACCGACAACGTCGCCGTCGCCGCGTACGACGTCTTCCGCGGCGCCACCCTGGTCAAGACGGTCACCACCACCGCGGCCACCGTCACCGGGCTCTCCCCGGCGACCGCCTACACCTTCACCGTCAAGGCGCGCGACACCGCCGACAACTCCTCGCCCGCCTCCAACGCCCTCGCCGTCACCACCGACGACGTCGCCGGCCCCGGGAACCACCTCAAGGTCGGCTACTTCATCCAATGGGGCCTGTACGGGCGGCAGTACTTCGTCAAGAACCTCGACACCTCCGGCGCCGCCGCGAAGCTGGACGTCGTCAACTACGCCTTCGAGAACGTCGACCCGGTCAACCTGACCTGCCAGGCCGGGGTCACCAAGGGCATCTCCGGCAATCCGCAGGACCCGGACGAGGGCACCGGCGCGGGCGACGCGGACGCCGACTACGGCCGGCCCTTCTCCGCCGCGCAGTCCGTGGACGGCGTCGCGGACGACGGCTGGGGCAAGCTGCGCGGCAACTTCAACCAGATCAAGAAGCTGAAGGCCAAGCACCCGCACCTGAAGTTCGTGGTCTCGCTCGGCGGCTGGACCTTCTCCAAGTTCTTCTCGGACGCAGCCGCCACCCCGGCATCGCGGGAGAAGTTCGTCCGCTCCTGCGTGGACGTCTGGATCAAGGGCAACCTGCCCGTCTACAACGGCGCGGGCGGCCCCGGCACCGGCGCCGGCGTCTTCGACGGCATCGACATCGACTGGGAGTGGCCGGGCGCCGAGGGCCACCCGGGCAACCACTGGAAGGCGGCCGACAAGGACAACCTCACCGCGCTGCTGGCCGAGTTCCGCAAGCAACTCGACGCGCTCGGCGGCGAACACCGGCTGCTGACCGCCTTCACCCCCGCCGATCCGGCGAAGATCGCGGCCGGCTGGGACCTGACGAAGATCTTCGACTACCTCGACTACGCCAACGTCCAGGGCTACGACTTCCACGGTTCCGGCAGCGACAACTCCTGGGAGCCGCTGCGCACCGGCCACCAGGCCAATCTGCACCGGGACGCCCAGGACCCGTACACCTTCGACTTCAGCGTCGAGCGGGCCGTGCAGACCTACCTCGACGCCGGGGTCAACCCGCGCAAGCTCACGGTCGGCTTCCCCTTCTACGGCCGGGGCTGGAAGGACGTCGCCGCGGGCGCGCCCGGGGTGAACGGCGAATGGCAGACCGCGAACGGTGCGGCCCCCGGACAGTTCGCCGAGGAGGCGGGCATCAGGGGCTACCACAACATGATGACCAGCTACCCGAACATGACCGTGCACCACGACCCGCAGTCCATCTCGACGTACGGCTACACCGGCCCCGGTGGGCAGTGGTGGAGCTTCGACGACACCTGGTCCATCGGGAAGAAGACCGAATGGATCAAGTCCAAGGGCCTGCTCGGCGCCATGGTCTGGGAGATGTCCGGTGACACCCCGACCGGGACGCTGATGAACGCCCTGCACACCGGGCTGCCCTGACCTGCCGACGGCGGGTGAGTCCGGTCCGTGATCGCGGTGGTCGCGCGCCCGTGCGGGGTGCGCGACCACCGTGGACCACATGCGCGACCGCCGTGGACCGGACGCACGGAGACCGTGGACCGGATGCATGACCGCCGCCGCTGGACCCTCGGGAACCGTGGCCGGACCCTTGGAAACCACCGCCGGAGTCTCGGAAGCCGCGGCCGGCCGCGCGGACACCGCGGACAAAACGCTCGGGACGGTCGTGGCCGTCCAGCAGTTCGGCTCCCATCCGACTCGCCCCCTCCGTGATAGTGCGTCCGGGTTTTTCTTATAGGCCGAACGGGTGAATTGTGTGTTCGCTCGGTTTACCGCCGTGACCTCCTGGCCGGTTTGGCGGATACACCCCGCGAGCACCGCGTTCCCACTCCTCACGACCCGATCCCCACGCACCCCACGCAGGCGGAGGCGACATTGACCAGGACCACGTACGCCCGGCTCATACTGACCGCACTCGGCACGACGGCACTCGCCGTCACGTTCCCCACCGGCACCGCCGTCGCCGACGAGACCCGCAACGGCCACCAGCTCACGCTGGTCTCGATCGGCCAGATCGACGACCCGGCGGAAGACGTCCTGGAGCACGCCGTGATCCTCAAGGACGCCGCGATCCTCTCCCCGACGCACCACCACCATCACCCCGGCGCCGAGCCGGCCGCCGAACCGGCCTCTGAGCCAGCCGCCGAGCCGGCCGCCGAAAGCCCAGCGCCGGAAGCCGCGGAGGCTCCGGAAGCCGTGGAAGCCGCGGAGGGTCCGGCCGCCGAGTAACGATCCGAGCCCGGGCGCGCGACAGCGCCCCGCAAGCCCACCGGGGTCCCCGCTGTACACGGCGGCGGGGGCCCCGGTGCCTTTCCCCCGGTCCCCTGCACTTCTGCCTCTCTGCACTCCCTGCATCCCGCTGTCCCCCCGTTGCCCCTGTTTCGCGTTCTCGTCCTTCCCTCCCAGGGTTCCCGCCCCCACCAGGCACACGCCCGAGTGGCGAGTACTCGCCGCGCGGACGCGGATCGCTGGCGGCCCGCCCCCGCCCGGGTGACCATCGGTACATGAGTCCCACGATCCACCTCGCCCAGCAGCCCGAGGCGGACGCGCTGCTGAGCCGCAGCCCGCTCGCCGCGCTCGTCGGCATGCTGCTCGACCAGCAGGTCCCGATGGAGTGGGCCTTCTCCGGCCCGTACACCATCGCCAGCCGCATGGGCCGGGACGACCTGGACGCCGGCGAGATCGCCGCGTACGACCCCGACGCCTTCGCCGAACTGCTGAAGGAGAAGCCCGCCGTCCACCGCTATCCGGGAAGCATGGCCAAGCGGGTGCAGACCCTCTGCCAGTACCTCGTCGACACCTATGACGGCGAGCCCACCGCCATCTGGCGCGACGTCCCGGACGGCGCCGAGTTGCTCGCCCGGCTGAAGGCGCTGCCGGGCTTCGGCGAGCAGAAGGCGCGCATCTTCCTGGCCCTGCTCGGCAAGCAGTTCGACGTGCGGCCCGCGGGCTGGCGGGAGGCGGCCGGGGCGTACGGCGAGGAGGGTTCGTACCGCTCCGCGGCCGACATCACGGGCCCGGAGTCCCTGGCCAAGGTCCGTGCGCACAAGCAGGAGATGAAGCGCGCCGCCCGGGCGAAGCAGTCCCCCTGAACAGCCATGCCGAACAGCCGCCGTGAGCACCCGCCTTGAGCACCCACCTTGAACAGTTGCTCTGAACGACCGTCCTGAAGACCTGTCGGGAAAGTCCCGATCCGTCAGTTCCGTTGCGTACGAGGTCAGGTGGTGCCGGATGAGGATCGGCGACGTGAGTTGGGGCACAAGCGTTCCCTAAGGAGGCCGGCCCCCGCTAGCTTCCGGTTTCGACATGTCCATTACGTGACGTCCACGACGGAAGGAAACAGGTGAAGGCAACCCGTCACAGAGCCGTGGCAGCCCTGGCCGCCGCCGCACTCGCGACACCGCTGCTGCTGGCCTCAGCTTCCCCCGCTTCGGCCGACCGCCACTCGCCGGCCGAGCGCGACGCGCGCAGCGCCGCGAAGCTCGCGGCGAAGCTGGTCAAGAAGTCCTCCGCGGACGACGCCCGCGAACACCTGGAAAAGTTCCAGCAGATAGCGGACTCCACCGGCAACCGGGCCGCCGGCACCCTCGGGTACGACGCCTCCGCCGCGTACGTGTACCAGCAGCTCAAGAAGTACGGCTACGACGTCTCGTACCAGCCGTTCCAGTTCCCGTACATCGAGACCCAGGCCGAGAAGCTGGCGGTCGTCTCGCCCGCGCCGCGGTCCGTCCAGGTCACCGCGATGGACTACACCAAGTCCACCCCGGTCGGCGGCACCACCGCCGACCTCGCGGCCGTCCCCGTGGACGACACCACCGGCTGCGAGCCCGCCGACTACGCGGCCGGCGCCTTCACCGGCAAGATCGCCCTGATCAAGCGCGGCGGCTGCACCTTCGCGCAGAAGCAGGCCACCGCGGCGGACGCGGGCGCCGTCGGCGCGCTCGTCTACAACAACGCCGAAGGCTCGATGGGCGGCACCCTCGGCGACCCGGCCGGGGTGAAGATCCCCACCGGCGGGCTCGTCCAGGCCGAGGGCGAGAAGCTCGCCGGCGAGCTGGCCAACGGTCCCGTGCGGATCACCCTGGAGCTGCGGCAGCTCCAGGAGACCCGCACCACCCGGAACGTGATCGCCGAGACCAAGCACGGCAACGCGGCGAACACGGTCATGCTCGGCGCCCACCTCGACAGCGTCTCCGAAGGCGCCGGCATCAACGACAACGGCTCCGGCTCGGCCGGTCTGCTGGAGGTCGCGGAAGAGCTGGCCAAGGCCGAGAAGCGGCCCACGAACAAGATCCGCTTCGCCTGGTGGTCCGCCGAGGAGAACGACCTGCTCGGCTCGAAGGCGTACGTCGCCGGCCTCAGCTCCCTCGGCAAGAAGGAGATCAAGGCGTACCTCAACTTCGACATGATCGCCTCGCCGAACTACGGCATCTTCATCTACGACGGCGACAACTCCGACGGCGTCGGCGCCGGCCCCGGCCCCAAGGGCTCGGAGCAGATCGAGCGCGACATGCAGAAGTTCCTGGACGGGCGGGGCACCCCGCACGAGGGCTCGGACTTCACCGGCCGCTCCGACTACGGCCCGTTCATCGCGGCCGGCATCCCCTCCGGCGGCACCTTCACCGGCGCCGAGGTGAAGAAGACCCCGGCGCAGGCTGCGAAGTTCGGCGGCACGGCCGGGATCTCGTACGACCCGAACTACCACAGCGCCGGGGACGACCTGAACAACGTCAACATGACGGCGTTCGGAATCAACATCGGCATCATCGCCAACGCGACCGGCACCTACGCCCACGACATCAGCTCGCTGAGCAAGCCGGTCGCCCCCGCCACGAGCACCGGCGAGGGCACCACCAACGGCGGCCACTCCGCGGTGACCGAGTGACCGCAGTGACGGCAGTGACGGCAGTGACCGCAGTGACCGCAGTGACGGAGTAACAGCCCCGGCGACCCCCGGCGGCGGCGCGAAACCTCAGCGCTTCCGCCGGGCGGTCCCGAACAGGGACCGGGTGATCTCCCGCCCCAACTGGGTCCCCACCGACCGCGCCAGCGACTTGAAGGCGCTGCTCCCCACCACCTGCGAGACCAGGGAGTCCTGCTCCCCGGGGGTCGGCGGGCGCTCGGCAGCCAGCGCCTCCTCGTCCGGGGCGGGCGCCGGCGCCGCTCGCGCCGCGAGCTTCTCGTACGCCGACTCCCGGTCCTCCTCCTGCGCGTACTGCCCGTACAGCGACGACGCCCGCACCGCCGCGTCCAGCGCCGCCGCATCGATCGGCCCCATCAGCGACTGCGGCGCCCGCAGCCGGGTCGCCGCGACCGGCGTCGGCGCCCCCGACTCGCTGAGCACGGTCACCACCGCCTCGCCCGTACCGAGCCCGGTCAGCACCTCCTCCAGGTCGTACGGCGAGTTCGGGAAGGTCTGCACGGTCGCCTTCAGCGCCTTGGCGTCCTCCGGGGTGAAGGCGCGCAGCGCGTGCTGCACCCGGTTCCCCAACTGCCCCAGCACGTCCGACGGCACGTCCTTCGGCGTCTGCGTGACGAAGAAGACCCCGACGCCCTTCGACCTGATCAGCCGCACGGTCTGGGTGATCGCCGCCAGGAACGCCTTCGTCGCACCGGTGAACAGCAGATGCGCCTCGTCGAGGAAGAACACCAGCTTCGGCCGCTCCACGTCGCCGACCTCCGGCAGGTCGTGGAAGAGGTCCGCCAGCAGCCACATCAAGAAGGTGGAGAAGAGCTGCGGCCGGTCCTGCACCGCGGCCAGCTCCAGCACCGACACCACGCCCCGTCCGTCGTCGGCGGTGCGCAACAGTTCCTTCGTGTCGAACTCTGGCCGGCCGAAGAAGCTGCCGGCGCCCTGCTGTTCGAAGGCCGTGAGGGAGCGCAGGATGACGCCGGCGGTCGCCGCCGACAGCCCGCCGATGGTCTTCAGCTCCGCCCGGCCCTCGTCGGACACCAGGAAGGCGACCACCGCCCGCAGGTCCTTGAGGTCGTCCAGCTCCAGGCCCTTGGCGTCCGCGTAGTGGAAGATCAGCCCGAGCGATTGCTCCTGGGTCTGGTTGAGCTGGAGCACCTTGGCCAGCAGCACCGGTCCGAAGCTGGTGACGGTCGCCCGGACGGGGATGCCGGGGCCGATGCCGCCGAGCCCGTAGAACTCGGCGGGGAAGCCGCGCGCGGTCCACTCCTGCCCCACCTCGACGGCGCGCTGCTGCACCCGGTCGCCGGCCTGGCCGGGCGCGGAGATCCCGGACACGTCGCCCTTCACGTCCGCGAGGAAGACGGGCACGCCGGCGGCCGAGAGCTGCTCCGCGAGGAGCTGGAGCGTCTTCGTCTTGCCCGTGCCGGTCGCGCCGGCGACCAGCCCGTGGCGGTTGAGCATCGCGAGCGGGACGCGGATCGGGGCGTCGGCGAGGCAGCGGCCGTCCCACAGCAGCGCGCCGAGGTCGAGGGCGGCGGCGGACGGGGGGTATCCCGCGGCGATGGTCCGCGCCGGCTCCGGCAGGCCCCCGCCGCCGTCGGCGGTGCCGTCGGCGTTGTCGGTGCCGTCGGTGCTGTCGGCGCTGCTCGTGCTCTCGGCCATGCGGCCCCCAGGTCTCCCGGTCTCGCCGGTCGGCTGCGAACCGAACCGAACCGAGCCGTGCTCCACGGCTCTTCGGCGGCCGGCCGACCGCTGCTCGTGCGCTGCTCGTCCGTTGATCGACTACGGGTCGACTACGGATCGACCGCGGGTCGACTACGGGACGACCGCGGATCAACTGCTGATCGAAATCTGCTTTGTCAGGCTTCGCCCAGGATCGCACCGGCCCGCCATGGCTGCGCCCGGAGGGGCTTGACCGGTAGGCTTTCCGTGTGATCTTCAAGCGCATCGGAAACGGCCGGCCTTACCCCGACCATGGCCGGGAATCCACCCGGCAGTGGGCGGACGTCGCACCGCGCCCGGTCCGCCTCGATCAGCTCGTGACCACCAAGGGGCAGCTCGACCTGGAGACGCTCCTCGCGGAGGACTCGACGTTCTACGGCGACCTCTTCGCGCACGTCGTGAAGTGGCAGGGCGACCTCTATCTGGAGGACGGGCTGCACCGCGCGGTGCGCGCCGCCCTCCAGCAGCGCCAGGTGCTGCACGCCCGCGTGCTCGAACTGGGCTGACACCCGACGACTCCGGACGGGCCGACGCCCGACGACTCCGGACGGGGCACGCGTCCCGCCTGATCGGCGGCGCCCCACTGATCCTTTCGGGCCCATTCCAGGGCCGTACGGGGGTCACGCATTGATCATCTTGTAGGCACGGCGGGCAGGTCGCACTACGCTGCGCCCATGAGCATGCTGACTCCTCCCGGGATGGGGGGAAAGTACCGCATCACGGGGGACAAGTACCCCCGGATGCGCCGCCCCCGCAACCACCGCAGGATCGTCACGGCGGCCGTCGCCGGCGTGGTCGCCCTCGGCCTGGCCGGATGGGGAACGGTCCAGCTCATCGACGCCTTCACCGGCGGCTCCGACAAGGAGACCACCGCGTCCCGCAAACCCGGCTGCCAGCCGGCCAAGAACACCGCCACGCCCCCGCCCGCCGCGCCCGTCACCCTCAAGCCGGCCCAGGTGACGGTGAACGTCTACAACGCGACCCCGCGCGGCGGCCTCGCCAAGGCTGCGGCCGACGAGCTGAAGGCCCGCGGCTTCACCATCGGCAAGGTCGGCAACGCCACGGCGGAGTACGACAAGAAGGTGCCGGGTCCCGCGGTCCTGCTGGGGGCGCCCGGGGCGACGAAGGGGCCGTTCTCCGTACTGTCCACGCAGCTCTCCGGCGCGACGACGAAGACGGACGCGCGCACGACCGGCGACGTCGACCTGATCCTCGGCACGTCCTTCACCGCGCTCGCCCCGAAGCCGACGGCGGAACAAGCGCTGGTGGCCCTGGCGAAGCCGGCCCCCAAGCCCAAGACCGCCTGCTGAACCGCGCGGCCGGCCAGCGCGGAAGCGGCCGAAACGCCCTAGTCCGCGGAGCCGTACATGCGGTCGCCCGCGTCGCCGAGCCCCGGCACGATGTAGCCGTGCTCGTTCAGCCGCTCGTCGACGGCCGCGGTGACGACCGTCACAGGGGCGCCCGCCAGCTCGCGCTCCATGACCTCGACGCCCTCGGGCGCCGCGAGGAGCACCACCGCGGTCACGTCGTCGGCGCCGCGCGCGATCAGCTCGCGGATCGCCGCGACGAGCGTGCCGCCGGTCGCGAGCATCGGATCGACGACGTACACCTGCCGCCCGGACAGGTCCTCCGGCATCCGCGTCGCGTACGTGGACGCCTCCAGCGTCTCCTCGTTGCGGATCATCCCGAGGAAGCCGACCTCGGCCGTCGGCAGCAGCCGGACCATGCCGTCCAGCATCCCGAGCCCGGCCCGCAGGATCGGCACGACCAGGGGGCGCGGGTGCGAGAGCTTCACCCCGGTGGTCCTGGTCACCGGCGTGTCGATGTCGACCTGCTCGGTGCGCACGTCCCGCGTCGCCTCGTAGGCGAGCAGGGTGACCAACTCGTCGGCGAGCCGCCGGAAGGTCGGGGAGTCGGTGCGCCTGTCGCGCAACGTGGTGAGCTTGTGCGCCACCAGAGGGTGGTCGACGACGTGGATCCGCATGCCGTCCACAGTAGCCCGGGTCGCATCAAGCGAGGTGAGCGAGGGAAGGTGGAGGCTTACGTAGAGCCGTGGGGTGGTGAGGCCCGTGCCGGAGCCGGAGGACGTCGAGCACGTAGAGAAGGAGCGCGCGCAGCAGGATGAGGCGGGGAACCGCGGCGAGCGGGACGAGTCCGCGGAGGACGCCGAACGCCGCCGGCGCCGCGCCGCCTTCCTGCGCGAACTGAACGAGGCGAAGGCGCTGCGGGACCGCGTCCAGCCCCGGCGCGCCAGGGCCGCCCGGATGCGCCAGCAGATGCGCATGCGCACCTTCCGCTGGTAACTCCGATGGAGCGCGCAAAACAACTGGTGGCCGACGCAACGACGGAAGACCTCTCGCAAAGCCCGGGTTTCTGCCACGATTCCGATTGGGCGGGGCACTCATGCCGCGCCGCCCGGTCGTCACACCTCTGATCAGTGGGAGAGTCACGGTGTACTTCGCCGCACTGCTCGCGCGCACTCAAGACGGGTGGGAAGCGAGCGACACAGAGCTCGACGATGTTGAGACCCTGTCGGACCTGGCCGACCTGGCCCGGGACGCCTCGATCGACGAGGACACGGTGATCCTCTTCATCGAGCAGGAGGGCGCCTGGTTCGCCCTCGTCCGGGTGGAGGGCGAGGACGACCCCCGGGTCTTCGTCTCCAACGCGGCCGCGGCCGCGCGCTCCTCGTACGGGGAGATCCTGACCAACGAACTGCTCGGCGGGGACGATGACGACCCGGCCGGCGACCTCGACGCCCTCGACCTCGACGGCACCGAAGACGGTGAGCCGGACGCGGCGGACGACGACGCCCCGCCCGGCACCGACGGCGCCGTCCCCGCGGGTCCGGCCGGCGACGGCGACGTCCTCGCCGACTTCGGCCTGTCCCAGACCGACCTGCTGACCCTGGACACCGACGTCCTGGGAGAGATCGCCGAAGCGCTGGGCGCGGGCGAGATCCTGGAGGCCGTGCGCTAGTGAGGGAAGTGGCACCGGCGCCCGGGGGGCGCGATCCCGTGCGGGACCCCTGGGCGACGTCGATGCGCGCCGCGCTCGCCGAGGCGGTGCGCGCGGCGCGCTCCGGTGACGTACCGGTCGGCGCCGTCGTCCTCGACGGCGTCGGCACCGTGCTCGCCGCCGCCCACAACGAACGCGAACTGACCGGCGACCCCACCGCCCACGCCGAGGTCCTCGCGATCCGCCGGGCCGCGAAACGCCTCTCGGGCTGGCGGCTGACCAACTGCACCCTGGTGGTCACCCTGGAGCCGTGCACCATGTGCGCGGGCGCGATCACCCAGTCCCGGGTGGGCCGGGTCGTCTACGGCGCGCGCGACGAGAAGGCCGGCGCCGTCGGCTCGCTGTGGGACGTCGTACGGGACCGCCGGCTGAACCACCGCCCCGAGGTGATCGAGGGCGTCCTCGCGGACGAGTGCGCGGCGGCGCTCACGACCTTCTTCCGCGACCGCTGACCCTGACCTGCCCCTGACCGCCGACTCGCGACCGCTGACCCGCGACCGCTGACCCGCGACCGCCGACCCGATCGCCCCGCTGCCCCCGCCGCGAATACGGATTTCAGACCTCGGCCCACCTTGGGCTAAGCTCTCTCCCGGTAGCGTGTCCGAGCGGCCGAAGGAGCTCGCCTCGAAAGCGAGTGTGGCGCAAGTCACCGAGGGTTCAAATCCCTCCGCTACCGCTGGTAGATGAGGCGCCCGGTCCGATGGACAGGGCGCCTCACCCGTTTCCGTCTCAGTTTCCGTTTCAGTTGGCCGGTACGAGAGCCCCGGCGGGGCCGTCGTCACCATCGTCCGACCGGGCCCCGTCCGGCTTCCAGATGAGTCCGTCGACCTGTCGGGCGACATCCCTCCGGACGGAGTCGACCATGTGCTGATACCTGGCGGCCATGGCCGTGGTCGACCACCCCATGAGCCCCATGACCGCTCGCTCCGACACGCCAAGGATCAGAAGGACCGTGGCAGCGGTGTGCCGGGCGTCGTGCAGTCGGCCGTCTCGTACCTTCGCGTCGGTCAGAAGTTCCTTCCAGTCGTCGTAGTCCGTTCTGGGGGACGTCCCCCGCCCGGTCGGCGTCGCGAAGAGCCAGCCTTCCTCTGTCCAGTCGTCGCCCGCCGTCGCCCGCTCGTCTGCCTGCTTGGCCTGGTGCATCCGCAGCAGGTCTACGAGCTGGGAGGGCAGACCGACCGCCCGTCGCCCCGCGCGGGACTTCGTGTCGGCCGTCTCGGGATTGGTCCGCTGACGCTGCGGGCAGTAGCCGGCTTTCCTGCCGCAGGTGTCTTCACACCCGTGGGCGTAGCGGGGCCGCCGCCGGCTGCGGCGGACCATCAGCACGCCGCGCTCAAGGTTCACATCGGCCCACTTGAGTCCGAGCGCTTCACCCTGCCGAAGGCCCAGAGCGAGAGCGACGGCCCAGCGTGCGGAGTTCCGTCCCTCGTCCGCCGCGCGCAGCAGCCGCTGTACCTCCTCGACGGTGTAGGGCTCTACCTCCTCCTCGCTGACGCGAGGCGCCTTGGCGAGCTGCACGGGATTCCGCGCGAGGTGACCACGCCGTACCGCCTCGTTGAGCGCGGTTCGGAACGTCCGGTGAATCTGGTGGATCGTTCCGGCCTTGCGGCCGTCGGTCTGCATCCGCCCGTAGAAGAGCTCGATGTGCTCGGGCTTGAGCTTGTCGAGTCGATGGGCACCCAGCGCGGGGATCAGGTGCTTCCGCACGGCGACGCCGTATCCCACCATGGTGTTCTCGTTGACTGCGAGCGGCGCGATGTTCTCCACCCAGTGGGTCAGCCAGGTCTTGACCGTCCAGGGCCGCCCCGCCTTGCGGATGGTCCTGGCGTCGCGCTGCTGCTCCAGCTCACGGACAGCGGCCGTCGCTTCGGCGCGCGTCTTGCGCTCCACGTGGCGGCGGTCCGGCTTGCCGTCGTCGCGGATGCCGACGGTTACGCGGCCGTGCCAGCGGCCGTCCTTGCCGAGGTAGATGGAGCTGCGGCCGTTGGGCTGCCGCGTGCGCTTCTTCTCGTTGTTCGCTTCGGTCATACGTGTGCTCCTCAGGCAGCGGTACGGGTGTGGCGGCGGCGCGAGACGAACTCAGGTACGGCGTCGGCGGGAACCCTGCGGAGGTGGCCGACGGTGATGGACTCCAGCTCTCCGGAGCGGATGAGTCGGTAGCAGACGGTTCGGCCGATCTGGAGGCGACGGGCCGCCTCCTCGACGGTGAGCAGGCTCAAGGTCTGGTCCATGGCGGGCCCAGGAACGGCGTCCAAGGGGTACCTCCCGTACGGTCGGCCCGTCCCCTGTAAGTCCGCTACATCCGCTACGACCGCTACGCCGCAGGTCAGAGGCGGGTTTTGCGTAGCGGAGGGGGCGGGGTGTAGCGGAGGGGTCCGCTACAGGGCGGGGCCTGTAGCGGGTGTGGGTGTGCTGTAGCGGGGGTGTAGCGGCTGTGGGACGCCTCAGCCGCTACACCGTTTGCGCTGGTGGGAGGGGGTCTATTCGGTGGGCGTAGCGGATGTAGCGGATCCGGCCCCGGGCGGGGGGCAGTACCGCTGCCACGCGTCGTGAAGGTCTGCGGCGTAGTAGCCCTTGACGACCCCGGTTCCAGTGCGGATGTTTCGGGCTCGGATCGGGGTGTTGTCCGCGGTGACGTACTCCCCGAGTTGCTTGGCGAGCTGGCGGGAGTCGAGCGGGCGCCCGTTCATGTCAGCCCAGGGGGCTTCGTCCATGGCGCACAGGCCAGCGACGATCTGCGCGGTGGGCATGCGGTCCGCTTCGCAGAACACGGTGTCGCGTAGGTCGGTAAGCAGCCTGATACCGAGCGACGCCTTGTCCCCTGCGGTGGCGGCGGTGACCAGTTCGATGCAGGCGGCGCGTGCCCGCTCGGGCCAGTGCCCGCCGGCCGCGTCAGCGATGGCGAGCAGGGGTTCCCAGACGTCAGCCGGGCGGTCCGAAACCCCGTCTGGCATCTCGGGCCACGCTCCGGTGACGTCGTCACGGATGCTGTCGGCCCACTGGGCGAGCTGGTCACGCAGTGCGTGTCCCTCGGGTTCGTGGATGCGGGAGCGGAAGGCTTCTACCCGCTCGTTGGGGGCGCGGCGGCGCATCCGGATGACCACGGAGCGGGTCAGGATCGTGTCGGGTAGCCATCCCAGCCCGGCCACCGCGACGGCCGCGTACGAGGGGAACGCCTGGACGGTCTGCGTGCTGCCGTCGCCGACGCACCAGTACGACACCCCGGTACGGCGGTGCCCTGCGTTGAGCAGTCCACGCAGCTCTTCGTTGTCCTTGGCCTTGGGGCCGAAGACGGTGTCGATCTCATCGAAGAGGATGGTGGGGCGGGCGTCCATCCCGGACACGGCCCGGAACAGTGCCGCGGGGCTGGCGTTGACCGCGACCATCGGGCTGGGGACGAGCGTCCCGCAGATCTCCAGCCCCCGGGTCTTGCCGCTGCCCGGTTCGGGGGAGAGGAACGCCAGCCGGGGGGTGGACTCGAAGCAGTCGAGCAGGTGGGTGTGCGCGTTCCACAGCACGACCGCGACGTACGCGGCCTCTCGGGGGAAGACGTTGAACCTGCGGTGGAACGCCTCCACGGCGTCGAGGAGTTTGGCTCCGTTGATGGCGGTCATGCGGCGGCCCTGCCTTCCTGGTTGTGGTGCGGGCAGACGTCCCGGTGGTGGGCGTGGTCGGCGATCAGGTCGAGCGTGCGGCGGTGGCCGACGGCGTAGAGGTCGCGTCCGCAGGCGCACCAGGAGCGGGCGGTGGGGGTGGTGCCGCGGCCGGGGGCGACGATGTGGAGTCCGCCGACGATCGTGCGTCCGTCGCTGGTCGGGTGCGGGTCAGGGCGAGAAGCAGAGACGACGCCTTCGGCGGCGCTTTTCGGCGCGCTACGACCGTCGGTTGCCCGGGTGGGTTCGGCGGGGCTGGTGTTGCTGGGGGGAGAGGAAGAAACCACCCGCGCGCGCCTTCCGGGGGCGGTCATGCGGCACCCGTCCCGGTGAGTCCGTTGGTGACGGCACGTTGGGCGTAGGCGTGGGGGACGCCGACGGCGACGGCCGCGGCTACGAGGTGGGTGGCGAGGGTGTCAAGGCCGCAGGGCCCGGGGCACTGGCGGTGCTGGGCGGCGAGGAACCGCGCAACACCGAAAGCCTGGCTCCCGGCGCCGGTTTCGGTACGGGCCCGGATGAGCGCCAGCCCCTTGTCCAGCCCGGTTTGGACGTACCGGACGGTGTGGCGGCAGCCAGTCGCTACGGCCGCATCCCACACGGCCCGCACCGGAGCTGCGGCAGGTCCGCGGGCGGGCGTGGTGTCTTCCTTCACGACGAGGGCGCGCACGGCATCCGGCAGCGCGGTCATGCAGCCATCGCCGGGGCCCAACCAGCGGGCGTACTGCATCAGGGACTTGACGTCCACGCCCGCCCGAACGGCGTTCGCGGACCGCATGGTGCCCTGGTAGATCCAGTGCTCACCGCGCGTCGTGGCCACGGTCCGCGTCGCCGGCAGCGCGGCACGGGCCCATTCGACCGCGGCCACGTTGTCGAGGTCGACGACGGTCAGCCCGGCGCCGCCGGGGTGGTAGGCCACGACGTCGGCGTGGTGCCAGTCAGCCGCCCACTGGAGCGAGGTGAGGACGCGCGGGTTGGTGGTGGCGGCGGCCCAGGCGTGGCAGGGCAGCGGGCACCGGCACGGGCCCGGTACCCGCATGTTCGGGCGCCCCCCGCACGCGGTGTCCCGGCAGTCCGGGCAGTTCGCGGGGGGTCGCTTTGCCCGCAGGGGAAGCACGGGTACCCCACGGTCGGCCAGGTCGAGGGCCGTGCTCAGAAGGGTGTTCATGCGGCGGCCCCCAGTCCAGTGGTCGGGCTGCCGGGCTGGGGCGGGAGGCTGTTGAGGACCCGGGTGCGCCACATCAGGGCGTAGTCGATGCAGTTGGCGCAGTTCAGGTGCGTGTGGCCGGGGAGCGGGGGGCGGCGGCGGGCGTGGGAGCTCCAAGCGGCGGAATCGGCGGAGGCCAGCAGATGGCCGACGCGGGCCAGGCCCAGCGTCTTGAAGCCGAAGCCGTGCAGCCGGTAGCCGCGGGCGGCCATGGCGGTGACGATGGCCGCGCCTTGGCGGGTGGACTGGAGACGGCACACCGACCCGAGCCCGACGATCGGTTCGGCGCGCAGGTTCACGCCGTAGGACTCGTAGAGGTCCGCGCATTGGTGGTACTCGGGGATGGTGCTGCCTTGCAGGGTGGGGATGATCCGCAGGGTGGGGGCGATCGACCGGAGTTCGAGGAAGTTCCGGACCGTTCGGCGCTGGTGCTCGGCTACGGACAGGTGGGTGCCTGCGAAGGTGAGCGGTCCGGCCTGCCCGCCGTTGATGATGAGGTCTTCGCACATCCAGTCTTGCCCGGCTGCCCAGTCGTAGGGGCCGACGTGTTCCCAGATGCGGCGCAGATCCTGAACGTACTGGCGGGGGGTGCGGGTCCAGCGGCCGTGTCGCTGAAGCTCGGTGAAGCCTCCGGAGTCGACCGCGTAGCGGCCCCGGGGCTGGAGGGGCTTCACAGCCGACGCGAGATGCTCGGACTTCAGGAACAGAGCGACCGGTGTTTCCCGCAGCCAGTGCTTCTTGTGGGTGGTGAGGTAGAACCGCATCCCCGGGTTGTTGGTGGCCGGGAGCTCCCGGCTCGGGGGCGTGGCCCCTCGCGCGAAGGGGGTGGGCTGGGTCATCCTGGATGCCTCCAGTTCCTCTGTTGAGTTGTGCTGGATGAGGGCGGCCCGGTCTTTGGCGAGATGGCGGGCCGCCCTCGTGCGAGTGGGCTACGGGAAGGTGCGGGTCTTGGCGAGGAGGTAAGTGCTGCCTGCTTGTCGCAGGGCGGTGTGAGCGTCCCGGCTGGAGTCGCGGCCAGTGTCGAGGGCGGCTTCGACGTCCGGTGCGAATGCCCCGTCGCGGGTGGGCCCCAGGGGGATATCGCTCAGTTCGATTGCTGCCCACGCGGCTTGCTCGCCCAGGTCGACCAAGGCCGTTCCGCGTGCGGTGAGGGCGAGGCGGTCACGGGCGATGGTGATTTCGGTCCGGAGTCGGAACCGGGCGTCGACCTGCTCGGGTGTCTCCGGTTCCCCGGCCCGCAGTCGGGCGATGGTGAGCCAGTGGTGTTCGCGGTAGCGCAGGATCGCTTCCAGCAGGGCGATGAGCGCGTCAGCGACTTGCTGTTGATGTCGTTCGGCGCGGGCGGCACGGTCGGTGCTGCGCTGGGTGTAGGTGGCCAGCGCGCCGCCGGCGAGGGTGCCGAGTACGGCGATGACCGCGGTCAGCACGACGACTCCGGGGCGTTGAGGGTGCGCGGGATGCTGCTGGTGGGGATCTGGGCGCGGATGTAGGCGAGGGTCTGGCCGGGGGTCTTGCGGGAGCGGTAGATGCGGGGGGTGGGGCAGTTGGGGATGGCGGCGGCGATCTGGCCGGCCAGGGCTTGGGTGACGCCGTCACGGGCGATGAGGCGGATCTCAACCTCCTCCATACCGGGCGGGTGGTTGTTGGTGCGGCGGGCAGGCTGTCGGGCCATGCAGGTGCCTTCCTAGTCGTTGCCGGTCTGGTGGGCGATCCAGCCGGGGCAGGTGTTGTCGGGGCAGTCGCAGCCGCCGCAGTCGTCGCAGATGTCGCCGGTGCAGTCGTCGCAGAGTTCGTGTCCGCGGCAGCCGTCGGAGGCGCATTCGTCGCAGTAGTCCACGGGGGCTCCTACAGGTTGGGGATGGCGTTGAGGACTGCGGTGGTGAGCTGGTTGATGGGGGTCGCGGCGCCGGTGGAGGCGAGGAAGAAGCCGAAGCCGGCGGCGGTGAACGCGCTCCCGGGGGTGAGGCTGTGGGAGCGGAGGAGGAAGTAGAGGATGAGGCCGAAGATGGCGACGAGGGAGATGGTCACGGCCATGCCGGACCCTCCTTTCGGCGTGCTGGGCGGGGTGTGGGCGGGTGGGGGTGTCCCCCCTTTACCCCCGTTACCTCGCAGGTCAGAGCCCTTTACCTGCCCCTTGACCGGGGTAAAGGGGGCCCGTTACCTGGGCGGGGGTGAAGATCACCGCGCGGCGGGGTGTGGTGGGGGTGTTCGCGGGGGCGGGGGTAGGGGGTCCCCCCTTTACCTGCCGGTGGCGAGGAGGAGTTCAGCGGGGACTGCGTCTTCGATGTCGCGGCGTTGGTAGCCGGCGCCGTTGCTGCCGCTGATCTTGACTTGCTTGCTGGTCCGCTTCACCCCGGCTGTCTCCAGCTCGGCCGCGAGGCGTTCGGCGGTGAAGTCGCCGTAGACGTCTTCGTCGAGGTTGACGAGGGCGGCGAGGAGGTCGGTGGTGAACATGCGCGGCGTGTGCCGCATGACCTCCAGCACGTCCGAGACGATCGCGGGCACGGTGACCCCGGCGGCGTCGGCCGCGGCGGTCACGTCGCCAGCGGCGTCCCCGGTGAGCTGCCCGGCCTGCTCACGCAGGGCGCGACCCTTGCGGCACAGGGCGGCGAAGGTGGGGCCGTCGAGGTAGTCGGCCCGGACCGTGACGTAGGAGGCGGGGCCGGTGACCAGCACGCCGACGCCCTTGTGTTCCTCGGACAGCACGGAGGCGTCCGCCCCCTGGGCGGCCTTGCCCTTGCCGAGGACCATGTCACTGCTGGTGCGGTCCACGACCTGCGTGGAGTAGCGGATGGTGATGATCTCCCGCAGCTTCGGCGGTACCGACTCGGCGTCCGGGCGCTGGGAGGCGAAGTTGCAGATGAAGCCGGCCGCGGGCCCGCGGCGGGCGATGCGGCACAGGTCGTTGATGACCTGCTCACGGTCCTCCCGCTCCATCGCGGTGAAGTACTCCTGCAACTCGTCGATGGTGACGAAGATGACGGGCAGGTTGTACTTCACGGAGATGTCGGGGGTGAGCTTGCCCTCCGGGCACACCGAGGTGGGCAGGTCCCGGAGCAGCGCGAAACGGCGCTCCATCTCAGCGAGGAGTTCCGCGAGCATGGCCTTCAACGCTTCGATGGCGTCGTCTTCGGCTCCCATGACGAGGCGGTGGGCGACGGCTTTCATGGGCATCCAGTCGGCGCCGCCCTTGCCGTCGGCCACGTAGTGACGGACGTAGGCGTCCAGCAGACCGGCCGCGGTCAGCAGGCGTTGGGAGAACGTCTTGCCCCGACGGGGCAGGCCGCCGAAGAACATGGACTGCCACATCACCGGGATAGCCACCCGGGTGCCGCGGGCGTCTTGGCCGAACGGCACGGGTTCCCAGATGGAGAACCGTTCGGCCTTCTCCAGCGGGGACGGGTTCGGGGTGCCGAGGTAGGGGTCATCGTCCGCCACCCACATGCTGACGCGGCCCGCGTTGCCGCCCTTCGCGGCCCGGACCCGGGACATGATGACCTGGATCTCATCGACCCCGAGTTCCTGGGCGATGACCTCCCGTTTGGCGAGTACGTCGGAGGCGGTCTTGCCGCCCCCGCGGGGCAGGTCGAAGATCACAGCCCAACCACGGCCGTCACGCACCGGGCCCATGCTGCACGACACCTTCGGCCCATCCTCGTCACCCTTGCCGCTTTTGAGGAGGCCAGCGGCGCGCAGCGCGTCGTTGAGCTGCTGGGCGGACATGTCCACCCGGAGCGGGGGCGCCGCCTGATCCAGCAGGCGGGTTTCCTTACCCCGGCCCAGGTGCGCCAACGGCACGATGATGGCGGCCCCGACGCCGACCTGAGCCAGCGGCGGGATGAGGGCGACGCCGACCGCGGCAGCGGCGGCAGCGGTGGCGGCGGCGCCGAATCGCCAGCGGCGGGTACGGGTGCGGGCGGCGTGCGCGATCTGGAGCCGCACCGCCAACTCAACATCCTCCGGCCGGGCTTTCGACTGCGCCCGGAGGGCTTTGACCGCGGCGGTGTGGTCTTGCGCGGACAGGGTGGGCCACAGGCCCCACACCGCGCGGAAGAAGCCCCGCGCCGCCAACGCCACGGCCTTCACCAGGTACTTCGGGGTCCGGATGCCGTGGTAGCGGGAGTGCCACCACGCCAACCGGCCCAGCGCCGCGGTGTTGGCCTTGACGGACTCTGCCGAGCGGGCCCACACCGGAAGTACCGGGCCGTCCGGCACCGTCAGCCAGTCGGCCAGCGGGTTGTCCGGCCGATCAACCGCCTCCACCTCCGGAGCGGAGGCGCCGTCGGTGGGCTTGAGGAGGGACACCGGCCCACCCGCACGAGCAGTCCGGTGTTCGTCCAGGTCGTGAACGCTCCCCATCACGGGCGGGGGCGCTGTGGATTCCGTCATGATGGAGTTCTCCGATCCCGCCCCACGGGCGGTCGATAGGGGGCATGGGCCCCGGGACGGCCGGTGCTTGCCGGCAGGTGGCCGTCCCGGGGCGCCTCTACTTCTTCTTGCGGGCCGCCTTCGCCTCGCGCTCCTCGCGCTTGCGGGCGCCCTCGATGACCTTCTCGACCTTGCGTTCCAGGTCGCCCTGATCCACGACGCCGCCGCGGACGCGGTCATCAGCCAGGCCGCGCTTTGCCATCCGCAGCACCAGCCACGCGACCTTTGTCTTCTCGCCCGCGGTCAGCTTGGGCTCGCGCTCCTCGGTCCGTGCCATCGCAGGTCCCCTCTCCGGGCCGGGGCTGTCCCAGCTCCCCGCCCACCCCCGGGCGCGTCTGACTCGGGGGTGGGCAGGCAGCCGGTCAGCTCACCGCTTCTGCTGGTTCTGGTTGGTGCGGAGTTCGCGGACCAGGAGCAGGAGCACGACGCTCCCGCCGGCGACCGCGAGTGCGGTGACGGCGATGGCGAGGAACATGCCGACGGCGACCGCGCCGCAGGCGCACACCGCGCCCGCGATGGCGAGCATCTGACCGGTGCTCCGGTGCGTGCGGGCCGGCGGCTGGGTGTGCTGGCACCCGCAGCCGCCGGCGTGCTGCTGGGCCTGGGCGGCTTGAATCGCGGACAGCATCAGAGCGAACTGTTCGCCCTGCTTGGCGGCTTCTACCGCGGCGGCGGACGCTGCGGTGATCTCGTGGCCTTCGTTCACGGCCGCTCCCTTCTGGGCATCGTCACGCGGCGGTTGAGGTGACGGGGTGGGCGCATTCGACGCACACTCCGAGCGAGGTGGGGATGCAGTAGTCGTGGGTGGTCCGGCACTGTGGGCAGGTGTGGCGGGCGAGCATCGCCAACGCCAGCGCACCCCACTTGCGGGACGTCATCGGTCGCACCGGAAGCGCCAGGTCGACCCGGTAGAGGTACGCGACCAGCGGCGGACGACTACGGCGGCGGGGCCGGAGCGTCTGCGCGGCCACCTGCTGACCTCCGGGCCGCAAACCGCGGGCCCGGAGTTGGCGGCGGGTGGCGTAGCCGTCGGGGGCGCAGCGCCAGGGGTAGGTGGGGATGCCGTGGCGGGCGCCGGTCGGGTCGAAGCAGTCGACGCGGTTCATGCCGCACCGTCCTTGCCGACCGCGGTCTGCCGTTCGGCCAGGAGCGCATCCCGCAGCCGTCGTGCCCGGGCCGGCGCGACGTGCAGCGCCAGCCGGATCTTCTCGGCCGTCACCTGCGTGTCCGGCATGCCCGCGGTCAGGGTCCGAGCCTCGTCCAGCAACTCCGCATCACTGCGCCGCGGGTGTCGGGTGCGGGCCGCGGTCGGGACCTTGCCAGTGACCCTGCGCGGCCGTCGGGTGTCGGCGGCGATCGCCTTCCGCGGGGTCGATCCGACCGGCACGACTGGCGCCGATTCGTCGAACAGATCGAAGTGCCGAACGTGGTCGGCGCGGTAGGGATTCGGCTTGTGGATCGGGGTCGACTTTGTGGCGGTGGGGGCGACCGGATCGGGCATCGGCAGCCGATCCAGACGCACCACGGGCGGGGTCGATCCGTCCAGGTCAGAGGTAGACCGATTCAACATGGGATCGGTCGATTCCTCCGCATTCGCGCTGGGGAGGGTGGGGCGGTCATCCAGCGGGACGATCGGGCCCCACACCGGGAGCTCCCACCCCGTGGCGTCGGGGGTGTCGGAAGTGGTGACGCTGGCGAGCGCGCGGCCGGTCGATTCCCCCCGTCGGGCGCTCTCCAGCTTCTCCCATGCAGTCGACAGGGACCGGGCGGTCTTCTCCTGGATCTGGGCGACGTCCGCGCCGGCCCGGGTGACGGCCTTCAGGCGCGTCTGCTCGCTGCTGGCCGTGGCCCGGAGCCGTGCGCGGGCCTTGGCCGCTTCGTCCCGGGCTGTCTGCTGGATGCCCTGGATCGTGTGCAGCGCGCCGTCCGTGAGCGCGGTGCGTTCCCACAGGCCGTGCACGACCCACGCGGCCTTGGCCGCCAGCGGCAGCCACGCGACCGCCAGCCACGCCGCCGGTGACTGCTCGCCCAGCGCGTGGGCGACCAGGACACCGGTCGCCACGGCACCGAAGCACCAGCCGATGACGGTCACGGGGGTGGAGTGGTCGCCCTGGGCGGCGAGGCGCCGTTCGTAGGCCAGCACCGTGAGCCAGCCGCCATCGATCCCCAACCCGACGACCAGCGCGACGGGCCACGGCATCACCGGGCCCAGCCACATCATGACCACGGCCAGGGTGAGCACCATGCTGACCGCGGTCATCAACCGGGCAGGCAGTGTGGACTTCGCCTTCACGCGGCACCCCCGAACGAGAGCACTGCGGCGGCCACCAGCAGGCCACCAGCGACCGCGATCAGGTCGACCGCCCGCCGCAGCCGGCGGTACTTGACCACGGCGAGGCGGGACAGGCCCGCGATGTCCGCGCACCGCGTGTCGGTCCGCAGTTCGGCGGCGATCTCCTCGGCCGTCTCGGTGGCCCAGAGCGGGAACCCGTGACGGCCGGAGATGTTCGGACGCACGGCGAACAGCAACAGCCCGATGACGACCAGCAGCACGCCGACACCGGCACCACCGACCAGCAGCGCGGGCAACGACAGGTCGGCGTCCTTCGCGACCGTCCACACTCCCGCCAGCCCCGCACCCACGAACGCCAACAGCAACGACGTCTTCGTGTCCGTCCGAGCAATCTCGGCCTTCACCTCAGCGTGCGCGGCACCCACCGCGTCATACAGGGCGCTCACGCCGCACCCCCCGCCAGGCCCGTGCCCGTGCGGTTGGCCAGGTCCCGACGCGCGGCCAGCACACGGCGCCGCGCCCGGCGGATCCGCTGCTCGTCCACCTGGGTCGGCGTCCGGTCCAGGGTGATGATCCGCGCGTCCAGCCAGTCAACCGCGGCCAGGATCAGCGGCATCTCGGCGTCGATCGCGTCCAGCTCCGCATCCGTCGGCTCCAGCCACGGCTCAAAAGCCGTCGCTGCCTCCGCAGCGGTGATCGTGACACCATGCTCCATGGGTCGTTCTTCTCCTCTCGGGTGAAACGGCCCGTACCGAACCCCCGGTGCTCCAACACCGGGGGTTCTCGCCGTTCATGGGGTGAGGTGGGGCGTACGCCTACTTCTGGGTGATCGTGATGTCACCGCTTGGCTCGTAGCCCCTGCTGCGCAAGCTGCGCTCGACCGTCTCCTTGGCGGCATGCGGCGAAGACGCGTTCAACGTGCCGCTGGCCGTGCTGGTGGTCGCGCCAGGGGCCAAGGTGTCGACCAGCTTTTCGGCGGTGAAGCGGTACTTCGGCACGAGGTTCTCCCTCGATTTCAGGTCCGGCTTGTTCCGGCTCCCCTCAGCGCCGCTCGTGCGAGACGAGCGGCGGAGGCAACCGGCCGCAGCAGGTACTTCGGCGGGCCGTGTGGCGGCTACTTCACGGGCGCGCAGTCGACGCAGGTCGTGGAGTCGCACAGGTCGATACGACCCAGCCGCAGCGCGGTCGTGACCTTGTTCGCGACTCCTCGCGCCCGCTCCCCGCCGACCGTCACGGCCGCAGCGTGGATGCGCCGCGTGGCCTGCTCCCGCAGGCACGCACCAGCAGCGGCAGGCTTCGTCATTCCGAACATCAGGAACCCCCTTGCGGCGGCCCGGGACCTTCCCGGTTCCCCCCGCCTCGCCCGGCCAGGTCCCGCAAGAGCAGGCCCAGACGGGCGAGGAGAGGCAGCCGGCCGTGGTCTGTGCCGCGGCGGATGAGCGGACCTAAAGACGCGGCGCCGCCGGCCGGTCCGATGCCGGCGGCGCCCAAGTTCTTCGTTGCTTCATGTCGGCCTCCATCGGGGCGGACACGGGTGCGTGGTGTAGATCGCGATCTCTGCCCCTGTCTCACCGCACGTGAAAGGACTCCACGGCCACCCGGTAGCGGGCGAGCCGGAGCAAGGTGCTTGCTACTCGTGCGGCAGGGCCTGCGGCTTGTCGCAGATGCCTGTCTTTCTGTGTGTCCACTGTTCAGTTCTCAAAGGCCAGGCGCTTCCTTCGAGCCGTCTCACGAGCTCTCCGGGCACGAGAGGCACACTTGAACTAGCTGCACCTCTTGCTCAACTTGTTGGTACAAGTTGGCTTGCAGGAATAGATTGCACTCCTAGCGGAGCGCCGTCAAGAGATTCGGAGCAACATGTACCAACAAGTTGGTCGAGTGCGTCATGATGAGGGCATGAGCAAGCAGCCCAAGTACCGCCAGGTGGCCGACAGCCTTCGCCGTGCCATCGATGACGGCACCTACACGCCCGAGAAGAGGTTTCCGTCAGAGAGCGAACTCATGGATCAGTTCGGGGCGTCACGGAACACCGTCCGCTCCGGCCTGGGCCTCTTGGTGAGCCAGGGGCTCATCACGTCCAGCCAGGGACTTGGGTACGAGGTGGTGAGGCATGAGGTGTTCGAGCTGAACGCCTCGCGCTCCGAGAACCTGAGCTTCTCCCAGAACGGCGACGCCTACAGCACCGACGTAACCAACGCCGGGCGACGGCCGCACCAGACGTTCCGCGTCGAGGTGACCCCGGCGCAGGCGTATACGGCTGAGCGGTTGAAGATCACCACGGGTGCCACGACGGTGCTGCGGTTCTGCCACCGGTACGTGGATGATGTGCCGTGGTCGACGCAGGCCACCTACTACCCGGATTGGCTCATCGAGCAGGCGCCCCGCCTCGCAGAGCCCGGCGACATCGCAGAAGGGACCACGCGCTATCTGGCGGGCCACGGCATTGAGCAGATCGGCTACTTCGACGAGATCTCTGCTCGGATGCCCACCCCAGAGGAAGCGCGACTGCTGGAGATCGGCGCAGGCGTCCCTGTGATCTTGTGGACGCGTACGGGGTACTCAAGCGAACGTCCCGTTCGGTGCACATTCACCACGCTCCGGGGAGACCTGAACCGCATGAACTACGAGATCGGCGACTTGGCCGGCCGACCCGAGAGCGAGCCCCAGTGATAGTCGAGGCTGCCAACGAGGGCGACCTTCAGGCGCTCCTCTCCTTCCGGGAGGAGGCGGCGGCATGGCTGCGGACCATGGGGTCCGATCAGTGGAGCCGCCCCTACCCGGCTGACCGCCTGCGCGCCACCATCGAAGGGGGCACCGTCTTCATGGTTCGCGACGAAGGGGCCACCGTCGCCACGATCACCCTTACCCCCGAAGCGGAAGAGGGGCTGTGGACGGATGCCGAACTGGCCGAACCCTCGATCTACGTGAACAAGCTGACCGTGGCCCGCGCCGCGGCGGGGCGGAACGTCGGTGGGCGCCTGCTCGACTGGGCAGGGGATCGCGCGTACCGAAGCGGAGCGAAGTGGCTCCGACTCGACGCGTGGACCACTAACAAGGGGCTCCAGGACTACTACCTGCGGCAGGGGTTCGAGCACATCAGGACCGTCCGGGAAGGGGCGGCGGTGAACGGCGGACCGCGCGTATCCGGGTGGCTGGCCGTTCGGCCCACTCGACCCGCTGACCATGGGTTCCTCGACCGCACCCCGGATGTCGACGACTGACGGCCCGTCTCAGTTTCCGTCTCATTCATAGCCGTGCAGGCTCGTTCATCGGTGTCCAGACGGCCCGTTGCAGGGCGTCGATGAACGGGCGTGAACAGCCCTGAACGACCCTCTGACCAGCACGAACAGACCTCGAAAGCGAGTGTGGCGCAAGTCACCGAGGGTTCAAATCCCTCCGCTACCGCTTCTGACACCCCCTCTGATCTGTGGAAACATGATCAGAGGGGGTGTTTTGTGTATGGGCAAGTCAACATGGCGGTCATCCCTCCTCTGCCCCCTTGCCCCGGGAGTTTCAACGAAGCCCAGTGCGACAGATTCCGTCGAAGTAGACTTAGACGAAATCCGTCCTAGTCGATGGGCTGGAGTTCCAGTGAAGAGCAACCTGCCGACCAAGCCGGATGATGTGGTGGACCGGGACCGGGAGTGGGGTCTGCTCGCAGATTTCCTCGCTGACCCAGATCCCGCGATGCGGCTCGGCATCGTGTCGGGGCGGCGACGGCACGGGAAGTCGTATCTGCTGCAGGCGCTGTCCGAGCAGGTCGACGGTCTGTACGTGACGGCAGTCCGGGAAGAGGGACGGCTGCCGGCGATCCAGCGGTTCAGTGACGCGGTCGCCGTCCGCGCCGGCCTGCGGCCGGGGAGCCTGCGGCTGACGGACTGGCGTGATGTGCTGTCCAACGCCCTTGACGTGACGGCGCGTGCGCCGCATCCGATGCTGGTGATCGACGAGCTGCCGTATCTGCTCCAGCACTCACCCGAGATCCCGGGGCTGCTTCAGCAGCTCTACGACGAGCGTCAGCGCGGCGCCCGGCCCGGAGACGGACCGGGCCCGCGCTTGATCCTTTGCGGCTCCGCGATGAGCGTCATGCACGAACTGCTCTCGGGGACGAAACCGCTGCGCGGCCGGGCTGTCGTCGACCTGCGCCTCGGACCCTTCGACTACCGGGGCAGCCGGGCCTTCTGGCAGATCGAAGACCCGCTGACCGCACTGAAGGTGCACGCGGTCCTCGGCGGTGCGCCCGGCTACCGGCCGGTGGCCGCACGTCCGCATCCCGACGACGGGTTCGACGCATGGCTCGCCAGGACGCTTCTTGACCCGGGCCGGGCGGTGTATTCGCGAACCGAGACCGAGTACCTGTTGCGCGAGGATCCGAGGATCACTCAGCACACGCTGTACTACGACACGCTTACCGCGATTGCGAACGGGGCCACCACACCTAGCAAGATCGGTGCGGCTCTGGAACGCCCGCGCAACGCCGTCGGACACCCGCTCGACGTGCTGGAGTCCACCGGGTACATCCAGCGGGAACAGGACATCCTCCGCACCCGGCATCCGGTCATCACCCTCGCTGACCCGGTCATCCGCTTCAATCAGCTGATCACCCTGCCGCAGGCAGCCGCCGTGGAGCAGGGCTTCGCCGAGCAGGTGTGGCAGCAGGCCGCCCCGACCTTCAATTCCAAGATCCTCGGCCCCCATTTCGAGGACCTGGCCCGCGACTTCACCCGCCGTTACGCCCATGCCCTCTTGCCCAGCGGCCTGCCCGGCCCGGTCGGTACGACCGAGGTTGCCGACCAAGCCGCCAGGACGAAGCACGAGGTCGACGTTATCGCCCTGGCCGCCGGCGAACGCCCGCAGACGCCCCGGGCGAGGATCGCACTCCTCGGCGAGGCCAAGGCGACCGCCGCCCGTCGGGGAACCGGCGACCTGCAGCGTCTGGAACACATCCGCGCCCTTCTCGCCGAACAGGGGTACGACACCGACAATGCCACGCTGGCCCTGTACTCCCTGCACGGCTTCTATCCCGACCTGACCGAACTCGCCGCTCGTCGCGACGACGTCCTTCTGGTCGACCTGCCCACCCTCTACGGCGAGTGAGACCCATCGCGGGCCGGCCCTCGGCATCCGACCCACCTAGCTGGGCACAACGGCGTCCGGCGTCGTGAACCGTGTGCTGTCCAGCAGAGGTCACGCCCTGCGCGGAGTCCGACGCGCGACATCCTTTGGCGCCTGCTCGACTCAGCGCGTACTCCCGGTGGACAAATCCACCGGGAGTACCTGCCCGAACAGGGCCGGTCAGCTGGACAACGGAACCTCAACCGGCTCCAGCGTGCGCAGAAAGTCAGTGAGCAGCACTCGCAGGGTCCGGCTCTCGGATTGCGCCGCAAGCGCCCGCCTGTGCAGCGCACTCGTGCTGCGGCCGAAGTGTGCCAACACGTCCTGCGGTGGCCAGGCCACCGTTGCCTGCTCGAAGGCCCGCGCACTCAGCTCACGGCCCGCCGCCCCCTGGGCAAGTCTCGCCAGCTCAGTGCTTCTTGAGCGAATCGAATGAAGCAGCCACCACATGTCGCGCTCCCGCTCCGCACTCACCGCGAGAACACCGCGGCTCACTTCGGCGGATACCCGGCCGAGGGCCACCGACACCCGCCCGTCACTGGGAACCACCAGCACAGGACCCAGAGCATGCGACAGATCCGACACTTCCATGGTGTCGATGTACGGCAGTGGACTTCTCAGTACGTCACCGGGTACGACCCATTCCTCGCCCTGCGGAACAGGCGAGGGCCGTGCTGTCTTCCCCGTCCGAGCAGTTCGGACAACATCCTTGAAAGTCCTCTCGGACCAAGTCTTCTCGTTCACTGCAAGCGCGCCGAAATGAGCATCCGCGAGTGCGACCGCCGTATGGGCAATCCGCTCGTCGACCTGGATCCGTTCCTCAATGGCGCGGACAATGCGCAGGGCACGATCACGTTCCTCCAGAGGCGGCATCCCAACAGGCAGCTTCCGCAGTGCCCTCAGACCGAGCGTGCGCTGTGCGGTACCCGCCGACTGGGCTTCGCACCACGCACGGATCGCGGGCATGGTGAACCAGACCCGGAGCCATTGGGCGATGCCCGGGTCGGCACAGCGGACGAGGGCCACCGAACGGGCCACGGCCCATTCCTCGTGCTCCGGCCTGGTCACGACGGCTTCACCGATCCGCCCCACGAGAACAATGAGCAGATCATCGGAGCGTAGGCGGGTCTTCGGGTGGGCATCGGCGACTTTGCGCTCCACACGGAAGACTTCCGAGCACTGGATACGGCCGTCGGCGATGTCCCCCGCCCGGAGCATGGGGACACCATCCGGGTCGACTCTGCCCGGACGGTTGATCCCGTACCCGAGCACCTCAACGCCGGGCAGATCGGCGAGCGCTGCCCACTGCGAACCTTCGCTCACCATTCCCCCAGAGCGTCCCGGAGTTCCTGCTCCAGGCGGGCGGCCTGCGCAAAGTGCTCATAGAGGTCTTCCGTCAGTTCGCGCACGCGCCGCTCATAGCCACCTGGTTCGATGTCCTCCGCCACCGGCGCGACATGACGTTCCGGCAGAACGCTGAAGTCCGCTTCCTCGATCTCCTCCAGGGTGATGGTTCGGCACCACCCCGGCTCGTTCACCTCGCCGGACTCCGACCAGTCGCGGAACGTCGCGAGGATCCGCTCGGCGTACTCATCGGAGAGAGTGCGCCTGCCTCGACTCACCGGCACACCCGCTTCCCGCGCGTCGATCATCAAAACGCGCTTCCTGACGGAAGCGGGTTTTGCCTTGCTGAAAATCCACAGACAGGCGGGGATACGGGTATGGGGGAAGAGCCCGGGAGGCAACTGGACGACCGAAGACAGTACGTCATCGTGGACCAGTCCAGCGCGGATACGCCGCTCGGCACCACCCCGGAAGGCCGCTCCGTTCGCCAGCAGAATCCCGGCACGCCCGCCGGCGTTGAGTGAACCCAGCACATGCTGCACCCAGGCGAAATCAGCGTTGCTCCGGGGCGGCGGTCCATAGCGCCAAGGCGTGAACCGAAGATCCATAGGATCCGGCAAGCGCATGCTGAAGGGTGGATTCGCGAGGGCTATGTCATGTTTCCCGCCGGTTTCTGAGCCATGCATAAGGCTGCTCTCGGGAGTGAGGCCCCGCTGCACGTCCTTTTCCAGGCCATGGATGACCAGGTTCATTGCCGCGACCTGGCGTGTGTGGGCGTTGATGTCCTGGCCGAACAGCCGGAGTCTGGGCTCATGCTCATGGTCATCGTCACCCGAGGGCAGAGCGGAGCGCGTCCTCACATACTCTGCGGCCGCGACGAGGAATCCGCCCGAACCGCACGCCGGGTCATAGACCTCGTCATCAGGCGTCGGCGCCATGAGTTCCACCAGCGTCCGGACGACGTCGCGCGGCGTGTAGTACCCACCGCCCTCCCGATCCTCTGAGAATCGGGCGAGGCACTGCTCGTACAAGTCCCTCGGTGCGGTTTCCCCGACCGCTTGGTCCAGGGCTACAACAAGGTCCCGCAGCGCCCGGTCCATCTCGCGACCTCCAGAGGGCGGCAGTCCGAGATCGAGGTGGAGCTGTCCGTATCCACCGCTCCAGGCGCGCAGTGAACGCTGGACAGAATCCCGGATGCCGTGGAACTCGTTCACTTCGCGGACCAGCCCTTGCCAGGTCGGACGCCCCTGGGCTGCCTCTTCGGGGACGTCCGAGACATGGCGCAGGAAGACCGCGGTCAGGATGAGCTTCTGTACGGCATCGACGGTCATGTCACCACGCAGCACGTCCACTGTCCGCCACAGCCAGTCAGCCTGGGACCTGGTCTCTCTCATCACAACCACCATGCCGAGTCAAGGGCGAAGGGAGAGCACGATCGCAACGGCGATCGTGCCGACCGCAAGGAACGCGCCTCCCCCGTACTGCACGGAGCCGAGGACATCCCTGTTCCGTGCGTACTCGATGATGCCCGCCAGCAACGACAGGTTCAGCGCCACTGACAGCGCGAGGCACCACGCCCCCACCGAACTCACTCTTGAGCCACCCCCACAGCCTCTTCTTCCGAGTACGCCCAGACGGTATCAGCACAGCACGCGGCGCGGGGTCTAGAACAGCAGACAGTTTGGGGTCTGTATCTCATGCGTCGTGAAGGAGCGAATGGACATTTCGCCTGACTGGCCAAAAAAACGAGGATGCGGGCCCAAGTCGCGCCATCGCCCCGAACGGATCTTGGTCCCCGACCTTCGGCTGGACGGGATGCCGCTTCGGGGCGGGCGGGGAGAACGAGCTGTGCTGGCTCCGCGCGGTGGTGCGGTCGAGTGGGTTCGGGTCTGGCGCGGGAGTGGCGCGGAGGGCGTCGGGGCGAGATCGGGGGAAGCGGCTACGGGGGGACTGCCGCTTCCCCCGTGTGCGACCGGCCACAGGCCCGTGTCGCGTCGGGGGAAGCGCGCGGCACGCGGCCCCGCAGTGGGAGCCGGTCGCCCGGCCGCGGGATTCCTGCCAGATCCGCGCGGTCCGGTGCCCATACTGCTCCTCGCGCGGGCGGGAATCGGGCGGCAAAGGGCCCCGATGGTCGGGCCCTTGGTCCATAAACGCTCGGTTAGACTTCCGCGATCGCTCACGGGGAACGTCGAGAGGCAAGGGGCTATGGCGCAGGCGAAGAAGGTCGTGCTCTGGATGCTCGTCGTTTTCGTGCTGTACACGATCATCAAGACCCCGGAAAGAGCCGCGGACCTGGTCCAGATAGGCTTCCAGGGCATATCGGACGCGGCCGACAGCATCGGTGAGTTCATGACCGAGCTGGTCACCTAGGACCCGGGCACGGGTCCCGGCGCCGACGGGGTCGTACGTACGTCCCGGGCGGCGGGGAGGCCGCCGTCGCCCCCGCACCCGGTCGAACGGCCGGCCACGCACCGGAGGAGCGCTGCATGATCCGCCACCTGGTCCTCTTCAAGCTGAACGAAGGCGTCGAGCGGGACGAGCCGCGCGTCGTCGCCGGGGTCGAGGCGTTCCGGGCGCTGGAGGGGGAGGTGCCGGAGCTGGTGCAGTGGGAGTGCGCGTGGAACATCTCGGACCGCCCCATCGCGTACGACTTCGCCATCAACTCCGCCGTCGCCGACCGCGATGCGTTGAAGCGCTATCTGGAGCACCCGGCCCACCAGGCGGCCGCCGGCCAGTGGCGGGCGTTCGCCACGTGGGTGATCGCCGACTACGAGATCTGAGCGCCGTTCAGCAGCGCGTTCGATCCCGTTCGAGGTCGTTCGACGGCCCCTTGCCCCAGAGGCAAGGGGCTTTTTGAGGTTTGAGGCCCAACTTGCCCTCAACACGGTGTTATCTGGTGCTTGCACACAGTGGACATGTCTTGTGATGCTATGACCGCTTTTGACGGATGAGTTGACCGTAGTTGACCGCAAAGGGGTGGCGTCATCGTGCCGGCCAGTACCGCGCCTCAGCAGGCGCCGCCTCAGAACGAGCGCCCGGCCGTGCCACCGTCCGCCCAGGCCCCCGAGGACGAAGCCGACAAGGGCGTCGTACGGGCGGGCCGGCGGACGGACGGCCCGGCGGACGGGGGCGCCGCAGAATCTCCGGGCGGACTCGTTCGCAGCCCCGACGGCGGTCCCGACGGCGGTCCCTCGGACGGACCCGCTGGTGAGGAGGGTGCGCCCGTCCGTCCCCAGAGCCGGGGCGCCGACACCCGGGCGCTCACCCAAGTGCTCTTCGGCGAACTCAAGGGGCTCGTCCCCGGCACCCCGGAGCACTCGCGCGTCCGGGCCGCGCTGATCGAGGCGAACCTGCCGCTCGTGCGGTACGCGGCGGCCCGGTTCCGCAGTCGCAACGAGCCGATGGAGGACGTCGTCCAGGTCGGCACCATCGGGCTGATCAACGCGATCGACCGGTTCGACCCCGACCGCGGGGTGCAGTTCCCGACGTTCGCGATGCCGACGGTCGTCGGCGAGATCAAACGATACTTCCGGGACAACGTGCGCACCGTGCACGTCCCGCGCCGGCTGCACGAGCTCTGGGTCCAGGTGAACGGCGCCACCGAGGACCTGACGACGGCTCACGGCCGCACCCCCACCACCGCCGAGATCGCCGAGCGGCTGAAGATCGGCGAGGACGAGGTGCTCGCCTGCATCGAGGCGGGCCGCTCCTACCACGCGACCTCGCTGGAAGCGGCGCAGGAGGGCGACGGGCTGCCCGGGCTGCTCGACCGGCTAGGGTACGAGGACCCCGCGCTCGCCGGCGTCGAACACCGCGACCTCGTACGGCACCTGCTCGTCCAACTCCCGGAGCGCGAGCAGCGGATCCTGATGCTGCGCTACTACAGCAATCTGACGCAGTCGCAGATCAGTCAGGAGCTCGGCGTCTCGCAGATGCACGTGTCAAGACTCCTCGCCCGGAGCTTCGCTCGATTGCGATCCGCAAACAGGATCGAAGCGTAGTCGAAACGGGTATAGACCTTTCGGGAGCTCTTCTGCGGGGCGTCGCACGCGTACCTGCTGTTTCCTGCATCGTTTCCTTCATCACTTGTCGACATGTCACTTCAGCGCGTTGCCGACATGTGACATTCTGCGGATGACGCGTTTGCGGCAGGCCCTGTGCCGGTATCTCAGGGGCAGGCTGCGTTCCTCCGTTGGTCGCGGCCACCGCGACCGACCGCGACCTCAAGGGGGTGGCATGTCCGTAGAACAGGGCAGCTCGAAGGTGCTCACGCTCACGCCCGCGCCCGTGCTCTCGCCCACGTCAGAGCAGTTGTCATCGGTGTCGGCGACGGACGAGACGCTGCCGAAGCCGTCGGCGTCGCTGTCCGCGGCCGACTCCCCGCCCGAGCCGAGTGCCGACGCGGGCGACGGCGGCGGGGCCATCGACACCCGTACGCTCTCCCGTTCGCTCTTCCTGCGACTGCGCGCGCTGGACGCCCAGCAGGCCGGCGACAGCCCGGAGCGCACGTACGTCCGCGACACCCTGATCGAGCTGAACCTGCCGCTCGTGCGGTACGCGGCGGCCCGGTTCCGCAGCCGGAACGAGCCGATGGAGGACATCGTCCAGGTCGGCACGATCGGGCTCATCAAGGCCATCGACCGTTTCGACTGCGAACGCGGCGTGGAGTTCCCGACGTTCGCGATGCCGACGGTCGTCGGGGAGATCAAGCGCTTCTTCCGCGACACCTCGTGGTCGGTGCGGGTGCCGCGCCGCCTCCAGGAACTGCGCCTCGCGCTGACCAAGGCGAGCGACGAGCTCGCCCAGCGCCTCGACCGTTCGCCGACCGTGCCCGAACTCGCCGCGGTGCTCGGGGTGTCGGAGGAGGAGGTCGTCGACGGGCTCGCGGTGGGGAACGCGTACACCGCGTCCTCGCTGGACTCCCCGTCGCCGGAGGACGAGGGCGGCGAGGGCTCGCTCGCGGACCGCCTCGGTTACGAGGACACGGCGCTCGAAGGCGTGGAGTACCGCGAGTCGTTGAAGCCGCTGCTGGCCAAACTGCCGCCCCGCGAGCGGCAGATCATCATGCTCCGCTTCTTCGCGAACATGACGCAGTCGCAGATCGGCGAGGAGGTCGGCATCTCGCAGATGCACGTCTCCCGGCTGCTGACGCGCACGCTCGCGCAGTTGCGCCAAGGACTGACCGCGGACTGACCTCTGGCTGATCGTGGACTGACTGCGGACTGACTGCGGACCGATTGCGGCTGATCGCGGAATGACCACAGACTGACGCCGACCCGGGACCCGGGCGTGACCGGCACCAGCCGGACCGACCCGGCGGCATCGAAGCTGCCGACACCGCCGGCGCGAGGGGCACTTGTGCCGTCCGCGCCGCGGGCCTCCGCCGACGGCTTCCTTATTGACGGTGCGTCAGGCACACTGGCGCGATGCGACGACGACGTCAGAGGGCAGTCCTCGCGGCGGCGGCGCTCTGCCTGGGCGGAGCGCTCACCGCATGCGGCGGGAGCAGCGACGGCGACGGATACGCGGCGGTGGGCGCGGGGACCGAAGGGGCCCCCGACGGCGCGGTCCCGCCGAAGGGCGAGATCGAGCTGATCCCGCTGGAGCCCGGAAGTCCGTCCGGCGCGTCGTCGAAGTCGACGGGGCCGGGGTCCGGCTCCGCCACCCCGCCGTCCCCGAGCGCGGGCACGACGTCCACACCGCCGAGCGGCGGATCCGGTGCGTCCGCTTCCGATGCGTCCTCTACCGGCGTGTCGTCTTCTGGTACGTCGCCTTCCGGTACGTCGCCTTCTGGTGCGGCGCCCGGCACCTCATCCGGCACGTCCGGCCCTCCCGCACCACCCGGCGCACCTGGTACGCCACCGGGCGCCCCCGGCGCCCGCCCGCCCTCCACCGCCCCGACCTCCCCTCCCGGGCCGCGCCCCCCGGCCGGCCCCGCCGCGCTGACGGTCGGCGACCCCGTCCGCAAGGAGCTGGACAAGAGGTGGTGCGAAGAGGTCACCGTGGAGTTCCGCAACTCCGGTGGCACGGCGGTCACATCGGGCACGGCCACCTTCGAGACCCACGTCATCGGCGCCCTCGGCGTCGACTGGGCCACCATCAAGACCAGTCAACCGCTGCCCGCGCCGATCGCGGCGGGGGCGAAGCGCACGCAGGCGTACGCGGTGTGCGTGGACGCCTGGCGCGTACCGCTGGGGATGCGCATCGAGACGCAGGACGTCACGGCCGTGTGGAAGTAGCGAGCCTCCCGGGCCGACCCGGCAGGCTCCGGAGCCTCAGCCCAGGGCGAGCCAGGCGACGGCGCCGAGCACCGCGATCGCCGCGACGACCCCGATGATCAGCCCGACCCGGGGCCCGGACTGCGGCTCGGCGGCCCGTCGACGCCCCTCGGGCGCGCCCTCGTCGACGAACGCACGGAACATCTGCGTGCTGCCCGCGGGGTCGTGACCGCCGTCGGGGCCCTGGCCTTGGGGAGTCTGGGGGTGGTGTGCCATGGGCCACGACCCTAGCGAAGCCGCCCGCGCCCGCCCAACCCCCGGCCGGCCCCCGACCGCGTCGCCCGCTTCTTGGCCGGCCGCACCCGGCCAGCGGTGAAGGCTTTGGGGTTCCTTTACCCCCGCAAGCCCCATTTCGTTTGCCTAGAGCAACCAAATAAATCTATGGTTGCTCTAAGCAACAACTGCACTCAGCTTCATCGAGGGGGAGGATCCCGGGTCATGGCAGCTCAGGCGCTGTACGCGGAACTGGCCCGTCAGCTCAACGCGATCGGCATCCTGCGCCGCGGTCTGCTGCGCGCGCTGCCCACCGACTGCCCGTCCGGCCCCGCGGCCACCCTCTCCCTGCTGCACCGGCACGGCGAGATGCGGGTGGGCCGGCTCGGCGAGCTGCTCGCCATCGACATGTCGGTGACCAGCAGACACGTCGCGCACACGGTCGATCGCGGCTGGGTCGAGCGGGTGCGCGACCCCGCGGACCGGCGCTCCCGGATCCTGCGGATCACCCCGGCGGGCACGGCCAAGCTGACGGAGCTGCACGACCGCACGGCGGAGATGTTCTCGCACCGGCTCGACGGCTGGTCCAACGGCGAGGTGGAGGAGCTGATCGCGATGTTGTCGCGGCTGCGGGACTCCTTCGGCGCGGACTGCCGCGTTCCGCCGCCGGCGCGGGCCGCGACCGCCGCCCCTGCCGTACGGCCAGAACCTGCCGTACGGCCAGAACCTGCCGTACCGCCGGCACCTGCCGACCCCTCCGCACCACCTGAACTCCCGCACGCCCACGCATGACCAAGGGGGCGCCACCGCACCGGACGTTCCCAAGACGACGTACGAGAAGGACACACATGGCTTCGACCACACGGGTCGGTACGGGGGGCGACGGCCGCCCCGTGCCGGCACAGCCGCACGCCGCCGACGAGAACGACACCGCCCCCATGAGCCACCGGCAGATCATGGAGGCCCTGTCCGGGCTGCTGATCGGGATGTTCGTCGCCATCCTGTCGTCCACGATCGTCTCCAACGCGCTGCCGCAGATCATCACCGACCTCGGCGGCGGCCAGAGCGGCTACACCTGGGTCGTCACCGCCGCCCTGCTCGCCATGACCGCGACCACCCCGCTGTGGGGCAAGCTCGCCGACCTCTTCAGCAAGAAGCTGCTCGTCCAGACGTCGCTGCTGATATGGATAGCCGGCTCGATCGCGGCCGGCTTCGCGACGAGCACGGGCATGCTGATCGCCTGCCGCGTCGTCCAGGGCGTCGGCGTCGGCGGGCTGACCGCGCTGTCGCAGATCATCATGGCCGCGATGATCTCCCCGCGGGAGCGCGGCCGTTACAGCGGCTACCTCGGCGCGACCTTCGCGGTGGCGACCGTGGGCGGCCCGCTGCTCGGCGGAGTGATCACCGACACCGAGTGGCTGGGCTGGCGCTGGTGCTTCTACGCCGGCGTCCCCTTCGCGCTGCTCGCCCTCGTCGTCCTCCAGAAGACCCTGAACCTGCCCGTCGCGAAGCGCCGGGTGAAGGTCGACTGGGCGGGCGCCGGCCTGATCAGCGCGGCCGTGTCGCTGCTGCTGGTCTGGGTGACCTTCGCCGGCGACCGGTACGCGTGGGCGTCCTGGCAGACCGCCGCGATGGTCGGCGGCACGCTGCTGCTCGGCGCGGCCTTCCTGTACGTCGAGACCCGCGCGGACGAGCCGATCATCCCGCTGCGGCTGTTCCGCAACAGCACCATCTCGCTGGCGGCCGTCGCCTCGCTCTTCGTCGGCGTCGCGATGTTCGCCGGCACGGTCTTCTTCAGCCAGTACTTCCAGCTCGCCCGGGGCCAGTCGCCCACGATGTCCGGCGTGATGACCATCCCGATGATCGCGGGCCTCTTCGTCTCCTCCACCGTCTCCGGCCTGGTCATCACCCGCACCGGGCGGTGGAAGGCGTGGCTGGTGAACGGCGGCGTGCTGGCCGCGGCCGGCCTCGGACTGCTGGGCACGATGCGCTACGACACCCCGTACTGGCACATCGCCGCGTACATGGCCGTACTGGGCCTCGGCATCGGCATGATGATGCAGAACCTGGTGCTGTGCACCCAGAACCAGGTCTCCGGGCGGGACCTGGGTGCGGCCTCCTCCGTGGTGGTCTTCTTCCGCTCCCTCGGCGGCGCGATCGGCGTCTCCGCGCTGGGCGCGGTCCTCGGCAGCCGGGTCACCCACTACGTGGAGGACGGGCTCGCGGCGCTCGGGCCCGAGGCCGCCGGCGCCGGCGCGGGCGCGACCGCGGGCGGCGGGATCCCCGACCTCGATCTGATCCCGGAGCCGGTGCGCACGGTGGTGGAGAGCGCGTACGGGCACGGGGTGGCCGACGTCTTCCTCTACTCGGCGCCGTTCGCGCTGGTCGCCTTCTTCGTCACCCTCTTCATCAAGGAGGTGCCGCTGAAGACCCGTACGGTCACGCCGGAGGCCGGCCCCGGGGGCGGCCCGGCGTCCGGGACCGCGGCGGAGGACACCCGTACGCGCACCGCCGACCAACCGGCGTGACCCTGCGGGAGCGTCGGTCCGTGCGGCCCGGTGGTGGACCGGTCGTGCTCCGCCCCGGGCCGCAGGCAGGCGGCGGGGGTGGCGCGCCGGCGCGCGGTCAGCCGGTGTGCGCGCCCTGCGCCGTGCGCGCGGCGATCGTCTCGATCCCCGTGATCAGCAGGTCCAGCGCGTACTCGAAGTCGCGGTCGCGCATCTCGGCGACCGTGCCGCCACCGCGGGCGTTCATGATGCGGACGCTGTTGTCCAGGTAGTCGGAGAAGGCCGGCTGCCCGGAGAAGCCGCCCATGGCCACCTGGTAGTACTCGTCCTGGGTCATGCCGGCCGAGGCGCACCGCTCGACGTAGTGCCCCTCGATCGTCCCGAACCCGTAGACGAACTGGAAGACGGAGGCCATGCCGGCGGTCTGGCGGTCCTCCGGCAGGCCGGAGTTCGCCACGGCCCGTTGTGACGCCTGGGCGAACGCCAGCGATCTGGGGCCGATGTTCAGGAAGTGGCCGACGAGGGGCGAGACCCAGGGGTGGCGCACCAGCACGCCGCGCAACTCCACGGCGAGCGCGCGCAACTGCTCGCGCCACTGCTCCGGGTCCGTGACGTCCGGCAGCCGCATGCTGTCGAACACGTGGTCAAGGGCGTACTCCAGGAGGTCGTCCTTGGTGTCGACGTACCAGTAGACCGACATCGCGGTGACGTCGAGCTCGGCGGCGAGGCGGCGCATGGAGAACTTCGCGGCGCCGTCCGCGTCCAGCAGCCGTACCGCCGCCTCGACGATCTTCGTGCGGTCGAGCGACGAGGGC
The DNA here is from genome assembly GCF_044328175.1 of Streptomyces sp. NPDC017979. Taxonomy (NCBI): domain Bacteria; kingdom Bacillati; phylum Actinomycetota; class Actinomycetes; order Kitasatosporales; family Streptomycetaceae; genus Streptomyces; species Streptomyces sp. NPDC017979. The sequence goes on along the minus strand of NZ_JBIRGU010000009.1, from coordinate 98,295 downwards.
TGACCGGACCTGCGGACCCGTTCCGGCTTCCCGCCGTCCAGCCAGACGCTGGGCCGTACGGGACGCTCCGTCCGTCCGGTCGCGTTCGCCATCGCGTCACCCCTTTTGCTCGCCCTCGCCGGTGGCCGCCGTCGCGTCGTCCGCGGCGGCCACCGGGTCACTTCAGCACTCACGTGTCACGGTGTCGATGCTATGCCGAGGCCGGTGTCTCCGGGACGGCGCCGTCCGGCTTGCCCGTCCGGTCGGCCTCGTCCGTTCCCGCCTCACCCGCGCCGTCGGCCGTACCGGTGCCGTCGTCCTTGCCCGTCCCGTCGGCCTTGTTCGCCTGCTCCGCCCGCCACAGCATCACGGCGGCCACCAGTCCGCCCGCCAGCACGGCGACCGCGCCCACGAGCTGGCTGGTCTCCAGCCCGGAGGCGAAGGCGTCGGAGATCGCCGCCCGCTCCTCGGGGCCGCTGGCCGCGGCGAGTGCGGCCGGCAGCGACGCGGCGCCGACGGCGGCCGGCACGAGCGCGGCGAAGCGGGCGTTCAGCACCGCGCCGAGCACGGCGACGCCGAGGCCGTTGCCGAACTCCGCGAGCGTGCCGTTGATCCCGCCGCCCACGCCCGCCTTCTCCGGCGGAATGGCGCTCATGATCGCGTTGGCCATCGCCGGCATGCAGAGCGCGACGCCCGCGCCCATGATGACCAGCCCGAGGAGCATGCCGCCGTATCCGTCGCTGCTCATCAGCGCGATCGCGGCGAGGCCGGCCGAGGTGAGCGTCATGCCGGCGGCGATGGTCAGCGGGGTGCCGATCTTCAGCAGCACCCGCGGGCCGAGCCCGGAAAGGTTCAGCAGGACGACCATCAGCGCCATCGGTGCGGTGCGCAGCCCCGCGTCGAGCGGCTCGTACCCCAGCACGAACTGGAGGTGCTGGGTCAGCAGGTAGAGCGACCCGGTCATGCCGAAGGCGACGAGGACCGTGCCGGCGACGGCCCCGACGAACTTGCGGTTCTGGAAGAAGTGCATGTCGAGCATCGGGTACGGGATCTTCAGCTCCCACAGCGCGAAGCCGACGAGGACGAGCACGCCGACCACCGCCGAGACCAGCACCCGGCCGGAGGTCCAGCCGTGCTCGGGCCCGGAGATGATCGCGAAGACCACCGAGGTCATGCCGATCGTGGACAGCAGGGCGCCGAGCAGGTCGGGCCGTTCGCCCTGCCTGCTCTTGGACTCCGGGACGAGCGTGGCGACCGCGAACAGGCCGAGCGCCGCCACCGGCAGGTTGATCAGGAAGATCGCGCCCCACCAGAAGTGGTCCAGCATCACGCCGCCGAGCAGCGGCCCCAGCGCGAAGCCGAGGGAGCTGACGGTGGACCAGATCGCGATCGCCTTGACGCGCTCGGTGTCGGAGAAGATCTGGACGATGACGGCGAGGGTGGTGGTGAGCAGCAGCGCACCGCCGACGCCCATGCCGGCGCGGGCGGCGATGAGCTGGGCGGACGTCTGGGAGAGCCCGGCGGCGAGCGAGCCGATGCCGAAGATCGCGAGCCCGGTGAGGAGCAGCTTCTTGCGGCCGTAGCGGTCGGCGGCGTTGCCCGCGGTGAGCAACAGGCCGGACTGGACCAGCGCGTACGCGTTGATCATCCACTGGATGTCGGAGGTGGAGGCGTCCAACTCACGGGTGAGGGACGGGATCGCCACGTTCAGCACGGTGTTGTCGAGCAGCACGACGAGCTGGGCGAGGCAGATGACGCTGAGGATCAGCCAGCGCTGGGGATGCCCGCCGGTGGGGGCGAGCGGGGGCGTGCCGGGTGCGGCGTCGGTGGAGGGCGCTGCCACGGGCACCTCCTTGTACGGTGTACGGGGATGGGTTCCCGTACACCGTACAAGGCATCGCTATACGCTGTACAACTGCTTTTCGGCAATGCTTCGGCGCGGCTCCTGGCGCGGGTCTGGCGTGACTCTGGCGCGGGCTCTGCGCGGTTTCGCTCGGCCCGGTGGAGGGCCCTGGCGAACAGTCAGGGGCGTGCGCGGGAGGCGTGCGCGGGAGGCGTGCGCGGGTCGGGCGCGCGGTCGGGCGTCTGTGGGGCGCGCGGGCTATTCGCCGGGCTTGATGAGGTAGCCGGCGCCGCGCCGGGTGTGGATCATCGGCGTCCGCCCCGCGTGGATCTTCTTCCGCAGGTACGACACGTACAGCTCGACCACGTTCGCCTGGCCGCCGAAGTCGTACGACCACACCCGGTCCAGGATCTGCGCCTTGCTGAGCACCCGGCGCGGATTGCGCATCAGATAGCGCAGCAGCTCGAACTCGGTCCCCGTCAGATGGATCGGCTCGTCCGCGCGCCACACCTCTCGGCTGTCCTCGTCCAACACCAGGTCGCCGACGGTCAGGACGCTGTCGCTGCGGGCGGCTGCCGCGCCGGCCGCGTCAAGCCCCGCACGGGCCGCGGTGCGCAGTCCGGTGCGCAGGTTCGTACGGCGGATCAGCCCCCGCAGCCGCGCCGCCACGTCCTCCAACGAGAACGGCTTGGTGACCACGTCGTCCCCGCCGGCCGTCAGCCCGGCGATCCGCGCGGTGGCCGCGTCGCGCGCCGCGAGGAACAGCACCGGCACGTTCGGCAGCTCGCGCCGCAGCTCCTTCAGGACCGCGTGCCCGTCCATGTCCGGCAGCGTGGCGTCCAACACCACGACGTCGGGCTCGAACTCGCGGGCGCAGCGCACCGCGCCGGCGCCGTCGTCGGCGCTGCGCACCTCCCCGCCCTCGTAGCGCAGCACCATCGACAGCAGCTCCGTGACCGCCTGCTCGTCCTCGACGACCAGCACGCGCACCGCGCTGCCGTCGGCTCTGACCAGGGCGGACGGCGTGGGATCGGGCTGTCGCCCCGGGCCTTTGTCCGTGAGTGGCGTCGTCGGTCGCGTCGTCGGCGTCAGCGTCATGGCGGCGACGCTAAGGAGCGCGCCTCAAAAGGACCTTGCCGCTGGATGTGAATTGCCTGAGAAAGCGCAGCGGCGCGCCGGCCCAACAGGTCGTTCCGGACACCACGCCTGCCGGTGAGGTCAGAACAGCCCTTCCTGTACGCCGTCGTCGCCTTCCCGCACGTCGACGACGGGCACGGAGACCCCGGCCGTCGGCTCGGCGCCCACGAGGGACCACCCCACCAACAGCCGGCTGTCCAGGACGACGTGCCGTTCCTGCGCGTCGGCGAGGTGGAGGTCGGGCCCGGCGACGGCCAGCAGCGTGCCGGCCACCGCCCCGCCGTCGACCAACTCGCGCACCACGGCCCCGGCGCCCGGCAACCGCTCCAGGCCGAACGCCGCGACGTGGTCCACGGCTTCGTACGCCAACGGCTCCAGCGTCTGCGTCCACTCGCCGGCCTCAAGCGCCCGCCGGTGCAACTCCTCGACCTCGCCGGCGCGGTCGACGGCCCGGGCGGGCAGCGCCGCGCGCACCGTCCGCTTGTCGGCGTACGGAATCCGGTCCGGCACCCCGAGCGCGGCCCGCAGCAACTCCTCCGTCCGCCGCGCGGCCATCAGCGGTCCGCGCCCCAGCCAGCTGAAGACCACCGCACCCTGCTCCAACAGCCGCGCCGAACCGCGCTCCTCGGCCGTGATCCCCACCTTCACCATGCCGGGCCCGAACCAGGCCAGATACACCCGGTACGTCCGCGGATCGTCCGGCACCCCGTCCGCGGCCACCGAGTGCGCCCGATCCAGCCGCGCGCACTCGGCACAGCGCGCCCGGGTCGTCCGCCCCGGCACCGAGGCGCCCAGCGGACACGCGTTCCCCCGGGCCCCCACGCACCGGCGCTCGCCCTCGGCCCGCAACCCCAACTGCTTCCCGGCCGTCAACGGACTGACCCGACCGCCCTCCCAACCCAACACCGCCATCTGCGCCCCCTGCGGCCACGCGAGTCCGGTGCACCGCCACGACATACCCAACCCCACCTCCGGGCCCACGCCCCTCGCACCTCAGACCAAAACGCGGAGGGTACAGCAGCCCACCACCCCACGCCCCTGACACCACCCCATTCCAGCCGCACTCCCACCCCTGTACACCTGCGTCTTCTCCGTCCGGGCTCGCCAAGACGCGGCTTCCGCTGGCTGATTCGGGAGGTGCGGGGTTGATGCTGCGGGCGCCTGCCGCGAGCGCACTCAGTCGACCATTCAACGAATCCAGCTCCTGGTAACCGCACGGTTGCGCTAGGTTCAGGCATGCGCACTCAGTAGGTGCCGCATGACAGAACGAGACGGCCGCGGCTGCCTGGGGAGTGCATGCTGCGGCCCGTGTGCCCGGGGGGTCACGTGCAAGAGATGATCAAAGGTGCCAACGTCAGCCTGGCGGAGCTGAGCGAGGACAGCGGTGGCGTCATCGTGGGGCTGAGCTGGAGCAGTGCGGAGGGGGACGGCGACGCGGACGTGTCGGTCCTCCTCCTCGACGACGGCGGCAAGGTCCGCAGCGAGTCCGACTTCTACTTCTACAACCACCCGGCCGCGGTCGACGGCAGCGTCCAACTCCTCGGCAAGACGCCGACGGACAGCGGCAGCGAGGACCGCATCAGCCTCGACCTGACCGCGGTGCCGCCGGACGTCTCCCGCATCGTCGTCGCCGCCAGCCGGTACGAGGGCGCCCGCTTCGGCGACCTCCACGACATCCGTCTCACCCTCGCCGACCGGGCGAACGAAGTGCTGCTCGGCTTCTCGATCGACGACGCCGGCGTGGAGACGGCCTTCGTCTTCGGCGAGCTGTACCGACGGGGCGAGGAGTGGAAGTTCCGGGCCGTGGGACAGGGGTACGAGAGCGGACTGGCGGGGCTCGCGACCGACTTCGGCATCGAGATCGACGACGGGACCGACGAGGAGATCGACGGGGAGGTCGACGGGGCGGGGGAGGACGAGGCCACCGAGACGGCGGCTTCGGCCCCGACCCCGGTGGCACCGGCACCGGCACCGCCGACTGCCGCGGCCGAGGACCTGACGCCTCGTGCCGAGCGGACCGCGGATGCCGAACCGGCACCGCAGAAGGCCCCGACGCCGCGCGCCCGCGGCACGCGGACGGTCAAGAAGAAGGTCACGCTCCCCAAGGTGGCCAAGAAGTCCCTCGCCGAGAACGACTCGTGGAAGCCCGCCCGCCTCTTCCCCGTGCCGACCCTCCGGAGCGACAAGGAGCGGGAGTTGCGGGCCACGTCCGTACTCCTCTCCGTGATGGCCCAGGTGCCGGAGTTCGGGCGCCGCCTCACCGCGGCGTTCGGTGCCCCCGCGGGTCGCATGGAGACCTTCACGGAAGTCTCGCTGCCCCACGGCGACAGCCCGAGGCGCCCGGACGGGGTGATCCGGGTCGAACGCGCCGGCAAGCTCTGGACGGCCCTCGTCGAGACGAAGACCAACGGCAATCCGCTCAAGGCCGAACAGGTCCAGGACTACATGGACATCGCGGCCCGCCGCGGCTACGAGGCCGTGATCACCCTGTCGAACGACGTGGCCCTGGACGGCCGTCCGCTGGTCGACGTCAAGATCGACGGCCGCCGCAAGCACAAGGTCACGCTCTGGCACCTGTCCTGGGCGGAGGTCGCGCACCAGGCGCAGATGCTGATCCGCCACGAGGGCGTCGGCAACGCCGCGCACGCCTGGCTGCTGCACGAACTGCTGCACTACCTCCAGCACGAGAACTCCGGCTGCCACGGCTTCCAGAACATGGGCCCGGCATGGGTACCGGTCCGCAACGGCATCGAGGCGGAGACCCTCACCCAAGGGGACCCGCGCGCCGTCCAGGTGGTGGAGAGCTGGGAACAGCTCATCCGCCAGATCTGTCTCCGGCTGGGCGGGGAACTCGGCCAGAAGGCCCTGCCCGTGCAGCGCGTCAGCCGCGGCACCGACCCGACGTCCCGACGGGTCGCGATCGCCGACCGGCTGTGCACAGAAGGCCGCCTCTCCTCGGAGCTGCGCATCGACGGCACGCCGGGCGTCTTCACGATCACCGCCGACCTGCGCACCTCGAAGCTGCGCACCTCCGTCGACATCCCCGTCCCCGAAGGGGGCTACCCCCTCACCTCCGCCAAGCGCCTCATCCGCTCCCTGACCGAGGCCCCGGCGGACCTCCACGTGGAGACCCTGGTCGACACCGGCAACGGCCCCCGGGGCACGCTGGAACGCCTGCGCCCCGAACCCGGCGACCTGCTCCCCCGCGACGGAGCCGCGATCACCGGATTCCGCCTCTCCCTCTTCAAGGGCATGGGCGGCACCCGGGGCACCACGGAATCCGGCTTCATCCGCAGCGTCGACGGCGCGATCGACCGCTTCTACGGAAGCGTCGTCGCCCACCTGCACACCTTCGACCGCCACACTTCTCGCCGCTCCCGGCCCTAGGTCACGTCGGCGAAGTCCCGCGCACAGGGAAGTGCGCGGGGCGCCGCGGCCGGCAACGTCGAAGGGCCCCACCGCGGACGGTGGGGCCCTTCGACATCGTGCCCGGTGAGGCACTGGCGGAGGATACGAGATTCGAACTCGTGAGGGGTTGCCCCCAACACGCTTTCCAAATGTTCGCACGCCCGTCTGGTGGGAGCCGTACCTGTCCTGACCTGGTACGGAGCGTTCGGGGCAGCACTGCCCGGACGGGCCCGGACGGGGGCGAATGAGACCAGAACTGAGACCGGGATGGGAGCACATTGAGGGATAGGGTTCACCCTGCTGATTGTGTGCCAGGCCCTCTGCGCCTGTGGACGTCGTAGACGTTGGGGTGGACGGCCGTGATCAGGGGCCTGCCTCTCCTCGGTCTGCGGATGCAGGGGCGTAGACCGAGCTGAGGAAGAAACAATCTCTGCTTCGCAGTCAAGAATGTCTGGGCCTGAGCGCTCAGTCTCGACTGTGGGCGCTCCGACTAGGGTTGTTCGTCTTCGTCCGGCTCCTGTTCCGTGTCCAGCCGCCGCCACAGTCGTTCCGCAATCTCTACCAGCGTCCCCTCCTCAGGAACCCGCCACTGCTTGGGGCCTTGGACAGCACTCCACTGTTCCCGCCATTCGGCCTGCTGCCAGATGTGGTTCACCAGTCCACTCGGCGAGTAGCGACGGCCATCCGCCTCCCAGAGGATTGGCCCCTTACGGTCGTTGACCCAGGTACCCCGGCGTCGGCGCGGATCCTGGTCGAGCCAGGAGCCGATGGCCCGCTCTTCGGTGTCACTGGGTGCGTAGACAAGCGGGGTGCCGTCAGAGATGAGATCGTGGTCTACGAGGAGGTGAATCGTCGGAGGACGCTTCGCACGCTTCTTGCTCGCTGCTGTCACGAACGCCGAGAGATCAGGGGAATCACTACCGGCGTCGAGCGTCAGCAAGACTGCCTGGACCAGCTGCCTGGATTTCTCCTCGCTGGCGAAAGTGCTGGTGATGTAGCTCTTGTTGGTGAAGAGCTTGTCAACCATGTCGATCAGACTGGCCAGGACATGTCGCACTTGGCGGGGAACATCTTGCAGAAGAGCTTCCCAATTGCTGTCGGGCTCCTGCAAGGCTTCGCTGTCGACTCGCTGAAACACGATATGGGCAGCCAAGAGAGCCCCACTATCCGCGATAGAAGCCGCCCTCCCCGACAGTTCTGAACGGATCTTCGTGAGCTCGTCTCGGATTGCTCGCAGGACCTGTACAGAACGCCAAATCTGGTACGCGCTCGCCTGTTGACCAAATAGGCGAGTATAGGCGCCGTCAGCGCCTTCCTTCCACAGTGCCTCAGTGGATCCCTTGACTCGGACTGCGAAGGTTGGATCCCGATATGCACATGCGAGAGCGGTGGCCGCTTCGGTGACTGAGCAACCAGAATCGGGAGCCGGATCCATTTCTCCGCGTCGGAATACATATTCCTTGTCGAGTGATAGCTTGAAGTCCTTCTGGATCTCACTCTGTACCGGGTCGATGGCAATGAAGTCCCGACGCTCCATATGGTTCTGCGTGTTGGTGGCCTTGGTGATACTTTGTGCGAATCCCTCAGGCGTCCCCTGCATCGAGACGATCCGCACGGAGACGTAGGCGTCGGCTACCGCGTCCGGATCCTTTTCAAAGGCTCGGTTAGCTGAGGTGACGGTCTGTGCCCCGTTCACGACGCTCGCGTTGCGGAGAGTCAGGGAGATCGGCGCGCCAGTCGCACGCTTTGCGAAGAACTCTCGTTCGATGGTGTCGCACTGCACCGTGATGCCGTTGTGGCGGTAGAGGAAGCCGTCCGGGTCCTCCAACATGCTGTCGACCAAAGTCTTATTAACGCCCGTGAGCCCCAGCGACTTGCGGACGTTGCGGTCGTAGAGGCGCTCGCCGTTGACTGCATACCACTGGGCAAGCTCTGCGGCGCAAACCTCACCAACGATGGCCTGATAAGGGGTCTCGCGGTCGTGCCAGCCCTCGGTCATCTTCGCCGTCAGGGTGATGGGCTCTGGCTGCAGATCGTCCCGAATGGCGCGGTGAAAATCAACCTGGTCCACCACTCGGTATTCAACGGTGCGGCCGAGGCCGCCAAATTCACGGGCTGCCTCATCCAGAATGTTGCGCGTCTCGGGTGAAATTCGACCGTCTCCCATGAGGGCAACGACTAGATGAACCTTGCAGGTGGGAAGTTTGAGAACGCCATGTACTCGATCCCCGAGCAATCGTAGGCGCTCGTTGAAGTGATCGAAATCCCGGTTATCGAGTTTCTTTAGGCCGTGGATGAGCTTAAGTGCCGCCTCGGTATCGAATCCCGCTGTCCCCGAGTTCTTCCATTTGGCTTGGATTAGCCATAGTTCGGTTCCGGAAGCGGAGAAGGCCACAGAGTCGATTCCGAAGTCATCCCTGCCGTCGATCACCCCGGTGGCTGCCTCGTCTGAGGAGCAGTCGGTCAGAATGCGAGCTGCTCTCGCCGACAAAGCCCGAGATAGAAGGGCGGTCACACGCTCAGTAGGATCCTTCTTCTCGAAGTCATCCATGGAAATTCGGTCAGTGAACTCCCTCAGTAGGGCCTCACGAACCTGCCGCACTTCCAGCGGCATGCCCTGCGTCTTCCCCATCCTCGACCCCGCTACCCCTCTGGTCTCGCTCTGACCGCCCAGCGTACCCAGGTGATGCAGAGCGTGTGGGTGAAGCGTGAGGCGCTCAGTGTCGCAAGGCTTCGACAACGTCGGTGCTCGTGGCGGTCGGCAGCAGGTTCATGGGGCCGAGCCAAGGCATTGTTACGCGATGCCACGGTTGATCGGCACAACTACAGCTCACGTAGGCCAGTCAGGACTTGACCGATGAGCATCGGGGTAGCCTGCCTGTCGCCTAAGACAGCGTTTCTGTTGGCTTGATCGTTCGTTGAACTGTGTATGACGGATCTGGTTGTGCGTTTGGTGCCGGATGAGTTGTGGGTGTTGTTCCGGCGGGTGGTGCCGCCGACGGAGATCAAGCGTCCGCAGGGCGGGGGCAAGCGGAGAGCGGGTGATCGTGAGGCTCTGGCCGCGATCATCTTCGTGGCTACCTCCGGTTGCACCTGGCGGTAGTTGCCGCCGGTGTTCGGGCCGTGCTGGCAGACGGTGTACCGCCGCTTCGCGCAGTGGAGCCGGGAGAGGGTCTGGGCCCGGCTCCACCGGGTCATCCTCGACGAACTCGGCGCCCGCGGGGAACTGGACTGGTCGCGGTGCGCGATCGACTCCGTGAGTGTGAGGGCCGCAAAAGGGGGCCACTGACCGGACCGAATCCGACCGACCGTGGCAAGAACGGATCGAAAATCCACCTCATCACGGACCGGAACGGACTCCCGCTTTCGCTGGGGATCTCCGGCGCCAACATGCACGACAGCCTCGGCCTGGAGCCCCTCGTGCGGGGGATCCCGCCCATCCGCTCCCGCCGCGGACCGCGCCGCCGACGACCCGCGAAGCTGCACGGGGACAAGGGATACGACTACGCCCACCTGCGCCGATGGCTTCGCGGCAGAGGCATCCGCCACCGGATCGCCCGCAAGGGAATCGAGTCCTCCACACGGCTTGGCCGCCACCGCTGGGTGGTCGAGCGCACCGTTTCGTGGCTGGCCGGCTGCCGACGCCTGCACCGCCGCTATGAACGCAAGCCCGAACACTTCCTCGCGTTCGTCGGCATAGCCGCAGCCCTCATCTGCCACCGCAGACTCACCAACTGAAACGGTGTCTAAAGGGGGCCCCGCGCGTGATCGCTTGGGTGCGTGTACGGCGTGGACGCTCGTGTGATCGCCCTACCTGCGGTTTTGCGGTGAGCGTGTGCGCTGTGAGCGGTACGCGGCGGTGTGCGGGCGCGGGGGCCGCGTGGACGGTCGCGTGATCGCTTTCGAGCGTCGGGGCGGGGCTCAGTCGACGGCGGTGAGGTGGCGGGCGGAGGCGTAGTAGCGGGCCTGCTGGCCGCCTCCTGCTCCTCCGGCGATGCCGTCGGCCTTGGTGGCCAGGCCGCTGTCGACGAGGCGGCTGAGGTGACGCCGGGCCTTCTCGACGTCGGCGCGTTCGGGGTCGCCCCCGCCGATGAGGATGGTCGCCAACTCGCGTGCGCGCAGCCCGTTGGGGGTGTTGCGCAGCAGGATGGCGGGGTCCTTGGTGGGGTCGACGGTCGTGGTGCCGCGCACGTGGTCGTGCGTGACGTCCAGGGGGCCGACCTCGCCGGTGGGGGTCTTGAGGTGGTGCAGAGTGACGGCGGGGTCCCCCGCCCGGCCGGTGACGAACAGGACGCTGCCCGCGCCGGCGGTGATCCAGGTGGAGCCGTAGACCTGGTCCAGGCTGGGACGCTGGCCGCGCGGTGCGTCGGCGGTGGCCTTGCGCTGGTGGTGGAGCTCCATGATCTCCACGCCGTTGCGCAGGGCGCGCATGCGGGCGTTGTGGAAGGCGACGGCGAGGCTGTCGTCGACCATCGTGCTGACGGCGTCCTTGAGGCTGTCGATCACGATGGTGTCGGCCTGGTGGGCGGCGGCGAGGTCGGCGAGAAGGTCGGGTTCCTTGTCGAGCGTGGCGGGCAGCGGTCCCTCCCAGACCACGAGCCGCTCGCGCAGGATCTTCTCGTCGGTGGGGAAGACGCGGCGGGCCATGGCCTTGGCGATCTGCTTGGGGCGGTCCATCGCCAGGTAGAGCACCCGCCTTCTCGGGGCGACGGGCATCTCCAGGACGGTCTCCGTGAGGCCGATGCGGGCGAAGATCACCTGATGGGCCAGGGTGGTCTTGCCGACGCCTGGAGCGCCGACGATCATCAGGCTCTCGCCGGGTGCCCAGACGGTCTTCTCTCGGGTGCCCCACAGGGGCTCGGCGTCCGCGCCGCTCTCTTTGACGAACGACCACCCGTCGGTGATGAACCGCGAGAGTCGTCCCTGCCCGGAGGCCAGGGCGCGCTCGCGTTCGGCCCGTGCCTCGGTCTCGACCTCGCTGCGGATGGCATCGGGGTCCGCTCCGGGCTCCATGGATCGCTGCATTGTGCGCAGGCCGGAGGCGCGCAGGCGCCGCAGGTCGGACATGCGGCGCACGATCCCCGCGTAGTGGGTGGCGCCGCTGACCGAGGGCGTGGCGGAGGCGAGCCGGTGCACGTAGGAGGCGCCGCCGACCCGCTCCAGGTCGTCCTGCTCGCGCAGCCGGTCGCAGAGCATGATCGGGTCGGTGGGCTTGTCCTCGCTGCGCAGGGCGAGGACCGTCCGCCAGACGGTCTCATGCGCCGGTCGGTAAAAGTCTGGCCCGTCGAGCAGGTTTCGTACGGCGTCGACCACGGCGGAGTCGTGCATGCACGCGCCCAGGACGGCGGCTTCGGCGTCCGCGTCGTGCGGCGGCACGGCGGTGAAGTCGTCGAACGGGCGAGGGAGGTTGCGGGTGTCGTCGTGTGGCGCGGCAGGACGGGGTTCGTCCATACTGGGCACTGAGCTCCTCACTTGCGGGCCGCATGGGACGGCGAATCCCAGGTCATGCAGGTCGATCGTTCAGGGATGGGCGGTTACGAGGGTTCGAGCTTGGCCCCCGGTGTTCGTAGCACCGGGGGCTTTTTGCGTCCGCCCCCGTGCGGGGGTGGACGACCCACACTACCTGACGTTTTCGGTAGCGCAATGGTTGCATTCGGCCCCGCAATGGTGTTTCCTTGGATCATCGCCCCGGGTGTCCCCTGGGCCTGGCGGAGGAGGTGGAGAGATGAGCAGCGAGGAAGGGGCGGCCCGCGCCGGCCCGGACCGGCCGTTGCCCGAGGACTACGTAGCCCAGCGGATCAAGCTCGAACGCGAAGCCCGCGGCTGGAGCACGGTCACGCTCTCCGAGCGGATGGCCGACGCCGGCCACCCCGTCAACCAGGCCGCGATCTGGCGCATCGAGAGCGGCAAGCCGAGACGCCGCGTCAACCTCGACGAGGCCATCGGCTTCTGCAAGGTCTTCGACCTCGACATGGACGAGCTGACCAGCCCTCCCGGCCAGATCGCCAACGCGCACGTCCGCAGACTCATCGCCGAGTACATCGGCAACTACAAGCAGCACCTCGCGGCCCGCAAGGAGATGCGCCGGATCCAGGGGCAGCTACAGGAGTACACCGACGCCAACCCGAACCAGGAAGACCTGGTCAAGGGATTCCTGACGCACGAGCTCGCGGTCGCCTCCAACGGAGAGTTCCACCGCCACTTCCCGCCGACGAAGCTGATCAGCTACCTCGGCGAACACGCCAACGACATCACCTCGAAGGGCTGACCGGCCCGCCGTCCCTTGTTGCTACGAACAGCAGGGGGCTGGCCCTCGCCGCGTACGTCCCACCGCACACCGCCCATCCCTGAACGATCGCGGCCAGCACGGGATTCGCCGTCCCACGCTCGGCCAGAGAAGGACTTCCCCTTGCCCGAAAACGGTCTTCCGCTTGCCCAGATAGCCCGCCTCCTGGACGTCCCCGAGGACGCCCTGCGCACCCTCGTGGCCGAGCGCCGACCCGCCGGTGACGCCACGCTCGTCGCGCTCACGGTCGAGGAGGCCGCCCGCCGCCTGGGCATCGGCCGCACCAAGCTGTATGAGTACGTCTCCACCGGCGAGATCGCCTCCGTGAAGATCGGCAGTCTCCGGCGCATCCCAGCAGAGGCGGTGAACGACTTCCTGACTCGCCAGCTCGGCGCGTCGGACTTCGGGACAGCCGCGTGACCGACTCCCGTACCGTCAAGTCCCGCCAGCCCAACGGCGCCTCGACCATCTACCTCGGCAAAGACGGCCGCTGGCACGGCCGCGTCACCGTCGGCGTCAAAGACGACGGCATCCCGGACCGACGCCACGTCAGCCGCAAGAGCCGCCCTGAGGTCACCAAGGTCGTCCGCGAGCTGGAGCGCCAGCGCGATAAGGGCGCCGTCCGGAAGGTCGGGCAGTCGTGGACAGTGAAGACGTGGCTCACCCACTGGGTCGAGAACATCGCTGCCGCACACGTCTCGGAGAACACGATCGACGGCTACCGCGTCGCCGTCTACCACCACCTCATCCCCGGCTTGGGTGCCCACCGCCTGCAGAAGCTCGACCCCGAACACCTGGAGCGCTTCTACAAGAAGATGCAGGACAACGGAAGCGCCGCCGGTACAGCCCACCAGGCCCACCGCACGATCCGCACGGCGCTGAACGAGGCCGTGCGCCGCCAGCACCTCACCTCGAACCCGGCCTCCATCGCCAAGGCTCCCAAGGTTGAAGAGGAGGAGGTCGAGCCGTACACGGTCGAGGAGGTCCAGAGCCTTCTTGCCGAGGTGGGCAAGCACCGCAACACCGCCCGCTGGGTCATCGCGCTCGCTCTGGGCCTGCGCCAGGGCGAGGTCCTCGGTATGCAGTGGGACGACGTTGACTTCGACCTCGGCGTCATCCGCGTACGGCGTGGCCGGCTGCGGCCCCGCTACAAGCACGGCTGCGGCGACCGCTGCGGCCGGAAGCCCGGCTTCTGCCCCCAGAAGATCAACACCCGGCGCGAGACGAAGAACGCCAAGTCCCGAGCAGGCCAGCGCCCCATAGGCGCCCCTGACGAGTTGCTCCAGCTCCTGCGCCAGCACCGCGAAGTGCAGGGGCGCGAGCGAGCGAGGGCCCGTGACCTGTGGACGGAGAAGGGATACGTGTTCACCTCGCCCTCAGGCGAGCCCCTGAACCCCAACACGGACTACCACAAGTGGAAGGAACTGCTGAAGGCCGCCGGCGTCCGCGATGCCCGCCTCCACGACGCCCGACACACCGCAGCGACCGTCCTGCTCATCCTCGGCGTCTCCGACGCGGTCGTCGACGCCATCATGGGCTGGGAACCCGGCAAGTCTGCCCGGATGCGCCGCCGCTACCAGCACCTGACCAGCCGCGTCCTCAAGGACACCGCCGCCAAGGTCGGCGGCCTCCTGTGGGGCACGGGCCAAGCGGCGGAAGGCGCCGCGCCGGACGCTGGCCAGAGTCCGGTCCCCGCCGAGCTGATGGTCCATGTCGCCCGCCTTGGCGAGCGACGTGTGCCCTTCCTCCACCGCGAGCACGCCGACGAGGTCGTCGCCCGGTGGAGCGAGGACTGGCCCGACCACACCGCCGAGGTCGAGGAATGGGACCGCTGGCGCTGGGAACAGCAGGGTCCTGGTGGCGCGAGCGCCATTCGCGACCGGGTGCCGGAGCGGGCCGTGGTCTTCCACGCCCGAGCCCTGTTCCTTCCTGGCGGCGAACGAGCAGCGACCGGGGGCCCGGAGCAGTGGTCGGTGCCGGCTTGGGACTTCGAGACCGACCGCTACACCGACCGTGCCTCGGCCTGGCGCACGGCCCGACGGCCCGGCACGGGCCAGGAGGTCGAGGCCCAGGTGCGTGGGACGGACAAGGCGGCCGTAGAGGCGGCTTTCGCCGAGGCTTGCGCACAGGCCGTGGACCGAGCCCGGAACCCGGGGAAGTACGGCGACATCGACGAGTGGTAGCCGGACGATGAGCGGACGAGCCCTGACTGGTCTCGGACAGGGCTCCTCCGCAGCGTCACGCCGACGGTGGCAGCTTCACGCCCAAGTCAGCTGCCAGGCGCTCCAGCTCAGCCAGCGCTCCGCGTAGGTCCACGGAGAGCGCGAGCGTCAGCTCGGATAGGGACTTGGCCTCCATGGCGTCCTCGCCATCTGGCTCGATAAGGCCGATGTCGAGATTGACGTCCTTCGTGGCGGCGAGCTCGGCACCGTCGAAGACCTGCAGGCGGCCCTCGGGCTCCCGGCGGGCGATCGCCTCGGCGGTCTCCTCGCATTCGCCGACTCCGAAGACCCGTTTCTCGAAGTCCTCCAGATGCCCGGGGAGCAACGGGTTCTGCTTCAGTGTGAAGCGGTTGCCGGTCCTCAGGTCGTACACCCACAGCTGCTGGGTGTGCGGGGGCTCGTCGTGGCTGCGACGGGGCGGGGCGGCGTCGAAGAAGAGGACGTTGGCCTTGACGCCGCCCGCGTAGAAGATGCCGGCCGGCAGACGCAGCATCGTGTGCAGGTTGAACCGCTTGAGCAGCTCACGGCGGATGGTCGCGCCCCGGCCGCCCTCGAAAAGGACGTTGTCGGGGAGGATCACCGCAGCGGTTCCGTTGTCGGTGAGCAGGCTCGCGATGTGCTGGACGAAGTTGAACTGCTTGTTGGTTGTGGTCTCCCAGAAGTCCTGGCGGTGGTACGACGTGTCCTCGCGGCTCACCGTGCCGTCGACATGGGTGATCACGATCGAGGACTTCTTGCCGAAGGGCGGATTGGCCAGCACCTTCGAAGCCTTCTTGGCTGGTGGTTTGACCAGCGCGTCCTCGACATGGATCAAGGGCTTGCCATCGGGCCTGCCGATGCCATGGAGGAGCAGGTTCATCGCCGCGAGTCGTGCGGTCGCTGGCACCAGCTCGGTGCCCCAGATCGCGCCCTCGTCAAATCGGGCGGACTCCTCGACGGACATCTCGTCGCCGTATGTGTTCACGATGTAGTCGTGCGCGGCGAGCAGGAAGCCACCAGTTCCGCAGGCCGGGTCGGTAATGGTGTCCTCCGGTGCGGGCCGCATGCACCGCACGATGGACTCGATGAGCACCCGTGGGGTGAAGTACTGCCCCGCACCCGCCTTCGTGTCCTCCGCGCTCCGGGCGATCAACGCCTCGTAAGCGTCGCCCTTGATGTCCTTGCTGGACCCTAGCCAGGGCTCCTTGTCGATCAGGTCGACGATGAGGCGGCGCAGGTTGGTCGCGTTCTGGATTCGGTTACGGGCGCGGTGGAAGATCAGGCCAAGAGCGCTATTCCGCCCCTCGTCCTGCTTGCCGAGGTCTGTGAGGAGCTGGGTGTATGCCTCCTCCAGCTGCTCGCCGGAGAGATCGAGCAGCTGCGTCCAGCCACGCCCCGCCCACTCTTCGGTGTCGGGGAGCACATGGCGGCGCTGCGATGCGGGGAGGTCCTTGTTGGCCTCCTCCTTCTCTGCGGCCATTTTGAGGAACACCAGGAAGCTGAGCTGCTCCAGGTATTCGAGGCTCGATACGCCGTCGTCGCGCAGGACATTGCAGTAGTTCCAGAGACGATCGACGAGACGACGTGCTTCCGGCTTCACTCGGTGAACTCCAGGGGGAGGGTGGTCTGTTCGCCCTCGGGAAGGGGGGTACGAGATGTGGGGGCCGGCGGGGGCGAGGCTTTGGAATCAGGCTGCTCGGCTGCGCTCTGGCTCTGCCGCCTGGCCTGTGCAGCGGCCCGCCGAGCCGCTTTCCGCTCGGCTTCGGCGGCCTCGCGCTCGACCTGGATGCGCTTGAGCAGGTCCTCGGCGGGCTCGTCGTCCGGGTCCTGGGGGACGAGCTTGCCGGTGAAGGCTTCGGCGAGGAGGGTGCGGCGGAGGGCGTTGGCGTGGGTGAGGCCGCCAGTCACCATGCGGTCACTCGCCTCTACACGAGCTAGGGCCTGGTCAATATGGTCCGCGATCTCTTCCTGCTCGTCAGGCTCGGGGAACGGCAATCGGAGCCCGCTGATCAGATTCTGATTGACCTTGTAGATGCCGGTCCCGGTCCGCGCCCCTCGCTCAATCTGCTTACGCGCCAGAGGAGACGACCAGACGTGATGCAGGTAGCGGGGCAGTACTCGTTCGGAGTCTGTCCGAATCCGGATCATGGTGTCGGGAAACGCGACAGGTTCATACACTGTCGGCACGAGCGCTCCGCGGCCTACGAGGCTCAGCGATCCGTTGCCCCGGCAGACCAGGAAGTCTCCTTTTCGCACCAGGAAGGGCTGGGCATCCTTGATAGACCATTCGCCGTACTTGTATTGGGTGAGGTCAACAGCCTCTCCGGTCAGAGCTGTTAGCCGCAGCACGGGGAATCCGTCATCGTCCTCGCTCGTGGGAACGGACCGACCGTTGGTAAGCGGCTCACTCAGTACGTCCCCAAAGGATGTGATGGAGTCCCCAACCACCTGCAGAGCCGAGGTAAGGACCTCGTCACGGAGCGAGCTCAGGCGAGCATGGGCAGCCCGCAGCCGCGCCTCGATCAGGTCCAGCCGCGCGAGCCGCTCATCGAGGGCGTCGGCGATGCGACGCTGCTCAGCGGCAGGCGGGACAGGCACCGGGAGCGATCGGATGCCGTTCAGCCCGAGGCGGGCGCGCCCGATACCCCTCAGACTGGCGGCAGCATGCCGCTTGGTCGCCGGGGCAATCAGCGACCGGAGCAGCCACCCGGTGGAGATCTCTGGATGCGCGCGGAATCGGATGCAGTCGGCCTTGACGATCGCTGGCCCCACGTCCTCCGGCACAATGCAGGCCCGGGGTAGATCGTCGCCGAGCGACGCGATCACGAGGTCGTCCGCCTGTGCTTCATGCACGGTCAGGCGCTTGAAGTGCTCCATCGAGATGTGCGTCCGGACATCACGGAACACTCCGTCTCCGATGTTCTGCAGACGCAGTACTCGCGGGCCCGATTCGGTGTAGTGCCGAGTTGCAAGGTTCGACCCGAAAGGGCCGTCTGTGACGGGACGCTCGTCCGCAGACCGAAGGTCGTCGAGTTCGGCCCAACTCCAGCCAGAGGGCAGATCTGCCGCCTCTCGCTCCTCCAGCGCCCCCGCGCCCCCCTCACCGCTCTCCACACTCACGCACCCAGTTCCCGATCTAGTTCATTGATCAGCTCGTCCGGTGTTCGCGTTCCTTCCGCGAACACCGCTCTGAACCTGCTCCAGCCGCCTGCAGCCCGGCACAGGGCATGCTGCTCCAGCGCGTCCACGGAGACGGTCGCCGAGGTGGCGATCACGTTCGCGACGCGCTTCAGCCAGCCGCGCTGCTCCTCCGTGAACGTCACTCCCGCCATCTCCTGACGCGCGAGCCACTCCTGGAAGCGAAGGTCCACGGTATCCCGATACGGCCGGAAGCCGCTCCCGTCGAGTCCCAGCTCGTACCGGAGCACCGAGAGCAACTCGGGCAGCCCGGCGTTCCGCCGTCGTCTCCCCCGCGCGATGCCGAGGTCGATGTACGCCTTCCAAAGCTGCTGCCCGGTCCACCGCTGGTGCGGCGGACCGACCCTGCCGAGAAGCTCGTCGATGCGCGCCTCGACCTCGCTCAGCGACCGCCGCTCCTTGAAGGCGATGCGCAGGGCGGCGAACCGGTCCTGCTGGTTCGCCATGTACTGGCGCCAGTCCTTCACGGTCCGCTCGGCTCGCATGACGTCGGTCACGCCTTCGGCGATCACGCCGCCGTCCCGGCTGAGGTGGTCGATCTTGATCCAGCGGCGTCGTGCCGCTTCGATGAGCGCCTGACGCAGCGCCTCGCGCTCGACGAACGGCCGCAGAGCCCAGGCCAGCACAGCGTTGATGGCCACCTCGTCGGCGGCCGTGGGGGCGGCCCCTTCCACTGACGGCGCTTCGTTCTCCACCGTCTCCTTCTCGCCAGCAGCCCTGGCCCGCTCCTTCGCCAGCCGGTCCGGATCGGTGGCATGGACCAGGTCTGTCACTAGCTCGGTCAGCTTGCGGCCTCCCGCACAGCCTTCGATCTGGGCCAGCTGCTGTTCGTCGAGCCGCTGCCCGAGCCGGCTCAGGCGGCCGGCCAGGGTAGAGGCATCGGCGACGGTCAGCGGAACCCCTTGCGCACACGCCTGGAGCAGTCGCTCCAAGCTGGGTAGCTCCTGCAGGTCGTCCCGTACGAGTGGTCGTGCGTCGACCATGGTGTGCTCGGTCACGCCCACGGTGTCGACGATCACGAACCGGTCCTTGCACAGCGCATCCTCGGTGACTCTGCGCAGGTCCTCCGGCTTGATGATCCGGGCGCCCCGGCCCTTCATCTGCTCGAAGTAGGACCAGGTCCGCACGTCCCGCATGAAGACCAGGCACTCCAGGGCGGGGATGTCGGTGCCGGTGGCGATCATGTCGACGGTGACGGCGATTCGGGTCTCCGGCGCGTTGCGGAATTCCTTGATCGCCTTGGCGGGCTGCGCGGTCTCGCTGTTGATCTTCAGGCAGAACTTGTCACCTGCGTTCCACGCCCTGCGGATCTCCGCGACGATGGTGTCTGCGTGCCGGTTCGTCGCCGCGAAGATCAGGGTCTTTGGGACGACGAACCGCTGGTGCACGATTTCACCGGTCTCGGCATCGATGTCGGGCGGGAAGATCTCCGTGAACAGCCGGTCCCTGAAGGTCTCGACGACGGTCCGGATCTGGCTCGTGGACTCGACCCGGGCGTTGAGCTCGGTAGCCGTGTACTCGTCGTCCTCGTCCTGCTGGTGCCAGTGCTGCTCACGCGTGACACGGTCCACATGGGCCAGGACCGTGTTGATCTTCTCGATGGCGCCATCGGCGGCCTGGGCCTCGGTCACGGCCGGGATCTTCGAGCCGTCCCGCGTGATCCGGGTCGAGATCCGATAGACGTCGTAGTCGACGTTGACCTTGTCGGCGACCGCTTCCTCGTACGTGTACTGGCTGACCAGGTTGTTCTCGAAGAAGGCGAACGTCGGTCCGATCGGGGTCGCGGTCAGGCCCACGATGTGCGCGTCGAAGTACTCAAGCACGGGCCGCCAGGAGCCGTAGATCGAGCGGTGGCACTCGTCGATGACGATGAAGTCGAAGTAGTCGGGCGGAAGCGCAGCTGAGTAGCGAACCTTGGGCGGTCGCTTGCCGAGCCCCGCCGTCCCGCCGCCCTCGAAGCTTCGCGCCTCCTCGCTGCCGGGTGCCGGTGGCGTCCGCCCAGTCAGCATGCACCACAGCCGCTGGACCGTAGTGATCACGATCTTGTCGGAGTCCGCCAGGCCCGATGCCCCGCCCGACAGGTGCTTGAGGGGGAAGTCCTCGTGCAGCGGCTTCTTCGATTCCGCCGGCTGGAAGCTGCGGTACTCCAGGAACGCCTGCTCGCCCAAGTTGTAGCGGTCCACGAGGAACAGCACGCGATGCGCGCCCGCGTGCTTGAGTAGCCGATGGCTTGCCTGGACGACGGTGTACGTCTTGCCGGCCCCGGTCGCCATCTGGATGAGGGCTCGCGGACGGTCGGCGGCGAGGGAATCCTCCAGGCCCTCGATGGCCCGGCGCTGAGCGTCGTACAGATGCCGCTGCGGATCCAGGTGGACGCCGGGCAGTCTGCGCAGCCGGGCCCGCAGGGAGGGCGTCGCAGGGTGGTGCACGGCATTGCGCTTCCAGCGGGCGAGGGTGGCCGGCTGGGCCGGGGCGAAGACGTAGCGGCTGCGGGCCCCGCCCTGGGGGGCGTCGGCTGCGGGTGTGCCGTCGAGCTGTTCGGCGTCGAGGGCGTTGAGGAAGGCCCAGGCGTGGCCGTTGGTTCCGTAGCGGAACGGGAGGGGGCGCTCCTGCCAGGTGCGCCGCTGGTGCTGCGCGGCGATCGGGGCGGCGAGCCGGTCGGCCTCCGCGAGCATCTCGTGAGGGTCGTCCGCTTCGATCCCCGCCACGACGAGGCCGCTGAGGTCCCGGTCAACATGCAGGAGGTAGACCCGCAGACCCTCGAGCGCTGGGTGTGCCGTCCGGACCGCCGTCGGATCAGAGGTCAGGTCGCGCTCGTGCGGGGCGCACACCCTCCATCCGGCGTCGCGCAGAGCCTGCTCGACCTTGTCGCTGTTTCCCCACGCGCCAGAAGCGCTCACAGTCCCTCCCCGTAACCTCGCGGCTCTTACGTGCTCTGTGCCTGCCCCGCGCTCTGAAACAGCCCGCCAGCCCCACCCATTACACCAGTTGACGTACGCACGTCCGGGGCTTTCGACAGCGCGTGGACGATGACCGTCCGGATCTGGCCATTGGCTCCGGCGAGTCACTGTCAGTGCGCGTCCGTACAGTGGGCGGTAAGTTGCGTCGGGCCAGTAGGGGACGGGCTAACGAAGACCAGGAAGGACGCTCGGGTGTACGTGACGAGGCTCCGGCTCGACGGCGTGCGTGGTTTCCACGGCGCTCGGGCCTGTGACCTCGACTTCACGCGTCCGGACGGAAGCTTCGCTGGCTGGACTGTCCTCGCTGGGCACAACGGCTCGGGAAAGACGACCTTGCTGAGGTCGATCGCACTCGCCCTGGCTGGCCCGGAGCGGGCCAGCCGTCTGGACGGGGAGGTCGAGGACTACCGCACCTACGGGCGGTTTCTGGGAAAGCTGGAGCTGTCCCTGCGTGCGGACCGGGACGCCGACCTCGGGGCCCCCTCTCCGCCCGGTCCGCGTACGGTCACGATGGTGTGGGAGCCGGGCCGTGAGCCGCTCAGCGCGGAGGACGCGCCCCCGACCCGCGTCCGGTTCCTCGCTGACCCGGGCGCCCAAATGTCCAGGCACTTGTGGGACTTCTCCCCGCCACCAGGCTGGTTCCACGCCGCCTACGGCCCCTTCCGCCGCCTCAGCGGCACCGGCCTCTTCGAACGCGACCGGCAGAACCTGGACCGCGCCGAGGCCATGCGCACCCTCTTCGAGGAGCAGTCGGCACTCACCGAAGCGGTGGTCTGGCTCGTCTCCGTGCACACTCGCCGACTGGAAGGCGAGGCCGGCGCCGAAGAGCTGCTGGAGTCCGTGCTCGAGCTCCTCAACGACGATCTGTTGCCGGGCGACTTCCGCGTCGAGAAGGTCACGTCGCGGGGGCTGTGGCTACGGCGGTCGGACGGTGAGGGGCCGCTCATCGCCCAGTGGCGGATGAGTGACGGCCTGCGTACCGTCACAGCGCTGGTCCTGGACATCATCCGGCAGATGCACGCCGCCTACGGAGGGCTGACACTGCACCGGGGCGACAGCGGTCGGCCGTACCTGCCGCACCCGGGTGTCGTCCTCATCGACGAGGTCGATGCACACCTCCACGTCTCCTGGCAGCAGCGCATCGGCGAGTGGTTCAAGACTCACTTCCCCGCAATTCAGTTCATCGTCACCACCCACAGTCCCTACATCTGCCAGGCCGCGGACCCTGGCGGCCTCGTCCGACTGCCAGGCCCTGATGAGCAGGCCCCGCCAGAGGTCGTGGACGAGAAGGAATACGGCACGATCGTCTACGGCACCGGCGACGATGCGGTGCTCTCGGACTTCTTCGGCCTCCAGTCCCCGTTCTCCCGTCGCGCGGAAGAGCTGCGCGAAGAGCTCGCCGACCTGGAATATGAGATCGCGTCGGGCGACGCCGATCCGGAGACGATGCGACGGTTCCGCACTCTGCGCCGGACCCTGGCCAGCTCCCAGGCGACCTACGTCGAGGACTCTAGCCTGCGAGCCAGGAGGCGGGAGGCCGGCGGCTCGTGATCAGGATCGTACGGCCGAGGCTCCCCACCGAGCTGGAAGCCTCCCTGCTGGCCCTGACCCAGGAGATGGCCAGCACCCCGGTCCCTGAGCGTGGCAAGCACGCCGAGCGGATGTGGGAACGCAAGACCGTACGCCGGGACGTGTACCGCCCGATGCGCGAAGCCCTGGAAGACATGGCCCCGGGAATCGACTGCTGCATGTACTGCGGCAATCACATGGCCGACACAGTGGACCACTTCGTGCCCAAGTCGCACTGTGCTTTGCGGACCTTCCACTGGCCAAACCTGCTGTTGGCCTGCTCCACCTGCAACACCCGCTTCAAGGGAGACAAGCACCGCGGCGACGGCCTCGTCGGCTCGCTCCTCATCGACCCGACCCGCGAGGACCCCTTCGAGCACCTGGACCTCGGGCTCGCTAGCGGCGTCTATCGGCCGGTCGAGGGCTCACTGAAGGGCGAGTGGACCATCGAGGTCTGCGGCCTGAACGAGGGGAAGCGGCCACGGGTCCGTGCCGAAGCCTGGCTGAACCTGGCCGACGATCTGCGGGGCTGGGCCCAGGCCCGGGCCGTCGGCGACGTCAGGAACATGCGCCGCAAGATCTACCGCATGCACACCCAGCCGTTCGCCGACGTCTGTTACGCGGCACTGCACAAGGCCGTGTCCGAGGAGGCGTCCCGGATCTTCGCAGCCGAGGAACCGGGCGTCCTGGATCTCCTCCGGGATGACGAGCTGCGGGCTACCTTCCAGATGTGAGCGGCCCGGCTGGAGCGTTGCCGCGACGGGCGCTGGCGCCAACTGAGACCAAAACTGAGACCACGCACGTCGAAGGGCCCCACCTTGCGGTGGGGCCCTTCGACATCGTGCCCGGTGAGGCACTGGCGGAGGATACGAGATTCGAACTCGTGAGGGGTTGCCCCCAACACGCTTTCCAAGCGTGCGCCCTAGGCCACTAGGCGAATCCTCCGCGGCAAACAATACAAGACGTTGAGGAGTGCTAGCGAACTCGTTCCCACCCCCGCTCATCAGGTACCCTGTGCGGAGCCCCTCACGTGGCGCTATCTGACTGAACTCCCCCAGGGCCGGAAGGCAGCAAGGGTAGGTCGGCTCTGGCGGGTGCGTGGGGGGCGCTTGCGTTGTGGGGGTGGGGTGGGGGAGCGGGTGGGGGACGGTTGTCGGTGGGGGCCGATAACCTCGTAGGTGTGTCGTCCCTTGCGTTGTACCGCCGTTACCGCCCGGAGTCGTTCGCCGAGGTCATCGGGCAGGAGCATGTCACCGACCCGTTGCAGCAGGCCCTGCGGAACAACCGGGTCAATCACGCGTACCTGTTCAGCGGTCCGCGCGGGTGCGGCAAGACGACGAGTGCGCGCATCCTGGCCCGCTGTCTGAACTGTGAGCAGGGGCCGACGCCGACCCCGTGCGGCGAGTGCCAGTCGTGCCAGGACCTGGCGCGGAACGGGCCGGGGTCGATCGACGTCATCGAGATCGACGCCGCTTCGCACGGTGGTGTGGACGACGCGCGTGACCTGCGGGAGAAGGCGTTCTTCGGGCCGGCGAGCAGTCGGTACAAGATCTACATCATCGACGAGGCGCACATGGTCACCCCGCAGGGCTTCAACGCCCTGCTGAAGGTGGTCGAGGAGCCTCCGGAGCACCTCAAGTTCATCTTCGCGACGACCGAGCCCGAGAAGGTCATCGGGACGATCCGGTCGCGCACGCACCACTACCCCTTCCGGCTGGTGCCGCCCGGGACCCTGCGGGACTACCTGGCCGAGGTGTGCGGACGGGAGGCGATCCCCGTGGCGGACGGGGTGCTCCCGCTGGTGGTGCGGGCGGGGGCGGGGTCCGTGCGGGACTCCATGTCCGTGATGGACCAGTTGTTGGCCGGCGCCACCGAAGAAGGTGTGACGTACGCCATGGCCACCGGCCTGCTCGGGTACACCGACGGGTCGCTGCTGGACGCGGTGGTGGACGCGTTCGCCGCCGGGGACGGCGCCGCGGCGTTCGAGGTCGTGGACCGGGTCATCGAGGGCGGCAACGACCCCCGTCGGTTCGTCGCCGACTTGCTGGAGCGGCTGCGGGACCTGGTGATCCTGGCCGCCGTGCCGGACGCGGCCGAGAAGGGGCTCATCGACGCCCCCGCCGATGTGATCGAGCGCATGCAGGGGCAGGCGTCCGTCTTCGGCGCAGCCGAGCTGAGCCGGGCCGCCGACCTCGTCAATGCCGGTCTTACCGAGATGCGGGGGGCGACCTCGCCGCGGTTGCAGTTGGAGCTGATCTGCGCGCGGGTGCTGCTGCCCGCCGCCTTCGACGACGAGCGGTCGCTCCAGGCCCGGCTGGACCGGCTGGAGCGGGGCGCCGCCGCCGTCGCCTTCTCCGGGCCGCCGGCCGGGGCTCCGCCCGTGGGGTACGTGCCCGGGCCCGAGGTCGCTCCGCACATGCCCGGGCCGGACGGGCCCGTCGTACGGGAGCCCATCCAGCCCGTACAGCCGGTCCAGCAGATGCAGCCGCCGGCCGTACAGACGCCCCCGGCAGCACCCGCAGCACCCGTAGCGCCAACAGCACCGGCGACACCGGAGGCCCCACCCGCACAGCGTCCCGGTGCCTGGCCCACCGGCGGTGGCGACACCGGTCGGCGGCCGGGCGGCTGGCCCACCGCCACCGCGCCCGGCACGGGCGCCCGGCCCGCGCCGGCCGCAGCCCCGCAGGCGCAGGCGCCGCAGCCCGACCAGCCGGCACCAGCAGCACCCGCCCAGGCGCCCGCCCCCGGCATGGCCCAGGGCGCCGTCCAGGTGCGGAACATGTGGCCCGACATCCTGGAGGCGGTGAAGAACCGCCGTCGCTTCACCTGGATCCTGCTCAGCCAGAACGCCCAGGTGGCGGGGTTCGACGGCACCACCCTCCAGATCGGCTTCCTCAACGCCGGCGCCCGGGACAACTTCGCCAGCAGCGGCAGCGAGGACGTCCTGCGCCAGGCCCTCGCCGAGCAGTTCAACGTGCAGTGGAAGATCGAGGCGATCGTCGACCCGACGGGCGGCGCCGGCGGCCCCGGCAGCGGTGGCTACGGAGGCCCGGGCGGCGGCAGCCCCGGGAACAGCGGCTTCGGCGGTCGACCGCCCCAGGCCCAAGCCCCGGCCCCCGCCCCGCGACCCGCGCAGCCGTCCCCCGCGACGCCGCCCCCGTCCTCAGCACCCACCGCCCCGCCCCCGGGGCCGGGCTCCTCCGCCGCGCCCCAGGGCTCCGCCACCCCGCCGAGACCGGCCCAAGGCTCCGGCCCGTCGCAGCCGTCCGGCCCGCCGGCGTACTCGGGACCGCCCCCCGTTCGCCCGGAAGACGACATTCCGGAGGACGACGACCCCGACCTCGTCGACTCCGCGCTCTCCGGACACGACCTGATCGTCCGCGAGCTGGGCGCCACGGTCCTGGAGGAATACACGAACGAGTAGCGCGGGGGCGTTCAGAGGCCCGTACAGGCACTTCGCCCCGCGCCGGTTAGGCTGGCGCCCGTGAAGGTCCTCGTCATCGGCGGCGGCGCCCGCGAACACGCCCTGTGCCGCTCCCTCTCCCTCGACCCCGACGTCTCCGCTGTGCACTGCGCGCCCGGCAATGCGGGCATCGGCGAGATCGCCGAGCTCCACCCGGTGGACGCGCTGGACGGCGCGGCCGTCACCCGCCTCGCCACCGACCTCGCGGTCGACCTGGTCGTCGTCGGCCCGGAGGCCCCGCTGGTCGCCGGCGTCGCGGACGCCGTGCGCACGGCCGGCATCCCCTGCTTCGGCCCGTCCCGGGAGGCGGCGCAGCTGGAGGGCTCCAAGGCGTTCGCCAAGGACGTGATGGCGGCCGCCGGCGTGCCGACGGCCCGTAGCTACGTCTGTACGAGCCCCGAGGAGGTCGACGAGGCGCTCGACGCCTTCGGGGCGCCGTACGTCGTCAAGGACGACGGCCTCGCCGCCGGCAAGGGGGTCGTGGTCACCCACGACCTCGCCGCCGCCCGCGAGCACGCCCTCGCCTGCGAGCGGGTCGTCATCGAGGAGTACCTGGACGGCCCCGAGGTCTCCCTCTTCGCCATCACGGACGGCGAGACCGTGGTCCCGCTGACCCCCGCGCAGGACTTCAAGCGCGCGCTCGACGACGACGAGGGCCCCAACACCGGCGGCATGGGCGCGTACTCCCCGCTGCCCTGGGCGGACCCCAAGCTCGTCGACGAGGTCATGACCACGGTCCTCCAGCCGACCGTGAACGAGCTGCGCCGCCGCGGCACGCCGTTCTCCGGACTGCTGTACGCGGGCCTGGCGATCACCTCGCGCGGCGTGCGCGTCATCGAGTTCAACGCGCGCTTCGGCGACCCGGAGACCCAGGTCGTGCTGGCCCGGCTGCGCACCCCGCTGGCGAGCGTCCTGCTGAACGCCGCCGAGGGCACCCTCGACGACGAGCCGCCGCTGCGCTGGCACGAGGACGCCGCCGTGACCGTCGTCGTCGCCTCCCACAACTACCCGGGCACGCCCCGCACCGGCGACCCGATCGAGGGGCTGGCCGACGTCGCGGCGCAGGACGCGCCCCATGCGTACGTCCTGCACGCCGGGACCAAGCGGGACGGGGACGCCGTGGTGAGCGCGGGCGGCCGGGTGCTCTCGGTCACCGCCACCGGCAAGGACCTGGAGCAGGCGCGGGAGCGCGCGTACGCCGCGGTCGGCCGCATCCGGCTGGACGGCTCCCACCACCGCACGGACATCGCCCGCAAGGCGGCCCGGGAGCAGTAGCGAGCCGGTTCCTTCCCGAACGTGCCCGGGTGCCAGCGCGCACCCGGGCACGCCTGTGTGTGCGAACCGGGCACGTTTGCGCGTGCCGGCGGCCGGAGGACGGCTTGTTCACACCGTCTACACACGGAACTCACGGCGCCACCTCACTCGTCATCACCTTTAGCCAAAGCCATTCCATCGAGTGACGCTGAGCCATCCGGATGACGCTCGCCGGCGCCCCAACTAGGGTGCGGCGCATGCGTTCCGGCACTTGGCCCACCGGCATTGCGATGTCCGTGGCGGGTGCCACAGTGGGGGAGTGCAGACAGTCCGTCGCAGGGCAGAGGGGGTGAGGACCGGCCGTGTCCAGTACCGGAGTCGGTGAGTCGATCGGCGCGCAGGCCGCGCACGCACGGGCGCTGGCCGTGCTGCGGATCCGCGGCCGGGCCGTCGCCGCCGCCGTGCTGCCGGCGGCGGTCGCCGTCGTGCTGTTCGCCGGTGACGCCACCGGCCACATGCGCGGCGCCGGCTGGGACGTCGCCCGTACGGTCGTGCTGGTCGTCGCGGTCGTCGTCGCGCTGCTCGCCGGCGCCGTCGCCGCGGTGATCGCCCGCGCACGCCCCGCGCTCAGCCCCACGGTCGAGCTCGCCGAGCGGGCCGCCCCCGATCTGTACCGGCTGGTCAGGGAGCTCGCCGAGCGCCTCGACGTGCCCGCGCCGTCCGCCCTCGCGCTCACCCCCGACTGCGACAGCTGGCTGGAGGACCGCACCCACCGGCGGCTCAGCCCCGGGCCGCGCGCCCGGGTGCCCGAGTCGCCCGTGCTGGTCATCGGGTCCCCGTTCCTGTGGTGGATGCGGGTCGCCGAGCTGCGGGCGCTGCTGGCGCCCGTGGTCGCCGGCACCGTCTCCGCCGCCCAGCCCGACATAGCCGCGGCCCGTCGGTTCGTACGGGGGCTGGACGCGGCGCTCGCCGTCGCGGCCGGGCCCCCGCCCGGGCTCATACGTCGGCTGGGGCCCCTGGCCCCGCTGCGCGGACTCGCGCTCGGCTTCGTCGGCCGGGTCGCCAGGCTGCTGCTGCGCGGCTGCCGCGGGCACGCGGTGGAGATGGAGCGCGGCGTCGCGGCCGCCGCGTCCGAGCGCGCCCAGGCCGTCGACTACGGACTGCGGATCGTCGCCCAGGAGCAGGTCGGCCTCGCGTACGCGGGCTGGGACCGGCTGCTGACCCGGGTCGCGCTGCCCGCCTGGCGGATGGGGCGCTGGCCCTCCCGGCTGGACGCGGGCGTCGTCTCGGCCCTCACCGAGCTGTCCCGCCGCGACCGCCTCGCCGAGGGCTTCACCTCCAGGCTGGGCGAGCGGCCCGCCTGTGACCTGCTGGAAGAGCCCGGCGCCGTCGACGAGGCCGCGTCCCTGCTGGCCGCCCGCCTCTTCCACGGCGGCCCGGCGGCACCGGGCCCCGACTGGTCCCCGATCGACTGGCGGGCGTATCCGGACGAGGTCGTGGACCGCAAGTGGCGTACGGAAGCGGCCCGGCTCCATCGCGTACTGGACGACCTCGCAGGCGCCCCGCCCCTGCGGCCCGAGGGCCCCGGCGGTTCCGACGTCCCCGGGGACACGTCCGGCGGGCCGACCCTCGACCGGGTCATCGGACATCTCACCGGCTGCCGCCCGGAGGCCGCCGACGCCCTCGCGGCCGGCCTCAGCGCCGACGTCGCCCGGGCCGAAGCCCGCGCGGAGGCGCGTACGGAGCAGGCGGCCGCGGCCCGCAGCGGCGGGGACGGCTGGGGCCCGGAGGCGCTGCCACTCTTCCCGCTCCAGCCGCCGCGCACCGGCCGTGACCTGCTCGCCGACCACGTCACCGCGATGGTCTGCTGCGCCGCCGTCGACACCGCGGGGGCGACCCCCGGCCTCGACTGGCTGGACGGGCCGGTGCTCCTGCTGCACGGGGAGCGCTGCGCCGACCTCGGCCCGCGCGTGCTCGCGCTCACGGAGGACGGCGATCCGGGGCCACTGCGGGACTGGCTCACGAGGGTGGGCATCCGCACGGAGAAGCCCGTACGACTCGTCTGACCGCGGACGCGGGCCCGCGCGCCCGGCCCGTACGCCTCCCGGCGCCCTCGTACCACCCTGAAATCCTTCCGCACGCCTCCCGCGCGTCTCGCACCACCCGCGCGCACCGTCACGTTCCCGCGCCCCCGCACGCCCGCGCCCCTGGCCAAAAAGGCGCCGTCCCCTTCCCCTGGAAACCCTGACAAAACCACCGTGCACCGGCGCGTCCGGGCCGTCATTCGCGACGAAGGGTGACGGGGCGAGCGCGTTATGTGATGTGCTGGGTTCCGACGTCGATCGGGTGACGCCGGCCGGCTGCGGTCCGACCGGTCCGACCGGCCGGGTACGGAACCGCGACCCGACCGGGCCGCCCGGATCCGCCAGGAAACCTGACCTGAACAGGCAGAATCGCCGCCCGCCGGACCGAAATCCGGCTCCGTGCGGGCACGAGGAGGAGGGGCGCGACGATGATGGGGGCTGGTGCGGAACGGATTCGCCGCTGGGAGTCGGGTGCCCTCGCGCACGCGGTTTCGGACCCCTTCGGACAGGGCCCCCTCCCCTGGCTGCGCAGCAGCGAGCAGTACATCGACGACACCGGTCAGGCCGTGCCCTGGTACGCGGACCCGGACCGCGGACGCAGCGCCCGCGCCCCCCGCACCGCCGACGACGTGCACCGCCAGATCAAGGGCTTCGCCTCCACCGGCGCGGTCGCCCCCGGCGAGGCGATCGACTTCCACGTCACGGTCGACCCGCCCCAGCAGTTCCTCGTCGACGTGTACCGGATCGGGCACTACGCCGGCCACGGCGCGACCAAGGTCACCACCAGCCCCCGGTTGTCCGGCATCGCCCAACTGCCCCCGCTGATCGCCGGCCGCACGGTCTCCTGCCACCACTGGTGGCTCTCCTGGCGCCTCCAGGTCCCGTCCTACTGGTCGGTGGGCGCGTACGTCGCCGTCCTGACCACCGCCGACGGCTACCGCTCCCACATCCCCTTCACCGTCCGCGACGACCGCCCGGCCGACCTGCTGCTCCTGCTGCCCGACATCACCTGGCAGGCGTACAACCTCTACCCGGAGGACGGCCACACCGGCGCCAGCCTCTACCACGCCTGGGACGACCGGGGCCGGCTCCTCGGCGAGCAGGACGCCGCGATCACCGTCTCCTTCGACCGCCCCTTCGCGGGCGCCGGCCTGCCGCTGCACGTCGGCCACGCGTACGACTTCATCCGCTGGGCCGAGCGGTACGGCTACGACCTCGCCTACGCCGACACCCGCGACCTGCACGCCGGCCGCGTCGACCCGGGCCGCTACCGGGGCCTGGTCTTCCCCGGCCACGACGAGTACTGGTCCGTGCCCATGCGCCGCACCGCGGAGGCCGCCCGCGACCAGGGCACCTCCCTCGTCTTCCTCTCCGCCAACAGCCTGTACTGGCAGGTCGAGCTGGGCCCGTCGCCGTCCGGGGTGCCGAACCGCCTGCTGACCTGCCGCAAGCGCCGCGGCCCCGGCAAGCCCGCGCTGTGGCGGGACGTCGAGCGGGCCGAGCAGCAGCTCCTCGGCATCCAGTACGCGGGCCGGGTCCCCGAGCCGCACCCGATGGTGGTGCGCAACGCGGACCACTGGCTGTGGGAGGCGACCGGCGCCGGCGAGGGCGACGAGCTGCCGGGACTGGTCGCGGGCGAGGCCGACCGCTACTTCCCGCGCGTCCCGCTCCCCGAACACCAGCGCCGCATCCTCCTCGCACACTCCCCGTACCGCGACGCCGAAGGCGCCGGACGCCACCAGGAGACCTCGCTGTACCGGGCGCCGTCCGACGCGCTGGTCTTCGCTTCCGGCACCTTCGCCTGGTCACCGGCGCTGGACCGGCCCGGCCACGTGGACCCCCGGATCCAGCGCGCCACCGCCAACCTCCTCGACCGCATCTGCAAGCGCGACTGAGGCGGGACAGCGGCGCGACGGAGAGCGTGACGGAGAGCGCCCGGGCGGCGGCTGCGAGAATCGGTCGTACGCACGTCGGAAACCACGAGGAGCAACCGTGTCCGGATTCGTCGAAAAGCCCGAGGCGCCGCAGGTGCCGGGGCTGATCCATCTCCACACCGGCAAGGTGCGGGAGCTGTACCGGAACGAAGCGGGCGACCTCGTGATGGTCGCCACCGACCGGATCTCCGCGTACGACTGGGTGCTGCCGACGGAGATCCCCGACAAGGGGCGGGTCCTCACCCAGCTCTCGCTGTGGTGGTTCGACCTCCTCCAGGACCTCGTGCCGAACCACGTGATCAGCACCGAGCTGCCGCCCGGCGCGCCCGCCGACTGGGCCGGCCGGACCCTGATCTGCAAGTCGCTGCGGATGGTGCCCGTCGAGGCGGTCGCCCGCGGCTACCTCACCGGCTCCGGACTCGCCGAGTACGAGCAGACGCGCACGGTCTGCGGGCTCGCGCTGCCCGAGGGGCTGGCGGACGGCTCCGAGCTGCCCGCGCCGATCTTCACCCCCGCCACCAAGGCCGCGGTCGGCGACCACGACGAGAACGTCAGCTACGAGGAGGTCGCCCGGCAGGTCGGCGCGGAGACCGCGGCGCTGCTGCGGCAGACGACGCTGGCGGTGTACGGGCGGGCCCGGGACATCGCGCGGGAGCGGGGCGTCATCCTCGCCGACACGAAGTTCGAGTTCGGCCACGCCGCCGACACCCCCGCCGACGAGCCCGGCGGGCTGATCCTCGCGGACGAGGTGCTGACCCCCGACTCGTCCCGCTTCTGGCCGGCCGACCGGTGGCAGCCCGGCCGCGCCCAGCCCTCGTACGACAAGCAGTACGTGCGCGACTGGCTGACCTCCCCGGCGTCCGGCTGGGACCGCCGCGGCGAGCTGCCCCCGCCGCCGCTGCCGCCGGAGGTCGTCGAGGCGACCCGCGCGAAGTACCTGGAGGCGTACGAGCTGCTGACCGGCACGACCTGGTCCTGACGTCCCCCCGACGACAGGCGACAGGCGAAAGGCCCCGGTTCTCGTGAGAGAACCGGGGCCTTTCAGCTGAGCGGACGACCAGGTTCGAACTGGCGACCTCAACCTTGGCAAGGTTGCGCTCTACCAACTGAGCTACGTCCGCGTGCGCCGTTGCGCGCAGCCCACTATACCCAACCGCGCTCCCGTGCGAGACGGGCCGCCGCGTGCCGGTTCTCCGCACCCAGCTTCGCCGCGGCGGACGAGAGGTAGTTCCGCACCGTCCCCTGCGACAGCGCGGCCCGCCGGGCGATCTCCGCGACGGGCGCCCCGTCCCCCGCGAGCTCCAGCACCTCGGCCTCCCGGGCGGTCAGCGGCGAGTCCCCGGCGGAGATCGCATCGGCTGCCAACTCCGGGTCCACGTAACGGTTTCCGGCGTGCACGGTACGGATGATCTCCGCCAGCCGCTGCGCACTGACGGTCTTCGGCACGAAGGCCCGCACCCCCGCGGTCAGGGCGCGCTTGAGGTGCCCCGGCAGCCCGTGACTGGTGACGATCATCGTCCGGCACTCCGGCAGTTCCGCACGCAGGGATGTGGCGACACTCACACCGTCCGCCCCCGGCATCTGAAGATCCAGTACGGCGACGTCCGGCCGGTGCGCCAGCGCCATCGCCA
Source organism: Streptomyces sp. NPDC017979 (assembly GCF_044328175.1). Classification (NCBI taxonomy): domain Bacteria; kingdom Bacillati; phylum Actinomycetota; class Actinomycetes; order Kitasatosporales; family Streptomycetaceae; genus Streptomyces; species Streptomyces sp. NPDC017979. The sequence continues at coordinate 65,348 of NZ_JBIRGU010000009.1, read as the reverse complement.
GCGCCTCCGTCCCCGAGGCGGCCTCCGCGACGACCTCCAGATCGTCCTCCAACGCGAGCAACGCGGCGAGCGCCCCCCGGATCAGGTGCTCGTCGTCGGCGAGCAACACCCGCACGGTCATCCGACGCCCTCCCCACCTTCAGCCCCGCCGGCGATCGAGGCGCCAGGGCGGCCAGAGCCGACCTCGCCGACGGAGGCACGGGGTGAGCAAAATTCAGCCCCGCCGGCGATTGAGGCGTGGGGGCTCGGGGGCAAGGCCCCCGACGAGGGCCCGCCGTCCACGGGCAACGTCGCCCCGGAGGAGACCCCCGCACAGGGAACCCGCGCCGTCACCCGAAACCTCCCCCCTCGCACCGCACCCGCCTCCAACTCCCCGCCCACCGCCGCCAACCGCTCCCGCAGCCCCGCCAGCCCCGACCCGCCCCCGTCCTTCCGGAGCGTCGGCGCGTCCGCCCGGTCGTTCTCGACGACGAGGACGACCGCGTCGCCGCCGCCCGCGCCGCCCCCGGACGGCACCTTCACGGAGATCGTGCAGCGCTGCGCGTCCCCGTGCCGCAGCACGTTCGTCGTCGCCTCGCGCACCACCCACCCCAGCGCCGAGCGCACCTCGGCCGACAGCAGGTCGACCCCGTCGGCGACGACGGTGCAGGAGATGCCGGCGGCGCCGAGCACCGACCGCGCGCCGTCCAGCTCCACGCTCAGGTCCGCCTCGCGGTAGCCGCGCACCACCTCGCGGACCTCGCGCTGGGAGTCCTGCGCGATCCGCTGCACCTCGACCATCTGGTCGACCGCCTCCGCGCGCCCGCGCCGCGCGAGCTGCACGGCCAGCTCCGACTTGAGCGCCACGACGGCGAGGTTGCGGCCCAGCACGTCGTGCAGGTCGCGCCCGAACCGCAGCCGCTCCTCCGCGACCGCGAGCCTGGCCTGTACGTCCCGGGCCTCCCGCAGCTCCCACATGACCTTCAGGGTCCACGTCGTGGCGCACGCCGTGAAGGCCATCCACAGGGTGAGGAAACCGACGAAGCTCATGATCGCGACGAGCTGGTGGCGGGTGTGGCCCATGGCCAGCAGCGCCGCCCCCACCCCGATCAGCACCGCGAACTGGATCGCGAGGGTGGTCCGCAGCGGTACGAGGAGGCTGTGCGCGGCGAGGAAGGGGGCCAGCCCCAGGCCGATCAGATACGCCACGGCAATGCCGGTCTTGGGCGGGTGGGCGGCGTCGGCCAGCGACAGCGCCAGGGCCAGCGCCACCGCGGTGACCGCCACGCCCGACCACAGCAGCGGCCGGCTGACCGTGCCCCGCCCCAGGTAGGCGTCCATGGCGCGACGGCTCAGCCGGTGGATGACGAGCCCCAGCGCGATCCCGACCACCGGCCCGGCCAGCGCGAGCCGGTGCTCGCGCACCGGCCCGCCCAGCGTCGGGAGCACGTAGCCGACGACCATGGCCCACTGGACGAAGTAGACGGTGCCGCGGCAGTAGATGTTCACCTTGGCGAGCCCGGTGCGCCCGCTCCAGCCCTTCATCCGCACGGCACCCTCCCTTGTCCGGCCCGGCTCAGCGCCGCGGTTCCCAGCGGAACCACCGTCGCACAGCAAACACCGACACCACGATCCAGGCCAAAGCGGTCACCGCGGCGCCCACCAGGTCCTTGGCGTCCCCGCCGCCGATCCAGCCGCTGCGCACCAGCGTCATCGCTCCGGTCAGCGGCAGCAGTTCGCACACCGACGCGACCTTCTCGGGCAGCAGCTCCAGGGGCACGAACAGGCCGGAGCCCAGGAAGGACACCGTCAGCAGCGGCAGCGTGGTGAGCTGCGCGCTCTCCACGGTCCTGGTGCCCGCCGCCACGACCGCCGCCAGCGCGACCATCAGCACCAGCCCCAGCACGACGCCCGCCACGACCAGGTCCGGCCGCTCGGGCGCGGGCACGTCGAAGGCGGCCATCGACACCGCGGCGATCAGCACGCACTGCGCCACCGCGAGCACGACCGCCGGCAGCGCGGTGCCGACCAGGATCTCCCGGTCGGAGACCTCGCCGGTGCGCAGCCGCTTGAGGACCAGCTCCTCGCGCCGGGCCACGTACGCGGACACCAGGTTGGCGTGCACCACGAACAGGAGCACGAACCCGATGCCGGCGGTGACCGAGGCTTCGCCCACGCTCATCGCGGCCTTGTCGTAGTCCAGCTCCTTGGCCCAGCCCTGCATCGCCCCGACCATCATCACGGGCATCAGCAGTGCCACGAAGAGCATGGCCCGGTTCCGTACCAGCAGCGTCAACTCGGCCCGGCCGAGCGCCGTCAGCCGGCCCGTGGCGGTGCTGCGGCCCGCGGCCCCCGCCCCCCGTCCGGTACGCGTCGCACCCGTCGTCGTCGCCATCTCACACACCCGCCGTTTCCGTCTGCGCGATCTCAAGGAACGCCTCTTCGAGCGAGGCGGCGCGGGCGTCGAGCCCTTCCAGCCGTACGTCCGACTCCCGCGCCCACGCGAGCAGCACCTCCAGGGACTCCTGGAGTTCGTGGGTGCGGATCTCCACCCGGCGTCCGTCGGCCCCGGCCGCGAGCGAGAGCGGCAACCGCGCCGGCTGCACGTGCGCGGGCAGGGCGAAGCGGATCCGGGCCGGCCGCGCCGCGGTCACCTCGGCGGGAGTGCCGGCGGTGACGATCACCCCCCGGTGCATGATCGCCAGCCGGTCGGCGAGCGCTTCGGCCTCCTCCAGGTAATGCGTGGTGAGCAGCACGGTGGTGCCGGTGTCGCGCAGCGCCCGCACCAGGTCCCAGGTGTCGCGCCGGCCCTCCGGGTCGAGACCGGTGGTCGGCTCGTCGAGGAAGAGCACCTCGGGCCGGCCGATCAGCGCCAGCGCCAGGTCGAGCCGGCGCCGCTCACCGCCGGAGAGCTGCTTGACCCGCACCCGGGCCCGCGCGCCCAGCCCGACGAGGTCGAGCGCCTCGGCCACCGCACGGGCCCCGCTGGTGCACCCGGCCCACATGCGAGCGGTCTCGTCGACCGTCAGATCGGAGGGGAAGCCGCCCTCCTGGAGCATCACGCCGATCCGGGGGCGGACCGCGGAGCGATCCCGGTACGGGTCGTGGCCGAGGACGCGCACGGATCCGGCGGACGGGGCGGCGAGCCCTTCGACGAGTTCGACGGTGGACGTCTTGCCCGCGCCGTTGGTGCCGAGCAGCGCGAAGATCTCGCCGCGGGCCACGGAGAAGGAGATGCCGCGCACGGCCTCGAAGCCGCCGGCGTAGCTGCGCCGCAGGTCCTCCACCGCGATCACGTTCTGGTCTGTGGTCATGCCACAAGGCTTCCGCGGGCCCGGGCCGGCGGGCAGTGCGCGCTGTCACCGGGCCCGATGACATTTGTCATCGGCGGCCCGAAGGGGACCCGCACGGGAGTCGACACGAGCCAATGCAGGACACACGAAGAAGGCCCTGGTCTTCGACCAGGGCCTTCTTTACCGAGCGGACGACGAGATTCGAACTCGCGACCCTCACCTTGGCAAGGTGATGCTCTACCAACTGAGCCACGTCCGCATTGCAACCGATGGGCTTTCACCTGCGGTGCGAACACCACTGTACCTGATCCACTGAGATGATCGGTAAGCGATGAGAGCGGGTGACAGGAATCGCACACTGCGCCTTCCCCCTGGAAGGGGGATGTTCTACTACTGAACTACACCCGCACGCTGCTGAGGTGGGCCTTTCGGCCTTGCCCCTCGGCGTGCTCCAGACTTTAGCCGACGATCAGGGGGGTAGTGCAACTCCGGTCCCGCCGAGGGTCGTCCGAGCCGTGTCGAACGCGCCCGCCGCACCGTCGCACCGTCGGTGGCCCGATGGCGCGCGACCCCCGCGGACCCACCCGCCCGCGGGGCGCGCCGTGCTCAACTCGCCTTGCGGAACGCCTCGTACACGGCCTTCGGAATCCGGCCGCGCGCGGGCACGTCCATCTTGTTGGACTGGGCCCAGGCACGCACGGCGGCGGGCGCGGGCTCCAGCGAGGTGTGCTTGTACGCGGTGCGGGCGAGCCGGGGGCGCTTCCCGGCGGCGGACTGCTTGCGGCCCGCGGCCAGGTAGGGCGCCAGCGCGCTGCGCAGTTTCTTTGCGTTGGCCGTATTGAGGTCGATCTCGTACGACTTCCCGTCCAGACCGAACTTAACCGTTTCCGCCGCTGCTCCGCCGTCGATGTCGTCGAAGAGCGCGACCACTACTCGCTGAGCCACGGATATCGGTCCTTTCCCGCGGTATCACCCGGCCCATAGGGCACGGAAGGCCAGCCGCCGGTTCCGTCCCCGGCGCCGGTGGTGGCGATGCCGACTTTTCGGCAATGAGGGTTACGCATTCCTTTGTACAGCGGCGGGCGGCCCATTGTGAAGCCCATGCAATTATCCGCGCGTCCCGTGATGCGGTCGGTCGTGGTGCGGGCAAAGACGTCCGGGATATTCTCCCGGATTTTCGACGTCTGACGCCTTCTGTGTTCCCTGTTGCGCAGCCGAGATATCTACGCGGGTAGATTTTTTGGCCGGGTACGCTGAGGGAACCGCCTTCGCACCACATCACCCCGGGAGTGCCCGTGGCACGCGTCGTAGTCGACGTCATGCTCAAGCCCGAGATCCTCGACCCGCAGGGACAGGCGGTGCAGCGCGCACTGCCCCGCCTCGGATTCGACGGCATCGCGGACGTACGTCAGGGAAAGCGTTTCGAGTTGGAGGTCGAGGGGCCGGTCGACGACGCCGCCCTCGCCCGTATCCACGAGATGGCCGAGACCTTCCTCGCCAACACCGTCATCGAAGACTTCGTTGTAAAGGTAGACGAGTCGTGACAACTCGTATCGGAGTCGTCACTTTCCCCGGCACGCTCGACGACCGGGACAGCCTCCGGGCGGTGCGCCTCGCCGGCGCCGAGCCCGTGTCGCTGTGGCACCGTGACAAAGATCTCCACCAAGTGGACGCCGTCGTCCTCGCCGGTGGCTTCTCGTACGGCGACTATCTGCGCGCCGGCGCCATTTCCCGGTTCTCCCCGGTGATGGAGACGATCATCGAGCAGGCCCGGGCGGGCATGCCGGTGCTCGGGATCTGCAATGGCTTCCAGATCCTCACCGAGTCGCATCTGCTGCCGGGCGCCATGCTCCGCAACAACCACCTGCACTTCGTCTGCCGCGACCAGAAGCTGCGGGTGGAGAACGCCGGCACGGCCTGGACCGCCGACTACGCCGACGGCCAGGAGATCTCCGTACCCCTGAAGAACATCGACGGACGGTACGTCGCCGACGAGCGGGTGCTGGACGAGTTGGAGGCGGAGGGCCGGGTGGCCTTCCGCTACCTCGACACCAATCCGAACGGCTCGCTGCGGGACATCGCGGGAATCACCAACGCCGCGGGCAACGTGGTCGGTCTGATGCCGCACCCCGAGCACGCCGTCGAGCCCCTGATCGGCACCGGCCGCACCGACGGCCTCCCGTTCTTCACGTCGGTCATCAAGAAGCTGGTGGTCACCCAGTGAGCAAGAACCTCGACACGGTCAAGCACGCCGAGGGGACGCCCGAAGCCGAGCAGCCCTGGGCCGAGCTCGGCCTCAAGGAGGACGAGTACGCCCGGATCCGCGAGATCCTGGGCCGCCGGCCGACCGGCGCCGAGCTGGCGATGTACTCGGTCATGTGGTCCGAGCACTGCTCGTACAAGTCCAGCAAGGTGCACCTGAAGCAGTTCGGCGAGAAGGCGCCCGAGAACGACGCCATGCTCGTCGGCATCGGCGAGAACGCGGGCGTCGTCGACGTCGGCCAGGGGTACGCGGTGACCTTCAAGGTCGAGTCGCACAACCACCCCTCGTACATCGAGCCCTACCAGGGCGCGGCCACCGGCGTCGGCGGCATCGTCCGCGACATCCTCGCGATGGGCGCCCGCCCGGTCGCCGTCGTCGACCCGCTGCGCTTCGGTGCCGCGGACCACCCCGACACCCGCCGGGTGCTGCCCGGCGTCGTCGCCGGCATCGGCGGCTACGGCAACTGCCTGGGCCTGCCGAACATCGGCGGCGAGGTCGTCTTCGACCCCTGCTACCAGGGCAACCCCCTGGTGAACGCCGGCTGCATCGGCGTGATGAAGCACGAGGACATCCACCTCGCCAAGGCTTCCGGGCCGGGCAACAAGGTCATCCTCTACGGCGCCCGCACCGGCGGCGACGGCATCGGCGGCGTCTCCGTGCTCGCCTCGGAGACCTTCGAGGACACCGGCCCGGCCAAGCGCCCCGCCGTCCAGGTCGGCGACCCCTTCCAGGAGAAGCTGCTCATCGAGTGCACCCTGGAGATCTTCGCGGAGAAGCTGGTCGCGGGCATCCAGGACCTCGGCGGCGCCGGGTTGTCCTGCGCCACCAGCGAGCTGGCGAGCGCCGGCTCCGGCGGCATGCGCGTCGAGCTGGACTCCGTGCCGCTGCGCGACGCGACGCTCTCGCCCGAGGAGATCCTCATGAGCGAGTCGCAGGAGCGCATGTGCGCGATCGTCGAGCCCGACAAGGTCGACCGCTTCCTGGAGATCTGCGAGAAGTGGGACGTCATCGCCACCGTGATCGGTGAGGTGACCGAGGGCGAGCGGCTGGAGATCTTCTGGCACGGCGAGCAGATCGTGGACGTCCCGCCGCGCACCGTCGCGCACGAGGGCCCGGTCTACGAGCGCCCGTACGCCCGTCCCGAGTGGCAGGACGCGCTCCAGGCCGACGACGCCGGTGCGCTGCCCCGCCCCAAGACCGGGGACGAGCTGCGCGAGCAGGTCCTGAAGCTGGTGGCCTCGCCGAACCAGGCGTCGAAGGCGTGGATCACCGACCAGTACGACCGCTTCGTGCAGGGCAACACGGTCCTCGCCCAGCCCGAGGACGCGGGCGTGGTCCGGATCGACGAGGAGACCAACCTCGGCGTCGCCCTGGCCACCGACGGCAACGGCCGGTACGCCAAGCTCGACCCGTACGCGGGCGCGCAGCTCGCGCTGGCGGAGGCGTACCGCAACGTCGCCGCCACCGGAGCCAAGCCGCTCGCGGTCTCCGACTGCCTGAACTTCGGCTCGCCCGAGGACCCGGGCGTGATGTGGCAGTTCGCGGAGGCCACCCGCGGTCTCGCCGACGCCTGTCTGCACCTGGGCACCCCGGTCACCGGCGGCAACGTCTCCCTCTACAACCAGACGGGGGAGACCGCGATCCACCCGACGCCGGTCGTCGCCGTCCTCGGTGTGATCGACGACGTGACCCGGCGCACCCCGATGGCGTTCGCCGAGGAGGGGCAGCTCCTGTACCTCCTCGGGGAGACGAAGGAGGAGTTCGGCGGCTCGGCCTGGTCGCAGGTCGTCCACGACCACCTCGGCGGGCTGCCGCCGGCCGTGGACCTGGACCGGGAGCGGCTGCTCGCCGAGATCCTGATCTCCGCCTCCCGCGACGGCATGGTCGACGCGGCGCACGACCTGTCCGACGGCGGTCTGGTGCAGGCGGTCGTGGAGTCGTGCCTGCGCGGCGGCAAGGGCGCGCGGCTGGTCGTCCCCGACGGCCTGGACGCCTTCACGTTCCTGTTCAGCGAGTCCGCGGGGCGCGCGGTCGTGTCGGTGCCGCGGAGCGAGGAGCTGCGCTTCACCGACATGTGCGGCGCCCGCGGGCTGCCCGTGACGCGGATCGGCGTGGTCGACGGCGACGCGGTCGACGTCCAGGGCGAGTTCACGCTTCCGCTGGCCGAGCTGCGCACGGCGCACGAGGAGACCATCCCCGGTCTGCTGGTGTGATCCGTTCCCGGCTCTGAGCGGTCCTTCGGGCCCCCGTCCGCACTCGGTGCGGACGGGGGCCCGTCGCGTTGTCCGACCAGCCGCTTGCAAGGAATTACGTAACTACGTAGATTGGTGTGCGATGGATCTGGAACAGCGGGTGGTCGAGCTGGAACGACGGCTGGACGCCCTGGAGGCCGAGCGGTCGGCCGCCGACGCGTCAGCGCCTGACGGCCCGCCGCCCGCCGACGAGCTCGACGAGCCCCTGTGGGCCCTCCAAGGGCTCAAGCGGCAACTGTCCGGGCTCGACGGAGGGGAGGACGGGGCGGTGGTCTTCACCGGGTCCGTGCGCCTGCCGACGGGGGAGCGCTACGAGTGGCAGTGGGGGGAGCGGACGCCGACGCTGCTCGCCGCGCACTGGGCCGATGCGGCCGACGCCTTCGCCGCGCTCGGGCACCCGGTCCGGCTGCGGCTGCTGCGCGAGGTGCTCGGCGGACGCCGGACCGCGGCGGAGCTGGCCGAGCTGGAAGGGCTCGGCACCACCGGCCAGATCTATCACCACCTGCGCCAGCTCACCGCCGTCGGCTGGCTGCACACCGCCGTCCGCGGGCAGTACGAGGTGCCGCCGGTGCGGGTCGTCCCGCTGCTGGTGGCCCTGACGACGGCGCGACCGTAAGGCAGGAACCGACTCCAGGGGGAGCGACACCATGAGGTTGTCCGTACGCACGCGCCAGGTGATGGCGCTGATCAGCCGGGTCTGCTGGCCCTCCGCCCTCTTCGTGGTGGCCCTCGGCTTCGTCTTCGACCTCCCCGTCCTGCCCGTGGTGGCTCCCGGCCTGCTGCTCGTCGCCATGGACGCGGTCCGTGCGTACGCGATGCGCGCCGAGCGCCGCGCCGTGCCGGACCCCGACCCGATCGAGGTCGAGGCGCCGTTCACCGGCCGCTGGCTGGCGCACAACAGCCCGGCCGACAAGGTCCCGAGCCACGGCACCCACGGGTTCGGTCAGACGTACGCCATCGACGTCATCGCCGAGCCGGAGGGCGGCCCCGAGCGGCCCCCGTTCTCGCCGTGGTGGCCCCTGGCCCGCAAGCCGAGCGAGTACCCCAGCTTCGGCGTCCCGCTGTACGCGGTCGCCGACGCCACCGTCGTGCACGCCTCCGACGGCCAGCGCGACCACCTGAGCCGCACCTCGTGGCCGATGCTCGTCTACTTGATGACGCTGGAGGGCGTCCTGCGGATGCTCGGCGGCTACCCCACCGTCTTCGGCAACCGCGTGATCCTGGACCTCGGCGACGGTACGCACGCGGCGTACGCCCACCTCAAGCGGGGCTCCCTGCGGGTGCGGGCCGGCGACCGCGTCACGGCCGGCCAGCAGCTCGCCGAGTGCGGCAACTCCGGCAACTCCTCCGAGCCGCACCTGCACTTCCAGCTCATGGCCGGGCCCGACGTGGACACCGCGCGGGGCCTGCCCTTCCGCTGGCGGGGCGTGGGCCTGCCCGCGACCGGCGAACACTTCACGCCCCCGGTCCGTACCGCCGAGCCCGCGCCGACCGCCGCCACCCCGGACAGCGTCTAACCTCAGCCCATGCCACCGGCCAAGAAGCGCACCCGCAGCTACGACCCAGCGAAGACCCGAGCCGCGGTGCTCGCCCAGTTCGACCACGTGCGCACGGCCGTCGACGCCCTCACCCCCGAACAACTCGCCCTGCCCACCAGGCTCGGCGCCTGGACCGTGCGCGAGTTGGCCGGGCACCTCGCGATGGCGGCGACCTGCGTGGTGCGCGGCGCCGAGGCGCCCGCGCCGACCGGGCCCGAACTCGCCCTGGAGCGCTGGCCGTCCGCCAACCGCGCCCATGCGCAGGCGGTCGACGACGACACCCGCGAACTGGTCGCCCGGGGGCCCCTCGGCGAGCTGTACGCCCGTACCGCCGACGACCTCGCCCGCACCCTCGCGGCCACGCCCGACGACCGCCCGGTCACCACCCGCCTCGGCGCCCTGCGCTTCGCCGACCTCCTCGTCACCCGCACCGTCGAGCTGATCGTGCACACCGACGACCTGAACGACGCGCTGGCCGCGGGGCGCGACGCCGGGCCCGTGCCGTACGACCGCGGGGCCCTCGCCGCCTGCACCCGGCTGCTGCTCGACGCGCTCGCGACGGCGGCGCCCGGGGGCTCCGTGGAGGTGCGCGTCCCGCCGTTCGCGGTCGTCCAGTGCGTCGAGGGCCCCCGGCACACCCGCGGCACCCCGCCGAACGTCGTCGAGACCGACCCGCTGACCTGGATCCGGCTCGCCACCGGACGCACCGCCTGGGCCGACGCCGTCGACGACGCCCAGGTCAGCGCCAGCGGCGAGCGCGCCGACCTCTCCGCGCTGCTGCCGCTCCTCGGCTGAGCCGTACGGGCGGCGGGAGCCAGGTCGTACGGCCCGGGCGGTGCGCCCGGCGGCGGCTCCAGGAAAATGACGGGAACCGGTCAAGCCGCTCCGCCGTCCCAAGGACATGCGAAGGCTGCTGCTCATCCCCGCGACCGTCCTCACGCTCCTGACCCTCGCCGCCTGCGGCAAGGACGGCACCGGTGGCACCGGCGACCCAGGGGCACCGGGAGAGCCCGACGAGGTGACCATCCAGGGCGTGCGCTGGAACGTCGACAGCGTCACCGTCGACGGCACGACCATCCCCGCCCCCGACGGCGCGAACGTCTTCCTGAAGAAGGACGACCGGCTGGAGGGGAACTACGGCTGCAACAACTTCGGCGCCGACGTGGAGCTGAAGGGCGACGTCCTCGTCATGAAGGGCTTCGAGTCCACCGCGATGGGCTGCGCCGCCGACGTCTCGCGGTTCGAGGCGGCGATGCAGTCGACCCTCGCCGACCGGGTCTCGATCGAGATGTCCGCCGACCGCAAGACGGCCACGCTCACCCAGGGCGACAGCGGGGGGAAGAAGGGCGGCACCCTCATGCTCAGCCGCGACACCGGCGCGTCCAAGATCCTCCCCTTCACCGGCACCACCTGGACGGTGAACTCCCTGGTCACCGGGGAGACCGCGGCCTCCATGCCGGCCGGCGCCGAAGGCGCCGCCGAACTCGTCTTCACCAAGGACGGCACGGTCCGCGGCAAGCTCGGCTGCAACACCTTCACCGCCCCGGTGAAGAGGTCCGGAGCGACGGTCAACATCGGGCCGCTGGCCAGCACCAAGATGCTGTGCGAGGGCGACCGCAACAAGGTCGAACAGCATCTGCTGAAGGTCCTCACCGGCCAGGTCTCGTACGAGGTCAGGTCGCACGGACTGACCCTGCGCGGCCCCGCCGGCACCGGCCTGACCGCCACCGCGCCCTGATCCCCGCCGCAGGTGGTCGGGGGGTGTCTCCGGCCACTCCGGCGCAGTAAGAGCCATCCCCAATTCGGACCAGTGGTCGATCTCGCCTACACTCGGTGCCGTGCCACGTGGTGACGGTCGACTCAATCACGATCTGCTCCCCGGTGAGAAAGGCCCCCAGGACGCGTGTGGCGTCTTCGGGGTCTGGGCTCCCGGAGAAGAGGTCGCCAAGCTCACTTACTTCGGGCTCTACGCCCTCCAACATCGGGGCCAGGAATCCGCGGGCATCGCGGTGAGCAACGGCTCCCAGATCCTCGTCTTCAAGGACATGGGCCTCGTCTCCCAGGTCTTCGACGAGACCTCGCTCGGCTCCCTCAAGGGACACATCGCCGTCGGTCACGCGCGTTACTCGACGACCGGCGCCTCCGTCTGGGAGAACGCGCAGCCCACCTTCCGGGCCACGGCCAACGGCTCCATCGCCCTCGGCCACAACGGCAACCTGGTCAACACCGCCGAACTGGCGAAGCTCGTCGCCGAGCTGCCCCGCCAGGACGGACGGGCCACCCAGGTCGCCGCCACCAACGACACCGACCTGGTGACCGCGCTGCTCGCGGGCCAGGTCGACGACGACGGCAAGCCGCTGTCGATCGAAGCCGCCGCCGCCCGGATCCTCCCGGACGTCCAGGGCGCCTTCTCCCTCGTCTTCATGGACGAGGGCACCCTGTACGCGGCCCGCGACCCGCAGGGCATCCGCCCGCTGGTCCTCGGCCGGCTGGACCGGGGCTGGGTCATCGCCAGCGAGACCGCCGCACTCGACATCTGCGGCGCCTCCTACGTGCGCGAGATCGAGCCCGGCGAGCTGATCGCCATCGACGAGAACGGCCTCCGCACCTCCCGATTCGCAGCTGCGAAGCCCAAGGGCTGTGTCTTCGAGTATGTGTACCTGGCCCGTCCGGACACCGACATCGCCGGCCGGAACGTCTATCTCTCCCGGGTGGAGATGGGCCGGAAATTGGCCAAGGAAGCACCCGCCGACGCCGACCTGGTGATAGCGACTCCGGAGTCCGGCACCCCCGCCGCCGTCGGTTACGCCGAGGCCAGCGGCATCCCGTACGGCTCCGGTCTCGTCAAGAACGCCTACGTCGGCCGCACCTTCATCCAGCCCTCGCAGACCATCCGCCAGCTGGGCATCCGGCTGAAGCTGAACCCGCTCAAGGAAGTCATCCGGGGCAAGCGCCTGGTCGTCGTGGACGACTCGATCGTCCGCGGCAACACCCAGCGCGCCCTGGTCAAGATGCTCCGCGAGGCCGGCGCCGCCGAGGTCCACGTCCGGATCTCGTCCCCGCCGGTGAAGTGGCCCTGCTTCTTCGGCATCGACTTCGCCACCCGCGCGGAGCTGATCGCCAACGGGATGACGATCGAGGAGATCGGCACCTCCCTGGGCGCGGACTCGCTCGCCTACATCTCCATCGACGGCATGATCGAGGCGACCACGATCGCCAAGCCGAACCTCTGCCGGGCCTGCTTCGACGGTGAGTACCCGATGGCGCTGCCCGACCCCGAGCTGCTCGGCAAGCAGCTCCTCGAAACCGAGCTCGCGGGCGGCGCCGACGCCGCCGACGCGCTCCGCCGTCCGTGACGACCGCGCAGAGCGGGCCGACGTGCGGAACGAGCCGACGAGCCGACGCGCGGAACGCCCCGAGCAGACCGCGCCGACCGCGCCGATCAGAAAGTCCTTCCCGTCATGACCACTGAGTCCACCGGTGCCAGCTACGCGTCCGCGGGCGTCGACATCGAGGCCGGCGACCGCGCCGTCGAGCTGATGAAGGAGTGGGTCAAGAAGTCCCGCCGCCCCGAGGTCCTCGGCGGCATCGGCGGCTTCGCCGGGCTCTTCGACGCCTCCGCCCTCAAGCGGTACGAGCGCCCGCTGCTGGCGTCCGCCACGGACGGCGTCGGTACCAAGGTCGACCTCGCCCGCAAGCTGGGCGTGTACGACACCATCGGGCACGACCTCGTCGGCATGGTCGTGGACGACATCGTCGTGTGCGGCGCCGAGCCGCTGTTCATGACCGACTACATCTGCGTCGGCAAGGTCCACCCCGAGCGGGTCGCCGCCATCGTCAAGGGCATCGCCGAGGGCTGCGTCCTCGCCGGCTGCGCACTGGTCGGCGGCGAGACCGCCGAGCACCCCGGACTGCTGGGCGCGGACGACTTCGACGTCGCCGGCGCCGGCACGGGCGTGGTGGAGGCCGACCGCGTGCTGGGCGCCGATCGCATCCGTAAGGGTGACGCGGTGATCGCCATGGCCTCCTCCGGGCTTCACTCCAACGGGTACTCACTGGTCCGGCACGTGCTGCTGGACCGCGCCGGCATGGCGCTCGAACAGCACGTGGACGAACTGGGCCGCACCCTCGGCGAAGAGCTGCTGGAACCGACCCGGATCTACTCGCTGGACTGCCTGGCGCTGATCAGGACCGTCGAGACGCACGCCTTCAGCCACGTCACCGGCGGCGGTCTGGCGAACAACCTCGCCCGGGTCGTACCGGACGGGCTGCACGCCGTCGTCGACCGCTCCACCTGGACGCCGTCCGCGGTCTTCGACCTCGTCGGCCGGGCCGGTCGGGTCGAGCGCCTGGAGCTGGAGAAGACGCTGAACATGGGCATCGGCATGATCGCCGTCGTGCCGCAGGACTCGGTGGAAGCGGCGCTCACCCTGCTCGCGGACCGGGGCGTGGACTCCTGGGTGGCGGGCGAGATCGTCGAACGCGGCGACCGGACCACGGGCGCCGAACTCGTCGGCGACCACGCGGCCTGACGGCAGCGGCGGACGACGGGACGGCGGCGGAACCGGCGATGAGCACGGTGATCCGGGCGGTCGGGGCGGCGGTCGAAGACTGCCGCCCGCCGGGCCCGGACCTGGGCCCGCCCCGGGGACGGAACGCAGGCCGATGCCCGGGACCGAACGGACCGAACACGGGTCCGGACAGCACAGAAACCCGGTCCGGGGGCTCACCCCGGGACCGGGTCGGTGGTCGTCAGTGCGACGTCAAAGGGTCAGGACGACGTCAAGCGCCGCGGCGCTGCTGCGACGCGGGGCCGGACTCTTCGTCCTCGTCCCCGTCGTCGTTGTACAGCTCCGCGTACCGTGCGTACGGGTCGTCGTCGTCCTCATCGTCCTCGAACGGCTCCGCGTTCGGCGGCTGGCTCGAAGTCGATGCGCCCAGCTCATTGGCCAGTCGCGACAGGTCAGTGCCCGCGCCGCTGTTGTACTTCAGCTGGCGGGCGACCTTTGCTTGCTTGGCCTTGGCCCGGCCGCGCCCCATGGCTCGACCCCCTCGGTGACGGGGCTCGACGGCCCCAGAGTCTTGACACGCGTTCATGATGCGGAACGGACTCCCGTCTGAGAGATCCGGCCCGTAGGGCTTCAACGGTACCTGCTTCCGCGGCCATACGGTACGCCGCCCGCATGACGTGCCACGTCACAGGACCTGCGAGGCGCCCCGTCCTCGCTGGTCACCTGCGATATTAACCTCTTCTTGGCCTGCGCCCCGCCTTCCGGGTGAGTCTCGTCTCGCCGGAAGGCGGGGGATGCGCCCCGTCCCGTCTCAGCTGTCGGACACGCGTCGGGCGTCCGACATGCGCTGCTCCGCGATCCGGTCGGCCGCGACGGCCGGCGGAACGCCCTCTTCATTTGCACGTGCGAATATTGCCAGCGTGGTGTCGAAGATCCTGGCCGCCTTCGCCTTGCACCGGTCGAAGTCGAATCCGTGCAGTTCGTCGGCGACCTGGATGACGCCGCCGGAGTTCACCACGTAGTCCGGGGCGTACAGGATCCCCCGGTCCGCCAGGTCCTTCTCGACGCCGGGGTGGGCGAGCTGGTTGTTGGCCGCGCCGCACACCACGGCGGCGGTGAGCACGGGCACGGTGGCGTCGTCCAGCGCCCCGCCGAGCGCACACGGCGCGTACACGTCCAGCCCCTCGGTCCGGATCAGCGCTGCGGTGTCCGCGACGGCGGTGACCCGGGCGGTGCCGGCGTGCCGGTCCAGGACCCGGCGCACGGAGTCGTCCCGCACGTCCGTGATCACGACCTCCGCGCCGTCCTCCACGAGGTGGTTCACCAGGTGATGACCCACCTTCCCGACGCCCGCGATCCCGACCCGGCGCCCGCGCAGCTCGGGGGTGCCCCACAGGTGCTGGGCGCTGGCGCGCATGCCTTGGAAGACGCCGTACGCGGTGAGCACGGAGGAGTCGCCGGCGCCGCCGTTCTCGGGGGAGCGGCCGGTGGCCCAGCGGGTGGCGCGGGCGACCACGTCCATGTCGGCCACGTAGGTGCCGACGTCACAGGCGGTGACGTAGCGCCCGCCGAGCGAGTCCACGAACCGTCCGTAGGCGAGCAGCAGTTCCTCGGACTTCAGCGTCTGCGGGTCACCGATGATGACCGCCTTGCCGCCGCCGTGGTCGAGGCCGGCCATGGCGTTCTTGTACGACATGCCCCGGGAGAGGTTCAGCGCGTCGGCGACGGCTTCCTCCTCCGAGGCGTAGGGGTAGAAGCGGGTGCCGCCGAGGGCCGGGCCGAGGGCGGTCGAGTGGATGGCGATCACGGCTTTGAGGCCGGACGCGCGGTCCTGGCAGAGCACTACCTGCTCGTGGCCGCCCTGGTCCGATCGGAAGAGGGTGTGCAGCACGTGAGCGGAGGAGCCGGTCAAGTCGGTCACTGTGGTGACTCCCGAGTACGAAGCGGCGGTGGACTTCCCGGGGGTGGGGGGAAGTCCCCCAGTGTGGGACGAGCGTAAGTCCTCGGCGGGCGAAGATCAGGCCCAGTGCCCAGGATCACCCGGCTGAGGGGTGCGCGGGGCCCGCCGCGTGGAAGGATTCCCGGTATGCCTGCGGTGTCCTCGATGATCGTGCCCTACGCGACCTACCTGCGGGTCTACGAGCCCCTCGCGGCCTTCCCGGAGCCGGAGCGGGCCCACTGGGCGCGTTACGCGGCCCGTGGCGGGACCCTGACCGCCCAGGACGAACTGCGCCGCTCCCTGGCGGACTTGCTGCCCACCCCGCCGGTCCCCGTGCCCGTGCACGAGAGTGGGGACGCCTTCGTCGTCGAGGTGGACGGCGTGGTGTGCGTCTGCCCCTGGCGCACCCGGCTGCGGGGCTGGCTGGCCTTGGAGGAGTTGGTGACGCAGTTGCCGGCGCCGCTGCTGGACGCGGTGCTGCCGCCGGTGGTCCGCGGGCAGGCCGCGGCGGACTGGGAGCGCTGGCGGGAACGGAACCCGGACGCCCGGCCGTGGATCAGGTCCGCGATCTGGCAGGTGCCGGTGCGCTGGTTCACGCTCTTCTCCGACGAGGAGCGGGAGTACGAGCCGGCCGGCGGCCCGTCGGGCGAGCCTGTGCTGCGCTACCGCACGCCGATGGTGCAGGCCCGACGCCGGATCGCCCGGACGCTGAAGGCGCTGCGGGACTCCGAGGACTCGGGCCCGCTGACGTCGGGCCTGGTGGACGTGGGCAAGTGGCTGGAGGAGTTCCATCCGCGCTCGCTGGTCGAACTGGACTACGGCGGGCTGGTGCACGCGGTGAGCGGGGCGCAGCTCGCCGAGGACCACTCCGCGGCGGATGTGGCGGCCGGCATCGCGGCCCTGAGCTCCGGCGACGACGAGGGCGCGAGCGAGGCGTACGCCCGGCTCGTGGACCGCTGGCGAGCCGTGAAAGGGCTGCAGTTCGCAAACTGAGCGTTTTTGTGGATGATTGAAGCCTTTCCCGAGACAGGCCCTTAGTCCCGATCCGGGCTTTTGCGCCAAGCGTGACGGAGTGCACTATCTGGGCCCTTGCGCCCAACGCCTACCCTCGTGTCAAAATAGGACAAGGAGTCCGGGGAGGGTTCCTTCCGCCCAAGTATGGGCGGAACGCTCGGCATTGTGCTCTATGGGGGGTCTGGTGGCTCCTGGTCGCTCTGTGACTGATCGTCACTGTGGCGTGACTGTCCGCTATGGCATGGTCCATCGGGCTTCCGCCGCTGATGAACACCTCGGAGGGCAATTCCAACGGTTTGGCCGACGTGGCTGGACAGATGGTGTAGTTGTAGTGCCGAGGACAAGCCGTTCGTCCTATAACCGACTCGACCCGCATCCGCCATTTCGGGCAACGCGGGTCAAGGTGCAGAATTTAGAGGAATGAACCGAGAAGGTTCGGTTCTCCCGAGGAGGCCGCTCATGACCGCTCGCACCCCTGATGCTGAGCCGCTGTTGACCCCGGCTGAGGTCGCCACGATGTTCCGCGTGGACCCGAAGACGGTGACCCGCTGGGCCAAGGCAGGCAAGCTCACGTCCATCCGCACGCTCGGTGGACATCGCCGGTACCGCGAAGCAGAGGTACGCGCCCTGCTGGCGGGCATTCCGCAGCAGCGCAGCGAGGCGTAAGCCTCGTACCGGTGGGTTGGACCTCGGTCCGCTCCCGCCGGATCCGGGCGATTCCGGGACCCCCATCCCGGTGCAGCCCACCCCATGGCTCCACTTGACGCAGGATCCGCCCCAACGGGTCGTGAGTCGTTGATCGCGCTGGACTCCGCCGGGTCCAGCGCGATTCCTTTTGTGCGGGCCGGGGAGGCGTGCCGGAGGGAGTGCGAGGGGGAGTGCAATTGCACATATTAAATTGGTCGCTCGTAAGCGGGGGCTAAAAACCCGGGTTATCAAAACCTATACGGTGACACCCGTCACATGCTGCAACCCTTGCCAACGTCCAGCGTGTCACTTCGCGAACGGGATGGAATCGGCCCGAAGTCACTCAGTGCCGGGACCTTCGTCCTGCGTGCTGCGTGGCACGGTGGCGGGTTGCTCGGGGGCCGCCGTTTGCTCCAGGGGGTCGGCGGACTCGCAGGCGAGGCGCTGGAGGTGCCGACAGGCGGGACAGCGGCCCGTCAGATGCCGGTAGCCGCGGGCGCGGGCTGCGGCGGCGAGGTGCGCGCGCAGCAGTGCCTTGACCTTGCGTGCTGGTGCCGTGGTACTCGCCGCCATCCCGACCACCTCACGTAGATGGGTACCGTCCCCCCACGCCCCCGTCAACGCCCCCCGCACTTTTCCACGACCTCGCCCCTCTGGGCGGGTTGGCCTCCGCGGCCGGCTGGTGAGCTGTTCGCGCAGTTCCTCCCCCTGCGCCCTGCGGCCACGGTGGCACCCTCAGCGCCCCTGAACCCACTCGCCATGGCCCTGCGGGCACGTTGCCTTGTGCCGCCCCGCTGGTGGGTTTCTCGCACCACCGGGCCGCAGGGACCGAACTGACCCGACTGCTACGGCGGTGGTGTCCAGCGGTGCGGCAGGCCCGCCAGCGGGCCGCGGAGGCCAACGCGCCCGCAGGGCTACGGCGGTGGTGTCCAGGGGTGGGACGGGCCCGCCAGTGGGCAGGGCCATGGCGAGCGGGTTCAGGGGCGCCGAGGGTGCCACCGTGGCCGCAGGGGGGACCAACTGCGCGAACAGCTCACCAGTCGGCCGCGGAGGCCGACGCGCCCGCAGGGGGCACGGCGCTGGCCCGGGGGTCGAAGACGGACCGCAAGGCGCCCCGCCAGGGGCAGTGGCACCCGCAGGGGATGCGACCACCGGCATCGGCCCACGACGAAGGGCCCGCCGCCTCAAAGAGGTGCGGGCCCTTCATTAACTACGCGCGGTCCTGACGGGATTTGAACCCGCGGCCTCCACCTTGACAGGGTGGCGAGCACTCCAAACTGCTCCACAGGACCAGGTTTCGCAGCTCCGATTCGTGCGCTGGGCTGCGAGAAGAGACTCTACAGCAGCACCCGCCCAGCGGTCGAACTCGCTCAGCGTGACCGCATGGTCACGGCGCCGCCGCGTCGATCGCCTTCACGATCCGCTTGTCGGAGACGGGGTACGCCGTCCCCAGCGCGTGCGCGAAGTAGCTGACCCGCAGCTCCTCGATCATCCAGCGGATGTCCCGCACCGCCTGCGGCACCGGCCGCCCCTGCGGCAGTTGCTCCAGCAGCCACGCGTACTCGTCCTGCATCTCGTGGACCTTCTGCATTCGCGTGGTGTCCCGCTGCACCCCCGACGGCATCTGCTGGAGGCGGCGGTCGACGGCGACGAGGTAGCGCATCAGGTCGGGCAGCCGGCGCAGGCCGGTCAGGGTGACGAAGCCGGGCGGCACGAGAGCGTCGACCTGCCGGCGGACGTCCTGGACGTTCGAGAGCAGCGCCGGGCTGGTGGTGGCCTTGAGCCGGCGTTCGCACGCCTGCCAGGCCGCCAGGACCTGCTGCACCTGCGCCACCGTGCGGACCGTGGTGTCGACGAGGTCGGCGCGCACGGAGTCGTACAGCTTGCGGTAGGACTCCTCGTCCCACGCCGGCCCGCCGTGGTCCGCGATCAGCCGGTCCGCCGCCGCCGTCGCGCAGTCGTCGAAGAGGGCCTGGATGGAGCCGTGCGGATTGCTGGAGAGGGCCAGCTTCTGCTGGTTGGTGAGCTTGTCGGAGGCGAACTTCGCCGGGTTCACCGGGATGTTGCGCAGGATCAGCCGCCGCGTGCCCTGCCACATCGCGGTGCGCTGCTCCGCCTCCGTGTCGAAGAGGCGCACGGAGACGGTGTCCTTGCCGGTGCCGCCGGCCCCGTCGTCGACGAGCGCCGGGTACGCCTTCACGGGCTGGCCCGCCCGCCGGGTCTCGAAGACCTTGCTCAGGGAGCCGATGGACCAGTCCGTGAGGCCCGTGCGCTCGATGGACTCGCCCGAGGGACCCGCGGTCGCCGCCGCGGCCTTGGAGAGCGCCTGACGGGCCTTGGGGCGCAGTTGGACCCGTAGCGTCTCCAGGTCCTTCGCCTCGGCGAGCTTGCGGCGCCGCTCGTCGACGATCCGGAAGGTGATCTTCAGGTGGTCCGGGACCTTCGACAGGTCGAAGTCGTCCGGGTGCACCGGCACCCCGACCATCCGGTGCAACTCGCGCGCCAGAGTCACCGTCAGCGGCTCCTGGAGCGGCACGGCCCCGTCCAGGAACGCCTTCGCGAAGTTCGGCGCCGGCACGTAGTGCCGGCGCACCGGCTTCGGCAGGGCGCGGATCAGCTCGGTGACGACCTCCTCGCGCAGTCCCGGGATCTGCCAGTCGAAGCCCTCGTCGGTGACCTGGTTCAGCACCTGGAGCGGTACGTGCACGGTGACGCCGTCGGCGTCCGCGCCCGGCTCGAACTGGTACGTCACCCGGAACTTCAGCCGGCCCTGCCGCCAGGAGTCCGGATAGTCGTCCTTGGTGACCGCGCCCGCCTTCTCGTTGATGAGCATCTCGCGCTCGAAGTCGAGCAGTTCGGGCTCGTCCCGGCGCTTGTGCTTCCACCAGGAGTCGAAGTGCGCGCCGGAGACGACGTGCGCGGGCACCCGCTCGTCGTAGAAGTCGAAGAGGGTCTCGTCGTCCACCAGGATGTCGCGGCGGCGGGCCCGGTGCTCCAGCTCCTCGACCTCGGTGAGCAGCTTGCGGTTGTCCGCGAAGAACTTGTGGTGGGTGCGCCAGTCGCCCTCGACGAGGGCGTTGCGGATGAAGAGGTCCCGGGAGGTCTCGGGGTCGATCCGGCCGTAGTTCACCTTGCGCTGGGCGACGATCGGCACGCCGTACAGCGTGACCTTCTCGTACGCCATCACCGCCGCCTGGTCCTTCTCCCAGTGCGGCTCGCTGTAGGTGCGCTTGAGCAGGTGCTGGGCGAGGGGTTCGATCCACTCGGGTTCGATCTTGGCGTTCACCCGCGCCCACAGCCGGCTGGTCTCCACCAGCTCCGCGGACATCACCAGCCGCGGCGGCTTCTTGAAGAGCGCGGAGCCGGGGAAGACGGCGAACTTGGCGCCGCGCGCGCCCAGGTACTCGTTCTTCGCATCTGCGTCCTTCAGGCCGACGTGCGACAGCAGCCCGGCCAGCAGCGAGACGTGCACGCTGGCCTCCGGGCCGTCCTCCTCGTTGACGTGGATGCCCATGGAGCGGGCGACCTGGCGGAGCTGTGCGTAGATGTCCTGCCACTCGCGGATGCGCAGGAAGTTCAGGTACTCCTGCTTGCACATCCGGCGGAAGCTGGAGGAGCCGCGTTCCTTCTGCTGTTCGCGGACGTACCGCCACAGGTTCAGGAAGGCGAGGAAGTCGGACGTCTCGTCCTTGAAGCGGGCGTGCTGCTGGTCCGCCTGGGTCTGCTTGTCCGCGGGGCGCTCGCGCGGGTCCTGGATGGAGAGCGCGGCGGCGATCACCATCACCTCGCGCACGCAGCCGTTCTTGTCCGCCTCGACGACCATCCGGGCCAGCCGCGGGTCCACCGGGAGCTGGGAGAGCTGCCGCCCGAGCTGGGTGAGCTTCTTGCGGGGGTCCTTCTGCGCCGGATCGAAGGCGCCCAGCTCCTGGAGGAGCTGTACGCCGTCGCGGATGTTGCGGTGGTCCGGCGGGTCGATGAAGGGGAACTTCTCGATGTCGCCGAGCCCGGCCGCCGTCATCTGGAGGATGACCGACGCCAGGTTCGTCCGCAGGATCTCGGCGTCGGTGAACTCGGGGCGGGCGTCGAAGTCGTCCTCGGAGTACAGCCGGATGCAGATGCCGTCGGAGGTGCGGCCGCAGCGGCCCTTGCGCTGGTTGGCGCTGGCCTGGCTGATCCGTTCGATGGGCAGCCGCTGGACCTTGGTGCGGTGGCTGTAGCGGGAGATCCGGGCGGTGCCTGGGTCGATCACGTACTTGATGCCGGGGACGGTCAGCGAGGTCTCGGCGACGTTCGTCGCCAGAACGATCCTGCGGCCGGTGTGCGGCTGGAAGACCCGGTGCTGCTCGGCGTGCGACAGCCGCGCGTACAGCGGCAGCACCTCGGTGAAGCGGTACTGCTTCTTGTTGAGCGCGTCCGCGGTGTCGCGGATCTCGCGCTCGCCGGAGAGGAAGACGAGGATGTCCCCCTTGCCCTGGCCCTGGAGCTCCTCGACCGCGTCGCAGATCGCGGTGATCTGGTCCCGGTCGCTGTCGGACGAGTCCTCCTCCAGCAGCGGTCTGTAGCGCACCTCGACCGGATACGTACGGCCGCTGACCTCGACGATCGGGGCGTCGCCGAAGTGCCGGGAGAAGCGCTCCGGGTCGATCGTCGCGGAGGTGATGACCACCTTCAGGTCCGGCCGCTTGGGCAGCAGTTGCGCCAGGTAGCCGAGGAGGAAGTCGATGTTCAGCGACCGCTCGTGCGCCTCGTCGATGATGATCGTGTCGTAGGCGCGCAGCTCGCGGTCGGTCTGGACCTCGGCGAGCAGGATGCCGTCCGTCATCAGCTTGACGAACGTCGCGTCCTGGTCGACCTGGTCCGTGAAGCGGACCTTCCAGCCGACGGCCTCGCCGAGCGGGGTGCGCAGCTCGTCGGCGACGCGTTCGGCGACCGTGCGGGCCGCGATCCGCCGCGGCTGGGTGTGCCCGATCATGCCGCGCACGCCGCGCCCGAGCTCCAGACAGATCTTGGGGATCTGCGTCGTCTTGCCGGAGCCGGTCTCGCCGGCGACGATCACGACCTGGTGGTCCCGTATCGCCGCCAGGATCTCGTCCTTCTTCTGGCTGACCGGGAGCTGTTCCGGGTACGTGACGGCGGGCACCCGGGCGGCCCGGGCGCCGGTGCGGGCCGCGGCCTTCTCCGCCTCCACGGCGATCTCGTCCAGCACGGCCTGCCGCGCCTCGGGCTTGCGGATGCGGCGGGCGCCTTCGAGACGTCGGCCCAGCCGGTGGGCGTCGCGCAGCGAGGCCCCGGCCAGCAGCGTCTGGAGATCGGCGAAGGAAGAAGTAGACATACGGTCTTAAGCATCGCACCCCCGGGAAACCGAGGGCGAGCGCATTTCGCCCGCGGGCGGGTAGTGCAGTATGGAGCGGATCATCAACGCGGATCATCAGTGTGTTCCGATGTCCGTGTTCCCGTGCCCGTGCCCGTGCCCGTGCCCGTGCCCGTGCACTGATGCTCGTGCTTCGATGCCCGTGTTCCGATGCCCGTCCTTCCGTACGAAGGGACCGCGCGCCCATGCCGCCGCCGTTCAGCCGAGACCGCAGCCGGTCCCGTCTGTCGGCGGCGTCCGCGTTCGCGCTGCTGGGGCTGGTCGTGGCGGCGCTGCTGGCCTTCTGCCCGCCGCCGGCACCGCCCGCGCCCGCCTCCGGTGACCACGGCGTGGTCGCCGGGGCGGTGCTGACCGCGCTCGACCAGGCGCCGGGGTGCGGCAAGGGCTCCCCGGACGGCGACCGGGGCGCGCAGCCCGCGGCGCCGCCGCGCGGGTCCGTCGCGCACGAGCCGCCGCCGGCGCCGTACGTCACCCACTGCGCGACCTGGGACCAGGGCATGAGTCAGGTGGTGCCCGGGGTGCTGCCGGACGGCCGCCCGCCGCCGCCCGCGCCCCCCTCTCCGGAGGAACTGTCGATCGTGCGCGTGTAGGCCGGGAAGTCATGCCGGTGAGTGACCGTTCTGTGAGGTTCGTAGGGATTTCACCCTGCGTGCTCCGCGCGGTCCCGGCCTTCCCGTCCGTCCCTTTCCGCACCCGTTGACTTCCCTCTCGTCGCCACGGCTCGTCGTCACGGGCCCGTCGTCACAGGACTCAGGAGCACCCACCCATGTCTTCGCCCAAGTCTTCGTCCAAGCGCAATCGGAAGCCGCTGTTCATCGGCGCGGGCGTGGCGGTCGCCGCGCTGCTGCTCGGCCTCGCCTCGTACACCGCCACCCGTCCCGATGACGCCGCCTCCGCGCCCAAGGCGTCCGGCGCGAACTCCACCTCGGGCCCGGCCGCCGAGGTCACCGTGGACCCGCAGTCCGGGGCCTACCCCGAACTGGAGAAGCTGGCCCGGCGCGACGCCAAGGACGGGCTCGCGATCGGCCGGGCGGACGCGCCCGTCGTGATGGTCGAGTACGCCGACTTCCAGTGCGGCTTCTGCGGGAAGTTCGCCCGGGACACCGAGCCCGAGCTGATCAAGAAGTACGTCGACGCGGGCACCCTGCGCATCGAGTGGCGCAACTTCCCGATCTTCGGCGAGCCCTCCGAGAACGCGGCGCGCGGGGCCTGGGCGGCGGCCCAGCAGGGCAAGTTCTGGCAGTTCCACGCGGCCGGGTACGCCAAGGGAGCCAAGGAGAAGGGCTTCTCCGTCGAGCGCGTGAAGGCGCTGGCCGAGGAGGCCGGCGTGCCCGACCTGGAGCGGTTCGCGAAGGACCTGGACAGCGAGGCGGCGAAGGCGTCCGTGAAGCGGGACCAGGACGAGGCGTACGGCCTGGGCGCGACCTCCACGCCGTCCTTCCTGATCAACGGCCGGCCGATCGCGGGCGCCCAGCCGAAGGAGACCTTCACCGACGCCATCGACGCGGCGCTGAAGGCCGCGGGCGGCAAGCGGCCCCAGGGCGCCGGCGCGGACGGCGGGGACGCGAAGGAGCCGGCCGGACGATGACCGAGATCGGCTACCTGGCCGCCTTCCTCGGCGGCCTCCTCGCCCTGATCAGCCCCTGTAGCGCACTGCTGCTGCCGGCCTTCTTCGCGTACTCGCTGGACTCGACGGGCCGACTGCTGGCCCGTACCGGGATCTTCTACGCGGGGCTCGCGACCACCCTCGTACCGCTCGGCGTCGCCGGGTCGTACGCCAGCCGCTTCTTCTACGGCAACCGCGACCTGCTGGTGTCCGTCGGCGGCTGGCTGATCATCGCCCTCGGCGTGGCCCAGGTCCTGGGGCTGGGCTTCGCCTCCCGTCGCCTTTCGGCCGTTTCCGGCCGAATCCGGCCCACCACGGCCGCCCCCGTCTACGCCCTCGGCCTGGTCTACGGCTTCGCCGGTTTCTGCGCCGGGCCGATCCTCGGCAGCGTCCTGACCGTCTCGGCGTTCAGCGGCAGCCCGGTCTACGGGGGGCTGCTGCTCGCCGTGTACGCGCTGGGCATGGCGGTGCCGCTGTTCTTCCTGGCGCTGCTGTGGGACCGCTTCGACCTGGGCAAGCGGCGCTGGCTGCGGGGCCGCGGACTTGCCGTCGGCCGCTTCCAACTGCACACCACGTCGCTGCTGTCGGGCCTCTTCTTCGTGCTGCTCGGCACCCTCTTCCTGGTCTTCGACGGCGCCACGGCCCTGCCCGGGCTGGTCTCCGTCGACAACTCCTTCGCCGCGGAGCAGTGGGCGAGCGAGGTCGGCACGGCGGTGCCCGACTGGGTGCTGCTGGTGGGGGTGGTGGCCGTGGTCGCGGTGATCCTCGCGATCCGCGGCTGGCGCCGGGTTTCCGACGCGCCGGAGCCCACGCCTGCGGCCACGACTGCGTCCGCCTCGGCGGAGGAGTCCTAGGGCGCGTCCACCGCGCCCCGCGCGTTGCTGCGCCCGTCTGGACGGATCCTCGGCTTCCCTGCGGGCGTGTTCGTCTCCGCGGCCCGCTGGTGGGCTGTTCGCGCAGTTCCGCCCCCTGTGCCCTGCGGGGACGGGGGGACCCCCAGCGCCCTAAACACCTCCGCCTCAGCCCGCAGGCACATGACGGGGTCAGCGAAACAGGCGGCGCTGGGGGTCCGCCCCCACGCCCTCTGGGCGTAGGTGGGGGTGCCCCGTGCCCGGCAGGGCACAGGGGGAGGAACCGCGCGAGAACCACTCGTGGTCGGCGGAGACCAATGCTCCCGCGGGGCTACGGCGGGGTGGTCAGGGGCGCGAGGAACTGCGCGAACAGCCCACCACCGGCTGGTGGAGACCAACTGCCCCGCGGGGTTACGGCGGGAGTGTCAGGGCGCTGGGGTCCCCCCAGGCCCGCTGGGGCCGAGGTGGGGGTGCCCCGTGCCCGGCAGGGCACAGGGGGAGGAACCGCGCGAACAACCCACCACCGGGCCGCGGAGACCAACGCTCCCGCAGGGAAGCCGCAGGCAGGTCAGGCGCGCAAGGGCACGCGCGGGCATGGGGGGACGACGAAGGCCCCGTCCAAGGGGACGGGGCCTTCGGGTGGTGGCTGGGGCCGGGATCGAACCGGCGACCTATCGCTTTTCAGGCGATCGCTCGTACCAACTGAGCTACCCAGCCACGCAGTTCGCCGAGGCGATCTGCAAGCGGTCCTGACGGGATTTGAACCCGCGGCCTCCACCTTGACAGGGTGGCGAGCACTCCAAACTGCTCCACAGGACCATATTTCGCAACGCTGTGCGAGCACTAGTCTCGCACAGGCGTAGCGTGCCC
The DNA here is from genome assembly GCF_044328175.1 of Streptomyces sp. NPDC017979. Taxonomy (NCBI): domain Bacteria; kingdom Bacillati; phylum Actinomycetota; class Actinomycetes; order Kitasatosporales; family Streptomycetaceae; genus Streptomyces; species Streptomyces sp. NPDC017979. The sequence continues at coordinate 39,174 of NZ_JBIRGU010000009.1, read as the reverse complement.
CCAACGGGATTCGAACCCGTGCTACCGCCTTGAAAGGGCGGCGTCCTGGGCCACTAGACGATGAGGGCTAAGGGCCCACCTGGGCGCTTTGTCAGCGCGTCGGGGACGTGAGAAGCATATGGGATGGCGGGAGGTATCGCCAAAACGGTTTACGGATCGGGGGAACGGGAGGCCGCGGACGGGGGCCCGGAAGGCGGGGCCGAAGGCGGCGAGGGCATGGGCGAGGGCATGGGCGAGGGCGCGGGGGAGGGGCGCGCGCCCGGCTGGTTCTCCTCCGGCAGGTGCCGGCTGACCTCGGCCGTCGTCAGCCCCAGCCCACCCAGCGTGATCTCGTCCCACGCCTGGAGCCGTTTGGTCGTACGGTCCAGGTAGAGCACCGACGCACGGACCTTCTCCGGCTTGTCGTTCTGCACGGCCCGCAGCCCGCCGCCGCCCGTGGACCCCTCGATCTTCAGCCGGGTGCCCTGCTCCAGCACCTCGACCTCGCGCCGGTGGACGTGCCCGGCGAGCGCGAGCGGGACCGTGCCGTCCGTCTCCCTGGCCGCGACCGGATTGTGGGCGACGGCGACGTCCACCGGGGTGCCCACGCGGGCCTGGTCGCGGATGGCGGAGGCCAGTCGGATGCCCGCCATCCGCTCCGCGGGGTCGCCCTGGGCGACCACCGAGCGGTCGGGGGTGAACTGCGGGTCCCCGGTGCCGGCGATGCGCAGCCCGCCGACGGTGACCGCCCGGCCCTCGTCCAGCACGTGCGCGTTCGCCATCCGCTCCAGGTACGCCTGGGTGGCGCGGGAGTCGTGGTTGCCGCGCACCCACACGTAGGGCGCGGCCAGGTCGCGGATCGGGTCCAGGAAGGCGTTCTCGGCGCCGGAGCCGTGGTCCATGGTGTCGCCGGAGTCGATGATCACGTCGATCCGGTACTGCTCCACCAGTGAGGCGACGATGTGCCAGGCGGCCGGGTTGAGGTGGATGTCGGAGACGTGCAGCACCCGGATGCTGCCGGGGTCGGGGCGGTACGCGGGCAGGCTCGACGTCGCGTCGTACAGCTTGGTCACGTTGGTGACCAGCCGCGCCAACTCCTGCTGGTAGACGTCGAACTCGGTGACGATCGAACGGGCGTTGCCGACCAGCGAAGGCGCGCTGGTGAGCAGCCCGGAGAACTTCGGCTCCAGGACGGACTTCGGGTTCCAGGTGGCGAACGCGGTGACGGCGGACGCGGCGAGCAGTGCGAGGGCGAGGCCGCCGGCCGCCAGTGCGCGGCGCGGGCGGCGGTAGACGACCAGGCCGAGGGCGGTGGCGCCGGCGACGACCGCGACGCAGGAGCGCACGGCCAACTCGGTGGTGCCGGCGACGACGTCCCGGGCGACTTCGTCGCCGAGCCGGTTGAAGCGCTCCGGCTGCTCGACGAGGGCGGCGGAGCGGGCCGGGTCGAGCCGTTCGACGTCCACGTCGAGGCGGAGCGGCGCGGTGTGCGACGCGAGGTCGAGCGAGCCGAGCGGGGAGACGTCGATCCGGGTGCCGCCGCCCAGGTCGGGGCGGAGCGACAGGCTGGTCTCCATCGGGCCGACGGAGGTCTGGGGTTGGACGCTGCCGACGACGAGCAGGCCGAGCCAGCCGCCGAGCACGGCGACGGCGGCGAGGCCGAGGGCCCGCAGCCAGGGGCGGCCGGGGGCGTCCCGCAACGACCGCTCCTTGGGGCGGCGGACCCTCAAGCGGCGGGCACGCAGCCACAGCGCGCGGGCCCGGGACGGTGCGGGCCGCGGCCGGAGGGCGCGGGCTGAGCGTGCCATTGGGCCCGTATGCCCGCGGTCGGAGATCGGTATGCCGTACGGGCGTGGCGAGAGGACGCCACGGGCGCGGGTGGCGTCCTCGGCGGCGTACGTGACAATGGCCGGGTGCTGGAGATGACGCGCGAGGAGTTCGAGGAACTGGTCGCCGAGGCGCTGGACCGGATCCCGCCCGAGCTGACGCGACTGATGGACAACGTCGCGGTCTTCGTGGAGGACGAGCCGTCCCCCGACGACCCCGAACTCCTCGGGCTGTACGAGGGCACCCCGCTCACCGAGCGCGGCGAGTGGTACGCGGGCGTGCTGCCGGACCGGATCACGATCTACCGCGGGCCGACGCTGCGGATGTGCGAGAGCCGCGAGGACGTGGTCGTCGAGACGGAGATCACGGTGGTGCACGAGATCGCGCACCACTTCGGCATCGACGACGAGCGGCTGCACGCGCTGGGGTACGGGTGAGCCCGTCCGCCGAGCCCCCCGGGCCAGCGGAGCCCCCGGATCCCTCTGAGCCCGCGGAGCCCTTCTCGCACGGGCCCGCGGGCGAGGCGATCGACCCGGACGTCGATCTGCACGTGCCCGCGCAGCGGGCGGAGACGGCCGGCGTCCACCTGGCGTTCGTCCTGGCGGCCGTGTCGATCGGCGGCGCGGCCGGGGCGGTCGCGAGGTACGCGGTGGGCCGCGGCTGGCCCGTCGACCACGCAGCCGGCGGCGCCGCGGCCTTCCCCTGGGGCACCTTCGGCATCAACGTGGTCGGCTCCGCGCTCATCGGCGTGCTGATGGTGCTGGTCAGCGAGGGCGGCCGGACGGCGCACCCGCTGGTGCGGCCGTTCCTCGGGGTCGGGGTGCTCGGCGGGTTCACCACGTTCTCCGCGTACGCGCTGGACTTCCGCGAGCTGCTGGTGCACGGGAACGGCGGCGCCGCGTACGCCTACGCGGGCGGCACGGTCGCCGGCTGTCTCGGTGCGGTGTGGCTGGCCGCGGCCCTCGCCCGGCGGGCGGTCGAAGGACGGGCGGCGGAACGGCGGGCGGTCCGGTGACCTGGCTGCTGGTCGTCGTCGGCGCGGCCGTCGGGGCGCCCCTGCGCTATCTGACGGACCGCGCGGTCCAGTCGCGCCACTCGTCGGTCTTCCCCTGGGGCACCCTCACCGTGAACGCCTGCGGCTGCCTGGTGCTGGGCCTGGTCGCCGGGGCGGCGGTGTCCAGCGGGACGTACGCCCTGCTCGGTACGGGGCTGTGCGGCGCGCTCACCACGTACTCGACCTTCTCGTACGAGACGCTGCGGCTGGCCGAGCGGGGGTGGAGCGGGATCGCGGCGGCGAATGCGGCCGGGTCGGTGCTGGTGGGCATCGGGGCGCTGGCCCTGGGGGTGGAGCTGGCGCGGGCGGTGACGGGCTGAGGCGGTGCGGGCCGGGTTCGCCGGGCGGGCGCGCGGATCGGTGGATGCGCGGGCGTACGACCCGGAGCGCTGCCCGCGCGCGGGTGCGCGGGTCGGTCGGGCATCCGGTCGGGTGCGCGGTCGTGTACTCGTCAGGGAGTTGTGCGTGTCCCCCGCGGGGCGCCGGGAGTTGGGCAGGGAGACCTGCACACGGGACCGGACCTGCACCACGGGACCGGGTCCCGTGCGCGGACGTTGAACCGGTGTTCGGGCGCGGTGGTGCGCCCGGGCGCAGAACGCGCGCTCCTGTCCCCGTACCGCTCCGGAGGTGCCCCCGTGCGCCAGTTGCCCGCCCTCGGCCGTACGGCCGCTCACGACCGTTCCGGCTCCTCCGGCAGGTCCGGTCGCATGGTGGCCGCGATCGCCGCGTCGCTGGCGATCGCGGCCACGGCGGGGTGCATGAGCGTCGGCGACGACGGGCGGACCAAGCCCGCGCCGACCCCGTCGTCCGACCGGCCGCGCACGGAGGCGGACGTGGACGGCGGGCGGACGGACCCCCGGGCCCGGTCCGCGGCGGGCGGCGGACGGGTCGGCGCCGGGAAGCCCGGCGACCCAGGGTCGGCGCCGGACGCGTCACCGGCGCCGAGCGGCACGGCCGACCCCTCGCCCCGGCCCACCGGGGAGCCGCACCGGCCGCCGCGCCCCGATGCGCCCGAGCCGACCGAGGGCGGGCGGCCCACCCCGTCCGCGCCGCCGGAGACGGAGCCGGTGGACCCGCCCGTCGAGCAGCCCTCCCCGCCGCCGGTCTCCCCGCAGCCGCCGGAGCCGACCGAACCGCCGTCGGCGTCGTCCGCGCCCGAGGTGCGCGCGGCGGCGCTGGAGGTGGCGGCGGAGGAGTACCTGGCGCGGGCGGAGCCCATGGCGTCGCCGCAGTCGGGGCCGGCGTGATCGGTGAGATCGGCGTGATCGGCGTGACGGGCATGGCGGGTGTGATCGGTGTGACGGGGGCGTGGGTAGGTGCGGAGCGGGGCGTCGGGGGCGGGCGGATGCGCGGCCGGGCGTGCGCCGGGGTGCGTGTAATCGGGGTCACGCCCGAGCGGTTTGCCTCGGGCGGGGGAGGGTGCGTATGGTGGTAGATCGTTTGATCCCATTGCCCGGCGCCGTAGCAGAAGCGCGCCGTGTGGCGCGTACCTCCCTAGCCGTGGCTGACCGCATCGAGGCGGTCGAATTGCGAAATCACGGAGTTTGGGCGCGTGCCGAGACTCCGGAAGGTTTCGCATTTCGCATGTCCACTTTCAGCACTGAGCACGCCGCCATGCCCACCGAGGGCGCTGGCGCGACCGAGGGTCCCGTGACCCTGGAGACGATCGGCGCCGTTGAGGCCGCCGAGTCCGTAGAGACCGCGGAGACGACCGTGGAGACGGTTGAGGCGGTTGAGGTTGCGGAGGCCCCCGAGGCCCCCGAGGCCGCTGACGTCGCCGACGTCGCGGAGTCCGACGAGGACGCCGCCGAGGCTTCCGACGCCCCCGAGACCACCTTCGCCGACCTCGGCCTCCCCGAGGGCATCGTCCGCAAGCTGGCGCAGAACGGCGTCACCGTCCCGTTCCCGATCCAGGCCGCGACCATCCCGGACGCCCTGGCCGGCAAGGACATCCTCGGCCGTGGCCGCACCGGCTCCGGCAAGACGCTCTCCTTCGGCCTCCCGCTGCTGGCCTCGCTCGCCGACGGCCGCACGGAGAAGAAGAAGCCCCGCGGCGTCATCCTCACCCCCACCCGCGAGCTCGCGATGCAGGTCGCGGACGCCCTCCAGCCGTACGGCGACGTCCTCGGCCTGAAGATGAAGGTCGTCTGCGGCGGCACCTCGATGGGGAACCAGATCTACGCCCTGGAGCGCGGCGTCGACATCCTCGTCGCCACCCCGGGCCGACTGCGCGACGTCATCAACCGCGGCGCCTGCTCGCTCGACCAGGTGCAGGTCGCGATCCTCGACGAGGCCGACCAGATGTCCGACCTGGGCTTCCTGCCCGAGGTCACCGAGCTGCTCGACCAGGTGCCCGCCGGCGGTCAGCGGATGCTCTTCTCCGCGACGATGGAGAACGAGATCACCACGCTCGTCAAGCGCTACCTGAACGACCCGGTCAGCCACGAGGTCGACAGCGCCCAGGGCAACGTCACGACCATGACCCACCACGTCCTCGTCGTGAAGCCGAAGGACAAGGCGCCGGTCACCTCCGCGATCGCCGCCCGCAAGGGCCGCACCATCATCTTCGTCCGCACCCAGCTCGGCGCGGACCGGGTCGCCGAGCAGCTGCGCGAGTCGGGCGTGAAGGCGGACGCGCTGCACGGCGGCATGACGCAGGGCGCGCGCACCCGCACGCTGGCGGACTTCAAGGACGGTTACGTGAACGTCCTCGTCGCCACCGACGTCGCCGCCCGCGGCATCCACGTCGACGGCATCGACCTGGTCCTGAACGTGGACCCGGCCGGCGACCACAAGGACTACCTGCACCGCTCGGGCCGCACCGCCCGCGCCGGCCGCTCCGGCACCGTCGTCTCGCTGTCGCTGCCGCACCAGCGCCGCCAGATCTTCCGGCTGATGGAGGACGCGGGCGTGGAGGCGTCGCGGCACATCGTGGGCGGCGCCGGCGCGTTCGACCCCGAGGTCGCCGAGATCACCGGTGCGCGTTCGCTGACCGAGGTCCAGGCGGACTCCGCGAACAACGCGGCCAAGCAGGCCGAGCGCGAGGTCGCCGACCTCACCCGCCAGCTTGAGCGCGTCCAGCGGCGCGCCGGCGAACTGCGCGAGGAGGCGGACCGCCTGGTGGCCCGCGCCGCGCGCGAGCGCGGTGAGGACCCGGAGGCCGCGGTCGCCGAGGTCGCCGAGGCCGCGGGTGCGGAGCTGGAGGCCGCGGTGGAGGCGGCGACGGCCGCGGAGCGCCGCGAGGAGCGTCGGGACGACCGCCGTGACGACCGCGGTGGTTACGACCGGGACCGTCGGGACGACCGCGGCAACTTCGAGCGGCGGAACCGTTCGTACGACCGTCGTGACGACCGCCGCGACGACCGTCGTGACCGTGACGACCGTCGGGACGACCGTGGTGGCTTCCGCCGTGACGACCGTCCGTCCGGTGGCTTCCGCCGCGACGACCGCCGTGATGACCGTCGGGACGACCGCGGTGGCTTCCGCCGTGACGACCGTCGGGAGGACCGCGGTGGCTTCCGTCGCGACGACCGTCCGTCCGGTGGCTTCCGCCGCGACGACCGCCGTGACGACCGGCCCTCCGGTGGCTTCCGTCGTGATGACCGTCCGTCCGGTGGTTTCCGTCGCGACGACCGCCCGAGCGGTCACCGCGGCAGCGACCGCCCGTTCAACCGCGACCGTCGCGACGACCGCCCCTCGGGCGGCGGTTACCGCTCCGGTTCGTCGGACCGTCCGTACGGCCGCCGCGACGACCACCGCAGCAGCAACTCCGCTCCGTACGGCCGCCGCGAAGACAAGCCGCGCTGGAAGCGCAACGGCTGACGCCTGACGGCGGACTTCAACGCCGCCGAACCCCGCAGGGCCCGCACCTCCACCCGAGGCGCGGGCCCTGCGCCGTTCGCAACCCTGTACGATCTCGCCCATCTGGGGCGGGAGTTGGATCCTGCAACGGCCATGAAGCGGCGTCTGTGCCGCTCCTCCCGCGCTCCCAGTCACACGGCACATGTCGCGGGTCCACCGCCGAACGCGCGGTGCGGACCCTGGGGAGGGGTTATCTGTGCGGGATCGTTCTGCCGTCAGACGTACGGCATCCAAGCGCGTCGTGGCGACCGCGGTCGCGGTGGCCGCGGGCGCGGGCCTGTGCACCGCGGTGACGGCGCCTTCGGCCGTGGCCGCGGAGCCCGGGCGGGCGTCGGCCGCGTCCGACGCCGTCGTACCGCCGCAGGCGCGCTACCTGCCGCGGGAGGACACCCTCCTGGAGGCGGGCGCCACCGGCTACCTCCACAAGCGGGAGGGCCACAAGGGCCGTTACTGGTGGACGGAGTACGCGACGGGCGAGACGCGCGAGGCCCCTGCGCTCGCCGAGCAGCTCGGTCACTCGGGGCTGCGGGCGAAGGAGTCGTCCCAGCCCGACGGCTCGTGGAGCGTCGTCATCACCGACCTGGCGACGGGCTCGAAGACCACGATCGGCACACCCGAGGGCGCAGTGTTCACCGGGGCGTACACCGCCGACTCGATCGTCGTGCACCGGTTCGCCGCGGACGGCAACGTCGCGTCGATGAGCATCCTGCGCCGGGCGGCGGACGGCACGATCACCGAACGTGCCGTGACCGGCGCTCCCGACGGCGTCGACCGGTGGGTCAATGCGGACAGTACCCGGCAGGACGGACGCGGAGCCGTCATCGGCTTCCAGCGGGTCGACCCCGCCGCCCCCATGCAGTACCTGCTCGACTACGAGACCGCACGACTCACCGTGCTGCCCAAGCCGGGCGACGGCCCCCTGAGCGAGCGCCACGTGGTCGCCGACTACGACCTGTGGGAGTACAAGGTCGTCACCGTCGACCGGCGCGATCCGACCGCCGCCCCGGTGACCACCACGATCCCGAAGCCGACCGGACCCGAGCGGTCCTACGGCGGTTTCGCCGTCGTCGGTGACTGGCTCCTGATCAGCCGGGACGTCGAGAAGTCCCCGGGGCCGGGGGGCACGAAGTACGTGCCGGGCGGCGGGCTGTACGCCATCCCGATCGGCGGCTCCCAGCAGCACCAACTGCTGCGCTACTCCGACATGAAGCTCGTCACCGCGCCCGACGGCAGCGTGCTCGTGGTCGGCGGCAGCGGGGCCGCGGACTGGGCCGTACGGCGCGTCACCGTCGGCGCGGACGGCAAGCCGCAGCTCACCAAGGTGCGCGACGTGCCCTTCGTCCCGGCGCAGCTCCAGGGCCTGGCACTGGGCGGCGGCGTGCTGAGCTACGCGGCCCACACGGACGCCGCGCCGTTGCCGTCGCTCTACGACCACGACGTGTCCTTCGCCGGTGCGCCCGCGGTGGGCGAACGCCGACTCCGCCATACCCAGCCGTCGACGTTCCACTACGGGGTGCACGCCCTCGGTGACGGCCGCACGGGCTTCTCCAACAGCGTGGGCATGTACGTCGCGAACGCCGACAAGAGCCTGTCCGTCGTCAGGGTGCCGGGCAGCGGCATCCCGGAGGTGATGGAGACCACGGGCCGCTACTCGCTCATCCGCTCCTACGGGTCCGGGCAGTTCATCGGCGACGTCCGCCGGAACTCCGACGACAACGTGCTGATGCCGTGGGACGGTGCCGCGAGCCTCTGGGGCGGTCAGGCATGGAAGCCGGGGCACACGGTCGGCACCATCGCCCAGTACGACTTCGCCACGCAGCGCACCACGAGGGACTTCCACCTGGACTCGGGCTGCACCCCGAACAAGCTCCAGGCCGTCGGCCGCTGGGTGTACTGGAGTTGCGGCTCGGGCGCCGCGGCCAAGGCGGGCGTGTGGGACCACAAGGTCCGCAAGAGCATCCCCGTCCCGACGAACGGCTCGGCCCGTCTCGGCGACGGCTTCGTCGTGCGCGAGGCGGACGGCAAGCTGCTGCTGACCGACTTCCACCAGGGCGCGGGCGGCGCGGTGGCGACGCGCGAGTTCGCGGCCGTGCCCGCGGGCGCGAAGTGGGCGGTGGACAAGTTCGGCGGGGACGTCGCGTTCACGGACGCCGAAGGGGCGATCCGGATCCGCCCGGTGAACGTGCCGCGCTCCCCGATCGCGGTCGTCGAGGGCGTCGCCGACCCCAACAACGCCGGCGACGGCGCGTGGAACGCGCGCTGGCAGCTCAGCCGGCCCCCGGCGTCCTGGACCGTCACGGTGAAGGACTCGGCGGGCAAGGTCGTACGGACCCTGACGTCCACGGACCGCTCCGGCGCGCAGATCGAAGCGGCCTGGGACACCAAGGACGCCGCGGGCAAGCAGGCCCCCGCCGGCGCCTACACCTGGACCCTCACCGCGACCCCGTCCGACTCCCCGACCCCCACCGTGCTCCGCACGGGCAAGGTCACCGTCTCGCCCACGTCCGTCCGTTGACCCACCCGCGGGGCGCGCCACCCACCCGGCGCGCCCCGCGGCCCCGTCCCGCCGCCTATCACGCCCCGATCGACACGGAGACCGGATACCCGATCGGTGCACGCGCCCGCTCCGGCTATGCTCAGGTGTGGCGTGGCCGCGGGCCGTTAGCTCAATTGGCAGAGCAGCGGACTTTTAATCCGTAGGTTGTCGGTTCGAGTCCGACACGGCCCACCCCGAGCAGGACGAGCGAAAGCCTGTGACCTGCGAAGAAGCGCCCCATCCGGCTGAGGCCGGGTGGGGCGCTTCCGCATTGGCGGGCTGGTGCGGGAGTGTCGTCTGTGCAACTCACTGCCGTGTCACCGCGTCTCACTCCATGACAGTCGGCCGCCGATCAGCCGGGAGAGCACGTGGCGGAGCAGGACCAGAAGGCGGACGCGGCGCGGGAGAAGGACCGCGAGAAGTGGCTGGCGCGCTTCCAGGTGCGGCTGGCCATGCAGCCGGGCGTGGACCGGGCGGTCGTGCTCCGGGCGGTCAAGGAGGTCACGACGCACTGCGCGGATACGGGAGAGCACCCGCGGGCTGCCTTCGGTGACCCGGACGCCCATGCCGTGCAGGTCGCCGCGCGGCTGGTGCCGGCGGACCAGGCGGCGCGGGCGAAGCGGCACAACGCCGTGGTGGGCGCGATCGACTCCGTGCTGAAGAAGGCCGGGGGCGCCGTCGGCCTGCGGTGATCGATCCTGCGTGGAAGTGCCCCACCCGGTTTCGGTCGGGTGGGGCACTTCGGCGTTCGCGGCGGGTCCGCCTTGCTCAGAAAATCGAACACGTTATCTAATTCAAGCCATGAGCAGGCACCTCTTCCCCGCTGACCTCCTGGAGACCCAGATCGCTTGGTACGTCGTGTACGGGCAGCTCGCCGCCGCCTCGTCGGTGTACGGCGTGGCTGCTCACCGGCGGCGGCTGCTTCAGCTGTCGTCCCGGATCGCCGGGCATCCGTACTGGCTGAGTCCGGCCGGGACGCCGGCGGCGCGGGTGGCGTTGAAGGAGGCGGCGCGGGAGCTCGCGGGGGTGGGCGGAAGCCCCCGCTGACGGGCGTCAACGGGGGCTTCCGCGGGGGCTTTCGTGGGGCGGGTCAGCAACTCGTCGAACAGGAGCAGCAATTGGCCCGCACCCGGACGTCGTCGATGACCGCGCCCCACGCGCCGGCCATGGTGCTGGCGAAGGCCAGCGTGGTGGTGGTGCCGTTGGCCACGAAGGTGAACTGGCGGTTCACGTAGCCCATGTTGGTGGGGCTCTTGCCGGTGGTGTCGAAGGAGAAGTCCTGGAAGTTCTGGCCGTCGATGAGGGCCCGGCCGGTCTTCAGGATCGACAGGTGGGCGGGGGAGACGTTGCCGGCCAGGGCGTACGAGACGGTGTACGTCGTGCCGGGCACGGTCGTGAAGGTCTGGGAGACGGTTCCCGCCGAGGTGCCGTTCAGGTCGACGGACTGGTCGCCCTCGGCGGCGCCCCAGTAACCCTTGCCGATCAGGTCCACCGTGCCGCCGGTGACCTGCCAGGGGCCCAGCGCCTGGCCCGCGGAGTACGTCGCGAACGCGTTGACGGGCGCCGTGGGGTACTCGAAGCTGCCGTCGTCGAAACGGCTGACGGCCGCCGCGTGCGCCGGGGTCGTCAGGGCCGCGCCGACGCCGGCGAGCAGGGCGGCCGAGGCGACGGCGGCGGTGCAAGCGCGCAGGAGTTTCATGGGGGCCTCCGTGGTTCTCCGGGAATTCATGCGGAGCCGGACTGGCTCAGCGGGTTGAATTTCCCGTTAATCGGCCCGGAGGCCAAGCCTGGTGCGACGGCGCATGATGGCGTGGCCTGGGAAGGTGAAGCCTCTGTGCGCTGGTTTAATCCGCGCCATCCGCTGGCTGCGCCGTCATCGTCCCTCCTGGTGGGGATGGGTGCGGCGGCGGTTCGCTTTCGCATTTAATGAGGTGCGGAGTTGAGAAAACGATACGCCGCTCTGATGTGCGCAAGGAATGGCATTTTTATTCGGTTGGAGAATTCGGCCCCGCCGCGCGGGGGGTTCGCGGCGGGGCCTGGACCGCTTCTTGAAGACCGGAAGCGGCCCTGACGGGCTGCTGCCCCGGGTGGACGTCGCCATGCGCCGTGAAGGCGTCTTGATCACGCCATTCCGCGGCGTGATCCCGTTCTGTAGTACGTGCCGCGTAGTACGCGCTGCGTACCATCCCGCCATGCGTACTCATGACGCCCAGATGCTCGTGCTCTCCGCCCTCGCCGACGGGCCCCTGCACGGCTACGCCATCAACGCGGCCATCGAGAAGCTCTCCGGCGACCGCCTCGGCGCCGGCAGCCTCTACGGCGCGCTCGCCCGCCTGGAGGCCAAGCGCTGGGTGGAAGCGCTGGAGGGGGAGGGGCGCCAGCGGCCCTTCCGGCTGACCGGGCGCGGGCGGCAGGAGTTGGCGCTCCAGGCGAGGTCCATGGCCCGGGTCAGCGAGCACGTCTTCGAGTCGATCACCCCCGACGAGGTGGGCTACCTGGACCGGGTGGCCGCGTCCGCCATCGGCCGCTCGTACAAGAGCGTGGTGCTGCCCGCGCTCGGGGCGCGGCCCGGCCACACCGTGCTCGACCTCGGCTGCGGTCCGGGCACGGACCTCGGCACGCTCGCGGACGCGGTCGGCCCCACGGGTGCGGTCGTCGGCGTCGACGCCAGCCGGGAGATGGCCGAGCGGGCGCGGGAACGCATGCGGGAGCGGGCTGAGGGGGGTGGAGGGGCCGCGGGCGTCGAGGTGTTGCTCGGCGACGTGCACCGGCTGCCGCTGGCGGACGCGAGCGTCGACCGGGTGCGCACGGACCGGGTGCTCCAGCACGTGACGGACCCGGCGCAGGTGCTCGCGGAGGCGCGGCGCGTCCTGCGGCCGGGCGGACGGCTGGTGATGGCGGAGCCCGACTGGGACTCGCTGGTCGTCGACTACCCCGACCTCGACGTCGTCCGCGGCTACACCCGGCACATCACGGACCGGATCATCCGCAACGGCGTCATCGGGCGGGAACTGCCGCGGCTCGCGGCGGCGGCTGGGTTCGCGGTGCCGATGGTGGTGCCGGTCACGTCGGTCTTCCGCGAGGTGGGCGCGGCGGACGCGGTGTTGGGGCTGGAACGGAACACGCAGCGGGCGATCGAGGCGGGGTACGTGGCGGAGGGGGCGGGGCGGGAGTGGCTCGCCGCGCTCGGGGGTGCGGCACCGTTCTTCGCGTCGGTGACGCTGTATGTGGTGGTGGCGGAGTGATCGGGGGCGGGGCGGTGGTCCCTGCCGAGCGTGGGTGGCCTGTTCCGTGCTCCCCGCGACCCCAGGGGCTGAGGACGCGGGGAAGCGTCGGCGTCGTCGCTACGGGGCCGGGGTGAAGGTGACGCGGGTGGAGGGGCAGCCGGCGGCGAGTTGGTAGAGCCTGCGCTGTTCTTCCTCGTCGATGGACAGGGCCCAGCGGAGCTTGGTCGCGAGCCAGTCGGAGGTGTAGCGGCACAGGGCGTCCGCGGCCGGCGGGAGCCATTGCGCGGGGTCCTGGTCCGCCTTGGAGCGGTTGGACTTGGCGGTGACGGCGACGAGGGACGACGCCTGGCCCTGGTCGTTGGCGTACGCCTCGCGGCGCGCCGCGGTCCAGCCGTGCGCGCCGGAGTCCCACGCCTCGGCGAGCGGGACCATGTGGTCGATGTCGAGCGAGGACGCCGATTCCACCACGGTGTCGTCGTAGTACGACCACCAGGAGCCGCCGCTCAGGGCGCACCGGGCGCCGACCGTCGGGGCCTGGACGGCTTCCGAGATCAGGACCTCGTTGCGGGTGTTGCAGCCGTCGGGCTTGAGGCCCGCGTTCCAGTGCTTGAACGCGTCGCGGGTGTAGCCGGTTCGGCTCTCGGTCGCGACGGGGAGCCGGTTGACGGCCACGGCGAGGGACAGGGTCTCGGCCACGCGCGCCGAAGCCGGCGCGGCATCAGGCGTCTGCGTAGCGGCGGGCACTTGCGCCGTGGGTGCTTGCGCCGCGCCGGCCGGGGCCGTGGCCGCGGCGAGCGGAAGGAGGGCGAGTGCGGTGGTCACAGTGACGCGGGTCAGGTTGATGATCACATCAATCTGACTACGCGGCCTTCGTTCTTCTGCGGTGCTATGAACCGACTTACTGGGCCGGATGGGCGCACGTGTTCACTCGGAAACGTTTCAGCACCCCGGGTCACCCCTCCGCACCGGCAACGCCCCCGTGACCCGGCCCCCTCCGCGGACGTTCTCCCGGCATGACCAAGACCAAGCGCATCCTCGCCGCCGTCGCCCTCGCCGCCGGTGCCTCCGCCCTCTCCGTCTCCGGCGCGAGCGCGACCGGGCACGTCGACGAGAAGACCGCCGCCGACGCCACCTCCCTGAGCCAGCTCGACCAGCTCGGCGAACTGAACCAGCTCAACCAGCTCATGGAGGTCCCGAACCAGCTCGCCCCGCTGCTCGACCCCGTCACCCAGCTCGTCGGCGCCGTCCAGTCGTAAGTCGTCAGTCGCAGGTCAGGGCGGACACGGCACCCGCACGCCGGCCCGCCCGAAAATTCTCCGCAGAAAATCTCCCGGGCCGTGTAGAGAACCCGTCGTCGGCTCCGACGTCTCTTGTGAGAGTTGCCCACCGGGGGCAGCCGAAGGGGACAACCCCCGCGTCACAAGGAGCGAACATGAAGTACCTGCTGATGATCCAGGGCAACCAAGCCGCGCACGAGGCCATGACGGGCAAGCCCTCGCCCGGCTACCCCGCGTGGAGCGAGCAGGACATGCAGGCGATGTTCAGCCACATGGGCGCCCTCAACGACGACCTCGCCGAGAACGGCGAACTCGTCGACGGCAACGGGCTCGCGGAGCCGGCCAAGACCCGTCACGTCCTGGCGGGCAAGGACGGCAAGCCCGTGATCACGGACGGTCCGTACGGCGAGACGAAGGAAGTCCTCGCCGGCTACTGGGTGATCGACTGCGCGGGCCTGGAGCGGGCGACCGAGATCGCCGCCCGCGCCGCGGCCTGCCCCGTGCCCGAGGGCACCATCTGTTCGCCGATCGTCATCCGGCCCATCCTGGACGCCCCGGAAGTCTGACCGCACCCCTCCCCGACGGACCGGGCCGCCACCGGGACACCGTCGCCCGGACACCGCACGGCCGACCGCTGTCGGTGGCCCGTGATACGTACGACTGCATGAGCAACACGAGTCGTACGCCCACGATCGAGGACCTGCTGCGCCATCACGCGCCGCAGGTCCTCGGTGCGTTGGTGCGCCGCTACGGACACTTCGACCTCGCCGAGGACTCCGTTCAGGAAGCGTTGCTCGCCGCCGCCCGGCAGTGGCCCGCCGCCGGCACCCCGGACAACCCGCGCGGCTGGCTGATCAAGGTCGCCTCCCGCCGGCTGACGGACCTGCTGCGCAGCGAGGAGGCCCGGCGCCGGCGGGAGGAGAGCGCCGCACAGCTCGCCCCGCGCGACTCCTTCACCACGCCGCCGCCCGGCGACGACCGCGCCCCCAGCGAGGACGACACCCTCACCCTGCTCTTCCTGTGCTGCCACCCCGACCTGACGCCGCCCGCGCAGATCGCCCTGACGCTGCGCGCCGTCGGCGGCCTGACCACCGCGGAGATCGCCCGTGCGCACCTCGTGCCCGAGGCGACGATGGCCCAGCGCATCAGCCGGGCGAAGCTGAAGGTGCAGGGGGCGCCGTTCCGGCCGCCCGGGCCCGCCGACCGCGACCAGCGGCTGGCCGCCGTGCTCCAGGTGCTGTACCTGATCTTCAACGAGGGGTACACGGCGACGTCGGGCGCCCTGCTGCACCGCTCCGACCTGGCGCAGGAGGCGATCCGGCTGACCCGGCGGGTGCGTTTGCTGCTGCCCCGCGAGGGCGCGGTGACCGGGCTCCTCGCGCTGATGCTGCTCACCGAGGCCCGCGCCGCGGCCCGCACCGGGCCGGACGGCGGGATCGTCCCGCTCGACGAGCAGGACCGCACGCTCTGGGACCGGGACGCCGTCGTCGAGGGCACGGCGCTGGTCGAGGAGGCGCTCGCACAGGGGCCGGCCGGGGTGTACCAGCTCCAGGCCGCCATCGCCGCGCTGCACGACGAGGCGGCGCGCGCGGACGACACGGACTGGCCGCAGATCCTCGCGCTGTACAACCTGCTGGTGGAGATCGCGCCCGAGCCGATGGCCGAGCTGGGGCGCGCGGTGGCGGTGGCGATGGTGCGCGGGCCCGAGGCCGGGCTCGTGGAGGTGGGTCGGCTGGCGGACCGGCTCGGCGGACACCACCGGCTGGACGCGGTCCGCGCCCATCTGCTGGAGCGCGCGGGGGACGCGGCGGGGGCGCGCGAGGCGTATCTGCTGGCGGCCGGGCGGACCCTCAGCGCGCCCGAGGCGCACTACCTCCGGATGCGCGCCGATCGCCTCGCGCCCTGACGTCGACCTCCGTGCGCTGAGGCCGGCCGCTCGCCGTGCGCCCGCCGCCCGCCATGCCCGGGTTTTTCCGGCTTGACCTTTACGTAACGTCAAGTTCTACCGTTCAGGTCATGGAGTGGTCGATCCAAGAAGTCGCCCGACGCGCCGGCACGACGAGCCGCACCCTGCGGCACTACGGCGACATCGGGCTGCTGGAGCCGTGCCGGGTCGGTGCCAACGGCTACCGCTACTACGGCCCCGACGAGCTGGTGCGCCTCCAGCGGATCCTGCTCCTGCGCGAGCTGGGGCTCGGGCTGCCCGCCATCGCCGAGGTGCTGGCGGGCCAGCGGGACACGGCCGCCGCGCTCCGCGCCCACCTCGGGCTGCTGGAGCTGGAGCGCGAACGCATCGGGCGGCAGATCGCCTCGGTGCGGACCACCCTGCACAAGACCGAACGAGGGGAGGAACTGATGGCTGAGGACGTGCTCGACGGCTTCGACCACACGCAGTACGAGCAGGAGGTGACCGAGCGCTGGGGCGCCGACGCCTGGCGGCGCAGCGACCGCACCTGGCGTTCGCTGAGCGAGCAGGAGCGCCGGGACCATCAGCGGGCCCACGACGACATCGCCCGGGACTACGCGCGGGCGCTCAGGGCCGGGCAGCCGGCCGACGGCGAGGTGGCGCAGGAGGTCACCCGGCGGATGTACGCCTGGCAGTCCCTGATGGGCGCCCCGTCGAAGGCGCACTTCGCCGGGCTCGGCGAGATGTACGTCGCCGATCCGCGCTTCGGGCGCAATTACGACCGGCACGGCGAGGGGACGGCGGCCTTCGTGCGGGACGCGATGGCGGCGTACGCGGAGCGGAACCTCACCGACTGAGTCCCCCCGTGAGCACTGCCTGAGCACCGGGCCCCGCCGGTCGGGGGCCCGGTGGTCGCGAGCACTGCTCCGGATGGCGTAGAGTTGTGTTCACCGACGCGGGGTGGAGCAGCTCGGTAGCTCGCTGGGCTCATAACCCAGAGGTCGCAGGTTCAAATCCTGTCCCCGCTACTGAAGGCCACGGCCCGGCACTCGAAAGAGTGCCGGGCCGTAGTCGTTCCCTCCCGGGTCTCTGGCCCTACGGGCGTCCCCCGGCCGGCCCAGCCGGCTCGCCGTCCGCGCCCCCCGCCCCGAGGCTGAGGGGGGAGGAGAGCACCCGTGGCGGAGGAAGAGCAGCGGAACAACTTCGGTGCCCGGCGCTTCGCGCGGATGCTGCCGGCGCTGATGATCATCGTCGGGGTGGTCTACGACCTCTCGACCCCGGGGAAGTTCACGGCGGTGCCGATGTTCACGGCCGCCCCGCTGATCGCCGCCCCGTTCTTCTCGTGGTCCGTCACGCTGGCGACCGGCGCCTTCGCCGTGCTGACCGAGCTGGCCCTGGACGTCTACAACCACTCGATCGGGCAGACCCAGGCGTACACCGAGCTGACCACCGTCGTCACGGTCTCGGCGCTCGCGCTCTTCATCAACCGGGTCGTCGCGCGCAGCAACGAGCGGCTGGCCTCCGCCCGGGTGATCGCCGAGACCGCGCAGCGCGCCGTGCTGCCCACCCCCGCCGAGGAGATCGGCGGGCTGCGGATCGCGGCCCGGTACGAGGCGGCGCTCGCGGACGCGTTCATCGGCGGTGACCTCTTCGCGGTGCAGGACACCCCGCACGGGGTACGGCTGGTGGTCGGGGACGTGCGGGGCAAGGGGCTCGGCGCGGTGGAGGCGGTGGCCGTGCTGATCGGCTCGTTCCGGGAGGCGGCCGAGCAGGAGGGCGCCCTGGAGGGGGTGGCGGAGCGGATGGAGCGGGCGCTGACCCGGGAGGCGGGGCGGCGGGGGGAGGGTGACGTGGACTCCTTCGAGGGGTTCGCCACCGCGGTGATCGCGGAGATCCCGCACGGGCGGGGGGTCGTACGGCTGGTGAACCGCGGGCACCCGGAGCCGCTGTTGCTCCGCGACGACGGGGAGTTGGGGCGGCTGGCGCCGCAGGAACCCGCGCTGCCGCTCGGGATGCGGGCGCTGGGGGAGTGGCCGGACCGGGTGGAGGAGCACCCGATGCCGCCGGGGGCGACGCTGCTGCTCTACACCGACGGGCTCTCGGAGGCGCGGGACGCTTCCGGGGCCTTCTACGAACCGGGCAGCCGGCTGCTCGGGCGGGCCTTCCCGGGGCCCGGGGAGCTGTTGGACGCGCTCATCGACGACGTGCGCCGGCACACCGGAGGCGGCTCCACGGACGACATGGCGCTGCTGGCGGTCACCCGGCCCGCTGCCCTCCCGTCGAGGCTCCACGCAGCGTAGTCGAACGGCTGCTCGGAGCGCGCGATATGACGTGCTGTCAGGGGCATGGCGAGGGTGCGGTGCCGATTAAACCTCGTTCGGGCCGCTCAAGTCGCCCGAATCCGGCCGCTTGTGTCCCGGTTGGTTCCGCGATCATCGTTAACGATCATGGGGACCGGCTTGGAATACGGTCCCCCTGTCTATTAACGTTCGATAACGCAGCGCGGTCGTCCCAGTCGCCGTCAGGGCGACGCCGTGCGCACGCGCCGAATCCCGCAAGGGAACCGGGGAACCACCTCTTGGGGTGAATCGGATGCTTCGCAGCCTGCGAAGCGTTCCGTAGGAGACCTTCCTGCTCCGAACCCGTCAGCTAACCCGGTAGGCGAGAAGGAAGGAAAGGAGTACGCCTCAGTGGCGTCCAACAGCCCTGCCCCGGAAGCTCCTGCCGGGTCCTCAAGGACCGGTGCCTTCAGCGAAAACGGGGCCGAGCGCTCGTACGGCGAGTGGAACCCCAGCGCGGAGACCGTCGGTTCGTCGCGCGGCCGCCACCGCGTCCTGCGCCAGCAGCGCAGGGCCTTCGCCCGTAGCTCCACCGTCCTCGGCGTCGGTGTCATCGCGGCGGTCGGCGCGGGCGGCATCGCCACCGCGCAGAACAAGCCCCCGGTCTCCATCTCCCTCCCCGACGGTCTCGGGGGCGGTGACGACAAGAACGACGACCCGTCCGGTGACGACCAGTCCACCGAGGGCGCCAGCGAACTGATGGCCATGGGCGCCACCGCCGAAGGCGGCGCCGGCGAGGCCCTGCGCTCCCGCATCCTCCAGCAGGCCGAGCAGCAGCAGGCCCAGGCCGAGGCCGCGAAGCAGGCCGCCGCCGACAAGGCCGCGAAGGAGAAGGCCGAGAAGGAAGCCCAGGCCAAGGCCAAGGCGAAGGCGGAGGCCGAGAAGAAGAAGGCCGAAGCAGAGGCCAAGGCCAAGGCGGAGGCCGAGCGCAAGGCGAAGCTCGCGAAGATGTTCGCGCTGCCGCTCTCCTCGTACAGCATCTCGGCGACGTACGGCCAGTCCGGCTCCATGTGGTCCTCCGGCCAGCACACCGGCCTTGACTTCGTCGCCTCCTCGGGCACCCCGCTGAAGGCCGTGGGCGCCGGTACGGTCAAGTCCGCCGGCTGGTCCGGTCCGGCCTACGGCTACCAGGTCATCCTGGAGCTGAACGACGGCACCGAGATCATGTACGCCCACATGTCGTCGGTCAGCGTCGGCGCGGGCCAGAAGGTCGTCGCGGGCGACGGCGTCGGGCGCGTGGGCGCGACCGGCAACGTCTCCGGTGCGCACCTGCACATGGAGGTCAAGACCCCGGGCGGCGCCACGATCAACCCGGCGTCCTGGCTGCAGAGCAAGGGCCTCTCGGTCTGAGTCGCTGAGCGCATGGCGCTCAGCGCGACGGCTGTGACGAGTGGTGCGGTGCGCCGGGGCCCGTGAGTTCTTGAGCTGCCAGCTTCGGCTGGTGTGCGGGCTCGGGCGTCTTCGGCGGGCCGCCCTGCACTGCCTCGTCCCGCCTTGCTCGGCCTGACCTGGCTCGGCCTCGTCGTACGCCGTCGTCCCTGAATCGCCGATGGTCCTGGTGTCACCCCCCGACGCCAGGGCCGTCGGTCTTTTTGCGTGCGCACGGGTGCGTGCGCCCGGGCTTCGGGGGGTCCGCGTCACACCCGGTACGGGTTGTAGCCCTCGTAGTCCCGGTACGGCGGGGGCACCCAGACCGCGCCCGTCGACCGCGCCGCGTACGTCAGTGCCGGGCTCGCCACCTCCTTGCGCCGCCACATGTGGTGCAGCAACTCCTGCTCCCGTGCGACGAAGTCGGGGTCGACCGCACCGCGCTGCGCCCGGTGGCGGAGGAAGGCGAGCGAGGTCGCGAAGCGCTGGTACTCCGCCACCGCGTGCGCCGCCGCCGGCCCCTGCGTACGCCGGGCGAAGTCACGGGCCGCGGTGCGCGCCCGCATGGAGGCCAGCGCCGGGGGCTCCGCGGACGCCAGCCAGCCGGCGGCCGCGTACGCCGGCAGCGCCGACGAGACCGTGCGCAACTCCCGCTGCCGGGACCAGATCGTCAGCCACGTCAGCAGCCCGAAGACCGGGACCATGACCAGCGCGTACACCGCGTAGAAGCCGTACGGGCCGAGCATCGACGCCGAGCCGTTCCACAGCGCGTGCATGCCCATGGAGAGGACGAGCCCCAGCAGCGGCAGCGCGGTGCGGCGGAACTTGCGCCGGCGGGCCGCCAGCGCCGCCAGCCCGAAGCCGATGCCGGTGAGCACCGTGAAGAGCGGGTGCGCGAACGGCGACATGACGATCCGTACGAAGAACGTCGCCGCCGTCATCGACTCGAAGCCGTCCGAGCCCGTCGACTGGTCGTCGTCGAAGGCCCGGCCGAGGTAGAGGATGTTCTCGGTGAAGGCGAAGCCGGTCGCGGTGAAGCCGGCGATCACGACGCCGTCGACCAGGCCCGTGAAGTCCCGTCTGCGGAAGAAGAAGAGCAGGAAGACGGCCGCGGCCTTGGCGCTCTCCTCGACGACCGGGGCCACCACCGTCGCGCCGAGCGTGTCCGCGCTCGACGGGTCGGCGGTGGCGGTCGCTATCCAGCGGGCCGCGAAGGTGTTCGCGGTGAGTGCGACCAGGGCGGCGGCGAACGCGCCCCACGCGAACGCGAAGGCGAGGTGGCGCCAGGGGCCCGGCTCGACCCGGTCCAGCCAGCGGAACGCGGCGAGCAGCAGCGGCACGGGCAGCGTGGCGAGCCCCAGGCCGACGAGGAAGCCCCGGGTGCCCGTCTGCTCCCGCACCAGCGCGAGGATCACCAGCCCGCAGAGCGCGAGCAGCGTGATCAGCACCCCGATGCGGATGGCCCTGTTGCGCCACAGCAGCGAGGCGCGACGGGGCTTGTAGCGCCAGCGGGAGCGCTCGGGCAGCGCGTCGAACACCGGCTGCGCCTGCTGGGGCGCGGACCGGGGCGGGGGCGGCGGCTGGGACACTCCACGACCCTAACGAGGACCACTGACAGTGGGCGAGGCGGAATCGGTCTCCGTGTGACCGGGAACGGCCGGGCGGGGGCTTCGCTGCGACCCTGCGTCGGCCCCGTAGGCAGGACCTAGGCGGCCGTGGGCGCCACGCGCCGGAAGAGGAGGTCCCGTACGACGTGCCCCTTGTCCAGCCCCTGTCCCTCGAACCGGGTGCGGGGCCGGAACTCGGGCCGCGGCGCGAAGCCGCCGTCGGCGCAGGCGTTCTCGAAGTCCGGGTGCGCCGAGAGCACCTCCAGCATCTGCTCCGCGTACGGCTCCCAGTCCGTGGCGCAGTGCAGTACGGCGCCGGGCTTCAGGCAGCGCGCGGCCAGGGTCAGGAACTCGGGCTGGATCAGTCGGCGCTTGTGGTGGCGCTTCTTCGGCCAGGGGTCCGGGAAGTACACCCGCATCCCGTCGAGGGCGCCCGGCGCGAGCTGCTCGCGCAGCAGGATGATCGCGTCGCCGTTGGCCACCCGGACGTTCGTCAGGCCCTTCCGCTCGGCGAGGCCCAGCAGATTGCCCTGGCCGGGGGTGTGCACGTCGACGGCGAGGATTCCGGTGCGGGGGTCGGCGGCGGCCATCTGGGCGGTGGCCTCGCCCATCCCGAAGCCGATCTCCAGGACGACGGGCAGCCCGTCGAACATCTCGGCGAGGTCGAGCACCCGCCGTCCGTCGATGTCCAGCCCCCAGGCGCCCCACAGCCGCCGCAGCGCGTCCTCCTGCCCGGTGGTCACCCGGCTCCGCCGCGGCTGGAAACTCCTGATCCGCCGCTCGTGGTGCGACCCGGCGGGGTCGGCGGCGGGTCCGCCGGGGAAACGGGGCTCGCCCCGGTCCCGACTGGGAGCGGAGGCTTCTTCTGGGGTGTGATGGCGCAGCTTCGACACAATGCGCCAATCCTACGACCCGCGGGCGCTTGCGCCTGCGGCTCCGCGCTTGCGCCTGCGGCTCCGCTCCTGGGACCGCGCTTGCGCCTGCGGCTCCGCTTCTGGGACCGCGGTTGCGCCGCGCCGGCTGCGGTGCGCGGGCGTCTGCGGCCCGTCTGTGGCTGATCGCGCAGTTCCCCGCGCCCCTAAAAGCCCACGCCCTGCGGGCGTAGGGGACGGCCGGCCCGCAGACGCCGAGCTTCGTTCCCTGTACGGCGCGGGTGCGTGCAATTAGGGGCGCTGGGGTCCCTCGTGCCCTCCTGGCGTAGGCGGGTTCCTCGTGCCCGCAGGGCAGGGGCTTTTAGGGGCGCGGGGAACTGCGCGACAAGCCACAGACGGGCCGCAGAGACCAACGCACTCGCAGGGAAACGGCGGGTACGTCAGGGGACGGAACTGCGCGAGCAGCTACAGGCGGGCCGCAGGGCTAGAGGTGGCTTCGGGCGCGGGACGCGAGGGCGCGGCCGATCGGGAGGCTGGACGTCGCCGCAGGTGAGGGCGCGTTGAGGACGTGCACGACCCTGTTCGTCTCATGGATCAGGAAGTCGTCCACGAGCGCCCCGTCCCGACCCACCGCCTGCGCCCGCACCCCCGCCGACGCCCGCCGCAAGCCGTGTTCCTCCGCCGCCGGCAGCAGCTCCCGCACCGCCGCCGTGAACGCCCGCTTCGACAGCGAGCGCCGCAGCTCGCCCGCCCCGTACCGCCAGTGGCGTCGGGCCATGCGCCAGCTACCGGGCCAGGCCGAGGTGGCCGCCAGCTCGCGCGGATGCACCACGCCCCAGCCGTACCCCTCGCGGGCGAGCGCCGGGACGGCGTTCGGGCCGACGTGGACGTGGTCGTCGAGACCGCGGGTCAGATGGACGCCGAGGAACGGGAACGCCGGGTCCGGCACCGGATACACCAGGCCCCGCACCAGCGAGGGGTCCGCCAGCTCGTAGTACTCACCGCGGAAGGGGACGATCCGCACGCCGGGGTCGTCCCCGGTCAGCCGGGCCAGCCGGTCGCTGTGCAGCCCCGCGCAGTTCACCATGGCGCGGGCCCGGACGACCGCGCCGGACGCGGTGCGGACCGCGACGCCCCAGGGCCGCCGGTCCACCGCGACGACCTCCTCGCCGCACCGGACCTCCGCACCGGCCGCCCCCGCCGCTTCGCCCAGTGCCCGGGCGACCGCGGCGAAGTCGCACACGCCCGTCGTCCCGACGTGGATCGCGGCGAGGCCCCGCACCTCGGGCTCGTACTCCGTGATCTGCGCCGGCCCCAGCTCGCGCACCGGGATGCCGTTCTTGCGGCCGCGCTGGACCAGTGCGTGCAGCCGGGGCAGCTCGTCGCGCCGGGTGGCGACGATCAGCTTGCCGGTGACCGCGTGCGGTAGACCGTGCTCCGCGCAGAACTTCACCATCTCGGCCGCGCCGCGCGTCGCGTACCGCGCCTTGAGCGAGCCGGGGCGGTAGTAGATCCCGCTGTGGATCACGCCGCTGTTCCGGCCGGTCTGGTGGCGCGCCGGGGCAGGCTCCTTCTCCAGGACGACGACGCGGGTGCCGGGCGCCGAGCGCGTCAGGGCATACGCCGTCGACAGGCCGACGATCCCGCCGCCGACCACCAGCACGTCGCAGTCGAAGCCGATCCCGGTCCCCCCGGTCCGCCCGGACGTCCCCGTCACCGCGCCACCTCCCACCCCGATGGTGCACCCGACCACTGACAGTGCCGCCGGTGCGGCGGACCGAGTGCACCCGTAGCCCCAACAGCATCAACAATCCTGGCGACCCCGGTGTCACCCATGACACCGGGGGCCGCTCATCCCACGCCCGCTCCTCGCAACCCGCACCTACCCCTCGGCGCACGGGGACCGGGCTACGCCGGGGCGATCAGCAGCGGACGGGCCCGCTCCCGCAGCTCCGCCACCCGCGGCTCGTCCCCGTACGCCTCCAGCCTGTGCAGCAGGTCCCGTACGTACTCGGTCGTGCGTGCCGAGGAGATGCGGCCCGCGACCTCCACGGCCCGGGTGCCGGCTGCGCACGCCGCGTCCAGGTTCCCCGACTCCAACTCGGCGAAGGCGCCGACCACCAGCCGCAGCCCGTGCGACCTGACGAACTCGTCCGTCGGCCGGGACAGGGCCTGTTCCGTGAAGCGGCGCACCGCGCGCGGCGAGCCGAGGTCGCGGTAGCACTCGGCCGCGTCCGCCGCGAACCGGTCGTAGGTGTAGAAGCCCAGCCAGGTCGGGTCCTGGTCGCCCTCGCGGGCCCGCTCCAGCCAGCCCTCGGCCGCCTTCAGGGCGGCGCCCGCCGCGGGCGCGTCGTTCGCCTTGGCGTGCGCCCGCGCCTCCACCAGGCGGAAGAAGCTCATGGTGCGCGCCGTCGCGAGCCCCCGGTTGCGCTCCAGGGCGGCCTGCGCCAGGTCGACGCCCTCGTCCGCGAAGCCCCGGTAGATCGCCTGGAGCGCCATGGACGCCAGCACGTACCCGCCGAGCGGCACGTCGGCCGCCGCGCGCGCGAGGCGCAGCGCCTGGATGTAGTAGCGCTGGGCGGCTTCCTGCTGGCCGGTGTCGAAGGCCATCCACCCGGCCAGCCTGGTCAGTTCGGCGGTCGCGCCGAACAGGGCCCGGCCGACCTCGTCCGAGTACCAGCCGAGGAGCAGGGGCGCCGCGTCGACCCGTAGGCACTCGGGGACCATGGACGAACGCCAGTCGCCGCCGCCGTACTTGGAGTCCCAGCGGCGGGCGTCCTCCGCGGCCTCGCGCAGCTTGCCGACGTCGCTGTGGCCCACCCGGGTGGGGGCTTCGTCGGGGGACGGGGACACCGGCCCGCCGCCATCGGCGCCCGGGCCGCCGCCGCCCTCCGGCGGCATGCGCTCCACCGAGGCGTCGGCGGGCGTTATCAGCCAGCGGGAGGTGGGGGTGGCGTAGGCGCTCACCGCGAAGGATCCGGCCAGGGACTGCCAGATCCCGCCGCTGCCGGCTCGTCTGCCGGCCAGGTCCAGCCGGTAGAGGTCGGTGGCCGACTTCACGGCCGCGCGTACGTCGCGGGGGAAGGCGAGCCCGACTTCGGGGGCCGGGTCGGCGTCGGCGAGGCCGATCTCGTGCAGCGGCACGGGACGGCCGAGCTTGGAGCCGATCGCGGCTGCGATGAGGTGGGGCGCGGCGCCCTGCGGCACCATGCCCTTCGACACCCAGCGGGCCACCGACGTCTTGTCGTAGCGCAAGGTCAGACCGCGCTGCGCCCCGAGGTCGTTGACGCGCCGGGCGAGTCCGGCGTTGCTGATTCCCGCGAGGGCGAGAACGGTGCCGAGCTTTTCGTTCGGCCCGCGTTGCTCCCTGGACATGCGCCACCCCTCGACACACAGACGGCCGCCGCGTCACCGTCCGGCGCACGGCATTCGTACCGGGTCCTCGCCGACGGCCACGTCCGGGAGCACGGCTGCCCACCCCGCCCCGGGGCCCGGTTGCAAAAGCGCCTGGCCGAGCCCATCGGAATATGCCCATCGGTTCAGAACATCAGTAAACCCAGCGTAGTTCGCCGGATCCCGACCGTTAAGAGGCGGTGTTCCGGATGGCGGGAAAGTTGCGCGTGGCGATCTGGACGGGTGGAGACGCACGGTGAACACGCCGCCGTTGGCGAGTGGTTGCCAGGTGGGAGCGGACCGCCGGCAGCGCGCCCCCGCGTCGCTCCTGCGCTCCTTCCGTGCTGCGCCCGTGCCGCCGTGTGCTGTCGCGTGCCGCGCGCGCTCCCGCACTGCTCCGGGCCGTCTCCGTGGCGTGCCGGGCGTGCTCCCGCCGTGTGGCCGTGCGCCCGCCCGTGCGCTCTCGCCGGGGGCGGGGGCCGGCGCTTCCATGAAAGACGCGTGGGTCGGCCCGCTGCGTACTGGACCCAGCGGGCTGGGGGACACCGCCGCCTTCAATCCCCGCGGGCGGCGGACGGTCCGGGGGGCGTGCGGCGCCTCCCGGACCGTCGCTCGTACCCGGGCCCGCGCCGCCCCGTCAGCGCACGCGCGTCACACCCCGGCGTACCGGCCTCACCGCGCGCCCCTCCACTGCGCGTCCACCGGGGATCCGGGCAGGCCGGGACGGACCCGGACTCGGAGCCGCTCCAGGGCCGGATCGGGGATCAAGCGCGAGATCAGATGGGAGAACGGAACCGGAGAACGGATCGGAGCACGGATACGAGGAGGAGCCCGCCGAGCTCCAACTCCCGCCGACCGCCGACCCCGACTGCCCACCGCCGACCGCCGACCTCCGGCCTCTAGCCGGCTCCGACCCTCGGTCTCCGAATTCATGCTGAAGCGGGGCGAAGCACCCCGTACCGCCGGCAGCTCCACGGTCCGCCGCGGTGGGCGATCCGGACGGTCATCCACCGGTCCGGGAGCTCTCCGTGCCCAAAGAGCGGAGCTCGCGCCTTCTGAGAATGGCCGGATATCGACTGTTCCTCTGGTGTTGTTTGTCCGGCTATGCGGCCGGCGTGATGTCGCTGCCGTCCCGTGATGCCCCACCAGGCCCCCGCCTCCACCGGCTCCTTCACTTTTTGCGCGTGCGACCCGGGGCCCGTTCGTCGCGTCTCCTTCGTGGCAGCATGTTCCCGAACGACCCGGGTTCGGCACCCGGTTGTCCACAGCTTGTGGAGGCGAAACGGCGATGCGGTGGTTGGTGGGCTGGAGCAGTGTCGCCGCGAACTTCGGCACGGCGGGGGCCGTCGGCGCCGCCGACGAGGGGCGCTCCGTCCAGCCCGTCGGCTCCCAACTCCTGTGGGGCGACCCCGACCCCCTCTGGGCCGTCGGCGACTGGCGCCCCGACGAGGTCCGGGTCGTCAGCCTCGACGAGTCCACCACGATGGCCGTCCTCGGCTGCTGCGCCGCCTCCGACGCCGAGCTGCGCGCCGGCCTCCTCTCCGCCCGCGGCGGCGCCCTGCGCCATCTGACCGCCTGGCCCGGCAGTTACTCCGCCGTCGTCCGCTCCGGCCGCCGCATCACCGTCCTCGGTGACCTCGCCGGCGCCCGCCCCGTCTTCCACACCCCGTGGGAGAACGGCACCGCGTACGCCACCGCCGCCCTCCCGCTCGCCGACCTCATCGGTGCCCAACTCGACATCGGCCACCTGGCCGCCGTGCTGGCCTGCCCCGAGACCCCGGAGGCGCTGCGGGACTCCACCCCGTACGAGGGCGTCAAGCGCATCCCGCCCGGCCACGCCCTGATCCTGCGCGAGGGCTCCCGCGAGATCATCGGCTACGAACCGGTCGCCTCCCTCGCCGTCACCGGCCCGCAGATCGACCCCGACCTCGCGGTCGAAGGAGTGCGCGACGCCCTCGTCGAAGCCGTCCGCGCCCGGCTCACCGCCCCGCGCCACGCCCCGCAGACCATGCCCCCGGACCCCGGGCCGGTGCCCGGCATGGGCCCCGCCGACCGGCGCGCCCGCCGTGGCGCCCCCGCTCCCGGCATCGGCGCCGACCTCTCCGGCGGCAGCGCGTCCGGCACCCTCGCGCTGCTCGCCGCCGGTCTGCCCGGCGTCCCCGGCACGATCGTCGGCAGCGGTGCCGGCGCCGGTGAACGCCTCCTCGCCGTCACCTTCAACGACCTCACCGAACCCGGCATCGAACCCGGCATCGAGCCCGAGTTGGAACGGGCCCGCGCCATGGGCGCCAACCCCCGGCTGCACCACGTCGTCGTCCCGGCCGGGGAGGAAGCCCTGCCGTACGCCCGGCTGGACAACGGCCCCCTCACCGACGAGCCCGCACCCTCCCTCGTCACCGCCGAACGCCACCGGGTGCGCCTCGCCTCCGGCAGCGCCGACCACCTCACCGGCGCCGGCGCCCGCCAGGTGCTCGACGCCCACCCGGCCCGCCTCGCCGACCTGCTGCTCGACCGAAGACGCCGGCACCTGCTGCGCCCGGTCACCGCGCTCGCCCGGGCCGAAGGCGCCACGCCGCAGGCCCTGTTCGTACCGCTCCAGATCTACCGCGCCGCGCGCCGCCTCGCCCGTACGCCCTACCGCACCGGCCTCGAAACGGCGGCCGACCGACTGCTGGAGGCCGGCCGCAGCGGGTCCCCCGACGGCCGAAGGGCGTGGGGGGACCCCCACGGCTCCGACGGCACCAGCCCCCTGGACGCCTCTCTCGCCGCACTGACCTGGTCCCGGCCCGGGCCCGCGGTGCGGTGGCTGACGGGAGAGGCGCTGGCCGAAGTATCGGTTCGGCTGATGAGCGCCGCGACCCGGCCCGTCGTCGTCCAGCGGCCCGGGGAGGCGCGCGCCCGCGCGGCCCTCGCCCGGCACGCCTTCGACCACCGCATCCTGGAGCAGGCCGCCGAGGTCCGCAGCCAACGCGTCCACGCGCCCTTCCTCGACAACCAGGTCGTCCGCGCCTGCCGCGACCTGCCCGAGGCGCTGCGGGTGCGGCCCGGCGCCCGCGCGGACGTGCTGCGCACCGTCCTCGCCGGCGCGGGCGTCCACGACCTGCCGGCCGGCTGGGGCGCCGCACCCGGGCAGACCACCTCCGTCGCGGGCGCCCGCAAGGGGCTGCGCGCGGCGCTGCCGACGCTGCTCGCCCTCTTCGACGCACCACTGCTCGCCGACGCCGGGCTGATCGAGGCCAGGGTGGTCCGCAAGGCGCTGCGCGCGGCGGCCGACGGGGAGCCTGTGCCGCTCGACGGCCTCGCCGACCTGGTCTCCACCGAACTGTGGCTGCGCCGGCTGCTGTCGCGCCGCGGCACCTGCTGGACGGGCAGCGCGGCGCCCCGGCAGCGCGCCGTCGCCGCTGGCGTACCGCCCCGCCCGTCGATCCGCTCCTGACGCGTCACGCTTCACGCGTCACGCTTCGGGGGCCGGGGGCCCGGGGCGTCAGTTGCACGCGATGCGGGAGTCCGCCCACGCGCCCAACGTCATCTCGCTCCACGGCGAGTGCGGCTCCACGACCAGCCGCAGCTTCTTGCGCCCGACGAGGGAGACCTGCACCGGCACGGCCGGCTCCTTCCCCCGTACGACGGGGGAGCGCCACAGCAACTCCCCGTCCCCGTAGACGGAGAACCGCATCTTGCCGAGCCCCAGCGTCAGGTCGTCCACGCCGGCCTTCGCCGCGTAGGAGGTGCACGCGCGGTTGAGTTCGATCGTCACCGAGGAGCGCGCCCGCACGGTCACCCCGTGGCTGTAGCTCTGCCCGTCGATCTTCAGACCCCACCGCTGCCAGATCCAACTGCTCTGCCCGAGCACCACCTCGGGCCCGGTGTGGTCGCCGAAGATGCTGTATTCGAGCCGATTGACCTGGTACACCCGCGGCTCGGGCTTAGGCTTCGGCCGCTCCTTCGGCGGGGTCGGCTTGGGCGTCGGGGTCGGCGACGGCGCGGGCGGAGTGGGCTTCGGCGGGGTCGGCTTGGGCTTGGGCGAAGGCTTCGGCGCTGGCGGTACGGGCTTGGGCTTGGGCGAAGGCTTGGGCGCCGGCGGTACGGGCTTCGGCTTCGGCGGCGTCGGCTTCGGCGCCGGTGGCTTCGGGGCCTGCGGGGCCGGCAGCACGGGCTGCACGGCGGGCGGCTTCGCCTCGGGCTCCGCGGGCTTCGGGCTCCCGGTGAACGCCCACACCAGCCCGGCGGCAGCGGCGACGGCGACCGCGGCCCCGATGCCGACCTTCGCCGGTGCACCCAGCCCCTCGGACGCCGCGGCGCCGCCGGCCGCGCCGGCCGACGCACCGGTGCCGCCGCTGGTGGCGGCCGCGGCGGCACCGGCGCCCGCGGCTCCCACCGCACCGCCGACGACCACCCCGCCGG
Organism: Streptomyces sp. NPDC017979; assembly: GCF_044328175.1. Taxonomy (NCBI): domain Bacteria; kingdom Bacillati; phylum Actinomycetota; class Actinomycetes; order Kitasatosporales; family Streptomycetaceae; genus Streptomyces; species Streptomyces sp. NPDC017979. The sequence goes on along the minus strand of NZ_JBIRGU010000009.1, from coordinate 9,524 downwards.
CCTTGAGCGCGTAGCCCGCCGCGAACCAACCGATGACCGCGACCGGCAGCAGCGCCGGGATGCCGGCGTTGACGTGCTGGAGCTCACCGGCCGCGAGCCGGCACTTGGCGCACTCCTCCAGGTGCTTGCGCAGCCCGCGTTCGGCCCGCATCCGCAACCCGCCGCGCGCGTACGCGCCGAGCCGGTCGGCGTACCGGGCGCAGTCGCCCCCGGAGGTGAGCGCCGAGCTGACGTGGGCCTGGAGGTACGCCTGCTTCAGGCCCTCGCGGGCCCGGCTCGCGAGCACCGCCGTGGCGTTCGCCGTCAGCCCGAACAGCGGAGCGACCTCGCTGGGCGACTCCTCCTCGACGGTGGTGTGCCACAGCACCGCCTGCCAGCGCTCCGGCAGCGACCGGAACGCCTGCATCGCGAGCGACTGCTCCGCCTCGTGCATCGCCCGGACGTCCGCCCCGAGCTCCATCGTCTCCCCGGACGCGCCGTCCGAACTGCGCGACGCCTCCGCGGCGAACAGCGCGAAGTCCTCGACGAGTTGCTCCCGCTTGGCGCTCTTCGTCCAGGTCGCGGCCACCCGGCGGACCGTGGTCAGCAGATAGGCCCGTACGGCGTGCTCAGGCCCGGCCCCGCCGCGTACGGCCTGCAGGGTCCTGGCGAAGACCTCGGCGGTCAGGTCGTCCGCGGTGTGCGAGTCCCGGCAGCAGGTGCGCGCGTACCGCAGCACGGCGTCGGAGTGGCGGCGGAACAGCTCCTCGTACGCGTCGTTGTCCCCGTCGCGCATCCGCTGGACCAAGTCGGCGTCGGACGGCGGCAGCTCGCGCGGCGGGGGGAGGACGGAACCGGCGCTGCCGCCCTCGCGCTGCGGCGGTACGGCGTGGGCCTCGGCCCCGGACGTGTCGCCGGCGCCGGTCCCGCCTGCACCGCCGGTTGCGCCGGGGGATCCACTCGGACGGGCGCCGCCCGATGCGTTTGCCGTCCCCGGAACGGAGTCCGCCCAGCCGGTGTCCTCCGCGTCGTCCGCCCTGACTCCATTGGTGCCCTGCGGCGGGACCGAGTGCCCGGACTGCGCCGCCGGGTCGGAAGACCCCGACGGTGTCGGTGGCGCCGGTGGTCCGGAAGGTTCGGCTGCACCCGTCGCGTCCGCGGAACCGGCCGGATCGACCTGACCGGGCAGCCCCGGAGCCCGTGCCGCCCCCGACCGCGCACCGCCGGGCCCACCCTGCTCGGGCACCTGCCGGGACGGCGTGCCGCCGCCCTCCGCGCCGTCCGCACCGCCGAGCGATTCGTCCCGCTCGTCACTGCTCATCGAGGAAGCCCTCGTTCATCGCGGACGCTCCCGTCAGCACCCTCGGACACGAACACCGGGCCAGCGTGCCACACGGCGACAGCGGGCACGGACCTACGCCTTGGCCAACCACTCATCTGGGGAGTTCTGTCGAAACCGTGCGCTATCCATCGGCGATTAGTGTAATACTCAACGACCTACGCCCCGGCCGCGATCGCCCCGCCGTCCGGCCCTCCCCTCCCAACAGCCGCCCCCACCCGGCCCGTTGGCCCCCCGGCGTCCGAGCCGCCCGCCCACGCTCCGGACAGCCCCTACACGTCTGCACGCAGCCGCTGCTTCCCTACGGTGTGCGTTGGTGTCTGCGGCCCACCACCGGCCCGCGGAGACCAACGCACCCGCAGGGAAACGGCGGGCATGTCAGGGGCGCTGGGGGTCCCCCCACGCCTCTGGGCGTAGGGGGCGGAACTGCGCGACAAGCCCACCACCGGCCCGCACAGACCAACGCACCCCGCCGGGAAACCGCAGCTCCGTCCCCCGCACAGGGCCACGCCCAAAGCGCAGTCGTCCCGACCGCTACCGCGGCCGCAGCCCCTCCAGCAGGATGTCCAACAGTCGAGCCGAGGCGGCGGCCTGCTGCGCAGCGTCCGGCAGGGAAGGCGCCGCCGTGGCTATCACCAGCAGCACGTCCGCGACGGTCACGTCGCCGCGCAGCTCTCCCGCGGCCCGCGCCCGGTCGACCAACTGCCCCACGACCTCCAGCAGCTCGGCCGCGCCCGCGTCGTCCACCTCGTGGGACGACGGAGACCGCGGCCCCACCACCCGGAGCTCGGGAGCGCTCGACACCGGCCCGCCGGGCACCTGACCGCCCGCCGGCTGCACCCCGGCCCGCTGCTGCGGCACCCGGGTCTCGTCCCGCCCATCACCGCCCGAAGCGGCGGCCGCACCGGCCGCGTCCACGGTCCCCTGGTGACCGCCGACGTCCTCCGCCTCGTCCGCGGCCACCCGCACCCGCAGCACCTGCGGCGGCAGCAGCCGCCCCGCGCCGGAGGCGACCGAAGTCCGCAGGAAGCGCGCCAGCGCCGACCAGGGCTCGTCCTCCTGCCGCAGCGCGGTGCGCGCCTGCTCGGTCAGCCGGGAGGTCTCCTCCTCGGCTATTCGCCGCACCAACACGTCCTTGCTGGGGAACCGGCGGTACACCGTCCCCACGCCGACCCGGGCCCGGCGCGCCACGTCCTCCATCGGAGCGCCGTACCCCAGCTCGCCGAAGACCTCCCGCGCAGCGCGCAGGACGTGTTCCAAGTTGCGCTGGGCATCCACCCGCAAGGGCGCCGAACGGGTGGTCCCGCCCGTTCCGGCCCTTCCACCGCTTCCGTCCGCGCCGAGATGAGCACCGTGCACGCCGGGTGTGCCGTGGCCGTCAGTGACAGGCGGAACGGCGGCCTGCCAATGCGAATCCTGAATGGTCATACGTGTTCCCCCGGTCACTGTGTCTCCCCCCGGAGACCTCCCCACCTGGTCTGCCGGCGGCGCCTTGACCACGCACCCCGACGAGGTACGAACATAGTTGAGCCCGGGTCAATTCAGAAGGGGGTAGTTCCGCACGGAGCGCCCCCCGATCGGAGCAAGGACCGGAAGCCCCCCGTTTGCGTACTCGTCCGCCACCCCCCTCGCCACCCCTGACCTGGGCACCTTCCCCGGTCCACGCGAGCCGCGGAGTGTACGGCAGCACCACACCTCCGGTCACACAATTTGCCGGGCCTGTGGACAAACGCCGGGGACCGATGCGTCATGGGATGGTGACGGCTGCTAACTCCCGGGGCGCGGCCCCCGACACCCCGCCGACCGGGCGCCCCACCGACCCGGCGAACGGCACACGCATCCTCGTCGTCGGCGGCGGCTACGTCGGGCTGTACACCGCGCTGCACCTCCAGAAGGAACTGAGACAGGAACTGGCCCGCGGCACCGTCGAGGTCCTGGTCATCTCGCCCGACCCCTACATGACGTACCAGCCGTTCCTCCCCGAGGCCGCCGCCGGCTCCATCTCGCCCGCCCACGTCGTGGTCCCGCTGCGGCGGGTGCTCTCCCGCTGCACCGTCGTCGTCGGCGAGGTCACCGCCGTCAGCCACGCCAAGCGCACCGCCACCGTGACCACCCTCGCCACCGACGAGGAGGGCACCGGCGCCGTCGAGGTCGCCTACGACGAACTGGTCATCGCGCCGGGATCGATCTCCCGCACCCTCCCCGTCCCCGGCCTCGCCGACCACGGCATCGGCTTCAAGACCGTCGAAGAGGCCATCGGACTGCGCAACCACGTCATCGAGCAGATGGACATCGCCTCCTCCACCCGCGACCCCGCCATCCGCGACGCCGCCCTGACCTTCGTCTTCGTCGGCGGCGGCTACGCGGGCGTGGAAGCCCTCGCCGAACTGGAGGACATGGCCCGCTACACCTCGCGCTACTACCACAACATCAAGCCGCAGGACCTGAAGTGGATCCTCGTCGAGGCCACCGGACGCATCCTGCCCGAGGTCGGCGAGGAGATGGGCCGCTACGCCGTCCGCGAGCTGCGCGCCCGGAACATCGACGTCCGCCTGGAGACCAGGCTCGAATCCTGCGAGGACCGGATCGCCGTCCTCAGCGACGGCAGCCGCTTCCCCGCCCGTACGGTCGTGTGGACCGCCGGCGTCAAACCGTCGCCGCTGCTCGCCGCCACCGACCTCCCCCTCAACGGCCGCGGCCGGCTGTACTGCACCGCCGAACTCGCCGTCGCCGGCGTCGAGCACGCCTGGGCCGCCGGGGACGCCGCGGCCGTCCCGGACCTCACCTCCGACGACCCCGACGCCACCTGCGCCCCCAACGCCCAGCACGCCCTGCGCCAGGCCAAGGTCCTCGCCGCCAACGTCGCCGCGTCCCGGCGCGACCGGCCCCTCAAGCAGTACGCGCACAAGTACGCCGGCTCCGTCGCCTCCCTGGGCCTGCACAAAGGCGTCGCCCATGTGTACGGTCGCAAACTCAAGGGGTACCCCGCGTGGCTGATGCACCGCGTGTACCACCTCAACCGCATGCCCACCGTCAACCGCAAGACGCGCATCCTCGCCGAGTGGATCCTCGCTGGCCTGTTCAAGCGGGAAATCGTTTCGCTCGGCTCCCTGGAACACCCCCGGGCCGAGTTCGAACTGGCGGCCCGCGGCCGCCCCGGCAACAACGGACACCACGCCCCGCCGACCGCCCCGCCGACCGCCCCGCCGACCGGCCCGGCAGCCGGCCCGAACACCGCACCCGAAGCACCGGACGACGACGGCAGAAAGACCTGACGGGCCATGTGCCGGACTCCCGGCAGCCGCCCGGTCGACACCTCTTGTCAGTCCGTACGGTCACACTGGACGTGTGACCATAGGTGGGCTCACATCTGCACAGAGTGACCCTCGTGACCCTTGGCTACCACCATTGAGGCTTGAAAGTCAGTGAACTTCACGCGTTGGAGCTCAAGGCTCCCCGGGACACAGCGCCGCGCCGCAGCGCGAAGGACCGACCGCGGGATCTCCTCCTCTCCCCGCCCGCCCCAGCGCGGGGAGAACAGAGCGGACGACACCGACCGAAGCACCGACCGCGGCAAGGACCGCGCAGCGGCCGGGGCCGGGCCCGAGGCCGACGACGAGCGGTCCAGGAGCGACGCCCGCGGCGAGAGCTCCGTGCCCGCCGCCCGCGGCAGCCTGCTGCGCCCGGCCCGCCTCCGTCCCATCTTCCGCACGTTCGACGCCCCGGCCGCACAGGAGGCCGACGCCGCCGCGCCGCCCGCGGCCCCCGCCCCCGAGGACTTCGCCGTACGCGACCTCCTCGGCCGGATCCCCGGCCTCGTCGCCCTGCTGTACGGCCCCGAGCACCGCATCGCGTACGTCAACGACGCCTACACCGCCGCCTTCGGCCCCCGCCCGGTCGGCGGCGCCGCCGACGACGTCTGCCCCGAACTGGCCGAGCTGGGCCTGACCCCGCTGATGGACCAGGTCCTGCGCAGCGGAACGCAGCGCACGGTCAAGTCCCGCAAGGCCCCCGACGGCCGCTCGTACACCCTGACCTGCCTCCCCGTGGACACCCCGACCGGCCGAGGACCGTCGGAAGCCGCCTCCACCACCGGCCTCCTCGTCTTCGCCACCGACGTCACCGACCACGCCGAAGCCGCCGAGCGCCTGCGCGCCAGCGAGCGCCGCCAGCGCGCGGCGGCCGTCACCCTCCAGCGCTCCCTCCTCCCGCAGGAACTGGAGCAGCCCGACGACCTCCACGTCGCCGCCACCTACCAACCGGGCGGCGAGGACGCGGCCGTCGGCGGCGACTGGTACGACGTGATCACCCTTGGCGGCGGCCGGACCGCCCTCGTCATCGGCGACGTCATGGGCCGCGGAGTGCGCGCCGCCGCCGTCATGGGTCAGCTCCGCACCGCCGTCCGCGCCTACGCCCGCCTCGACCTGCCCCCGCACGAAGTGCTGCAACTGCTCGACGGCCTCGCCTCCGAGATCGACGCCAGCCAGATCGCCACCTGCGTGTACGCCGTCCACGACCCGAACGAAGGCCGGCTCGTGTACTCCTCCGCCGGCCACCTCCCCGTCCTCGTGCGCCACGCGGACGGCACGGTGCACCGCGCCGAGGACCCCACCGGGCCTCCGCTCGGCACCGGCGGCTGGCTCCACTCCTCCGGCACGATCGACCTCCCGCCCGGCTCCAGCGCCGTCCTCTACACGGACGGCCTGGTCGAACGGCGCGACGAGGACATCGACGAAGGCGTCGCCGCGCTCGAACGCGCGCTCTCCGGCGCCACCGGCACGCCCCAGGTCGTCTGCGACCGGCTGATCCGCGCCATGCACATCACCGCGGAACACGACGACGACGTCGCCGTCCTCGTCGTCCAGCACCCCGTGCGCACCGGCGCGGCGGCCGAACTGTTCCACAACGCGGCGCTCGACCTGCTCGGCGGCGTCGAAGCCGCGCCGCGCGCCCGGGCCTTCGCCTCCGGCGTCCTCGCGTCCTGGCGCTTCTCGCCCGAACTGCACGACCTCGGCGTACTGGCGGTCAGCGAACTCGTCGCGAACTCCCTCCAGCACGGCGCCCCGCCCATGCGCCTGCGGCTGCGCCGCACCGATCGCCGGCTGATCATCGAGGTCACGGACGGCGACGACCACCTCCCGCGCCGCCGCCGGGCGGAAACCGAAGACGAGGCGGGCCGCGGAATCTCGATCGTCGCGGCCATCGCCTCGTCCTGGGGGAGCCGCCGCGTCCCGGGCGGCGGCAAGTCGGTCTGGTGCGAGTTCGCACTCCCCAGACCCGTGTGACCGCCGTCAGGCGGCGGTGCCCACCTTCTCAGCGGGCTCGACAGGCGGCTTGTACTGCGCCACGACCCTGGACGTCGCAGCGAGCACCGGCCGGTCCTGCACCGGCGTGAGCTGCCGGGCCAGCCGCAGCGCCAGCACCGTGATCGCCAGCGAGAACAGCACGAACGTCACGATGTACGGAGCGTGCAGCGCGGCCCCCATGGGCCCGCCGATCGCCGGCCCGAGCGCCAGCGCCAACTGCTTGACCAGCGCGAACGCCGAGTTGTACTGCCCGACCATCGACTCCGGGGCCAGATCGACCACCAGCGGCGCCACGGTCGGCGCGAGCATCGCCTCACCGAGCCCGAACAGCGCGTACGTCGAGATGAACGCGGCCGTCGCCATCGCCTGGCTGGTCGCGCCGAGTCCCGCGTACCCCGCGGCGGCCCAGGCGACCGCCCAGATCAGCCCGACCGCGGCGATGACCCGGGTCCTCTTGTACCGGTCGACGTACTTCAGGATGACGAACTGCGCGATGCCGATGACCGCGGTGTTCGCCGCCAGGGCCGTACCGAACATCGACGGCTCGATGCCGGCGGCCTCGGTGCCGTACGCCGACAGGCCCGACTCGAACTGTCCGTACACGGCGAAGAAGAGGATGAAGCCCAGCACCAGCAGCTTCACCATCGCCTTGTGCTCCAGCAGCACCTTGAAGCCGTTGCCCTTGGCGCCCTGGGCCGCGGCACCCGGAGCGGGCGCCGGTCGGGCCAGCTTCACCGTCAGGATGATCGCCGCCAGCACCAGGAACATGACGGCCTCGATGCTGAACAGCAGGGTGAAGGTGCTCGCCCGGCTCTTGTCGACGATGTTGCCGCCGATCAGACCACCGACGCCCAGGCCCACGTTCTGAAGGAAGAACTGGAAGGCGAAGGCGCGCGTGCGGCTGGTGGCGTCCGACGCCCAGACGATCATCGTGGCCAGCGCGGGCTGCGTCACCGCGGTGCCCGCACCGAGCAGTGCCGCCGACAGCAGCACGGTCACGGTGTGCTGGGACAGCCCGAACAACAGGGCACCGAGCGACGCCACCACGGACGCCCCCACCAGCACGGGCTTCGGCCCCCGGCGGTCGATCACTCGTCCGACGAAGGGCAGGGCGATCAGTGCGGCCAGGGCGAAGACGCCGATGACGATGCTGCCCGTCGTCGACCCGAGGTCCCGTACGTACGCCACATAGATGTACAGAAACGGAACCGTGAATCCGAGTCCGAACGCGCTCAGCGCGCTACCTGCCTGGATCCGACGCATGGCCGCGCCCATCTCCCTGGTCACCACTCACCTGCCTTGTTAGCTCTGAAGGACTGAAGCCTGAAGACTTCAAACGTAAAGTTAGATCCTTAACAGTACATGGCGAAGGACTTCAATGCCAATGAACGGCGTGCGATACTGCGGCGTATGCCTACCGCGAGCCCCGAGGGCCAAGCAGTGACCGGTCAGGACCCCATCCAGGAGCCGACCCTGGACGAGCAGATCGCCGCCTACCAGCGCGAATTCGGCGATCTCGACCCCCAGGTCGAGCAGGTCGTCTCGGCCCTCGGCCGGCTCAACCGCCGCATGAACGTCGCGTACGGCCGACAGGTCGCGGACCTCGGCATCAGCAACGCGGAGTGGGAGGTCCTCAAGACCCTGGTCCTCGCCGGCGCTCCGTACCGAATGGGCCCCGGCGAGCTGGCCAAGCGCCTCGGACTGACCCCGGCCGCCATGACCCACCGCATCGACCGCATGGCGGGGGAGGGCCTGGTCACCCGCGACCGCGACGAGAACAACCGCGTCCGCGTGATCGTGGAGCTGACGGACGAGGGCCGCGCGAAGTGGCAGGAGGCCATGCGCATGGCCAGCGACTTCGAGGGTGACCTGCTCCAGGACCTCTCGGCGAAGGAAAAGGGCGTCCTCGGTGAACTCCTCATCCGCGTCCTGCGTCGGGTGGAGCACACCCAGCCGGACGCCGGCGGTCGACTGACCGACCTGGACTGAACGATCAGGACGGGTCGATCAGGACGGGGCGACGAGGGCCGATCCCCCCGACCCGTCGGGGCACGGCGCACGGCCGTCGGCGGAAGTTGACACCCCCTTCATCCGCCCGTAAGGTTCTTCGAGTTGTCACGGGACCGGAACGGTTCTGCGGCAGCCACTCCCGCCGCTGATGCGGCAACCAAAACTCTGCACGATCTCCCAACCGGGATGATTTCGGCATGCCGAAATCTGTTTCGAACGACTCGATTATGAGTCGGGGAGGAAATCCGCTAGAGTTTTGAACGTCGGAACGGCCGAGAGGCCAGGAAGACAAAAATCCCGAGTTTCGACCGGGAATCAGGCCCGAAAGGATCTGATAGAGTCGGAAACGCAAGACCGAAGGGAAAAGCCCGGAGGGTCCTGAGAGGGACTCGAAGGAAGCGTCCGTTCCTTGAGAACTCAACAGCGTGCCAAAAGTCAACGCCAGATATGTTGATACCCCGTTCTCACAGTCTCTGTGCTGTGGGGATGAGGTTCCTTTGAAGAAACACACAAATACAGCGAGGACGCTGTGAACCGTCCGGATTATTCCTCCGGTGGTTCCGCTCTCGTGTGTGTGATACCCGATTACGGGTAAGCATTCACGGAGAGTTTGATCCTGGCTCAGGACGAACGCTGGCGGCGTGCTTAACACATGCAAGTCGAACGATGAAACCGCTTCGGTGGTGGATTAGTGGCGAACGGGTGAGTAACACGTGGGCAATCTGCCCTGCACTCTGGGACAAGCCCTGGAAACGGGGTCTAATACCGGATAATACCGGGGAAGGCATCTTCTCTGGTTGAAAGCTCCGGCGGTGCAGGATGAGCCCGCGGCCTATCAGCTTGTTGGTGGGGTGATGGCCTACCAAGGCGACGACGGGTAGCCGGCCTGA
>NZ_JBIRGU010000008.1:0-329418 GCF_044328175.1 Streptomyces sp. NPDC017979 | reverse complement strand
GCCACATGCAACGTCAACCCGTACCGCTCCACCGTCCGATCCCGAAACTCCAACACCTCGGGAAAGTTGTGACCCGTGTCCACGTGCAACAACGCAAACGGCACCCGCGCCGGCGCAAACGCCTTCACCGCCAGATGCAACATCACGATCGAATCCTTGCCCCCGGAAAACAACACCACCGGACGCTCGAACTCCCCCGCCACCTCCCGCACCACATGAACCGACTCCGACTCCAACGCATCCAAATGCGACAGGGCGAACTCTCCGCCCAGGTCCACACCCGGACCCGCGAGCACTTCGGGGGACACGCTCATCACGCTCATGCCAAACCTCTCTCGGTCAACAGTCCCAATACGGCCCGGGCGGACTCCGCCACCGTCCGGTCTTCCGTCGGCGCGGACACCGGCACTTCGACGAAGGCCGCCCGGCTCTTCTCGTGCCAGGCACCGACCAGCCGGGTGTCCTCGACACCGGGCCTGGCCACGGGCACCAGCACCGTGACGCCGTTGGCGGCCAGGACCTGCGCGATCCGACCGATGCGGCGCACGTCGGCGGCGCCGTCGGCTCCCGCACCGCTCGCGACGCCGTCGACCGGCAGCACCTGGACCCTGCGGTGCCGCTCGGTCAGCCGCTCGGCGAGGGCACGGGCGACGCCGTGCCCCGTGCCCTCCGCTCCGGTGAGCCAGACGGTTGCGCCGGGCCTGCAGGTGCAGTACTCGGTGGCGGTCGGTGCCGCGCTCACAGGGCGCCCCACTCCCTTACGGCCGCGGTCAGCACCCGGTGCGCGCGGCGGAACTCCGCGGCGTCGATGTGCTCGTGCGGCGTGTGGTCGAGGCTGGCGTCCCCGGGCCCGTAAGCCACCATGGGGACCCCGTGCCAGGTGGTGGCCAGGGTGTTCATGTCGCTGCTCCCCTTCTTCAGCAGGAACCTGGGGGCGGTGCCGGCGTCCCGGAAGGCCCGCTGGAAGCTCTTGACCAGCGGGTTGGACCGGGGCGTCGACTTGCCGGGGGTGGCCCGCAGGACGTCCATCCGCACCGGCTCCACGGCCGCGGACCGCAGCGCGTCGAGCAGGGCGTCGACGTCGACTCCGGGAGGCACGCGCACATCGACGACGGACTCGCCGGCCTGCACGTCGCCGTGGTTGAGGGCGTGGACTCCGAGGACGGCCGTCAGCGCTTCGGGCGCCACCCGCGCCACCTCGCGGCGGGCCGCTTCCAGCGCCTCGACGAGCCGGTCGCCGGCGGTGCGCACGCCCTTGCCCGCGGTGTGCCCGGTGTGCTCCTCCACCGCGAACCGCACCTTGATGAGCCCGTAGTAGCCGACGGTCAGGGCCGCGGCGCCGCTGGGCTCGCCGATGACGACGGCGTCGGCCGGGTAGTGGTCGCGGACGTGGAAGGCGCCGGCGCCGGTGATCTCCTCCTGGACGGCGCCGACCACCCGTAGCTGTACGTCGTCGGGGAGTTCGGCGTCCGCGAGGGTCTGGAGGAAGGTGACGAGGCTGGCCTTGGCGTCGACGCTGCCGCGTCCGGTGAGGACGTCGCCGTCCCAACGGGCGGGCCAGCGGTGCGGCACGGTGTCGACGTGGCCGAGGAGCAGCAGCCGGCGGGGGCCGGAGCCGCGGGTGGCGACCAGGTTGCCGACCGTGTCGATCTCGGCCTTGATGCGGTTGTCGGTGCACCACTCGGCGAGGAACTCCGTCAGCTCGCGCTCGTCCCGGGAGACCGACGCGAGCTCGACGGACCGGGCGAGCAGGGTGAGGTCGGGCGCGGGTGCGGGGGCGCGCCAGAACCAGGTGGCGTTGGTGGCGGCCAGGGTGTGGGGGCCGGTGACGGCGATGTCGCAGCTGCCGCGCATCGCGATCTCGGCCGCCCGGACCTTCTGCCGCATCCTGCCTCGGGCGTAGTGCTGCCCCTCCCCCTTGTGGGCGTGCCGCAGGGTGCTGGTGGGGTTGCGGGGGTCGGTGAGGAGTCCGGCGGTGCCGGTGACGAGCCGTAGGTGGTCGGCGTCCAGGGCGCGGGCCGCTTCGGCCGCGAGGACGTCGGCGTCGACGTTGAGGGCCGTGCCGCCCTCGACGTCGGCGACGGGTGGACTGAGGCAGACGACGTCGAAGGTGTCGAGCAGGGCCCGGAGCCGGGGCACGTCCAGGGCGCAGACGGTGCCGGCTCGGTGGTCGCGCACGATGCGGACCCTGTCGTCTTCGACGGCCCGCAGCGGTCCGTTGACGGTGGCGCTGACCAGCGATCCGGTGCGGGCGACGGCGGCGAACACCGACAGTCCGCGCTGCGTCAGCTCCTGCTCGATGCGGGGCAGGGTGACCTGTTCGTACGCGGCGACGATGTGCGGGGTCTCCTCCGGAGGGCAGTAGCGGACCTCGTCGCCGCCGCGGGTGGTGAGGGTGCGCACGGGGCGGCCGATGCGGTCGTAGTGCTCGCGGATGCCGGCGGCGCCGCCCGCGATGACGAGCACCTGGGCGCCGCGCTGGCGCAGCGCGAGCACCTCGTCGTACACCTCGGTGTGCGCTTGGCTGGCGCTGCCCAGCTTGACGACGTAGAGCGCGGCTCGCCGGGCGCTGGCGACCTCTCCCAGAGCGGACATGGTGGGGCTCCCTTCTGCGTGGGGTGGTGCGCGGTGCCGCGGGCGCCGGTTCAACCGATGCCCCGGCAGTTGCCGCCGTCCGCCACCAGCACGCTGCCGGTGACGAAGGCGGCCTGTTCGCTGGCGAGGAAGGTGACGAGGGCGCCGAGGTCCTCGGCCCGGCCGATCCGCCCCAGGGGCAGGCTCCGGGCGACCTCGGCGAGGCGCTGTTCGACCTCATCGCCGTACTGGACGTCGAGGATGGGGGTGCGGTGGAACCCGGGGGCCAGCACGTTCACGGTCACCCCGGCGTCGCCGAAGGTGTGCACCAGCCCCTTGACGAAGCCGAGGACGCCGAGCCTGGCGACGGACGAGAGGCCGCTGCCGGGGTGCGGTTGGCGCACCGACTCCGAGGTGATCATGATGATGCGGCCCCAGCCCGCGGCGGTGAGGTGGGGGGCCGCGGCGAGCGCGAGGGACACGTGCGGCAGCAGGTTCCCCTCCACCGCGTCGCGGTACTGGGCGACGGTGAAGCTGTCGACCGGGCCGAAGGGCACGCCGCCGGAGTTGGTGACCACGACGTGCAGGGCGCCGAACTCCTCGGCGGTGCGGTCCACCCAGGCGGCGGCCTCGTCGGCGTCGGTGAGGTCCACCACGGTGCTCAGGACTCGGCCCGGGCCGCACGCGTCGACCTCCGCCCGGGCGCGGGCCAGCCGGTCCGGGTCACGGGCGCAGAGGGAGACGTGGGCGCCCTCCGCGGCGAGGGCGCGGGCGGTGGCGAGGCCCAGGCCGCTGCTGGATGCGGCGACGAGGGCGACGCGCCCTGCGAGTCCGAGGTCCACTGGGTCAGTCCCTTCTGTTGTCGATGACGGATCTGTCGGTGACGGATCTGTCGGTGACAGGTCCTTCTGTGACATGTCCGCCTGTCACCGGTCCGCCTGTGACGGATGGTCAGCTCGCGCGTGCCGCGACGGGTTCGGGGCCGCGCCCCGGCCTCAGCGGGTAGCGGTACCGGGCGAGCAGGGGGGCGGCGATGCCGGTGGCGGCGACGAGGTCGCGGGCGCCGAGTTCGGTGCGCCAGCGCTCGTCGGGCCGGATCGTCGTCGTTCCCCTGCGCAGCCGGTCCGGGTTGCCCGTGACGGTGTGGTTGACGCCGAGTTCGACCGTGCCGGAGGCGTCCACCGGCGAGTCGTCGTCCAGCCCGGCGAAGCGCAGCACCTCGGTGACGGTGCGGCCCGGCGCGCGGGACAGGTCCTCGTGGCGGATGCGCAGGTAGCGGCCGGCGGCGGCCTCGCCGATGAGTTCGGACGCCAGGTTGAAGGCGGTCCAGTAGCCGGTGCTGCGCGCCGGGCTCATCGGGTCGATGTACTCCTTGCCGCGCCGGTACGACAGTGCGGTGGCGCGGGGGTCGCGCACGATGTGCAGGACCCGGACGTCGAGGTCGGTGCGGCCGAGCAGGGCCGCGGCCTCGGCGGGGTACTTGGAGCCGTCGACGATCAGTCGATCGGCGCCCCGCTCGGCGAGCAGCCGGTAGATGCGTGCGGTGTGGCCGGTGAGTTCCTCGACTCCGGGGGCGGGTGCGGCGGTGCCGAGGGACTCGGCGAGCCGGGTGCGGGTGTGTCGGGTGCGCAGCAGCGCGCGCTGACGCATCGTGAGGTGGCGGGCGATCGCCTCGGGTGCCGCGGCCTCGGGCGTCGTGGCGGCGAAGGCGGCCAGGACGTCGGACCACAGCGGGCAGTCGCGCACGGCGGCGCCGCAGCCGCAGGTGGAGTTGGTGCCCGTGCCCAGGACGCCGTTGCGCCACAGGTAGTGCAGCTCGCCGACGTGTCGTACGCCGGGGAGTTCGTTGAGCAGATTGCCCAACAGGGTGGAGCCGCTGCGCATCCAGCCGGTGATGTAGAGGACGCGCGGCGGGCGGTCGGTCTTCGCGTCGGTCATCGCGTGTGGTCCTTCCGGATACCGGGCGGCGGTCAGTCGCGCGACAGCAGCAGGAAGTGCTGCGGCAGGTGGACCGCGAGCCCGACGCGGGTGCTGGCCTCGACGAGGTCGCCGCCGTCGGGGCCCGCGCCGCGGCGCAGTGCGATGGACGCCACCTCGGGCACCAGCAGGGTGGCCGCCGCGCGGAAGTCGCCGAGCAGGGCCCGGTCCCGCGGGATCATCCGGGTGCGGGAGACCGTGATGCCGACGCCGCCGAGCAGGCCGAGGGTGCCGGCCTTGGCGAGCTGCCAGTACGTGGCGGGGTGCACCACGATCCCGTCGCAGGAGCCGCCGGTCTCCTCCACTTCGGCCGCGGCACTGGTCAGGGAGTCGGCGAGGTCGTCGCCGAGTGAGCCGTGGCGGATCCCGGGCACCGTCAGCAGCCCGGGCACCGCCCCGTCCGCGCTGCCGTGCAGCAGCGACTCGTTCTCGACGACGGAGAGTCTGACGAGGACGCGGTAGTCGACGAAGGTGGCGAGCAGCGTGGGCTCGTCGAGCAGTCCCTCCGGCAGCGGCACGGAGACGGTGAGGTCGGTGAGTTCGGCGCCGCGCAGGCTGGAGGCGAAGGCGCCTTCGGGGGTGCTGGCGTACGAGGTGCCGGAGGCGTTCACGGCGGCGCGCGGCGGCTCGTAGACGTAGGGGACGGTGCGGTCGGGAACGGTCGCGGTCTTGAGCAGGTGGCGTACGGCGTAGCGGGGGCGGGTGGCGAAGAGCGGGAACGCGGCCGGCAGATGGGCCCGGAACGGTACGACGCGGTCCTCGCCCGGGGCCACGCCCCGTACGGCCCAGGAGAACTCCTCGCCCGGGGTGCGGGCCTTCAGGCCGGGGTCGGCCAGGGGGATCCGAACCCCCTGTTGAACTGCGGGACTTGCAACTGCGCCCTGCATGGTGACTCCTCCCTCGTTAACACGTTCAGGGGAAAGGCTGGCTAGCTAATTGACATTAGACATTTCTTCTGGACGCTGCGGACGCCGTCGACTTCAGGTGTCCTTATGAGGGGCATAACCCCCCGTTACCAGCTATCGCCGACACCGGTTACCGGTCATGCGGCTGGAATATGCCCACCCATGGCGGTGCGGATCGCGTACGCAAGCACGCCGGGTCGGTCCATGGGTCGGGTATGAAACTCTCTGCCCGGGACCATGAAAATCTCATATCGGGTTCGTGTATCCCGGGGTAGGAGACGCCCTGCACCGGCGTCTAAGGTTTTCCTACCCGTCGCTTCACACTGCACTCTCTGATCAGGTCCCGCGTCCCCAGCGAGAAGAACGGGTGTGTGGCAGATCGTTCGTGGAGGTGAGTGGGAGAATGCACCACAACCTGCAAATCAATCAGCTCAGAACCCTGGTGGCAGTCGTCGAGCTGGGTGGCTTCCGCCGGGCCGCCGAGGCGCTGCACATCACCCAGCCCGCGGTGAGTCAGCAGATCCGGCAGTTGGGCCGGCTCACCAAGGCCCCGGTCTTCACCTCGACCGGCCGCAACCTGCGGCTCAGTCCCCAAGGTGAGGAACTGCTCGGTTATGCACGCCGGTTGGTCACCCTCAACGACGAGGCCGTGGGGCGGTTCGTGCCGCTCGCCGGCAACGTCAGGTTGTCCATCGGCATCGTGAACCAACTGGCCGAGGCGTTGCCGGAGTTCCTCCGGGTCGTCATGAAGCGCATGCCGCACGCACAGGTCAGCGTGCGGACCGGGCTGAGCGAGTCCCTGGAGAGTCAGGTCTCCGCCGGACAGCTCGACCTGGCGCTGCTGCTCCAGGCCCGCCCCCAGCGCACCAACGCCACCAGTCACCACCTGGGGCACATGAAGATGGACTGGTTCGGTCAACCCGCGCACGGCGAACGGGCCGCACTGCCGCTGACGCTCTTCACCGAACCGTGCACCCTGCGCGGGCGCATCATGGAGACCCTGGACGCCTCCGACGTCCCCTGGCGCATCTCGTACGAGGGCTCCGAGTTGGTGGGGCTGCGCGCCGCCGCCAAAGCGGGCCTCGGGATGGCGTGCCTGGTGGCGAACGGCGACGAACTGTGGGGGCTGCCCCGGGCGATCCGGCCGGGACTGCCGTCAGCGCCCGGGCCGATACCGGTCACCATGGCGTTCCCCGTCTCCGCCAACTCGTCCGGGCTGCCGGGCGTCGCGGAGAAGGCGTTCCGCCAGGCGCTGCGCGGATACCCGTTCACCGAGACCCCGGCCCGCGGGCCGTTGGAGGGGATCCCGGCCTGACGGGACCGCGAACGCACTGCCGCACGTCACGCACCGGCGTACGGACGAGCACCGCCGCACCACCCGTACCACCCGCACCGATCGACGCCGTCCCGCACGGGTCCCCGTACGGCCCCGTCCGGGCCCGGCGCCGAACCTGCACCGCACCACCCGCACTACCCGCACCACCCGCGCCCGGAGCGGCGACCGCACCATCCGCGCCGTCCTGCACCAACAGCAAGGAGATGCACGTGCCCCACGACGTGACCGTGGACCTCGCCCGACTGGCCGACCAGGAAGGCGTCGACCCCTCCGTCGACCCGTACGCCCTCTACACCCGTTTACGGAAGGCGGGCCCCGTCCACCGGGTCCGCCTCCCCGTCACCGAGGACGAGTGCTGGCTGGTCGTCGGACACCGCGAGGCACGGGCCGCGCTCGTCGACGCACGGCTGAGCAATGACGTCCGTCTCGCCGCCGAGCGGCGCGACGACGACTCGCTCGCGATCGGCCGCAACATGCTCCAGGTCGACGCGGTCGAGCACGGCCGGCTGCGCCGGCTGGTCGCCGGGGTGTTCACCGCCCGCCGGGTGCGCGCCCTGCGCCCCCGGGTCCAACAGCTGGCGAACGAACTGGTGACCGCGTTCCTCGACGGCGGGCCCGCCGACGAGCCGGTCGATCTGGTCCCCGCCCTCGCGCTGCCGCTGCCGATGGCGGTGATCTGCGAGCTGATGGGCGTCGCCGACGAGGACCGGGAGGACTTCCACCGCTGGTCCGACGCGGTCGTGAAGCCGCCGACGCCCGATGCCGCGGGCGCCGCGCTGCACTCCCTCACGCGCTACTTCGCCGCGCTGATCGAACGCAAGCGCCGGCACGGCGGCGACGACCTGCTGAGCGCACTGGTCCGTGCCAACGACGCAGGCGACGCCACCCACGACGGCACCAGTGACGGCAGCGAGGCGTCGCGGCTGAGCGACGACGACCTGCTCGGCATGGTCTTCCTGCTCTTCGTGGCGGGGCACGAGACGAGCGCCAACCTCATCGCGGCCGGTGTGCACGCCCTGCTGCGCCACCCGCAGCAGTTGGCGGAGCTCCGCGCCGACTGGTCCCTGCTGGACGGTGCCGTGGAGGAGATGCTGCGCTACTGCGCCCCGGTCCAGGCGACGGCGTTCCGCTTCACCGCCGAGCCGATCACCATCGCGGGCACCGAACTGCCGGCCGGGGACCCCGTACTGGTGAGCCTGGGCGCGGTCAGCCGCGATCCGGAGCTGTTCCCCGCACCGGACGAGTTCGACATCCGCCGACCGCCGTCCGAGGTCCGCGCCCATCTGGCCTTCGGGCACGGCGCGCACTACTGCATCGGCGCTCCACTGGCCCGGCTGGAAGCCGCGCTGGCGATCCGCACGCTGCTGGAGCGATGTCCCCGGCTGCGCCTCGGGCCCGGGCGGGTCGCCGAAGAGGTGGTGTGGCGCCCCAACGCGATGCTGCGCGGCCCGGCCGGCCTGCCGGTGCTGCGCGCCTGACGCCCCGCCCGGCCGGCTCGGTGGGCCTGCGCGCCTGGACGCAACCTCCGCCGCAAAGTTCCCTGGGCGCCTGGACGTAGCCGCCGTGGCCCTGCGGAAGCATTGGTCTCTGCGGCCCGACTGTGGCTCGTCGCGCAGTTCCTCCCCCTGTGCCCTGCGGGCACGGGGGGACCCCAGCGCCCCTGCTTCGCTGCCCCGTCACTTTGTCTGCGGGCTGGAGGTGAGGGTTTTAGGGGCGCGGGGAACTGCGCGAACAACCCACTACCGGCCGGTAGAGACCAATGCTCCTGCAGGACCACGGCGGCTACGTCCAGATGCACAGGGAAGCACGCAAGGTCACCGACGGCCCGCAGACGCCCGCACCACGGCGCCATCACGACACCGACGGAAGGGCACCCGGGACTCTACGGGCAGGACTTAGCCACGTGGCCGACGCACCGGACCGAGGTGCTCGGCCGGAGCCAGGCCCTGGACGTCGTCGCAGCCGCCGAACGCCGTGCCGGTGATCGTCGCGCCCGAGTCGCCGGCGAGATAGACGGCCAGGCCGCCGAGCCCTTCGTCGGCCGGGGCCGGCGGCCGGCCGACGCGCGGCGGGTCCGGGCTGCGGCGCGCGCCGGGACTGAGCACGTTGACCGTGACGCCGGTGTCCGCCACCGTGCGCACCAGTCCGCGCATGTAGCCGAGCAGGCCCATGCGCGTCACCGATGCGACGCACAGTTCGGACGGGGCGCGGCCGCTGACGGGGGGCGCGATCATCATCACCCGGCCGCCACCGCGCACCTTCATGCACGGCAGCGCGGCCAGGGTGACGCTGATGTGCACCAGCAGGTCGGCGTCGATCGCGGCCCGGTAGTCCGAGATGCGGAACCCGTCGGCGGGGCGGTCGAGTCCGGCGGAGTCGGTGACCACGATGTCCGGGCCGCCGAACGCGTCGGCGGTGCGCCTGACCCACTCCGCGGCGGCGAAGTCGTCCCGTAGATCGGCCGGCATGCTCAGGACGTCGCCCGCGCCCAGCGCGTTCACCTCGACGTGGGCGCGCGCCAGGGCCTGGGGGTCGCGGGCGCAGAGCGAGATGTCGGCGCCCTCGGCGGCGAGCGCCCTCGCCACGCCCAGCCCGCCTCCCCCGCTCGGGGCTACCACCATGGCGACGCGTCCTCTCAACCGTGCGGCCATGTGGCAGCTCCCTGGGGTCAGGCGCCGGGCGGCGCGGCTCGCTCGTCATCCGGGATCACGCCCGGCCGGCTCCCCCGAATTCATTCCCATCTTGGAAACAACATTATCCATGAACTCGCCCAATGATTTCCCCTGCCCGTATAAGCGATTCCATCAATATCGATCAGATGGGTTTATTGGTGATTCCGGGGGGAAATCGGATACGGTTTCTATTGGCCGAATTCCACACCACCACAAGCGGGGTGACGTTCATGCAGAAGGTAGCAGCGGGACCGGAGTGCCCGGAATGCACTGCTGAGGTTCCGTTCGAGGGCGGGGCTCGGGTGAGCGAGATCATCGAGTGCCCCGAGTGCCGGATCGAGTTGGAAGTGACGTCCGTGCAGCCGCCGGAGCTGGTGTTGGCCCCGGAGGTCGAGGAGGACTGGGGCGAGTAGGCCCCGGGCGGACAGGAAGGATTCCGCGATGAGTTCGCAACCGCCGCGCCTCGGTCTGCTGGCGTCCCGGGTGCGCTACGAGGAGAAGCGCCTCATGGCCGCACTCGACGCCCGGGGCATCGGCTACGAGCAGTTGGATTCCCGTGCGCTCTCGATCGCGGCCGGGACGCCCCGGATCGGCCCCGACCTCGTCCTCAACCGGGAGGTCGGGCACTACCGCGCGCTGTACGCGGCGAGCGCGCTGGAGTCGGCGGGGGTCACGGTCGTCAACAGCGCAGCGGCCACCCACGTCAGCGGGGACAAGTGGCACACCTCGGCGGCCCTCGTCCGCCGGGGGCTGCCGACGCCGAGGACGGCGCTGGCGACCACCCCCGATGCGGCGTTCGCCGCGCTGGCGGAGATCGGCTACCCGGCGGTGATCAAGCCGCTCGTCGGTTCCTGGGGGCGACTGGTGACCCGGGTCACCGACCGGGAGATGGCCGCCGCGGTGCTGGAGCACCTCGCCGCGCTGCCCTCGCCCCAGTCCCACGTCGTCTACGTGCAGGAGTACCTGCCCGGCGCCGACCGGGACATCCGGGTCCTGGTGGTGGCCGGCCGGGCGATCGGCGCGACCTACCGGCACGGTTCGGAGTGGCGCACCAACGTCGCCCGGGGCGCCGTCAGCAGGATCTGCCCGCTCAGACCCGGCCACGTGCAACTCGCCGTCGCCGCCGCCGAAGCGGTGGGCGCCGACGTCGCCGGCGTCGACCTCCTCGAAGACAGGGACGGACGGCTCACCGTGATCGAAGTCAACGACCGGGTCGAGTTCCGGGGCCTCCAGGAGGCGCACGGCACCTCGATCGACGTGGCCGGCGCGTTCGTGGACGCGCTGGCGGGACGCCTGGCCACCGGGCGCACGGGCCGGCACGGCGCCGAGGAGGCCGCGGCATGATGCGCGTCGCCGTCGTCGGGGCCGCCGGATACATCGGTGGCGAACTGCTGCGCATCCTCGTCGGCCACCGGGGCGTGGAACTCGCCGCCGCCACCTCGCGCAGCCTCCAGGGGCGCCCCGTCGACGGGCCCCATCCGAACCTGCGCGGGCGCACCCGGCTGACCTTCACCGCGGAGGAGGACCTCGACCGGGTGGACGTGCTCTTCCTGGCGACGCCGCACCGGGAGACCATGCAGCGCATGCCGGAGTTCCTGGCCAGGGCGCAGACCGTGATCGACCTGTCCGGGGACTTCCGACTGCGCGACCCGCAGGCGTACGTCGACTACTACGGCGTGCCGCACGAGGCGCTCGACCTGCTGGACTCCTTCGTGCCCGGGCTGCCCGAGTTCCATCGGGAGCAGTTGCGCACGGCGGACCGGATCAGCGTGCCGGGGTGCATGGCGACGGCGGGCGTGCTCGCCTTCGTCCCGCTCGCCCGGGCCGGGCTGGTCAAGGACGAGTTGACGGTGGACGCCCGCACCGGCTCCAGCGGCTCGGGGGCCAAGGCGGGCCGGGAGAACCTGCACGCCGAACGGAGCGGTGCACTGCGGGTCTTCGCACCCACCCGCCATCGGCACGAGGCCGAGATCGCCCAGGCCACCGGCCTCCCGGTACGGATGACGGCGACGGGCGTGGAGGCCGTGCGCGGGGTGCAGATCCTGGGCCGGGCCCAGCTCTCGCCGGGCGCCGACGAGCGGAGCATCCGGGCCGCGTACCGCACCCACTACTCTGCAGAACCGTTTGTGCGGGTGGTGGCGCACCGCCGCGGGCTGCACCGCTTCCCGGACGCGAAGATCCTCTCCGGCTCCAACTTCTGCGACGTCGGCTTCGCCCTGGACCGGGGCGCGACCCAGGTCACCGTGATCGCGGCGCTGGACAACCTGGTCAAGGGCGGTGCGGGCAACGCGGTGCAGTGCATGAACGTCAGGTACGGGCTGCCCGAGGAACAGGGCCTGGAGTTCACCGGGCTGCACCCGAACTGACGGCAAACGCCGCGCCCTTCCGTGCGGCTGGAAGCATCCGCCGTTTCCCTGCGGGTCCGCCGATTCCCTGCGGGCCGTCTGTGGCTTGTCGCACGGCGAGGCCGCAGCCCTGCCGGGAGGCGACACGGGACTTCCGGACCGTCGAACCGCATCGCATCGCATCGCATCGCTCGACCCGAACTCGGCCCGGCTCGACGCGCAGCCGCCGACCCAACGAGAGGACAGGCATGACCAGCCCACCCACCGTGCGGAGTCCGGGCCTCCCGGGCACCACCGCCGACCCGGCCGCCGTGCCGGGCCGGATCAGGGAACACGTCGTCACCCTGTGCGCGAGCCCGGAGGGCGGACACCTCGGGGGTTCGATGTCCCTCGTCGAGATCCTCACCGCCCTGTACTTCAACGTGCTGCGGATCGATCCGGGCGACCCGACCGCGCCCGACCGCGACATCCTGGTGCTGAGCAAGGGCCACGGAGGACTCGCACTGTACGCCACCCTGTGCGAGGCCGGGTTCTTCCCCGCCGAGCGCCTGACGGAGTACGCACGCCCCGGCAGCGACTTCATGGCGCATCCGCACCCGGGCATCCCGGGCATCGAGATGCCGTCGGGCTCCCTCGGCCACGGGCTGGCCCTCGGAGTCGGGTACGCGGTCGCGGCCCGGCTCGACGGCTCGGACCGGCGCTGCTTCGTCGTGATGGGCGACGGGGAGCTCCAGGAGGGCTCCGTCTGGGAGGCCGCGGCCGTCGCCGCGAGCCACCGGCTCGGCGGGCTGACCGCGGTGATCGACCGCAACCGCCTCCAGATCACCGGCGAGACGGAGTCCGTCAGCCGGCTCGAACCGCTCGCCGAGCGCTGGCGGGCCTTCGGCTGGCGGGTGGCCGAGGTCGACGGACACGACGTCAAGGCGCTCACCGCCGCCCTGTCGGCGCCCGATCCGCACCGGCCGACGATGGTCATCGCGCACACCGTCAAGGGCAAGGGCGTGCCCGCCGTCGAAGGGCAGGCCCGCAGCCACTACGCCCGGCTCGGCGAGCGCCAGAAGCAGCGGCTGCTGACCTCGCTGCGCGCCGCGGCCCGCAGGAGGCTGTGATGACCACCGCGGCACCCCCCTCCACGCGGGAGGTCTACCGGGACCTGATGGCCGAACTGCTCCCCCGAGATCCCCGGTTGGTCTGTCTGGACACCGACACCGGCCTGTTCAACGGCGTCGACTTCGGGTCCGGCGCCGAGCGGTACCTCAACCTCGGGATCGCCGAGGCAACCTTGATGTCGGCCGCCGCCTCGCTCGCGAAGTCGGGCCGGGTGCCCGTCGTCAACACGATGGCGGCGTTCGCGGCGGCGCGCGCCCTGGAGTCCGTGAAGGTCGACATCGCGCTGGGGAACCTCCCGGTGCGGATCGCGGCCACGCACTCCGGGGTGTCCGCGGGCCATCTGGGGCCCACGCACCACGCCCTGGAGGACCTGGCGGTGATGCGGACGCTGCCGAACATGACCGTCGTCGTGCCCGGTGACGCGGCCACCACCGCGGATCTGTTCCGGCAGGCGCTCGACCTGCCCGGCCCGGTCTACCTGCGGCTCGGCCGCAACTCCGTGCCCGACCTGCCCGACGGGCCGCCGGTGCTGCTGGGCCGGGCGCAGTGGCTTCGCCGGGGCACGGACATCGCACTGGCGGCCTGCGGCCCGCACCCCGTACAGGCGGCCGTCGCAGCGGCGGAGCAGCTGGCCGCGGAGGGCATCTCCGCATCGGTGCTCCATGTGCACACCGTCAAGCCGTTGGACGTGGCCGCGCTCGTGGAGGCGGCCGGGGACAGCCGCACCGTGGTCACCGTCGAGGAGCACTGGCGCACCGCCGGCTTCGGAGCGGCGGTGGCCGAGGCACTGAGCGAACTGATGCCCGCGCGGGTGCTGCGGGTCGCCATGCCCGACGCGTTCGTGCCGGTCGCCGGGGGGCATGAGTACCTGCTGGCCCGCGGGGGCGTCACGGCCGGCGCGGTCGCCGCCCGGGCCAGGACGGCACTCGGCAGACGCAGGGGGGACGCACGATGAGCGAGGATTTCCGCAGGTCCGGATGGTGGCGTGAGGAAACGATTCTGGACGATCTGCGGCGCGCGGTGGCCCGCCAACCCGACAAGCCGGCGTTGGTCTGCTACCGCGACGGCGTGCCCGAGACGCTCACGTACGCGGAACTGGCCGAGCGGGTCGACCGGATCGCCGTCAACCTGCGCCGCCTCGGAGTGCGCCGCGGTGACGTGGTCACGCTCCAACTCCCCAACTCCTGGCAGCTCGTGGCGCTGTGTCTGGCGTGCGCCCGGATCGGCGCGGTCGCCGGCCCCGTGGTGCCGGTGATGCGCCGGCGCGAGGTCGAGTTCATGACCCGGCTCACCGCCAGCACGGTGTACGTCGCCGCCGCCGAGTTCCGCGGCTTCAGCTACGCGCGGATGAGCGCCGAGATCGCCGCCGACGTGCCCACCCTGCGCCACCGGGTGCTGATCGGCGGCGGCCCCGGCGCACTCGACTTCGAGACGGCGCTCCTGGGCCCCGCCCCTGACGCGTCGGAGCTGGCCGCCCTCGACGGCCTGGAGGCGCGGCCCGACGAAGCCGCACAGATCATGTTCACCTCCGGCACCACCGGAGAGCCCAAGGGCGTCGTGCACAGCCACAACACCCTGTACGCCATGAACCGCGCCCAGGCCGACGTCCTCGGGCTCGTCGGCGACGAGGTCACGGCCATGGGCTCCCCCACCACCCACCAGGCCGGGTACACCTGGAACTTCGTGATGCCGCTGCTGCTCGGCGCGACCTCGGTCCACGTCGACGCCTGGGACCCGCACGCGATGCTCGACGTCCTCGCCGAACACCGGGTCACCTTCTTCATGGGCGCGCCCACCTTCCTCTCCGACCTGATCGCCGCCCAGCGCGCGGCCCCGCGGGACCTGTCGTGCCTCGCCACCTTCGCCACCGGCAGCGCGCCCATCGCCCCGCTGCTCGTCGAGGACGCGCGTCAGGTGCTGGGGTGCCGGGTGTACGCCCTGTGGGGCATGACGGAGAACGGCTGCGTGACGATCACCCGCCCCGAGGACCCGCCGCTGCGCGCCGCCGAGAGCGACGGCACGCCGGTCCCGGGCATGGCGGTCCGCGTCGTCGACGACAAGGGTGCGCCGGTGCCGGCCGGTGCCGCCGGGCTGCTCCAGGTCCGCGGCGCGGCCCAGTGCCTGGGCTACTTCCGCCGCCAGGACGTGTACGCCGGGTGCGTCACCGACGACGGCTGGTTCGACACCGGGGACCTCGCCCGCGACGACGGCCACGGCGGGATCCGCATCACGGGCCGGGTCAAGGACGTGATCATGCGGGGCGCCGAGAACGTGCCGGCGGTGGAGGTGGAGGCGGCGCTGCTGCGCCATCCGGCCGTCAAGGACGTGGCGGTGGTCGGCTATCCGGACGACCGGCTCGGCGAGCGGGCCTGTGCGGTGGTCGTCGCCGTCGACGATCCGCCGGTGCTCGCCGACCTCCAGGAGCACCTGGCGGGGCTGGAGATGACCAAGCGGTACTGGCCGGAGCGGTTGGAAGTCGTCGCCGCGCTGCCGCGCACCCCCTCCGGAAAGATCCAGAAATTCGCCCTGCGGGAGTGGCTGCGCGCCTGAGGCCCGGCGCCCCTTCGTGAGGGAACGGGCGCGCACCCCGCGAACGATCGAGACAGGATGGTCATGGACTTCGACTTCACCGACGAGCAGCAGCAACTGGCCAAGAGCGTGGGCGAGTTCGCGGCGTCCAGGGTTGCGCCGCACCGCCGCGACAGCGATGTGCGCGGCAGTTACCGCCCGGGGTTGTTGCGGGAGATGGCGGACGAGGGACTGTTCTCGCTGCGGGTGCCGCCGGCGTACGGCGGGCGGGGACTGGACGCGGTGAGTTGCGGCATCGCGCTTGAGGAGTTGGCGGCGGCCGATCTGACGGCCTGCTTCCCGGTGCTGAACGCCGCCCTCGTCGGCGGGGTGCTGGCGGCGAACGGCACGGCGGACCAGCTCGCGCGCTGGCTGCCGCCGATCGCGCACGGCGAGGCGGTGGTCGCGCTCGGGCTCACCGAGCCGGACCGCGGCACGGACGCGGCCAACATCGAGATGCGGGCCGAACCACGCTCCGGCGGATGGGTGTTGACGGGCGAGAAGACCTCGATCATGGTCACGGCGTATGCGACGCACTGCCTGGTCTTCGCCCGCACCGGCGGCCCGGGGGCCCGGGGCATCACCGCGTTCTACACCCCGCTCGACGTCGAGGGCGTGCGCCGCGAGCGGCTGAGCGACCTCGGCTGCCGGGCCGGTGGGCGCGGCCGGATCGTCTTGGACGGCGTGTTCGTCGACGAGCGGGACGTCGTCGGGGAGCCGGGGCTCGGCTTCGTGGAGGTCATGCGCGGCTTCGGGGTCTCCCGGGCCCTGATCGCGCTGATGGCGATCGCGGTGGGCCGGGCGGCCCTGGACGAGGCGATCGCCCACGCCGGCAAGCGGGAGGCGTTCGGCAACCCGATCGGCACGTTCCAATCGGTGGCCTTCCCGCTGGTGGAGCACGTGACGCTGCTGCACGCCGCCCGGCTGGTGTCGTACGAGGCGCTGCACCGCGCCGACGCGGGCCGCGATCCGCGCGTACCGGCGAACATGGCCAAGTGGTGGGCGCCGAAGGCCGCGGTGGAGGCCGTGCACCAGTCGCTGCTGACCATGGGGCACCTCGGATGGAGCGAGGACGGTCCGGTGGCGCAGCGGCTGCGGGACGTGATCGGGCTGCAACTGGCGGACGGCACGGCAGCGGCGACCAAACTCGTCATCGCCCGGCACCTGTTGGGGCGCGAGGCGGCACCCTGACGCGCCGGCGCCGAGGGGCGGTCAGGCGCCGTCAGGCGCGGCTCTCGGCGCGCTTGCCCTCGCGGTACGTGCGCATCTTGGCCCGCGTACCGCACACGGCCATGGAGCACCAGCGGCTGCCGCGGTTGCGCGAACGGTCGTAGAAGGCCCACTCGCAGCGGTGTTCCCGGCACGCCTTGAGCCGCTGCCAGGAGCCGTCGGACACGGCCGAGACGCTGGCCGCCAGGATCGTGGCGAGGACGCCGCGCATGTCGGTGAGGGCGGGTTGGAGGCCGAGGTGCGCGCCGTCGTCGTCGAAGCCGGCGACGATCGGGCAGTCGCGGGCGATGTGGGCGAGCACGGCGCGGGCCTCGGAGTCGGGGTCCGCGCCGTTGTTCTCACGCAGCAGCGCGCGCAGCGCCTCGCGCAGGGCGATCGCGTCGCGCCGGTCGGGCTCGCTCGGGTCGAGGGCCGGGCCGGCGAGGCCGTGGTGCGCCAGCCAGCGGCGCATGCGTTCGGTCGAGGTGAACTCGTCCGGCCCGAACTCCACGTTCACGCTGTTCACGAAGGACTGGACGAGGGAGAGGCGGCCGGGTGCGACGGCCCGGTCCCCCGGCTGGCGAACTTCCCGCAATCGCTCCACGGCGCACACCCTACCGACGTTGGTCCTTCACTGGTAGCAGTTCGTCGAACGTCCCCTTGGCCGAGCAAGGTCCCCTCTGCGGGGCCCTCTGGACGGAGCCGCCGTCGCCCTGCGGGGGCGTTGGTCCCCGCGGCCCTTCACGGCGACACCGCACCCGACGAGGCAACCGCGCCCTCGGACGGGCCACGTGGGACTGTCCCGACCCGACCTAGCCCGCGGTCGACGAGGGGGCCCGCGCCGCCCGTGTAGGTGGTGGCGTCCAGGAGGGCTGCGAGGGAGGCGGGGGGCAGGTGGGGGCGTACGTCCGGGTGGTCGGCGAGCAGTTCGGCCAGCGGGCGGCCGGTGTCGGCGGCGGCCCGGGCGACGGCGGTGAGCAGCGCCCTGGCGCGGGCCCGGCCGAGCGCGGGGGCGAGGGCGGCGGCGACGCGTTCGGTCGCGACCGCGCTGCCGGTGAGCGCCAGGTTGCGGCGCATCGCGTCCGGTCGGACGGTCAGGCCCCGGGCCAGTTCCACGGCGGTGTGGGCGGCGCCGCCCACCAGCCGCAGGCACTCCCGCAGCAGCAGCCACTCCGCGTGCCATGCGCCCGCCGAGCGTTCGTCCTCCGAGACCAGGCACTGCGTCAGGCCGGCTGCCATGGGGGGCACTTGGATGGCGGCGCTGCGGATCAGCGTGGACAGCACGGGGTTGCGCTTGTGGGGCATCGCGGAGGAGACCCCGCGCCCTTCGGCGGACGGCTCGGCGACCTCGCCGACTTCGGTGCGGTGCAGGACCTGGACGTCCGCCGCGAACTTGCCGAGTGCGCCGGCGGTGAACG
Organism: Streptomyces sp. NPDC017979; assembly: GCF_044328175.1. NCBI lineage: Bacteria > Bacillati > Actinomycetota > Actinomycetes > Kitasatosporales > Streptomycetaceae > Streptomyces > Streptomyces sp. NPDC017979. Next base: position 311,304 of record NZ_JBIRGU010000008.1, on the reverse strand, counting down.
CCAGGGCCGCGGCGAGGTCGGCGAGCGGGGTGCGCAGGGCGTGCCACGGCAGGACGGTGCGGGCGAGACCGGTCTCCGCGGCGTACGCGTCGACCAGGGCTTCGAGGTAGTCCTCCGCGCGGCGCGGGCCGTTCGGCCCGGCGCCTTCGTCGAGCGCCGCGTACTCCAGGTAGCTGGCGAGGGTGCCGGCGGCGCCGCCGAGGGAGACCGGGAGTCCGCCCGCCAGCAGGTCGTCCGTGCGGCGCAGCGCGTCGCCGACGAGTTGGCGCCAGCCGGCGGCCTTGAGGCCGAAGGTGGTGGGGACGGCGTGCAGGGCGAGGGTGCGGCCGGCCATGGGGGTGTCCCGGTGCTCCGCGGCGAGCGCGCCGAGGGCTTCGACGACGTGTGCGAGGTCGGCCCGGACGATCCGCAGCGCCCGGGCGGCCACCAGCATGGCTCCGGTGTCGAAGACGTCCTGGCTGGTGGCGCCGCGGTGGACGGAGTCGGCGGCGGCCGGGTCGACGGCGGCGACCAGCCGGGTCAGGTGCGCCACCAGCGGGACGACGGGGTTGGCGGTCCGTCGGGCCGCCGTGGCGATGGCGCGTACGTCGAAGCGTTCGGCGCGGGCCGCGGCGGTGATGGTGCGGGCCGCCTGCTGCGGCAGGGTGCCGAGCCGGGCTTGAGCGCGGGCCAGGGCGGCTTCGGCGTCCAGGAGCGCCTGGAGCCAGGCCCGGTCGTCCACGGCGTCCTCGACGGGGGTGCCGGCCCGGACCGGGGAGAGCAGTCCGGTGTCGTGGGCCGGGTCGGGTCGGTCCGGTCGGGCACTCACACGATCACCCCGTTCACTTCCGACGCGTCCGCGGGGCGCCGTGCGGAGGTCTCGGCACCGGTCGGCGGGGCCGCGGGCGGCAGCGCGAGCACCGCGCGGGCGATGGCGTCGGCGTCCCCGAGGGTCACCGAGTCGACGCCGGGGCGGATGCCCGCCGCGGTGACCCAGTGGACGGCCTCGGTGGGCACGCCGTAGGCGAACCGCCGCGGGTGGACCTGGCCGCCGGCGTCCCGCAGCCGGTACGGGCGTTCGGTGACGGCCAGCCCCCCGGTCTCGTACCCGCCGCCGCGGGCGTTCGGGATGCGGTACGGGGCGGCCTGTTCGGTGGTGAGCAGGTGCCGCAGCAGGGGATCGCGGGTGCGTCGGAGGTCCGGCTCGGGCAGCCGTGCCTCGATCAGCACCCGGGAGCGCACCAGCGGCCCGGGCACCACGGTGGAGTCGGCGACGAACGCCGGGTCGTCGACGTCGAGCCGGATGCGGGTGCCGGGTCCGGTGAGGGTGACCAGGCCCGCTTCGACCAGCGCCGTCAGCTCTTCGATCCGGGACGCCGGCGGGCCGATGGACAGGAAGGCGTTCAGCGGGGTGTACCAGCGCTCCAGGTCGTCGCGGTGCGATTCGCCGTCGAGGCCGCCGTGGTCGACGGCGAGCCGGATCTCGTTGCGCAGGTCCCGCAGGACGTCGAGGGCGGCCTTCAGCGGCCCGTCGACGTTGCCGGCCTGGGCCTCGGCCACGTCCTGCGCCAGATGGCCGACGAGCCAGGCTCGGAAGTCGGCCCGGTCGGTGAACTGCCGGTCGCCGTAGGGGCGGACGATGCGGTCCCAGTCCCAGCGGTCGGCGGCCGCGATGCCGTACTGCGCGAGCAGCGGCGTGGCGTCGCGGTCCTCCGCGAGGTCCAGGAAGGCGATGGTGAAGGCGGCTTCGACGGCCGAGCGTCCGCGGCGGCGCAGCAGGGCCGCGTAGTAGACGGCCTCCACTTCGCGGCGGATCAGCGGCCACAGCTCGGCGAGGAAGTCCACGGCCCGGCCGCGTTCGACGGCCCAGCGCCGCAGGGCGGCGATGTACTGGGGGGTGAGGAGCCGGGGGGTGTGGCGGCCGTGGGCGCCCTTCTGGTTGCGTCCGCGCGCCTGGTAGGGCACGCCGCGCCGGGAGCTGGGGAAGAGGCGGGGTTCGTTTCCGGAGGGGCGGTAGCGCAGCCGGCCGGTGTCGTCGCGCTCGTAGCTGCCGTCGCGGCCGGTGGTGAACAGCGCCATGTGGTCGAAGAAGTTGAGGCCGAGCCCGCGCAGGAGCACGTTCTCGCCGGGTTCGACGCCGTCGAGGTCGACGTCCGCCGGGTTCGCCGGCGGGATGTAGGTGAGCTGGTGCACCCGGGCCAGGCTCGCGGTCCTGGCCTCGCGCGGGGAGAGCGCGGCGGGCACGTGGCCGAGGGTGAGGACGACGGCGTCGAGGCCGTGCAGCCGGGTCCCGTCCGCCAGCCGGACGCCCTGGGGGCCGCCCTGCACGCCGTGGGTGTCGGCGAGTGCGACGGCGCGGGAGCGGTGCACGCGGACGGTCACGTGGGCCGGGACGCGCGAGGTGACCTGGAGGAAGGCGTCGTGCAGGTAGCGGCCGTTGAAGGCGCGCGTCGGGTAGTCGTCCGGGCCCAGCCGGCGGGCTTCGGCGAGGGTCTCCTCGTCGTAGTCGCCGGGTTCGCCGAGCAGGGCGAGGGACTGGGCCCACTCGTAGAGGCTGGGTCCGGGCTCGATGGGGCCGTCGATCCGGGAGCTGGCGTCGGTGTAGACGGTGATCTGCGAGGCGACGGTGTTCATCAGCAGGTGGCGCGACTGGTCGGAGCGCCACACGGCGCCCGCACCGGGGACGGCGGGGTCGACGACGTGGATCACCAGTTCGCCGCGGCCGGGGCGGGCGCGCTCGTTGGCGCACAGCCGCTCCAGCAGGGACAGGCCGCGCGGCCCGGCGCCGATGACGCAGATCTCGGTGCGGGCGTCCTTGGCGGACGGCCCGGGGGTGGGGGCGGTGGTCATGTCAGGGCTCCCGTGGTGGCGTGGACGCCCCGCGCCGCGGCGACGGGGGTGCGGTGTCCGTGCATCCAGGCGACGTGGTCGTGGAGTTCGTCCGGGTCCATCGCGGACAGGAGCGCGTTCCGCCGTTCCGCGGCGCGGCCGGCGGGGTGCCACAGCCGGATGCTCTCGCGGGCGGTGAGCTGGACCCTGGCGGTGCGTTCGCGCCGGGCGTCGGCGTACGCGGCGAGGCGGCCGGGCAGGGCCCCGGCGTCCGCGCCGTCGAGGAGGTCACCGAGGACGACGGCGTCCTCCAGCGCCTGGCAGGCGCCCTGGGCCGCGTAGTGCAGCATGGCGTGCGCCGCGTCGCCGAGGAGGGCCACCCGGCCGTCGGTCCAGCGGTCCGTGGGGTCGCGGTCCACCAGGGTCCAGGTCTTCCACTCGTCGCCCAGCTCCAGCAGTTGGCGGGCGATGCCGCCGAGCGGGGTGAAGGTGCGGCGGACGGTGCCGCGGGCGGCGGGGGCGCCGGAGACGGGCACGGTGGTGCCGTCGTCGTGGCTGGCGGCGAGGTTGAGGTGGCTGCCGCCGGCGATCGGGTAGTGCACGAAGTGGCAGCCGGGCCCGGTCCACCAGACCACGGACCGTTCGAACCGTAGCCGCTTCGGCACCCGCTCCATGGGGATGACGGCGCGGTAGACGGTGATGCCGGAGACCCTGGGGTCGCCGTCGCCGACGAGTTGGCGGCGGACGGCGGAGTGGATGCCGTCGGCGGCGATCAGCACGTCGCCGCTGACGCGGGTGCCGTCGGTGAGGACTGCGGTCGCGGTGCTGGCGTCCTGCTCGTAGCGGGCGACGGCGTGTCCGCCGTGCAGGGACACGGCGTCGGAGGCGAGGCAGGCGCGCAGCAGCGCCGCGTGGAGGTCGGCGCGGTGCACGACGACGTAGGGGTTGCCGAAGCGCCGTCGGTAGCGGGAGGTCAGCGGGAGGCTGGTGACGTGGCGCCCGGTGACCCCGTCCATGAAGCGCAGTTCGGACATGGCGACGGCGCTGGCGCGGACGGCGTCGCCGACTCCGAGGGCGTCGAGCGCGTGCAGTCCGTTGGGGGCGAGCTGGATTCCGGCGCCGATCTCGGCGAAGCGGTCCGCCCGTTCGAGCACGGCGGCGCGGTGGCCGCGGGCGGTGACGGCGAGGGCGGCGGCGAGTCCGCCGATGCCGCCGCCGGCGATGACGACGAGTGCCATCACGCGCTCCCGTTCCCGGCCGCGAGCCAGCGGGCCAGCTCCAGGCGTTTGATCTTGGTGGTGGCGGTCTGCGGCAGGTCGGTCAGGTGCCGTTGGACGGGGTCCGCCATGGGCGGCAGCCCGGCGGCGGCGAGGCGCCAGGCGTCGAGGTCGAGCGGGGCGCCGTCCCTGGTGCACACCACCGGTACGGGCTCGCCCGTGGACCCGGGCACGATGACGACCTCGGTGAGCTGTTCCAACTTGCTGAACAGGGCGTCCTCGGCGGCGAGGGTGGAACCGAAGCCGTCGATCAGGTCGACCTCGCGGTCCAGCAGGTGGATGCAGCCCCAGCGGCTGCGGTAGCCCACGTCGCCCATCCGCCACCAGCCGTCGGCGGACACCTGGGCGTCGTAGCGCTCCTGCTCCCCCAGGTAGGTGACGATCCGTCCGTCGCTCCTGATCTCGATGTGGCCGGGGTTCTCGCTGGACGGCGGCTTGCCGTCGCGGCTGACGACGCGGACGTCGGTCATGCCGGGGAACGGCATGCCCACGCAGCGGCCGTCCGCGTGCGCCGAGCGGCGCCGGGTGAAGCCGCGGACCACGACCGGGCCGACTTCGCTCTGTCCGTAGAGCTGCCCGAAGAGGGGAGCGCGGCGGCGGGAGGCCGCCAGCAGCCGGCGCACGGTCCGCGGGTGGATGGCGTCGAAGGTGGAGCTGAAGAGCGTGACGCCGGCGAGGGGTTCGCGCGGGTCGTCGGCGAGCTCCTCCCAGGCCATGAAGGAGTTGGGGTGCGCCTCCAGCACGCCCGGGCGCAGCCGGGCGAACAGGTCGGCGGCGGCGCCCGGGTCGGAGTCGGCGAGCACCGCGACCGGGAAGCCGCGCAGCAGGGCGAGCGCGAGGGCGGTCATCAGCCGGGAGTGCACGAAGGAGACGTGGATGGCGACGGTCTCGCGGCCGTGCACGATCCCGGCGAGGGCGGCGGCCTGCGGCCGGTAGCGGGCCTGGAGGGTGCGGCCGGTGTGTACGGCGAGCTTGGGAACGCCGGTGGTGCCGGAGGTGTGGGTGATGAGGGTGGGGTGGTCGGGAGGCATGGTGACTGCGGGGACGCGAGGGACCCCGGCGAGGGCCGCGAGTTCCACGGCTCCCTCGTGGCTGCCGGAGGTGAGCAGCACGCGCTCGGCGCGGTCGAAGACGGAGCGGGGCAGCGCGGCGAGCTTGGTGGCGTCGGTGACGAGGTAGGGGCGGTCGGTGCGGCGCACCAGTTCGGCGACGGTGTGTCCGTCGAGCGCCGGGGAGAGCAGTACGGGCACGGCCCCGATGCGGGCCGCGGCCAGCGCGATCAGGGTGATGTCGAAGCCGTCGGTCTTGTGGACCACGACGCGGTCGCCGGGGCGGATGCGCACCGCCCACAGCCGCGCGGCGATGTCGTCGACGAGGTCGGCGGCTTCGGCGACGGTGGCGCGGCGGCCGAACTCGGGGGCCATGTCGAGGTCGTGGTCGAGGATCAGGACGTTCGCCGGGTGCCGGGCGGCGGCGCGTTCGAAGAGGGTGCCGAGTTGGATGCCTCTGTTCCGTACACGCTGGAGAAACATGTGGTCAGACCTTTGCCGGAGGGGGTCGACCGGCGGCCGTCGGCAGCCGGCGGGGGCGGGCGCACGGCGGGGCCGGTGCGCGGGGCCGGTCCGGCGGGTGCGGCCGGCCGGGCGTCGTGGTGGCGGGGCGGGCGGGGCGGCGTGCCGCCGTCAGCGCGGGGTTGCGTCGCCCGTGCCGTCGCCCTCGACGACGTCCTTGATGCGGGCCAGGGTGCGCGGCAGGTCGGCGGCGAGCTTGCCGCTCCACTCGGCGAAGAACCGTGCGCGCTCGTCGGGGCCCATTTCGGCGGTGATCCCGCGGATGCCTTCGGTGGCGGTGCCCATGCGGAAGCGGTGGACGAGTCGGCTGCCGCCGCGGGCGGGCTCGATGTCGTACGCCCAGGTGCTGTCCTGCCGGCGGCCCGACGTGTCCCGCATGGACCACTGGAAGGTCACGCCGGGTTCGGCGGCGACGACCTCGGCTTCGGTGAACCAGGTGCCGCGGACCACGGGGGCCCAGGCGACGACGTCGGCGGAGCGCAGGTTCTCCCCGCGGAACACCGCGCCCGCGGTGGCCGGTCGGCCCGCGGTCCAGGTTCCGCCGACGCACTCGGGGCTCCACTCGCCGCTGCGCGGCAGATCGCTGACGACGGCGTACACCGCGGCGGGCGGCGCGGTGACGTACACCTCCGCCGCGAGTTCGAACAGCGGCGGCTCGGTGCCGCCCCTCTCCGTGGTGACGGTGCGTCCAGCGGCGGTGGTGACGGCTGCTTCGGTCATGTCCAAGAGCCCCTCTCGCGTCCCCGGGCGGGGAGGTCGTCATCGTCGGTCGGGGCGCCCCGGGCACCTCGATACCATCAATTACGGTATGCAGGTAACGAAGGTGCGGCTACGGGCTCCTGATAAGGGCTCCTACTCGGAGCGGGAACACCCCGTGCGGGGCCACTCGTGCGACGAGCACGCCCCCGGTGTCGTACGTGCGTTACGTTCGTCGACATGCGCGCTGCCTACATCGAACGGCTCGGCGAGCCCGAGGAGATCCGCTGCGGCGAGTTGGTCGAACCGCGCCCCGGACCGACGGACGTCCTGGTCGACGTCGAGGCCACCGCGGTCAATCCGGTCGACACCTTCGTGCGCTCCGGTCGCTACCGCACCCCCACCCCCTTCCCCTTCGTCGTCGGCCGCGACCTCGTCGGCCGGGTCGCGGAGGCGGGGCCGGGCGCACCGGGGTTCGCGCCGGGCGACCGGGTGTGGTGCAACAGCCTGGGGCACGGCGGACGACAGGGCGCGGCGGCGGAACGCGCGGTGGTCCCCGTCGACCGGCTGTACCGGCTGCCGCGGGGCGTCGATCCGTACGAGGCGGTGGCGGTGTTCCACCCGGCCGCCACCGCCCATCTCGCGCTCTTCGCCCACGGCGGGCTGCGCAGCGGAGAGACCGTCCTCGTGGCCGGCGCGGCGGGGAACGTCGGCGCCGCACTGACCGCCCTGGCCGCGGCCGCCGGTGCCCGGGTGATCGCCGCCGCGTCCGCGCGCGACGCCCCGTACTGCCGTGCGCTCGGCGCGAGCGACGTCGTGGACTACCGGGCCCCTGACCTGGTCGAGCGCATCGCCGCCGCGGCGCCCGACGGGGTGGACGTGCACCTGGACACCTCCGGCCGCAACGACCTCGCCCAGGCCGTCGCCCTGCTGGCGCCGCGCGGCCGGATCGTCCTGCTGGCGGGGGCGACGAGCCGTCCGGTGCTGCCGGCGGGCGAGCTGTACATGAAGGACGGCTCCCTCCGCGGGTTCGTGATCTCCCGCGCCGCGGCCACGGAGCTGGCCGATGCGGCGGGCGCCATCAACCGGCTGCTCGCGGCCGGCGCGCTCCGCCCACGGCGGGTCGAGACGCTGCCGCTGACGGCGGCGGCCGAGGCCCACCGCCGGCTGGAGGCCGGGGAGGTCCACGGCGCCCGTCTGGTGCTGCACACCGGCGCCTGACCGACACGGCCGACGCACCTCGGGCCTTGCCCGCAAGGTCCTGCGCGCTCCTGGGCCTTTTGAACGAAGCCGCGGTAGCCCTGCGGGAGCGTTGGTCTCCACCGGCCGGTGGTGGGCTCGTCGCGCAGTTCCGCCCCCTCGGCCCCAGAGGGCCTGGGGGGGGGACCCCAGCGCCCCTAAACCCTCGTCCGTCTGCGGACCGTGCCGGTGCTCGCGCAGTTCCCCGCGCCCCTGAATACCTCCGCCGCCAGCCCGCAGATGGACGACGGGGGAAGCGACACAGGTAGCGCTGGGGTCCCCCCAGGCCCGCTGGGGCCGAGGGGGCGGAACTGCGCGAACAACCGACCACCGGCCGGTGGAGACCAACGCTCCCGCAGGGCTACCGCGGCCACGTCCAAAAGGCCCAGGAGCACGCGGGGCTTCGCCCGGCTGACCGGGATGTCGCCATGCCCGCGTTACCTTTTGACCCGATGTGCGTTGTGTGGCCAATTGGACCATTCCCGAGGGAGCGCACATGCTACGTGGCGTAGCCAACGTCCGGTACCACACCTCCGACCTGGAGGCGGCGAAGCGGTGGTACACCGAACTGCTCGGCATCGAGCCGTACTTCAACCGGCCGGAGTACGCGGAGTTCCGCATCGGCGACTACTCGCACGAGCTGGGTCTGCTCGACACCCGGTACGTCGGCATGCTGGGCGAGCACGCGTCATCGGACCCCGGTCCGGCCGGGGTGGTCGCGTACTGGCACGTCGACGACGTGCAGCAGACGTTCAAGCGGCTGCTGTCGATGGGCGCGTCGAAGCTGGAGGAGCCGCGGGACTTCGGCGAGGGCTTCATCGGCGCCACCGTCGTCGACCCCTTCGGCAACGTCCTCGGCATCATGGACAACCCGCACTACGTCGAAGTCCTGTCCGGGCAGAACACGGACTGAGCGGACGCGGCACAAAGGCGTGGCCCCGGAGGCGACTCCTCCGGGGCCACGCCTTTCGTACGGTCCCGATCAGGCAGCCCGAGCCGGCGCGCCGGCGGCGACCAGCTCCGCCATGTGCGCCACGCTGGGCCGGTCGAACAGGTCCCCGACCTCCAGATCGGCCCCCAACTCGGTGCGGACCCGTTCGGTCAGTCGCGCCGCGCGCAGCGAATCGCCGCCCAGCTCGAAGAAGTTGTCGAGCACCCCGATCCCGTCGATCTCCAGGACCTGCTCCCACAGCGCGGTCAGCGCCCGCTCGGTCTCGGTGCCCGGCGCCTGGTACGCGCTGTCGATGTCGGGGCGCGACCTCGGCGGCTCCGGCAGCGCCTTGCGGTCGATCTTGCCGTTCGTCGACGTCGGGAAGTCCCCGACGAGGTACGCCGACGGCACCATGAACGCCGGCAGGCGCTGCCGGAGCGCCTTGCGGACGTCCCGCACCACCGGCGCTCGGCCGGCGACCGGCTCGATGTAGGCGGCGAGTTGGACGTCGCCGTGTGCGTCGCGGTGGGCGAGCACCGCGGCCTGTCGCACCCCGGGCTGGGCGGCGAGGACGACCTCGATCTCCCCCAGGTGGACCGTGTTGCCGCGGACCTTGATCTGGTTGTCGGTGCGCCCGACGATCTCGATGCTGCCGTCCGGCCAGTAGCGGGCCATGTCGCCGGTGCGGTACAGCACCGGGTAGTCGGCCGGGGAGACCGGGTTCGGGATCCACTTCTGTCCGGTGAGTTCGGGGCGGTCCAGGTAGCCGGCGGACAGGCCGTCGCCCGTGATGCACAGTTCGCCGACCACGCCCGGCGGCACGGGGCGGAACGCTTCGTCGAGCACGTACGTCCGCACGTTGCAGATCGGTCGGCCGATCGGCGGCAGCAGGCGGGCCCGGCCCTCGTCCCCCAGGCTCAGTCCCAGCTCCGTGATGTCGCAGGAGGCGACGGTGGTGGCCTCGGTGGAGCCGTAGAGGTTGATCAGCCGGAACGGCAGACCGGCCGGCGGCCAGGACTGGATGCGCTCCCCGCAGACGCGGATGTCGCGCAGCGGGGTGTCCTTCGGCCACGGCAGCGCCCACAGCCGCTCCGCCATCGGCTTCATCAGCAGCGTGGTGGTGATGCCCTCGGCGAGGAGCCAGGACCGCAGCCGTTCCGGGGAGGCGACGACCGTCGCCTCGGGTATGTGCACGGTGGCGCCGGAGGCGAGCACCGGGAAGCACTCGACCTGGATCATTCCGTAGCCCGGCGCGGCCAGCCAGGTGCCGTGGGAATCGGCGGTCATCCGGCACAGGGTGCGCATGCCGTGGATGAGGTTGCGGGCGGAACCGAAGCGGGCGAGCACGGCCTTGGGCTCGCCGGTGGAGCCGGAGGTGTAGCCGACGTGGATGATGTCGTCCGCGGACACGGGTTCGCTGACCGGCTCGACGGGCCCGGTTCGCCAGGACGCCTCCTCCGGGTCGTCCAGCGCGAGCACCGGGCGGTCGTCGGGCACCAGGTCGACGTGGTCGGCGAGGGTGACGACGGCGGCGGCCGACGAGTCCTGCACCATGAAGCGGACCCGGTCGCCGGGGAAGCCCGGGTCGAGCAGGACGACGGCGACGGCCAGCTTGAAGCAGGCGAGTTGGGCGGTGAGGTTGTCCGCGCCGCGCGGCAGGCAGACCCCGACGCGGTCCCTGGGCCGTACGCCGAGCGCCCTGAGCCGGTGGGCGAGCCGGTTCGCCGCCGCGTCGAGTTCGCGGTACGTCACCCGGGCGTCGGGCAGCGCCACCGCGAGCGCGTCCGGGGTGCGGCGCGCGTGTTCGGCGACCACCTCGTGGAAGAACGGCGCCGGCACGGCCTCGTCGGTGCGGTTCCAGTCCACCAGGGCGCGCTGCTCCTCGGCCCCGGTCAGCAGTGCGAGGTCGCGCAGGGCGGTGTCGGGCTGGGTGACGAGCGCCGTCAGCAGCCGCTGGAGGTGGTGGGCGTACTGGACGGCGGCGGGGGCGTCGAACCAGCCGCCGGGCAGGGCGACTTCCCAGGACGGCTCCGCGTCCGGCACGTGCAGCGCCGGGGACGCGGGCCCGGTCGGCCCCGGCGGGCTCGGGGATCTCGCGTCGGTGACGACGGCCATCGGCGGGTGCGCCGCGGGGGCCGGGCGGGCCGCGGCGACGGCGGTGAGCAGTTCGGCGCCGGTCGCATCGCCGGTGACCTTCAACTCGACCGTGCCGTCGGGGGTGCCGACGAGCAGTTCGTTCTCGCCCGTGTAGCGGTGCAGCAGGGCGGCGAGGGCCGCGGTCGCCAGGTGTCGCCGGTCCGCGCCGGTGGGCGTGGCGGGCGGGACGGCGAGGGGGGCTCGGTGCGGCGGCGGGGCGGGCTCGTCCGCCCAGCGGCGGGCGAGCGGCAGGGCCGCGTGGGGACTGGGTGCGGTGGCGGTCGTGGTGGTCGTGGTCGTCTGGTCCACCGGGGTGGCTCCTCTCTGATGCGGACGCGGAATCCCTACGCGACGAGCGCGGTCGTGCGGGCGGAGCGCTTCGCGGCGGCTTCGGCGAGCCGCTCGACCATCCGGACCGTCTGGTCCCAGCCGGCGCAGGCGTCGGTGACGCTCAGCCCGGGGACGAGGTGGTCCGTACGGCCGAGGACGAGGTCCTGCCGGCCGGGGCGCAGGAAGGACTCCACCATCATTCCGGCGATGCCGGTGTCCCCGTCGGCGACGCGGACGGCGACGTCCTCGACGACGTCGCGCTGCCGCTCGTGGTCCTTGCCGCTGTTGCCGTGGCTGGCGTCGATGACGACGCGCGGCGGCAGTCCGGTGGCTTCGAGCAGGTCGACGGCGCCGGCGACGTGCTGGTGGCCGTAGTTGGGGCCGTTGCTGCCGCCGCGGAGCACGACGTGGCAGTCCGGGTTGCCGAAGGAGGTGACGACGGCGGCCACGCCCTCGTCGGTGACGCCGGGGTAGACGTGGCCGTGCGCGGCGGCCACGATCGCGTCGACGGCGTCCTTCGCGCTGCCGTCGGTGCCGTTCTTGATGCCGATGGGCATGTTCAGTCCGCTGGCGAGCTGTCGGTGGACCTGGCTCTGCACGGTGCGGGCGCCGATGGACGCCCAGCTCACCGCGTCGGAGAGGTAGCGCGGCACGGACGGGTCGAGGAACTCGCAGCCGACCGGGAGGCCGCTGCGGACGATCTGCACCATCAGCTCGCGGGCCCGGCGCAGCCCTTCGTTGAGGTCGTGCGTGCCGTCCAGGCCCGGGTCGTTGACGAGCCCCTTCCACCCGAGGCGGGTGCGCGGCTTCTCGACGTACACCCGCATGATGACCAACAGCGAGTCCTCGGTCTGCCGGGCGAGGTCGGCCAGGCGCCTGGCGTACGCGAGGGTGGCGGCCGTGTCGTGGACGGAGCAGGGGCCGACGACGACGGCGAGCCGGTCGTCGACGCCCTGGAGGATCCGGACGAAGTCCTCCCGGGCGCGCAGGACGGTGCGCCGGGCGCCGGACGGCAGGGGGACCTCGGCGCGCAGGGCGGCCGGGGTGAGCAGCGGGTTGAGGGCGGCGATCCGGGCGTCGAAGGCGGAGGAGCCGACGGTTGCGGAGTCCGCGGCGGAGGCGTCGACGGTGGAGAAAGGGCTCATCGGAGTGTTCCTTCCCTGGAGGTGGTGGTCAGACGGGGTCCGCTGCGAGCACCGCCGCGGAGAAGGTGAAGCCCATGCCGGTGCCGATCAGGAGCAGGTGTTGGCCGGGCTCCAGCAGGTCGTGGCCGATCACGTGGTCGAGCGAGTGGAGTTGGTCCACCGAGCCGAGGTGGCCGATGGTGCGGCCGAGTTCGGCGAGGGTGTGGCGGGGTGCGAGGTCGAGGGGGCGCTCGAAGCTGTCGCGGTACAGGGTCCGGCCGACGTAGGGCGCCAGCAGCCAGTCGACGCGGTCCGGGGTGACGTCGGCGTCGGCGAGGGCGCGGGCGACGACGGTGCGGGTGCAGTCGGCGGTCCGCTGGATGACGTCCCGCAGGGAGACGTCGCCGCTGGACAGGAACTCCCGGGTGCGGCGCCGCATGTCGGGGCGCTCCGGCGGCGGTGCGGTGCGGAAGGGCTCGGCGCCGCGGGAGAGTCCGCCGAGTACGGTGTCGGTCTCGGAGACGTGGGACAGCAGCCGGAGCCGGCCGCCGCCGCGGGTGAGCACGGCGGCTGCGGCGCCGTCGCCGAAGACGATGCCGGGCGAGGTGTGGAAGCGGTCGGCGGGCGGGGCGAACCGGTCGGCGACGGTGACGAGGGCGGTGGTCAACTCGGGGCGGGCGGTGAGGGCGTTGGCCGCGATGTCGAGGGCGGCCATGGAGCCGTTGGACCAGGCGGAGACGGCCTTGGGCATCTCGGGGAGCCGGGTGCCGAGGAGTTCGCCGGCGATCCAGCACGGCGCGGACCACATCTCGATGCCCTGGAAGCTGGCCTGTCCGTGCAGGTGGAGGGTGTCGGGTCCGGTCGTCGCGCCGAGGGCGGCGGCCTCCTTGACGGCGAGCCGGCCGGCGGCGACCGCCATCTCGGCGGGTGCCGCGGTGGCGCGCGAGTAGCTGACCATGCCGGTGCTCTCGGCGGCGAGCGGGTCGTAGGAGCCGTCGTCGACGGCGGTGGAGATGGGGACGAGGTCGCCCAGGACGCTGCCGGTCCCGGCGATCCAGACGTCATCGAACCTCATGGCCGGTCGCTCCTTCCGATGGCGGTAGGTGGGGCAGGTCGCGCAGGTGGTGTTCGCCGGAGAGCAGTCGGGCGGGGCCCGCGATCCCGGTGAGCACGGCGTGGGCGCTGCGCACCAGGACGCGGCCGACGGCCGAGTCGATCGCGCCGGCGAGGTGGGGCACGCTGGTGCGGTAGCGCACCGAGTAGACGGCGGTGCAGCCGCCGTCGGGGCGGTCCACGGCCGACCACGAGCCGGCGAGTTCCTGGAAGTCGCCCTCGACCTGGGTGAAGGCGATGCGGTGGGGCGTGGTGTCGTCGGGCGCGGGGGCGGTGGACTGGACCCATCGGGCGGTGCCGCCGCGGAAGGCGAGCACCCAGCGGCGCGCGCCGTCGCCGACGTCGTCGACGGAGAGGATGTCGGGGGCGTGGGCGGGGAAGTCGTGGTCGGCGCCGAGGCGGCTGATCAGTTCCCGGGCCGAGCAGTCGAGTTCTGCCGTGAGCGTGCGCGGTCGCATGGGTGGTCGCCTTCTGTCGGGGTGTACGGGTTCGGCGGGTGCGGGCTTCGCGGTGCGCGGGGTCAGCGGGGGCCGCCGGGCCGGATCACGCTGACGGCCTGGAGGTGGGTGGTGCGCAGCATGGGGTGGCTCGCCTCGCCGAAGGCGCCCCCGGTGAGTCCGGTGCCGCCCTGGTTGGGCAGGAAGGGCAGGAAGCCGCTGTGCGAGTCGTTGACCTTGAGGTTGCCGCCGTTGGTGACGGTGTCGAGGTAGCGCTCGATGGTGCCGGGGTCGCTCGTCCACAGGGAGTTGCGCAGCCCGTAGGCGTTGGCGTTGACGAAGGCGAGGACCTCGTCGAAGAGGGCGTCGTCGCTGCCGCCGGCGGCGGGGACGACGATCGGCAGGAGGGGGAAGAAGGTCTCGTCGCGGACGACGGAGAGGTTCCGGGCGCCGTGCAGTCCGTCGATCCTGACCACGGTGGGCTCCAGGAAGAACCCGGTGTCGCTGGGGCGTCCGTCGACCTCCAGTCGGCGTCCGCCGTGGACGAGCCGGGCGCCGCGGGCCAGCGCCTCCGCCAGGCAGCCGTAGAACCAGTCGGCGCCGAGGACGGGGGTGAGGACGACGCCGGGCTCTTCGGGGAAGCCGGGGCGGATTCCGCTCATCGCGGCGACGAGGCGTTCGATCAGCTCGTCGGCGATCGCCGGGTGGGCGATGACCTGGTTGGGCACGTTGCAGATCTGGCCGGAGTTCATGAAGAACTGCGTCAGGCTCTGCACGGCGTCGTCGAGGTCGGCGTCCCGCCACACCACGCAGCAGTCGTTGCCGGCGAGCTCCAGGATCGGCTTCTTGCGGGCCGCGACGCAGTCCTGCTCGAAGCGCAGGCCCATCGCGCTGCCGCCGAAGTAGATGACGTCGTCGACGTGTTCGCTGGCGAGCCAGGCGTCCAGCATCGGTGCGCCGCACAGGGCGTTGAGGGTGCCGGCGGGGGCCCCGGCGTCCTCCAGGACCGGTGCCACGACCTCGCGCATGGCGTACATGCAGCTGAGGGGTACGCCGCGGGGGGCGCGCACGACGAGGGTGTTGCCGGACAGCAGGGCGGTGAGGCCGTTGAGGGCGTTGACGGTGGCGGCGTTCTGCGGCGGGTTGAGGCAGACGACGCCGTCGGGCACCCGGCGCAGCGTCATCTCCCGTACGCCGTCGTGGCGCGTGGTCGCCATCTGCTCGGCGCACCACTGGAGGGTCTCCTCGCTCCAGCCGGTCTCCGGGAGCCCGCTGATCATGCCTTCGGCGACGGAGCGGGGCTGGCCTTCGGCGACCAGCAGGTCCACCAGGGGCTCGCGGTGGGCGAGCAGGCGGCGGGCGATCTGCCGGCCGATCTCCAGGCGCTCGGCGAGGGGGACGCGCGCCCAGGCGGGGGCGGCGGCTGCGGCGGCTTCGAGCGACTGCTGCACCATGGCGTCGTCGGCGAGTTCGCAGGCGCCGGCGACGACGTCGCCCGCGGCCGTCAGGTCCGCCTTGCCGAGGTCGAGGTCGCGCTTGAGCCGCAGGCTCGGGAAGGTGTCCTCGATGATGGCGCGCGTGGTCACCGTGTGCACCCGGTGTCCGCTTTCGCTGGTTACCTCACGACCGCCGATGTAGGCGGGATAGACCCTGGTCGTCACGTTGTCCCCTCCGAGCACTCCGTTGCGCGACCGCGCTGTGGTTACCAGTCAAAAAGTTAAGTTGGTAACCGAGTCGCGGCAATGAGCCCGCGATAAGGCTTGGTTGTCACTCGAAGAAGGCCGTCGCGGGCCGCGGAACGAAAGCAGCCGGCCCCCGGGGTGTCCCGGGGGCCGGCTTGGGGGGAGGGAAGGGCAGCAGTGGGGTCAGACGGGTACGGCTTCGACGAGTGAGTAGCGGGCCGGCGCCAGCGGTGTGACGTCGGCGAGCTCGAACCCGGTGCGGGCGCACAGCGCGGCGAAGTCGGCGCGGGTGCGTTCTCGCCCGCCGAGGTTGACGAGCATGTTGAGGTCGCTGAGGTGCGGCAGTGGTGACGCGGCTGCGTCGACCACGTCGGGCAGTACGGGTTCCACGATCAGCAGCCGGCCGTCCGGGGGCATCGCTTCCCGGCAGTGTCCGAGGATCCGTTCGGAGCGCACGTCGTCCCAGTCGTGCAGCACGCTCTTGAGCAGATAGGCGTCGGCGCCCGCGGGCACCGAGGTGAAGAAGTCGCCGGTGGCCGTCGTGCAGCGGTCGGCGACCCCGGCCGCGGCGAAGGTCGCCCCGGCTTGCGCCAGGCCCTCCGCGGTGTCGTACAGCAGGCCCCGCAGCCCCGGGTGGGCGCACAGGACCGCGGACAGGAGGGTGCCGTCGCCCCCGCCGACGTCGGCGAGCGTGGTGAAGCGCCCGAAGTCGTACGCCGCGGGCAGGATCCGGGCGGCCGCTCCGGTGTTCTGCCGCATGGCCGCGTTGAAGAGGTCGTTGAGTTCCGGCTCGCGGGCGAGGTGGGTGAAGAAGTCCGTGCCGAAGGCTTCGTCGAAGGCCGGGCGCCCGGTCCGCACGGCCCCCTCCAGACCGCGCCAGCCGTCGAGCATCGCCGGGTCGGTGCACATGCGCACGAAGGAGTGCAGCGAGTCGGGCCGGTCGGTGCGCAGCAGGGCGCCCTGCCCGGTGAGGGCGAAGTGCGCCGGACGCGCCTCGCTGACCAGACCCAGGGCGGTGAGGGCCCGCAGCAGCCGGTGCAGCGCGTCGGGGTCGCAGGAGAGTTCGTCCGCGAGCTCCCCGGCCGGCCGCTCGCCGTCGCCGAGCCGGTCGGCGATGCCGAGGGCGGCCATGGCACCGATCGCCCGGGTCTCCATGTGTGCGCAGACCAGTCGGGTGATCTGCTCGCGGTCCACGGGCGGACGTCCGCCTTCGGGGGGCGCGGTGGCCGTCGCGGGTCGGCCGGTGGTGGTGTGCGACATGCTCTTCCTCCGTCCCACGGGCGCGGTGCGGCTGCCCGGTGTGGCGACAAATGGGGTACGGCACTGGGGTACGGCGCTGATCGCCGCGGGTCGGGTCAGCGGTAGTGCAGGGCCTGGCTCCAGTCCTCGCCGGGGCCCAGCAGGCTGCGCGGCTTGACCACGTCCCGGCCCTGCGCGAGCACTTCGTTCGGCACCAGCGCACCGGGCGGCAGCGCGGTGATCTCGCAGGGGACGCCCAGCACGCGGTCGACGGCCGCGGTCAGCTCGCGCACGGCGGCGTCCCGGTGCTCGTCGGGCACCTCGAAGTGCAGCCGCAGCACGTCCGGTTCGGCCCGGGCGCGCCAGAACAGCACCTCGTACGCGAGCGGCAGGTCGAAGACCAACTCCTCCAACTGGTGCTGGGTCACGTTGCGGCCGGCGACGGGGTGCCCGAAGGCGGACCGGCCGAGGACCCGGACCGTGGGCAGGTGCCAGCCGCAGCCGCAGGGGTCGTTCGAGACCTCGACCTCGTCCTCCAGGTTGTACCGCAGCAGCGGCATGGCCTCGCGGTACAGCGGGGTCACCACCAACTGGCCGCTGCCTTCGGCGCTGAAGCGCCCGGTGCTCGGCGAGTACACCTCGAACAGCACCCGGTCCGCCCACAGGTGCAGCCGCCCCTCGGGGCACTCCCCCGCCAGGCTGCCGGTCTCCGTGGAGCCGTACTCCTCGACGACGGGCACGCCCCACAGCTCCCCGATGCGCCGACGGCGCGCGGGGGTCAGCGGCTCGCCGCCGACGAAGACGGCCCGCAGGTCGGGGAAGTCCTTCTGGGGCGACAGGCCCGCGGCCCGCGCCGCGGCGGCCCACATCAGGGGCTCCGTGGGGATCGACCAGGTGAGGGTCACGCCGAGGTCGTGCAGGGCCCGGATGACCCGTACGTACGGCATGGCGAGCGAGCGGTAGTCGCCGGGGACGACCAGCGCCCCGCGCATCCGGGCCGCGGCCTGCGCCAGATGACCGGTGATCATCAGGGCGTAGGGGGTCCGGACGAAGAGCGTGTCGTCGGCGGTGATGCCGACCCACTTGCGGGCGTAGCGCTCGGCCAGGTCGACCCAGTCGTCCTCGGTGTAGTACGAGGGGGTGGCCTGGCCGGCGGTGCCGCTGGACTCGTGGTAGGTGGCCAGTTCGCTGCGCTCGACCGCGAGCAGTCCGAAGGGGTACTGGTCCCGCAGGTCCTGCTTGGTGGTCGGCGGCAGGGCGGCGAAGGCGTCGGCGTCCGCGGGGAAGGCCGGGGTGCCGGGCCCGGCCGCGGCTCCGGCGCCGGGGGCCGCGCCGGAGCCGTGCCGGGCCCGGTAGAAGGGGGTGCGCGCCGCCCAGGACAGCACCTGCGGGAGCCGTGCGCGCTGGAGTTCGCGCAGTTCCTCGATGCCGTTCCAGTCGCCTATCTGTGGCAGTGCGGGCCGCATGGGTTCTCCTCGGTCGAGTCGTCCCGCCGCCGGGGGGTGCGCGTCCGGAGGGGGTCAGGTCTTCTTCCGGCCGCCGTGGGGAGGCTCCCCGGCGGCCAGCCGTTCGACGTACTGCGCGATCCTGCGCTGCCGCGTCTCGGGCAGCTTCGCCTTCTGGACGTTGAGCAGGATCAGGTAGCTGTTGCTCTTGCTGAGGGCGGCGAAGGCCGTGGCCGCCGCCGGGACGGCGTCGAGCGCCTGCCGCAGGTCGTCGGGGACCTCGGCGGTGCTCGGCGGGTCGTACGCGGCGGCCCAGCGGCCGTCCTCCTTGGCGCGCTCGATCTGTTCGAGGCCGGCGGGGCGCATCCGTCCCGCGTCGATCAGCTCCGTGACCTTCGCACAGTTGATCTTGGACCAGGGGCTGCGGGGCCGCCGGGGGCTGAAGCGCTGGGCCCACCAGCCGTCGGGGGTGTTCGCCGACGACGCCTTGCCGTCGATCCAGCCGTAGCACAGCGCCACGTCCAGGGCCTGGTTCCGGTTGATCGAGGGGACCGGGGTGCCCTTCTTGGGCAGGGCGACCCAGACCTCCTCCGCGCTCTGGTGGTGCTTCTCCATCCACTCGGTGAAATCCTCGACCGTGGTGAACACACGGGTCTCTTCCATCATCAAGCCGCCAGCTCTCCGTTCGGGTACCGGTTTCACCGTAGGCAGGTCGGGGCGGCGGCACCACGCAGCCACGATGAGGACTGCTTCTCGCCTCGATCACCCCGGACCGTCCCGGGGACGCATCCGCAAGGCCCCGACCCGCCCGCCCGGCTGATCAGCCCTCACCTCCCGGGCCCGGCCGGAGCAGACCGACGAGGACGTCCCCGATCAGCTCGGTGCCGTTGCGGGTGAGCACCGACTCGGGGTGGAACTGCACGGAGGCGTAGCCCGGTCCGCGCAGCGCGTCCACCTCCGGCCCGGTGGCGGCCCGGAACACCTCGACCGTGCCGCCCCGCACGGGGCACGCGAAGCGGTCGCCCGGCGCGACGGCGGTGTAGGTGTTGTAGAAGCCGACGAGTTCGGTGCGCCCGAAGACGTCGATCTTCCGCTGCACCCCCTGGTTGGGGACGTCCCGGCGGGCCAGTTCGAGGCCGAGGACCGTGCTCAGCGCCTGGTGCCCCAGGCAGATGGCGAGGAAGGGGGTGGCGCCGGCGAGCAGCCGGCCGGCCAGCTCCCGCAGCCGGGCCATCTTGGGGTCGTCGCCGTCCGTCGGGTCGCCGGGCCCGGGGCCGAGGACGACGGCGTCGTACGCGTCGAATGCGTGCCCGGTCCGCTCCAAGCGCTCGTCGTCGTACCGCACCACCGTCGCCTCGCACCCCAGGGCGTCGAGGATGAGCGCGGTCATCGCGGTGAAGGCGTCCTCGGCGTCGATGACCAGGACGGTGCGGCCGACGAGCTCCGGCACGCGGCGGCTGCGCCGCTCGGGGTGGGCGAACCAGAAGTCGGCGAGCGGACGGTTGCGCTCTGCCAGGGCGCGGCACACGTCGGGGTGGGCGCGCAGGTCCTGCACGGGTGCGGCGACGGTGCCGGCGCCGACCGGTCCGCGCAGCGCCTCCAGCAGCCCGGCGGCCTTGGCCCTGGTCTCCGCGGCTTCCGAGTAGGGGTCCGAGTCCCGGACGAGCGTGGCGCCCACCGCGATCCGCAGCCGGCCGGCGGCGTCGATCTCGGCGGTGCGGATCAGGATGGACGAGTCCAGGGAGCGTCGGCCCGTCGCGTCACGGCCGATCAGGGCGACCACGCCGGCGTAGTAGCCGCGGCCCTCGGGCTCGTACTTGCTGATGACCCGACAGGCGCTCTCCAGCGGGCCGCCGGTGACGGTGGGCGCGAACATGGTCTCGCGCAGGACGTCCCGCACGTCGAGGGTGCTGCGGCCCTCGATCAGGTACTCGGTGTGGGCCAGCCGGGCCATCTGCTTGAGCGCGGGACCCACCACGCGTCCGCCCGACTCGCAGATCCGGGCCATCATCTTCAGCTCCTCGTCGACCACCATGTACAGCTCGTTGGTCTCCTTGGTGTCGGCGAGGAAGGCGAGCACTTCGGCCGGGTCGGGGCCGGTGTCCGGGTAGCGGTAGGTGCCGCTGATCGGGTTCATCACCACGGTGCCGGCGTCCAGGGTGATGTGGCGTTCGGGCGAGGCGCCGATGAAGGTCCGCTCCCCGGTGTGGATGACGAAGGTCCAGTGCGAGCCGGGGTCCCGGCCCAGCAGCCGTCGGTAGAACGACAGCGCGGTCCGCGGCGAGTAGTCGGTCAGTTCGGCGGAGAAGGCCCGTTTGATGACGAAGTTGGCGCCCGTGCCCCGGCCGATCTCGTCGTCGAGGATGCGGCGCACGGTGGCCGCGTAGTCGTCGTCGGAGTCGAACTCGGCGCCGTCGAAGCGGATCGGCACGTCGGGCAGCCGGGCGGCGACGTCGGCGACGGGCAGCACGGTCTGCGCGGTGACCGTCATGGTCACCAGGGGTGCGCCGTCGTCGGGGCAGGCGAAGCCGCGTTCGCCGATCTGTCGGTACGGCAGCAGGGCCAGCACCTCGTGGCGGCTGTGGCCGCCGTCGGGCGGCAGCGGGATGTCCGCGATCCGCTCCACCGCCGCCGTCTCGCCGACGATCAGGTCCAGCTCGCCGGGCCCGGTGGCGCCGGGCCGGTGCAGCAGGGCGAACGGCGGGGTGTCCGGGCCGAGGACCAGGTCCAGCAGGTCGGGGCCGGTGCGGGTGGTGCCCACCGGGCCGCGGGCGCCCCGCGTTCCCGTCCGGCGGCGTCCGCGCCCCGGGCCGCGGGTCGCGGTGTCCGGCGCGGCCGGTCGGGTCGTTCGGGGGAAGGTCGTGAAGGGCGGTACGGAGCTCATCGCACTCCTCCGTCCAGCATGGTCAGCGCGGCGGCGGTGGAGAGGGTGACCGAACAGCGGGACGCCACGTAGTCGAGCGCCATCCGGTGGTACTCGGGCGTGAAGTCGGCGACCGCGTCCGCCACCACGAAGGTCTCGACGTCGTTCGAGAACCCTTCGTGGGCGGTCATCAGGATGCCGACGTGCGCGTACACCCCGCAGATCACGAGCTGGTCGCGGCCCCGGGCGGCGAGCAGGTCGAGCAGCCCGGTGCGGCAGAAGGCGCTGGGGCGCCACTTGGTGAACACCACGTCGTCGGCGGCGGGCGCGAGGGCGTCGGGGATGGCGCGGTGGCCGGGGTCAGCGCTCATGCCCGTGCCCCAGAAGTCCTTGAGCAGGCCGCGCTGTTCGTCGCTCATGCCGCCGGGCTGGGCGGTGTAGACGACCGGTGCGCCCAGCGCGGCGAACCGCTCGCGCAGTGCGCGCACGTTCGTCAGCAGGTCGGCGAGGGGTGCGCGGTCGGCGGCGAAGGGCTGGAGGAAGTAGTGCTGGACGTCGTGGACGAGGAGTACGGCCCGCTCGGGGTCGATCGTCCAGGGCGCCACGTTCGCGGGCAGTTCGTCTTCGGCCGGCATGGGGTACGGCTCGATCGTCGGGATCGCCATCGGTGCTCCATCGGTCTGGGGCTGGGGCTGCTTGGGGTCCGGGCGGTGGTGGTTCAGTGGCCGAGGCCGGCGCCGCCGTCGACGGTGAGGGCGTGCAGGGTGATGTGCGCGGCCCGGTCGGAGAGCAGGAAGACGACCGCGTTCGCGATGTCCTCGGGGCTGGCGAGCCGGCCGAGCGGGATGCCGGCGCGGAAGGTCGGCCCGTCGCCCTCGATCGACACCCGGCGGGCGTCGTCGCCGTTCCACAGGGAGGTCAGCATCGGGGTGTCGGTGGAGCCGGGCGCGACCACGTTGCAGCGAATGCCGTGCCGGGCCAGCTCCAGGCCCAGGTTCTTGGTGAAGCTGGTCGCCGCCGCCTTGGAGGCCGCGTACGCCGCCATGTTCCAGCGGGGGGTGACCGCGGCGTTGGAGGCGACGGTGACGACTGCGCCCCGGCCGCGCGGGATCATGCGCCGCGCCACCGCCCGGCTGACGTTGAAGACGCCGGTGACGTTGACGGCGAAGGTGAGGTTCCAGTCGTCGTCGCTGAGCTGGGCGGCCTGTCCGGTGCGCAGCACCCCGGCCGCGTTCACCAGGCTGTCGATCGGGCCGAGTTCGCGTTCCGCGCGCTCGACGGCGGTGTCCACTTCGGTGCTGGCGGCCACGCTCGCCGGGTAGCCGTGGACCCGGTGGCCCTCGGCGGTGAGTTCCTTGACGAGCGACTGCAGGTTCTCCCGGTCGGCGTCGACCGCGGCCACCGCCGCGCCCTCGGCGACCAGTTGGCGCACCACCGCCGCGCCTATGCCGCCCGCCGCTCCGGTGACGAGCGCTGTCGTGTACCGCATCTGTCATCCCTCTCCTTCGTGTGCCGCCGCCGGGTGCGCTCGGCGACGAGGCCGGGGTCGACTCCGAGACAGCGCACCGAGAAGGTTCCGATCGCCCGGAGGTAGTCCGCTTCGAGCCGTTCTTCGTCGAAGCCGGTGCAGTGCCCGCCCTGGACCACGGTCCGGCCGGCGACCAGCACGGTGTCGACGTCCATCGAGCCGCCGAGGGCGAGGAAGCCCTCCAGCGGGCGGGTGTTGAGCAGGTAGCGCCAGTCGTCGGCCGGCACGAGCACCAGGTCGGCCTGTTTGCCGGGTTCGATGCTGCCGATCTCGCCGGACCAGCCGAGCCCCTTGGCGGGCAGCCGGGTGGCCATGGCGAGGGCGTCCGTCGGGAGGACTTCGGTGGGGTCGGCGTACATCTCGTTGAAGGTCTGCCACACCGCGCGCATGGCCTCCGCCATCCCGCCGACGGGCATGGGTGCGCCGTCGGTGGACAGGGAGACGTCGAGCCCGGCGCGGCGGAACTCGGGCATGGCCCGGGTCTCGGTGAGCGTCGACTCGCCGGCGGGGCCGTACTTGGCCGGGGAGAAGTTGATGTGGGAGCGGGCGTCGACGAGCAGGGCGCGCTCTTCGCGGTCGGCGAAGGCGCAGTGCACGGCCGTGAACCGGTCGCTGAGCAGGCCGAGTTCGGCGAACCGGCGCACGGGGGTGGCGCCGTGGTACGCGGCCATCACCTCGACCTCGTTGCGCAGCGCGCCGACGTGGGTGGCGAACGGCACGTCGTAGCGCCGGACGAGTTCCGCGAAGCCGGCGCCGAGTTCGTCGGTCATGTTGACGCCGTAGACGGACGTCGGGCGGGCGCGCACCAGTCCGCTGGTGTCGCGCTCGCAGGCGCGCAGGAGCGCTTCGATGCGGGTCAGTACGGTGTCGGCGTCCCGGGTGCGGCGGAAGCGGGTGTCGCCGGGGGCGCAGACCGCGTCGCTGGCCCACGTGCTCACCGAACAGCGCATGCCCAACTCGCGGGCGGCGGTCGCCAGGGCTTCGGGGCGGTTGAAGGATCCGACGTCCCCGAGGGTCGTGACGCCGGAGCGCAGTTGCGTCCACATCGAGTAGCGGGCGATCGCCACCGCCTCTTCGGCGGTGAGCATCTCGATCTGGTCGTAGAAGGAGTCGAAGAGCGTGGATATCTGCTGGATGTCCCCGCCCAGGGCCATGAAGGCGGGTTTGTCGTCCCGGTCGTGGGGCGAGCGCTGCGCGCCCTTGAACACGAAGCGGGTGGCGAACATGTCGTGCCAGTGCGGGTTCACCAGGCCGGGCAGCACGAGCTTGCCCCGGGCGTCGAGCACCCGCAGCCCGACCCGGGTCGTGGGCGTCAGCGCGGCCTCGACCTGCGCCGTCGGCCCGGCAGCGGTGATGCGACCGCCTTCGATCAGTACGGATCCGTCGGGTACGACCTGCGCCCCGACGTCCGCCGGGTAGAGGTACCCGCCTCGGACAAGCAGTGCACTCATCTGCTGGGTCCTTTCGTGTCTCCGTTACCACCAATGAAGTTACGTAGGTAACAGGCGGGGAGCCACGGGCCCTCGATAAGGGGTTCTTCTCGTTGCGCGAAGAAAGCGGGGCGGCGCGGGGGGCGGAATGCGCGGCCGACGGGTGCACGATGGAGGGGAGTTCAGCGCGGGGAATGGGAGAGGCCCGCCGCCCGGGAACGTTCCGGACGGCGGGCCTTGAACTTGGCCGCGGCTACTCAGCGCGCCGCCCCGTCAGCCCACCGCCCGTCAGCCCACCGTACGGAAGAAGGCGCGCAGGTCGTCGACGAGGAGTCCGGGCTCCTCCAGGGACAGGAAGTGTCCGCCGCGCTCCAACTCGGTCCAGCGCACGACGTGGTGGTCGCGCTCGGCCCAGCGGCGCACGGTGACGTCGTGGGCGGACACCAGCACGGCGGTCGGTACGGTGCCGGGCGCCGCGCCCCAAGCGGCCTCGGGCTGTGACGTGCCCTCGCCCTCGCCGGCGCCGGCGCCGGCGTCGGCGCTCCAGGCGGCGGATTCGTCACCCCACGAGTTCGCGGACATCTCCTCGTAATAGACCTGGGCGGCGGAGCCGGCGGTGCCGGTGAACCAGTAGAGCGAGACCTCGGTGAGGATGCGGTCCCGCTCGATGCCGTCCTCCGGAAGGCCCTCCTCCGGGTGCGTCAGCTCCTTGAACTTCTCCACCATCCAGGCGAGTTGCCCCACGGGCGAGTCGGTCAGCGCGTACGCCACGGTCTGCGGGCGCTTCCCGTTGCACTGGAGGTAGCCGTCGTTGAAGTCCTGCATCGCCTGCCAGCGCTGCCGTTCCACTTCCGTGAGCCCTTCCATCTCGCCGTCGACGCCGGCGGGGAAGGTGATCATCGCGTTCATGTGCACGCCGCTCACGTGCTCCGGCGCCTGCTTGCCGACCTCGGGCGCAACCCACGAGCCCGTGTCGTACCCGTGCACGCCGTACCGCTCGTACCCGAGGCCCGCCATCAGCCGGACCATGGCCCCCGCCATCGCGGCGGCGCCCGTGCCCGGTCCGGCCAGCGGGGTGGAGAAGCCGAACCCGGGCAGGGAGGGGATCACCAGGTGGAAGGCGTCGGCCGGGTCGCCGCCGTGGGCGCGGGGATCCGACAGCGGCCCGACGACGTCCAGGAAGTCGACGAAGCTCCCCGGCCAACCGTGCAGCAGCAGCAAGGGGGTGGCGCCCGCTTCGGGCGAACGGACGTGCAGATAGTGCAGGTTCTGCCCGTCGATCCGGGTGCGGAACTGCGGGTACGCATTGAGCGCGGCCTCCTGGGCGCGCCAGTCGTACCGACTCCGCCAGTACTCGGCGAGCTCCTTCAAGTACCCGACGGGCACGCCCCGACTCCACCCGACCCCCGGCAACTCGTCGGGCCAACGAGTGGCGGCGAGGCGGGTGCGGAGGTCGTCGAGGTGGCTCTGGGGAACGTCGATGCGGAAGGTTGTGCTGTCCATGCGCTCAAGCTAGGCACCGTTGCGGTCAGCTTCCGTCCGCAAGGTGGCGGCGTCTGCCCTGCGGGGTGCCTTGACCCGTGCGGCCCGGTGGTGGGGTGGTCGCGCGGAGACCGACGCGCCCGCAGGGCATCGGCGAGGTCGTCAGGGGGTGCGGACAACCACGCGCAGGTCGCACGGATCAATGCGCCCGCAGGAGGTGTCCACGTCGCCCCGCTCCGCAGGCACCCGCACGGACGGGCGAAAAAAATCATTGGCACATGAACGGGATCGCGTCGTACGTTACGCAATCGCCGTCCGCCCGGCGCCCCCACGCCCGCCCGCGGACCGTCCCCCCACACCCACCGCGGCGACTGGAGAACCATGACCGGACCGAGCCTGGCCAAGGAAGACGACGACGCGGCCGCCGAGGAAGGGCTCTTCTCGCGGCGGTACGCCTCCACCACCCTCACCTTCGCCGTGGTGGAGTTCCTCATCGGCTTCGCCGCGCTCGCCGTGCTGCCCACCCTGCCCGTCGCCGCGCGCGACCTCGACGGGGTGGCGCTCTACCCCCTCGTCGCGGGCTGCTTCGTCGCCGCCAGCCTGCTCGGCGGGGTGGTGGGCGGGAACTGGGCCGACCGGGCGGGAGCCCAGCGGCCCCTCGCCGCCGGCGTGGGGCTCGCCGTGATGACGCTGCTGGTCTCCGCCACCAGCACCTCCGTCTGGCAGTTGGCGGCCGGGCGCTTCCTGGAGGGGCTGGCCGCGGGCATGGTCATGGTGTCCATCAACACCGCCATAGCCCACTCCTTCCCCGACCACCTGCGTCCGCGTGCCCTCGCGCTGATGAGCACCTGTTGGATCATCCCCTCGCTGATCGGCCCGCCGGTGGCGGGCCTGGTGGCCGCCGAATGGACGTGGCGGGCGGTGTTCTTCGGGCTCGCCGCGTTGAACGTGCTCCCCGCGCTCGCCGTCGTGATCGTGCTGCGTCGACGCGCGGCCGCCGCCGCGCCGCCCGCCGCGTCGAAGGACAAGGCTCCGCGTCCCGCGCTGCTGGTCGCGGTCGCGGTGAGCCTGGGCGCGGCGCTCGGGCAGTACGGCGTGTCCGGCTGGAACGCGCTCCATCTGGCGTGCACGGCGAGCGGGGTCGTGCTGCTCGTCGTGTTCGCGCCCCGGCTGCTGCCGCCCGGCACCTGGCGCGCCGCGCGCGGACTGCCGGCGACGATGCTGCTGCGCGGGCTGCCGTCGGGGGCGTACTTCACCCTGGAGGCGTACGTGCCCCTGCTGCTCGACTCCGAGCGGCGCATCCCGGCCGTCCAGACGGGCCTGGCGTTCACGGGCGCCGCCTTCGCCTGGGCCGGCGGCTCGTGGATCCAGGGCCAACTGCTGGTGCGCTGGCCCCGTCACCGTACGGTCGCCGTCGGCGCGCTGGTGTTCGCGGCCGCCATCGGCCTCGCCGTCGCGAGCACGTTCCGCTTCGTCCCGGCGCAGGCCGCCGCGGTCTCGCTGGTGGTCGCCGCGGCGGGCATGGGGATGCTCGCGCCCTCGGTCACCCTGCTGGCGCTCAACCACAGCCCGCCCGACCGCCAGGGGTACGCCAGCAGCGCTCTGCAAACGACCCAGAACTTGGGGCAGATCGCGGTGTTGGGCGTCGCGTCCGCGGCGTTCACCCTGGCCCAGAGCTTGGCGTCGGAGCCGCTGGTCGCGTACGGGACGACGTTCGTACTGATCCTGGTGCCCGCGCTGCTGACCGCGCTCCTCGCACCCCGCGCCCGTACGGCCTAAGCCGCCGGTGCGTCGGCTTCTTCGCGCCCCGGCTCCTCCTTCTCCTTCAAGGAGAGCGTCAACTCGCCGTCGCGGGCTTCGACGAGGACCATGTCGCCCGGGTTCAGCGTGCCGTCGAGCAGCATCGTCGACAGCCGGTTGTCCAGCTCCGACTGGATGGTCCGGCGCAGCGGCCGGGCGCCGAACTCGGGTTGGTAGCCCCGGTTGGCGAGGAGTTCCTTGGCGCCTTCGGTGATGTCGAGGTCCACGTGCTGGGCGTGCAACCGGCGCCTGGTGCCCGCCAGCAGCAGATCGACGATGCGCACCAGGTCCGCCCGGGTCAGGGCGTGGAAGACGATGACCTCGTCCACCCGGTTCAGGAACTCGGGCCTGAAGTGCGCCCTCAGCTCGGCCATCAGCTCGTCACGGATCTCGTCGACCTCTCCGTGGTGGTCCAGGATCGTCTTCGAACCGATGTTGCTGGTCATGATGACGACGGTGTGGCGGAAGTCCACCGTGCGCCCCTGGGCGTCGGTCAGCCGACCGTCGTCGAGCACCTGGAGCAGCAGGTTGAAGACGTCCGGGTGCGCCTTCTCGACCTCGTCGAAGAGGACGACGCTGTACGGCTTGCGGCGCACCGCTTCGGTGAGTTGGCCGGCCTCCTCGTACCCCACGTACCCGGGCGGTGAGCCGATGAGTCGGGAGACGGTGTGCCGCTCCTGGAACTCGCTCATGTCGAACCGCACCATGCGGTCGGGGTCGCCGAACAGCAGCTCGGCGAGGGCCTTCGCGAGCTCCGTCTTGCCGACACCGGTGGGGCCGAGGAAGAGGAAGCTGCCGGTGGGGCGGTCCGGGTCGCCCATGCCGGCCCGGCCCCGGCGCACCGCCTGGGAGACCGCGGTGACGGCCTCGTCCTGGCCGATGACGCGTTCGTGCAGGGCGTCCTCCAACTTCAACAGCCGTTCCCGTTCGGTCTCGTTGAGCTGGGAGACGGGAATGCCGGTGCGGGCGGAGAGGACTTCGGCGATGTCGTCCGCCGTGACGCTCGCGGTCTGTTCGCGCTCCTCGCCGCGTTCGGCGAGTTCCCGTTCGACGTCGCGCAGGCGCCCCTTGAGTTCCCCGGCGCGCTCGTAGTCCTCGGCGCTGACGGCCTCGTCCTTCTCCCTCCGCAGCTTGGTGAGCCGGTCCTCCAGGTCGCTGAGCCCGGACGACCCGCCGACCGACCGCAGCCCCACGCGTGCACCGGCCTGGTCCATGAGGTCGATCGCCTTGTCGGGCAGGAAGCGGTCGCTGATGTACCGGTCGGACAGCGCGGCGGAGGCGTCCAGCGCCTCGTCGGTGAAGCGCACCTGGTGGTGGGCCTCGTAGGAGTCGCGCAGCCCGCGCAGGATCTCGACGGTCTCGTCCACGGTGGGTTCGGGCACCATCACCGGTTGGAACCGGCGCTCCAGCGCGGCGTCCTTCTCGATGTGCTTGCGGTACTCGTCGATCGTGGTGGCGCCGACGACGCTGAGGTCCCCGCGGGCGAGCGCGGGCTTGAGGATGTTCCCGGCGTCCATGGCGCCCTCGCCGCCGCTGCCGGCTCCCACGACGGTGTGGAGTTCGTCGATGAAGAGGACGACGGACTTCTTGGCCGCGGTGACCTCGTCGATCACCTTCTTCAGACGTTCCTCGAACTCGCCGCGGTACTTCGAGCCGGCGACCAGGCCCGGCAGGTCGAGGGCGACGACGCGGCGGTTGCGCAGCGCCTTCGGCACCTCGTCGGCGACGATCCGCTGGGCCAGCCCCTCGACGATCGCGGTCTTTCCGACGCCGGGGTCGCCGATCAGGACGGGGTTGTTCTTGGTGCGCCGCGACAGCACCTCGACCGTCTGCTCGATCTCCTCCGCGCGCCCGACCACCGGGTCCAGCCGGCCGCCGCGCGCCTCCTCGGTGAGGTCGCGGCCGTACTGGTCGAGGGTGGGGGTGTCGCCGCCGCCGGCCGGCTCCGGTCCGCCCTGCGGCGCGGCGCCGGCCAGCGCCCCCGGTGCCACGCCTTCGGAGCGCAGGGCACCGGCCAGGCCGGACCGCGGGTCGTCCGCGAGCGCGGCGATCACGTGCTCCGGGCCGATGTAGGACGCACCGGTCGCCTGGGAGCGGGCGTGTGCGGCGAGCAGGGCGCGCTTCGCGGCGGGGGTGAGGGAGGGCTCGACGTCGCCGCCGCCGGTGGGCAGCGTCCTGGCGACGTCCCCGGCCAGCCGGTCCGGGTCCACGCCCGCCTGCTGGAGCACCTGTCGCCCGGCCGGCACCTGCGTCGCCGCCCACAGCAAGTGCCCGGTGTCCAGGTCGGACCCGTCCTCGGCCGCCCGGGCGCCGGCCGCGGCCAGCAGTTCGTGCGCGGAGTCGCTGAGCAGCCGGCCGATGGGGACGCGTTGCACCGCCGGCGGTGAAGCGGCCGGGCTCATCCCGAAGAAGCGGTTGAACAGGTCGGAGAACGGGTCGCCGGACCCGAAGGGCGAAGTCGTCACGTCGATCATCCCTCCGGCGCGCACCGGCGCGGTGCACCACCGCGCACCCGGCACTCGCCGCGTCGATATGCACGTAGTGCCCGAACTTCCACCATTGTTCCCCGCGTCGCCGCCTCCGGCGACCGGAGCGAGCCGTAGGCCACGCGCCCGCGAGGCCCCGCCCCTTCGCTCGGTGAGGGCGCCTGCGCCCCGTCTGTGGCTGGTCGCACAGTTCCGCCCCCGTCTCCCACAGGGCCCGGGGGACCCCAGTGCTTTTAAGGGCGCGGGGAACTGCGCGACCAGCCACGACGCACCCGCGCAGACCAACACTCCCGCAGGACTACGGCGTGTTTGTCCAGTGGCGCTGAGACCTCCCCACGCCCTCTGGTCACAGGGGGCGGAACTGCGCAAACGCCCCCACCGAGCCGCAGACACCAACGCACCCCGCAGGGAAACCGCGGCTTCGCCCAGACGCACCAGGGCCAAGCGGTCGGCCTCGCAGGACGGAGCACCGCGCCTGGCGCAAGGGCCTGCCGAAGGTCGGTGGACGGCGCACCGATCTCCTACCTAAGGTCACGCCGTGCCTGACATATCGCTGACCACGCTCGTACTGCTCGCCGTCGCCGCCGCGGCGGCCGGATGGATCGACGCGGTGGTGGGCGGCGGCGGACTGCTGCTGCTCCCCGCGCTCCTCCTCGGCCTGCCGCAGGCCCCCGCCGCACACGCCCTGGGAACGAACAAGGCGGTGGCGATCGTGGGGACGACGGGCGCCGCCGTGACGTATCTGCGCAGGGCGACGATCGACGTCCGCACGGCCGCACGGATCGGCCTTGCGGCGCTCGCCGGATCGATGGGCGGGGCGTTCTTCGCGGCCGGCATCAGCAGTGCGGTGCTCCGGCCCGTGATCATGGTGGTGCTGCTCGGAGTCGCCGCGTTCGTCCTGCTGCGCCCCGGGTTCGGCACGCTCCCCGAGGAGCGGCGGCGGGCCGTGACCCGGGCGCGGAAGGTGACCGCGATCGTGGTCGTCGGCGGTGGGATCGGGTTCTACGACGGGCTGTTCGGGCCGGGTACGGGGACCTTCCTGGTGCTCGCCCTCACCGCCGTGCTCCACCTCGACCTGGTGGCGGCTTCGGCCACCGCGAAGGTGGTCAACGTGTGCACCAACGCGGGCGCCCTGGTCATGTTCGCCTTCCAGGGCGCGGTGATCTGGCAACTGGCGGCCGTCCTCGCCGTGTTCAACCTGTTGGGGGCCACGGTCGGCGCACGGATGGCGCTGCGCAAGGGGAGCGGATTCGTCCGCGGGGTGCTGCTGAGCGTCGTGCTCCTGCTGGTGACCAAGCTCGCCTTCGACCAGTGGGGGCCGTGAGCCCCCGCTCCCCCGCGCCCGGCCGTCAGTTCCGCTGCTTGAGCGCGCGGTCGAACAGGTCGATCAGCTCCGACCAGTGGCGCTCGTCGGACGCGCGGTCGTAGGCGTCGGTGTCGGCCTGGGTGAAGCCGTGGTGCGCGCCGGGGTAGACCTCCGTCCGATGGCGTACGCCCGCCGATTCCAGCGCTGCTTCCAACCGGTCGATCTGCTCGGTCGGCATGGCGCGGTCCTGGTCGGCGTGGCCGAAGTACGCCTCGGCCCGGATGGCGCCCGCGAGCAGGTGCGGGCTCTGCTCGTCGTCGGCGGCCAGGTTCGAGCCGTGGAAGCCGGCGACGGCGGCGACGCGGTCCGGGAAGGTGCCGGCGGTGCGCAGCGCCAGGTTGGCGCCCAGGCAGTAGCCGACGACGCCGACCGGCCCGTCCGTGGTCAGCGGGGAGTCCCGCAGCCAGTCCACGTGGGCGCCGGCGTCCCGCATCGCCGGCTCCGGGCCGAGCGACTGGATCAACGGGAGGAGTTGTGCGAGGAGTTCTCGGCGCCGCGGGCCGTCGATGAAGTCCGGCAGGGCGACCACGGGGGCCGGCCCCTGCCGGTGGAAGAGGTTCGGCACCAGGACGGCGTAGCCGTGGGACGCCAGCCGGTCCGCCATCTTCCGTACGTGCTCCCGCAACCCGAAGGCGTCCGAGAAGACGAGGACCGCGGGGTGCGGTCCGCCACCGTCGGGGTGGGCCAAGTAGGCATCGGCGGTGCCGTCCGGCGTACGGACGTCCACGCTCCCTCCGTGCACAGCAACCATGTTCGATCCCTTTCCGTCCTTCCGGGAGCCTGCTTCGTCGGCTCGCTCCGTGCGCCCTACGCCCCGGGCACTTCGACGATCACCAGGGTGCCCCAACTACCGGGGCGCACCGAGTGCCGCGCGCCGGCCGGAATCCGGTACACCCCGCCGGGGCCGACGGTCACCGCGACGTCGTCCACCACCAACTCCAACTTCCCGACGAGGACGAACAGCATCTCGGCGGCGCCGTGGGACTCGGCCTCCACCGGCTTCTCGTCCATCCGCAGCACCTTGACGCTGGCCGTCCCCACCTGCCCCAGCAGCCGGGAACTCCAGGCGTCCGGCAGTGCGTTTGCCGCTTCGAAGACGTTGATCGGGCCCATGGCCTACCTCTCAGGGGCGCCGCTCGACAGCAGGCGCCCGCGGCACGTTCGGTGGATGCCAGGGAAGCTACCCGAGTCGCGCCGGGCCTTGGTCGACCGTTCGGTAAAACCTCGGAGCGGCCGACGCGAGCCGCCGTCCCCGAAGCGGTCCACGGCTCCGACGACCCCGCACCAGCCGGCCCGACGGCCCGGTACGGTTCCCGCATGGACGTTTCCGCAATGAGTTCGAACGATGACGCCGTGACCCCGGCGACACGGGTCAAGGAGGCCGCGCGGCGCCAGTTGGTGCAGGTGGGGGCCGCAGCGCTGACGCCGGAAGCCGTGGCGCACGGCGGGGACGTGTCCGTCGCCGAGGTGACGGACGCCTTCCCCGACCGGGACGCCCTGCTGACCGCGCTGGTCATCGACGCGTACAACGCGTCCGCGGCCGAGATGGAGCGGGCGGACGAGGCCGCCAGGGAAGCCGGCGCGTCCGCGGGCGCGCGACTGCTCGCGGCCACCCGCGCGCTGCGCGCCTGGTCCTTCGCCAACCCCGGTGACTTCACCCTGATCTACGGCTCCCCGGTGCCCGGTTACCACGCGCCCCAGGACACGGTCCCGCCCGCCTCCCGCACGCCTGCGGTCCTGGCGGCGATCGTGCTGTCCGCGCTGGAGGCGGGGGAACTGACCCCGCCGCGCCGCACCCTGCCGGGTCCGCCGCTGCTGCTGCCCGCGGCCGAGGAACTGTTCGGCGGCGCCCCGCCGGCACCGTACTCGGACCTCCTCGAACGCGGCATCGCGCTGTGGAGCAGCCTCGTCGGGCTGTTGGTGTTCCAGGTCTTCAGCCGTACCCACGACAGCGTCAGCGACGAGGTCGCGTACTTCGACCACGCCATCGCGGTGGCAGCCGAGGGCATCGGTCTGGAAGTGCCCCTGGACGCGCCCGTGAGCGCGCAGACCGACTGAATCATTCGCCGCACCAGCGGCACCGGTAGGAAATCAGGCAGTGAACACCATCAGAACCCTGTGCTTCGTCATCGCAGCACTCTCTTCGTACGCCGCGCTCGTCTACCGGCTGACCCAGGCCAGGCGCAGTTGGCAGGACAGCGCGTACCGCGCACTGATCACCACCCTGGTGCTCCAGTGCCTCACCTTCACCATGGGCGCCGTCGCCATGGGCGGCGACAGCTTCCTCGGCGTCGGCAACCTCGCGATCCTCGGCATGCACCTGTCCGCGGTCGCGTTCTGCGTCAGTGCGCAGATCATCCTGCTGCGCTGGGCGGCGGCCGACGAGGACGCCCGGCGCAAGTCGCGCTACTGGGTGATCATTGGGATCGCCCTGAACGCGGCGCTGACGGCGCTGTTCTTCCTCGCCGACGGTCCCGGTCGGCCCTCGTCGGACTTCGACACCGGCAGCGGCCAACCGCTGGTCCTGGTCTACCTGTTGGCGTTCATCGTCTCCCAGGCGGTGCCGTGCGTGACGATCTTCCGCCAGTGCGGTCCCTACGCGCGGCTGACCGACAACGCCTCGCTGCGGCAGGCCCTGCGGATGTTGTCGGTCGCCGCGATGGTCCTCTTCCTCTACTGCTCGGCGCGGACGGTCAACATCCTCACGGCCGCGGCGGGGGTCGACATCGGCGCGTGGGCGCTCGCCTCGAACGTGTTCAGCGCGGCGGGCATCGCGATCCTCTCGCTCAGCCTGACGAACTCCTCGTGGGGCCCTGCGGCGGCCCGGTCCCTGGAGTGGGTGCGCACCTACCGTTCGTACCGGGCGCTGTATCCGCTCTGGCGGGACCTGTACGAGTCCTCGCCGGACATCGCGCTGGAGCCACCGGGGGCTTCGGTGTCGGCCTCGGTGTCGGACCTCGACTACCGGCTGCACCGTCGGGTGGTGGAGATACGGGACGGGTGGCGAGATCTGCGCCCCTACATCGACCGAACGGACCGGGCCGCCGACGGTCCGGAACCGGGTGCAAGCGAGGAGTCGCGGCAGGCGTTCACCGAAGCGGCGCAGCTCAGACGGGCGCTGCACGCCAAGCGGGCCGGCACCATGCCGCACGACAACAAGGACGCGGGCGACTTCGACGACCGGGACCCGGACAATTTCTCCGCAGAGGTGGCCTGGCTCACCCAGGTCGCATCGGCCTACAGTAAGCTCGGCAGGGCAGGTTGAGAGCTCCCGCCCGGTTTGCATCCCCCGTCAAACCGGGCGGGCCTCCCCCGTGTCTCCCCCGTTGCGTTGCACTTCGCCGGGCGGATGGCTTCCACCCGGACCGACCCGACCCATCCCCCGAGGGTCGGACCGGTCCGACGCCACTGAGCAGGCCAACCGGGCACCCCCGTGATCCAAGTTAGCTGTCAGCTATCGGCGGGTTCCAACGTTGGCAAAATCCCGCCCAATTGTCAACCGACCGCTAATCTGTGACACTGCTATATAGCCA
Source organism: Streptomyces sp. NPDC017979 (assembly GCF_044328175.1). Lineage (NCBI taxonomy): Bacteria > Bacillati > Actinomycetota > Actinomycetes > Kitasatosporales > Streptomycetaceae > Streptomyces > Streptomyces sp. NPDC017979. Next base: position 276,788 of record NZ_JBIRGU010000008.1, on the reverse strand, counting down.
AGGGCTATGCCGAGGAGGTGACGGGAGGACCATTCACCATGACCGCGACTGACGACGAACGGCCCCTGCTCGCCGTGCGCCTCGACGACCTGTTCAAGACGGTCCGCCCCAAGGGCAAGCACTGGACCAACGCCGAGGTGGCGGAGGAGCTGAAGCGGACGAACCCCGATCTGAAGGTCGGGGGCGTGTATCTGTCGCAGTTGCGAACGGGGAAGCGGTCCAATCCTTCACCCGACCTGCTGGCCGCCCTGGCGCGATTCTTCGGCGTCTCGGTGGCCTACTTCTTCGACGACGAGGTCGCCGAGTCGGTGCTCGGCGAACTCGCCGCGATCGAAGCGCTGCGGCAGTCCGGCGTCCGGGCGGTGGCGATGCGCGCGGCCGGGATGAAGAAGGAGAACCTCCAGGCCATCACCGCCATCATGGACCAGTACCGACAGTTGCAGGGCCTGCCGCCCGTCACCGACTCCACCGCCCCGGAGTGAGCGCGTTGAGGGGCGTCAAGAAGGACCGGCCGTCCGAGCAGGACCGGGCGCGCCGCAGCCAGCTCAAGAAGCTCCGCAAGGCCGGTGCGCAGCGGATCGCCGCGCTCGACCTGCCGGAGGTCTCCGACGTGGCGGAGCTCTGTCGCCACCTCGGCGAGGTGCGCAGCCGGCCGATCACGCTCGTTCCGATGCCGATGCCGTCCACCCACCCGTGCGGGATGTGGGTCGCCGCCCGCGACGAGGACCTCATCTTCTACGACGCCAACACCACCAGCGCGCATCAGGAGCACATCATCTTGCACGAGCTGGGACACATCATCTGCTGCCACCGCGGGGCCGGCGGGCTGGACGAGGACGCCGCCCGGCTCCTCTTTCCGAACCTGGACCCGCAGATCGTGCGCGACATGCTGCTGCGCGCGAGCTACGACAACGTCCAGGAGCAGGAGGCGGAGATCATCGCGTATCTGCTCGCCCAACGACTGGGCGGCGCCGAGCAGTTGCAGGGCGCCCCGGAGGCCACGGCGTCCAAAAGGGGCCGTGACCCCGGGCACAGCGCCCTGCTCAGCCGGATAGAACGCACCCTGATCTGAGGGCGGGCGGCGTACGTGCGGATGCGCGGCGGCGGGGGTGACGGCTCATCGGCCGGTCGCCGCGGCCACCTCCTCGGCCAGCACCGCCACCGCCCGTCGCACGTCGTCCTCCCGGTGCTCGCTGGTGACGAAGAAGCGCAGCCGCGACAGCCCCTCCTCCACCGCCGGGTGGAAGATCGGGTCCGCGATGACGCCCCGCTCGTAGAGCCGGTCCGCGACGCGCAGCGTCCGCGCCGAGTCCCCGAGGATGCACGGCACGATCGGGGTGTGGGCGCTGGAGCCGGTGGCGATTCCCGCCGCGGTGGCCGAGCTGAGGAAGAGTTCGGAGTTCCGGCGCAGTGCTGCCAAGCGCTCCGGCTCGGCGAGGATCAGCTCGGTGGCGGCCAGGGCCGCGGCCGCGTTCGCCGGGGTGAGACCGACGCTGTAGACGAAGCCCGGCAGCGTGTGCCGCAGCCAGCGCACCATGCGGGCCGAGCCGCCGAGGTAGCCGCCGCAGCTCGCGAACGCCTTGGAGAGGGTGCCCATCCACAGGTCCACGTCGCCGCGGTCGACGCCGAAGAACTCGCCGACGCCCCGGCCGTGCTGCCCGACGGTGCCGATGCTGTGCGCCTCGTCGACCAGCAGCAGTGCGCCGAAACGCTTCTTCAGCTCGATGACGGCCGGCAGGTCGACCAGGTCGCCGTCCATGCTGTACGCGCCCTCGACGGCAATGAGCACCCGTCGGAACCGGGAGCGGTTGCGCCGCAGCACGTGTTCGAGCTGGTCGACGTCGTTGTGGGCGAAGGGGCGACGGGCGGCGCCGGACAGGGCGCAGCCCTGGAGGATGCTGTCGTGGGCGAGCGCGTCGTGGACCACGAGGTCACCGTCCCCGACGAGGTGCCCGATCGCGGTGACGTTGGTGGCGTGGCCGCTCACCAGCGTCAGACAGTCCCCCACGCCGAGGAAGTCGGCGAGCGCCCGCTCCAGGCGGACGGTCAGGTCGCGTTCGCCGGAGAGGACCCGGCTGGCGGAGACGGAGCTGCCGTAGCGGTCGATCGCCTGGTGCACGGCGTCGTTGACCTTCGGGTGGCCGGAGAGCCCCAGGTAGTTGTAGCTGCCGAAGGACAGGTAGGGGCGGCCCGCTATCACCGTGGTGGAGCGGATGTTGCCCTCGTGGACGCGGAAGTACGGGAAGTCCGCGCCGCTGTCGACGATGGAGCCGAGGCGCCGTTCGAACTGCCCCACTTCCGGGAAGTCGTCCACGCTCGCGGTCTCGGCCCGCCAGGGCACGGCGGGTTCAGGTGCGGCCGACTCTTGCCCGGCGGGCTCCCGCGGCTCGACCGGGGGTGCAGGGGCGTCCGCCGCCGGCAGTGCCCGGCCCGGAGCGACCAGGCCGATCAGTCCGGCCACGGTGAGATCGGGCGCGTACAGCTCCTCGCTCTGGAAGCCGGGCACCCGCTTGCCGATGTTGGTCTCCAGCTCCTGGAGCATCAGCGAGTCGAAGCCGAGGTCGGCGCTGAGTTTCATCCCTTCGCCCAGGTCGGCGCGGGGGAAGACACCGGTGCGGGAGACCTCTTCGAAGACGATGGACGCGGCCCGGGGCGGGGCCGGCAGGGAGGCGGGAGGCGGCTGCTCGTGCCCGGTCGGCGTGGGCGCGAGCGCTGTCCCGTACGGCTCCCCCGGTGGGACTTCGGGCCCTTCGACCTCGCGCGCGGACTCGTTCACGACCCAGTGGTGGCGCGGCGCGAGGGGGCTGGGCGGCAAGGTGTACGGCGGGGTGCGCCGGGTGAGTGGGCGCAGTCCGGCGCCGGTGGTGGCGCGTTCGGCGAGTACGGTCAGCGCTTCCGTACGGTCTTCGGCGGACAACGCGTCCGGCAGGGGTTCGGCGACCTCGGGCGGCGAGCTGCCCGGGGGCACGGTGCCCACCGTCAGCCCCGGGCCGATGTGCCCGTCGCGACCCGCGGCGACGGCCGCCGCTGCCGCGGTCAGCTTGGCGACGGCGTCGTCCGCGTCCCGTACGACCAGCGCGAGGCGCTCCGCGTGGGACTTCCGGTTCGCCAGGGTGTCCGCCACCCGGTCGATCGAGGGGTGGTCGGTGGCGACGGTGTGTGCCAACTCCCGGGCATACCTGACGAGTCCGGCCCGGTCGCGGGCGCTGAGGACCAGCAGGTGGGGGCCTTCTGCCGGGGCGGGGCGCAGCGGTGTGGCGGGGCACTGCTCCACCACCATGTGGACGCCGGTGCCGCCGAAGCCGAAGGCGCTCACCCCGGCGCGGCGCGGCTGGGCCCGCCCCGGCCAGGGCGTGGGCTTCGTCGCGACGCTCAGCCGGGCGGCGTCGAGCGCGGCGCCGCCGTCGGCGAGGTCGAAGTCGGGCTGCGGCGGTATGACGCCCCGCTGCACCGCGAGGACGGACTTGATGAGGCCGGCCATCCCGGCGGAGTTCAGCGAGTGGCCGACGACCGCCTTCACGGCGCCGAGGAAGGCGGGTTGCGCCTGGGCGCCGCGGAGTTCGCCGAGGACGCCCAGTTCGACGGGGTCGCCGACCGCGGTCCCGGTGCCGTGGGCCTCCAGGTACCCCACCGTGTCCGGTGCGACGCCGGCGTCGCGGTACGCGCGGCGCAGTGCGCGCAGTTGGCCCGCCGCCTGGGGGTGCATGCCGCCCTGGACGGTGCCGTCGTTGGCGGTGCCGACCCCGCGGATCACCGCGTAGACCCGGTCGCCGGCGGCCAGTGCGTCGCCCAGCGTGCGCAGCACCAGCACGCCGGCGCCCTCGCCGAGGACGAAGCCGTCGGCCTCCGCGCCGAAGGGGAGGCACCGGCCGCTGCGGGAGATGGCGCCGATGCGGCACAGGCCCACCAGCAGGTCGGGGGCGAGGACGAGTTGGGCGCCGCCGGCGAGGGCGATGCGGGTGCGGCCGGCGCGCAGCGCGTGCACGGCGTTGGCGACCGCCATCAGTCCGCCGGAGCACGCCGCGTCCAGCGCGTAGCTCTCGCCGTGCAGGTCGAAGACGGAACTGACGGTGTTGGGGCCCATGTTGAGCAGGAGTCCGGCGACCGATGAGCCGTGCAGGCCGTCGACGCCGCGGACGGTCGCCCGCCAGTGCGGGTCCTCGGCGCGGGCGCCGAACTCGCCGCCGGCGAGCTGGCGCATGCGGATCTGCATGGTGCTCAGCTCGCGGTAGCCGCTCTCGGTGAGCGCGGTGATCACCGAGGTCTCCTCGCGGTCGAAGCCGTCGACCTCCCAGCCGGCGTCCTGGACCGCCTCGCGCGCGAGGTCGATCAGCAGCCGGTGCTGGGGGTCCATGGCTCTGGCCCGTCTCGGTGGTATGCCGTAGTGCGCCGCGTCGAAGTGGCCCACGTCCGGCAGGAGCGCCATGGTGTCGGTGTACGTCGCCGAGGTGTCGCGGAAGTCGTCGCTGAGGAAGGACGCGGTGCGCCAACGCGACCGCGGCACCTTGGAGAACTGGGCCTGCGGGTCGGTCAGCAGTTGCCAGTACTCGTTGACGTTCCGCGCTCCGGGGAAGCGGCACGCCATGCCGACGACGGCGACGTCGTCGTGGTGTCTCAACCGTGGTTCGGGCTGGTTCGCGACGTTCATCGGGCGGCCCCCTCGCGCTGGCGCCACCAGTCCACGGTCGCCTTGACCTGCTCTTCGAGAGGGGTGGCCCGGGTGGTGAACTCCGCTTCGTACGCCCGGGAGTCGACGACGAAGGGCCGGTCGAACTGGTAGCGGACCTCCTTCAACTCGCGCAGCAGCGGGGAGAAGAGGGCGCCGAGGCCGAGGACGGCCGGCGGGAGTCCGCGTACGGCGACCGGGGACGTGCCCGCTTCGGCGGCGAGCAGGTCGACCATCTCGCGGACGGACAGCGGGGGTTGCGTCGGACAGTGCCAGGCTCGTCCCCAGGCGCGTTCCTCGCCGGCGACCTCGACCATGGCCTCGGCGACGTCGGGGAGGTAGGTCCAACTGTGCGGGGCGTTCGGGTCGCCCAGGGTGGACACGGCCTTTCCGCGCAGCAGCGCGGGCATGACGCGGCCGGCGAGGTGCCCGCCGTCGGTCACCGTGGGGCCGAAGAAGTCGCCGGCCCGGACCTCGACGGCCTTGATCCGGCCCTGCTCGTGCAGGGACCGCGCGTGCTCCCACGCCCGGGCGCGCACCCGCCCCTTGGTGCCGGTCGCGGCGAGCGGCAGCTCTTCGGTCATGGGCCCGCCCACCGGGCCGTAGCCGTAGAGGTTCCCCAGCATGACGAGGACCGCGCCGGTCTCTTCGGCGGCGGCGCACGCGGCGGCGGTCAGCGGAGCCCATTCGGTGGCCCAGCGGTGGAGCGGCGGTGCGGCGCAGTGGTGGATCGCGGTGGCGCCCCGCGCTGCTTCGATCAGGCTGCGGCCGTCGGCGGCGTTCGCTTTGACGTGCTCGATTCCCGGTTCCGGGGTTCGGCCCGATCTGGTGATGACCCGCACTGAATGACCCTTTTCGGCCAACAGACGAGCGGTGGCGGCCCCTGCGGGCCCGAAACCAATGACGACTTGAGAACTCACACCGGCACACTAACCCGCACCTGTACTGATCAGATGGGGGGCGACCTTGGCCAAGCGCGCCGTACCGCGCGGTCTGGTGGACGATGCGGCAGTCGTTGGATTCGGCCACCGGACCGTCCCGGGGAGGGCGGTCCCTCCCGCGCGACCGGCCCGCCCCGCGGAGCGCGGGGCGGGCCGGTGGTGCGGATCGGCGGGCGGGCGTCAGACGCGGTCGGCCGCGATCAGCAGGTACTGGAAGGAGCCGTCCCGGTAGGAGTTGATGAAGGCGTCCTCGATCCCGGTCACGAGGGAGGACGTGGCGCGCAGCTCCCAGTACGGCAGCGTCGCCGGCGTCAGGTCGACGATGGTCTGGGGCACGAGGCGGTTGTCCACCATGGCGCGCAGGTACTCGCGGCGGGAGTGGATGTTGCACTCGAAGTGCGCGTTGATCTGCGAGACCCACTTCGAGGGCTGGCCGTAGACCGGGTTCCAGCAGCCCGTGATGGTGACGTAGCGGCCGCCGACGGAGAGGATGCGGGAGTGCTCGGCGAAGAGGTCCTCCAGGTCGACGTACATGCTCGACTCGTTGTTCCACGAGGCGGCGACCTGGCCGGTGTCGAAGGGCGTGCCGAGCATGTTGCAGACCTGGGCCCGCACGGACTTGTCGATGCCGAGTTCGCCGGCGCGGCCGTTGGCGAAGTCGGCCTGTTTGACCGAGAGGGTGACGCCTTCGACCTGGCAGCCGAAGCGCTGGTGCGCCATCACCATGGTGCCGCCACGACCGCAGCCGGCGTCCACCAGGACGTCGTCGCGCTGGATGGGGCCGAGGTGGTCCAGGAGCAGTTCGGCCTGGGCGGACTCCAACCGGTGCAGCTCGGCGACGAGCTTCTGCTCGTAGTCGGCTGCGGTGGGGTCGCCGAGCGCCGCGTGGTCGACGTCGCCGATGCCGTAGTGGTGGTGGTACAGGCCGTCGACATCGCCCAGGCGCAGGTTGACGGGCCTGGCCTCGTGGTTCCAGTAGCGGGCGATGTCCCCCTGGTAGGGCGTCGCCGGGGCGGGGATGGTGATGGTGTCACGGGCGGTCGTGACGTCGGGCAGGGTCACTGATGGGTCCTTCCTTACCAGAAGTCGGGCAGGCTGTAGCGGTAGGTGTTGGTCTGGTGCCAGTGGTGGTTGCCGTCGACCCAGGTGGCCACGCCGCGCAGGAAGCGGGCCACGGTCGGGACGGGGCAGGCCACGACGAGGGCGGCGGCCTCCGCCTCGAAGGCGTGCATCAGGTCGTTGTGGACCTCGACCGCCTTCAGGTACGCCTCGCGTTCGGTGCGTTGCTCGCGCTCGGCGATCACCACCGTGAGGTTCAGGTGACGGCCGGGGCTGTCGAGCTCCTTGGTGTAGGAGTACAGGTCGTTGACGATGGTGGTGGCGTTGGAGGCCAGCGCGATGACCCGCTGGAGGGCCGGCTGTGCGTGCAGGTCCGCCGGGAGTTCGTAGCCTCCTACGGTGTCGGTGATGGTGGGGCAGGGGCGGAAGTTGTTGAACTGGCGCATGGCCAGGTACTCCCACACCTCAGGGACGTGGTCCGTCTGGTCCCAGGCGGCCTCGGCGAGGTAGCCCAAGTGCAGTCGGGCCATGTCGTGCCGGAACCGGTCGGCCTGGGAGGGCGTGGCCAGTTGGCGGAAGTGGTCCATGGCGGACCGGTAGGCGCGCCGGGGCGCGTCCTCCTCCAGCGACTGCGCCCAGGCCGGCTCGTACTCCGCCGTGGTGTGCAGCGGGTCGAGCGCGGTGTGCGCCAGCAGCAGTCGTCCGCCGAGGCCGACGGGCGAGCCGCCGTGGTCCTCGCAGTAGCAGTCGTCGACCGCGTTCTCGGCGACCATGAGGCGTGCGGCGGCCATCAGATGGTCGACCGTGGGGGCGTCGGGGTGGCAGGCGGCCATGTAACGCCCCACGGCGAACCCGAGGAACTGCTCCTCCCACTCGGGGGGATAGAGCCTGACCTCGTCGATCGCCCACGTCGCGATCCGGCGGTCGACCTCTTCGGCCCGGGCGCGGTCGTACTCCACCGGGTGGTGGTAGAGGCCGGGGACGGGGCTGCCGGCCGGCGGCCGCCCCGGTCCGTCCGCCGGGGGCGGCGACTGCGGCTCCGCGCGCCGCCCCGGGTACAGGCCCGCCGTGCCGAGGCCGGTGGGTCCGCCCAGGACGCGCCTGAGGGGTTCGGTGCTCATGGGCGCTCCGCTCAGTTGCTGCGGGCGATCTGGACGTTCTCCAGCACGCCGAGGGCGTCGGGCACGAGAACGGCGGCGGAGTAGTACGTGGTGACCAGGTAGGAGATGATCGCCTTCTCGTCGATGCCCATGAAGCGCACCGAGACGCCCGGCTCGTACTCGTCCGGCAGCCCGGTCTGGTTGAGGCCGATGACGCCCTGGTTGTCCTCGCCGGTGCGCATCACCAGGATGGAGCTGGTGTTCTCCTTGGTGATGGGGATCTTGTTGCACGGCAGGATCGGTACGCCGCGCCAGGCGGGGACCTGCTGTCCGCCGACGTCGACGTGGTTCGGGTACAGCCCGCGGGCGTTGAACTCGCGGCCGATGGCGGCGATCGTCCGCGGGTGGGCGAAGAAGTACTTGGCGCCGCGGCGGCGGCACAGCAGTTCGTCGAGGTCGTCCGGGGTGGGCGGGCCCGAGTGGGTCTGGATCCGCTGGTTGAAGGCGGCGTTGTGGAGCAGGCCGAACTCGCGGTTGTTGATCAGCTCGTGCTCCTGCCGCTCGCGCAGGGCCTCGATGGTCAGCCGGAGCTGCTGCTCGGTCTGGTTCATCGGCTTGTTGTAGAGGTCGGCGACCCGGGTGTGGACCCGCAGCACGGTCTGCGCGAGGGAGAGTTCGTACTCCCTGGGGTTCAGCTCGTAGTCGACGAAGGCGCCGGGCAGCGCGGCTTCGCCGGTGTGGCCGGCGGACATGGCGATCTCCGCCTCGCCCAGGCGGTTCTGCCGCTGCTGCGGAAGGGTGCGGAAGTCCTGGAGGTGCGCCTGGAGGCCGGGGGAACGTTCCACCACTGCGGCGAAGTCGGTGCGCGAGAGGGTGAGCAGGGTGCCCGCGGTCCTGGCGACGGCGGTGTGGTCCCAGGTGGCCTCCTGGTCCACCAGCGCGTCCTGGCCGAACCGGTCGCCGTCGGCGAGCACGCCGGTGACGCTCTCGTCGCCGTAGGGGCCGACGGCGATCTGCTCGATGCGGCCGTGCGCGATGAGGTGGATCTGCTCGGCGGGCGTGCCGCGCTCCACCAGCACGTCGCCGGCGTTGAAGTCGCGCTGGACGCACCGGCCGGCGAGTTCGGTGAGCACGTCCACGTCGTCGAAGCCGCGCAGCAGCGACAGCTCGCCCAACTCGCGGGGGATGACCCGGACCTCGGCGCCGTCCTGGACGAACTCGATGCGACCGTCACCGACCGTGTAGGTCAGCCGGCGGTTCACCCGGTAGGTGCCGCCGGAGACCTCGACCCAGGGCAGCATCTTGAGCAGCCAGCGGGAGGTGATCTCCTGCATCTGCGGGGCGGACTTGGTGGTGGTGGCCAGGTTGCGGGCAGCCGCGGTGCTGAGGCTGCTCTGCGGCTGCGGCTCCTGGAGCGGCTCCGGGCTGGTGTCCACGGTCATCGGGCAGGGCTCTCCTTCACGAGTGCAGCGTTCGACGCATGCACGTGTCAGTCAGTGACATGAGGAACAGAGGAAACAGCGGAACGAAAGTGGATGAAATGGATGAACAGGACAGACTCAGGGAACGACGGGGTGCACGGCGAGGGGGTGGTCGAGGAAACAGGCACCCGGGAAGATCGTTCCGTCCCAGATCCATGAGAACCGTAGGGGCTGCCGAGCCCGTTGCTCCATTGGGCGGCTTCGGGCTCCCTCGATGCAGTGAACTTCCGCCGTGTCGGGTTTGCCGGCGTGATCGTTACTGCTAGCCGTCGGGCGAACGTCCGAGCGACGACCGGAACCCCGCCCTTACTCCCCGCCACCGCGTCGATCCGGGGTTTCGCGACCCCCCACCCGGATCGATCAGGATCGAAGAAGCGCAGGTCACCGCAGCGGACCTAGCGTGATCGCACGACCTGGCGCAGCAGACCCGACCCCATCAAACGATCTTGCCCGATTTGGCGGATAAGAAGCGGATTGCCATACTTGTCCGCCGCTGGCGGAGCATGCGGGTGACCGCGGCGACAGGTCGGCCGGATCGAGCAGACGACGCCGAGGGAGACCGCCGAGGCGGCAGCGCCCTACGGATGGAGACACGATGAGCAAGGCCAAGAGGACCGCCGCGCAGCCGTCCGCACCGTACGCCGCCGACAGCCACGAGGTGATCCGCGTGCACGGGGCGCGCGAGAACAACCTCAAGGACGTCAGCATCGAGATACCCAAGCGCCGACTGACGGTGTTCACCGGCGTCTCCGGCTCGGGCAAGAGCTCCCTGGTCTTCGACACCGTCGCCGCGGAGTCGCAGCGGCTGATCAACGAGACGTACAGCGCCTTCGTGCAGGGCTTCATGCCCGCGCTTGCACGGCCCGAGGTCGACGTGCTCGAAGGGCTGACCACCGCGATCATCGTCGACCAGCAGCGGCTGGGCGCCGACCCCCGCTCCACGGTGGGCACCGTCACCGATGCCAACGCGATGCTGCGCATCCTCTTCAGCCGGCTGGGGAAGCCGCACGTCGGCCCGCCCGCCGCGTACGCCTTCAACGTCGCGTCGGTCCGGGCCAGCGGCGCGATCACGGTCGAGCGGGGCGCCGGCGCGCAGAAGGCGGTGAAGCAGACCTTCACCCGCACCGGCGGCATGTGCGTGCGCTGCGAGGGCCGGGGGGCGGTCTCCGACATCGACCTCAGCCAGCTCTACGACGACTCCAAGTCGATCTCGGAAGGCGCCTTCACCATCCCCGGCTGGAAGTCGGACAGTTGGTGGACCGTGCGGACCTACGCCGAGTCGGGCTTCGTCGACCCGGACAAGCCGATCCGCGACTTCACCGCGAAGGAGATGCAGGACTTCCTGCACCGCGAGCCCACCAAGGTGAAGGTCGAGGGCGTCAACCTCACCTACGAGGGGCTGATCCCCAAGATCCAGAAGTCCTTCCTGTCGAAGGACAAGGAGGGGATGCAGCCGCACGTCAGGGCGTTCGTGGAGCGCGCGGTCACCTTCACCACCTGCCCCGACTGCGACGGCACCCGGCTGAACGAGGGCGCCAGGTCGTCGAAGGTCAAGCGGATCAACATCGCCGACGCCTGCGCGATGCAGATCAGCGATCTCGCGGAGTGGGTCCGCGGGCTGCGGGAGCCGTCGGTTGCGCCGCTGCTCACCGCGCTCCAGCAGACCCTGGACTCGTTCGTGGAGATCGGCCTCGGCTACCTCTCGCTGGACCGGGCGTCGGGGACGCTGTCGGGCGGCGAGGCGCAGCGCGTGAAGATGATCCGCCACCTGGGCTCCTCGCTCACCGACGTCACGTACGTCTTCGACGAGCCGACCGCGGGGCTGCACCCGCACGACATCCAGCGGATGAACGGCCTGCTGCTGCGGTTGCGGGACAAGGGCAACACGGTGCTGGTGGTGGAGCACAAGCCGGAGACGATCGCCGTCGCGGACCACGTCGTCGACCTCGGCCCCGGCGCCGGCACGGCGGGCGGCGCCGTCTGCTTCGAGGGCACCGTCGAGGGCCTGCGCGCCAGCGGTACGGTCACCGGCCGGCACTTCGACGACCGGGCGGCGGTCAAGGAGACCGTGCGCAGGCCCACCGGTGCGCTCCAGGTCCGCGGCGCCGCGCAGCACAATCTGCGCAACGTCGACGTGGACGTCCCGCTCGGGGTGCTCGCGGTCGTCACCGGCGTCGCCGGCTCGGGCAAGAGCTCCCTGGTGCACGGTGCGCTGCCGCAGCAGGCGGGGGCCGAGGGCGTGGTGTCGGTGGACCAGAGCCCGATCCGCGGCTCGCGACGGAGCAATCCGGCGACGTACACCGGGCTGCTCGACCCGATCCGCAAGGCGTTCGCCAAGGCCAACGGGGTGAAGCCGGCGCTGTTCAGCGCCAACTCCGAGGGGGCCTGCCCCGAGTGCAAGGGCGCCGGCGTGATCTACACGGACCTGGCGATGATGGCGGGCGTCAGCACCCCCTGCGAGGAGTGCGGGGGCCGCAGGTTCCAGGCGGCGGTGCTCGAACACCACCTCGGCGGGCGCGACATCAGCGAGGTGCTCGCGATGTCCGTGACGGAGGCCGAGGAGTTCTTCGGCACCGGCGATGCGCGCGTCCCGGCCGCCCACCGCATCCTGGGCCGGCTCGCGGACGTCGGGCTCGGCTACGTCACCCTCGGCCAGCCGCTGACCACCCTGTCGGGCGGCGAGCGGCAGCGGCTGAAGCTCGCCACGCAGATGGCGGAGAAGGGCGGGGTGTACGTGCTCGACGAGCCGACCGCCGGTCTGCACCTGGCCGACGTCGAGCAGCTCCTCGGGCTGCTGGACCGGCTCGTCGACTCGGGGAAGTCCGTGATCGTGGTCGAGCACCACCAGGCGGTGATGGCGCACGCGGACTGGATCGTCGACCTCGGCCCCGGCGCCGGCCACGACGGCGGCCGGGTCGTCTTCGAGGGCACCCCCGCCGAACTCGTCGCCGCGCGCTCCACCCTCACCGGGGAGCACCTGGCCCGGTACGTCGGGGGCTGAGCCCGCCGCCGATCAGGCGTGGTGGGTGCGCCGGGAGCAGCGGCACTCACCCAGCCGGATCAGGGGGCTCGCCCCGGCCTCGGCGGGGCGCCGAAGCGGCGGCCGGTCAAGGGGCGGGAACCAGGGCGCGGATGATCCGGGCGACGGTTTCCAGGGGGTCGGGCCCGCCCGCGCCGGTCATCAGCAGGTGGTGCCAGGTGCCCACCAGGGCGAGCGCGATCGACTCGGTGTCGGCGCCTTCCGACACGCGCCCCCGCTCCTGCTCCGCCCGCAGGTAACCGTCGATCGACCGCTGGACCGTGCCGAAGCCCGGGGCGCCGGACTGCCAGGCGTCGCGCACGGACTGTGCCGCGCCGGGACGGGTGAGGGAGAAGGCGACGACGGCACTGTCCAGGGCCAGTACGGCGCGGGCGAGGGCGTCGAGGTTCTCCACCGGGGTGCCGGTGCCGACGCGGGCGGGGAGGTCGCCGGCGTGCGTCGCCATCCGTGCGAAGCGGTCGAGGATCAACTCCGCGACGAACGCGTCCAGCCCGGCGAAGTGGGTGTGCAGCACGCCCTTGGCGCAACCCGCCTCCTCGGTGATCGCCCGGCTGGTGAGGGTGCCGTCCCGGCTCATCACTCGTTCCGCCGCGGTGAAGAGCCGTTCGCGCAGATCGGGGATCGCGATTCCTCGCGGTGACATCAAGTCCCTCCCGGGGATGGGGCATTGCAAGTATGGGCGCACGCCCATACTGTTTGGGCAGGCGCCCATTCTAGGTGTCCCACCACGTCGCCCGGGAGGCATCCCCATGCAGAACGTCGCCAACACCGACCAGTTCCAAGCGTGGAACGGCTACGAAGGTACCCACTGGGCCGAACAGCAGGACCGTTGGAACGCCATCAACGCCAACTTCGACCTGCCGCTGCTCGACGCGGCCGCCATCCAGGACGGGGACCGGGTGCTGGACGTCGGCTGCGGCGGCGGAGCCACCACCCGGCTCGCCGCCGCCACCGCGGGCCGGGGCAGCGCCCTCGGCATCGACCTGTCCGCCCCCGTACTGGAGTTGGCCCGGGCACGGACGGCCGAGGCCGGCATCACCAACGCCTCGTACGTCCAGGGCGACGCTCAAGTCCACCCGCTGGACGCCGACTCCTACGACGTCGCGATCAGCCGCTTCGGCGTCATGTTCTTCGCCGACCCCGTCGCCGCGTTCGGCAACGTCGCGAAGGCGCTGCGCCCCGGCGGCCGCATCGCCCTGCTCGCCGCCGCCGAGCCGGCGGAGAACGAATGGCTCACCGCGCTGCACTCCCTGGGCGCCCTCCTGCCGACCCACGACTTCGGCAGGTCCGGCGGCCCGGGGATGTTCTCCCTCGCCGACCGGGACACCGCGGTCTCGACGCTGACCGCAGCGGGCTTCCAGGACGTACGGGCCGAACACGTCAAGGTGTACGGCATCTGGGGCCGCAGCGCCGAAGAGGCGGCCGACTTCCTGCTCCACTCGGGCCCGGGGCGCCATCTGCTCGCCGGCCTCGGCCCCGGGACCCGGGAGAGCGTGCGCGAGGTGCTCACCGAGCAACTGCGCCCGTACGAGAACGCCGGCGCCCTGCCCCTGCGCAGCACCGGCTGGCTGCTGACGGGCACCCGTGGAGAGCGCACGCCGTCCGCGTGAAACGTCCCTCCGTCACGGGGGTGCGGAGGAGACCGGGCCCGGTGGACACGTCGCCACGACGCGTCCACCGGGCCCTCCTCCGCGACTTCCCCCGCCACGGCACGCCCCGCCCCTCGGGCCCGCGAACTCAGCCACGACCTGGGATTCTTGACCTTAGCTTTACCATCCCTTAGTCAGGCTTGTACCGTTGGCCGCTCACGCCTAAGGGAGGGACCGAGGTTGGACGTCTCAACGACCATGTGGGTGCTCACGATTGTGGGACTGTGCGCACTCATCGCGGCTGACTTCTTCATCGGCGGCCGGAAGCCGCACGAAGTCTCCATCAAGGAGGCGGGCATCTGGACGATCGTCTGGATCGTCCTCGCCGTGCTCTTCGGCATCGGCCTGATGATCTGGGGCACCGGACAGGCTTCCGGTGAGTTCTTCGCCGGCTACGTCACGGAGAAGTCGCTCAGCGTCGACAACCTCTTCGTCTTCGTGCTGATCATGGCGAAGTTCGCGGTTCCGTCGATCTACCAACAGCGCGTCCTGATGATCGGGGTGCTGATCGCGCTGGTGATGCGGGCGGTGTTCATCGCCGCCGGTGCCGCCGCGATCAACTCCTTCGCCTGGATCTTCTACATCTTCGGCGCCTTCCTCATCTACACCGCCTGGAAGCTCATCGAGGAGGCCCGGGCCGGCGAAGAGGAAGAGGACTGGGAGGAGGGGCGCCTGATGAAGGCCATCGAGAAGCGCATCCCCTCCACCGACCAGTGGCACGGCACGAAGCTGTTCATCCGTGAGAACGGCAAGCGGCTGGCCACCCCGATGCTCATCGTCATGCTGGCGATCGGCGTCACGGACGTGCTCTTCGCGGTGGACTCGATCCCGGCGATCTTCGGCCTGACCCAGGACCCGTACATCGTGTTCACGGCGAACGCCTTCGCGCTGATGGGTCTGCGACAGCTCTACTTCCTCATCGTCGGCCTGCTGAAGAAGCTGGTCCACCTGTCGTACGGCCTGTCCGTGATCCTCGCCTTCATCGGCGTGAAGCTGGTCCTGCACGGCCTGCACGAGACGACGGACCTGAACGTGCCGGAGATCTCCCTGCCGGTCTCGCTGGGCGTCATCTTCGGCGTCCTGATCATCACGACGATCACCAGCCTCGCAGCGGCGAAGAAGATGGCGGCGAAGGAAGCCGCCGAGGCCGCGGAAGCGGGCGAGTCGGAGCGGGCGGACGCCCAGGGCTGAGCCCCGCCTCCCGCACCAGCCCGACCGCACCCGGACTTGCCCCCGGGGCGGTCGGGCTGACGCTCTTCTGCGCCGAATCACCTTCGGGACCTTCAGCGAATCCCCACGGCTTTCCGATTCGGGTGCACGGCGCCCCAGCATCGCCGCGTCGCGTTCCTCTGCACTTCCGCACGACAACTAAGCGGGCGAAGGTGTGCAGCGCCCCGGGGCCTGACGGGCTGGCGACTCCGAGGCGCGACCTCAGTGCCACAGCCCCCGGTGTCCGCTCCGCCACACGTCACGCTCCTTCTCGGGCACACGGGCGCGGCTCTCCGTGGTGCGCGACGGCGGTCGGTGGCCGCCAGCCCCCGCCCCCTGGCCTTGGCCCTGGCCCTGGCCCTGCCGCAGCGAACGGTCCAGGTTGCACATCAGCCGGGCGACCCGATCGCTGCCGCCGGCCGCCGGCGGGTAGCGGCGCAGCACGTCGATGAGCACCGGCGTGGCGCGCTGCCGCGACCGCTCCAGCAGGGCATCGCTCTTCGCCGGGTCACCGCCCGCCTGCAACTCGGCGATGCGCGCGACGCTTGAGGAGGCGCGCAGGATGTGGCCGACCTGGCTGGCCTGGGAGATGGGGTGCAGATACGCGGCCGACGCGGCATCACCGGCGGCCCGGGCGGCCAGCCGGGCGGCCTCCGAGGGCGCGGACCTGGCTGCTCGGTGCGCCTCGACGGACGTCATGCGCTGCAACCTGGTCCTGTCGGCGCCGTTGATGAAGGACCAGGCCGCGTCGATCGCCGCGCGCGGGCGCGAGTCGTCGGGCACGGCCCGCTCGAAGACGGCCAGGACGTCCTCCGCGTGCCACACCACGTAGCGCGCGACGGCGCGCAACTCCTCCATCGTCAGGTCGAAGTCCCCGGAAACGGTATGCGTGCTCTGTGCCATGTTCCTGAATTGTATTCTTGAACACTCGGTTGAAACTTTGGACGACGGTTTCTGACTGCGGTGCCCGAAACCCTCAAACGGAGGTCACATGCGACCAGTCGACGTGGCTCGTCAGCACGGCCTCTCCCCACAGACGGTCCGCAACTACGAGGACGTCGGCATCATCCCGCCCGCCGAGCGCAGCCGGTCGGGGTACCGGAACTACACCGCGGCGCACGCCGCCGGGCTCACGGCCCACCTGGCGCTCGTCCCCGCCTTCGGGCACGCGACGAGCCGCCGCATCATGCGCGCCGTCACCAGCGGTCAACTGGACGAAGCGCTGGAGCACATCGACGCCGGGCACGCGCTGCTGGCCCGCGACCGCAACACGCTGCGCACCGTCGAAGCGGCGCTCCCCCACCTCGAAGCCACCGCCCCGGACGCCGCGACCGCCCTCCGCACCCCGTACAACATCGGTGAACTCGCCCACCACCTCGGGCTCGACCCGGCCACCCTGCGGGCCTGGGAACGCGCCGGGGTCCTCACCCCGCACCGCGACCCGCGGACCAAGCACCGCCAGTACCTCGCGCTCGACGTGCGCGACGCCGAACTGGCACACCTGCTGCGCCGCGGCGGCCAGCCGCTGGCCACCGTCGCCACGGTGCTCGGTCAGCTCCGCGAAGCCGGCAGCCTCACGGCGCTCACCGGGGCGCTGGAGCAGTGGCGCCGCGACCTCAGGTCCCGCGGAACGGCCCAGCTGTACGCCGCCGCTCAGCTCTCCGCGTACCTCGACGCCCTGGGCCGAGCCGAGGGGTGAGGCCGCCGGCGGTCACTTCCCGAGCCGCTTCGCCGTCGCGGCGCGCCGGGCGAACACCTTGTCCTGGGAGTCCTGCATCTCCCGCAGCGCGGCCTTGCGTTCCCGCTGCGCGAGCCGGTCCAGATACAGCCGGCCGTGCAGGTGGTCGGTTTCGTGTTGGAGGCACCGGGCGAAGTACCCCCTGCCTTCGATGACCAGAGGGTTGCCGTCCTTGTCGCGGCCCCGGACCACGGCGCGGTCGAGACGGGGCACCATGCGGTAGGGGCCGGGAACGGAGAGGCACCCTTCGGCCTCCTCCACCAGCCGGCGGTCGTCCACGGACACGTCCTCAAGGGCCGGGTTGGCGATGTGCCCGACGTGCCGCACGCCCCACTCGTCCGTGATGTCCCAGACGAACAGTTGAAGGTCCACGTCGACCTGGTTGGCGGCGAGCCCTGCGCCCTCCGCCACCTGGTTGGTCGCGAACATGTCGTCGATCAGCTTCGCCAGCCCGGCCGTGCCGAACTCGGTCACCTCCCGGCACCGACGGTGCAAGACGTCCTCCCCGACCACGGTGATCCTGCGCGGCTCGCCCCGTTCCACCTCCGGCGCGAGCCGTGGGTAGGACTCGACGGGCCTGCCCTGCACCCGTACCCGGCGGTCCCGTGCCGTGTCACCGAACCCAACAGTCACGATCCATCAACTCCCTCTCCCAGACGCCGACTCAGCCGCCGGACCGCACCGGCGCGAGGCCCGACGGCTTGCCAAGAGCTTTGCAAAGTAGCAGACTTTGCAAAATGAGCGATGGAAGCCGTCGAGTCGAGGCCGCGGACGCCCTACGGGACCGGGCCCGTCGGCTCCTGCCCGACCACCCCGTCCGGGTCGCCCTGCTCGACCTGCTCGCCGAAGCTGGCACCCTCACCTCCACCGAAGCCGCCGCCCGCCTCGGGCACAGCTCCGGCCTGTGCTCCTTCCACCTGCGCCAACTGGCCCGCTACGGCCTGATCGAAGAAGTGCCGCAACGAGGCGGCCGGGCCCGGCCGTGGCGGTTGCGCTGGGACGCCCCGCACTCCACCGGCGCGGACGAGCCGGAGGAGTTCACCGCCCTCACCCGCGGGTTGGAGGACGAGAGCTACCAGCATTGGTTGGCCCACCGGGACCAGGCGCCGGCGGAGTGGCAGCAGGACGAGTCCTTCAGCGCGGTGTTGCACCTCACCCCGTCGGAGGCAGCCGAACTCGCGACCTCCGTCCGCGGCCTGTTCGCCCGCTACCGCGACCGGGAGGCCCACCCCGCCACCCGCCCGCCGAACGCCGTCGCCGTGGCCGCGGTCACCCGGCTGTTCCCGCTGCTGGCCGAAGAGCAGCGGGACGGTGCTGACGGGGCGATCGACTCCTAGGACGGCCCGAAACCACCGCCCGCCCGAAGGCCACCGGCGACACCGCGCCCGTTACCCCGTCGGCGCGTCGAGCCGCTGGCCCGCCGCCGTCCCCGGGCGCGCAACGTACCGGACGCCCTCCACGTCCGTGACGGGCGGTACCTCATCTCCGCCCGGATCAGCGCGGGCATCGCCCTGCGGGCGGACGGCGCTGTTTCGAAGACACGGCCTAAGCTTGTTCTTTTTCTTCCAGTTTCGAACGGCGTCTCGTACTGGGTCGCTCACCTGGGGGTTCGCCGGACGTGGGGGCGGCCTTCGTCTGATCATGTGCTCCGACCAAGGTGCATGTGACCACGACGAAGGCCGTGAGGTGAGTCTGCTGCCTGATGCTGTCCGGAGGGAAGCGTTCGGGGAAGCGTCACGCTTCCGGGGAGAGTTCTACGAGTGTCTGACCGCCCGGCGCGACGAGTTGTTCGAACTGGCCGACGCGGTGCTGCTTGCGGACGGTGCGGTGAAGTCCCCGGTGGACCTGACGCTGCTGCCCGAGCATCGTCGTGGGCACGGAGCGATGTACGGCGGCCTGAACCGTGGCCGGATCGACGTCGGCCGGCTGCGGACCGTACTGGCCGGACTGTCGCTGCCGCGTTTCGACGGCGGGCGCCTGGTCCTGGCGGTCGATGTGTCGCCGTGGCTTCGCCCGGACGCGCCGTGCTCGGCGGAGCGCCTGTTCTGCCACGTCTACGGCCGGGCGAAGACGGCCTCACAGTTCATCCCGGGCTGGCCCTACTCCTTTGTCGCCGTGCTGGAGCCGGGGGCCACGTCCTGGACCGCGATCCTGGACGCGGTCCGGCTCGGCCCGGCCGACGACGCGACCGCGGTCACCGCCGCCCAGCTCCGAGGAGTGGTTGAGCGGCTCATCGCCGCTGGTCAGTGGCAGGACGGGGACCCGCACATCGTGATCGTGAGCGATGCCGGCTACGACGTCACCCGCCTGGCCTGGGTCCTACGCGACCTGCCGGTCGAGCTGGTGGGCCGGGTTCGCTCCGACCGCGTCATGCGTCTGCCGAAGCCGCCACGGATGCCCGGGACCAACGGCCGACCGCCCAAGCACGGACCGGAGTTTCGCTTCACCAAGCCGGAGACCTGGCCCGAGCCCGCGATCACCACGGTCACCGACACCACCAACTACGGCAAGGCCGAGACCCAGGCGTGGGACCGGGTCCACCCCCGGCTCACCCACCGCTCCTCCTGGCTCGACCACGACGGTGAACTCCCCGTGGTCGAGGGGACGTTGATGCGGCTGAAGGTCGAGCGTCTATCGAAGGACCGGGAGGCCCCACCGGTGTGGTTGTGGTCCTCCAAGACCGGCGCCACCCAGGACGATGTGAACCGTTCCTGGCAGGCATTCCTCCGCCGCTTTGACCTGGAACACACCTTCCGGTTCGCGAAGCAGACCCTGGGCTGGACCACCCCGAGACTCCGTACTCCCCAGGCCGCGGACCGCTGGGCCTGGATCCTGATCGTCGTCCACACCCAGCTCCGGCTCGCTCGGCCGCTGGCTGCGGACCTCCGCCGGCCCTGGGAGAAGCCCGCCGCATCCGGCCGGCTCACCCCGGCCCGGGTCCGCCGCGGGTTCAGGAACATCCGCGCTCACCTCGCCTGCCCGGCCCGTGTTCCCCAACCCCGAGGCGCCGGCCCCGGACGGCCACCCGGCGCCAAGAACAGACACCGGGCACCCCGCTACGACGTCGGCAAAACCGTCAAACGACCCGAGACCCTCAAAGCCATCGGCAAGCCCGGAAGATCTTGGTAGATAAAAAACAAGCTAAGGGGTGTCCCGTAATCCCCGGTGGATCAGCGCGCGGCGTCAGATGCGGTGCATCGCAAGGCGGAGGGTCGTCCTCATACTGGGCGTATTCGGGCGATCCGACAACGCAGCGAGGTGCCGTAGCTGTCGTCGCGCGCCCGCCGGGGATTACGGGACAGCCCTTAGCGCGTCAGCCTCTCGTGGTCCTCGTCGGACACCGGGACCCCGGACGCCGGACGTAGCTGCGGAACGCCGTTCACGATGGGGTAGAGACGGCGCAACCGCGGGTTGTACAGGCCGTCGCCGCAGTCTTCTCCGGCTGGTGCGGCAGCGGCGACGGAGTCCGCGCCGGACAGCACGAGCCGCAGCTCCCCCTTGTCCAGCGGGCAGACGAGGATGCGGAGCAGCGGGTCATCGGGGTTCACGGGCGGTCAGCTCCTTGGTGGCTGTCTTCGAGGGCGGTGGGCCGGCCGGCTCCGGCGGATCGTGCTTCGGCATCGCGAGGAGCATCGAGACGGCCAGCAGGGTCCCCGCGACCCGCAGCGCCAGCCGCACCGGATCGTCGGGCAGCGCCTCGCCGAACGCGAACGTGCCCAGAACGGCGGTGAACACGCTCGACACCGTCGTACACACGGGCACGACCAGGGAGACCCGGCAGCGCTGGAGCGCCACCTGCGACATGACCAGTCCGAACGCACCGGTGAACAGGAGGAGATAGGGGTACGGGGAACCCAGCACACCGAGCAGCGTTGCACCGGGTCGGTCGAGCAGGCCGGTCAGTAGACCCGACAGCCCCTTGATCGCCAGCGAACTCACCCCGTACAGCAGCCCCAGGGCGATCCCGTAGTCGACCCCCGTCGCCGGCTTCCGGTGCCGCCGCCGAGCCCGGCGCTCCGCGACGGCGTACAGCCACGTCCCGACCGCCAGCGTCGGCGCGCAGACCAACAGGATCATCGGCACCGGCGCATCGCTGCCGACGGTGTCGGTGTCGTGGGACAGGGAGAGGACCACCATCACGAGGGCACCGAGGACCGCCCCGATCGCCAGCCGCTCCCGCCCCGACGTCCGTTCGCCGAGCAGCCGCGCCGACAGCAGCAGGAGCAGCACCAGGCCGGCGACGAAGATGCCCTGCGCTGCGGCGATCGGCAGCGTCCGGTAGACGACGAGTTGCGCCCCGAAGCCGGCGGCCAGTGCCAGCGCGCCCCCGATCCACTGCACGTTCCCGAGGACCAGCCGCAGCAGCCGCGCGGGCTCCCGCACCGAGATGGCGGGCATGCTCCCCAGCGCCCGCTTCTCCAGGACGAACCCCGTGCTGTAGAGCACGTTCGCCAACAGTGCGGCGGCCACCCCCCACCACACGGCCTACGTCTTCCGGGCGTGCAGCAGCAGGATCGAGGAGAGCGAGGGGGCCGCGCACGCCAGCCGGTCCAGGGGCCGCAGCGGGCGGGGCACCCCGTGGAAGGGCGCGCCGGCGACTCGTACCACCTCGAAGCCGGACGCGGTCACGAACTCCCTGAGCGCACGGGCCGTGTAGAGCCTCAGGTGCCCGACGACCTCGCTGCCGGGGCGGCCGTGGATGGCGCGCAGGCTGACCTCGGAGAAGACGGGTTGGACTCCGGCGAGCAGCAGCGCCCGGTTGTACCAGGCGGCCAGGTTCGGGGTGGAGAGCATCAGATGACCACCGGGGCGCAGTACGCGCCGCAGTTCGTCCAGGGCGCTGTCCGGGTCGACCAGGTGCTCGATCACCTCGCTGAACAGCACGGCGTCGGCCGCGCCGGACCGGAACGGCAGCCGTCCGGCGCCGAGTTCGCCGCGCACCACGTCGGTGAGCCGGGTACGCGCCCGGCGCAGGGCGTCCTGCGACCAGTCGACGCCGACGACGCGGTGGCCGGCGAGCAGCGGCGCCGCGGTGGCCGCCGCCGTGCCGTCGCCGCAGCCGACGTCGAGGACGACGGCGGGTCGCGCGGCGGCCGGGCCGAGCGCGGCGGCGAGCATCCGGGCCTGCCGCAAGCTGCGGGCGTCCCCGGAGGCGACGGGCACGGCGGGGTTCTCGTAGAAGTCCCGGAGTCCCCGGGGTGCGGCCCCGGTGGTCGCGCCGGGGGACTCGGCGTCCGTGCCCGGCCTGGCCGTCGCCGTCATCCCGAGCCGCCTTCCGTCGTCCCGCCGGTGCCGGCCGTGGCGGTCTCCGTCGCGTTCAGGCACCGCTCGAACCGCTCCAGCAGCTTCGCTCCGTCCTCCGCGGCGAGTAGCGCCTTCGACCAGCGCAGCGCGAGGTGCAGCCGCCCGGCGGTGGACGCCGTCGTCACGCTCAGCCCCCGGGGCATCCGGGCGGGTGCCGAGAACCACACGGCGTCCGCGCGGCCCGCGTCCCCGAAGTCCAGTGCGTACGCGAGGCGGCCCATGTTGCTCAGCAGCGTCGTGGAGGCCCACGGCCCCGCCGCCCGCCGCAGACCGCGGGCCACCGCGGCGCGCCACGCGACCGGCAGCACCGGAGCCGTCAACATGCCGGCGCCGTAGCCGAGTTGGGGACGGTGTACGGCCTTGAGGACGCGGGTGCGGTCGGCCGTCCGGCGCAGCAGCGCGCCCGTGGCGTCCGGGTCCGGCCCGGCGAGCCCGCGCTCGCCCGCCGCCAGCTCGGCCACGGTGAACGGGACGTCGACGAGCCGGGTGCCGTTCCCGATGGGCATGGCTGCGCCGCGCGGCCGGTCGTCCACCACCATCGTGATCCGGATCGGGCGCGGTGGGGCGCCGTGCTCCCGGTTCCAGTGCGCGATCGTCAGCGCGGTGGCGACCAGGAGCTGGTCGTTCACGGTGTACGCGGCGCCGGGCGGGCGGCGCGGTACGGCCAGGTCGGCCACCAGCAGGCCGTTGCCCGGGCCGCCGGGCGGGGTGCCGCGCGCCACGCGGGCGGGCGGCACCCAAGGGGGCGCCCCCGGCGGCGCCGCGGCCCGACCCCCGGGAGGGGTGCGGACCGGGGGCGCCGCGGGCGCGGCGCGCCGACCGCCGTACAGCTCGGCGGCCGTCGCGAGGACCCGCAGGGCCGCGGGGGCGTCCAGCGCCGTGTGGTTCACGGTGAGGAACAGGGCCGTACTGCCGGGTCTTTCCGGATCGTCGACGACTTCCACCCTGATCGGCGGGGCCGCCGACAGTGGAGGAGCGGAGGCCAGGCAACGCTCCCTGGCCCGCTCCAGCGCCTCGGGTTCCGGATCCGGCTCCGTCACCACGTCCACTCCCGGGTCCGGCCCCTCGGTGAGTTCCCAGAAGTAGCGGCGCCGGTACCAGGGGCCGGGCGCCTGGCGCACCTGGGCGCGCGGGTGGCGGCGCAGGGCTTCGGCGAACGCCCGCCGCAGCCGCGCCGGATCCACCCGCCCCGGCAGCCGGACCTCGATGTGGATCGACTCGGGCTCTCCCGGTTGGAGGCAGTGTCGCTCGACCTCGTCGACGACGGGGAAGGGCACCAGGACGGGCCGCGCGGCCGGCGTGCGACGCACGGACCCGTCCAGGGCCGTCACTGGACGTCACCTCTGGGAGTGCCGGGGGCACCGGACTTCCCGGGGTGTGCCGATGCGTCGGGCGCGGGCGCACCCGGGTCCTCGGCGCTCGACTGAGGGCTCGATCCGGATCCGGAGCCGGAATCGGTCTCGGGCGTCCGCCCGAACCGTCCGAGGCCACCGACGGTCACCAGGGCCGCGAACAGCGCGATGAACGCGAGGACTTGGGCCACGTGTCCGAACGCGCCCGCCCCTGCGGCCGGAGCCTCGCCGGCGCCGGTGGCCGCCGCGATCCCCGCCCCCGCCATCGCGGCGAACGCGATCGGCACCAGCAGTGCGTGCCGCCGCCAGGCGACCAGCGCGAGCGCCGGGACGAGCAGCGCGAACCAGCCCGCGACGACCACGGCCACCAGGGTCACGGCCGCCAGGCCAAGGACCGTCCCCGGCCCGTTCGGCACCGGCGCGGGTGCGTTCCCGGCCGTGCGCTCGGGGTTCTCCTCGCGCCTGCGGTACAGCACCAGCCCGATGAGTGCCAGCAGAGCGACGCCGCTGACGACCAGCCCGATCTCGTACGTCCGGGTCGGCTCGTACGACAGCTTGACCGTGCCGCCCTCGCCCTCGGGGATCTCGAAGCCCTGCTGCCAGCCGTCGAGCCGGAGCGGTTCGAGTTCCTTGCCGTTCAGCGTGGCCTTCCAGCCGTCGTTGAAGTTCTCGTACGTCGTGAGGTACGACGCGGCGCCCGCGCCGACGGACACTTCGCGGCGGTCGTGCTGCCAGTCGCCGACGGTGAGGTCCCGGCCGTTCGCGGCCGGCGCTGCCGGGTTGCCCCGGGTGAGGGTCACACCGGTGATCGCGAGCGGGCCCGCGTCCCCGGCCTCGACCTGGTGCTCGCCCTTGTCGAGTGCCAACTTCGGCTGTTGAGATCCCTGTTGGCAGAGCGTCACGTCGACGGGGCGTCGCTCCAGGAGATCCCTGACGGTGCCCTTCGCGCTGGTCGCGTGGAGGGTGCCGTCGACCGCCAGGGTGGGCCCCTCGCCGCACGCCAAGGCGAACGGGCGGTCGGCGGCGGCCTGCTTCGTGCGGTGGTTGGCGAGGAACGGGACGTGCAGCTCGGTGAGGCCCACGGGGAGCTGGAGATCGTCGTCGGCGAGCGGGTTGTACAGGGTCACCGGCGCGGTCCGGGTGATCTTGACGGTGAGCCGGTTGGTCGTGATCGGGTCGAACCGGGCCCACCCGTTGTCGTCGACGTTGGCGGTCGCCGCGCCGTGCGGGGAGCTGATCTCGATCTTCGTGGGCCGGGCCGAGAGCCCGCCCGCGCCGGCCAGCACCAGCGAGTCCACGGCCTTCATGCCGCGCCACTTCAGATGGATCACCGGCTCGGCCCCGGCGATCCAGGCGGTCGTCAGATCGCCGTCGGTGAGGTTCCGCGCCGACAACTCCGTGCCGAACCCGAAAGTGGAGTCGGCGGTCGCGACGATCTGCCGCCGCTGCTCGGGCGCCACCCGGTACAACAGCCTGTCCAGCTCCTCGCCGGGCACCGGCACCGCGCTGATCTCGACGTCGTGCGCTCCGGCCGCGCCGGTGGTGAAGGAGCGGTGCAGGCCCGACTCCGTGCCGGCCGGCGAGAGCCCGCCCGGGTCGGAAGGCCGGTGCAGCGACACCGTCTCGGCCGGCGCCTTCGAACCCGCGCCGTCGGTGGGCAGCTTCAGCATCCGCGTCACGGTGACGCCGGGGACGGAGATCTCGGCGAACCCGGCGCCGATCAGCCCCGGCCGGTCGGGCACCGCGTCCAGGATGGTGAGCTTCAGCCAGCTCGTCTCGCCGGGCGGCGCGGCGATCTTCTGCGTCTTGCCGTCGGCCGCCAGCGTGCTGATCACGCTGTCCTTCTCGGTCTCCACCTTCACCCGCGTCGCGGCGGCCCGCACCCCGTCCTGCGGAAGCGGGGTCACCTGGAGCGACGACGGCATCTGCTGCTTCCCGTCGAACGCGATGCGCAGCCACTGGCCCTTCGAGCTGCCGGGCGAACCCTCGGCCCACGCCGTGTTCGGGTTGCCGTCGAAGGCGTTCACCGGATCGTACTGCGGCAGGTGGAGCAACCAGTTGCCGCTGGAGGACGCCGTCACCTCACGCGCCCCGCGCAGCTCCGCGACCGTCTGACGCTCGACGCCCTTCCTCGGCAGGATCTGGCGCGGAGCGTCGCCCGGGTCCTGCATGCTGTCGGCGTGGTTGCGCTCGTTCTCGGTGTACGTGTACGAGGTGTTGGTGTTCACCAGGCCGAACCGGGTGTCGGCGCGCCGCAGTCCGTCACCGGTGACCTGGAGCGCCGGCCGCTCGACGCCGGGGTGCTCGTCGCCGGTCAGCACGGTGGGCCGGTTGCGCAGCGACGGGTCCGTGGAGAGCGGCAGCAGCGACTCCGGTCCACCGGACACGACGGCCGTGTCGGCGGCGGCGTACATTCCGGCCCGGCCGGGCTCCGCGGTGCCGTCGGCGGGTGCGAAGATCTCCACCGCGCGCTGCTGCGGGTAGAGGCCCTCGATCTGGAGGGGGGTGTCGTCCGCGATCCGTCCGGCGGTCATGACCGGGCCGAGGCCCTGCACCCGCTGGTAGCCGGACTGCTCCAGGGCCCGCTTCACCGTGGGCGTCGGCACGTAGCCGAGTTGGTCCGGGTCCAGGTCGTTGCGGACCACGACGTAGTGGAGTCCGGCCCGGCCCAGGAAGTCCCGCAGGCCCGGTATCGCGGCGCCGGTGAGCAGGGCCTGCTCCACGGCGTCCATGACGCGCCGGTTCCCGGCCGTGCCGAACGGCACGTAGTCGCGCTGGGCCCAGGCGGATTCGGCGAGCACGTCGAGGGGTTGGTCGATGGGAGAGCCCCAGGTGTAGACGCCGTGCGCGGTCGCCGGGACCACCAGGGCACGGTTCTCCGGCGAGTTCTCCTTCAGCCAGTCGGCCGTGGCCTCCCAGTACGTCGGCAGCTTCTTGAACGAACCCGGCTGCAGGACGGACCCGTTGACGTACGGCAGGACGAGCCCGGGCAGCACCAGCACCGCGGCGATCAGCGGAGCGTACCGACGCTCCCACCGCACTCCGTGGCCCGGACGGGCCCCGCGCTCCCGCGCCACGACGGCGGTGAGGTGGACGAGGCCGAAGACCAGTGCGAGCGCGAGACCGGGCTGGAACTTGTAGATGTTGCGGAACGGCGCCAGCGCCCCGTCCAGCAGTTCCTGCACGGACCCGGCGAACGGTGCGCCGGACTTCCCCGCGTACCCGGAGAGGGTGAGCAGGGCGACCGTCAGCACGGTCAGCACCAGCCAGCGGCGCTCCGGCAGATCCCGCCGGGCGAGCCCCGCGAGCCCCAGTGCGGCGGCCAGCGCGGAGCACACGACGACCGGGACCGATGCCGCGACGCTCCACCCGGCGGGCAGCCAGGCGTTGCCGAAGTGCAGGTACGCCACCCAGTTCCCGGCGCCGCGCAGGGCCTCCGTCGCCGCCATCGTGTCCGTGGTGACCTGTGACGTCTCGACGTACGGGAGGAAGTTCTCCCCGTACGCGCTGAAGATCAGCAGCGGGACGACCCACCACAGCGTCGCCAGGACGACCCCCGGCACCCACCACGCGATGAGCTTCAGCTTCCGCGGGCCGTTCGGCCGGGAGAGCAGATAGAGCCCCACCGGCAGCAGTGATGCGAGGGTCGACACCGCGTTGACGCCGCCCATGAAGGGGATCAGCAGCGCGGAGCGCAGCGCCGCGACGCGCGCGCTGTACCGGTCGTCGGTGAGCGGCAGCAGCACCCACGGCAGCAGTGCGCCGGGCAGCGCGGCGGCCGAGGTGGACCCGACGACGATGGTGAACGTCGGCCACAGCGCGTACACCACGGCGCCGAGCAGCCGTGTCGAACGGTTGCCGATGCCGAGGCGTTCGGCCAGCCGCAGCGCTCCCCAGAAGGCGGTGGCCACGATCAACGACAGCCACAGCCGCTCCGCCAGCCACACCGGCAACTGGACCAGATCGGCGAGGCCGTAGTACGGGAGCATCGGGAAGGCGTACCCGATGTACTGGTTGGCGAGCCCGCCGAAGCCCGCGCGGTCCTGCCACAACTGCCCGAGGTCGGCGATGAACTGCCACGGGTCGGTGGCGACGCCGAGCTTGGTGTCGAACGTCATGCGCCCCGGCGACACCGCCAGGAAGAGCACGAACACCGCGGCCCAGAAGCCCAGGAGCCACCGGCGCGACCGGGGCCCGTCGGGCGGGTCCTGGGTCGCGCCGGTGGTCCGGACGGCCGCCGGAGGGGGAGCCTGGGCCGCTGGGGCCGTACTGGTCATGGACACCGCCGAAGAATGAGGAGGAGATTCCAGGTAGCGAACTCACGCAGGACCGGCACTCGGGTCACCGCCCCGGCCAGGAACGGCCAGTAGCGGGAGCGGGCGGCGACCACGGTGACGTCGGTCCTGGCCCGCACCTGGCGCAGGGTGGGACCGACGTGCACGGCGAAGAGGTTCTCGCCGAGGGCGTGCTTGGCGGGGCGGCCGGTGCGCCGTTCGTAGCGGGCCCGTGCCCTCGTGGCGCCCAGGTAGTGCCAGGGCGCCCATTCGTGACCGCCCCAGGGGGACAGCCAGTTGGTGAACGAGACGTAGATCAACCCGCCGGGGCGGGTCACCCGGGCCATCTCGCTGAGGAAGGTCTGCGGATCGTCCACGTGTTCAAGGACGTTGGAGGAGAAGCACACGTCGGCCGCACCGTCCGCGAGCGGCAGCAGGAAGCCGTCCGCGACGACCGCCCCTTCGGGCGGTTTCGGCCCCAACTCCCCGAGGTCCGGTTCGAAGAGGAAGCTGTGCGCGCCGCGCCGGCGGAACTCCTCGGTGAAGTAGCCGCGACCGCCGCCGACGTCGACGACGGTCCGCCCGCTGACGGGCCCGTCGTACGCCTCGACCTGGTCGGCGGCGTCCCGCGCCAGCAGCTCGTAGCACGTCTCGGGGTCTTCCTGCTCCCGCAGGAAGGCACGGAGCAGCGCCCAGGAACGTTTGAAGGAGGGGTCCTTCAGGGTTGCGCTGCGGCCGGCCCGCGGCGGGGCGTGCGCGGCGGCGCGGATCTTTGAACCAAGGGGTGCCATCGGTCCTCACCCCCGCCGGGAGCGCGCTGCGGCCAGCGGAGGGCCTGCCGGAGCCGACCGGGGCATGCCGGACGGGCCGCACCGGCCTCGGCCCGGGCCGTGCCCTTGGGCCGCGGCCTCCACGGCGACGTCGCGGAACGCCCGTACCGTATTGGCCCAGGTGTACTCCGCCGCCAACTCCCTTGCCGCCCGCCCCATCGCCGACCTGCGCTCCTCGCTGAGCGCCAGCGAGGACCAGGCGGCGGCGAAGGCGCTCTCCCCGCGGGCCAGCACCCCGCTCACCCCGTCGGTGACCGAGTCCCGCAGTCCCGGCACGTCGAAGCCGACCGTCGGGGTCGACCGGATCGCCGCCTCCGTGACCACCAGGCCCCACCCCTCCACTGCCGAGGGGTGCAGCAGCAGCCAGGCCGAGCAGAGCAGTCGGTGCTTCTCCGCCTCCGTGACTCGGCCCGCGAACTCCACTCCGGCACCAGCGAGCTTCCTCAACCGGCCCGCCTCCGGGCCGTCTCCGACGATGACGAGCCGGCCGCCGGTCACCGGTCTGACCCGCTCCCACAGCCTCAGCAGCAGATCGATCCGCTTGTACTCCACGAGCCGCCCCATCGCGAGGAACAACGGCTCGGGCGAGCGCGGGTGTTGGGGTCCGGGCGCCTCCACACCGTTGTGCACGACGCGTATCCGGTGCTGGTCGACGCCGATGTCGCGCAGCGCCCCGGCCGTGGACGGGGACACCGCGACCATGAGGTTCCGCCGTTGTGCCTCCTTGAGGGCGAAGTGCTCCAGCCGGCGCCCGAGCCGACCGGCGGGCGCGAGGGCCCGACCGCCGAAGCGCATGTCCCACAGGTCGGTGTGGACGTGGTTGACCAGACACAGGGTCGGACCGCGATGCCACAGCGGCGCCAGATAGGGCATGCCGTTGCACACCTCGACCAGCAGGTCGCAGTCGCCGACGTGTTGGGCGAGGGCCCTGGGGGCCCGCAGGAAGTGGCCGAGGTCGCCGCCCGCCGACACCACGCGGTAGTCGCGTCGTGCGGCCGGGCCGCCGCAGACGAGCGTGACCTGGTGGCCGAGTCGGGTGAGCCCGTCGGCCAGTCGGTCGACCAGGATCTCGGAGCCGCCGGCTGCGGGGTTGCCGAGGTCGCGACGGGAGAGGAACACGATGCGGCGCGGCTCGGCGGGCGGCGCCGCATGAGGCTGAGCGGGCCGGGGACCGGCCGTGCGCAGCGAAGCGGGCACGTGCTGGGGCATTGGTGCTCCGACTCGTCTCAGGGGGCGGATCCGTGCGGTCGTGGTGCGGGGATCACGTTCGGCACGGGAGGGCGGAAAGGGGGTGGGGACGGAGAGGTGGCACGGGCGGGGCGGTACTCGGGGACGTACACGGCGGTACGGAGGTCGAGCGGGTCATGACCGGTGGCCGGGTCCGGGACCGTGCCGGGTACTGCTCGGCGCGGTCCCGACGGGGTTCCGGCCCCCGGGGCGAGCCGGCCCCGGAAAGGTGCCGGGGCCGCTCGGATGTGTCGGGGTCATGCACGGATGGTGTGGTCGGGTGGGTGGATGGACAGTTTTCGCCCCGCGGTTCGCTGCGGCTACTCACCGGCGTGACAAGTTCCGCACCGGTTACCGGCCGTACATCATCAGGAGGTGACAGATTCCGATACCGGGGTTGCTGCTGTGTCCACAGGACGCCCCCGGGACACCATGACCAGGCCCGCCACGGCCAGCAGCAGCCCCAGCCCGCCCGCCCCCGCGGGCGCCGTCACGCCGACCAGTTGGAGCTTGTCGTTGTCGGCCTTCGCCAGCTCGACCTGCTTCTTCTGCGTCTCCTCGGTGAACGCGATGCGGTCGCTCTTCAGCAGCACCACGGCATCGGACTTCGCGCCGGGCGCCCGCAGCGTCTTCACCGGCCCGATCGCCGCGAACAGGATCCGCCCGGTCTTCTGGTCCGCGACCAACTCGATGCGGTCGTTGGCGTACCACTCCTCGGCGTGCACCTGGCCGCGCTCCGGCTGGCCGACGAGCACCCCGGGCACCTGCCGCGTTCCGGTCTTCACCGGGGCGACCGAGCCGGTGAACAGGTACCCCTCATGGCCCTGGACCTTCGTCTTCTCCTTGAAGGCGAGCTCCACGGTGCCGCCGAGCGTGCTGTCCCACCAGCGGTAGGCGCGCTGCTTCACGTCGAACGGGAACTTCAGGTACGCCTCGCCCTCGAATCGGGGGGTCTCCCCGCAGCAGTGCACCGGGGCGTTGGTCTTCCGGTCGGTCACCCAGCGTTCCACGGTCCACTGGAACGCGTCGTGCGGATCCGACGCCGGCAGGGTGTCGTCGGTGTCGACGCTCGTCGACACGTCCCAGATGGCCCGGCCGCTGTCCTCGCTGTCGGCCACGTCGCCGCGGACCTTCCGGGTGATGGTGAGTTTTGTCTCGTTGACGGTTCGGACCTTCTTGGCGTCGAAGTAACTGCCCTGACCGGTGAAGACCGTGGTCACGTCGGTGTCGATCGGGGTGCGCTGGGCACGTGGCTCGACGTACCAGGCGAGCATCGCGGCCAGCACCAGCAAGAAGGTGCCGATGCCCAGTAGAACGAGCGAAACGGGTGAGGTGGTACGTCGCATCCGGGCACTCCAGAAGGGTTCGAGGCGGCTCGACACAGGGTCGGAAGAGCTCGCGAAATCTCGGGAAGAGCTGAGGTCACAAGGTGACCGAACGTGTGCTCGCGGGTGGCGAAAGTGCAGCCGCGGTATGGGCCGGGAACCGTAGGCGCACCCTTGACTAGGTGTCAATGCATTGCAGAGACTGGCTCCAGCCGGTCGGGGCCGGCACGCGCCGCACGGGAAGCACGATCGGGACCCGTGTCCGTTCACGACCAGGGGACTCGTGAGCACTGGCGCGGATCGTGTGGATCATCCATGGTGGGAACGACCTTTCGACCGGAAAGGCTGGACCCCCAGCATGCCCAGACTGCTCGCCGCCGCACTCACCGCCGTGGCCGCCGCGGCCCTCGCCGTGGGTGCGGCCCTCGGCGTCGTCGCCCTGCTCGACGCCACCCCGGACCAGCCCAACACCCCCCTCGTCACCTACGAGACGGCCCCCCGGGAGCGCTGACCCGTGCCCTCCCCCATCCCGGCCGTCGACCCCCCGGCCGCCAGCGCTGCCTCCGTCGGTGCGGAGGGCCGCGCCGCCCCGTCGCCCGGGGCCCGTTCCGCCTGGCACGACGTACCGCGCGGCAAGGTGCGCCAGTTCGCGGCACTCGCCGTCGCCGAGGCTCCCGCCCTGGCCGAGGACATCCTGCGGGAGATCCGCCGCGAGTACCCGCACGTCCCGGTCATCCTCGACGACTCCGGAGAGCCCAAGTCACTCATCGGGATCCGGCGCGCCATCGAGATCTTCGTGCTGCACCTGGAGACGACCGAGGACCGGCCCCGCGTCCACCCCGAGGTCTTCCAGGACTTCGGCCGCGGCGAGGGAATCGGCGGCCGCAGTCTCGAATCGCTCCAGGCCATCTACCGCCTGGGCGTCCGCCTCACCTGGCGGCGCCTCGCCGAGATCGGTCAGCGCGTCGAGATCCCGCCGCCGGCCATGTACGAACTGGTCGACGCGGGCTACGAGTACCTCGACGGCCTGGTGGACCAGTCGGTCCGCGGCTACGCGGAGGCCGCCGCCCGACAGGCCGGTGAACTCCTGCGGCTCCAGCGCGAGTTCATGGAACTCCTCCTCGCCGAGCACCGTCCGCGCTCCGCCGCCGGCCCGCACGAGATCGCCGCCGCCCTCGCGGAGCGCGCCCCGCGGATCGGCTGGGCGCTGCCGACGAAGGTCTCCGCCGGGGTGCTGTTGCGCCCCGCGCGTCAGGCCGTCGCACCCGCCGTGGGACAGGGCGTCCTCTTGGACATGGAGGCCGAACAGCCCCGCATCGTCGTCCCCGACCCGGACGCGGCGGGCCGTCCGGAACTGCTGCGGCGCGCCATGGCCGGCTGGGCCGGCGCGATCGGACCACCGGTCCCCCTCGTCGACGCCGCCAAGTCGCTGCGCTGGGCGGAGGCTGCCGTACGCCTCATGGAACGCGGCCTCCTCCCGGCGGGAGAGGTGCTGCACTGCACCGAGCACACCGAAGCCCTCGTGCTCCTCCAGCCGGAGGAGCTCATCGACGACCTGGCCCGCCGCGCCCTGGCACCGCTCGCCCAACGCGGCAGGACCCACGCCCGCCGCTTGGCCGAAACTCTCCTCGCCTGGCTGGAGACCCGTGGCGGCGCCCCCGAGATCGCGGGGCGCCTCGGGGTCCACCCCCAGACCGTCCGCTACCGACTCCGCCAGATCCGCGAGCTGTGGGGAGACGAGATCGACGACCCCGACCGCCGCTTCGAACTCGAACTGGTCCTCCGCGCCCAGCGGTTGCGCGGCGAGCTGGGCCGCTACTCCCCCTGACCCGCGGAGCGGGTCGCTGCGGGGCGTCGGCGGCTCAGGCTGTGCTCCCGTCGTCAACAGCGGTACTCGTGCCGGGCCGGGATCCGCTCCAGCGAAGGCGGACATCGAGGTGAACGCTGGTCTTCGCACTGGTGATGACGGCGCCCAGCTGCGTGTCGAGCGTGATGCCGAAAGACACTTCGACCTCCTCCGGGCACTGCGCTCGGGTACGGAACTCGGCGATCACCTCGGCGGCGGCGGAGGCGACCGGTGCGACGGCCTCGCGCAGTGTTCGCTGCGCGCCTTGCAGGCGTTGGCCCAGGCCGACGGCTCCGGTGCCGGTCCGTGCTGGTGCGGAGACGAGGACGACGGTGCCGTCGGAGAGGGCGAACTGGACTGCGTCGGACATGGGGCTCCTCGGTGGAAGGTCGACGGCGGGTGGCGCCCGTTCGGCTCCTGCCGAGCCGGGGTCAGTTCGGGGCACCGCAGATGGCAGTCGCGGGTACGGACGATGTGCTCAACCTCTCCTGCACGTTGCGGAGTTGGGAGAGCAGCGTGCTCAGGTTGTTGGTGCCGTCGGCGTAGTTGAGGACGGCCCGGTAGAAGGCTGCGGCGACGTCCGGGGCCATCGCGTCGGCGGCACTGAAGCACAGCCGGTAACCCGAACGTGGGTTCAGCATGGCGGCGATGCGCTGCTGGACCGCGTTGGCGTACCGGGTCACTTCGGAGTGGGCGGAGAAGGCGGAGGACCCGGATGCGTCGACCCACATTTGCTGGCCCGCCGCGCCGGCGAGGTAAGCGACGAAGCTGCGTGCGCTCGGATTGCCGTCCGCGAACATGCCGATGAAGTCGCCCGACACCTGTACGGGCCGGCTGGTGGGGGGCACGGCGAAGTCGAGCCGGGTGGGCTTCTCGCGGTCCGCTGCCAGAGCCGAGCGCGCGCCTTGGGCCAGTTGGCAGGTGGGGGCGGACGTGGTCATCGCCTGGGTCGCCTCGGCGAAGCCCCTCTTGGACGCGTCCTTGAAGGCCGGCTCCCCCAGCAGCTCGCGCCAGCGCAACCAGGCCCGCTCGACCTCGGGGGACGTCCACAGCAGTGAACCGGACACCCATCGGGCGTAGGCGTCGGCGCCCGTGTCGGCGAGCATGAGGTCGGCGATCCAGTCGGCCCCCGGCCAACCGGAGGTCGGGCCGGAGGCAAGGCCGAGGCACCAGGTGAGGCCGGATCCGTTCGCGAAGCCCGCGAGCGCGTCGGTCGAATCGGTGCGGGGCTTCGGAGTGGTTGTGGAGTCGTACCAAACGAGGCTCTTGACGTCGACCTTGACCGGTATCGCGTACGTCGTGCCCTTCACCTGGGCGAGGCCCCGGAAGGGCTGGAGGTAGGCGCCGATGTCGACGGTGTCCGCATCGAGCGGCTGGAGACCGCCCTCCTCACCCGCGTACCGCACGATGGCGCTCACACTGGGCAGCACGGCGAGGTCCGGCGGGGAGCCCACCTTGACCGAGGCGTCGAGTTGCTGGGTGAGTGCCCGGGTGACCTGGACGTCGACCCTGATGCCCGTGTCGTGCTCGAAGTCCTTGACGAGCGAGTAGAACGCCTGGAACTCGGCCCCTTGCGTCCATGGAACCATGATGGATACGCGTTCGCGTGAATCCGAGCCGGCACATCCCGATACGGCCAGCACCAGGCCGAGGGCCACGAGCACGCGACACAGCCTGGAACCGAGGTGGTGCGGCGCCCTCGTTACGGGTGTCGTCATGGGCGCGGGAACCTGTACTCGGCGAGGCGGGGGCGGTACGCCAGGTGGTTCAGGACGCCGGCCACCACGAGCGCCAGGAGCGCACCGGTCATGGTCACGGGATGCCCGACCGTCGGGTGGGCGGTGAGGCGGCCCTCGTCCCACGCGGTGAGGCCGGCCGAGGCGACGGCGACGCCCGCGGTGAGGGCGAAGGCCCAGAGGAGCCGTGGGCTGACGTGGCGGTGGAAGTGGCGTGCCAGGATCCGGGCGGTGGCGAGGATCAGCGCGAGCATCATGACCAGCGGAGCCGTGGCCAGGCTCCAGAGTTGGACCGGGTCGAGCCAGCCCTCGTCCCGATGCCGCGCCAGACTGCTGCTCTGCATCTCCTTCAGGTCTGCGAGGGAGGCGTGCAGCCCACCGGTGCCGGGAATCGGCCGGCCCGTGTCGGGATCCTTCAGGTGCGGGGCGGTCAGTGCGTCGAGCGCGGTCTTGACGCCTGACCGACCGCTGCGCTGGTGCTCGCGGACCGCCGTGGCGGTGAGTTCCAGGGAGGTGGTCAGCTGCCCGTGGACGAACTGGATCTGTTTCCGGCCGGCTGCCCCGGCCGCGTTGCCCTGGGCGGCGGCCGTGACGAGGGTGCTGATGCGCGCGGTGGCGTTCGCGAACGTCGTGCCGGCACCGATCAGTTCGAGCTGACCGGTGTCGGCCGTTCCCAGCGCCGTGCCCGCGTCCTCTGCCGCTTCCATCGCCCGGTCGATGCCGGCGACCGCCGCGTTCGTGCGCTGTGCTGAGGTGATCTCCCGCCCGCCGTCGATGGCCACCAGGAGGTACACGACGGCGGTCGCGCACACCATGGCCGACATGCTCGCGCGCAGCCAGCGCAGCAGCCGGGTCGGATGCACGCACCGCAGCCTCCGCCATGTCTCGACCAGGCGGCGCCCTGCGGAGAGGCCCGACGCCCGACCGGCCGTGACGCTCATCCGACGGCCTCCGCGCCCTCGCCGTCGACATGGCGGCCGCAGTGCTCGCAGTACTGGGCGTCGCGGGCGACGAGGGCTGCGCCGCAGTGCGGACAGCGGCTTCGAGGGACCCTCGCGGGCGGGGCAGCGCTCTGGTCCGTCGCATCCACGGGCGGGGGGCCGGTGCGCGTTGAGTCCAGCCCGAGCCGTTGCATCTCGCCGCGCGTCACATTCCGCCGTACGATCGCTCGGCCGTCGGGGGCCGTGCCCGCCACTGCTCGCAGCAGCCGCTGCCGTCGTTCGTCGCCGAGTTCTGCGGCGAGTCCCAAGGCGAGGCGCAGTTCCCGGTCGGCACGCTCGTCGTCCTTCTGCTCGTGCGCATCGGCGCAGGCCCGCATCGCCATGCCGAGTTCCTGTTCCGTCTGCACTCGGGTGTGGTAGGTGGGCACTGGGTGCTCGAAGGCTGGGTTGGACCGCCGCCGTACGACGAGGGCCTGTCCCGGCGTGCAGGGCAGGCGCCCCCGGCCGTCGGCGGGTTCCGCGTGCAGCACGATCCGGGCGGCTCTCAGCTTCTCGTCGACGGGCAGCGTCTTGGCCTCGAAACGCAACGACATCTGATACTGGCGGACGCCCGGGGACCAGGCGCCGAGGGGAACGTGGATCTCGTCGCCGCGCCACTGCAACTGACGCGTCAGGTCGGCCTGTACGGGGCGGGTCTGCCGGACGAACCCGAGGTCGAGGCGTTCGTTGAGCCGTAGGCCCAGGTAGAGGCGGGGTACGACGACACGCTGGGCCTGTTTCATGAGGCGTACGAAGTCGCCCGTGAGGTCGGCAATGTCCACGACGGCCTCGGCCGTCCCGTGCAACGCCTCCGCGATGCGCAGGAGTTCGCGGTAGTTCCAGTCCTCGCCGAGTCCGCGCACGTCGCAGGTGAACTGGTCGGTGCAGGCCGCGAGGGCGGCGTCGAGTTCTTCGGGGCTCTCGTGCTCGTCCTTGCCGTCGGTGTAGAGGACGGCGTGGCGTACGGCGCCGGGATCGGTCAAGGTGTCGAAGAGCCGGCGGGCACAGTCCAGCCAGGTGCCGATCGCCGTTCCGCCAGCGGCCAGTTGGGCCGCCACCCGGGCCTTCGCCTCCCGCTTGTGCGCGGCGTCGACCCGTACGAGACCGCCGTCCGGCGGATAGATCACCTCAGCTGCGTGGTGGCCCGCCACGATCCCGAAGAGCGTCCCCTCGCGCAGGGTGTCGACGGCGGCGCAGATCGCCCGCTTGGCCTCGTCGAGCCTGCCGAGTCCGGCCATCGACAGCGAACGGTCCATGATGAGGACTTCGGCGCTGGGCACGGGGGCGGGCCGGGCGTTCTGCTCTGCGCGGGCGCGTACGGTGACGAGGGCGTCGAACCGCGTCGCGTCGAGCGCCAGGTCTGTCGGCGCGTCGACTTCCACCGTGACGTCGAGCGCCGCACGCGATAGGTCCCCCATCGGTCCTCACGACCCCCCTCGTCGCACCCGACCGCCGTGTGCAGCGGGAGTGTAGCGCCTCCGCTCACGCCCCGGAATGGCCCGGGCGCGCCTCGTTCACCGCCCGGTGTGCACGCTCTTGCCGCCTTTTGTGCCGTACGGACCACGGCCACTGCGGTTCCGGGCGCAGTCGGTTGGCGAGGTCGACGAGGGCGACGAACTCCCGCTCGGCGGGAGAGTGCCGGGCGAGAGCACGGATCGCTTCGGACAACGCGAGGCGGTCGCCATGGCGCAGGAACTCCGCGTGGGCCAACTCGACTTGCAGCGCCGAGCGTTCGGCGCCGTCCACGTCGAGCGCCTCCAGCAACGAGCGGGCCCCGGCCAGGTCGTCCGCACCGGACGCCGGCCCGAGCCGGGACACCAGGAGACGGAAGGCCGCGATGCGCGCCTCGCGTTCGAAGCGGATCTCCTGCGACAGTTCGTCGACGATCCGCACGGCGCGCTCGGTGCCGCCGGTGCGGTACGCGACGCGGGCCAGGCCGAATCCGGCCGCCCCGAGTGCCGGGGTGGTGCCGAAGACGGTGGCGTAGTGCGACTCGGCCACCGCGTGGTCACTGAGCAGTTCCGCACACAGGCCCAGCGCGAGTTGCGGGATCAGCTCACCGGGAAGGGCGCCGCGCACCCGGGTGAAGTGCACCGTCGCGCCCGGCACGTCCGCCTCCTTCGCCATGAGCGCCATCAGGCCCGCGTACCAGTGACGGAGCCAGTGCCCCTCGGGAAGCGGTACGTCTCGGAGGGCCTGTGGCGCGCTGTCGGTGTCCGCCGCGCGCAACAAGCGTCGACATTCGGCCAGGTGACCCAGCACCCCTGCGGACACCCTGGGGTCGTCGGCGTCGCCCAGCGGCATCGGCAGCGCCGCCGCGATCTCGCGAGGGTCGGGAGTGGAGATGGACGACGGCAGGGTCAGACGTACGTCGCCGTCCGCTGCGTCCGCCGTGCTGCGCTTGGCTCCCGCTTGTTCCACGGTCGCACTGGTCCAGTGGTCGAAGGGTCGGGCCGCACCGACGCCGCCGTGGAGGGACGCATGAAGCGGGCCGAACAGCGCCGAGGCACGGGTCACGCGGCGGCCGGCCGGCGGCGCCGCCACGACCTGCCGGATCACACCGCTGAGCTGCTCGCCGAACTGGCGCGCCGAGCTGAACCGGCGGGCCGGCCCGTCGGCGTGGGTGGCGCGCTCCAGGAGCAGCGCGAGCGACCGGATCCCGGGTGCGGACGGATCTGCCGTGTAATCGCGGCACGCCTCCTTCAGCGTCATGCCGAGCCCGTACAGATCGAAGCCGGGTGTGGGGCCGTCCTCGTACTCCGCGTCCCCCGGCAGTGGCGCGTACCTCTCGGTGTACTCGGCCATCGGCTCCCGGTCCGTGACGGACCGCACCGCACCGAAGTCGATGAGTCGAACCCGGTCGAGCGGGCCCGAGGGCCCCGCCTCGTGGAAGCGGATGATGTTCAAGGGCTTGACGTCGCAGTGCAGCAGTCCGCGGGCGTGCAGGTAGTCGAGCGCCTGGAGCAGGCGCAGACCGTGCGCGAGGAGGGTCTGGAGCCGGTCGCCGCGTCGCGCGGACAGCGCGGTGCCGGGTACGTACTCAAGCACCAGGTACGTGCGTCCGTGCTCCTCCTCGTAGCCGAGGATGCGGATGATGGCGTCGTGCCGGAGCCCGACCAGGGCGTCGCGTTCCTTGTCTGACCGCGCGAGCGAGGTGCGCAGTTCCTTGAGGACGACATCGGTGTCGAGGTTTCGGTGGTGGGCGAGGTAGGCCGCGCCGTACGAGCCCTGGCCGAGCAGGCGCCGGACCTCGTACCGCCCCGCGATGACGAGGCCCGCGACGTGGGCGAAGTCGAAGCGGGTGCCGCAGCGCGAGCAGAACCCCGCCGTCCGGCCGGCACGGCCGTCATGGCCGCGTCCGACGGGCCGCCCGCAGCCGGGGTTGGCGCAGAAGCGGTGCTCCTCGGCAAGCGGTGCGCTGTCCGCCCGCGGCGCCGGCGCATCGGCGTCCGTCGCGTCCGGGGCGGGGAGGTCGTCGACCAGGGTGAGGCCGTACCAGGGGTCCGGGCGCACCTGCGCCACGCCGACGGCCGCCGGTCTCGACGGCGCTGGCTCAGAGCCCGGACCGTGGGGCAGCGGCTCCCTGTCGCACCTGGTGCAGAAGCCCTGTTCGTCGATGGTGCCGAGTCCGCATTCGGGGCGGTTGCACACCGCCATGGTCTCAACCTCCTTCACTCCGGCCGTCCCCTTCGATCCGTTGGTTGACGGCCGTGATGAAGCGTGGGACGCGTCGCCTGGCCGCCGCGAGGTCGACGGGCACGTGCTGCAGTGCGCGCGCCGCGGCCACGTACAGCTCGCCGAGACGCAGGTCCTCGGGCCCGAACAGACGTGCAGCGCGGACGCGGTGCAGTTCCAGGGCGACGGTGAGGTCCTCGCGCTCGGTCTCCATCTCCCGCAGCGCGTCGGCGTATCGAGCGACGGCGGCACGGGCGGTCACCGCACGAGCCTCGACGGCGGCGATCTCGGCGTTCGGGCGGGTGCCTCGGGCGACGGCGAGCCGGACGTTCAGCCGGGGCGCGCAGCTCGCCGGCAGGCGCGGCGGTGCCAGGAACCTCGACCCCACGGCCCGCTGCAGCGCCAGCGCCTCGTCCTCGGCTGCGCCCAACTCGTCAACGACCGCCCGGGCCCTCGCCTCGTTGGCTGACCCCGGCACGTTGCCGGCGGGCAAGGGGGTCGGGTCGAGGTGCACGTCGTACGCGAGGTCATCGGGCGGTGCTCCCTCGAAGCCGAGGACGAGCCGCAGCCCGCGCGGGCGGGCACGCAGGGCCAGCGGTGCGAGGAGTTCCGTGACGAGCCCTACGGGATCGACGGCGCGGTCCACGCCGTCCACCATCAGGCAGGGCGGCGGCCTGCGGTGCAGCAGGTCGTCCACCAGTTCCGCGACGCTTCCGTGTGCGCTGAAGCCGAACCGTCTCGCGAGGTACGCGCGGACGTCGCCGGTGGATCTGCCGCGTGCGTCGAATGCTGCGTCGACGACGCCGAAGCTGAGCACGGTGCCGGCGGGCGCGCCGG
This sequence comes from Streptomyces sp. NPDC017979, assembly GCF_044328175.1. Classification (NCBI taxonomy): domain Bacteria; kingdom Bacillati; phylum Actinomycetota; class Actinomycetes; order Kitasatosporales; family Streptomycetaceae; genus Streptomyces; species Streptomyces sp. NPDC017979. The sequence continues at coordinate 236,519 of NZ_JBIRGU010000008.1, read as the reverse complement.
TGCGTTCGTCCTGGTCCCCGTCGGCTCGGCCGGCCGGGCCGGACGTGCGCGCGAGCCGCACCAGCCACGACGATCCCGCTCCGGTGGCGCTGCCGGTGCCCACGAGGACGGTGCCCACCCGATCCGCGTCGAACAGCCGGGTCAACTCCCTGGTCAGCGCGAGTTGCAGCGGATCGTCCAGGTCCACGCCGGGCAGGTCGCCGGAGCCGAAGTCGTCGATGCCGTCGCCGCCGGAGAACGCGTCGAGCCGCGGCAGGTACGACAGGATCGTCTCGGTCGGGAGCATCCAGGCCGCCTTGACGTCCTCGTGGACGAAATCGGCGACCACGATGCCGATGACCCGCCCCTCGAACTCCCCGTCGAGCGCCATCACCCCGGCGCCCGAATAGCCCGGCTCGATCCACGGATCGCCCTCGCGAACGCGCTTGAGCATCCCCCACTCCCCTTCGCGCCCCCCGGAGCCGGCCAGTTCGGCATCGACTCCGACTCCGTACGGCTCGACGCCCGGGAATCCGTAGACGCGCACCCTGCCACCGGAGATGGGCACCTTCCACAGTTCGGTGCGAATGCCGCAGCCGGCCCGCTCGTCGAGCTCAAGCAGTGTCACGTCCCCGCGACGAGTCCCGTTGCGGAACACCCAGGCGCCGGGTGCCACGCGCGCGGTACGGGTCCACTCGGGACTGCACACCGTGCTCCTCACCCGGACGCGCCCCGCCGGTCCGCCGGGGTGACCACCGGCCTGCTCAACCACGTGCGCGCACGTCAGGACGGAACGTTCGTCGAGCAGCACGCCGGCCCCCAACGGGACACCCCGCTCGTCGTCGATCCTCACGCGCCACGGCCTGTCCCGATGGTCATGCTGCGTCATGTACCCACGGTAGATGCACAGTTGGCGCCCGGGGCGTGAATCCGCGCTTGGTCCTTCCGCGCGAGGCAACTGGCTGCGTTCAGAGCCCAGCAAGTCGTGAACGGAGTCCCGTCATGGCAACACATGCCACTGACGTGACGGTCTGCAACCGGCTCACGAAACCCGCGCCAGCCCCCAGTTCAGACCGTCAATGCCAGTCCGCCGCCGTGGGCCGCCGGCCACGGGCAGTCCCGCCGCTCTGCACAGGCGGCACCTCGGGAGCCGTACGGAGAGTGGAGCGCAGGCCGCTCCGCAGGCCGGGATGTAGTCGGCGCCCCGCATCGGCGGGGCGCCGACTACGTCGCCGCACCTACTTGGAGGTGGCGTCCAGTGCGGCGAGCGCCTGGGCCCAGCGCACGTACTTCAAGCCGGCCAGGTCGGAGACCGTCTTCACGCCGAATGCCTCCTGAAGGAGTTCACCGTCCCGGTCGGACACTCCCTTGAGTGCAGAAACGGGCGCGGCAAGGATCTCCGGCAGACCCTTGTCCGCCCACGCCTTGTCCAACACCTTCTCCAGGTCGATCGAAGCCACGACAGCCCTCCCAGGGCGCAATGAATCAATGGTCCGGGCGGCCTGCTGCGGTCACCGCACCCGGCGGATGACGAGCCGTTCAAAGACTGCACGCCTCCCGCCGCCGCCCGCAGGGCAGCCGGGAACAACCGACCCGCCCCTCGCGATTTCTACACGCATGTAGAAGCATAGGGGCGGGGCGCCCTACGCGCACCGCGCCCCGACCGAACGCTCCAAGACGTCCGAAAAGCGTCCCGGTCAGGCGAGGCTGACCACTGCTCTCGCCTTCCCTCCCGCCCCTCAGTCCCGGGAGAGTCACCATGAAGACCCTGCTGTGACTGCCGCTCTTGGTCGCCCTCGTCGTCAACGTCTTCCTGGCTCATCTGGGACGGCTCGCTGCGAGCCTTGGCGAGCGCGGGCTCCGTTCTGTTCAACCTGGCCATGACCGCAGGACCGCTGCCCCCGCCCAGCCGCCGTGCAAAGACCGGCACCTAGGGCGTCCGCTCGGCGGCGGCCGTCGTGGCGGTGCCGAGGACGAAGAGGGCGACCGCCGTCAATGCGATGGTGCGGCTTCGGGCGTTCTCCATGGCGACTCCCTTTGTCCGCTCTGCGACCCATGCAAGGAAATGCACCGGTCCGAGGTTGACCCAAGGGCTCGGAAAGCGGGACCAGTTCCCACGGAGGGGCGCCGCGGCCTGCGTGTCGTCCTGTTCTTGCCCGCTTTCCCAGGTTCTTTCGTTTCGTCGACCACAGACCAACTACCCGGGTTCAGGCCCTCACCCTGCCGGTGTCGTAGGCCCACAGTGCGATCTCGACCCTGTTTCGGGCGCCGATTTTGGTCAGCAGGCTCGCGACGTGGGTTTTGACGGTCGTCAAGCCGATGAACAACTCGGCGGCGATCTCGGCGTTCGTGCAGCCACGGGCGACCAGCGCCAGTACCTCCTCCTCGCGTTCGGTGAGCGGCTCGATCGGTTGGGTCCGTCGGCTTGACGGTTCCCTGGCGGCGAGGGTGGCCAACAGCCGCCGGGTGATGTTCGGCGCGATCAGGGCATCGCCGGCGGCGGCGGCGTGGACAGCCTGGACGAGCAGCGCCGGCCCGGCGTCCTTGAGCAGAAAGCCTCGGGCGCCGGCCCGGAGCGCGCCCTGGATGTACTCGTCGAGGTCGAATGTCGTGATCACCACTACCGCGATGGGGTCCGGGACGCCCCGCCCGGCGAGACGCTTGGTCACCTCGATGCCGTCGAGCCCGGGCATCTGGATGTCGACCAGGCACACGTCGGGGCGGAGCCGGTGCGCCAGCTCGACGGTGGCGTGGCCGTCGGCGGCCTGGCCGACGACCTCGATGTCGAGCTGTGCGTCAAGGATCATCGAGAGGCCGGTGCGCACCAGATCTTGGTCGTCGGCCACCAGGACGCGTACCGTCATCGGCGCGCCTCCGTCGGCATTTCGGCGTCGACCGCCCACCCGCCCTCGGGCGCCGGCCCGGCACGCAGCGTGCCGCCGAGCAGTTGCACGCGCTCGGTCATCCCCAACAGCCCGAAGCCGTGGTTCACCGGCCCTGCCGGGGCGATCTGTCCGTCGTCGGTCACGCGTAGTCGCAGCCTTCCCGCGTCCTCTGCGACCCGGATCTCCACCCGCGAGGCGTCGCGGGCGTGCCGCAGGGCGTTGGTCAGTGCCTCTTGCGCCAGCCGGTAGACCGCCGCGTCGACCTGGGGCGGAAGTCCGTCCATGCCGTCCGGCACCTCCACGTCGACGACCGGGAGCGGGGCGCGTCGGGCGAGGGACACCAGGTCGGCAACGCCGGGCTGGGGGGCACACTCCGCCGGCGCTCCGTCGCGCAGCACCCGGACCATCGCCCGCATCTCCGCGAGCGTCCGCGACGCCTCCCCTTCGATGACCACCAGCGCCTCAAGCGCCGCTTCAGGTCGCTGCCCGGCCATCGCCCGGCCCGCCTGCGCCTGCACAGCGATCGCCGAGACGTGGTGGGCGACGACGTCGTGCAGCTCGCGCGCGAGGCCGACCCGCTCCTGGCTGCGGCTCTGGTCCAACGCCCGGCGCCAGCTCTCGGCACGGTAGCGGAACGCCGCTCCGCCCGCCGCCGCTGCCGCCAAGACGCCGAATCCGCCGATGACGTCGGCCGGCCCGGCGGAGTCGGCGACCGTACTGATTCCCGCAGCGACCGCCACCACCGCCAACCCGATCACGATCTCGCGCCCTGAGCCCCAGCGGACCAGCGCGTAGACGAGCACCAGGAAGTAGATCATCGTGTCGAGGCCCACGCTCGGGGCCCCGCCCGACAGGCTCGCCAGCCCCAACGCCATCGCGGTACCGAAGGCCACCACGACACAGGCCAACGGGTGGGTACGCCGCCACAGCAGCACCGGCGCAAGTCCGACCGCCACGATCGTCGCAAACGGCCGCCAGGCGACGTCGCCCCGGAAGGCTCCTTCGAGCAGCGCCGTCACCAGCACCACCCCGACCAGCACCCAGTCGCGTGACACACGTTCGGGAGCATCCGTGGCACGGGGCTCGACCCACAGCGAACTCAGGGCGTTGACGGTCACACACCCAGCCTAGGGGCCGCCGAGGCGTCGGGGACCGACCGAAAGAACGAGACACCGCCTCTCCGACCGACCGAAAGAACGAGACGCCGCTTCTCCCAACGGCCGAGGCGGATCCGGCCTCGACGCCGATGCGCCCGCCGCCGGACTCAGTGATCGTGGGCCCAGCAGCCCTCACCACAGCAACGGAGCCTACGATGAGAACGCGTCAACCCACCGCGACCGCACGGGAAAACCAGCCGATCCCGGTGAGAGCCAAACTCGCCGCAGCGTGGACGAGCTTCATGTTCCTGTACGTCTACGTGGACATTCTCGCCTTCTTCAAACCCGGCGTCATCAAAGACATCGAGGCCGGCATCGTCTGGGAGTTCAACATCAGCCAGACGCTGTTGACCACCTTCCTCGTGCTCATGGCGATCCCGATCCTCATGGTCGTGCTGTCGATGACGCTGCCCGCCCGGGCGAACCGCATCACGAACCTCATCGTGGCCTCGATACAGGTCCCCTTCGCGGCGTTCAACGCGGCAGGCGAGTCCTGGACGTACTTCTACGGTCTCGGCGTCGCACTGGAAGTGATCCTTCTCGCCCTCATCCTGCGGTACGCCTGGACCTGGCCCCGCACCACACCGTCGGCGACCACGGCGAGCAGCCCGGACCGTGAAACCATGCGCGCCCACCAGCAAGCGTGAACCCGAGAGCAGTCCCCGCCCTGTTCGGAATCGTCTGCCTCGGTGCTGCGCTGAGGGCCGGCACCTCGTCACGGAAGTGCCTCTACTGCTAGATCACCGTCGAGGGCGACGGCCGCTGCTCGCGGCGGGCGTGTCCGCGGTCACGCCGGGAGTTCCGCGACGAAGACGAACTCGCGGCCCGGGCGGTCCGGAGCGTCGCGAACCTCGGGGGCGCGAAAGCCCGCCGCCAGGAGGTCCGTGGCGACCTCGTCGCGGGTGCGGAAGCGGAGCGTCGAATCCGAAGTCAGAACAGCTCCCGAGGCACGGAAGACACAGGTGTGACGAAACGTCACCAAGGGTTCTTCAACGGCCAGGACGTCGAACCAGTTCTCGACCTCGCCGGCACCGGGGACGTCCACGACCTCGTACGACTCCGCCCGCGTCCAGGACTCCCAACCCCGGCGGGCCGGGTCGCGGGTCTCGAAAACCAGCCGACCGCCCGGACGCAGGGCGTCGCGGGCGGCCCGGAGCGTGGCGGTCCACTCCGTGGACGAGGTGATCTGCTGGGCGACGTTCGCCGTCATCGTCGCCAGGTCGAACTCCGGTGGCGGCGACGTGGGGGCCGCGGTCGCGTCCCCGTGGATCCACCGCACGCGGTCCGCGCCCGGCTTCGCCCGGGCCACGTCCAGCGACGCCCGCGCCGGGTCGACGCCCGTCACCTCGGTCCCTCGGTCCGCGAGCAGCAGGGCGAAAACTCCCGTGCCGCAGCCGATGTCCAACACCCGGCGCGCCCCGAACTCGGCCGCCATCGCGAGATAGGCGTCGAGATCGCTGCGGTCCGGGTGGAGCTGATCGTAGATCGAGGCGAGTCGGTGGTCCTGGAAGATCTCGTCAGCCATGGGGCCGACCGTACAGCGACGCGGTGCGGGAAAGCCCGCGGTTTTCGGTACGTGAGGGTGTGCGTGCTGCCCTTTCACGGTGGCCGGGGCCGCTGATGCGTCGTTCATCGGAGCCCGCGGTTCGTGGCCGTCGGGTCGGTGCCGCGGGCGTCGTGGCTTCGTGGGTACGCCTCACCGGACGTTCCTGCCCGGCCGACGAGCAGGGCCCGGGCAACACTGGCCTCCCGATCCCCCTCAGCACTGTGGCCGCGGAGGCGGGCACGCGCATGGGTTGTGATCAGGGGCCGGGCCGGGAGTGCGACGTGCACTGGGGTTGGTCCTGGCTGGGGCGCGGTGCCTCATGCTGGCGGTCGTACGATGCCCGATTGGTAGGCGAGAGCGACGAGTTGGGCGCGGCTGCGGGCCTTCAGCTTGGTTTCGGTGCGCTGTACGTGGGTGCGTACCGTCAGGGGCTGAGGAAGAGTTGCTCGGCGATCTCGGTGTCCGACTTGCCTTCCCCTACCAGCACCGTGATCTCGCGTTCGCGGGCGGTCAGGGCGGCGAGGTCCCCAGGGGAGGCGCCGGAGCCGGTTTCGGGTGTGGCCAGGAAGCGGGTGATGAGGGAGCGGGTGGCTGCTGGGGATGGCAGCGCGTCCCCCGGCGGCCACGGTGCGGATGCCGTCGAGGAGGGCGTCGGCCGACGCGTCCTTGCCGAGGAAGCCGCTCGCGCCCATCCGCAGCGCGGGCGACGTGCCCGTCGGTTTGAAACGTGGTCAGGACCAGGACGCGGGTGTTCCGCAGGTTCGGGTCGGCGCAGATCGCGCCGGTCGCGGCGAGACCGTCGGTGCCGGGCATTCGGATGTCCACGAGGACGACGTCGGGGCGGTGGGCCCTGGTGAGTGCCACGGCCGTGTCGCCGTCGGCGGCCTCGTCGACCACCTCCATGTCTGTGCAGGAGTCGATCAGGATGCGGAAGGTCGCCCGGAGCAGGGTCTGGTCGTCGGCGAGCAGGACGCGGATGGCCATGAGGGGCTCTTCTCGGACGTCAGGGGTGGACGGGAAGTTCGACGGTCACGGCGAAGCCGCCTCCGGGGCGGTGCCCCGCCTGGCAGGTGCCGCCGACGGAGCGGGCACGTTCCCGCATGCCGACGAGGCCGAACCCGCCGCCGGGTGGCGCCGGGTGGGGCAGGGCGCCGCCGTTGTCGCTGACTGTGAGCGTGAGCCGGTCGTGGGTGTGGACCAGACGGATGTGCGCGGTGTTGGCGGACGTGTGCTTGGCCACGTTGGTGAGGGCCTCCTGCAAGACCGTGGCCTGGAGTTCGCGCAGTGCCGACGAGGTGGTGACGGCGAGTTCGGCGACGATCTCCCCGGCCTGTTGGGGACGGTCGCGCAGCAGGTGCGCAGCGGTGCCGGCCTGGGCGTTGGCCAGGGCCATGTGATGGGCGACGACGTCGTGCAGTTCACGGGCTATGCGGACGCGTTCCTCGGCGACCCGGTGCCGCGCCTCCTCCTCCCGGGTGCGTCCAGCGTGCTCGGCGCGTGCGCGTACGGCGCCGAGATAGGCGCGCCGCGCCCGCACGGCCGAGCCCTGGACGACGGGCAGCACGCTCCAGAAGGCGGTGATGACCACCGTCTCCAGCCACGGCCGCCTGCCGTCGGCGGGGAACAGCGTCGGTAGGGCGACCAGCGCGACGGCGGTCAGCCAGTGGGCACGCGCTGCCCGCTCCGGGGTGCGTGCAGCCGGCTCGTAGAGCGCGACGATGACCGGGAGCAGCAGCAGCGGGGTGATCTCGTGGCCCGCGCCGCCGGAGACACCGGTGCACAGGGCGGTGATGACGACAACGCCTGTGGGATGACGGCGCCGCCACAGCAGGGACAGGCACGCGGCCGTGGCCGTGGCCGTGACCAGCCCGAGCGTTCGGCCGGGCTCGTGGTGTACGTGCTGTCCGGCGGTGGCGACGTACAGCAGCATGAGGAAGGCCGACTCGACGAGGCGGGGATGGCGATCGGCATACCTTCTCAGTCAGTTGGCGTGCATCGTTCCTCCGATGGCGGGTGGCACGGCCAATGATGGGACACAGGGGCGGGCCCGGACCGGTGCGGGCCGTCCATGACCGGCGCGGACGACCCCGAGGGCGCGGTCAGATGCGTACTGCGTCCTGATCGACCGCATTCACCGCGGTCGGGGAAGCGGGAGGCCGGCGGCTGAGGGCCTCGCCCTCCACGCCGACGCGGGGCAACAGCCGGGCCAGAGGGCGGGGCAGCCACCAGGCCGACCGCCCGAGCAGGACGAGGACGGCGGGCACGAACGCCAGCCGGACGACGAAGGCGTCGAACAGTACGGCGGTCGCCTGACCGGAGCCGACCATCGCGAGGTCTCCATCTCTGCTCTCGGGACCTCACCAGCCTGTCCGTCGGCGCCCCTTCCGGTCGTCGTACCAAAGACAGTCGGCCTACCGGCTTCTGAGTACGGGCTCGCCCATGGGGACATCCCCAGGGATGACGTCCAACCCGACACGGCAGCGGGACAATGTGATGCTCTTGGAGGGGCAGCGCTTCCGCCGAACGGTGGGGGCGCGTTCGGCGACGTGCTCCGCGACCGCATCGGCCTCGATGTTCGTCGCCTCCTGAGTGACCACACCCATCAGACGCCTTCCGCACCAGGACCTCACCTCGACCCGGCGAACGTTCAACCGGGCCCGGTCGGTGCCACGAGCACCCGTCGTGCAAGGCGTCGCGGGACTGAAGTCCTGGGGCGATCATCCGCAGAGCTCGCCGCCGTCCCCACCCTGGAGAGGCAGCGCTGAAAGCGTCTCAGTGCCGTAGCTTTCGGATCGGTGCGCTTCGCAGGCACATTGCGCCTGCTCCCGCTCCGAGCACGGCGAGGGTGAGGGCGAGGGCGATCAGCGAGTCCGCAGAGTGCAAAACCCAGGCCCACGGTTGGGGGACGTTGCCTGGTGCCCACCCGGCGGTGGAGAGGGTGACGGGCACCAGTGTGGTTGCCAGTGCTGCGGATCGTCCTCCCAGGAATGCGGCCAGCAGCATCGCCATTCCGATGTAGGCCACCATGTTTCGACCAATGACCATGGCTATTTCTTCGCGGGAAATCAGGTAGGCGAGCCCCGGCGAGAGGGCGGCGAAGGCCGCGCAGGACAGACCTAGTGCTGCGTCCCATCGATTGATGGGGCGTGCCGCGATGCGTTCGCTTTTGACGTCGCCTCTGGAGATGTCGTGCATCAGGACTACTGCTGGTAGGACCGTGATGAGGTGGCCGGAAAGGAACGTTCCCGCCTGCCCCGTGATGGAGGGTACGGGAAGTTCAGCGTCTCCGACGACGAGTCCCGTGATCGCTGTGAATACGGCGGTGACGGCGAATCCGACGATCGAACGGGATTTCAGCCACCAGTTCATTCAGTGGCTCCTGGGGGAGCGAGTTGGGGCTTCGTGGAGCATGAGCTGATGGCTTTCGTGTTCTTCTCGTACCAGTCGATCTGGGCGGCTGGAGGCTGCTTCCGCACGGTCGTTGCGAGGGCCAGAGCGCCCGGTGTGACGTGGCGGGAGGCCATGTCAGCGGGGACGCCAGCGGTGAGGAGCAGCCATGCGGAGACGGGGGCGACGGCAAGAGCGCCCGGGTACTCTTCCTTTGTTGCACATGCGGGTAGGTCGGGGACCAGGCCCGAGACCAACCCGGGTGGCACCCTGGCCGCCTTGTCGTCCGGCAGCAGGCCGAGTTTCGTCTCTCCGCCCTTGGGGCGGGCCGCCATGGTGAAGACCGGGTCGGTGGATATCCCGGCGGCATGAAGTTTGTTGACGACGTTGACTGTCTCGGCGCGTACCTCGGTGCCGTGTTCCATCTCCGGCCAGAGGCATACGGTGATCCCCGACTGGGCCGTGCAGTTCAACTCGTCGGTCGAGCGGTCCACCGTAGGTTCCGCCGACAAGGACGACGCGATGCTGGTCCCGAGGCCCGCGCCGGCGGTAATCAGCGCTGCGGACACCACGAGGGTCGCCACCGGTGTCCGGCGGCCCATCATGATGACGCAGGCGAGGATCACGGGGATGGTGAAGGCCACTGCACTCCACAGGGCCCGGTCGTCGAAGGTGTTGTCGACCGAGCAGCAGTTGCGTAGTCCTCCTCCGACGAGATGCCTGACCCACAAGGGTTCCCAGGACACGGGATACGCGTTGGCGATGAACGCTGCGACGAGGACTGCGGGAACTGACAGGACGGCGGTCCAGCGGCGGCCTATGCAGTAGCCCACGAAGGTGTTGGTCGTGATGAGGAGCAGCACGACGAGCAGCATCCGCAGTTCGGGCAGACCGGCTCCGACGCCCGCGGAGCCGGCGGAGAGGAGCAGGGCGGCCAGGGCGACCAGCATGCCGCCGATGACCACGGGGGCGAGGACGGGCGCAGTGATCCCCACGGCGCTGCGGACGGAGGTCTGGGTGAAGACCCCCCCGCGGGTCAGGCGTGCGCCTTCCCACGCGCCCAGTCCCGCGCAGATGGTGCTGATGAAGGGCAGGGCGTAGGTCGACGTCCCTGTGACGGAAGGCCAGTAGTTGGGAGTGGTCCCTAACGTGATGTCGTTCCCGATCGCGCCGAGGACGAACATCAGAAGGAAGGGTGTGACGTAGGTGGCAGCAGAGGATCGCAGAAGCGCGCGGAGCCGCATGCTCACGCCTCCCCGTGGACAAGTCGCGCGTAGGCTGCTTCCGCCCGCTCGCGTGGACCGGCCACGTGGTCACCAGCAAGGTCGTGGAACTCTGCGGTGGTCCCCTGAAACCGCACTGTCCCTTGGTCCAGGACGACGACTTGCGAGTAGGAGTCGGCAAGGTCTTCGGTCTGATGGGTGGAGACGACCACCTGGACGTCGTTGTGGAGGTTCTCCAACAGACGTCTGAACACTTTCCGTTGGGTGGGGTCGAGCCCGGCTGTCGGTTCGTCCATCAGGACGATCTCACTGCGGTGCGTCAGTGCACCGGCTAATCCCATGCGCCGTCTCTGCCCTCCGGACAGTTTGTTGCTGGGGCGACCTGCCAGGTCAGTGAGGTCGACTCGGCTCAGGGCGTCGGTGGACGCCTTCCATGCCGACGCCCGTGACATGCCCTTCAGCCAACCCGCGTACGCGACTTGCTCTCGGACGGTGGGGCCCGGTATCGCGACGACATCCTGGGGCAGCCATGCAACGGCACGTACGTAGGCGGCTCGTGCCCGACGGTTCGAAGGGCGATTGTCGCGCCACCGGACCTGTCCACGTTTCGGTTGAACATCGGTCGCCGCCAGGGCCATCAGCGTCGACTTCCCGGCTCCGTTCGGGCCCAGGAGAACCGTCGCAGGGTGGTCGAGGGTGAGGCTCAGTCCAGTGAACACGGACGTCTGCCTGTTGTAGCGGAAGTCGATCCTGGTGAACTGCAGTGTCATAGGGGGTGAGACTCACTCTGCTGGCAAAGGGGTTGGAGTGCAGCATCGGCACATGAACAGATGTGAGGATGCGACGGGCCCTGCGGACGGTTCCCGCAAGGCCCATCGCGTCAACCGGTCACTACCACCCGATGTGGGCGGATTCCGCGAAGAAGACTGACCCTCCGCCGAAACCACTCGGCGTGAAGTAGTAGTTTCCCGCTCGGGGTCTCCCCAGGCCCACGTCCGGCAATGCTCGGTCTTCGTGCCGTAGCTGTCGTCGGGAGCGAAGTCGACAACCCTGTAGAGGGTGAAACTGGCGGTGGTGAACTGCCCGTCGGTGCTCCAGCCCACCGGAGCCACTGCCGTGGTTCGTGCGTCGCTGTTGCAGTCGTACCAACGGTTCGACGCATGGCCGACCTGCCAACCCTGGATGCAGCTCCACCGCTCATTCTCGGCATGAGCCGGAACAGCGTTTAAGCACAGCAGTATCAAAGTCCTCAGCGGCGGCGGGGTCCGAGACCGCCGGATGTCGTCGGCCCGGGTTCAGAGCGGTGGCTGTAGCCAGCGCAGCGCCGTGGCGAGATTCACCTCGACGTCATCGCTCCAAGAGCGGACCTCCAGCCATGAGAGGTAGCCGTTTTGCGCGAAGACCAGGACCTCGCCAGGGCACTCGCCGGTTTCGGTGAACAGCTGTACGTCGGCAGCCACAACGGTGCCAAGGCCCGTTGGTGCGGGCTCCACCGCGTCGGCGTCGAGTTCGAAGTAGGCAGTGCCACAACCGCACTCGCAACGGGATCGCACCCTGAGCCGGGGCACCTGCCGCCGGAGGACGACGTGAACGGGCTCGTCCGGGTTGAGGGCGAGGTCAAGCATGTCGGCTACGTCCCCGGGCAAGCTGTCGGTCATGCCGCCACCGTAGCTGGCCAGCAGCTTTGCACTTCGACCAGTTTCGGGTCCGTCGACCCGACGCTCAGGTCCAGGTCCAGGTCCAGGCCGGTGCCGTCGACTGCACCGTCGACGGCTGGATCGCCGACGAGTAGAACCGCTCGACCGGGAAGAACAGCCTCGCCGTCCAGCGAAGGCGTCGCTAGACCGTGTGGCCCCCAAGAAAGCCAGAAAGGCGGCACCGGATTTCTCCGATACCGCCTACGACCCGCGAAAACGCCGGTCGGGACGACAGGATTTGAACCTGCGACCCCTTGACCCCCAGTCAAGTGCGCTACCAAGCTGCGCCACGTCCCGTTGCCCGTCTGACCTGGGGTTTCCCCTGGCTGAACGCGCATGAGAACCATACCGCACTCGCGGCTGTGGTCACGAACGGCTTTCCAGCCGTCACACCCCTCTGGAACGTCCAGCCCATCACGCCCTCCTCCCTCGCAAAGAGGGGTGCCGAAGGCGCCGCGGCGGGCTACCGCGCTTCGAGGTCAGGGGCGGTCTGCACGGCGAGGAGACGGACCTCGCGGTCGTGACTGAGGTGCGCGACCACGTGCCGGACATGCCGCGGTGGGTGGACGCGGACCGGGCCCCTTACGCACGGGTGGGGCAGGGGGACGGACCTTGTGCCGGATGGTCCGGGGCTCGGCGTCGAGGTGGACGAGTCGACCGTCCGGGAGTTGTCGGTGGACGCGCTGGAGCAACAGCGTTGGGCTGCGCGCGGTCCACGGTGTGGGCGGGGCCTCAGAGGAAGCCGTCCTCCCGGCGGTGGATCTCCTCGATGAGTTCCCCCGCCATCGCCTTGATGGACTCCAGGCCGGCGCGCCCCCACGCCCTCGGTTCGGTGTCGCAGACGCAGATCGTGCCGAGGGCCGTGCCGGTGCGGTCGATCAGCGGGGCACCCAGGTAGGAGCGGACCCCGATCTCGTCCACGACCGGGTTCCCGGCGAAGCGCGGGTAGTCGCAGACGTCCTCCAGCACCAGCGCCTTGCGGCGGACCACGACGTGCGGGCAGTAGCCGCGGTCCCGGCCCATGATGCGGTCGGCGGCGCCGGCGGAGGCCGCCGCGGCGGCCGTGGCCCCCAGGTCCCGGCCGCTGTGGGCCCCGGTCGGGGTGTGCAGCCCGGCGAAGAACTGGCGGTTCTCGTCGATGAAGTTGACCAGCGAGTACGGGGCTTCGAAGGCGTCGGCGAGCCGTTTGGCGAAGTCGTCGAAGACGGGGTCGGCGCGGTCCCAGAAGCCGAGCGTGCGCAGCCGCTTGCCCCGTTCGAGGGCTTCCCGGTCGACGGGGGTCAGCAGCAGGTTGTTGGTCGGGTCGTACCTCACGACGGTGCTCCGTGGTTCGGCGCCGGGGCCGGGGTTGCGGCGGTGTTCAGCAGGTGTTGTACGAGCGTGACGAGGGTGCCGATGCCGGAGCTGGCGATCCGGGCGTCGCACAGGACGACGGGCACCCCGGACCTGAGGTCCATGGCCGAACGCACCTCGTCGGGTTCGTAGCGGTAGGCGCCGTCGAACTCGTTGACGGCGATGGCGAACTGGATGCCGCGGGCCTCGAAGAAGTCCACGGCGGAGAAGGAGTCCGCCAGCCGTCGGGTGTCCGCGAGCACGACCGCGCCGAGCGCGCCCTCGCACAGTTCGTCCCACATGAACCAGAACCGCTCCTGGCCGGGGGTGCCGAAGAGATAGAGGACGTGGCGTTCGTCGAGGGTGATCCGGCCGAAGTCCATGGCGACGGTGGTCGTGGTCTTGGCTTCGACGCCGTCGAGGTGGTCGGTCGCCACCCCGGCCTGGGTGAGCAGTTCCTCCGTGCTCAACGGCTCGATCTCGCTGACGGCCCCCACGAAGGTCGTCTTGCCGACCCCGAAGCCGCCCGCGACGAGGATCTTCAAGGCGGTGGGGAACGGATCGACGTTCGCCACCGGCCCGGGCGGTCTGGGCAGACCAGCCGGAGCGGTGGGGTCCGATTCCCGGGGGCCCCCGGGGTCACAGCCGTCGTCGTAAACCATCGAGCACTGCCTCCAGCAGGGGGATGTCGGCGGGGTTGTCGTGGTGGCGCGGCGCCCGGACGGTGACCGCGCCGCACTCCACGAGGTCGGAGAGCAGGACCTTGGTGACGGCCGCGGGCAGGCGCAGATGGGCCGAGACCTCGGCGACCGACACCGGGGCGCGGCAGAGCGAGAGCGCCTGGGCGTGCTCGGGCCCCAGCGGGCTGCGGGGCACCTCGTCGGTGGCCCGCACCAGGGTGAGCAGGTCCAGGGCCGCGGTCGCGCGGGTGCGTCCGCCGCTGACGGTGTACGGGCGGATCAGCCGGCCCGCCGCGTCGTCGAGCAGGGGGCCGTCGAGGGGTACGGGCACGTCACTGTCCCACGGCGCCGGCGACCCCGGCCTGTTTCCTGGCGGGGGTGACGAGGTACGGCCGTACGCTCTTGACCAGCATCGCCATCTCGTAGCCCAGGACGGCGGCGTCGGCCTCGCGGCCCGCGAGCACGGCGAGGCAGGTGCCGGAGCCCGCGGTGGAGACGAACAGCAGCGTGGAGTCCAGTTCCACGACGACCTGGCGCACTTCGCCGCCGTCGCCGAAGCGGGCTCCGGCGCTGCGGCCGAGGGAGTAGAGGCCGGAGGCGAGGGCCGCCATGTGGTCGGCGCTGTCGGGGTCGAGGCCGTGGACGGACTTCACCAAGCCGTCGGAGGAGAGCAGGACCGCGTTCAGGGTGTACGGGACGCGTTGGACCAGACCGCCGAGGAGCCAGTCGAGGTCGGGAACGGAGCCGTTGGGCACGTCGCTCGCCATGGTGCATCTACTCCTTGTTGGTGGTGTCGTGGCGCCGCGGGGCTCCGGGCGCCGCGTCGGGGGCGTGCGAGGTGTGCAACAACTGGGAGGGGTGCGCGGGGTGCGACTGCTCGTACCGCGGGTGGGGTTCGGCGGTCTCGGCCAGTCCGAAGCCGCGTCGGAAGGCGGCCATCAGGCCGGGGTCGTGCACGGCGTGTTCGTCGCTGCGGCGGGGCGGTGGTGGGGTCCGTAGCTGCGGCACGATGTGCTCTTGGACGCGCCGCCTGGGCAGTTGGGGGCGGAGCAGCGCGGTGTCGTCGTCCAGCGGGGGCATCAGGGGTGGTGCCGCACGCTGCGGGACGTACGCGTGAGGGGGCGGCGACGCGTGGGGTTCGGCGGTCTCCTCGGCGCGGGCGCGGTGTCCGGTGCCGGGCAGGGCGGCGGCGGGCGTGGGGCGCACTTGGTGCTCGGTGCGTACGGGCAGCGGGCCACGGGGCTGCGGGGGGCGTGGGGCCGGGCCGGCGTGGGGGACGTCCTCGGGGGCGACGGGGTGCGGGTCGGCACCGACGTCGTGTCCGCCGGTGGGGCCGGTGTCGGCCGGGGCGCCCGGGTGCAGGTGGTGGTGGTCGGCGACCGCGGCGGGGGCGTGCGCGGGGTTGGCGTGCGGGGTGGGTGCCGCGTCCGGTCGGGCGGGTGCGAGGTGGCTCTTGGCCCGGCGGGTGCGTCCGGACTGGGTGGCGGCGATGACGCCGCCGGCCAGTCCCTGGGGGTCGGAGCCCAGGAGGCCCTGCGGCACGACGAGCACGGCCTGCACTCCGCCGTAGATGTTGTTCTGGAGGCGGACGGCGATGCCGTGGCGGCGGGCCAGCGCGGAGACGACGAACAGTCCGATGCGGCCGTCCTGGAGGAGGTGGGCGACGTTCACCTGGTCGGGGTCGGCCAGCAGGGCGTTCATCCGGGCCTGCTCGGCGGCCGGCATCCCGAGGCCGCGGTCCTCGACCTCCACGGCGAGGCCCGCGGTCACGTACTGGGCGCGGAGCAGGACTTGGGTGTGCGGGGCGGAGAACAGGGTGGCGTTCTCGACGAGTTCGGCCAGCAGGTGGATCACGTCGGCGACGGCGTGGCCGCGCAGGGTGCCTTCGATCGGGGGGACCAGCTTGACCCGGGGGTACTGTTCGACCTCCGCGATGGCGGACCTGAGCACTTCGGTCATGGTGACGGGGCGGGACCACTGCCGTCGGGAGACGGCGCCGCCGAGGACCGCGAGGTTCTCCGCGTGGCGGCGGATGCGGGTGGCGAGGTGGTCGACGTGGAAGAGGCCCTTGAGCAGGTCGGGGTCCTCGACCTCGTTCTCCAGGTCGTCCAGGAGCTGGATCTCGCGGTGCACCAGGGACTGGAGCCGGCGAGCAAGGTTGACGAAGACCTCGACCTTCTGTTCGTTGCCGACGCTGGTGGAGAGTCGGGAAGCCTGGACGACGGCGGCGATCGCCGAGTCCTGGAAGCGTCCCAGTTCCCGGGCGAGCCGTTCGAACTCGTCGGCCGGGGGCGGGCCCGCGGTGGCGCGGGCGGTGCGCAACGGCGGCGGTCCGTCGCCGCGGCGGATGCCCTCGACGACGACGGCGAGTTCCGTCCGGTCGCGTTCGGCGCGGCGGCGGAGGCTGGTGGCGCGCTCCAGCACCGCGGTCGCGAGCCGGTCGGCGGCGAGGGCCGCGGCGGCGACGGAGGCGGTTGCCGTGACGGCGTAGGCGGCGAGCACGGCCCACAGGACGCGCGAGGGCTGGTGGCCCGTGGTCTGCACGGTGAAGGCCACCGCCGTCGCACCGCCCAGGGCGGCGGCGAGGGTGGGGAGCACGGCCGCCCGCAGCAGTCGCGGTCTGAGCCGGATGTCGGGTCGCGGCCCGGCGCGGGTGCGGCCCGGCGGCGGCACGGGCCTGCCCGGCTGCCTGCCGTGGCGCCCGCCCTCCCGGCGATCGGGCCGTGCGACGGGTACGCGTGGTTGAGACATCGATGTCCTCGGTGCGTGGGGTCCCAGGGACCGGCGTGCCGCCCTTGGGTACTGCGTGTGATGACCCGGTCCCGCGCGCCGGCCCAACGGCGTTCCACCGTCTACGAGATGACTGCGCTTTGTTGATCACCGGCAACACACGGTAGTCGTCGGACGGTCGGCCGCGGCGGGCAGTTGTGAAACTTGCCTGCCATTCGTCCCGCTCTGGTATGAGGTCTCGTACCCCAGCCCGAATCCGTTCGGGCGCCTCTGGACGGAGCCGCCGGAGCCCTGTGGGAGCGCTGGTTCCCGCGGGTGCGTCGCGGCTTGTCGCGCAGTCCCCCGCACCCCTAGAAGCCAGCCTCCGCCCCGGTCAGCAGGCGGAGTGACAGGGGCAGCGGATCAGGAGCGCGGAAGCCATCGCGCAAGCGCCCCTCCCAGCGCCGCCGCGCTGCCGAAGCCACGGCACGGCCGGAAGGGGCCCACGACCCCGGTCGCGTGCGGCATGGCTTACGCCTCGGTGACGAGGTCCAGTTCGCCGACCGTCGGCCAGGCGGGCCAGCCGGTGGCGGGGGCGCGGGCGATCGCGCGCCACCACGGGTCCACCGCGGGTGTGCAGGCCGGCTCGAACGGCTGGCCGGGCCGGGGCGCGGCCATGGTCACGCCGGCCTTGTGGGTCTCCCACATCGTGAGCTCCCCGGGCTCCGCCCAGGGGTGCGGGGCCAGGTTGAACGTGGCCCAGTGGATCGGCAGCATCACGCCGTGGGACGGGGCGCCGGCCTGGAGGTCGAGGTGGGCGCGGACGCCCTCCTCCGGGGTCATGTGGATGTCGGGCCAGTGCTCGCTGTAGGCGCCGATCTGGATCATGGTGGCGTCGAAGGGGCCACGCTCGGCGCCGATGTCGCGGAAGCCGGGGAAGTATCCGGTGTCACCGCTGTGGAAGACGCGGTGCTCGGGGCCGGCGACGGCCCAGGAGGCCCAGAGCGCGTGCTGCTGGTTGCGCAGGCCGCGGCCGCAGAAGTGCCGGGCGGGCGTCGCGGTCAGCCGTACGCCGGCGACGTCGGTCGACTCGTGCCAGTCCAGCTCACGCAGCTGGTCCGGGGCGACGCCCCAGCGCTCCAGGTGGGCGCCGACTCCGAGGGGGACGGCGAAGACCGTGCCGGTGGTGGCGAGCGCCTTGATGGTGGGCAGGTCCAGGTGGTCGTAGTGGTCGTGCGAGATGACGACGGCGTCCAGCGGGCCGAGCGCGGCGAGCCGCACCGGCACGGGGTGCAACCGCTTGGGTCCGGCGAAGGCGAAGGGGGAGCAGCGCTCGCCCCAGACCGGGTCGAAGAGGAGCCGGCGGCCGTCGATCTCGGTCAGGACGCTGGAGTGGCCCATCCAGGTGAGGCGCAGCCCGCTGGCGGGCGGCTTGGCGAGGTCGGTGCGGACGTCGGGGTGCATGGGCACGGGACCGGTGGGCGCCCGGCGGGCGCGGGACTCCGCGTCGAGGTAGGACCTCGCGATGGCGCCGGTGGATGCGCCGGACGGCCGGGTCCGGGCTCCCACCGGGTTCTGGAAGGAGCCGTCCGCGAAGTTGGGCGAGCGGCGGATGCGCTCCAGCCGTGCACCGGTGGGATCGGCGCCGAAGGCCGGTGGACGCAGGGCGCGCAGCCGGGACCTCGGTGAGTGGGGTGATCCGGCTCCGGTCACGGCACCTCCTGGGGATGGGGGTCTTCTCATTATGGACGGGTGGTACGACAGTGCGGAGTGAGAATCGGCCGCTCGGGCGCCCGCCCCTCAACTGCGGCGGCGCCGCGATCGGCTCAACGCCAGGACGGCGACGGGAGTTCCTGAGCGCGCCCCGCGCATCGACCGCGACCCCGCTCGACCCGCCCCGCCACAGGTCGCGAAGGGGCCGCCACCGGCCCCGCACCCCTGCTGCCGATCGCGTTGACACCGCGTCGACAACCTTCAATACTGAACGACGATTCAGTATGGTGGGGTGCTCGACCGTGCGGTCGCATACGCCAGGCACCCCGACTGCCGGAACCCCCTTTCCGGTCACGTACGGTGGCCGGCACCCTCATCGGCCTCGTGCCCGCCCTCCCAGGAGCCCTCGCCATGACCGCCCCATCGCTGTCGCTCACCTGGACCGACCACGTCACCGGCCGTCAGGGCCATCTGGTCGTCGACCGGCTCGTCCGGGGCGTCGCCAGCGGCGGGCTGCGGATGCGCGAGGGCTGCTCGCTCGCCGAGGTCGCCGGGCTGGCCAGGGGCATGACGATGAAGGAGGCCCTGCACTACAACCCGGACGGGCCCGCCGGGAAGTACATCCCGCTGGGCGGGGCCAAGGGCGGCATCGACTGCGACCCCCGGGACCCGGCCGCGTACGGCGTGCTCGTGCGGTACCTGCGGGCGATGCGCCCGTACGTCGAGGCGGTGTGGACCACCGGCGAAGACCTGGGGCTGACCCAGGACGTGGTCGACCGCGCGGCGGCCGAGGCCGGGCTCGTCTCCACGGTCCAGGCCGTCTACCGGCTGCTCGACGACGAGGGAGCGGCCCGGAGCCGGCTCGCGGCGGCGTTCGCCGTCGAGGTCGACGGCATCGGCCTGGACGAGTTGGTCGGCGGCTGCGGGGTCGCCGAATCGGTGCTCGTCGCGCTGGACCGGGCCGGGGTGCGCCACGAGGGCGCGCGCGCGTGCGTGCAGGGCTTCGGCACCATGGGCGGCGCCACCGCGCGGTTCCTGTCCCGGGCCGGGCTGCGCGTGGTGGCCGTCGCCGACGTGAAGGGCACCGTCTTCAACCCGCGGGGGCTGGACGTCGAAGCGCTGCTCGGGGCCCGGGACGCGTACGGAACCGTCGACCGCGGGGCGCTGCGCCCCGACGACCAGGAGCTGCCGGGCGACGCCTGGCTGTCGACGGACGCCGAGGTGCTGGTGCCCGCCGCGGTCTCGTACGCGATCGACGCCGCCAACCAGGCGTCGATCACCGCCCGGTGGATCGTGGAGGCCGCCAACATGCCGGTGCTGCCCGAGGCGGAGGAGTTGCTCGCGCGGCGCGGTGTGACGGTGCTGCCGGACGTCGTCGTCAACTCGGGGACGAACGCCTGGTGGTGGTGGACCCTCTTCGGCGACGTGGCAGCCGACGCGGACGCGGCCTTCGCGCACACCCGCCGCTCCATGCGCGACCTGGTGGGGCGGATGCTGGCCCGGGCCGAGGCGGACGGCAGCACTCCGCGGGCCGCCGCGCACGCGATCGTCGAGGACCGGCTACCGCGGATAACGGAACGATTCGGCTGGTACGGGTGATCCGCCCGGTTCAGCCGGCGGCGGAAGCGCGGAGACGGCCGTCACAGAGCGGTCAGGACGCCAAGATCCGCTGTGTAGGCTGACGTTGTGGCAAGAGTCCGGTTGAGCGTGGCGGAACGGCGCGAGGAACTGCTGGGGGCGGCGGTCGAGCAGATCGAGCAGCGCGGCGTGGCCGCCGTGCGGATCGCCGACGTGGCCGCGTCGCTTGGGGTGAGCAACGCACTGGTGCTGTACCACTTCTCCACCAAGGAGAAGCTGGTCGCGGCGGCCTTCGCGCATGCCGCGGACGGCGACCTGGCTCATCTTCGCAAGTTGTTGGGGCGGCGCACGTCGGCGCTGCGCCGGCTGCGGGCCGCGGTCCGCTGGTACGCGCCGACCGGCACGGCCAAGGGCTGGCGGCTGTGGATCGAGAGCTGGGCGGTGGCGCTGCGCGACCCGGCGCTGCGCGAGGTCGCCCGCGATCTCGACCAGCAGTGGAAGGCCGCGCTCACCGAGGTCATCGCCGAGGGCGCGGCGAAGGGCGAATTCCCCTGCCCGGACCCCGCGGCGGCGGCCTGGCGGCTCACGGCCTTCCTGGACGGGCTCGCCGTCCAAATGACGTCGTACGCCGGCTCGCTGTCCCGGGCCGCGATGCTGGAGTGGGCCGACGAGGCGCTCGCCCGGGAACTGGGCCTGGAGCGCGCGGCGCTCACCGCGCGCTGAACGCGCCCGCCCTGCCGGCGTCGCCGCGGAGGCCGCACCGGGCTCCCCGGCCCTCGGCCATACTGGGCGACCATGTCCTACGGCTCGCTCTCGCCCCGCGCCCCGCATCCGGCCCCGGAAGACCGCGACGCCCCCATTGACGTGCTGGTGGTCGGGGGCACCGGGGTGGACACCGTGGTCCGCGTCCCGGCGCTGCCGGTCCCGCTCGCCGACTCCGTCGGGGTCGGCCCGATCCGGGAGCACGCCGGCCAGACCGGTGGCTACGTCGCGCTCGGCTGCCGCGCCCTCGGCCGCTCCGTCACCCTGCTGGACCACGTCGGCGACGACGATCCGGGCCGGCTGGTGCGGGAGCGCCTTGCGGCGGGCGGCGTCGACTTCGTGGCGCTGCACTCCCCCACCGGCACGCGTCGGGCGGTGAACCTCGTCGACCCCGCCGGACGTCGGATGTCCTTCTTCGACGCCCGTGACCCCGGCGGCTTGCGGGCGCCGCGCGAGACGTACCTCCCGCTGCTGCGGCGGGCGCGCCACGTCCACCTGACGATCACCGACTTCGCGCGCCACCTCTTCGACGACGTCGAGGAGGCGGGCGTACCCGTCTCGACCGACCTCCACGACTGGAACGGGGTGGACGAGCACCACCGCGAGTTCGCCCTGCGGGCGCAGTACGTCTTCCTCAGCTCCGCCGGCGCCCGCTCCGCGACCGAGGCCGTGATGCGGGAGGTCCTCGGTGCCGGCCGGGCGCGGTCGGTGGTCGCCACCGCGGGCGCTGCCGGCTCGTACCTGCTGACCCGGGACGGGGACGGCACCGTCCTGCCGGTCCCCGCCGTCCCGCCGCCCGCTCCCGTGGTGGACACCAACGGCGCGGGCGATGCGTACGTCAGCGGCTTCCTGCACGGGCTGCTGTCCGGGCGCGCCCCGCAGGAGTGCGCCCGGATGGGGGCGCGGGCCGGGGCGCACGCCTGCACGGGCGAGGGCGGCACCGCCCTGATCGGCCCCGCGGAGATCGAGCGGCCGCTCCCCCGTACCGGCTGACGCCCCCGGGGCGACGGCGCTCAGGTCTGGCGCAGCGGCGCGTACTCCTCGACGTCGAGCCCGAAGGTCCAGGCGACGCCCTCCTTCGCGGTGCGGACGCTCGGCGGCACCCGCAGCCAGTACGTGCGGAAGGTGCCGTCGGGCTCCGCCGTGGAGTTGAGCACCTCGACCATCACGACGTCCTCGTCGCCCTGCAGCGCGATCCGCCACAGCGTGCCGGCCTCGTCCTTGTGCAGCGGCTCGGCACCGGACTCGCCCAGATAGCGCTCGTAGCCGTAGTACTCCAGCATCACGCGGCGCAGTTCCGCGTTCTCCTCGTCGCGTATGCGATCGGCGGTGAGGGTGGACAGGGAGTCCACGAAGTCGGGCGGCACCGGCATGCCGCGCCAGGCGTGCAGCGCGAATCCGTCCGGGTAGGCAAGCGCGGGGCCCGCGCCGCTGTCGAGGCGGCCGGCCTCGTCCCGGTGGAGTTCGCTCGGACGCTCGCAGACGACGGCGACCTTCTCGTACGGCCACCACCAGCCCGCGCGGACGGCGACGCTCGCCAGCCCCTCCAGCTTCGGGCTGCGGCCGTCGAAGGCGGCGAGCCAGGCGGCGTCGTGCTGGCCGAGGACCGCGTCCAGCAGGACCTGACGGACCTCGAACGCGGTGATCGGCTCCGCCCCCGAAGGGGTCTGCTCAGCCTTCGGCTCCCCCGGCCCGTCCTCTTCTTCGGCCGGCGGCGCGAGTTGGTCCACGACACCGGTCCTGATGCGCTCGGCGAGGTCCCGGGTCCCGTCCCAGAGCCGGGCGCCCGTCCCGGCCCACAGCTCCACCCACCCACCGGGCCCCAACTCGTCGTGCACGCGGCGGCGCTCTTCCGCCCAGGGGCGGGTGCGCACCTCCTCCCGTACGGAGGCTCCGGCCTCCGCGCCCAGGGAGCGCACCGTGACCACCGCTTCTCTGGGCGAGGCCGCCCAGAGGATCCGCTCGGGCTCGGCGAGCCCGGCCTTGCGATAGGCCAGGCGAACGCCGTCCTCGGCCGCCGCCCGGTCCGCGGGTCCGGTCGCCGATGCGACGGCCCGCCACTTGTCCGTGTTCGCTGCCTCGTTCGCTGCATTCTGCATGTGATTTCCCCGTCCCCGCTCGCCCGGCCGTGGACCGGGACCGCTGCTCCGTCGTGCCTGTGCTGTGCTGCCCTGTGCTTCGTGCGCCGGGTGCGGCGCGATGTGGTGGTGCCCGGTGCGCGGGCGTCAGTCGGCGACGATCCGGACCGCGCCCGGCACGTACTCGCGCTGGCGTATCACCCGGTACCAACCACGGGGCAGCTCGATGGCCGCGTGCTCCTCGTGGACGACCCGACCGCCCACCGGCAGGTGCATCAGCAGCGGCCCGAACTGACCCTGCTCGCGCACCAGCCGGCCGGGGCTGGGCACCGCGTGCGCATGCCCCGTGACCTCCCCGAGGGCCAGCACCAACCGGCCCCGCCCGTCCCGCGGTTCGCCCTGGACGTCCGCGAAGTGCGCGGGCACCGACTCCTCGGCCACGGGCGCGATCAGTACGTCTCCCTGCCGGTACATGGCTCTCCCCTCGACGGCCGGCGCCGACTGCGCCGAACTGGAAACGACGCTAACGGGAGGGTCTGACAACGCACCGGCGACGACGTCCGCGACGCCCCGCGCGGTGCCCCGCCCCCCGGGTTGTCAGTCGGACTTGGTACAACTTCTGCCAATCGAACCGATCACCAGATCGATCACCCTCCGGTGTCTGGAGCCCTCCATGAGCAATCTGCAGGAGTTTCACGGCCTGCCCGTCTTCGACTTCCCCGAGGCCGGGGAGAAGGCCGAACTGCCGGCCGCCGCCGCGGTCGCCTGGCGGATCGCGGTCGACGGCTACGGGGACTCCGAGGACGAGGAGTGGGAGGACGCGTTCAAGCGCTTCGTCGCCACTGTGGACACCACCGCCGTGCGGGCGTTGGTCGTCGGCGTGTGGAAGGAGGCGTACGACTCCGGTCCGGACAGCCTGATCGCTGCGGTCGCGGGCGCCGGCGAGCGGTTCCCCGCCCTGCGGGCCCTGTTCCTGGGGGACATCTCCTTCGACGAGTGCGAGATCTCCTGGATCAACCAGGGGCACGTGAATCCGCTGTTGGACGCCTTCCCGCTGCTGGAGGAGTTCGGGGTGCGCGGCGGGCAGGCGCTGGTCTTCGAGCCGGTGCGCCACGAGCGGCTGCGGTCCCTGACGGTGGAGACCGGCGGACTGGGCCGCGAGGTGGTCCAGGGCATCGCCTCGAGCGACCTGCCGGCCCTGGAGCACCTGGACCTGTGGCTCGGCACCAGCGAGTACGGCGCGGACGCCGGGATCCAGGAGTTCGAACCGTTCTTCTCCGGAGTGCGGCTGCCGCGGCTGACGCACCTGGCCCTGCGCAACAGCGACATGCAGGACGTGGTCGCCCGGTCCCTGGCGGGCGCGCCCGTCGTGGGCCGGCTGGAGAGCCTCGACCTGTCGATGGGCACCCTCAGCGACGAGGGCGCGGAAGCGCTGCTGAACGGCCAGCCGCTGACCCACCTCAAGAAGCTCAACCTGCACCACCACTACCTGTCGGAGTCCATGGTGGAGCGGATCGCCACCACGCTGGGCGCCAGCGGCGTCGAGGTCGACCTGAGCGAGAGCCTGTTCTCCGAGTGGGACCGCAACAGCGACTGGGACAACCGTTACGTGTCCGTCGGAGAGTGACGCCGTGACCGGGACGGACCACTCCAGCGGCCCGCGGATCGCCGTGGTCGGCCATCCGGGGCACCGCCGCGTGACCATGTTCCAGGACGCGGCGCGCGCCGCCGGGCTGGCCCCGGTGCGGGTGGTGCCCTGGCGCGAGGTCCTGCGCGGCCGTGCGGAGTTCCGCCCCGAGGAGTGGGTGCGGCTCGACTCGCCCGGCGAGGAGCCCGAGGTCGACCGCATGCTGCGGGACGTCGACGACCCGGCCCGCGTGGAGGGCACGGCCCGCTGGTACGAGCGTTTCGTGACCGCCGCGCGCGAGGTGTCCACGGCCGTGGCCGCGGCCGGCGCCGTACCGCTGGACGACCCGGTGGACCTCGCGGTCCTCTTCGACAAGCGGCTCTGCCACGGCGTGCTGCGCACGGCCGGGGTGCCGGTGCCCGATTCGCCGACTTCGGGCAGCGGGGCGCCGGCCGTGCGCGGTTGGGACGACGTGCGTGCGCTGGCCGCCGGGGCCGGCCTGCGCCGGATGTTCGTCAAACCGGCGCACGGCTCCTCCGCGTCCGGCGTGCTCGCCGTGGAGACCGCCGGCGGCGGCCGGGTGCACGCCACGACCTCGGTGGAGCGCGACGCCCGGGGTCGACTCTTCAACTCGCTCCGGGTGCGCTGCTACACCACCGAGCGCGAGGTCGCCGACCTCGTCGACGCCCTCGCGCCGGACGGACTCCACATCGAGCGGTGGCTGCCGAAGGCGTCCCAGCAGGGGCGGGCCACGGACCTCCGGGTCGTCGTCACCGCCGGCCGCGCCACCCACGTGGTGGTGCGCACCAGCCGCCACCCCATGACCAACCTCCACCTCGGCGGCGCCCGCGGCGATCTGGCGGCGGCGCGGGCGGCCGTCGAGGCGGCCGGCGGCGACTGGTCCGGGGCCCTCGACGTCTGCGAGCGGACGGCCCGCTGCTTCCCCGGTTCGCTCCGGGTGGGCGTGGACCTGCTGCCCGTGCGGGGTTGGCGGCGCTTCGCGGTCGGCGAGGCGAACGCCTTCGGGGACCTACTGCCCGGGCTCACCGGACTGCCGGGCAGCGGCGCGGAGGGCCGGGACACGTACGCGGCGCAGATCGCCGCCGTGCGCGAGCGGTGGGCGGCCCGCTCCCCCACGCCCCACGACCGGAACCGACCCCGTCCAGAAGACCAGCGCCGAGTACGGCCGCACGAACGAGGAACCACCCATGACCGCGCCGTTGTCTGACACCGAGACTGAGACCGCCGCGCAGCCGGCACCGGACCCCGGTCCGGCCCCGGCCGCGCCCGCGGACCCGGACATGAACGCGGTCGTCGGCCGCGACGACCTGCTGCTCGTCACCCTGGACACGCTGCGGTACGACGTCGCCGTCGAGTTGGCGGCGGCCGGCCGCCTGCCGAACCTGGCCCGGCACCTGCCCGACGGCCGGTGGCAGGAGCGCCACGCACCGGGCAACTTCACCTACGCGTCCCACCAGGCGATGTTCGCCGGTTTCCTGCCCACCCCGGCCGTCCCCGGGCCGCACCCCCGGTTGTTCGCGGCGCGCTTCGCGGGCAGCGAGACGACCGCCGGCCGCACCTACGTCTTCGACACCCCCGACCTGGTCTCCGCCCTCGCCGCGGAGGGGTACCGCACGGTGTGCATCGGCGGCGTCGGCTTCTTCAACCGGCAGGGGCCGCTCGGTTCGGCGCTGCCCGGCCTGTTCCAGGAGAGCCATTGGGAGCCCGAGTTCTCCGTGGCCTCCCCCACCTCCTTCGAAGACCAGGTGGCGCGCGCCGAGGAGGTGGTGGCCGCACTGCCGCCCGAGCGTCGGCTCTTCCTCTTCGTGAACGTCCCCGCCCTGCACCAGCCCAACTGGTTCCACCTGCCCGGCGCGAGCGCCGACGCCGGCGACTCCCGCGCGACGCACGCCGCCGCGCTGGAGTACGTCGACCGGCACATCGGTCGGCTGTTCGCCGCCGCCGCGAGCCGTCGGCGCTGCTTCGCGATCGTCTGCTCCGACCACGGCACCGCCTACGGCGACGACGGCTACACCGGCCACCGGCTGGGCCACCCGGCCGTGTGGACCGTGCCGTACGCCCACTTCTTCCTGGAGCGGACGGATCCGAAGGAGCGGACGGATCCGAGGGAGCCTTCGGAACCGTCCGCGCCGGCGGCCCCGGCCCGGTCGTCGGCGGCCGCCGCATGAGCGCCCCGGACCGCCCCCGCCCGTACCAGAGCTATGTGTACGCCTACCCCCACAAGACGGCGTACCGTCCCCTCGAAAGCCGCCCCGAGTTGAGCGCGCTGTGGGCGGCGGAGCGCAAGGACGCGCTCGCGCTCTACCTGCACGTGCCGTTCTGCGAGGTGCGCTGCGGCTTCTGCAACCTCTTCACCCGCATCGGCGCGCCCGGGGAGCTGACCACCCGCTACCTGGACGCGCTGGACCGCCAGGCCACCGCCGTGCGGGACGCGCTCGGCGACGACGTCCCGGTGCACTTCGCGGCCGCGGCCTTCGGCGGCGGCACCCCCACCTTCCTGACGGCCGACGAGTTGGACCGGCTGTGCGACATCGCGGAGAAGCGGATGGGGGCCGACCTGTCTGCCGTGCCGCTGTCGGTGGAGACCTCCCCGGCCACCGCGACGGCCGACCGGCTGGCGGTGCTGGCCGAGCGGGGCGCCACCCGCCTCAGCATCGGCGTGCAGAGCTTCGTCGCCGAGGAGGCGAAGGCCGCGGTACGGCCCCAGCGCGGCTCCGACGTGGTCGCCGCGCTCGACCGCATACGGGCCTCGCACGTCCCGGTGCTGAACGTCGACCTGATCTACGGCATCGACGGCCAGACCCCGCGCAGTTGGCGGTACTCCCTGGACGCGGCCATGTCCTGGCAGCCGGAGGAGCTGTACCTCTACCCGCTGTACGTGCGCCCGTTGACCGGGCTCGGCGGTCGGGCCCGCAGCGACGACGACGCCTGGGACGCCCGCCGCCTCGACTTCTACCGGCAGGGTCGGGACCACCTCGTCGCCCACGGCTACGAGCAGGTGTCGATGCGGATGTTCCGGCGCAGCGGATCGCCGGCCGCCGCCTTCGACGACCACGCCTGTCAGACGGACGGAATGATCGGCCTGGGCTGCGGTGCCCGCTCGTACACCTCCCGGCTGCACTATTCGTTCGACTACGCGGTGGCGACGGCCGAGGTCCGCGGCATCATCGACGCGTACACCGCCACCGAGGACTTCACCCGTGCCGAAGTCGGCTACGCGGTGGACGACGACGAGGCGCGCCGCCGCCATCTGTTGCAGTCCCTGCTCCAAGCGGAGGGCATGTCCAGGGCCGCGTACCGCACCCGCTTCGGCGGTGAGGTGGACGACGACTTCGGGCCCGAGTTGGAGCGCTTCGCGCAGCGCGGCTGGCTGGACGCGGCCGCCCCCGCCGACCTGCTCCGGCTGGGCCCCGAGGGCCTGGCGCACTCGGACGCCCTCGGTCCCGAACTGTTCTCCCCCGGCGTGCGCGTCCGCATGGCCGCGTACGAGCCGAAGTGAGGGGGCCTGCGATGGATCTGACCGTGTTGTACCGGGGGCCGCTGGCGTCCTGCGACTACGACTGTCCGTACTGCCCGTTCGCCAAGCGCCGGGACAGCCCGGAGCAGTTGCGTGCGGACCGGGCGGCGCTGGAGCGGTTCGCCGGGTGGGTGGCGGCGCAGTCGCAGGAGCGGCTGTCGGTGCTGTTCACCCCGTGGGGCGAGGGCCTGGTCCGCTCCTGGTACCGGCGGGCGATGGTGGAGCTGTCCCGACTGCCGCACGTGCGGCGGGTCGCCATCCAGACCAATCTGTCCTGCCGCACGGACTGGCTCGCCGACGCCGACCTGGACGCGCTGGCCCTGTGGTGCACGTACCACCCGGGGCAGACGCCGTACGACCGCTTCCTCGCCAAGACTCACGAGTTGGGTCGGCTCGGGGTGCGCTTCAGCGTGGGGATCGTGGGGCTGCCCGAGCACCTGGAGCACGCGCGCCGGCTGCGCGCCGAACTGCCGGACCACGTCTATCTGTGGGTGAACGCGGCGGAGGGGCACGAGTACTCGGACGGGGCGGCGGACCGGTGGACCGCGCTGGACCCGCTGTTCCCGTACAGCCGTCGACCGCACCGCTCGGCCGGCCTGCCGTGTCGCACGGGCGAGTCGGTGGTCTCCGTGGACGGTGCGGGCACGGTGCGCCGCTGTCACTTCGTGCCCGCCGAGTTGGGGAACCTGTACGACGGTTCGTTCCGGGCGGCGCTACGTCCGCGGGCCTGTCCGCTGGCCGTGTGCGACTGCCACATCGGCTACGTGCACCTGGAGTCGCTGCCGCTGTACGACGTGTTCGCCGGCGGCGTGCTGGAGCGGATCCCGGCGCAGCCGGCCGGGTAGTCGGGCGGCCCCGCCGCTGGGATGCGGCGGGGCCGACCCGCTCACGGGGTCATGCGGCCCGGCGGCCGTGGGGCCGCGGCGTCACAGCGGAAGCAGGTCCGGCCGCTTCGCCACGATGTCGTCGCCCGAGCTCTCGCCGCGCAACCGCCGCCCGATCCAGGGCACCAGGTACTCGCGGGCCCAGTGGATGTCGTCGCGCCGTACTTCCAGGGTGCCGCGCACCGGCTGCGGCGGCCACGGCTGGTCGGGGTCGGCCGGTATGTCGAGCCCCAGGACCTGTGCCGCCCGCAGCGCCACCCGGGTGTGTCCCTCGGGCGACAGGTGCAGCCGGTCGGGGTCCCAGGCCCGGCGGTCCTGGACCGACTTGAGCGACCACAGGTCCAGCACCGGGCAGCCGTAGCGGTCGGCGATGGCCCGCACGTGCGCCGTGTAGGTGGCGACCTTGCCGCGCAGGTGCCGCAGCACCGGCACGTCCCGGGTGTCGAACCCGGTGGTCACCATGACCGTGCCGACGGCGGCGGTCAGTTCGGCGACGGCACGTTCGAAGCGCTCCGCCACGTCGTCCGGGTCGCTGCCCGGTCGGATGATGTCGTTGCCCCCGGCGCAGAACGACACCAGGTCCGGGGCGAGTTCCTTCGCCCTCGGCACCTGCTCGGCCACGATCTGGTCGAGGAGCCTGCCGCGCACCGCGAGATTGGCGTACCGGAAGCTGTGTTCCGGTTTGCGGTCGGCCAGCAGGACCGCGAACCTGTCCGCCCAGCCGACGTACGCCCCGTCGGGTCCCGGATCCCCCACGCCCTCGGTGAAGCTGTCACCGATGGCTGCGTACGACCCGAATCCACCCTTGTCATCTGTTCTCGAATCGTCTGCCACAAGAACTCATCTTCGCCCTACAGATGTGACCTACGCGACCGTAGGGAGGGGTTGACGCGCAGTGATTTATCACACCGGGGATGGCGAGGTGATGGGGAATACGCCGGATCCCCCACGGAGCGGGGGGCTCCGTGGGGGATCCGGGTGGGCCGGGTCAGCGGCCGGTGGCACGAGGCGTCGGGATCAGAGCGAGACGCCGTGGCTGCGCAGGTGGGCGACCGGGTCGATGTCCGAGCCGTACGACGGGCCGGTGCGGACCTCCAGGTGCAGGTGCGGCCCGCTGGAGTTGCCGGTGGAGCCGACCTGGCCGATGGACTGCCCGCCGGTCACGCTCTGCCCGGCGGAGACGGCGAGCGAGGAGAGGTGGGCGTACTGGGAGTAGGTGCCGTCGGTGTGCTTGATGACGACCTCGTTGCCGTACGCACCGTTGTAGCCGGCGGAGACGACGGTGCCGGGGCCGATGGAGCGGACGCCGGTGCCGGTGGGCGCGGCGAAGTCGACGCCGGTGTGGTACCCGCTGGACCACGCCGCGCCGGAGGCGCGGTACGAGGTGGAGACCTGGGCGTTGGCGAGCGGGGCGGCCCAGCCGCTGCTGGTGCCGGCGGACGAGTCGGAGGACGCGGCGGGCGCGTCGTTGCCGCCGGTCGCCTTCTTGGCGGCCGGGGCGGCGGGCGCGGCCTTCGGCTCGGCCTTCTTCTCGACCTTGTCGCTCTCGACCGGCTTCTCGACCGGCTTCTCCGCCTTCTTCTCGGCGGGCTTCTCGGCCGACTTCTCGGCGGGCTTCTCCGCCTTCGCGCCGATGGTGAGCTTGAGGCCGGGGTGGATCAGCGAGGGGTTCTCGCCGACGGCCTGACGGTTGTCCTGGTAGAGCTGCTGCCAGCCGCCGTCGAGCCGGTGCTCGTCGGCGATCTTGGACAGGTGGTCACCGATGACCACGACGTACGTGGTCGACGCGGCGGCGGCCTTGTCGGCGGCCGGGGCGGCGGCGGCCGAGACCGGGGCGACGACGGGGGCCGCGGGAGCGGCCTGCTCGGCGGCGTGGGCGCCGGTGGCGCCCATCAGCGGAAGGGCGATGGCGGCGCCACCGGTGCCGGCGGCGACGAATCCACGGGTGAAGGCCGTCGACTTGGGACGGCGGTGCTTGCCCGGTGCGGACATGGTGCTGTTCCTCTCCGACGCCTGCGAGGTGAGCTGTCGGGTTCGAGCTGGAGATGCCCGGCCGCGCGCTGGGCGCGACTTCACCCCGAGCCGTCCGGAGTCCGGACCGGCGTACTACCTGGGTCCCCCGCTCCTGCCACAGGTGGGTGGGTGATGATCCGGGCGGCGGCAGGATGAGGCGGTCCGTCCGGAGTGCCGTGACCGTAAACCGGCCACATCGCCAGGAACAAGCCATGACCGCGCACGCCCGGACCGCGTGGATCATCGCGCCGCCGACGGGCGGTCACCCTCCGTGGACGCCGCCCCGCCAACTCCCGCCCGGTCGCCGCATCCCCCGCCCGCGCGCCCGCCACACAACGTCACCATTGTGATCCTGCTCATGAGCGACACCCATCTCCCCCTTAGCCAGGGCACGTTATACCGAAGAGCTCATTACCCCACCAATACGGACAGAAGCTACTTTTTCTTGCTGCTCGGCAACGTTGGAGCTGGATGGCCGTCGCATCCAGGTCTCCGGTCCGGCCCGTGGCCGGCCCGTGGCCGCTCGACACGGCACCCCGCCGGCGGCGACGTCCGCGCAGCGGGCAACCGTCCGTCGCACGGACGAGGGGAAGCGGACGGTCGGGCCGCTGACGATGATTGCCCCAGGTACCGATGTCGTATCGTCGGGAACACGCCACAGTCGGCGACGAGCGCCGGCGGCAGCGACTTCCTCCAGGAGCCTTCGTGACGCAGCAGGTGCCGCAGGTCCCGTCGACCGAACCCCAACTGGCCGGGGTCCGCAACTTCCGCGACGTCGGCGGGCTCCCGACCGCGGACGGGCGGAGCGTGGCGCCCGGTCGGCTCTTCCGCAGCGGGCACCTGGCCCACGCGACGGACGAGGACGCGTCGTTCCTGGCCTCGCTCGGCCTGCACACGATCTTCGACTTCCGCAACGCGGCGGACATCCGCCTCGAAGGGCCGGACGTCTCGCTGCCGGGCGTGCGGAACGTGAACCTGCCGCTGAGCGACCCCGCCGACGGGGCCGAGTTCTGGCAGATGGTCCGCGCCGGCGACCTCGCCCAGCTCCGCGCCCTGCTGGGCGACGGCCAGGCGGCGAACCGGATGATCGCCTCGTACCGCGTGATCATCACCGAGCGCACGGCCGAGCACAGCAAGGTGCTGCACGCCCTCGCCGAGGACAGCGTGCCGGCGCTGATGCACTGTGCGGCGGGCAAGGACCGCGCGGGTCTGTCGATCGCGGTGGCGCTGCTGGCGGTCGGTGTGGAGCGGGACGCCGTCGAGGCCGACTACCTCAAGTCCAACGACCCGCACCGCCGCTATCTGGTACGCCGCGCCGAGGGCGCGCCCGCGGGGATGTCCGCGGAGGTCATGGAGCTGCTGAACCCGCTCTTCGACGCCCGGGCGGAGTACCTGCACACCGCGTTCGACGCCATCGAGCAGACCTGGGGCGGGATCGAGCGCTACCTCGCCGACGGCCTCGGCCTCACCCCCGAGACGCGCGAGCGGCTGCGGGCGCGTCTCGTGGAGGGGGACGGGGCCGCCTGACGCCGGCGCGCCGGGCCGTCGGGCGCTACTTGGCGCCGACCTCGAAGAGCAGGTAGAGGAAGCCGGCGAAGACGTGGCCGGCCACCAGGTAGGCGAAGAGCCGGATCCAGATGCCCTTGGGGAACTTCCCCTCCTCCTTCTTCTCGCGCCGGGCGGCGGCGGAGTCGGGCAGTGCGGCGCCTTCGGGCGCCGTCGGGTTCTCGGTCATGACTGCCTCTGCTTTCCCCGGCCCCAGCGGGCCGGACCAGAAGTGCGGATGTCAGGAAGTGCGGACGGGTGGTGCGGGCGGGCCGCGGGCGTCAGAGGTGCGGCGGGAGGATGTCCGGGCTCTGGAGCAGGGTGTGGACGAACAGCATCTCGGCGCCGTCGCGGGTGGCCGCCGCGATCCGGTGCGGGGTGAGCGAGTCGTAGTGCGCGCTGTCGCCGGGACCGAGTTCGTGCACGGCCTGGCCGAGGCTCAGCCGCACCCGCCCGTCCAGCACGTACAGCCACTCCTCGCCGGGATGGACGCGTACGAGATCGCCCTGTGCGCCGTACGGCACGATCAGCCGCAGCGCCTGCATGGCCCGCCCCGCCCCGCCGACCTGGTGGTACGTCCAGCCGTCGGCCTCCGAAGGCTCGCGGCGGCCGGCGCGGATGACGGGGTCGTGGTCCGGGGCCAGCTCGCCCAGGAGCTCGGCCACTGTCGTACCGTAGATCCTGGCGAGGCTGAGCAGCATCGGCAGCGAGGGCTGCCGGCGGCCGGTCTCCAGCCGGGACAGGTGTGCGGGCGACAGGCCGGCGCGCTGCGCAGCGGCCTCCAGGGTCAGCCCCCGACGGCGGCGCAGGTCGCGCAGCCGGGGCGCCACGTCGGGCAGCTCGACCGGTGCGTCGACGCCCTGCGGCGTCGGGGACGCCGCGGCGGGGACCGCCGGAGTTCGCGGGTCCGGGGGGTGGCCCCCGGGAGGACTCTGCATGTGTCCATTGCGCCAGGAAAGTGCCTCTGAGGCAACTTTCTTGCCTCAGAGGCAAAAACTTCGCTGAAGACGCTGGTCAGCGCGGTGTGTCTGCGCTTCGGTCAGCGGTTGGCGACGGCCTGTTTGACCAGGGTCTTGCCGAAGTCCCACATCAGTCCGCTGCCCGCGTGCGCCTCGTCCATGACCGCGGTGAAGGCGGTGACGAAGCGGTCCACCTCGCGCTCGCCGATCGTCAGCGGCGGAATCAGCTTGATCACTTCCAGGTGGTCGCCGGACACCTGGGTCAGGATCCGGTGCTTCTGGAGCAGCGGCACCACGACCATCTGCGCGAAGAGCCCCTTGCGGGCCGCCTGGAGCACGCTCCAACGGCTGCGCAGCCGCAGCGAGTCCGGGCGGCCGAACTCGATGCCGGTCATCAGACCGCGGCCGCGCACCTCGTGCAGGAACTCGTAGCGGTCCACCAGCGCGCCCAGCCGGGACCTCAGCAGCTCGCCGATCGTCCGGGCGCGGGCCACCAGCCCCTCGTCCTCGATCACCGAGAGCACCGCGAGCCCCGCGGCCATCGCCTGGGCGTTGGACCCGAAGCTGGCGGAGTGGACGAGGACGCGGTCCATCGACGAGTAGACCTTCTTGAAGATCCAGTCCTTGCCGAGGGTCGCCCCGACGGGCACGTACCCGCCGGACAGGGCCTTGGCGACGCAGACGAGGTCCGGCTCCACCGCGGCCCCTCCGGCCTCGTGCTGGTACGCGTAGAAGTCGCCGGTCCTGCCGAGGCCGGTCTGCACCTCGTCCACGATCAGCAGGGCCTTGTGGCGGTGCAGCAGTTCCTGGGCGGCGCGCAGGAAGCCCGGCGGGGCCTCGTGCACGCCCTTGCCCTGGATCGGTTCGACGACGAGGGCGGCCACGTCGCCGCGGGCCAGCTCCCGCTCCACCGCCGCCAGGTCACCGAGCGGGACGGCGGTGTCCGGCAGCAGCGGCGCGAAGCCGTCCCGGAAGCCCTTCTCGCCGTTGACGGAGAGCGAGCCGCAGGTCAGCCCGTGGAAGGCGTGCACGCAGTAGAGCACCCTGGGACGGCCGGTGGCGTACCGGGCGAACTTGAGGGCGGTCTCCACCGACTCCGTGCCGCTGTTGGAGAAGAAGACCCGGTCCAGGTGCGGGCTGTGCGCGAGCAGCTTCTCCGCGAGCAGCCCGGGCAGGGGCTGGCAGTCGAAGCGGGTGAGGTCGGCCAGCGAGGCGTCGAGGACGTCGTGCAGCGCCTTGCGCACGACGGGGTGGTGCCGGCCGAGGCCCATCACGCCGAAGCCGGCGAGCATGTCGAGGTAGTCGTTGCCGTCGGCGTCCCAGAAGTACGCGCCCTCGGCCCGCTCGTAGGTCTTGTCGAAGCCGAGGGTGTGCAGCATCCGCGGCAGTTGGTGATTGAGGTGGCGGGAGTGCAGCGCGTAGCGCTCGGCGCCGCGCTCGGCGAGCAGCGCCGCCAGGTCGAACCCCCCGGCCCCGCCCGGGGGCGCCGTCGGGGCGGCTTCGGGGTGCGCCTCGATGCCTGTCGGCAGGTCCGTCATGTGCCTCAGTGCTCCTTGCCCGTCACAGAACCAACCGCGGAACCAACCGCGGAACCAGCCGGCGAAACGGCCGCGGAACCCTTGAGGGCGTCCGTGCGCTCCCCCGCCAGGGCAGCGCTGATGCGCCCGGCGATCTCCACCGGTGTCAGGCCCACGTCGGCGAGCACTTCCGCGCGCTTGGCGTGGGCGAGGAACTGCTCCGGGACGCCGAACGTCCGCAGCGGTACGTCCACGCCGGCGTCGCGCAGCGCCTGCCCGACCGCCGACCCCACGCCCGCGCTGCGGCTGTTGTCCTCCACGACGGCGACCAGCCGGTGCCGCGCCGTCAGCGGCGGGAGGTGTTCGTCGACGGGCTTCACCCAGCGCGGGTCGACGACGGTGCACGTGACGCCGCGCTCCGCCAGCAGCTCCGCGGCCTGCAGGCAGACGGGCGCCAGCGCGCCCACCGACACCAGCAGCACGTCGGCCCGGTCGGTGCCCGGCTCCCGCAGCACGTCCATCCCGCCGATGCGGCGCAGCGACGGGATCTCGGGCCCCGCGGACTCCTTCGGGAAGCGCAGCACGGTGGGCGCGTCACGCACGTCCAGGGCCTCCCGCAGCTCCTCGCGCAGCCGTTCCGCGTCGCGCGGTGCGGCGATCCGCAGCCCGGGCACGACCTGGAGGATCGACATGTCCCACACGCCGTTGTGGGAGGCGCCGTCGGTGCCGGTGATCCCGGCCCGGTCCAGGACGAACGTCACCCCGCAGCGGTGCAGGGCGACGTCCATCAGCACCTGGTCGAAGGCGCGGTTCAGGAAGGTGGCGTACACCGCGAACACCGGGTGGAGACCGCCGGTGGCGAGCCCGGCCGCGCAGACCGCGCCGTGCTGCTCGGCGATGCCCACGTCCCACACCCGGTCGGGGAAGCGTTCGGCGAACCGGGTCAGCCCCACCGGGTGCAGCATGGCCGCGGTGATCGCCACCACGTCGGGGCGTTCCTCGCCGATCTTCGCCATCTCGTCCCCGAACGCGGCGGTCCAGGTCGGACTGCCGGACGGTACGAGCGGGGCGCAGGTCAGCGGGTCCATGGCGCCCACGGCGTGGAAGCGGTCCGCCTCGTCCTCCAGCGCCGGCCGGTAGCCGCGGCCCTTCTCGGTGAGGCAGTGCACGATGACGGGCCCGCCGAAGCGCTTGGCGCGGGCCAGCGCGGACTCCAGGGCCTCGATGTCGTGGCCGTCGATGGGGCCGACGTACTTCAGGCCCAGGTCCTCGAACATGCCCTGCGGGGCGATGAAGTCCTTGAAGCCCTTCTTCGCGCCGTGCAGCGATCCGTAGAGGGGCTTGCCGACCACCGGGGTCCGCTGGAGTACGCCCTTGCCCCAGGCGAGGAACTGCTCGTAGCCGTCGGTGGTGCGCAGGGTCGCGAGGTGGTTGGCGAGGCCGCCGATGGTCGGCGCGTAGGAGCGCTCGTTGTCGTTGACGACGATGACCAGCGGACGGTCCTTGGCGGCGGCGATGTTGTTCAGCGCCTCCCAGGCCATGCCGCCGGTCAGCGCACCGTCACCGATGACCGCCACCACGTGGTCGTCCTTGCGCAGCACCTCGTTCGCCTTCGCCAACCCGTCCGCCCACCCCAGGACCGTGGAGGCGTGCGAGTTCTCGATCACGTCGTGGTCGGACTCCTCCCGACTGGGGTAGCCGGACAGCCCGCCCTTGCCCCGCAGCTTGGAGAAGTCCTGCCGGCCGGTGAGCAGCTTGTGCACGTAGCTCTGGTGGCCGGTGTCCCAGAGGATCTTGTCCTTCGGGGACTCGAAGACCCGGTGCAGGGCGACGGTCAGCTCGACCACGCCGAGGTTCGGGCCGAGGTGGCCACCGGTCCTGGCCACCGCGTGGATCAGGAAGTCCCTGATCTCCCCTGCGAGCCGGTCGAGTTCCGGTGCGGACAGCGCCTTGAGGTCGCGCGGCCCGCGGATCGTCTCCAGAATCGTCACGTACGGTCCCCCTTCACTGTGCGGTGGTCCGGCTGGGGCGGCGGCGCGGGCGGTGGCCCCGGCTCAGCCGCGCCCGCCCGCGACGGTCTCGCGGGCCGCCCGCAGGGACTCCTTGAGCGAGCCCATGGTGGCGAGGACGGCGGTGGGCTCGTAGCCGCAGTGGGCCATGCAGTTGGCGCACCGGGGGTCCTTGCCCCGGCCGTACTTGTCCCAGTCGGTCTCCTCGATGAGCTGGCGGTACGTGGGCACGTAGCCGTCGCTCATCAGATAGCAGGGCCGCTGCCAACCGAAGAGGGAGTAGTTCGGGATCGCCCACGCCGTGCACGGGAAGTCCGCCTTCCCCTCCAGGAAGTCCAGGAAGAGGGGCGAGTGGTTGAGCCGCCAGCGGCGTCGGTTGCCGCCGGCGAAAGCCTTCTTGAACAGTTCCCGGGTCTGCGTCACGCCGAGGAAGTGCTCCTGGTCGGGGGCCTTTTCGTAGGCGTAGGCAGGCGAGATCATCATCTCGTCCACGCGCAGGTCGTCGTTGAGGTAGTTCAGCACCTCGATGACGGTCTGCGGGGTGTCGGTGTTGAAGAAGGTGGAGTTCGTCGTCACCCGGAAGCCGCGCCGCTTGGCCTCCTTGATGGCCGCGACGGCCTCGTCGAACACGCCTTCCTTGGCCACGGATTCGTCGTGGCGCTCGCGCAGTCCGTCGATGTGGACGGCGAAGGCGAAGTACGGGGACGGGGTGAACTTCTCGATCTTCTTCCGCAGCAGCACGGCGTTGGTGCACAGGAATACGTACTTGCGCCGGGCCACCAACTGCCGCACGATCTCGTCGATCTGCGGGTGCATCAGGGGCTCGCCGCCGGCGATCGACACCATGGGGGCACCGGACTCCAGCACCGCCCCGACCGCCTGCGCCACCGGCATCCGCTGCTTGAGCACCCCGGCCGGGTGCTGGATCTTCCCGCAGCCCTCGCACTTGAGGTTGCAGGCGTAGAGCGGCTCCAACTCGACGATGAGCGGGAACTTCGCCCGCTTGCGGAGCTTCTGTTCGAAGAGATAGGTCCCGACCCGGACGGACTGACGGAGCGGCATGGCCATCTGGCTCACCTCCTGGGGAGCAGCAAAGAACGGTGCCATTCATGAAAAGCGGGAAGTACCGCACGAAGAACGCGGAAAGCCGATATTCCACCGCGCACCGTGCCGATACGGACGAGTTCATGCTCTGGAGCGTCCACGACCACCCGGACGGCCGCAACCGGGCGGGGCCCGGACGTGCGGGCGCTGCGCAGGGTGGCGGCCGACTCCATGTCGACGGCGATCGCCCCGCCGGCCCGCAACTGCGCGCGCTCCGGGCCGCGCACGACGTGGTCGGCGCCGATCAGCGGCCCGGTGTGGACGCGTCGACCGGGGACGGCCCGCGCCACGGCCGCGACCAGCCGCTCCGTGTCCGTGCACACGGTGGCTTGGTCCCCGATGCGGGTCTCGTCGGCGATCACCACGTCCCCGGGGTGCATGCCGGGGGACAGCCCGGCGCAGAACCCGGACGCGACGACCGCGGCGCCGAGCATCGCCCCGTCGCCGAGCGCGGCGCGCACCGCGCGCTCCGCGTTCGCCGGGCCCATCCTGGTGCGCAGCACCGTCACCGGCCCCCGGGCGCCGCTGTGGTCACCGCTGCGCAGGGCCATCTTCTCGATGCCCAGCGCACAGGCGATCAGCAGCGGCGCCGCGGGGTCGGTGGGCCCCGGGGAGGCGGCCATCAGCTCCCCTTGCCGACGCGCACGCGGGCGTCGGGGCGCTCCCGTTCACCGGCGCGCACGCCGCCTACCGGCGGTTCGCCGTGCACGTAACGGCCAAGCGCCGTGAGGGGGAAGACCTGTCGGTAGAGGTGGTAGTTGATGGAGAAGTCCCAGGGGAAGCCGGTGCCGGTGAAGTACGGCTCGTCCCAGCCGCCGTCCTCCCGCTGCGTCTGCGCGAGCCACGTCACGCCGCGGCGTACGGACGTGCTCTCCCGCTCCCCGGCCGCCAGCAGCGCCATCAGGGCCCAGCCGGTCTGGGAGGGGGTGGAAGTGCCCTGGCCGACCCACCCCTTGTCGCGGTAGGAGCGCAGGTCTTCGCCCCAGCCGCCGTCCGGGTTCTGTACGGAGGTCAGCCAGCGCACGGCACGGCGGATCGCCGGGTGGGCCGCCGGGATGCCCGCCGCGACCAGGGCCGGGACCACCGATCCGGTGCCGTACAGGTAGTTCACGCCCCAGCGGCCGAACCAGGCGCCGCACTCCTCCTGCTCGGCGAGGAGCCAGTCGATGCCGCGTCGGGCGCTCGGGTGGTGGGCCCGGCCCTCGTACGCCAGCATCTCGACCACGTGGGCGGTGACGTCGGACGACGGCGGGTCGACCACTTCGCCGAAGTCGCAGAACGGGAGCCGGTTCGGGAACTTGCTGGTGTTGTCGGCGTCGAAGG
Source organism: Streptomyces sp. NPDC017979 (assembly GCF_044328175.1). Lineage (NCBI taxonomy): Bacteria > Bacillati > Actinomycetota > Actinomycetes > Kitasatosporales > Streptomycetaceae > Streptomyces > Streptomyces sp. NPDC017979. The sequence goes on along the minus strand of NZ_JBIRGU010000008.1, from coordinate 197,274 downwards.
CGCCCCAGGCGCCCTCCTTCGACTGCATCCCGAGCGTCCACCGGCCCGCCCGCGCCACCGCGCCGTCGACCCGTGCCGGCTCGGGGTGCCGCACGCGGCGCAGCGCGAGGATGACCTCGGCGGTGTCGTCGATGTCGGGGTAGGTCTCGTTGTGGAACTCGAAGGCCCAACCGCCGGGCGCCAGCCGCGGCCTGCGCACGGCCCAGTCGCCGGAGCGGTCGATCTCCTCGCCGAGCATCCACTCCGCGGCCCGCACCAGCGCCGGGTGGTCGGGGGCCACCCCCGCGTCCGCGAGCGCGATCGTGGCCAGGCAGGTGTCCCAGACCGGCGACTGGCACGCCTCGACCATCCGCACGGGGGCGCCGGTCTCCGTCGCGCTCCACACCGCGAAGCGGTCCAGGGACTCCAGACCGGCGCGCATCACGGGGTGGTCCAGGTCGTAGCCGAGCAGGTGCAGGGCGATGATCGAGTACACCGCCGGCGGCTGGATGCCGCCCCAGCAGCCGTCGTTCTCCTGGCGCTCGACGATCCAGCGGGACGCGGTATTGATCGCGGTCTCGCGCAGCGCCCGGGGGGCGACCTTGTGGTACTGGTGCAGGGCCTTGTCCGCCCGTTGGAAGAGCCCCTCCCAGGTGGTGGCGGAAGCGGGGGGCCGCGGCGGGTTCGGGTCGGCGGGGTCGGAGTGCAGTTCGTCCAGCGGGAACGGCGCGGGCCGGACCGGGCGCCGCGCCGAGACGATCGTCAACGGCACGATGGTCTGCCGGGCCCAACAGCCGAAGTCGTAGATGTTCAGCGGGAACCACTTGGGCAGGAAGACCAGCTCGGGCGGGACGACCGGCAGGTCCTCCCACTTCCACCAGCCGAAGAGGGCGAGCCAGATCCGGGTGAAGACCCGGCTCGCGGCGATGCCGCCGGACTCCCTGACCCAGGCCGCGGCGCGCGCCATGTGCGGGTCGTCGGGCCGGTCGCCGGCCAGTCGGAGCGCGACGTACGCCTCGATGGTGGCGGAGACCTCGCCGGGCCCGCCGTAGAAGGTGGCCCAGGTGCCGTCGGCGCGCTGCTGACCGCGGATGAAGCGGGCGGCGGCCTCGGTGGTGGACTGCTCCTGGATGCCGAGGAACTGACGCAACATCAGGTCTTCGGCGTCCATGGTGACGTTGGTCTCCAGGTCGCCCTTCCACCAGCCCTGGGGGTCCTGCCTGCCCAGCAGGTGTTCCACGGACCGCCGGACCGCCCGGCGGGCGAGTGCGGGCGGATCGCTCGCCGAGGTCTCCTCGGCGAGGGTGCTCCCGGCGGCGGCGCCGTTCGCCGGGAGGTCGAGCAGAGGTGTCTCACTGGCCGCATCGGCGCGGGTCCCCGCGGACCCGCCGCTCCCGTCGGTCGTCGCTGTCATGGCTTCCCCTTCCGTGCACGGGTACGTCTGCGCTGTGCTGGGGTATGCCGTCGGCTGGTGAAACGGTTATCCGGTCACCTGCCGGCGACTGCGATGCGTATCGAAGTGGATCTGATCGCGATCATCTCCTTGTACGGATGTCCTGTCTTAGTTGCCCGGGGCCTCTTTGTCGAGGGATCTGCCGGAGAAGGCGGAAATCGTGCGGGATACGGACCGGTCGGGGGATCTTGACCCGGGCGGCCGGCGGCGCCCGCCCGAGGGGTCGGGCGCCGCCGCGCGGTCACCTCTTGCGGACGACGACGAAGTCCGCGAGGGCCGTGAGCTGGGCCCGCACCTGCTCCGGCACGTCGACGGCGTCCAGTGCCTCGACCGCGACGGCGTGCTGTCGGCGGGCCTCCTCCGACGTCCAGTTGCGGCCGCCGGCCTCTTCGATCAGCGCCGCCCGCGCGGCGAACTCCTCCTCGGAGAAGCTCTCGAAGTCATTGCTCTTGACATCGGCCGCGAGCAGTTCGCCCAGGCGCTCCGAGGCCGGTCCGCCGGCCGCCAGCGCCGCGACGACGGGCAGCGACTTCTTGCGCTGGCGCAGGTCGCTCCAGGTCTGCTTGCCGGTGGACTCCGGGTCGCCCCAGATGCCGAGGATGTCGTCGACCGCCTGGAAGGCGAGCCCGAGGTGGTAGCCGTACCGCTCCAGGGCGTCGGCGGTGCGGTCGTCGGCACCGCCCAGCACCGCCCCGATGGAGGCCGCGCACGCCAGCAGCGCACCGGTCTTGTTGCCCTCCATCTCCAGGCACTCCTCGACGGTCACGCGCTCGCGGTGCTCGTAGGAGATGTCCTGCGCCTGGCCGTCGATCAGCTTGCGGGTCGCGGTGGTCAGCCGACGGGTGGCGCGGCCGGCCTCCACCGTGCCCAGTTCCAACAGCACCTCGTTGGCCAGCGCGAACAGCGCGTCGCCCACCAGGATGGCCTGCGCGGGGCCGTGCACCTTCCACACCGTGTCGCGGTGCCGGCGCTGCTCGTCGCCGTCCATCAGGTCGTCGTGCAGCAGCGAGAAGTTGTGCACCAGCTCGACGGCGACGGCGCCCGGGACGCCGACCTCCGGCGCGGCCCCCGCGACCTCGGCGGAGAGCAGCGCGAGCGCCGGCCGCACGGCCTTGCCGCCGTCGCCGTCGGCGGGCCGGCCCTGGGCGTCGATCCAGCCGAAGTGGTAGGACGAGACGATGTTCATGGGGGGTGCCAGGCGGTCCACGGCAGCCCGCAGCACCGGCGTCGACATGGCCCTGCCACGCTCCAGCAACGCCATGATGTCCACGGTGCGGGCGATCTGGTCTGCCGGGTTCGCCGAAGGAACTGTCGGCACGGTCTCTCCCCATTTCCGATTTTCGTCGATGTTTCCGGCCGCGCTTCCGGCCGCCGAGGCCCGGGTGGCTCCCCGGCCCTCTCCGGTCGCGTCCGTTGCTCCGGTCGTGCCGGCGCTGAGGCTCATGCCGCCTCCTTGAGCGGATGTTCGTGGGGGCGGCCGAGGGCGCCGAGCGCGGCGCCCGCCGCGGTGAACCCGCTGCGTACGGCGCCTTCCATGGTGGCGGGCCAGCCGGTGTCGGTCCACGCGCCGGCCAGGTAGAGGCCGGCCGCCCGGGTGTGCGTCCCGGGGCGGAGCCGGCCGACGCCGGGCGCGGGGGCGAAGGTCGCGGTGCGCTCCCGGGTGACGAAGAAGTCCAGCACCTTCGCCCGGCGGGCGGGCGGCAGCAGGCGCTCCAGCTCCGGCAGGTACCGCGCGCGCAGCTCCGCCACGGGCGCGTCGATCTCGGCCTGCGCGGCGGACTGGGACACCGCCAGGTACTGGCCGTCGCCGAACCCGGAGGCTTCGGTGCGGTCGAAGACCCACTGCACCGGGGAGCCCAGCGCGGTGAAGAAGGGGCGGCGCAGCACCGGTCGGTCGTACAGCACGTGGACGTTGAGGATCGGCGCCGTGCCGATCTCCAACAGCCGGTCGGGGGCCTCCAGGGCGCCCTCCGGCAGCAGGGCGTGGGCCTCGCGCTGCGCGGTGGCGAGGACGACCGCGTCCGCGTCCAGCACGTCGGTGTCCGTACGGACCTGCCAGCGGCCGTGGCCGTCCCGGGCGGTCTCCCGGACCCGGGTGGAGGTGAGCACTCGCACGCCGGCGGCTTCGAGCGCCTTGGTGGCGAGGGTGTCGTGGAGTTCGCCGAGCGGCACCCTGGACCAGCCGATGTCGGCGGCGCCCCGGTCGGAGAGCAGCCCGGTCTTGAAGACCATGGCGGCCAGGCCCATGGAGGCGTCGGGTGCGGTGGCGTTCAAGGTGGCCACGCCGACGAGGTCCCACAGCGCCTCGATCGTGCGCTTCGACTGGCCGTGCCGGGCGAGCCAGGTGGCGAAGTCGATGCCGTCGAGCGCCGGATCAGCCGGGTCCAGCCGCCCCAGCGCGAGCGCCGCGCGCCCCACCGAGACCCGCTCGGCCGGTGACAGGTGCGGGTACGTGGCGAGGCTGGCGGCGAGGTGCAGGGGTACGGGCAGGTCGGTGCGGCGCAGCCGGCCGAGACGGGCCCGCCCGGGCCGGCCGACGTCGAGCACCGGCACGTCCATCCGGTCCTGCACGGGCGCGAGGTGCGCACCGCCGATCCGCTCCAGGAACCAGCGGTACGCGGTGCAGCAGCGCAGGTAGACGTGCTGGCCGTTGTCCACGGTCAGTCCGCCGCGCTGGAAGGAGAAGGCCAGGCCGCCCAGCCGCGGCCGGCCCTCCAGCAGCGTGACGCGGGTGCCGGCGTCGGCGAGCTGGAGTGCGGCGGTGACCCCGGCGATGCCGCCGCCGACCACCACCGCGTCGTGCGTGCGGGCGCCCCCGGCCGCAGCGTCGTGCCTGCCGTGCCTGCTTGCCGTCATGCGACCTCACCTCGGACCGTCGGGCTCTGGGACGCCGCCGTGACGTCCTTGGTTGCTCGCAGCCGGTGCGGCTGCCGGTCGGGCATCAGGCCCGCCCCCTGAGGCTCTGGCGGGTGATGTGCCGGGCGTCGATCCCGGAGAGGCCGCGCACGGCGACGTACGCCTTCTCCCGGCCGGGCAGCGAGACCCGGCCGCGCAGCACGGCCTCGGGGTCGCGCTCGATGCGGTCCAGCAGGCGGCGGTAGATGCCCGCCATCGCGGCCACGCAGGCGCCGCTGCGCCGGTCCAGCATCGGCAGCAGCCGGTAGCCCTCAGCGAACAGCGCCCGGGCGCGGCGGACTTCGAAGTGCACCAGCCCGGTGAAGTCCGAGCCGGGCGGCGGCGTCGCCTCGTGGAAGCCGGCCGAGCAGCCGAACTTGGCGAGGTCGTCGGAGGGCAGGTAGGTGCGGCCGTTGGCCGCGTCCTCGCGGACGTCCCGGAGGATGTTGGTGAGTTGCAGCGCGAGACCGAGGGTGTCGGCGTACTCGGCGGCGCGCTCGGTGCCGCGCGCGCCGGGCTGGGTGCCGAACACGCCCAGCGAGAGCCGTCCGATGGCACCCGCCACGCAGCGGCAGTACGCCTTGAGGTCGTCCCAGGTCTCGTACGTCTCGCCGCGGACGTCCATCAGGACGCCGTCGATCAGTTCGTCGAGGCCGTCGAGCGGGACGGGGAAGCGGCTCGCCGCGTCACTCAGCGCGACGGCCACCGGGTCGGTGTCGTCCTCGGCGACGGCGCCGTCACGGACGCGGGTGAGGACGTCACGGGTGGCTTCCAGCCGCTCCCGCTTGGCCTGCGGGTCGAGCGACCCGTCTCCGATGTCGTCCACCCGTCGCGAGAACGCGTACAGCGCTGACATCGCCTGCCGCTTGTCGACCGGCAGCAGCCTGATCCCGTAGGCGAAGTTCCGTGCCTGCTGTCCGGTGACGGCCTCGCAGTAGCTGTACGCGGCCTGCACCGGTGCGGACACGCTGACCGGTTGCTCCATGGACCGGCTCACCCCTCTCTACGGGCTCGGCGCAAGACGGCTCCGACCTGGCGCAGGAGGGTCGTCTTGGTGGGTTTGGGCGGCCCGGGCAGCACGTCGAAGCCGGCGGCCGCGATCGCGTCGAGGGCGGCGAGCCCGCCGCCCACGAAGCCGGCGAGCAACAGCCGCAGCCTGCCGTGGACGCTGCCGACCAGCGCGTGGCCCTCGTCCAGCAGCCGACGGGCGCGCTCGGCCTCAAAAGCGATCAGGGCGCGCACCGACGCGTTCGCGGTCGGGGCCGACAGGTCGGCCGCACTGACGTGGAAGCGCCGCAAGTCCTCGGCGGGCAGGTAGATCCGGTCACGGGCGAGGTCCTCGCGCACGTCCTGGAGGTGCTCGACGATCTGGAGTCCGGTGCACACCGCGTCGGAGCGGCGCAGCCGCTCGGGGCTCGTGGTGCCGGTGACCTGGAGGACCAGGTTCCCCACGGGGTTGGCGGACAGCTCGCAGTAGGCGAGCAGTTCCTCGTACGTCTCGTAGCGGCGCACCCGTTGGTCCTGGCGGTTCGCCGCGATGAGCCCGTGGAAGGGGTCCGCGGTGAGCGAGCGGCGGCGGACGGTGGGCTCCAGGGCGCGCAGCAGCGGGTGGCGCGGCCCGTCCGGGCCGGCTTCGCCCGCGCGGGCGAAGACCCGGCGCACGTCCGCTTCGAGGGCGTCGAGGAGCACGAACCGGTCGTCGGCGTCTTCGGGCGCGACGCCGAGGGCGCGGGCGTCGGCCCCGCCGGGTGCGAGGTCGCCGTCGCCGATGTCGTCGACGAGGCGGGCGTAGCCGTACAGCGCCATCAGGTCGTCGCGCCAGGAGCGCGGGAGGAAGAAGGGTGCCACGGGGAAGTTCTCGTGCGGGGCCTTGTCGAGGGTGGCCTGCTCGTGGCCCGGTGGGGCCGGGAGGAGCGCGGTGCGCTCCGGCCGGGTGCCGGTCATTCGGAACTTCCCGGGGCGGAGACGGCGAAAGCCTCGCGGAGCTGGAGATTTTCGATCATTGCCGGCACGTCTCCCGTTCTACACTGCTGATCCAATCCATCCTATTTCGGACACGCCGCCGGTGTCGGCTCCCGCGCGGGGACCGTCCGCCCGACGGGGCACCGAGGGCGGATCGCCCCACTTGCCGCGATTGGGCACCAGTACAGCTTACGTCGTACAACGCTCGCCCCACGGCGGGGGTGTTGTGGTGATAGCAAGAACTCGGCATCGATGGTCAACCTTCCCTCCCACAAGCCGACTTGACCTTCCCTTGACCTTAGAGGCCCGTCCGGCGGGTGCGGACCGGCGGGTCGGCCCTCCCCCTCAGGACGCGAGAAGGCCCCCGCCCGGATGTCACCGCGGGGGCCTCGATCGGGGCCGGACACGGTGTCCGGCCGCCCTGCGTCACAGCGTGCGGAGCGCGGGTGGCGCGGGCTGGGTTCGCCGCGCCTTCGCCGCGCGCCCGCACGCGGTGCCGTCAGCCACGTCCGTAGCGCTCCTCGGCCTTCCAGAAGTAGACGAAGCCGAGGACGCCGAAGAGCACGGCCCAGCCCACCGCGAAGGCCCAGATGTGCGGCGGCAGGTTCTCCGAGCCGTAGCCGTCGATCAGCGCGAAGCGGATCAGGTCCATGTAGACCGCGGCCGGGTTCCACTGGAGCAGGTTCGCGATCCACTCCGGCTTGTCCTTCAGCATCACCGGGATGGAGAACATCACGCCGGAGGCGTACATCCAGGTCCGCATGATGAACGGCATCAGCTGCGCCAGGTCCGGGGTCTTGCTGCCGAGCCGGGCGAGGATCAGCGCCAGGCCGGTGTTGAACGCGAACTGGAGCGTGAGCGCCGGCAGGATCAGCAGCCAGGACAGCGCCGGGTAGCTCCCGAGGGAGACCGCGATCAGCCCGAGCACGATCATCGACACCAGCAGCTGCTGGAGCTGCTGGAGCGCCAGCGAGATGGGCAGCGACGCCCGCGGGAAGTGCAGCGCGCGCACCAGGCCCAGGTTGCCCGAGATGGACTTCACACCCGCGGTCACGGTGGTCTGGGTGAAGGTGAACACGAAGACGCCCGTCACCAGGAAGAGGATGAAGGTGTCCTTGCTCATCCCCCGCCCGGAGTTCAGGATCAGCCCGAAGATGAGGTAGTAGACGGCCGCGTTCAGCAGCGGCGTCACCACCTGCCAGAGCTGGCCGAGCTTCGCCTGGCTGTACTGGGCGGTCAGCTTGGCCTGCGAGAACGCCAGGATGAAGTGGCGCCGGCCCCACAGCTGCCGGACGTACTGGAAGAGGCCGGGCCGGGCGCCGCTGACCGTGAGCCCGTACTTGTCGGCGAGCTGGGCCGGGGTCAGGGCGTCGTCCACGGACGCCCTGGCCGTCGTCGCCGTCGCACCGTTCTGCGTTGTGTCACTCACCAGGGGAACTCTCTCTTCCAAATGCGCGGTGGAGTATCACTTGAGCCTGCTGGACGCCAGGATGGAGACCAGGTGCAGCAGGGTCTGCACGACGGCGATCCCGGCGAGGATCGCGATGCCGAGGCGGGTGAAGAACAGGTCCCCCTGGATCATGTCCAGCACCGCCGCGACCAGGATGAACAAGCTGGCCTCGATGCCGCCGACCAGCCGGTGGAACTTCAGCGCGGCGGCGGCCCGGCGGGCCAGCGCCAGCCCGGAGGAGCGGGGCACCGACGCCTCGTCCTTGACCGCGGACAGACCGCTGCGCTGGCGGGCCACGTCGACCAGGTCCGTCTCGGCCTTGATCAAGATGGCGCCGAGGGCCGCGACCGTGCCCAGGAAGGCCCACAGCCACTCGGCCCGGCCGTCGCCGAACACGTCGGCACCGCGGACTCCGAAGCCGACCAGCAGGGCCGCCTCGCACAGGTAGTGGCCGATGCGGTCCAGGTAGACGCCGGTGACGGAGGTCTGCTTGCGCCAGCGGGCGACCTCGCCGTCGACGCAGTCGAGCAGCAGGTACACCTGGAAGAGCACGGCCGCCAGGACCGCGCCGGTCAGCCCGGGGATCAGCAGCGCCGCGCCGCCCAACACCCCGACCACGACCATCAGGTAGGTGAGCTGGTTGGGGGTGATCCGGGTGTTCACCAGATACGGGTCGACGCGCAGCGAGATCTCCCGCATGTACAGGCGTCCGGCCCAGTGCTCGCCGCTTCTCCGGTCCTTCACGCCCTCCGGGTGAACGACCGGGCGGAGTTCAGCTACGGATGGTCTTGGCATAGTCGGCGTACGCGTCCCTGATCTGGTCGGTGGTGAGGTCGAGGTGTTCGAGGATGGTGAAGCGGCCGGGACGGGTCTGCGGGGCGTACTCCACCGCCGCGACGAACTCCTCGGTGGTGAAGCCGATTTCGTCGGGCAGCACCGGAAGCCCGTGCCGGCGCAGGACGTCGGCGAAGAGGCCGGACTGCTCCGTGGCCCCCCGCAGGTGCATGGCGAACGCCGCGCCCAGGCCGACCTGTTCGCCGTGGCTCGCGGCCCGCTGCGGGTACAGCAGGTCGAAGGCGTGGCTGATCTCGTGGCAGGCGCCGGACGACGGCCGGGTGTCCCCGCTGATGGAGATGGCGATCCCGGTGAGGACCAGGGCCTCGGCGAGGACGGTGAGGAACGCGTCGTCGCCCACCCCGCCGGGGTGGCGCAGCACCGACTCGCCCGCGGTGCGGGCCATCGCGGCGGCCAGCCCGTCGACCTTCTCGCCGGTCACGCGCTGGGACAGCTCCCAGTCGGCGAGCGCGGAGAGGTTGGAGACGGTGTCGCCGATGCCGGAGCGGATGTACCGCGGCGGGGCGTCCCGGATCACGTCGAGGTCGATCACCGTGGCGATCGGGGTGGGCAGTCCGTACGAGCCGCGGCCGTTGTCGTTGTCGAGCGTGGCGACCGGGGAGCAGATGCCGTCGTGCGCCAGGTTGGTGGCGACGGCGACCATGGGCAGGCCCACCCGCGCGGCGGCGTACTTCGCCACGTCGAGGATCTTCCCGCCGCCGAGGCCGACGACGGCGTCGTACCGCTTGCCCTTGATGTTGTCGGCGAGCTGCACGGCGGCGTCGATGGTGCCGCCGGCGACCTCGTACCAGTGGGCGCCGGGCAGCGAGGGCTCCAGCCGCTCGCGCAGCGCGCGGCCCGAGCCGCCGCTGATCGCGACGGCGAGCGTGCCGGATGAGGAGATCCGCTGGTCGGCGAGGATGACCGCGAGGTCGTCCAGCGCGCCCGGACGGATGTCGACGACGAGCGGCGACGGGATCAGCCGGGTCAGTACTGGCACGCGATCTCCCGGCCCTTGGCGAGGTCGTCGTGGTTGTCGATCTCCACCCAGCGGACGTCGCCGATGGGGGCGACGTCAATGGTGGCGCCGCGGTTCACCAGCTCCTGGTAGCCGTCCTCGTAGTAGAGGTCCGGGTCGCGCTCGAAGGTGGCCTTCAGGGCGTCGGCGAGCTCGGCGGCGGCCTCCGGCTCGATCAGCGTGACGCCGATGTACTCGCCGGTGGCGGTCGCCGGGTCCATCAGCTTGGTGATCCGGCGCACCCCGAGCCCGTCCTCGGTGATGACCTTCATCTCCTCGTCGGCGAGCTGCTTGACCGTGTCGAGGGCGAGGATGATCTTCCGGCCCTCGCCGCGGGCGGCCAGCAGGGTCCGCTCGACGGAGACCGGGTGGACGGTGTCGCCGTTGGCGAGGATGACGCCGCGCTTGAGCACGTCACGGGCGCACCACAGGGAGTAGGCGTTGTTCCACTCCTCGGCCTTGTCGTTCTCAACGAGGACGAGCTTCAGGCCGTACTTGGCCTCCAGCTCCGCCTGGCGCTCGTACACGGCTTCCTTGCGGTAGCCGACGACGATCGCGACCTCGGTCAGGCCGATCTCGGCGAAGTTGGCCAGGGTCAGGTCGAGGACGGTGCGCTCCCCGTCGACCGGCACGAGGGCCTTCGGAAGGGTGTCGGTGTAGGGGCGAAGACGCCGTCCGGCACCGGCTGCCAGTACGAGGCCGATCATGCGGGTTCTCCTTCGTCGTGTACTGCGGGTGCGGCGGAGGACACCCAGAACCGGATGCTCTCCACCAGCACCACGAGGGCGACGGCGACCGCGAGCGCCGTCAACGCGATGGTGAGGTCGGTGGCGCTCAGCAGGGCCGCCAGCAGGACGACGGCCAGGGTGCGGCCCTCGTGCCCGCCGATCAGCCGCACGAGCAGGCGCGGGGGCGCGCCCGTGCCGCCGCGGATGCGGTACACCGTGTCGTAGTGATGGTAGGCGACCGCCGCGACCACGCCGAAGGCCGCGGGCAGGGCGCCGGGGACGTCCGCGCGGGCGGCGATCGCCAGGACGGTGCCGTACTCGGCGGCCCGGAAGATCGGGGGGACCAGCCAGTCGAGGGCGCCCTTGAGGGGGCGGGCGACGGCGAGGCCGGAGGTGAGGACGTAGAGGACGGCGGCGCCGACGGGGACGTACGAGCCGTAGTCGCTGAAGGCCGCTGCGGCGACCACGGCCGCACCGCCGACGAAGGCGATCACCGGCGCCGCGAAGGCCGGCAGCTTGGCGGCGACGGAGCGGCCGCCGCGGGCGACGGCCTCGGCGAGCGGGCCGGAGTCGGCGAGATCCGCGAGGGCCTCGGCGGCGCGGTCGGTCCTCGTCGCCTTGCGGGTCAACGAGCGCAGCAGACGGCCCGCGGTGGTGTAGCAGGCGGCGAAGGCGCAGCCGACGAGCAGCGCGTAGAAGACGATCCGGGGCGTGGTGACGGCGGTGAGCACGGCGATCATCGCCCAGCGCTCGCCGATCGGCAGCACGATCATCCGGCGCACCCACACCGTCCAGCCGACACTGTCGAGGCGGTCGGAGAGGGCGGCGGTGGGGCTGGTGTTGGAGACGGCGTCGTGGTTGGCCTCGTTGAAGGAGAAGTCCACGACGTGGCGACAGGTCTGGAGGACCATCGCGGCCAGCGCCAGCGCCCACACGTCGTCGCCGCCGCGGGCGGCGCCGAGCGCGAGGCCGGCGTAGTACGCGTACTCCTTGGCGCGGTCGAAGGTGGCGTCGAGCCAGGCGCCCATCGTCGAGTACTGGAGCGAGTAGCGGGCGAGCTGCCCGTCGGTGCAGTCCAGGACGAAGGAGAAGAGCAGCAGGAGGCCGGCTGCGACGAAGCCGGCGCGGGTGCCGGTGGCCGCGGCGCCGGCCGCGATCAGTGCGGTGACCAGCGAGGCGGTGGTGACCTGGTTCGGGGTCAGTCCGCGCCGGGCGCACCAGCGGGCGATGTAGCGGGAGTAGGGGCTGATGCAGTACGTGGTGAAGAAGCCGTCGCGCGCCTTGACCGCGGAGCGCAGCCGCACGGCCTCGTCGTCGACGGCGGCGACGGCCTGGCGGGCCTCGTTGCGGGCCTGGGGGTCGTCCGGGACGGTCGCGACGAGCGAGCCCAGCTCCGGCCGGTGCACGGCGGCGCCCTCGGCGTCCAGTGCGGCGGCGAGTGCGTCGGGCAGGGCGTCGGTGCGCTCGGAGGTCGCGACGGCGCCGTTGCCGCCGGCGGCCGGCACGGCGTCCGCGAGGGCCCGGGTCAGCCCGGCCCGGGCCGCGGGCTGCGCGGTGAGCGCGCCCGGGATCGCGGCGAGCGGGAAGCGGGGGTCGGTGAGCGCGAGGCGCAGGGCGTGCACGTGCCCGACGAAGCGGGAGTCCACCACGGCGACGCGCTCCGCGGCGGGGGCGGCGGCGAGCAGCGCGGCGGTCTCCTCGGCGCCGGGCGAGACCCGTACGTCGAAGCCCAACGACCGCAGATCGCCCTCAAGCGACGATCCGGGCACGGGCGGACCGGTGAGGATGGCGGTCGACAGACGAACTCACTCCTTGGAACCGAGGGTGCGGATGCCGGCGGCTCGGCCCGGGGCACGGGCGGCAGCTCGTCGGCAGAGGCTATCGGATGTGTTCGGGCGGGAGTTCACTGGCTGTTTGCACCCGCTCGACGCGGGGAACGCGCGGTGAGGACCCGTCGGTAGATCATCATTGTCGATCAGAGGCTCACCTCACAAACTGCGAGGTGCGGGCCGAGGAATCACGGGGGTCGCAGGTCATAGGGTGGTTCACATGACATGGCTGATCACAGGTGGTGCGGGGTACATCGGCGCGCACGTCACGCGCGCGCTGGCGGAGGCGGGTGAGAAGGCCGTGGTCCTCGACGACGTGTCGTCGGGGATCGTCGAGCGGCTGCCCGCCGGGGTTCCGCTTGTGCGCGGTTCGGTGCGCGACCGGGAGCTGCTGGACCGGGTGCTGCGCGACCACGGGGTCTCCGGCGTGATCCACTTCGCGGCGAAGAAGCAGGTCGGGGAGTCGGTGGCGCAGCCGCTGCGCTACTACCGGGAGAACGTGTACGGGCTGACCGTGCTGCTGGAGGCCGTGGTCGCGGCCGGGGTGCGCAGGTTCCTGTTCTCGTCCTCGGCAGCGGTGTACGGGGTGCCGGACGTGGACCCGATCCCGGAGTCCGCACCGTGCGTGCCGATCAATCCGTACGGCGAGACGAAGCTCGCCGGCGAGTGGCTGGTGCGGGCCACCGGCCGGGCGCACTCGATCTCCACGGCCTGTCTGCGCTACTTCAACGTGGCCGGCTCCGACGGCCCGGAGCTGTCGGACACCGGGGTGTTCAACATCATCCCGATGTTCTTCGACCGGATCACCCGCGGCGAGGCCCCGCGGATCTTCGGCGACGACTACCCGACGCCGGACGGCACCTGCATCCGCGACTACATCCACGTCGCGGACCTCGCGGACGCGCATCTGACGGTGGCCGCCCGGCTGGCCCGCGAGGACGGCGCCGGGGACCTGACGGTGAACGTGGGGCGCGGCGTCGGGGTCTCGGTGCGGGAGCTGGCGCAGGTCGTGGCCGAGGTCACCGGCCGGGACGTGGCACCGGTCGTCGAGCCGCGCCGCCCCGGCGACGCGGCGCGGGCCGTGGCCGCGGTGGACCTGATCGCCGACGAGCTGGGTTGGCGGGCCCGGCGCGGGGTGCGCGAGATGGTCGAGTCCGCGTGGGAGGGCTGGCTGCTGCGCCATCCCCAGGCGCGCTGACGCGCGTACGCACGCTCCTCAGGCCCCGTCGAAGAGGTCGCTCCGACGGGGCCCCGGTGTTTCCGGCCGGCTTTCGACACGGTTCGGCCATGGCTCCAAAGCGTCGCTGAAGCGGGCCCGCGACCCCCGTACGGACGATCTCCACCCGGCTGACCTGCGGGCTCGTTTCCGCAGGTCAGGGGAATGACAACGGTGTTCAGTGCCGTGTTGCCACATACCCCCCACCCGTAGTTCACTGAGATCTCGGCAGGGAGATTTCCCCGACGACCTGGAGGCGTTCTTCATGGGGGCTGGGCACGACCACGGGCACGCGCACGGAGGGCCGCCGCCGACCGGCACGGCCGCCGCGGCCTACAAGGGACGGCTGCGCGTCGCGCTGACGATCACCCTGAGCGTGATGGTGCTGGAGATCGTCGGTGGCGTCGTCACCGGCTCGCTCGCCCTCGTCGCGGACGCCGCGCACATGGCGACGGACGGCATCGGGCTCACGATGGCGCTGCTGGCGATCCACTTCGCGAACCGGCCGCCGAGCACCAACCGCACCTTCGGGCTGGCCCGGGCGGAGATCCTCGCGGCGCTGGCGAACAGCCTGCTGCTGCTCGGCGTCGGTGCGTTCCTGCTGTTCGAGGCGGTGGAGCGGTTCATCACCCCGGCCGAGACCAAGAGCGGGCTGACGATCGTGTTCGCGCTGGTCGGCCTGGTGGCGAACGTGATCTCACTGTCGCTGCTGATGCGCGGCCAGAAGGACAGCCTGAACGTCCGCGGTGCGTATCTGGAGGTCCTGAACGACGCGCTCGGCTCCGTGGCGGTGCTGATCTCGGCCGTGATCATCCTGCTCACCGGCTGGCAGGCGGCGGACCCGATCGCCTCGCTGCTGATCGGCCTGATGATCGTGCCGCGGACCGTGAAGCTGCTGCGGGAGACGGTGAACGTCCTGTTGGAGGCGGCGCCCAAGAACGTCGACATGGCCGAGGTGCGGGCGCACGTGCTGGCGCTGCCGGGGGTCGAGGACGTCCACGACCTGCACGCCTGGACGATCACGTCCGGGATGCCGGTGCTGTCGGCGCACGTGGTCGTCGCCCAGGACGTACTGGACGCGGTCGGACACGAGAAGATGCTGCACGACCTCCAGGGGTGCCTCGGCGACCACTTCGACGTGGAGCACTGCACCTTCCAACTGGAGCCGGTCGGCCACGCGGCCCACGAGGCCAAGCTCTGCCACTGACGGGGCGGCCCGTCAGTGACCAGCCGCCCGGCCCGACCGGGGGTTGTCTGGATCACCAGTTCGACCCCGCTCCGTACGGTTCCGACCGTACGGAGCGGGGCACGATCCGGTGTCCGGGGGCCGCAGGGCGTCCGGCGCGCGGTGCCGCCCGGGGGCCGCGCGGCGGGGCGCCGCGAACATGCCCGGTCCGCCGAAGTGCGGACGAGCCGCTCTCGTGCGGCAGACTGGGCGGGGCCCCAGGGCCGAGCACCGATGCGAAGGATGGTTATGCCGACCTCACCAGCCACCGCCCCGAACAGCGCGTCGAACGGCGCGTCGAACGGAGCCCCACCAGCGATCATGCTCGAACTGGTCGACGAGCAAGGCAACACCATCGGCACTGCGGAGAAGCTCTCCGCCCACCAGCCGCCCGGCCGGCTGCACCGCGCCTTCTCCGTGTTCCTCTTCGACGAGCGGGGTCGGCTGCTGATCCAGCGCCGCGCGCTCGGGAAGTACCACTCCCCCGGCGTCTGGTCCAACACCTGCTGCGGGCACCCCTACCCCGGTGAGGCGCCGTTCGCCGCCGCCGCCCGGCGCACCCACGAGGAGCTGGGCGTCTCGCCCTCCCTGCTCGCCGAAGCCGGAACGGTTCGCTACAACCACCCCGACCCGGCCTCCGGCCTGGTGGAGCAGGAGTACAACCACCTCTTCGTCGGCATGGTGCAGGCCACGCCGAGCCCCGACCCGCAGGAGGTGGAGGACACGGTCTTCGTCACCCCCGACGAGCTGGCCGAGCGGCACGCGGCCGCGCCGTTCTCCACCTGGTTCATGACGGTGCTGGACGCGGCCCGGCCGGCGATCAAGGAGCTGACGGGTCCGGCCGGCGGCTGGTGACGGACGTCGGTGCGGGCGGCGGCACCGGCCCCGGAAGGGCCGGGGTGCCGCCGCCCGGCCGTACCGCGCCGAGCGGCAGCTCGGCCCAGACGACCTTCCCGCCGCCCGCGGTGGGCTCGACGTCGTACGCCCCGCCCGCCTCCCGGGCGATCTCCCGGACGAGCAGCAGCCCCCGCCCGCCGGTGTGCCGCCAGTCCGTCTCCAGCGCCGTGGGGCGGTAGGGGTGGTCGTCCTCGACGGCGACCCTGATCCGGCCGGCGCCCACGGCGACCTCCACCGCGACCTCGGGCGAGAGCAGCGCCGCGTGCTTCACGGCGTTGGTGACCAACTCCGTCAGGATCAGCAGGAGCCCTTGGACGACCTCGTCGCCGATCGCGAGGCCCTGTCTGCCGAGGAGGTCGCGCACCGCGTGCCGGGCTTCGGGCACGGACGCATCGGCGGTGGGCACGGTGAAGCGCCAGACGCCGCCGCGGGCCCCCGACCCCCCGCCGTTGCCCGTGGCCGGCCGGGCCGGGACGCTTCCGCGGCTCTCCATACGATTCAGTCCCCCACGGTTCGCTCGACTGGCACTGACACTGACCCCCGGGTAAGGAGTGCTCGGGTCAAGAGTGTTGGCGGCGCACTGGTACGGACCGCGGACCGGACCGGAAAACAACGCCAATCGATGGTTTTTGACCGCCTGAGCACGGTGCGATCAGAGCGGTGAACGCCCCTGACCGTTCCCCGGTCGGTCGTTCGGCGCAGCCGCCGCGTCGGGTTCGGTGACCATGCGGACGATCCGCCGCCCGCCGACGCCGATGGCGAGCAGCCCGAGTCCGTCGAAGAGCAGCGCCAGCGAGAAGAACAGCCCCAGCACGTAACGGCTGCTCTCCGGCCAGTTGCCCAGCACCAGGATGCCCAGGACCAAGCCCACGGCGCCCTGGAAGACCGTCCAGCCGAACTGCGGACCGCGCACCACCAGGCTGCCCACCAGGCGGAACAGCCCGCCGGTGAGGAAGAGCAGCGCGGCGAACAGCGTCAGCGCCTCCGCGGAGCCGTACGGGTGGCGGATGACGACGATCCCGGCGGCGATGTTCAGCGCGGCGACGATCACGGCCAGCCAGAAGTAGTCGCTGCCGCGGGACTGGACCGCGTGCACCAGCCCGACGATGCCGCCGATCAGCAGCAGCCAGCCGAACAGCAGCATCGAGGTGAGGGTCGCGACCCCGGTGTAGATCAGGCCGACCACGCCGGCGATGACCAAGACGGTGCCGAGCACGGCCAGCAGGCCGAAGCTGCGGCTGAGCTTCCTGGGGTCGTCCGACCCGGGAGAGCGGGTGGTACCGGCCATGTCCTTCTGCCTCCTCACCCCTCCTTGATCGTAGGTCTCCCGGCTGCGGATAGCATCCGGCGCATGGAGGCAGCCAGCTCCGGCCCGGAGCCCAAGATCTCGCACGACGTCGTGGACGGGGTCGCGACGGTCGTCATCGGCCACACCGCCAAGCGCAACGCCCTCACCCCGGCGATGTGGCGCGCCCTGCCGCCGCTGCTGGACCGGCTCGCCGTGGACCCGGCGGTGCGGGTCCTGGTGCTCAGGGGCGAGGGGGCCACCTTCAGCGCCGGCGCGGACGTCGCCGCCCTGCGGGAGCCCGACCAGTCGCTCCCGGCGCTCTCCGTACGGGCGGAAGAGGCGCTGGCCGCCTTCCCCAAGCCGACGCTCGCCGCGGTGCGCGGGCACTGCGTGGGCGGCGGCTGTCAGCTCGCGGTCGCCTGTGACCTGCGGTTCGCGGAGGAGGGCGCACAGTTCGGCGTCACCCCGGCGAATCTCGGCGTGGTGTACTTGTCCGCGCCGACCCGGCGGCTGGCGGCGCTGGTCGGGCCGTCGGCAGCGAAGTTCCTGCTGTTCTCCGGCGAGTTGATCGACGCGGCGCGGGCGCTGCGGACCGGGTTGGTCGACGAGGTGCTGCCGCGCGGCGAACTGGACGGGCGGGTCGCCGACTTCACCCGCACCCTCGCCACCCGCTCCCAGCTCACCCAGGTCGCGGCGAAGGAGTTCGTCGCGGGGCGCAGGGACCGGGACGCGTACTGGGAGCGGCAGGCGATCGAGCAGGCGGGGCCGGGCGGTGACACCGCGGAGGGCGTCGCCGCGTTCCTGGAGCGCCGGGCCCCCCGCTTCACCTGGCCCGCCTGACCCGCCCGGCCCTTGCGCCCCTGCGCACCTGTCGCGGCGGACGTGGTGGCCCCGCACGGGGCGGGCGGTGGTGGCGTCCGCGGCCCGGTGGTGGCTGTTCTCGCAGTTCCACCCCCCTGCGCCTTACGGGCACAGGCCCAGCGCCGCCCGACCCGCCCGCCGTGACCCTGCGGACGCATCGGTCCCTGCGGGTGCATCGTGGTTGTTCGCGCAGTTCCCCGCGCCCCCAAACCCCCGTCCACCTGCGGGATCAACGCTCCTCAGGGCCACGGCAGCTCCGTCCTCAGGCGCAGCAGGAGGGAGCCCGGGCGCGCCCTAGCGGAGCGTCACTGCATGATCTCGGCGGAGCCGGTGCGCCACTGGGCGACGAGGTGGGCCGGGGCCTTGTCGGGCGAGCCCGCGTCGTACGGCGGCTGGGGGTCGTACTCGGTCAGGAGTTGGACGCTCTGGGCGACCTCGTCGCCGGCGATCTTGCCGAGCAGGTGCAGGGCCATGTCGATGCCGGAGGAGACCCCGGCCGCGGTCACGTACTTGCCGTCGAAGACCACCCGCTCCTTGGACGGCCGGGCGCCCAGGCGCTCCAGCTCTTCCAGAGCCAGCCAGTGGCTGGTGGCGCGCCGGCCAGACAGCAGCCCGGCGCCGGCGAGCAGCAGGGAGCCGGTGCACACGGACGTGGTCCAGGTCGTGGTGGCGTCGACGGTGCGCAGCCACTCGGTGATCTCGGCGTCGGCCCGCGCCGCCTCGTCGCCGGGGCCGCCGGGCACGAGGAGGACGTCCGGGGCGGTCACCTCGGCCAGGGTGCGGTCGGCGACCAGGGCGAGGGTGCCCTGGTCACCGCGGACGGGCCCCTCCTCCTTGCCGACGAAGACCACGTCGGAGCCGGGCAGCCGCCCGAGGAGTTCGTAGGGGCCGACGGCGTCGAGGGTGGTGAAGCGGTCGTAGAGCAGGACGGCGATCTGCACGGTTCTCCTTGGTGTCGCAGGGTGTCAGACGGTCCCCGCGGGCGCGGGGACGTGGAAGCGGCGGCGGTAAGCGGCGGGCGCGGTGCCGAGGGCGCGTACGAACGCCCGGCGCATCGCCTCCGGAGTGCCGTAGCCGCTGGCCCGGGAGACCTCTTCGACGCCGTCGCAGGTCTCCTCCAGGAGCCGGCGGGCGTGTTCGAGGCGTACGCGCTCCACGTACCGGCCGGGGGTGACCCCGGTTTCGGCGCGGAAGGCGCGGGCGAAGTGGCGCGGGGACAGCCGGGCGCGGGCGGCCAGCGCGTCGACGGACAGATCGGCGGCGGGGTGCTCGCTGATCCAGCTCTGGACGTCCCGCAGCGGTTCGCGCTGCGCGGTCTGGGCCGCGAGTTGGGCGCTGAACTGGGCCTGGTTGCCGGGTCTGCGCAGGAAGACGACGAGGTGGCGGGCGATGGTGAGGGCGACGTCCCGCCCCAGGTCCTCTTCGACGAGCGCGAGCGCGAGGTCGATGCCGGAGGTCACGCCGGCGGACGTGGCGATCTTGCCGTCCCGCACGAAGATGGGCTCGGGGTCGAACTGCACCGCGGGATGCGCCCGGGCGAGGTCGGCGCAGTGCGCCCAGTGGCTGGTGGCGCGGTGGCCGTCCAGCAGCCCGGCGTGGGCGAGCAGTTCGGCGCCGGTGCAGATCGACACGAGCCGCTCGGCGCGCGGCCCGTGCTCGCGCAACCAGTCCACGAGCGCGGGCGGGGGTTCGTGGGTCCCCGGGCCGCCCGGCACCAGGAGGGTGTGCGGCTGCGGGGCCGACGCGAGGTCCGTGTCGGGCAACAGGGTGAGCCCGCTGGAGGTCCGTACGGGCCGCCCGTCCACGGACGCGGTGCACAGGGGGTAGGCGGTGCGCCCCGTGATCGCGTCAGCTCCGCTGAACACTTCGACGGGTCCGGTCAGGTCCAGGCTCTGGACCCCGTCGAAGAGGACCACGAGGACGGCTCGTTCGGTCATGGCCCCATCCTCCGTACGGCCCGGTCACGGCCGCAATGACGAGCACCCCACCTTTCCTGCCATCCGGCGCGGGCGGCCGGCTCAGGCCCAAGCGGGGCGGTCGGTGCCCCAACGGGTGGGCGGGCGGCGCCAGGTACGGGGCGCGCCGTCGTAGTGCACGGGGGTGAGCGCGTGGCGGAGGGTGCCGTACGGCGACGCGGTCTCGGTGAGCCAGGGCCCCGGGTCGGGCGCCGCGACCGCGTTCGCGTCGGACCCAGTGGCGGCGACGCCGGTGAGCAGCCAGGACGCGGTGCCGGCGAGGGAGAGCCGGATGAGCCGTCCGCCGCCGGTGGCGTGGCGCTCCGTCAGTGCCCGCAGCACGGCCGCCGCCAGCAGGTATCCGGTGCCGTGGTCCAGCGCCTGTGCGGGCAGCACGCCGGGGTGCCCGTCGGCGTCCGCTTCGACGGCGGCGATCCCGCTGGCGGCCTGGACGAGGCTGTCGAAGCCGCGTCGGCCCGCCCACGGCCCCTGGTGGCCCCAGGCGCACAGTTCGGCGACGATCAGCCCGGGGCGGCGGGCGGCGAGCGCGTCGGGGGTCAGTCCGTACGCGGCGAGGGCTCCGGGACGGTAGCCGCCCACGATCACGTCGGCTTCGTCGACGAGGGCGTCGAAGGCGCGCCGGTCCTCTGGGTCGGCGAGGTCGAGCAGGGTGGAGCGCTTGCCGATGCCGGTGTCCGCGTGGGCGTCGGGGTCCTCGGGGACGGCGGGCGGATCGACGCGCAGGACGTCGGCGCCGAGCAGGGCGAGAGTGCGGGTGGCCACGGGCCCGGCGATGACCCGCGTCAGGTCGAGCACCCGTACGCCCTCGGCGGGCAGCGCCGCCGGCGCAAGCCTTCGGGCCGGCCCCTCCCCCAGCCCGCGGGTCTCGACGAGGGGGAGCCCGGCCGTGAGGACGCCCGGCGGCGTGGGTGCCACGGCGACCGCGAGGCCGCCGGCCGCGTACACCGCCTCCTGCACCGCGTGCGCCGGGCGCCCGGCCAGTTCGGCGGCGAGCGCGGCGCGGGCCCGCGCCGGATCGTCCCCGGGATCGGCCAGCTCCAAGGCGGCGAGCAACCGCGCGCGGTGGTGCGGATAGTTCGCGTGCGTGCGCACCCAGCCGTCGGCGGCGCGCCAGAAGCCGGACAGCGGCGCGAAGGAGGTGGGGGCGCGGCCGTCGATCCGCAGGTGCCGTTCGCTGACGAAGGCCGTCGCCACCGCCGCCTCGTCCACCTGCACTGCGGGCAGGGGCGTCCCGCGGCGGCGGGCGACGAGTTCGGCGGCGGCCAGCGAGCAGACGCCGACGGTCGCGCGCGCCAACTCCCGTACCGGCAGCCGCGCTTGGAGCGCGCCCGGCGCCGGGCGGTAGGTCACGGTCGCCGCTGCTTCGGGCCCGCCGCCCAGGGCGGCCCAAGCGTGCGCGGTGGCCGCGTCGGGGCGCTCGGTCGGTCCGGTGGACTGCACGGTGTCGCTCATCGAACCAGTCTGCCCGAGCCCGCGCCGCGACCGGTTCCGGCCGCGGGCCGCGTGGTCGGGCCCGGCCCGGGGAAGCGGTTTGGCAGAATGCAGACGCAAGCACAGCCAGCATGGAAGGCGAGTCGGGGAACCGTGACGATGTCGATCGAAGGCAGGATCGCCGAGGAGCTCGGCGTACGGGAGCGGCAGGTCAGGGCCGCTGTGGAACTGCTGGACGGCGGGTCGACCGTGCCTTTCATCGCGCGGTACCGCAAAGAGGCGACCGAGATGCTCGACGACGCCCAGCTCCGCACCCTGGAGGAGCGGCTGAGGTATCTGCGCGAGCTGGAGGACCGCCGTACGGCGATCCTGGAGTCGGTGCGCGAACAGGGCAAGCTGGACGAAGCGCTGGAGGCGCAGATCCGGTCCGCGGACACCAAAGCGCGGCTGGAGGACATCTACCTGCCGTTCAAGCCGAAGCGGCGGACGAAGGCGCAGATCGCCCGGGAGGCCGGGCTGGAACCGCTGGCCGACGGCCTGTTGACCGACCCGTCGGTGGAGCCGGCCGCCGCTGCCGCCGCGTTCGTCGACGCGGACAAGGGCGTCGCCGATCCGGCCGCCGCGCTGGAGGGCGCCCGGGCGATCCTCACCGAGCGGTTCTCCGAGGACGCCGACCTCATCGGCGAGCTGCGCGAGACGATGTGGACCCGGGGGCGGCTGGTCTCCAAGGTCCGCGAGGGCAAGGGCGACGCGGAGCAGGGCCCGGGCGCCAAGTTCGCCGACTACTTCGACTTCGCCGAGCCCTTCGGGCAGTTGCCTTCGCACCGCGTGCTGGCGCTGCTGCGGGGCGAGAAGGAGGACGTGCTCGACCTCGTGCTGGAGCCGGAGGAGCCTTCGGATGCGCCCGGCCCCTCCACGTACGAGAACCGCGTCGCGCGGCGCTTCGGGATCGCCGACCGGGGCCGGCCGGGCGACAAGTGGCTGGCCGACACGGTCCGCTGGGCGTGGCGCACCCGCATCCTGGTGCACCTCGGGATCGACCTGCGGCTGCGGCTGCGCACCGCGGCGGAGGACGAGGCGGTGCGCGTCTTCGCGGCGAACCTGCGGGATCTGCTGCTCGCGGCGCCGGCCGGAACGCGGGCCACGCTGGGGCTCGACCCCGGCTTCCGCACCGGTGTGAAGGTGGCCGTGGTCGACGCGACCGGCAAGGTGGTCGCCACCGACACGATCTATCCGCACGTGCCGGCGAACAAGTGGGACGAAGCGCTGGCGAAGCTGGCGCGGCTCGCCCGGGAGCACTCGGTCGACCTGGTGGCCATCGGCAACGGCACCGCGTCCCGCGAGACCGACAAGCTGGCGGCCGAACTGATCGGCAAGCACCCCGAGTTGAAGCTCACCAAGGTGATGGTGTCGGAGGCCGGCGCTTCGGTGTACTCGGCGTCCGCGTTCGCCTCGCAGGAGCTGCCCGGGCTGGACGTCTCGCTGCGCGGGGCCGTCTCCATCGCGCGCCGGCTCCAGGACCCGCTGGCGGAGCTGGTGAAGATCGACCCCAAGTCGATCGGCGTCGGCCAGTACCAGCACGACCTGTCCGAGGTGAAGCTCTCGCGCTCGCTGGACGCGGTCGTCGAGGACTGTGTGAACGGCGTCGGGGTGGACGTGAACACGGCGTCCGCGCCGCTGTTGTCGCGGGTGTCGGGCATCGGCGCGGGGCTCGCGGAGAACATCGTCGCCCACCGCGACGCGAACGGCCCCTTCCGCTCCCGCAGGGCGTTGAAGGACGTGGCGCGGCTCGGCCCCAAGGCGTACGAGCAGTGCGCGGGCTTCTTGCGGATCCGCGGCGGGGACGACCCGCTGGACGCCTCCAGCGTGCACCCGGAGGCGTATCCGGTGGTCCGCCGCATGGTGAAGAAGACCGGTGGGGACGTGGCCGCCCTGGTCGGGAACGCGTCCGTGCTGCGCTCGCTGCGGCCGGACGAGTACGTCGACGAGACCTTCGGCCTGCCGACGGTGACGGACATCCTGCGCGAGTTGGAGAAGCCGGGCCGGGACCCGCGGCCGGCGTTCAAGACCGCCACGTTCAAGGACGGCGTGGAGAAGATCGGCGACCTGGCGGCCGGGATGGTGCTGGAGGGCGTGGTGACGAACGTGGCCGCCTTCGGCGCGTTCGTGGACGTCGGTGTCCACCAGGACGGTCTGGTGCACGTGTCCGCGATGTCGCGGACCTTCGTCAAGGACCCGCGGGATGTGGTGAAGCCGGGCGACGTGGTGCGGGTGAAGGTGTTGGACGTCGACATCCCGCGCAAGCGGATCTCGTTGACGCTGCGCCTGGACGACGAGGCGCAGCAGTCGGCGGGCGCGCCCCGGCAGGGCGGCCGTGAGCGCGGCGGCGAGCGGGGCGGGCGTCCGCAGCAGCGCCGCGGCAGCCAGGGTTCGGGCGGCGGCCGGGGCCGGGGCGGCGACCGCCAGGCGCCCGCGCCGGTGAACAGCGCCATGGCGGACGCCTTGCGCCGCGCGGGGCTGACGGGTAAGGACCGCGGCCGCGGCTGAACCGCCGCACCATCGCGCGTTCCCTGCGCCCCGGTGCCCCCGATCGGGGGCACCGGGGCGCAGAGGCGCTTCGAGGGGCCTTTCGGCGGCGTACCCGGCCGGCGGCGGCCCCGTCGTCCGTCACAACGATCACACCACGGGTTCAGCTTCACCATTCCCACCGACTTCCCGGTGGCGCCAGCACGGTCACCGTGACACTCGTCAAGATCAATCCGGGTGGCGGATCGGTGTACCGGCTCGGGAGCCGGGTGCTCCACCGTCCGGCCCGCCAGGTCCTCCTTCGAGGACCTGACCCGGCACTGCGGGGTGCCGAAGCCTCCCACCTGACGGTGGCTTCGGCACCCCGTCACTCCTACGCGGGTGCCCGACCCGGCCCGGCGCTCGGCCTCACGGCCGGCCCGAGCCGGTGGCGCCCGCGTCGTCGCCGTCGGCTTCCGGCGGCGGCGCGGTGCCGGGGCCGATGCGGATCTCGAAGACGCCGTCGTACTTCTCGTGGCCGGCGATGACCGCCGACTCCACCGCTTCCGTGCCCACTTCGCCGCGGACGATCAGCGGGTCGTGCCGCAGATCGCGCATGAGGGCCACGCACATGCCGATCATGACGACGACGAAGGGGGCGGCGACCAGGATCGTCAGGTTCTGGAGGCCGGCCAGGGCGTCGCCCTCGCCGCTGCCCACCAGCAGCATGATCGCGGCAACGGCGCCGGTCACGATGCCCCAGAACACCACCACGAGACGGGTCGGTTCGAAGGTGCCGTGCTGGGAGAGGGTGCCCATCACGACGGACGCCGCGTCGGCGCCGGAGACGAAGAAGATGCCGACGAGGACCATCACCAGGATGCTGGTGGCCGTGGGGATGGGGTACTGCTGGAGCAGCGCGAAGAGCTGCCCCTCGGGGGTGGCCTCGTCGCCGAGCTGTGCCTTCTCCTGGAGCTTCATCGCGGTGCCGCCGAAGATCGCGAACCAGACGAGGCTGACGGTGCTGGGCACCAGGATCACCCCGCCGACGAACTGGCGGATGGTGCGCCCGCGGCTGATGCGGGCGATGAACATGCCCACGAAGGGCGTCCAGGAGATCCACCAGGCCCAGTAGAAGACGGTCCAGTTGCTGAGCCAGTCGGCGACGGCCTTGCCGCCGGTGGCCTCGGTGCGGCCGGCGAGTTGGGGCAGTTCGCCGAAGTACGCGGCGATGGAGGTGGGCAGCAGGTCGAGCACGATGATCGTGGGGCCCACCACGAAGACGAACAGGACCAGGACGAGAGCCAGCACCATGTTGGTGTTGGACAGCCACTGGATGCCGCGCTCGACGCCGGAGACCGCGGAGAGCACGAAGGCCGCGGTGAGCACGGCGATCACGGAGACGAGCAGCCCGGTGCCGACGGTGCTGAGCCAGCCCAGTTCGGTCAGCCCGCTGCCGATCTGGAGGGCGCCGAGGCCGAGCGAGGCGGCGGAGCCGAAGAGGGTAGCGAAGATGGCGAGGATGTCGATGAAGCGACCGATGCCGCCGCGGCAGCGCTTGCGACCGATGAGGGGCTCGAAGACGGCGCTGATGGTCTGGCGGCGGTGGCGTCGGAAGGTGCTGTACGCGATGGCGAGTCCGACGACCGCGTAGATCGCCCAGGGGTGCAGCGTCCAGTGGAAGAGGGTGGTCGCCATGGCGATCTGCATGGCCTCGCCGGTGCTGGCGGGCGCGGTGCCGGGCGGCGGCGAGATGAAGTGGGCCAGCGGCTCGCTCACTCCGTAGAACATCAGGCCGATGCCCATGCCGGCGCTGAACATCATGGCGACCCAGGACACCGTGCGGAACTCCGGCGTGGCGCCCTCCTCGCCGAGCGGGATGCGGCCGTAGCGGCTGATGGCGAGCCAGAGCGCGAAGACCACGAAGCCGGAGGCGGCCAGCACGAAGGCCCAGCCGCCGTTCTTGATGAGCCCGTCGAGGAGGGTGGAGGAGACCGACTTGAGCGATTCGGTGGCGGTGGCACCCCAGACGACGAACGCGAGCGTGAGGACGGCGGCGATCCCGAAGACCACGCGGTCCGTGGTGGGGTGCCCGGGTTGCTGGGGCAGACCGGAGGGCTCGGCCGTCACGGGCCGGGCCCCCCGGTCGTCGGGCGTCTGTCCGAGCGACACGAGTGCACCTTTCAGGAGACAAGTGAGGTTCAGCACCTTTGCACTGTTTGCCTCAGGTATCCCCTACCACAGGTGGCGCGTGCCGCCCCGCTCAACAGGCGGTGACGGGTTGCCCCTTTGTCAGGTGATACGTCGCACGCGCGTCCAGCAGCAGCGGCACGAGTTGGCGCTGCGACTGCCGCAGCGGCACCCACGCGCCGTCGCCGCTCGGCCGTGACACCACGCCGTGCAGGGCGAGTTCGTCCCGTACGTCCGCGTACTGGGCGGCGTCCAGCCGGTAGCCGCAGGGCGGGTCGGCCAGGGTCTCCTGTTCGGTGGCGGGGTCGTTGTCCGCGCCGCCGAGGTACACCGGGCCGCGGTCCCGGAAGCCGGCGCGGCGCGCGGCGTCCGTCGCCGCGTCGATCCGGCCGCGCCGCTCGTCGGCGAAGTCGAACAGCCCGTCGAGCGCGGCGAGCTGGCTGCCCACCCGGCGCCGGTTGTTGACCGACGCGTCGGCCTGCTCCTGTGCCGTCTGTGCGTCGACCCGGCTCTCGATCAGCAGGCCGACGGCGTTCTTGACGCCCGATGCGTTGCGCAGGATGCGCTCCTGGCCGTCGCCGGCGACCTGGCGGATCGGTTCACCGGTCACCGGGTCGGTCCAGATGCCGTAGGTGCCGGTGCCGTACCCCTCCTCGTGCGCGGCGGGGCGGACGTACTGCTGGGACAGCGCCTTCGACTCCCGGTGGACGTCCGCGTGGGTGTTGAGGTTGCGCGGCCAGAGGTCGGTCAGCTCCTTGTCGTAGAAGCGGGGCGTGGCGCTGTACTCGTGCAGGTCGTAGATGACGTCCGGGCGGTGGTCGCGCTGCACGGCGGCGATCGCCCGGCCCTCGGCCGTCTTCAGCGCGAGGTGGTCGCGGTTGATGTCGACGCCGTCGGAGTTGCCCCGGGTGTCGGCGGCGCGGCCGTCGGGGTTGGCGGTGGGGACCACGAGGACCCTGGTGCGCTCCAGGAAGCGGCGGGTCTCGCGGTCCCGGGCCCGGCCGAGGTCGCGGATCGTCGACAGGCACGCCTCCCGGCCGGCGGGCTCGTCGCCGTGCTGGGAGCAGATCATGAGCACGGTGCTGTCGGCGCGCCGGTTGCCGATGTGGACCAGTTGCAGTGGGCGGTCCTGCTTGGTGGTGCCGATCCGGCTCAGGAGGACCCGGTCACTGCCCCGGTCGACGGCGGCGAGGAACTGCTGTTCCTCCGCCAGGGTGGTCCAGCGGGTGCCGCCGCTGGACTCGAAGCCGGTGCGCGGCTCGGTGTCGCCGTGGGCGGCCTGCGCGGGCGCGGTGAGCAGGGTCGCGCCGAGCGCTGCTGCCACGGCGCTCACCGCGAGGGCGCGGATACGGGGGTTCATCAGCGGTTGCCTCCGGGGATCGGGCGGATCGGGCGCGGCTCGGCGACTCCGTCGAGCAGTCCGCTCTCGCGCGGCGCGAGCTCGGCGGGTGTGCCCTTCGTGGCCTGCTGGAACGCCCGGGTGCCGCCGACGATCGGCAGTTTTGCGGCGCTCTTCGCCAGGTCGACGGTGAGGGTGGGGGTGCTGGCGGGCGGTTCGATCAGGTCCCGGTCGGTGCCGGCGACGATCAGGGCGAGTCGGTGGCCTGCGGGCACCACGTGGTCGCTGGCGTGCAGGTCGAGCGTGATGGTGACCGGCTCGCCGGGGACCAGCGGGCGGCCCGTGGCGTCGGAGGCGTGGTTGCCGAGGTCGGCCCAGCCACGGCTGAAGACGGTGTAGTCGACGGCCTTGGTGCGCGCCGCGGTCTCCTTGTAGCAGGCGCTGTCGCCGCTGGTGCCGGCGCCCCAGCAGGTGCGTTCGGGCAGGGTGGTGATGCCTTCGCCGGCGGACGCGTAGTCGCGGATGGTGTCCGGTCCGAGGTCGACGAGGACGGCGGACAGGTGCGCGGTGCTGGTGGTCGGGGTGACGGTCACCTCCACTCGGGAGGAGCCGGACAGCCTCAGGTCGCGGCTGAGGGGGCGGGTGGTGAAGCCGGCCTTGGCGGGGGTGGAGCGGTCGACGGCGGCGGCCCAGTCGGTCTCGTCGAGGGTGCGGTCGTCGGTGAAGGTCTCGCTGGTGCCGGGGCGGGCCGGCGTCAGGGAGAGGGTGCCGACGCCGGGGGCCGGGCCGCGGTCGGGGCGCACGGTCGCGGTCCGGGTGCCGCTCGGCGGCCAGACGCGGTCGGTGGACCACTGGTCGGGCGCGCGCTCGACGTCCGCCATGGGCTCGTCGTCGATGCCGTTGTCGTAGCCGAGGAGGTAGTGGTCGAACCAGCGGTGCAGGGTCTTGACCCACTCGGCCCGGCGGAAGTCGAACGGGTCGACGTGGCCGACCTGCGACAGCCACACCTTGCGCTCCACGCCGGCGTCCGCGAGGGCGTCCCACCACTGGCCGAAGTGGTTCATGCGGACGTTCAGGTCCTGCATGCCGTGCACGGCGAAGACGCTGGCCTTCACCTTGTCGACGTCGGGCACGTAGTCGCGCTCGGCCCACAGCGGGGTGCGGTCGCCGGTGCGCGGGGCACCGTCGACCAGCCGCTGCTGGACGGCGCCGCAGCGCTGGCGGGCAGCGGGGCTCTCCACGTAGTTCGAGAGCCAGTCGGGCCCGGAGCCGTACAGCGGGGCGCCCTTGGCGAAGTAGTAGTCGTACCAGGAGGAGATCGCGCCGATGGGGACGATGGTCTCCAGGCCCTCGACGCCGGTGGCGGCCACGCCGTTGGCCACCGTGCCGTCGTAGCTCTTGCCGATCATGCCGGTGCGGCCGGTGGACCAGTCGGCGCGGACGCGTTCGCCGCCGGTGCGGCTGCTGTAGCCGCGGGCCCGGCCGTTCAGCCAGTCGACGACGGCCTTCGCGGAGAGCACGTCGGACCGGCCGCCGACGTCCACGCAGCCGTCGGAGCGACTGGTGCCGGCGAGGTCGACGGCGACGAAGGCGTAGCCGCGGGGGACGAAGTAGTTGTCGTAGTAGAGCGGGAACTGGACCGGGTTGCCCTGGGCGTCGTACGTCTTGCGCTGGCTCTCGTTGCCTCGCCCGCAGCAGGCGTAGTAGGGGCTGGCGTCCATGATCACGGGGATCCGGCGGCCCTGCTCGGCGGTCTCCCGGGGGCGGACGACGTCGACGGCGACCCGGTCGGTGCGGCCGTCGCCGTCGCCGTCGAGCCGGGTGTCCACCCAGACGGACTCGCGGATCGCGTCGGGGTAGGAGTAGACGGGTCTACTCTCGCGTGCGGGCGCGCTCTGGGCGTCCGTCGGGGAGAGCGTCATGGCCATCAGGGCGGCGAGCGCCGCCGCGGTGAGCGATCTGTACGTCATGCGGGTGCCCCGCGTGCGTATCGACATGGCCGGACCGTACTCCCGCGAACTACCCGGCAACAGGGGGCCATCGGGTGGTCCATGCGACGGGTGGGGCGTACGAGGCGTTTATGCCGGAACGCGGGGCGTCCGGGGATCGCGCGGCGCGGGACCACTGAACCACGGGACGCCCCGGAACCACGGAACAGCCCGGGACCGCGGGAGACGGATCACGGGACGCGGGGCCGGGAACGACTGCGGCGCCCCGGCCGTCAGGCTCGGGGCGCCGCAGGGGCTTCGCTCTGCTCACCGCCCGGAACGGCGGTGGGTGACGCAGGTCACTCGGAGGCGCGACGGCTCTGGGACGGAGCCGGCACGGGCTCGCCGACGATGCGCTCGGCCAGCGAGTGGCCCCACGCGTCGACGTCGGCGCGCAGCGCGGCCTCGGCGACGACGCGCTCGGCCTCGATGGCCGCGGCGCCCTCGGCGAGGATGCGCTCCTTCTCCTGCTGCGCCTCCGCACGGGCGGCGGCGATCAGGGCGGTGCCCTCCTCGTGCGCCTGCTGGCGGGTGTGGGCGGCCTCGTGGCGCGCCTCGGCGAGGATGGCCTCACGCTGGGCGCGGACCTCTTCCGCCTCGGTGCGGACCTCGTCGGCAGCGTCCATCACGCCCTGGGTCTTGGCCTCGCGCTCGGCGATGATGGCCGCGGCGCGGGGCAGCAGCCGGCCGGCGAGCACCGCGTAGACGATGGCGAAGGCCACAAAACCCACGACGAGGCCCCACCCGGTGGGGTTGAGCGGACCGATGTCGAGGGGGAGCAGCTTGTCATTCAAGGTGTTCGTCCTGTCTTGTCCGGGTCTGGAGCGCGCTGCCGCGTCGGCGTGTCGTCACGATCGTACCGCTGCGGCAAGGAAGTGGGCACCTAGTCATTACCTGGCGGTAACTACGGCTGCTTGGATGGTCCGCGTCCCCTTCTTGCACCCACCCCTCCAGGAGCCGTCGTGTCGCGCCGCCCTCGCACCCGCCGTACCGCCGTCGCCCTGCTCTCCCCCCTCCTCTCCCTCTCCCTCGGCGCCGCCGCGCTCGCCGGTGGCGCGTCGCCGGCAGCGGCGGCCGCGCCGCAGACTCCGGAGCTGAAGGTGCTCACCTACAACGCGTTCCTGATGAGCCGCACCCTCTACCCGAACTGGGGGCAGGAGCACCGGGCCGCGGCGATCCCCGCCGCGCCGTTCTTCCGCGGCAACGACGTCGTGGTGCTCCAGGAGGCGTTCGACAACGGGACCTCGGACCAGCTCCAGCGAAGGGCCGCCGCCGAATACCCGCACCAGACGCCGGTGCTGGGCCGCAGCAAGAGCGGCTGGGACGCCACCGGCGGCTCGTACTCCGCCACGACGCCCGAGGACGGCGGCGTGACCGTGCTCAGCAAGTGGCCCGTCGTCCGCAAGGAGCAGTACGTCTTCAAGGACGGGTGCGGCGCGGACTGGTGGTCGAACAAGGGGTTCGTGTACGCGGTGCTCCAGGTGGGCGACGCCCGGGTGCACGTGGTGGGCACCCACGCCCAGTCGACCGATCCGGGCTGCGGGGCCGGCGAGGCGGCCGAGGTGCGCAGCCGGCAGTTCCGCGAGCTCGACGCCTTCCTGGACACCAAGGACATCCCGGCGTCCGAGCAGGTGCTGGTGGCCGGCGACCTGAACGTGGACACCCGGACGCCGGAGTTCGCCACGATGCTCACGGACGCGGGCCTGGTCGCACCCGAGGGCCGGACCGGCCACCCGAACTCCTTCGACACCGCCGCGAACTCGATCGCCGCGGACCGCTACCCCGGCACCCCGAGCGAGGACCTGGACCACGTGCTGCACCGGGCCGGGCACGCGCGGCCGGCCGGGTGGACCAATGACGTGGTGGCGGAGCGGACGGCGCCCTGGACGGTCTCCAGTTGGGGGCGGACGTACACGTACGAGCACCTCTCCGACCACTACCCGGTGGTGGGCTCCGGACGGTAGGTCAGCCACCGGGCAAACGGGGAGCGCGTTCACCTCCTCGGCCGTACGGGCCGGCGGGAGCGCACCGCACCCGGATGGCGGCGTCCGTCTGCGGCCGTCCGGGGGCCGCCTCCTGACGGGCCGTTACGGCTGCCGGGGGGCGCGCGGCGCGGCTCGACGCGCCCTTGTCCGAGGTGACAGGGGCATGCCACATTGAGTGGGCGGACCACCCTTCCTCCGGTTCGCACCGAACTTCGCGAACCCCCACAATCCACCCCACGGATATCTGCGAAGGAGAAGCCCCCCATGAGACGCACGCTCAGCGCGCGCATCGGCCTGTCCGTCCTCCTGACCCTGTCCCTCGCCGGACTCGGCACCACGGCCGCGTCCGCGGCGCCACCACCGACGGCCCCCGCCCCCACCCCCGGGCCCGGGGTCACCGCGTCCGCCAGCCAGTACGCGCTCGACGCCCAGCTCGAACGCAGCCTCGGCGAGCGCTCCGCCGGCACCTACCTCGACGCCGACACCGGTGAACTCGTCGTCGCGGTCACCGACTCGACCGCCGCCTCCCAGGTGCGCGCGGCGGGCGCCCGGGCGAAGGTCGTGGCGCGCTCCACGGCGCAGTTGGCGGACGCGATGGGCGTCCTGGAGTCCCGAGCCAAGATCACCGGGACGTCCTGGGGCATCGACCCCGCCAGCAACCAGGTCGTGGTGGAGGCCGACCAGTCGCTCTCCGCCCGCTCCCTGGCGAAGCTGCGGAACGTCGCCGGCTCGCTCGGCGGCGCGGTGCGCGTCGAGCGGGTGCCCGGGGTCTTCACCAAGGAGGTCCTGGGCGGCGACGCCATCTACGGCGGCGGCTACCGCTGCTCCGCGGCCTTCAACGTGGTCAAGGACTCCGCCCGGTACTTCCTGACCGCCGGCCACTGCACCAACGTGGCCAGCAGTTGGTCCGCCACCTCGGGCGGCCCCTCGATCGGCACCCGGGAAGGCACCAGCTTCCCGACGAACGACTACGGGATCGTCCGCTACAGCGGCACCGACGTGCCGCCCGGGAGCGTGAACCTCTACGACGGCAGCTCCCAGGACATCACCGCGGCCGCGGACGCGATCGTCGGGCAGGCGCTCCAGAAGAGCGGTTCGACGACCCGGGTCACCAGCGGCACGGTCACCGCGGTGAACGTGACCGTCAACTACAGCGACGGCCCGGTCTACAACATGGTCCGCACGACCGCCTGCTCCGCCGGCGGCGACAGCGGCGGCGCCCACTTCGCGGGCGGCACGGCGCTCGGCATCCACTCCGGCAGCTCCGGCTGCTCGGGCACCAACGGCTCGGCGATCCACCAGCCGGTGCGCGCGGCGTTGGCGGCGTACGGAGTGAGCGTCTACTGAGCCCGGGCTGATCCCGCCCTGGTCCCGTACGGATCGGGCACCGAGCGAACGAGCGTCACCAGCGCCTCGCCGGGCGCGGCACGACACCCTGGGCGGGGTCCGCATCGGGCCCCGCCCAGCGCCGTTCGCCCTGGCTTCAGCCGGTGGTCCGCTGGTCCGGTGCGCCGTCCTTCGTCCGCAGGGACCGGGCCGCCGGCAGGACCGTGGCCAGTTGGGCGAGCAGCAGCGTGGCCGCGACGGTGGCGAGGATCGGCGGCCACGGCACCACCAGGTCGACCGGGATGCCCAGGGTCCCGCTCAGCCCGGCGCGGATGCCGAGCAGCGACGGCAGGGCGACCAGCGCGCCGAGGACGGTGCCGATCGCGACCACCAGCGCGCTCTCGGCGGCGAGCGCACCGAGCACCTGACGGACCGTCGCCCCGGAGCGGCGCAGGATCCGCAGGTCGGGAAGGCGGTCCGCGGTGGACATCAGCAGGGTGCCGGCCACCGCGATGCCGGTGTACCCGGCCGACAGGGCGACCAGCAGCAGGGTGAAGACCCGGACGAGTCGGTCCTCCGCCGCGGCGTCGCGGCCGCCGAACTCCTCGACCGTGATCTCCCGGCCGCCGCGGACCTCCACGGGCGGACCCGTGCGGTGCACGGCCGCGGTGAGCGCGGCGGGGTCGTGGGCGCGCACCAGGGCGCGGGAGAGCACCGCGGCGTGCGGCAGTTCCCGGTCGTCGACGACGGCCGCGATCCGCAGGGTGCGGGTGGTGCCGTCCTCGAAGGTGACGGGGACCGATGCGCCCGCGCGGGCGCCGAACGCGGCGAGCGCGGAGCGGGCGACCACCACGGCCCCGTCGCCTTCCGTCAGCGCGGCGAGGTCGCCGTCGGACAGCCCGTGGACCGCGGCGTACGCCGTCGGGTCGACGCCGACGGCCTCGACCGGGGTGCGTCCGGGGCCCGCGTGCAGCACGGTCGGCAGGATCGGCGAGCCGGTGATCCGTCGCACCTCGGCGTCCGTCAGACCCGGCGTCCCCGCCGGCACGACCGTCGCCGCAGCGGTCACGTCCGCCACGTCCCGGTCCGCGTACGACTGTGCCGAGGTCGCGGTGTTCACCGTGATCAGCACCGTGAAGGCGACGGTGGCGAGCACCGGGGCGACGGTCGACGAGGTGCGGCGCACGGCGGCCAGCATGCCGGCCCGCACCAAGGCGACGGTGGCGCCCCGGGCGCCGCGCAGCGGCCGGGTCGCCAGCCGCACCAGGGGCGGTACGAGCGCCGGCATCAGCAGGGCCGTGCCCGTGATCAGCCCGACTGCCGTGACCAAGGCGAACGTCATCATGTCGGAGGGCGCGGCGGACGCGGTGCCGACGGCGGCGCCGACGCCGAGCGCGACGAAGGCCAGCCCGGTGTTGCGGCGCCACGCCGTCAGCGGACGGTCGTCGACGGCGGCCTCGCGCAGCGCCTCCATCGGCCGGATGCGGGCGGCCCGGCGCGACGCCGTCCAGACCCCGGCGAACGCGATCGCCACGCCCGCGAGGAAGGCCAGCGCGGACGCCCACGGCCGCTGCACGACGGCGAAGCCGCGCGGCTGGAACCCGGCGTCCACCAGGACGTCACCGAGGACGGGCGCGCCGAAGGTGCCGAGCAGGGTGCCGGCAGCGGCGGCGACGGCGCCCACGACCAGCCCCTCGACGTACACCGTGCGCCGGACCTGACGCGGCGTCGCGCCGATCGTCCGCAGCAGCCCGAACTCGCGGCGGCGGCGCAGCACGGTGAACGCGAAGGCGGAGGAGACCACGAAGACGGTGACGAAGGCGGAGAGCCCGGTCATCGCGCTGACCACCTGGCCGCCGATCCACCGGGTCTCCTCGTCCTGACCCGGTGCGAGGTCGGCGCGCCCGTCGCCGCGCAGCACCCGGCCCGCGTCGCCGACGACCCGGGCGGCGCCCGCGGCGACGGCCGCTGCGTCGGCGCCCTCCGCCAGCCGCAGCCCGACGACCCGTACGCCCGCGGACAGTTCGGCGGCGCGGGCGTCGGTGAGGTAGTAGCCGGGCCCGTCGACCGTCCCCGACACGGTGAAGGGGACGGGTCCGTCCGCGGTGAGCAGGGTGGTGCGCGCGCCGGTGGCGAGGCCGAGGGAGCGGTCGACGGCGACTTCGTCGGCGGTCCGCGGCGCCCGGCCCGTGATCAGGCGGTACGGGGCGAGGGCGGCGCTGGACCAGCCGTGGCCGAGCCGGTCCCCGGCGCGCTGGTCGCCGAGCGGGCGGGCGCCGTCGACAGCCTGTGCGTAGAAGGAGCGGTCGGGGACGGCGACCCGCACGCCGGGCAGCGCCGCGAGGTCGCGGGCGAGGCGTCGGACGTCGCCGGGGGCGAAGGGCGCGGCCTCGTGGAAGGTGACCGGATCCAGCGGTCCGCTCTGGACGAGCACCGGGGTGCCGGCGTACCGCTCGGGCACGCCGCTGCCGCCGGACAGCAGGATCAGGGCGCTCGTGGTGAGGATCGCGGCGCCCAGGCACAGGGCGGTGAACGCGCCGACGAAGGCGGTCCGGCGTTCGCGCAGGAAGGCGAGGGACGTCTTCACGCACCGGCCTCCGGCTTCGGGCCGACCGCGACTGCTTCCAGGGTGGCCATGCGGGCGGCGATCGCCGTGGCCGCCGTACGGGAGCGGGTCTCGTCGGTGACCCTGCCGTCCGCGAGGAACACCACGCGATCGGCGAAGGAGGCCGCCACCGGGTCGTGCGTCACCATGATCACGGTCTGTCGGCGCTCGTCGACCAGGCCCCGCAGCAGCGTCAGGACGTGCCACGACGTCTTGGTGTCGAGGGCGCCCGTCGGTTCGTCCGCGAAGAGCACGGCCGGCTCGCCGATCAGCGCGCGGGCGATGGCGACGCGCTGCTGCTGACCGCCGGAGAGGGCGCTCGGCCGGTGCCGCGCCCGGTCGGCGAGCCCCACTTCGGCGAGCGCCACGGCGACGGCCGTCGGATCGGGCCGGCGCCCGGCGAGCCGCAGCGGCAGGGCGACGTTCTCCTCCGCGGTCAGCGCCGAGACGAGGTTGAACGCCTGGAAGACGAAGCCGATCCGGTCGCGGCGGAGCAGGGTGAGCCCGGTCTCGTCGAGCCCGGTCAGGTCCGTGCCGTCGAGCACGACCCGGCCGGCGGAGGGGCGTTCGAGGCCGGCGGCGCAGTGCAGCAGGGTCGACTTGCCGGAGCCGGACGGACCCATGACGGCGGTGAGGGTGCCCCGGGCGAAGCCGAGGCTGACCCCGTCCAGCGCGGTCACGGCTCCCGCTCCGGTGCCGTACCGGCGGGTGAGGCCGTGCAGTTCGACGGGGTGCGGCGCGGTGGGAGCTTCGGGTGGGAAAGTTGTGCTGGGCATGGGCGGAAGTCCACCGCGCACCGCCCGGTCGGCACACGGGCGGCCGGGCTAGTCCTCGTACTACACCTGGCACTACTGCGCCGGGCGCGGGGCGCGGTTACGGTCGCAGGATGATCCACCGCACCGCCCTGGAGGCGCTGACCCGGCAGCCGTTGCGGTTCCTGCTGACGTCCTGGCCCTGGCGTTCGATCGGCTACCTGCTGTCCGGCGGGCTGCTCGGGGTCGCCGCCTGGGTGGCCGTGGGAGGGCTCGTCGCGGCGGGCCCCCGCATCGGGGTGGTCGCCGCGGCCACCGGTGCGGTCGCCGTGCTCGCGTTCGTCGCGGCCGTCGCCGGGCCGCTGGAGCTGCGCAGGCTGCACCTGGTGGATCCGACGGCCGACGGCACGGGCGGGGAACCCCGCGACCGCACCCGCGCGCTGGGGTACGGCGCCCTGTCCGTGCTCGCCGTGGGGTGGGTGGACCTGGCGCTGCTGATCGTCGCGGCCGGCATCCCCGGGGTGCTGCTCACCGCGCCCCTCCAGCCCTCGGCGGCGACGTGGGCGGCCGTGGCGGGACCGGTCGCGGGCCTCCTGCTGCTGCCGGTGGCCGCGTACCCCGTCACCGCGTGGGCGGGCGCACGGGCGGCCGTCGCCCGGGCGGTGCTGGTGCCGCGCGAGGGCGAGTTGCGGGAGGTGCGGCGCTCCCGGGCACGGCTGATGGACGCGTACGAGACGGAGCGCCGACGCATCGAGCGGGACTTGCACGACGGCGCCCAGCAGCGGCTGGTGGCCCTGACGATGAAGCTCGGCCTCGCCGGGCTCGACCTGCCGCCCGGCTCGCGCGCGGCGCAGGAGGTCGCCGCTGCGCACCTGATGGCGAAGGACGCGCTGGCCGAGTTGCGCGAACTGATCCGCGGGGTGCATCCGCAGGTGCTGAGCGAGCGCGGACTGTCCGCGGCCGTGCGGGACGCGGCGGGCCGCTCCCCCGTCCCCGTCGACCTCGACCTGCACCTGGCGCGGCGGCTGCCGTCGACGGTCGAAGTCGCCGCGTACTACGCCGTGTCGGAAGCGCTGACCAACGCTGCGCGGCACAGCGGCGCCGCCCGCTGCCGCATCAGCGGCCGGGTCGACGCGGACACCTTGGTGGTGGAGGTCCGCGACGACGGCCGCGGCGGCGCGTCGCCGGACGGCGGCTCCGGGCTGACGGGCCTCGCGGACCGGGTGGCGGCGGTGGACGGCCGGATGCTGCTGTCCAGCCCGGTCGGCGGGCCGACGCTGATACGGGTGGAGATTCCGGTGGGGACGGACCGGGAGGCCGCGCCGTGCGTCAGTTGAAGGTCGTCATCGCCGAGGACGCGGTGCTGCTGCGGGAGGGGCTGGTGGGGCTCCTGGCACGGTTCGGCCACTCGGTCGCCGCGGCCGTCGGCGACGGGCCGTCGCTGGTGGCGGCGGCCCTGGAGCACCGGCCCGACGTGGTGATCGCCGACGTCCGCATGCCGCCGGGCTTCAGTGACGAGGGGCTGCGCGCGGTCCGCGAACTCCAGCGGCTCCGGCCCTCGCTGCCGGCGCTGGTGCTCAGCCAGTACGTGGAACAGACCTTCGCGGACGAACTCGTCGCCGCCGGGCACCGGGCCGGCACGGGCTACCTCCTCAAGGACCGGGTGGGTGACGTCGAGGAGTTCGTCGCCGCGGTGGAACGGGTCGCGGACGGGGGCACCGTCGTCGACCCCGAGGTCGTACGCCAACTCCTCGCCCGCCGCCGCGACCCGCTGACCCGGCTGACCCCGCGCGAGCGGGAGGTCCTCGGCCTGATCGCCGAGGGCCGCTCCAACGCGGCGGTGGCGCGGGCGCTGGTGGTCACCGAGGCGGCGGTCGCCAAGCACATCGCGAACATCCTCCTCAAACTCGACCTCCCCCCGGCCCCCGATGACCACCGCCGCGTGCGTGCGGTCCTCACGTACCTCCGCGGCGCAGGTGCGGATGCGGGTGCGTGAGCGGACGCAGTTGCACTGCACGGTGCCGGGAGCGTCGGCGTCTGCGTCCAGTGCGCTGCGGGGGGCGCCCCGTGTCCGCAGGGCGCAGGGGGCGGAACTGCGCGAGCGAGCCGGCACCGGGCCGCGGGCGCCGACCGGCGCGGCGGGGACGCGGGGAGGACGCCCTCCAGGCCGGCGAGCGTCAGGGGCCACCGTGGAGGGGGGCTTTCACAGCAGTGGTGAGACAGCAATACTGTTGCACCGCGAAGGGGAGAGTGAGGCGCAGGGATGGGTACCGGCACCGCCGCGATCACGGCCCCCGGGTCTCCCGACGGCGAGGGCGACGGCGACCGGGGCCACGACCACGACCACGACGGGCCGACGTTCACGGTCGACGAGTTGGCGGCGCGGGCCGGCGTGACCGTGCGAACGATCCGGTTCTACGGGACGCGCGGACTGCTACCGCCGCCAGTGATCGGCCACCGCCGCGTGGGCCGGTACGGCGCCGCGCACCTGTCCCGACTCGCCCTCATCGAGGAGTTGCAGCGCCAGGGCATGACGCTGGCCGCCGTCGAGCGGTACTTGGAGCAGTTGCCGGGGGACCTGAGCGCACAGGACCTGGCGATCCACCGGGCGCTGGTGGCGTCCTGGATGCCGGACTCCGCCGAGGTCGCCACGCACGCCGAGTTGGAGCGGCGGCTCGGGCGGGCGCTCGCGGACGGCGACGTCGAACGGCTGGTCGCGATGGGCGCCGTGGAGCGCGAGCGCGACGGCGCGCCGGGCGTCTACCGGGTGGACCCGGGCCTGTTGCGGCTCGGCGCGCAGTTGCTGGACGTGCCCATCGCGTACGAGACGATCCTCGCGGCCCGCACCGTCCTGGTGGAGCACACCCGCTCGGTGGCGCACGAGCTGACCCGGCTGTTCCGGGACGAGGTGTGGCACCCGTACCGGGACCGGGAAGGGGACGGAGGGCCGGCGCGCGGCGAGGCGGAGCGCGCCGAGGCGATGCGCGCACTGTCCGCCCCGATGCGGCCCCTGGTGGTGCAGGCCCTGGTCACCGCGTTCCAGCGGTCGTTGAAGGAGGAGTTGCGGGCCGCCTTCACGGCGGACGGCCCGCAGCGGAACGACGAGGAAAGCTAGGGCCTGCCCGCGAAGCCCCGCCCGTCGCCCTGCGGGAGCGTTGGTCTCCACCGGCCGGTGGTGGGCTCATCGCGCAGTTCCTCCCTTGTGCCCTGCGGGCACGGGGGCACCCCCCACCTACGCCCAGGGGCGTGGTGGTACCCCCCGCCCCTGATTCGCTCAGCCCGTCGCGTATCTGCGGGTGTCCGGGGCAAG
The DNA here is from genome assembly GCF_044328175.1 of Streptomyces sp. NPDC017979. Taxonomy (NCBI): domain Bacteria; kingdom Bacillati; phylum Actinomycetota; class Actinomycetes; order Kitasatosporales; family Streptomycetaceae; genus Streptomyces; species Streptomyces sp. NPDC017979. Next base: position 158,232 of record NZ_JBIRGU010000008.1, on the reverse strand, counting down.
CCCACCCCGGCCCGCGAACGAGTGGCGGGGGCAGCGAATCAGGGGCGCTGGGGCCCCCATGCCCTCTGGCATGGGGGGCGGAACTGCGCGACGAGCCCACCACGGTCCGCGGACGGCAACGCTTCCCGTAGGGGAACGCCGCTCAGGGCCACTGGCCCCCGTGCCCGCAGGGCACTGCGCTATCAGCCCACCACCGGGGCGCAGACGCAACCGACACAGCCCGCCGCACGGCGAACCGCGCCCGTCGAGGCGGCGGCAGGCGGACCCGTCGCAAGGGGCGCGCGGGGAGTCCTGAACGCGGCCTACGGCGCGTCCGTGAAGCGCTCGCCGCGCTCCGCCTTCGCCACCAGCAGCGCCGGCGGCTCGAACCGCGCACCGTAGCGGGCCGCCAGGGTGCGCGCCCGGGCGACGAAGCCGGGCAGGCCGCCCTCGTATCCGTTGACGTACTGGAGCACGCCGCCGGTCCACGCGGGGAAGCCGATGCCCATGATGGAGCCGATGTTGGCGTCGGCGACCGAGGTCAGGACGCCCTCCTCCAGGCAGCGCACGGCGTCCAGCGCCTCCGAGAACAGCATCCGCTCCTGCAGGTCGACGAACGGGACGTCGACGTCGGGCCGGGTGAAGTGCTCGCGCAGCCCCGGCCACAGTCGGCCCCGGGTGCCGTCCTCGCCGTACTCGTAGAAGCCCGCTCCCCCACTGCGCCCGGGGCGGCCGAACTCGTCCACCATCCGGTCGACGACCGCGTCCGCCGGGTGCGCGGCCCAGGTGCCGCCGGCCTCCTCGACCGCGCGCCGCGCCTCGCGGCGGATCTTCCGCGGCAGGGTGAGGGTGAGTTCGTCCATCAGGGACAGCACCTTGGCCGGGTAGCCGGCCTGCGCCGCGGCCTGCTCGATCGAGGCGGGCTCGACGCCCTCGCCGACCATGGCGACGCCTTCGTTGATGAACTGGCCGATGACCCGCGAGGTGAAGAAGCCGCGGGAGTCGTTGACGACGATCGGGGTCTTGTTGATCTGCCGCACCAGGTCGAAGGCGCGGGCCAGCGCCTCGTCCCCGGTGCCGGCGCCCTTGATGATCTCCACCAGCGGCATCCGGTCGACCGGGGAGAAGAAGTGCAGTCCGACGAAGTCGGCGGGGCGCGCCACGCCTTCGGCGAGGGCGGTGATGGGCAGGGTGGAGGTGTTGGAGCAGAGCAGCGCGTCGGGCGCCACCACCTCCTGGACCTCCTGGAACACCTTGTGCTTGAGCGCGGTGTCCTCGAAGACGGCCTCGATCACCGCGTCGCAGCCCGCGAGGTCCGCGACGTCCGCGGTCGGGGTGATCCTGGCGAGCAGCGCGTCCCGCTTGGCCTCCGTCGTACGGCCCCGGGTCAGCGCCTTGGCCAACAGCTTCTGCGAGTACGTCTTGCCGCGCTCGGCCGCTTCGACGGAGACGTCCTTGAGGACGACGTCGATCCCGGCGCGGGCGCAGGAGTACGCGATGCCGGCGCCCATCATCCCGGCGCCCAGCACCGCCACCTTGCGCACCGGGCGGGGCTCGACGCCGCGGGGGCGGCTGGCGCCCGCGTTGACCGCCTGGAGGTCGAAGAAGAACGCCTGGATCATGTTCTTGGCGGTCTGTCCGGTGACCAGTTCGGTGAAGTAGCGGGCCTCGATGGTCTGCGCGGTCTCGAAGTCGACCTGGGAGCCCTCGACGGCGGCGGCCAGGATGTTGCGCGGCGCGGGGTAGGGGGCGCCGCCGGTCTGCTTCTTCAAGTTCGCCGGGTAGGCGGGCAGTTCGGCGGCGAACCGCGGCGACGACGGGGTGCCGCCGGGGATCTTGTACCCCTTGGCGTCCCAGGGCTGCTGCGACTCGGGGTGGGCGTCGACGAAGGCGCGGGCCTTGGCGAGCATCTCCTCGGGGGTCGCGGCCACCTCGTGGACGAGACCGTTCTCCAGGGCGCGGCGCGGGGCGTACTGGGTGCCCTGGAGGAGCACCTTCAGCAGCGCGTCGGCGATCCCGAGCAGGCGTACGGTGCGGGTCACACCGCCGGCGGCGGGCAGCAGGCCCAGGGTCACTTCCGGCAGTCCGATCTTGGAGCCGGGGGCGTCGAGGGCGATGCGGTGGTGACAGGCGAGTGCGATCTCGTAACCGCCGCCCAGCGCGGTGCCGTTGATCGCGGCGACGACGGGCTTGCCGAGGGTCTCGATCCGGCGCAGGGCGCGCTTGACCTCCATGCCGGCGTCGAACGCCTGCCGGGCCTGCGCGGGCCCGATCTCGATCATGTCCTTGAGGTCTCCGCCGGCGAAGAAGGTCTTCTTGGCGGAGGTGATGACGATGCCGCGGACGGTGTCCCGTTCGGCCTCCAGCCGGTCCGCGACCGCGGTGACGGAGGCGCGGAACGCCGCGTTCATGGTGTTGGCGGACTGCTGGGGGTCGTCCAGGACGAGGGTGACGACGCCGGTGTCGTCGCGCTCCCAGCGGATGGCGGGGTGGGTGGTCGCGTCGGTGGTCGTGGTCATGGCTGCGGTCTCCGGGTGGCTGTGGCGGGCGGCGGGGCTCAGGACGTGACGCGTTCGACGACGGTGGCGACGCCCATGCCGCCGCCGACGCAGAGCGTGACCAGCCCGTACCGCTTGTCCTGGCGTTCCAGTTCGTCCACGAGGGTGCCGAGGATCATCGCACCGGTCGCGCCCAGCGGATGGCCGAGCGCGATCGCCCCGCCGTTGACGTTGATCCGGTCGAGGGGGAGGTCGAGTTCGCGCGCGAAGCGCAGGACGACGGCGGCGAAGGCTTCGTTGATCTCGACGAGGTCGATGTCGTCGATGGTCAGCCCGGCGCGGGCGAGGGCCTTGCGGGTGGCCGGCGCCGGCCCGGTCAGCATGATCGTCGGCTCGGAGCCGGAGACCGCGGCCGACACGATCCGGGCGCGGGGCTTGAGCCCGTTGCGCTCCCCGGCCTCCTTGGTGCCGACGGCGACCAGGGCCGCGCCGTCGACGATGCCGGAGGAGTTGCCCGCGTGGTGGACGTGGTCGATCTTCTCGACCCAGTGGTACCTCTGCAGGGCCACGGCGTCGAAGCCGCCGAGGTCGCCGATGCCGGCGAAGGACGGCTTGAGGGCTGCGAGGGTGTCCGCGGTGGTGCCGGGGCGCAGGTGTTCGTCGCGGTCGAGGACGACGAGTCCGTTGCGGTCGCACACGGGCACCACGGAGCGGTCGAAGCGGCCGGCCTTCCACGCGGCGGCGGCCCGCTCCTGCGACAGGGCGGCGTACTCGTCGACGTCGCGCCGGGAGAAGCCCTCGATGGTGGCGATCAGGTCGGCGCCGACGCCCTGCGGGACGAAGCCGACGGCGGTGTTGGTCATCGGGTCGGCGAACCAGGCACCGCCGTCGGAGCCCATCGGGACGCGGGACATGGACTCCACGCCCCCGGCGAGCACCAGGTCCTCCCAGCCCGAGCGGACCTTCATCGCGGCCATGTTGACCGCTTCGAGCCCGGAGGCGCAGAAGCGGTTCTCCTGGACTCCGGCGACGGTGTCGGGCAGCCCGGCCGCGACGGCGGCGATCCGGGCGATGTCGGAGCCCTGGTCGCCGACCGGGCCGACGACGCCCAGCACGATGTCGTCGATCGCGGCCGGGTCGAGTTCGGGGTGTCGGCTGCGCAGCTCCTGGATCAGTCCGACGACGAGGTCGATCGGCTTGGTGCCGTGCAGGGCGCCGTTGGCCTTGCCGCGCCCGCGCGGGGTGCGGATCGCGTCGTACACGTACGCTTCGGTGGTCAAGACGACTGCCTTTCGGATGGGGAGGTCGGGGCGCTTCGCCGGCGGGCCGGGTCGTGTCCGGAAAGTGGCGTCGTCCGCGCTACGGGCGGGCGGGCAGATCCCAGTCGCGGGCCACGGACTCGGCGTCCGCGCCGGGTGCGGTGGGCCCGGAGCGGATCGAGGTGGGGGTGGCGGAGAACCGGGGCGCGGGCGCCGGTTGGGTGATGCCGCCGTGGTCGGTGAAGGTGGCGCGGGCGGCCAGCTGCGGGTGCGCCGGGGCCTCCCGCAGCGAGAGCACGGGGGCGACGCAGGCGTCGGAGCCCTCGAAGACGGCCGTCCACTCGGCGCGCGTACGGGACTTGAAGCGGGCGGCGACCAGTTCGCGCAGCTCGTCCCAGCGGTCGAACTCCCGGCGGGACGGGGCCTGGTCCGCGATGCCCAGCAGCCGGACGAACTCGTCGTAGAACTGCCGCTCCAGTGCGCCGACGGCCATGTACTCGCCGTCGGCGGTCTCGTAGCAGCCGTAGAAGGGGCTGCCGCCGTCCAGGAGGTTGCCGCCGCGGCGGTCCTGCCAGCCGCCGGCGGCCATCATGCCGTGGATCATCGTGGTGAGGTGGGCGGCGCCGTCCACCACGGCCGCGTCGACGACCTGTCCCGTGCCGCCGGCGGAGCGGGCGTGCTGGAGGGCGGCGAGGACGCCGACGACGAGGTAGAGGGAGCCGCCGGCGTAGTCGCCGAGGACGTTCGCGGGGACCGCCGGGGGCTCGTCGGGCGCGCCGATCATGCCGAGGGCACCGGAGACGGCGATGTACCCGATGTCGTGTCCGGCACGCTGGGCGAGGGGCCCGTCCTGGCCCCAGCCGGTCATCCGGCCGTACACCAGGCGGGGATTGCGGGCGAGGCAGGCGTCCGGGCCGACGCCGAGGCGTTCGGCGACCCCGGGCCGCAGCCCCTCGATCAGGACGTCCGCGCGCTCCACCAGGTCGAGCACGCGCTCGGCGCCGCCGTCGGCCTTGAGGTCGACCAGGACGGACCTCTTGTTGCGGTTGGTGAGGTCGTACGCGGCGGGGATGGCGAGCCCCGAGCCGTCGGGCCGGTCGACGCGCACCACGTCGGCGCCGAGGTCGGCGAGGAGCATCGCGGCGAAGGGGCCGGGCCCGATGCCCGCCAACTCGACCACCCTGACCCCGCTGAGCGGGCCGTTTCCTGTCGCTGCCGTCGAGGTCGGCGTCATCGAGTCCCCAGGCTAGATGTGACACAACTGATGTAACACCAGTGATGGTAAGAACGCGTTTCAGCGCTTACAAGGGTTTCCCGGCCTTTCCGCGACTATCCCAGGCCGGCTGGCGGGGCGCGCGGCGGCCGGCGGCCGCGCGCCCCGCCAGCCGGCCCCGCTGACCCGTGTCACCTGCCCTTTCCCCGGGCGGCCCGGCGGCGTTAGGGTCTGCCCGCACTCTCCAGCGGTCGGCGGCCCGTTCGTCGGCACGGCGTCATCGGCGGAGGATCCATTGGACAGGCAGGACGGGGCCGGTCGGGCGGAGCGCCCCCATGACATCGCGCTCTACGGGGCGACGGGGTTCGTCGGTGAGCTGACGGCCCGCTATCTGGCGGCGCACGCGCCCGAGGGCTGCCGCTGGGCGCTCGCCGGCCGCAGCCGCGCCAAGCTGGAGCGACTGCGGGACCGCCTTGCCGCGGACCACCCGCGCTGTGCGGATCTGCCGTTGGTCGTCGCGGCGGCCGACGACCCCGCGGCGCTGCGCGGGCTGGCCGGGTCCGCGCGGGTGGTGGCGACCACCGTGGGCCCCTACCTCTGGTACGGGGAGCCCCTGGTCGCCGCCTGCGCGGACGCCGGCACGGACTATCTGGACCTGACGGGCGAGCCGGAGTTCGTGGACCTGATGTACGTGCGGCACGAGGCGCGCGCCCGGGAGACGGGCGCCCGGCTGGTGCACGCGTGCGGCTTCGACTGCGTGCCGCAGGACCTGGGCGTGTACTTCACCGTCCGCCAGTTGCCCGAGGACGTGCCGCTGACGGTGGACGGCTTCGTCCGCACCGACGCCACGTTCTCCGGCGGGACCCTGGCCTCCGCCCTCAACGCGCTCGGCCGGGGGCGCCAGATGCGGCGGGCGGCGCACGAGCGGCGGCTGTACGAGCCCCGGCAGGTCGCCCGGCGCGCCCGCGCGCCCCTCGGCGGCCCCCGCTACAGCCGGGAGGCCGGCGCCTGGGCGTTGCCGCTGCCGCTGCTCGACCGGCGCGTGGTCGCCGCGTCGGCGCGGGCGCTGCCCCGCTACGGACCCGACTTCCGCTTCCGCCACTACGCCGCGGTGCCCACCCTGCCGACCGCGCTCGGCGGGGTGGCGGCGGCCGGCGCCCTCGCGGGCCTCGCCCAAGTGCCGTGGGCCCGCCGCTGGCTGTCCGAACGGATCGTCAGCCCGGGCCAGGGGCCGGACGCTGCGCGCCGGGCGCGGAGTTGGTTCTCGGTGCGGTTCGTCGGCGAGGGCGGCGGCCGGACGGTGTACACGGAGGTGTCCGGCGGCGACCCCGGCTACGACGAGACCGCGAAGATCTTCGCCGAGTCCGCGCTCAGTCTCGCCCACGACGAGTTGCCCCAGGTCGCTGGCCAGGTCACCACGGCGGTGGCAATGGGCGACGCCCTACTGGCCCGGCTGCGCGCGGCCGGCATCCGCTTCCGCACGGCGGCGGTGCGCTGAGGTCGCCCGCATGTGCCTCTCGACGGGAGACGCGGTGGCCCTGCGGGAGCGCCGGCCTCTGCAACCTGGTGGGGGGTGGGGGTTTGGGGGCGCGGGGAACTGCGCGACAAGCCGACCACCGGGCCGCAGAGGCCAACCTGCCGGTACGGCAACGGCGCAGGCGCCACGTGGCGCTGGGGGTCCCTCAGGTCTCTGGGGGGGGCGAGGGCGGGGAACTGCGCGAGCAACCCACCACCGGGCCGCGGACGCCATCACCGCACAGCCCGCACCGCGGCACCGCGGCACCGCACCCGTCAAGGCAGCCGTGCCCTACGGCGCGTCCCGCGTCGCCGCTGCGAGGGCGTCGCGGCAGAGACGGTCCGCGTGGCGGGTGGTCTCCGGGATGCGGTAGTGGGGCGCGAGGTGCAGGGTGTGGGCGCACGCGGCGTCGAGGGTGACGCGGTGGCCCACGGATACGTACACGGGCTTCACCCCGGCCCGGGTGCGCAGCGCGCGGCCGACCTCCTCGCCGTCGTCCGCGGTCAGGGGCGCCCAGGCCCCCCGCTCCGGCCCGGGTTCGCCGTGGCGGAAGACGAAGGGGTTCTTCGCCACGCCGATCACCGGGAGGCCGGTGAGGACCCCGAGGTGGCTCGCGAGCCCGAAACGGCGCGGGTGTGCGCGCCCGTATCCGTCGCAGACGACGAGTCCGGGTGCGACGGTCAGCGCCCGCAGCGCGGCGAGCACGGCCGGCAGTTCGCGGAAGGCCAGCAGCCCGGGCACGTACGGGAAGGAGACCCGACCGACCGCGGTGGCCCGCGCCACGACGGCGAGCGTGGCGGCGTCCAGGGTGACGGCAGCGGCGGCCACGAGGTCGCGCCCGTCGTCGTACGCCACGTCCACGCCGGTCACCGTCCCGGACCCGACCGGGGGTCCCGGCTCGTCGAGGACTACGCGGTCGTGCAACTCGTCCTGGAGGGCGAGGGCGGCGGCCTCGTCGCGCGGCCAGTCGTCGGGCGTGTCGATGATCTCCATGGTGGCGCCCACCCTATGCGGCGCACCCGCGGCAGCGGCCCGTAGCCTGACGATCATGTTCGTACTGGAGCTGACGTACACCGCGCCCGCCGAGCGCGTCGACGCCGTGCGCGCGGCGCACATGTCCTGGGTGGACGACCACTACGCGGACGGGCTGTTCCTCGCCTCGGGGCGCAAGGGCACCCGGGACGGCGGGGTGGTGCTGGCCGCGGGGGACGACCGCGCGCGGATCGACGCGGTCGTGGCGAGCGATCCGTTCGTGCTCGCCGGGGTGTGCGCGTACCGGATCACCCACACCGCCGTGACCAGGACCGTCCCGGGCCTTGAACCCCTGCGCGGGGAGAGCGCCGGCTGACGCCGGCGCCGGCCCGCGGGCCCCGGTGACACAACTCACGCACCCCACCGATGCACGGATGGGCCGCGGTGCTCGTCCTTCCCGGTGTCAGGGAGCGTCCGCGGGGCCGCACGTGCGGGGAAGAGGGGTCCGTCCATGTCCACATCCACCGTCGTCATCGAACAGGCCGCACAGGCCCGGATCGTCGCTTCGGCCCCTCAGGTCGAGCCCCTCAACGTCACGCTGCGGTACGAGACGGACGACCCCTTCGCGGTGCGGATGGCGTTCCCGCCGAGCGCGACGCTGGAGGGCACGGAGTTGTCCTGGGCGTTCGCCCGCTCCCTGTTGTCCGCGGGGCTGACCGGGCCGGTCGGGATCGGTGACGTCCGGGTGCGACCGTACGGCTACGACCGCACGGTGGTCGAGTTCCACGCCCCCGAGGGCGTCGCGGTGGTGCACGTCCGCAGCGGTGACGTGCGGCGCTTCCTGCGGCGGGTGGAGGACGTCGCGCCCGAGGGCCACGAGCACCGCTTCCTCGACCTCGACCACGGTCTGAGCCAGTTGCTCGGCGACGTGCACTGAGCGCCCGCCCGCGCCGGGCGCGAATAATCCGTTGACGCCCCGTCCCCGCCCCGGTTACGTTTCCCCCGTTCTGCCGCCGTCGATTGGAGAAGGACGTTGAAGGTCTGAGGTCCTGAGACACCGTGCGCCACCGCCGTCTTCGGCGTGTGCGCAGTGCGTGCGACCTCGGCCTGTCGTGCCGTCCTTCCGTGCGGAACCCCTCCCTGCGCCGTCGAATCCGCGGCTCTGCGGACCTTTCCGCCCCGTCGTAACGCACTGCGGTGTCTCCACCCGTTGCCCTGCCCCACCCCACGCAACCGGGAGACCCGTATGTCCACCAGCGCCACCCATCTGTCCTGCACCGCGCTCTCGTTCTCCTGGGCCGACGGCACGGAGGTCTTCGACGACTTCCGGATCGCCATCGGCCCCGGCAGGACCGGCCTGATCGGCCTCAACGGCTCGGGCAAGTCGACCCTGTTGAAGCTGCTGGCGGGTGCGCTGACGCCCGCCGGCGGCACCGTCCACGCCGCCGGGCGGCTCGGCTACCTGCCGCAGGACCTCGTGCTCGACACCGCGCTGCGGGTCGACGAGGTGCTGGGGATCGCCGCCGCCCGGGCCGCGCTGCACGCCATCGAGGCGGGCGATCCGAGCGAGGAGCACTTCACGGCCGTCGGCGACGACTGGGACGTCGAGGAGCGCGCCCGGGCCACCCTCGACCAGCTCGGACTCGGCCACGTCGACCTGGACCGCACCATCGGCGAGGTCTCCGGCGGGGAGGGCGTCCTGCTGCAACTGGCCGCCCTGCTGCTCGCCGGGCCGGACGTCCTGCTGCTGGACGAGCCCACCAACAACCTGGACCTGTACGCGCGGCGCCGGCTGTACGACGCGGTCGCGTCCTGGTCCGGCGTGCTGGTCGTGGTCAGCCACGACCGGGAGCTGCTGGAGCTGGTGGACCAGATCGCGGACCTGAGGGACGGCGAGGTGACCTGGTACGGCGGCAACTTCACCGCGTACGAGCGGGCGCTCGCCGTCGAGCAGGAGGCGGCGGAGCGCATGGTGCGCGTCGCCGAAGCCGATGTGCGACGGCAGCGGCGCGAACTGGTCGATTCCCAGGTGAAGCTGGCCCGTCGGCGGCAGTACGCGAAGAAGGCGCAGGCACAGAAGCGCGTCCCCAAGGTCGTGGCCAACACCCTCAAGAGCTCCGCCCAGGAGTCCGCCGGCAAGCACCGGGCCGTCCACCAGGAGCGGCTGGCGGGCGCCCGGGAACGGCTGGGCGAGGCGCAGGAAGCGGTGCGGGACGACGACGAGATCCGCATCGACCTGCCGCACACCCAGGTCCACCCGGGCCGCGGGGTGCTGCGCATGAGGGACCTGGAGCTGCGCTACGGGGCCGTGGTGGCGGGCGAGTTCGACATCCGCGGGCCGGAGCGGATCGCCCTGGTGGGGCGCAACGGCGCGGGCAAGACCACGCTGCTGCGCACGCTCGCGGGCGGGGTCGCGCCGGTGTCGGGCGAGGTGGAGGTGGACGTGCCGCTGCGCTTCCTGCCGCAGCGCCTCGACGTGCTCGACGACGGGCGGAGCGTGGTCGAGAACGTGGCCGCGGTCGCGCCGGCCGCGACGAACAACCGCATCCGGGCCCAGCTCGCGCGCTTCCTCTTCCGGGGCGCGAAGGCGGACCAGCCGGCGGGCACGCTGTCGGGCGGGGAGCGGTTCCGGGCGGCGCTCGCCTCGCTGCTGCTGGCCGAGCCGGCGCCCCGACTGCTGCTGCTCGACGAGCCGACGAACAACCTGGACATGGCGAGCGCGCGGAAGCTGACGGAGGCGCTCGACGCGTACGAGGGCGCGCTGGTCGTGGCCAGTCACGACGTGGCGTTCCTGGAGTCGATCGGGGTGACCCGCTGGCTGCTGCTGGACGGGGAGCTGCGGGACGTCAGCGCAGAGGAAGTCCGGGAAGGCAGGTTGAACCACCCGGTGCCGCAGCAGTAGGCCGCTCGGCGGGGCGTCGTCCTGGACGGCGCCCCGCCGGCGGGCCCGCGCACCGGGCCCGTACGGTGCCTCGCGCGAGAACCCGCCCGTAAATCCAGACAGGGGATGTCGGGTATTCCGGTTAGCTTCGCCGGCATGCCTGAGCAAGACATCGTCATCACCGGCGCCCGCGAGAACAACCTCCGGGGCGTCTCCCTCACCATCCCGAAGAACCGGATCACCGTCTTCACCGGGGTGTCCGGCTCGGGGAAGTCGTCCGTCGTCTTCGACACCATCGCGGTGGAGTCCCAGCGGCAGCTCAACGAGACCTTCACCTCCTACCTGCGCAACCGGCTGCCGAAGTACGAGCGCCCGCACGTCGACGCGATAGACGAGCTGTCGGTGGCGATCGTGGTCGACCAGAAGCCGGTCGGCGGCAACGTGCGCTCCACCGTCGGCACCATGACGGACATCAACGCGGGTCTGCGGGTGCTGTTCTCCCGCCACGGCACCCCGAGCGCCGGGCCGGCCACCGCGTACTCCTTCAACGACCCCGCCGGGATGTGCCCCGGCTGCGACGGCATCGGCCGGACGGTGGAGCTGGACGTCGACCGGGCCGTCGACTGGTCGAAGTCGCTGGCGGAAGGGGCGTTGCTGCTGCCCGGGCTCTCCACCGGGTCCTGGGAGTGGAAGCTGTACGCCGAGTCCGGCCACTTCGACGTGGCCAAGCCGCTCGGCGAGTACACCGAGGCCGAGCGCGAGCTACTGCTGTACGGGAGCGGCTTCGCGGTCCGCATAGACATGAAGTCGGGATCGTTCGATATGCAGTTCGAGGGGATCGTCAACCGCTTCACCCGGCTGTCGCTGAAGCGGGACACCGGGACCCTCTCGCAGCGGCGCCAGGAGGCCGTCGACCGGTTCACCGCGCAGCGCGCGTGCCAGACGTGCGGCGGGGCCCGGCTGAACGGGGCGGCGCTGGCGAGCCGCATCGACGGGCGCAACATCGCCGACCTCTGCCGGATGGAGGTGTCCGACCTGGTGGAGGTGTTGGGTCGGATCGACGACCCGGTGGCGACCCCGGTTGCCGCCGCGGTCCGGGAGCGGCTGGACCGGCTCGTCGGCATCGGCCTCGGCTACCTCTCCTTGGACCGGGAGACCACGACCCTGTCGGGCGGGGAGGGGCAGCGACTGAAGATGGTGCGCCACCTCGGCAGCTCGCTGACCGGGCTGACCTTCATCTTCGACGAGCCGAGCGTGGGACTGCACCCCCGGGACGTGGGGCGGCTGAACGACCTGCTCGTACGGCTGCGGGACCGCGGCAACACGGTGCTGGTGGTCGAGCACGACCCCGACGTGCTGGCGATTGCGGACCACGTGGTCGACATGGGCCCGCGGGCGGGCGCGGACGGCGGTCGGGTGGTGTTCGAGGGTTCGGTGGCGGCGCTGCGGGACGCGGACACCCTCACCGGGCGGCACCTGCGGCGCCGTGCGGAGCTGAAGGAGGATTTCCGGACGCCGCGGGGGTGGCTGCCGGTGCGGGGCGCGAGCCTGCACAACCTCAAGGGCGTGGACGTGAGCTTCCCCGTCGGGGTGCTGACGGCGGTCACGGGCGTCGCGGGCTCCGGGAAGTCGACGTTGGTGTCCGAGGTGTTCACCGCCGCGCACCCGGAGGCGGTGGTGATCGACCAGAGCGCGATCGTGGCCTCTTCGCGCTCCACCCCGGCGTCGTTCCTCGGGGTGATGGACACCGTCCGCAAGGTCTTCGCCCGCACGGCCGGCGTGTCGCCGAAGCTGTTCAGCTTCAACTCGGCGGGCGGCTGCGAGGAGTGCTCGGGGCGCGGCGTGATCCACACGGACCTGGCGTTCATGGACCCGGTGACGACGGTCTGCCCACGGTGCGAGGGGCGCCGCTTCAAGGACGAGGTGCTGCGGCACCGGGTGGCGGGGCGCTCCGTCGTGGACGTGCTCGGCATGACCGCGGCGCAGGCTGCGGAGTTCTTCGACGACGAGGCGGTGCGGCGGAAGCTGGCCGCACTGGACGAGGTGGGGCTGACGTACCTGGCGCTGGGGCAGCCGCTGAGTTCGCTGTCCGGCGGCGAGCGGCAGCGGCTGAAGCTCGCCACCCAGCTCCACCGCACGGGCAGCACCTACGTGCTGGACGAGCCGACGACCGGGCTGCACATGGCCGACGTGGACACCCTGGTCGCCCTGCTGGACCGGCTGGTCGACGCGGGGAACTCGGTCGTCTGCGTCGAGCACAACATGGACGTGGTCAAGCGGGCGGACTGGATCGTGGACCTGGGGCCGGACGGCGGGAAGAACGGCGGGGAGCTGGTCTTCGAGGGCACCCCGGCCGAGCTGCTGGAGCACCCGAAGTCGTTCACCGCGCGGTATCTGCGCCGGGACCTCGGCAGGGGCTGAGCGGGACGCGCGCGGGCGCGGGGGACGTGACCTGTCTCTCGGCGGGCCTGCGGCGGGGCGGTCCGTAGACCCGTCCCCGGGGGTGGATACAGGGACAAAGCGGTGCGATCCACCCCCGCTGGAGGGGGTTCCGGGGGCCCGGCTTGGCCGAAGGCTTACCCCGCCCTTAACCTACGGTCTCGTAACCTACGAAGCCGTAGGTAACCCCTCCCCTTTTCCCCTTTGGTTCCACTCCCGTCCCCAGGAGCACCCGTGACCATCACCTCTCCCCACCTCGGCAGTTCGGAAGCGTGGACCGACGCCCGGCTGCTGTTCGCCCTCGAAGAGGTGGTCGAGAAGGAGCTGAACCGCCATCTGAAGGTCGCGAAGGACTGGATGCCGCACGAGTACGTGCCCTTCGGCGACGCCCGCAACTTCCCGGGCTTCTTCGAGGACGGCGTGGCCTGGGAGCCGGAGCAGTCCAAGGTCACGGACATAGGACGGATCGCCCTCGTGGTGAACCTGCTGACCGAGGACAACCTCCCCAGCTACCACCACGAGATCGCCTCCCTCTTCGGCCGCAACGGCGCCTGGGGCACCTGGGTGCACCGCTGGACGGCCGAAGAGGCCCGGCACGGCATCGTGATGCGCGACTACCTGCTCACCTCCCGCGCCGTCGACCCGGACAAGCTGGAAGCGTTCCGGATGGCGCACATGGCGGAGGGGTTCGAGTCGGACAACAGCCACTCGATGCTGCACTCCATCGCGTACGTCGCCTTCCAGGAGCTGGCCACCCGGATCTCGCACCGGAACACCGGCCACCAGTCGGGCGACCCGATCTGCGACCGGATGCTGGCGCGCATCGCGACCGACGAGAACCTGCACATGGTCTTCTACCGGAACCTGCTGGTCGCCGCCCTGGAGCTGGCGCCCGACCTCGCGCTCAAGGCGGTGCGCGACGTCGTCGTCAACTTCCGGATGCCCGGACACGGCATCCCCGGCTTCGAGCGGGCCGCCGCGCAGATGGCGATCGGCGAGGTCTACAACATGCGCATCCACCACGACGACGTCCTCGCCCCCGTGCTGCGGTTCCTCAAGGTCCTGGAGATCGGCGGGCTCGGCCCCGACGGCCTCAAGGCGCAGGAGGAGCTGGGAATGTACATGGGCGGGCTGAACGCGGAGGCGCTCAAGTTCGACGAGAAGCTGGCCGCGCGCAAGGCGCGGCTGGCGGCGCGCGCGGCGCGCTGACCGCACCCGCCCCGGCCCTGGCTCAGGCCAGGGCCTTCAGCGTGACCTCCGCGGCGCGGGCGATGAGTTCGTCGTTCGGCTCGGCGTCGCGGACGGCCCGGCGGGAGAGCACCGCCAGCACGATCGGCGCGGCCTTCGGCGGCCACACGACGGCGATGTCGTTGCGGGTGCCGTACCCCCCGGTGCCGGTCTTGTCGCCGACCACCCAGCCCTTGGGAGCGCCGGCCCGGATGAGCTTGTCGCCGGTGGTGTTGCGCTTGAGCCAGTCGGTCAGCAGGGCCCGCTTGTTGGCGGGCAGGGCGTCGCCGAGGACGTAGGTGCGCAGGTCGGTGGCGAGCGCGCGGGCCGTGCTGGTGTCGCGCGGGTCCCCCGGCGTGGCCTCGCTCAGCTCCACCTCGTAGCGGTCGCACCGGGTGACCCGGTCGCCGATGGCGCGCAGCGCCGCCTGGAGGCCGGCAGGTCCGCCGAGCTCGTCGAAGAGCGCGTTCGCGGCGCCGTTGTCGCTGTGGCGCACGGCGGCGTCGCACAGCTCGCGCAGGGTCAGACCGGTGCTGAGGTGCTTCTCGGTGATCGGAGAGTGGCCGTCCAGATCGCTGCGGTCGTACCGCACCCGTCGGTCGAGCTGGGTCAGGGAGCTCTTGTCGAGCACGGCGGCGGCCAGGAACGCCTTGCAGGTGGAGGCGTAGGCGAAGCGCTCGTCGGGCCGGTTGGCGACGACCCGGTCCGCGCCGGTGTCGATCGCGTACACGCCGAGCCGGGCGTCGAACTGCCGCTCCAGTTCGGCGAAGGCGGGCGCGGTGTCGCGCGGCGCACCGGAGGCGGGCACCGAGGTGCCCGGGGCGGGGCGTGCCGAGCCGTCCTTCGACGGACTGCCCTGGCACCCGGTGAGGGGGATCGCGGCGAGACCGGCGAGCGCGCCGAGCGCACTTCGACGGGTTGCACGGACGGTAAGGGGGTTCACGGGTGTGGTGCTCATGGCCCGAGCAGACCAGCGCCGCCGTCATTGCGTCCAAGACGTGGATAAGTCTCGCATTGATCAAATCCCGATATGATCGCTGGTCGTGGACCTGATCCAGCATGTGCAGTGCTTTGTGGCTGTTGCAGAGGAATTACATTTCGGTCGTGCCGCCCAGCGCCTCGGCATGGCCCAGCCACCCCTGTCACAACGCATTCAGCGGCTGGAGCGCGAATTGGGCGTACGGCTCTTCGAACGCACCACCCGCCAGGTCACGATCACCAAGGGCGGCACGCTCCTGCTGGCGGAGGCCCGTCAACTGCTGGCGTGCGCGGAAGCGCTGAAGGCCACGGCCCGCCGCGTGCAGGACGGGCACAGCGGGCTGCTGCGGGCGGCCCTGCCGCCGGACGTGCCCGGGGAGACCGTCGCCGCGGTCCTGACCGGGTTCCGGGACCGGCACGAGGGCCTGGAGCTGGAGTTGCACGAGCTGTCGACCGCGGAGCAACTGGCCAAACTCGCCTCGCACGAGCTGGACGTGGGACTGATCCACCACCCCTGCGACGTCTCCGGTCTGGAGCTGGGCCCCGTGCTCCGGCACGACCTGGGCGTACTGCTTCCGACCGACTCGCCGGCCGCACGGACGGAGACGGTCGCGCTCGCCGCGCTGGCCGGGCACGAGCTGGTCCTCTTCCCCCGCGCCCTCGCACCCGCGGTCTACGACGACCTGCTGACGACCTGCGCCCGGCACGGCTACGCCCCGACGGCGATCCGCCACGGCCAGGGCCCGAGCTTCACCCGCGGCCTGCTGCTGTCCCGGCCCGCCGTGGCGTTCGCGCCCCGCGACGCCCATCTGGCCGGCGACACCGCGCTGTGCTGGCGGCCCCTCGGCGGTGCGCCGCTGGCCCTGCGGCACTCCGCGGCCTGGCTCCGCGGGCGGGGCGACGCCGCGGTCCGCGCGTTCGCCGATACCGTCACCGATGCCCTGGGCCGCACCACCGGAGCCGGCCCCGACCTTCCGTCCCGCCCCCTGCACCTACGACCGGCGGCCGAGTACTGGATATGACCGAATCCACCACCCCCGACCACTCCCGGGCCCGGGCCCGCATTCGGGACGCCTTCGCGAGCGCGGGCGTCACCGGCTGGCTGCACGCCCGCGACGTCGACGCCGACGGGCAGGTCGACGTCGGCGCGGACCAGCCCGTCGTCACGGCCAGCGTGCACAAGCTGTGCCTGCTCGTCGCCCTCCACCGGGAGGCCGACGCGGGCCGGCTGGACCTCACGGAGCAGACCGTGGTGCCGCCGTGGGACCGCACCCCGGGGCCCACGGGGCTCGCGGCGATGCTCGACGAGGTGCGGCTGTCGCTGCGCGACGCGGCCCATCTGATGATGACCGTGAGCGACAACACCTCCGCGGACCTGCTGCTGGCGCGGGTCGGGCTGGACGCCGTGAACGACACCACCCGTCGTCTGGGGCTGACCCGTACCCGCGCCGTGCAGACCTTCCGCGAGTTCCTCACCACGATCAGGGAGGACGTCGGCCCGACCGGTCCGCAGGCGCTGGCGGACCCCCGGGTGATCGCCCGGCTGCGGGCGGTCGACCCGGCCCGCACCAGCCACAGCACGCCGCGCGACATGACCCGGCTGCTGACGGCGATCTGGCGCGACGAGGCCGGCACCCCCGAACACTGCGCCGCGATGCGCCGCGTCCTCGGGCTCCAGGTGTGGCCGCACCGGCTGGCCTCCGGCTTCCCCTTCGACGACGTCCACGTCGCGGGCAAGACCGGCAGCGCGCCGACGGTCCGCAACGAGGTCGGCGTCGTCGACTACCCCGACGGCGGTCGGTACGCCGTGGCCGTCTTCACCCGCGCGGCGATCCCGGCGGCAACGCTGCCGGCGGCGGACGCGGTGATCGGCACGGCGGCGCGGATCGCCGTCGACGCGCTGCGGTCACCGGGGACGGCAGCTTCGACGGGCGCGCCGTAGCGCGCGAGCCGGCCACCGCCCTTGCGGTGCGGTGCGGTTGAGTTGTGGCAGCGATGCGGTTCGTCGGGTCCCGTGCCGAGTGGGTCAGGCGCGGTTGGACTTCAGACGGTGGCGTTCCTTCTCCGACAGGCCGCCCCAGACTCCGAACTTCTCGTCGTGCTCCAGCGCGTACTCAAGGCACGCCACCCGACCTTCGCACGCTCGGCACAGTTGCTTCGCCTCGCGGGTGGAGGAGCCGGGGGCCGGGAAGAAGAAGTCGGGGCCCGTCTGGGCGCAGAGTGCCGTCTCCTGCCAGGAGAGCTCATCGGCGGCGGTGGTGTTGATCAGCATGGGAAAACCATCGCGGATCGCGATAAACACCTGATCAATGACGCATCAACACCCGCTCCGACCTGGGAATTCGCAGGTCAGCCCTGTTCTGCCGGGGTCAGCAGGGCGAACGCCGCGCCCGCCGGGTCCGACACCACTGCGATGCGGCCCACCCCTTCGAGGTCGACCGGGGCCGTGGTGACCGCGCCGCCGAGGTCGCGCGCCTTGGCCACCGTAGCGTCGCAGTTGGCGACGTCGAAGTACAGGAGCCAGTGCGCGTTGCCCGAGTGCGGGGCGATGCCGCCGAACATGTCGTCGGGGGTGCCGCCCGCGGGGTGGATCATCGTGTAGTCACCGCCGCCGCCGGGCATCGGCATGGACGTGGTGCCCCAGCCGAAGACCTTCGTGTAGAACGCCGTGCCGGCGGCCGGGTCGGGGGTGTTCAGCTCCGCCCAGCACAGGGTGTCGCCCTCGCTCGTCGTCTCCAGGCCCCGGTGCTTGCCGGGCTGCCAGATCGCGAACGTCGCGCCCGCGGGGTCCGCGAGGACCGCCATCCGGCCGAGGTCGAAGACGTCCATCGGGTCGGCCAGCACGGTGCCGCCGCCGGCGCGGACCGCGTCCGTCGTGGCGTTGGCGTCGGGTGTCTGGAAGTAGACGTTCCACGCCGTGGGGCCCTGGTCCTGCTGGAGGGGGCCGACGCCGGCGACCATCTTGCCGTCGTGGTGGAACATTCCGTAGCCGCCGGCTTCGGGACCGGCCGACCGGTGCGTCCAGCCGAAGACGCCGCCGTAGAAGGCGGCCGCCGCATCGACGTCGGGAGTGCCGAGGTCGATCCAGTTCGGGGAGCCAGGGACGAAACGGGTGCTCAGCATGGCGCGCACTCCTTGGAAGCCGGGTCCCTTTCGAGTCTGCTACCGATTCCGGGGGCGCGCATCCGGGTGCGAAGGCGCGGGCCGGGCGACCGGCGCGCGCCCGCGCCCGCGCGAGAGCTGGGGTGCGGAAGGTCCCGTACGGCCCGTACGGCAGTGCGGCTGCCTTTACGGGCGCGGCCTCGCCGTACGGCGGGGCGGCAGAGCAGCCGCCGCACGGCGGGGCCGCGGGGAGAGCCGCGCGGAGACGACCTAGTGGTGGGGCTTCTCGTAGCCGGGGATCGTGCCGTCCGGTTTCGCCACCAGGAACAGGCCGACCATGCCCATGTCCGAGTGGCTCTGCACGTGGCAGTGGTACATCCAGGCGCCCGGGCCGACCCCCTCCCCCGCGATGACCTGGAAGCCGAAGGAGTCCGCCGGCCCGGTGATCTTGTTGTCGATGATCCGGCTGACGTCGTTGGGGCCGCTCAGCAGGCCGGTCCGGTTGTCGGCCCAGCGGTGACCGTGCATGTGGAAGGTGTGGTAGAACTCGCCGTGCGTGATCATGATGATCTCCACCCGGTCGCCCACCGTCGCCTGGAAGTCGGGGCCGGAGTGGGCGGGCTTGTTGTTGATCAACATGTCGTTGAAGACGATGGTGAACTGCTTGTCCGGCAGTACGTCGCCCTTGCGCCGGACCACCACGGGTCCGTACAGCCCCTTCTTCAGACCACCGGTGCCGTGGTCCGTGCCGACGACGTGGTCGTGGTAGTGCCAGTAGCCCGCGCTGCCCTCGCGCCAGGTGCCGTCGGCGCGCCGGCCGGGGGCGTGGGTGCGCCAGGTGTACGTGCGGGTGGCACCCGGTTCGACGTGGCTGCGGCTCATCTTGGTGCCGTCGTTGTTGATGTCGTAGTCCACGCCGTGGACGTGCAGGCTGACCGGGACGTCCATCAGGTTCTCGAACTCGACGTGGAGCGTGTCGCCCTCGTTGAGTTCGATCAACGGGCCGGGGACGGTGGCCTTCCCCTTCTCCAGGCCGTAGCCCATCTGCCCGTCGGGCAGCTTCTCGGCGAAGAGCTTCATGTGGCGCACCTTGCCCCCGGCGGGGGCAAGCTTCGGCGGGGTGACCGCGAGCGGCGCCTGTTCGGGCGCTCCGGTGGCGGCGGGGGCGGCGGCCAGGGAGAGGCCCGTGCCTGCGGTGGCCGCGACGGCGCTCCCGGCCAGCAGTCGTCGGTTGAAGCTCCGTCTGTCCATGCCGAACTCTCCCACTCTGTTACGGAGGTTGACGGGGCACGTGTCACCCCTGGAGACGGCCATACGGTAGCCGGAGGGCGAGGGTTTATCCACACTCAGGACAAAGTTTGTACTACCACGGTCATACCTATTGGCGAACCGCGAAAAGAGGTCTACTTTCCCTGACTGTTGTCGGCTGTTGTCGGGACCACACGGAGGGGTGGGTGACCACATGCAGCGCGCACCACGTCAGAGGTCAAGCTCTCGAAGAAGCGCCCGCGCAAGGGCGTTGGCGGCGACGGTGGGGGTCGGCGCACTCGCCGTCTCCCTGCTGAGCGGGGGAAACTCCGTCGCGGCCCAGCCCGCTCCGGAGGCGAGGGGGACAACGTTGTCCCTGCCCTCGCCGCCGGGCGGAAAGAACGTCAAGGTCCTCGTCTTCCACGGCTCGGCGACCGCCGAGTCCCCACTCGTCAACGCCGGCATCCAGGCCGTGGAGACCATCGGCCTCACCGGCCCGACCGCGGGTCGGTTCGCCACCGAAGCCACCGACGACGCCTCGGTCTTCACGAATGCGACCCGGCTCGGGAAGTTCAACGCGGTGGTCTTCCTGACCGGCGGCGGGGACGTGCTCGACCCCGCGCAGGAGGCGGGACTTGAGGCGTACATGGAGGCCGGCGGCGGTTTCCTCGGCGTCCACGACGCCGCGCGCACCGAGCCGTACTCCGACTGGTTCACCGGGCTGATCGGGGCGCGTCCCACGGGCGCGGCCAGCTCCGTGCAGCGGGCCGTGGTCGAGGTGGGCGACCGCCAGCACCCGGCCACCAAGTCGCTGCCGCTCGAATGGAAGCGGCCCGACAAGTGGTTCAACTGGGCGGTGAACCCGTCGGGGAGCGTGCACACGGTCGCCCGGCTGAAGGAGAGCTCCATCACCCCGGCCGCCAAGCCCAACGGCTGGGACCACCCGGTCTCCTGGTGCCGCGACTACGACGGCGGGCGCTCCTTCTACACCGGGATGGGCGGTACGGTCGACAGCTTCTCGGAGACCGACTTCCGCGACCACCTGCGCGGCGCCCTCGCCTGGACGAACCGCACCTCGCGGGCGGACTGCAAGGCGACGATCGACGCCAACTACGCCGCCGAGCGCGTCACCCAGCCCAACCAGCCGGGGCAGAACGACCAGATCGGCGAGCCGCACGGGCTGGTCACGGCCCCGGACGGCAAGGTCTTCTACATCGGCCGCGGCGGCGCCGACAGCAGCAAGCCGGTGGTGACGGACTGGAACGACCCGAACATCGGCAAGGGCAACGGCGAGATCCACGTCTACGACCCGGCGACGAAGAAGGTGACCCTCGCGGGGGCGCTGACGGTCTTCGGCAACAAGGGCGGCGGCGACGAACTCATCAAGAACGAAGAGGGCTTGCTCGGCATCGAGTTGGACCCCGCGTTCGCCACGAACGGCTGGGTGTACCTGCACTACACCCCGCATTCGCAGATCAACCGCGAAACCCGGATGGCCGACCGCCGGGTCTCCCGCTTCACCTACGACTTCGCCACGGGGAAGCTGAAACTCGCGAGCGAGAAGGTTCTGTTGAAGTGGCCGGTGCAGATCCACAGCTGCTGCCACTCGGGCGGCGGGCTGGCCTGGGACTCCAAGGGCAACCTCTACATCGCCACCGGTGACAACAACTCCTCCCGGTTCAGCGACGGCTACTCGGGCAACAACCCGCAGCCGAACTACAAGGGCGTCTCGTTCGCGGACGCGCGCCGCACCTCGGGCAACACCAACAACCTCAACGGCAAGATCCTGCGGATCAAGCCGCAGAAGAACGGCACGTACACCATCCCCGAGGGCAATCTGTTCACCGGCGACGAGATGGACGAGGGCGGCGGGAAGACCCGCGGCGAGATCTACGTGATGGGGGTGCGCAACCCGTCCCGGATCTTCGTCGACAAGAAGTCCGACATCCTGTACGCGGGCTGGGTCGGCCCGGACGCCGGTTCGCCGTCGACGACCTGGGGCCCGGCCAAGTACGACACCTTCGCCGCCATCACCAAGGCGGGCAACCACGGCTGGCCGTTCTGCATGGGCAACAACCAGCCGTACCGGGACCGGGGACTGGCGGATCCGAGCAAGCCGCTCGGCTGGTACGACTGCAAGGCGCCCAAGAACGAGTCCCCGAACAACGACGGACTGGTCAACGTGCCGCCCGTCACCCCCAACACCATCTGGTACTCGCCGCAGGGCGGCGGGCCGGACTTCCCGCGGGACGCCAACGGGGTGCCCAGCTACAAGCTGGAGGAGCAGAAGCTGCTGATGCCGTGGCTCAAGGGCGGCGCCCAGGCCACGATGACGGGCCCGGTCTACCGGCACGACGCCACGAGCACGTCGAACGTGAAGTGGCCGGCGTACTGGGACGGCAAGTGGTTCGTCGGTGACTTCTACGACGGCGACCAGCCCCGGCACGCGGTGCTCACCGACCCCAAGACCGTCGGCAAGGGCGGCATCCCGGTGCACGCCGAGTCCCTGAAGAAGATCGTCCCGGTGGGGGCGAACGGCATCCGCAACCTCATGGACTGGAAGTTCGCGCCCGACGGCTCGCTGTACGTCCTGGACTACGGCCGCGGCTTCTTCACCTCCGACGCGCGTTCGGCGCTCTGGCGGATCACGTACAAGGGCGGGGAGCCCACTCCCTCCGCCGACCAACTGGCACGGAAGGCGGCGCGGTGAGACTCCTCCGAGGCAGACGCAACAGCAACAGCAACAGCAACAGCAGTAGCGGGGACAGCAGCAGGACGGTGAGCCTGTGGACGGCCCTCGTCGCCTCGTTCGCGATGGTCGTCGGGCTGATGTCGGCGGTCGCGTACGGCCAGGGCGGCGCGCCGCAGAGCGCACCGGCCGGGGCCGCGACGGCGAAGAAGGACCCCAAGGCGTCGACGCCGGCGAAGACGGCGGCGGGCACCTCCGCCGCGCAGCCCGCGAGCGCCGCGGCGCAGACCCTGACCTGGACCGCGGGCGATCCGATCGACCGCTATCTGTCCTTCCCCACCACCGCGGTGGCGGGCCGCACCACGATCGTCTTCGACAACAGCCGTGCGGCGGGCAACACCACCGGGATGCCGCACACCCTGACGTTCGACGTATCGGACCCGGAGTACAACAACGACGTACCGCTGAACGTCCTGGCCAACCCCAATGACGACAAGGGCGGCAAGCACACCACCGAGGTGACGCTGACGCCGGGCCGCTACCGCTTCTTCTGCACCATCCCCGGCCACGGCCAGATGCAGGGCATCCTGACCGTGTCCGACCCGGGCGGCGAGGACACCACCGCGCCGACCACCGACGCCAAGGTGGCGGGCGACCGCAACGCCGACGGTGCGTACGTGGGTCTCGCCACCGTGACGGTGTCGGCGACCGACGACGGCTCGGGGGTGGAGCGGATCGAGTACGCGGCCGGCGCCGACGGCCCCTGGCAGGCGTACACCGCGCCGGTCGTGGTGAACCAGGTCGGCACCCACAAGATCCGCTACCGCGCCACCGACAAGGCCGGCAACACGGCGGCCGAGAAGGCGGTGGACTTCCGGGTCGTCGCGCCGCCCACGGACGACAAGACGCCGCCGGAGACCTCGGCGACGGTGACCGGGGAGCGCGACGCCGACGGCCGCTACCTGGACATGGCGACGGTGACCGTGTCCGCGTCCGACACCGGCTCGGGCGTCAACACCGTGGAGTACGCGATCGGTGCGGACGGCGCCTGGCAGCCGTACACCGCGCCGGTGATGGTGCACCAGGTCGGCACGCACACCGTGCGCTACCGCGCCACCGACAAGGCGGGCAACGCCGCCGCGGCGAAGTCGGTGGAGTTCACCGTCGTCACCCCGCCGAAGCCGGACACCACGCCGCCGGTGACGGGCGCCGAGGTGACGGGGCAGCGCAACTCCGACGGCGCGTACATCACCAACGCCAAGGTGACGATCAGCGCCACCGACGGCGACGGCTCCGGCGTCGACAAGGTCGAGTACTCGCTCGACGGCGGCCCCTACCTGGCCTACACGGCGCCGCTGGTCGTCGACCGGGTCGGCTACCACGCCGTGCAGTACCGGGCGACGGACAAGGCCGGCAACACCTCGACGGCGCTCAGGGCGACCTTCACGATCGCCCAGGGCGGCGGCGTCCCGGCCCCGAACTGCCCGGAGTGGGACGAGCGGCTGACCGTGATCGTCGGCACCGTCGACACCGGCGTGCCGAACCGGATGACCCGGTCCCGGTGCACGGTGAACGAGCTGATCGAGGACGAGAAGTCCTGGTCCTCGCACGCGCTGTTCCTCAAGCACGTGGACCAGGTGCTGGACAAGCTGCTGGAGGACGGCGTCATCGACCTCCGGGAGCACAAGAAGGTGTACGCCGCCGCCAAGCAGTCCGGCATCGGCAAGCCCGGCCAGAACACCGGCTACCGGGACATCTTCGACGGCACCCAGGCGTCCTTCGACCGCTGGCAGCACGTGGGCGGCGGCTCGTTCGCCCGCAACGACGACGGGTCGATGACCAGCGGCACCACCAAGGGCGGCCTCGGGATGCTGTGGTTCCCGCAGAAGCAGTACGGGGACTTCTCGCTGAAGCTCCAGTGGCGGGACGACGCACCGGGCACGGGCAACGCCAACAGCGGCGTGTTCGTCCGCTTCCCGTTCGTCCACGAGAACCCGGAGGAGCCGCGGCCGGAGTGGGTCGCCATCAAGTACGGCCACGAGGTCCAGGTGCTGGACCGGCCGGACGGCGACATGTACAAGACCGGTTCGGTCTACGGCTTCGACCGCGTCGGCCTCGCCGGCGCCGGGGTGACGCCCAAGGGCACCTGGAACGACTACGAGGTCCGGGTGGTCGGCCAGACGTACTCGATCTACCGCAACGGCGTGCTGATCAACCAGTTCGAGAACGCGGCGGGCCAGTCCTTCACCCCGCCGCGCGCCGGTGACGTCGGCACCGACGGCCGTCGCTACGCGCTCGGGTACATCGGGCTCCAGGTGCACGGCACCACGGACGTGGTTTCGTACCGCAACATCCGCATCCAGGAGCTGTGATGCAGGAGTAAATCGATGTACGGGCCCCTTCCCCTTCCCCGGGAAGGGGCCCTCCCGCGTCCCGGCCTACTCGTCCGACGGCTCCTTCTTCGCCCGGCTGGGCTGGACCCGCTTGGGCTCCCCAGGCATCTTCGGGTACTCCGGCGGATACGGCAGGTCCCCGAGCCCGTGGTCGGCCTCGTCCTTGCGGGCCGCCTCCAACAGCGCCTCCAGGCTGAAGCGCGTGTCGTCCATGTCGGCGTGGACGTCGCCCACCTGCGCGTACCGCTCCGGCATCGTCTTGATGTCGAAGTCCTCCGGGCGGGCGTCGTCGACCTCCTCCCAGCGCAGCGGCGCCGAGACCGGTGCGTGGGGCCGCGGGCGGACGGAGTAGGCGGAGGCGATGGTGCGGTCGCGCGCGGTCTGGTTGTAGTCGACGAAGATCCGCTCGCCGCGCTCCTCCTTCCACCACTTGATGGTCACATGGTCCGGAAGTCGCCGTTCCAGGAGCCGGCCGCAGGCGATGGCGGCTCGTCTGACCTGCACGAACGTCCAGTCAGGGGTGATCGGGACGAAGACGTGGAGGCCGCGTCCGCCGGACGTCTTGGGCCAGCCGCGCAGCCCGACGCCGTCGAGCACGTCCCGCAGCTCGTGGGCGGCGCGCACCGCGTCGACGTAGTCCGTGCCGGGCTGCGGGTCGAGGTCGATGCGCAGCTCGTCGGGGTGGTCGGTGTCCGCGCGGCGCACCGGCCAGGGGTGGAAGGTGACCGCGCCGAGGTTGGCAGCCCAGACGACGGCCGCGGGTTCGGTGGGGCACATCTCGTCCGCGGACCGTCCGCTGGGGAAGGTGATGTGGGCGGTGGGGATCCAGTCGGGGAGGTACTTGGGGGCGCGCTTTTGGAAGAAGGACTCGCCGTTCACCCCGTCGGGGTAACGCTCCAGGGTGGTGGGGCGGTCGCGCAGGGCGCGGGTGACGCCGTCGCCCACCGCGAGGTAGTAGCGGACCACGTCCAGCTTGGTGTATCCGCGCTCGGGAAAGTAGATCTTGTCGGGGTTGGAGACGCGGACCGTCCGCTCCCCCACGTGCAGTTCCATCGCTCGGCCGGCCATGTGCGCCAGGGTAAGTTGCGCCGACATGCCTCGCATACCGGACAATCCCCCTATGGACCTCCCGGTGATGCCGCCCGTGAAGCCGATGCTCGCCAAGTCGGTGAAGGCGATTCCGCCCGGCATGCAGTACGAGGCCAAGTGGGACGGCTTCCGGGCGATCGTGCACCGCGACGGCGACGAGGTGGTGATCGGGTCGCGCACCGGCAAGCCGCTGACCCGCTACTTCCCCGAGTTGGTGACCGCGCTCACCGCGAACCTGCCGCCGCGCTGCGTCGTGGACGGCGAGATCGTGATCGTGCACGACGGCCGGTTGGACTTCGACCGGCTCACCGAGCGCATCCACCCGGCCGACTCCCGGGTGCGGATGCTGGCCGAGCGGACCCCGGCCAGCTTCGTCGCCTTCGATCTGCTCGCCCTCGGGGACACGGCCCTCCTCGACACCCCCCTCACCGAGCGTCGGGCCCTGCTGGAGCGGGCGCTGGCCGACGCCCGGCCGCCCGTCCACCTGGCACCGGCCACCTTGGACCTGGAGGTGGCCCGCAGATGGTTCGACCAGTACGAGGGCGCCGGCCTGGACGGGGTCGTCGCCAAGCCGCTGCACCTGCGCTACCGCCCCGACACCCGGCTGATGTACAAGATCAAGCACGAGCGGACCGCGGACGTCGTGGTCGCCGGCTACCGCTTCCACAAGAGCGGCCCCGTCGTCGGCTCGCTGCTGCTCGGCCTCTACGACGACGG
This sequence comes from Streptomyces sp. NPDC017979, assembly GCF_044328175.1. Lineage (NCBI taxonomy): Bacteria > Bacillati > Actinomycetota > Actinomycetes > Kitasatosporales > Streptomycetaceae > Streptomyces > Streptomyces sp. NPDC017979. Next base: position 132,032 of record NZ_JBIRGU010000008.1, on the reverse strand, counting down.
GGGCGTCCTCCAGCACGTCGGCGTGTGCGCCGCCTTCTCGATGAAGCGGCGCGCGGAGTTGGTGGCGGAGTTGGAGCCGCTGCGGATGGACCCGGCGGACGACCACCCGTGGGCCGCCTGGGCGGACGAGAGCGCCCACGAGTCGTCCCGGCTGCCGGGCGCGGTCAGCCGCTGGACCGGGAAGAAGGACCTGTCGTGGCTGGCGCTGCGCCCGGAGCGGGTGGCGGAGGTGGCGTACGACCACATGGAGGGCACCCGCTTCCGGCACACGGCGCAGTTCCGCCGCTGGCGCCCCGACCGGACCGCCGCCGGCTGCACGTACGCACAACTGGCGGAGCCGGTGGGGTACGACCTGGCCGAGGTGCTGTCAGAGGGCGCCGGCGGCGGATGACGCAGTCGGGTCGGGCGGGCCGGGGCTCGGGCTGGCGCCGGGGCCCGAGTCGGACGGCGAAGGCGCCGGCTCCGACGGCGAGGGTGCCGGGCTGCTGGGCGAGGGGCCCGGCTCCGACGGGGACGGGCCGGGGACCGAAGGGGACGGCCCGGGGCTCGTGCCGGGCCCGGACGGCGAGGGCCGCGGGGACTGCCCGGGCCGCGGCGGTTTCGACGGCGGGCCCGGCTTCGGCGTGGGGCGCGGCCCGACGACGATGCCCCCGCCGCCCTCCTTCGGCGGCTGGCCGACCGGGTGGACGGGCGGGTTGCCGCCCGCGCCGGGCGTGCCCGGCAGCACGCCGGTGCCGTCGGGCACCGGGTGGGCGCCGGACCGGTAGAACGCCAGCCACGCCAGCACCGTGCGCACGTAGGCGCGCGAGCGGTTGTACGACAGGACGGCCCGGTCCAGGTCGGCGGCGACCGTCAGGTCCCGGCCGCCCGCGCACAGGTAGCGCCCGGCGGCGAGCGCCGCGTCGTACATGTTGTGGGGGTCCCGCCGGCCGTCGCCGTTGGCGTCCTGGCCCCATCCGGCCCAGGTCGAGGGGATGAACTGCATGGGCCCCACGGCCCGGTCGTAGCGGGTGTCCCCGTCGTACGCCCCGTCGTCGGTGTCCGGGACGTGCGCGAAGCGCACCCCGTCGAGGACCGGGCCGAGGATCGGCGTCAGCGTCGTGCCCCGGGAGTCCAGTCGGCCGCCGCGGGCCTGGCCCGACTCCACCTTGCCGATCGCGGCGAGCAGTTGCCACGGCAGCCGGCAGCCGGGGTCGCCGCGCCGGAGTGCGGCCTCGGCGCCGCGGTAGGCGGCGAGCACGGTCGCGGGGATCCCCGCCTGCACCCGGACCGCGGCCGTCTGCACCGCAGCACCGACGGCCGGGCCCGCGCCGGGGCGCACTGCGCCGGTGACCGGGCTGGTCAGGGGCGGGAGTTCGGTGTGGTAGACGTCGTCGTCCACGGGCCCGGGACCGGTCGCGTACGGCTCGACGGGCTGCCGCTCCCCCGCCGCCGCGGGCGACGGGCCGCCGTGCAGCGGCGCCTGGGACGCGGTGAGGGCGGCCATGGCGGCGAGCGCCGCGGCGGTGGCGACGGCTCCCCTGCGGGTGCGCTGCCTCACGACCCGGCCCCCAGGGTGTCGATGGCGGTGACCGTCCAGCGGTCGCCGGTGCGGCGGGCCTCGACGGCGAGCATGGCGGCTCCGTAGCTCGTCTGGCCCTTCGTCGCGGTGCGGGTGTTGCTCTGGTCGGCGAAGACCAGGACACGGGCGCGGTCCCCGTCGATGCGTTCCACGCCGCTCTTGGTCACCGTCGTGGTGAGCACCAGCTTCTGCTGCGGCCCCTCCTTGCGCACGGCCGCGAGCAGGTCGGCGTGCTGGCGCACCGCGGCGCCCGACAGATGCGTCCCGGCCGCCCGGTCGAGCGCGGCGGGCTCGGCGAAGTTGTACGAGAACAGCGCCTCGACGGCCTGGGTGACCTGGCCCTTGAGCTCGCTGGTGCGGGCGACGTCGGCGAGGGCGGCGTTACGGGTCGCGGGGTCGTCCCGCAGGGCGGAGCTGCGGTGGGCGGCGTAGCCCGCGAAGCCGGCGAGCAGTACGGCGAGCGCGCACAGCAGCACCGGCAGCCGGGCCCGCGGGGCGGACCCGGTCGGACGGCCATCGGACGGCGGGGCGCTCTCACGGTCGCCCCGTTCGGGGGCCCCGGCGGATGGCGGGCGGCGGGTGGCGGGGGCGGCCGGGCCGCGGGGCGTCGTCGCCGCGGCCAACCTCCGCTGCCGGTTGAGCAGATGACGGGTGGTCGACATGTCCGGTCCTCTCACAGCGTGGTGCGGCAGCGGCTCTGGGCGGGGCGTCCTTGGGGGCGGAACCCGCCGTCAGGAGGCGCCGACGGGCGCCTGGCCGAGGGCGCTGAGCTTCCAGCCCTTCGGGGTGCGGGTGAGTTCGGCCAGCATCCGGCTGTCCTTCGGCGTCGGCTTCTCCTTGGGCGCGGTCACCGTGATGCGCAGGGCGACCATGACGCTCGCCTTGCCGGCCCGGTCGTCGAGTTCGGTCACGGCCCCGGAGAGCACCTTCGCGGTGGTGACGGTCTTCGCCTCCCGGATCTGCCGCTCGAACTCGCCCCGCCCGTCGGTGAGCTGCTTCAGCAGCTCGCCGGTGGTGGAGTCCTGCCAGGTGGCGAGGCCGCCGGCGACGTCCCGGTGGTCGAGGGTGTTGAGGTTGAGCACCGCCTGCCGGCCCGCGGCGAGCACCCGGTCGCGCTCCTTGGCGTACGCGGCGGAGTCGTCGTGGGCCGCCGCGTACCAGGACCGGCCGGTGACGGCGGCGAGCACCGCGGCGCCGAGGGCGAGCACGAGCGCCGCGGCCACCAGCGGTCTGCTCGTGATGCCGGCGACCGCGCGCCGCACCGGCCCCGCCGTGTCGTGCTCCTGCTTTCGGGTCATGAGGGCTTCCCCTAACGGGACGTGATGTCGACGATCTGCCAGCGGTCGGCGCGCAGTTCGGCCGCCACGGTGAGCTGGGCCGCCGCCGTGGTCGGCGCCTTGCCGCGACGTTCGGCCACCTGGTCGAGGAAGAGCAGCAGCCGGGCACTGGTGTCGGTCAACCGGGACACCGCCACCCGGACGACGTGGGTGGTCAGCGTCAACTGCTGCTCCGCCGCCCGCTTCTCGACCTGGCCGAACAGCTCGCCGTACTGCCGTGCCGCCTTGCCGGCGAGCAGTCGGCGCGCGGCGTCGCGGGTGGCGGCGGTGGTGTCCGGCGCGTAGGAGAAGATCCGGGTCACCGCGCTGCTGACGTCCCCGGTCACCCGGGCGGTGGCCGCGGTGTCGACGAGCGCCCGGTTCGCCGTCGCCGGCGCGCCCTCCAACTGGTGCGCCCGGACGAGGAGTCCGGTGGCGGCGACGGCGAGCGCGAGGGCCGCCGCCAGCAGGGCCGGCACGAGCCGGCGCCGACGGACGGGGGCCGGGGGCGGGTCGTTCTCGGGCGACGTCCGGGGCGCCGGTATCACCGGTCGGACGTCCTCGCTGGTGCTCATCGTCGCCCCCGGGGTGGGTGAGTGCGTGGTGGCGTCGGACGTGGTGTCATGCCCCACCGACCGGGACGGCGGTGAGGGACTCGACCTTCCAGCCGGCGTCGGTGCGGACGAGTGCGGCTTGGAGCCGCTGGCGCTCGGTGGTGGCGGTGCTCTTCTCGGACGGGGACGCGGTCGGCGTGTTCGTGACGGTGACGGTCGCGATCAGCTCGGCCGTGCCGGCGCGGGTGTCCAGGGCGGTCAGGGCCGCGTCGGTGACGGTCGCGCGGGCCGTTGCCGCGGTGGCCGGCTTCCCACCCGCCCCCTTCGCCCCGCGGGCCGTCGCCGGGGACTTCGTGAGCTGCGCGCGCAGGGGCCCGGTGGACGCGTCGAGCCACCCGCGCTGCGTGGCGCCCGGGTCGTCCGCGTCGAAGCTGGAGAGCCGGGCGAGGTGTCGGGTCGCGTCGGCGAGCACCCGGTCCCGGGCCTCGGCGTACGCACGCGAGTCGTCGCCGCGGGTCGCGGCGTACGACCAGCCGGCGTATCCGCACAGCAGCACCGCGAGGGCGACGGCGGCCCCGGCCGCGAGGGCGCGCAGCCGACGGCGGTCCGGCGCGGGGGCGTGGTCCGTCGTGGGGCTCATCGTCCGACCTCCAGTCCGAGCAGGGCGCCGAGCCCCGGGGGCGGGCCCGCGGCGCCGCGCTGTCCGGTGCCCCCGGGTACGGCGGGCGCGGGCAGCGGGCCGCCGCGGGGCGCGTTCGCGCTGCCGCGCACGTTCACCCCGCTGCTGGCGGGCGAGGCGCACCGGGCCCGGGTGTTCACTTCGTCGGTGGGGCTCACGTCGGTGCCGACGCGGTAGCGGGTGCCGCCGTACCCGGCGGTGCAGGGCAGCGGGTTGAAGAACGTGACGGACATCCCCAGCCGTACGCCCTGCGCGGTGATCGCGGTCGATCCGGCCGCGGCCACGGCCGGCATCTTCACCAGCAGCTCTTCGATGCCGCGCTGTCGGGTGACGGCAACCTCCGAGGTGGTCAGCAGGTTCGCGACGACGACGCCGAGGGCGGGGTCGAGGTCCTTGAGCAGCCCGGTGAGCTGGCCGGCCGCGTCGGGTGCGGCGGCGATGAGCCGGCGCAGGTCGGCGTCGGAGTCCTTGAGCTGGGCGGCGAGCTCCTTCGTCCCCTTGGCGAAGGACCGCAGGGCGGCGCCCTGTTCCACCTGGGTGCGCAGCACCCGTTCCCCGTCGTCGATCAGCCGCACGTTGACGGGCAGCGCCCGGTCGGCGGCGCGGACGAAGTCGTCGCCGCTGTCGAGCAGCACTTGGAGGTCGTCGCCGCGGCCTTGGAGCGCGGTGCCGAACTCGTCGACGACGGTGCGCAGCGAGGTCAGGTCGACGGAGGAGGCGAGGGCGTCGACGCTGGTGAGCACCTGCGTGACGGGGGCGGGGACCCGGGTGTCCCGCTGGGCGATCACCGAGCCTTCGGCGAGGTGGGGGCCCCGGTCGGTGCGCGGTCGCAGGTCGACGTACTGCTCGCCGACGGCGGAGAGGCTGGCGACCACGGCTTCGAGGTCGGCGGGGATCTTCGGGGCGGACTTCTCGATGCGCAGTTCGGCCTCGACGCCGTCTTCCGTGAGGTCGATGGGGCCGACCCGGCCCACCGAAACGCCCCGGTAGGTGACGTTGGAGTGGGTGAACAGGCCGCCGGTGCGCGGGAGTTCGACGCGGACGGTGTAGTGGTCGCGGATGCCCACGTAGCGGCCGAGGTCGGCGTAGCGGATGCCGACGAAGGCGAGCACGACGACGGCGATGACCAGGAAGGCGAGGTTCTTGAGATGGGTGCCGAGCGTGAGCATCAGCCCTTGCCCCCCTTCGGTGTGCCGGGGCTGACGGCGGGCAGCGGCAGAGGGAGGGGTGCGCCGCCGCCCGCCGCCTTGGTGACGGCCCGTTCCTTGGGTGGGACCAGTTCGGGGATGATCTGGGTCCCCGGGACGGCCGTCACGTCCAGATACACGTTCAGGTAGTCGCCCTTGACGCCGCGCAGCACCTCGTCCGTGAAGGGGTAGGTCAGCAGCACCTGGAGGGAGTCGGGCAGCGCCCGGCCGGAGTCGGCGAGCGCCTTGAGCGTGGGGGCGAGCGCCTTCAGGTCGGCGATGGTGTCGTCCTTGCCCTTCTCGATGGTGTCGACGGCGACCGCGGAGAGGGTGTCCAGGGAGCGCAGCATGGTCAGCAGTGCACCGCGCTGTTGTTCCAGGACCTTCAGGCCGGGGCTCAGGTCGGTGAGGAGGCGGCCGACGTCCCGCTTGCGCGTGGCGAGGGTGGTGGAGAGGCGGTTGAGACCGTCGAGCGCCGCGGTGATGTTCTCCTTGTTGCCGTCGAGGCTGGTCACGAGGGTGTCCATGCGTTCGAGGAGGGACGCGACCTGGGGTTCGCGGCCGCCCAGTGCCTTGTTCAGCTCGGTCGCGATGTTCTTGATCTGGGCGATGCCGCCGCCGTTGAGGAGCAGGGAGAGGGCGCCGAGCACCTCTTCGACCTCGGGGTTGCGGTTGGTGCGGGCGATGGGGATGGTGGCGCCGTCGGCGAGGGCGGCCGTGGTCGCCGGCGCGTTCTCGGCGGCGGGCGGCGGCGCGAGTTGTACGTACTTCTCGCCGAGGAGGCTGGACTGTTCGATGTGGGCGACGGCGTTCGCGGGGAGCTTGACGTCGCCGTTGACGCGCATGGTCACCCGGGCCGACCAGGCGCCGGGAGTGAGGCTGATGTCGGTGACGCGGCCCACGGCCACGTCGTTGACCTTCACCGCGGACTGCGGGACGAGGCTGAGCACGTCGTCGAACTCGGCGGTGATCCGGTACGGATCGCTGCCGAGGTCGGCTCCGCCGGGCAGCGGCAGGTCTTCGATGCCGGCGAGCTGGGGCATTCCGGACGAGCAGCCGGTGAGGGTCAGCGCCACGGCGAGGGCGGTGGCGGCGAGGGCCGGGCGGGCGGTTCTCACGGCGCCCCCTTCGATCCGGGGGCGCTGCCGTACACGGTGCCGACGGCCGGCAGCGGCAGCCGGGGCAGGGCGCCGCGCCGCTCGTCCGGTACCGGCGCGAGGCCGGCGAGGGAGCCGTCGGGGCGGGCGGGGTCGGGTCCGTAGGTGAGCTCGTTGAGGTTGGCCCGACCGTTGAGGGTGCGGTGCACGGGGTCGTAGGTGTTGAGGACGTTGCCCACGGCGAGCGGTGCGACGTCGAGCGCTTCCGCGAGGGAGGCCCGCTGGTCGACGAGTGCCTGGGTGAGCGGGACGAGGGCGTCGACGTTCTCCTTCAGCGCGCCCCGGTTGTCCTCGATGAAGGTCTTCACCAGCTTCAGGGCCTTGCCGAGCTCCTTCAGGGCGGCGGACAGGTTCTCCTTGTCGTCGGCCAGGAAGCCGGTCACGGTGGCGAGTTGCTGCTCCGCCTTGGCCACCTCGCCGTCGTTCTTGCGCAGCATGGCGGTGAACGACTGGAGGTGGGCGAGGGTGGCGAAGAGGTCTCCGCTGCTCTTGTCCAGGGTCTTGGTGGCCTTGCCGAACTGCTCGATGGAGTCGCCGATCGCCTTGCCGTTGCCCTTGAGGTTGGCGGCGCCGGTGTCCAGCAGGCCGGCGAGGGCGCCGTCGGCGTTGGCGCCCTTCGGGCCGAGGGCTTCGGCGAGTTCGGTGACGGACTCGTAGAGCTGGTCGACCTCCAGGGGCATGGCGTTCTTCTCCGCGGGCAGCACCGCCCCGTCCTTCAGGCGCTCTCCGCCGGTGTAGGCGGGGTCGAGTTGGACGTAGCGGTCGGCGACGACGCTGGGGGCGACGACGACGGCGTGGGCACCCTTCGGCACGGGGACGTCGGCGTCGACGAGCAGGGTGACCTTGACCCGGTCGCCGACCGGCTCGACCTCGTCGACCCTGCCCACCTTGACTCCGAGGACGCGCAGGTCGGAGCCTTCGTACACGCCGGTGGTCCGGGTGAAGTAGGCAGTGATCCTGGTCGTTTCGCCGTCCTTGACGGCGAGGGCGCCGGGGACGGCGACGGCGGCGACGATGGCGAGGCCGGCGGCGATCCCGACGGCTCGTCTGCGGTTCACGAGGCACCGCCCTTGGGCTTGGGCGGCATGCAGTCGTTCGCCGGTTGCGCCCCGGGCGGCAGGTAGTCGCGGGGGAACAGGCCGCAGACGTAGGAGTCGAGCCACCGGCCGTTGCCGAGGGTGTTGCCCACGATGCGGTAGTACGGCCCGGCGAGCGCGAGGGTGCGGTCGAGGTCGGCGCGGTTCTTCACCAGCACCGCGGTGACCTTGGACAGGGCGGTCAGGGTGGGCTCCAGTTGCTCCTGGTTGTCCTTGACGACTCCGCTGAGCTGCTCGCCCAGCTTGGTGGTGCCGGTGAGCAGGAGGTGGATCGCGTCGCGCCGGGACTCGATCTCGGCGAGCAGCAGGTTGCCGTCCGTCAGCAGGGTTTCGAAGCTGCTGTTCTTGCCCGCCAGGGTCTTGGTGAGCTGCTTGCTGTTCTTCAGCAGCGTGGCGAGTTGGGCGTCGCGTTCGGAGACCGCTTTGGAGAGCGCGGAGAGTCCGGTGGCGGCGCTCTTCACGTTCGGCGGGGACTTGGCGAAGGTGGCCGAGATGGTCGCGAAGCTCTTGGCGAGTTGGGCGGTGTCGATCTCCTGGATGGTCTCGCCGAGTCCGTTGAACGCCTGGGTGACGTCGAAGGGCGAGGTCGTGCGGCTGCTGGGGATCCGCTGGCCGGGGTCCTGGCGTCCGCCGCCGAGCGGGTCGACGGCGAGGTACTTCTCGCCGAGCAGGGTCTTGATCGCGATGGCGGCGGTGCTGGCGTCGCCGATCCAGGCGCCGTCGACCCGGAAGGAGACGGCGACCTTGGCGCCGTCCAGCCTGACGCCGGTGACCTTGCCGACCTTCACGCCGGCGATGCGCACCTCGTCGTCCTCGTCGAGGCCGGCGGCCTCGGTGAAGTCGGCCGTGTAGGTGGTGCCGGGGGTGAAGGAGTCGGCCCGGTAGGCGGCGACGCCGAGCAGCGCGATCAGCAGCAGCCCGACGGCGCCGACGACCACGGGGTTGCGCTCCCGCACCGGCTTGAACAGGGGTTTCGCCCGGCGCTTCATGACCGGCACCTCCTCGTCGTGGTGCTGATGCCGGTCGGGGGCGGGGCGCCGGTGGAGGTGGTGACGCCGGTGACCTTCGCCTCGCACAGATAGAGGTTGAACCAGGAGCCGTAGGAGGCGGTGCGGGTCAGGGCCCGCATCTTCTCCGGCGTCCGCTTCAGGAAGTTCTCGACCGCGGGGGCGCCCCGGTCGAGTTCGCGCGAGAGCCGGCCCAGTTGGTGGATGTCCTCCTTCAGCGGCGCCCGGCCGTCTTCGAGGAGCCCGGCGGTGACGGTGGTGAGGTCACCGAGGGCGGTGACGGCGTCGCCGAGGGGCTTGCGGTCCCCCGCGAAGCCGCTGACCAGTTGCTGGAGGGTGGCGACGAGGTCGTCGAACCCCTCCTCGCGGTCGTTGACGGTCTTCAGGACGGTGTTGAGGTGGGTGATCACCTCGCCGATGACCCGGTCCTTGCCGGCCACGGTGGTGGTGAGGGAGCCGATGTGGCGGATCAGGCTGTCCACGGTGCCGCCGTCGTCCTGGAGCACCTTGACGATGGACCCGGCGAGTTCGTTGACCTCCTTCGGGGACAGCCCCTCGAAGAGGGGTTGGAAGCCGTTGAAGAGTTGGGTGAGGTCGAGGGCGGGGGTGGTGCGCTCCACGGGGATGGTGGCGCCGGCGGCGAAGCTCCCCCCGACGCGTCCGGCGCCCTGGTCGAGGTCGACGTACCGCTGGCCGACCATGTTGCGGTACTTGATGGCGGCGGTCACCGAGGCGGGCAGCGCGCGGCCCTGCTGGACGGTGAAGGAGACCTCGGCCAGGCGCCGGTCGGCGACCCGTACGGACTCCACCCGGCCCACCTCCACGCCGGCGATCCGGACGCTGTCGCCGGCGATGAGCCCGGTGGCGTCGGTGAAGCGCGCCTTGTAGGCGGTGGTGTCGCCGACGCCGGGGCCGGCGATGCTGACCGCGAGGACCGCGGTCGCCAGCGCGGTGACGGCGACGAAGACCAGTGACTTGACCAGGGGTGCGGCCGTGCTGCGGCGGCTCATTTCAGGGTCACCTCCGCTCCCCGGAAGACGGGACCGGTCAGGACGGTGCTCCAGTCGGGCAGGTCCTCGGGGGTCTTCTTCAGCGCGGGGGCGATGAGTTCGTTGACGAGTTGGTTCTCCTGTGGAGAGTTCGGCAGCCCGAGCGGCGGCGCCTGGGTCGGGGTCGGCGCGGGCCGGGCGTTGTAGGGGACGGCGTAGCAGTGCGGGCCGCCCGTCGAGTCGTACGCCGGGGTGTCCTTCCCCGGCCGGTAGGCGCCGCGGGAGGGGACGGTGGTGACCTGTACCTGGAGCCCGGGCCGGTCGGTGCCCTTGCCGAGCGCCTTGTCCATGGCGGGGACGAAGCCGGCGAGGGTGCGCAGGGTGCAGGGGAACGACGGCGAGCGGCGGGCCAGCAGTTCCAGGGTGGGTCGGCCGGTGGCGGCCAGTCGGATCAGGTTGTGCCGGTTGGCGTGCAGGAAGTCGGTGAGTTCACGGGCGGTCGTGGTGGTCGCGCCGTACAACTCGGCGAGTCGGGCCTGTTGGTCGACGAGGGTGCCGCTGGTGGTGGTGAGGTCGACGACGGCGTCCAGGACGTCGGGGGCGACGTCCGCGTACAGCCGGCTGACCTCGACCAGCCGGGCGATGTCCCGGTTGAGCTGCGGCAGGTGCGGGTTGAGCTCCTTCAGGTGCGCTTCGAGGGTGACGAGGGTGCGGCCGAGTTGGTCGCCGCGGCCCTGGAGCGCCTGGGCGGCGGCGGTCAGGGTGGCGGACAGCTTCGCCGGCTGTACGGCGGTGAGCAGCGGCAGCACGTCGTCCAGCACCTGTTCCAGCTCGATGGCGTTGCTGGAGCGGTCCTGCGGGATGGTGTCGCCGGCGGCGAGGGTCCGTCCGCCGCCGGACGGCGCCCCGGATGCCGGTGGGACGAGGGCGACGAACCGTTCGCCGAAGAGGGTGGTCGGCAGCATCTGCGCCCGCACGTCGGCCGGGACGTGGCGCAGTCGGTCGCGGTCGATGGCGAGGGTGAGCCGGGCTCCGTTGCCGTCGGCGCGTACGGCGCGCACCTCGCCGACGACCACTCCGCGCAACTTCACCTCCGCGTTGGTGTGCATCTCGTTGCCCGCGGAGGAGGTCAGCAGGGTGACGGTGGCATCGTCGGAGAAGTCCTTCTGGTACACGGACACCGACAGCCACACCAGCAGCACCGGCACCAGCAGGAAGACGAGGCCCGCAAGGCGGGTGCGCAGCGTCGTCAGTGCGGTGGGGCGCCCGGTCATCCCGCCACCTTCACCGTCGTGGTGGCTCCCCAGATCGCCAGGGAGAGGAAGAAGTCGGTGACGCTGATCAGCACGATCGCATTGCGCACCGAGCGGCCGACGGCGACGCCGACGCCGGCCGGGCCGCCGCTGGCGCGGAAGCCGTGGTAGCAGTGGGCGAGGATCACCAGCACGCTGAAGACGAGCACCTTGAGGATGGAGAGCAGGACGTCGGTCGGGGAGAGGAAGAGTTCGAAGTAGTGGTCGTAGGTGCCGGCCGACTGGCCGTTGAAGACGACGGTGGTCCAGCGGGACGCCAGATAGGAGCTGAGCAGGCCGATCGCGTACAGCGGAATGATGGCGACGACGCCGGCGATGATCCGGGTGGTGACCAGGTACGGCAGCGGGCGCACCCCCATCGCTTCGAGGGCGTCGACCTCCTCGTTGATGCGCATGGCGCCGAGTTGGGCGGTGAAGCCGGCGCCGACGGTGGCGGAGAGCGCGAGCCCGGCGACCAGCGGGGCGATCTCCCGGGTGTTGAAGTAGGCGGAGACGAAGCCGGTGAAGGCGGAGGTGCCGATCTGGTTGAGGGCGGCGTACCCCTGGAGGCCGACGACGGTGCCGGTGAACAGGGTCATCGCGATCATCACGCCGACGGTGCCGCCGATGACGCCGAGGCCGCCGCTGCCGAAGGCGACTTCGGCGAGCAGGCGCTGCACCTCTCGCAGGTAGCGGCGCAGGGTGCGCGGGATCCAGACCAGGGCGCGGACGTAGAAGACGAGTTGGTCACCGGAGCGGTCCAGCCAGCGCAGCGGGGCGACGGGGGCCATCGGCTCAGCCCCCCTTCGGCGGGACGATCTGGAGGTAGATCGCGGTGAGGACCATGTTGACGAAGAAGAGGAGGAGGAAGGTGATCACGACGGACTGGTTGACCGCGTCGCCCACCCCTTTGGGGCCGCCGCGGGGGTTGAGTCCGCGATGGGTGGCGACGATTCCGGCGATGAAGCCGAAGATCAGCGCCTTGAGTTCGCTGATGTAGAGGTCGGGCAGTTGGGCGAGGGCGGAGAAGCTGGCGAGGTACGCGCCGGGGGTGCCGTTCTGCATGACGACGTTGAAGAAGTAGCCGCCGAGCGTGCCGACGACGGAGACCATGCCGTTGAGGAGCACGGCCACCAGCATGGTCGCCAGGACCCGCGGCACCACCAGGCGCTGGATCGGCGAGACGCCCATGACCTCCATGGCGTCCAGCTCTTCGCGGATCTTGCGGGAGCCGAGGTCGGCGCAGATCGCGGAGCCGCCGGCGCCGGCGATCAGCAGGGCCACGATCAGCGGGCTGGCCTGCTGGATGACGGCGAGGACGCTGGCGCCGCCGGTGAAGGACTGGGCGCCGAGCTGCTGGGTGAGGGAGCCGACCTGGAGGGCGATCACCGCGCCGAAGGGGATGGAGACGAGGGCGGCCGGCAGGATGGTGACGCTGGCGACGAACCAGAACTGTTCGATGAACTCGCGCACTTGGAAGGGGCGGCGGAAGACCGCCCGGGTGACGGTGGCGGCGAGGGCGAACAGCTTCCCGGCCTCGCGCAGGGGGGCGAGCAGCGGGAGCGGGGCCGGCGGTGCGGGCGGGGGCTTCGGGGCGCCGGCCGTACGGGTCGGATCGGGGTCCGGGTCCGGCCCGCCGCCCCTGATCGGCAGTTGTTCGGTGCTCATCGGGGCGCCACCTCGCCCCCGGCCGGGGCGTAGCTCTGCTGGATGGCGGTGCGGGCGGCTTCGGGCAGGGTGTCCAGCAGGGCGTGCACCCGCTCCCTGCGGCGGCCGACGGCGCGGCGTTCGGGCATGCCGGGCGAGGGTTCGAGCTGGGGTGCGATGGGTCGGGGTGCCAGCGGGGCGCTCTGCCCGAGTTGCTCGCGGGCGAGGGTCGCGGCGTCCTTCTCCTCCGACATGCCGATGGGGCCTTCGCGGCGTCCGCTGAGGAACTGGGCGACGACCGGCTCCTCGCTGGTGAGGAGGAGTTCCCGGGGGCCGAAGGCGACGAGTTCGCGCCGGAAGAGCATGCCCATGTTGTCCGGGACGGTGGCGGCGATGTCGAGGTTGTGGGTGACGATCAGCATCGTCGCGTCGATCTGGGCGTTCAGGTCGATCAGGAGTTGGGAGAGGTAGGCGGTGCGCACCGGGTCGAGTCCGGAGTCGGGCTCGTCGCAGAGCACGATCTGCGGGTCGAGGACGAGGGCTCGGGCGAGTCCGGCGCGTTTGCGCATTCCGCCGGAGATCGCTCCGGGGAGTTTCTCCTCGGCGCCCACGAGGCCGACCATCTCCATGCGTTCCATGACGGTGCGCCGGATCTCGGACTCCTTCTTCCGGGTGTGCTCCCGCAAGGGGAAGGCGATGTTGTCGAAGAGGGACATGGAGCCGAAGAGGGCGCCGTCCTGGAACATCAGGCCGAAGAGCTTGCGGGTTTCGTAGACGTCCCGCTCGGGGCTGTTGACCATGTCGACGCCGTCGATGAGGACCCGGCCCCGCTCGGGCTTCAGCAGCCCGATGATCGACTTCAGGAACACCGTCTTGCCCGTCCCGGACGGTCCCAGCATGACGCTGACTTCGCCGGCGGGCAGGGTGAGGGTGACGTCCTGCCAGATGTTCTGCTTGCCGAAGGACTTCGTCAGTCCGTCGACGACCACTTCGATGCCCATCCCACCTCCTGCGGGTGATCGCGACCGCGTGCCGATTTCCGTACTCACGAAGTGACGAGTTGACGAAGTGACCGAGCGACCAGATGACGAAGGCGTGCGCAGAGGGCGCACGTTAAGTTCACGGACCGTGCCGGGACAAGTGCCGTGCGGATCATTGAGCGGTGCGGTTCCGGGCCGCCGCGGAATTTGTCATCGGGTGACAATGCGCCGCGGCGGCTTGTGCATTTTCCGCGCAAGGGGAATGCGGTGAGCGGCGGTTAGGGCAGTACGGCCGAGTGCCAGTTGCGGGAGAGCACCTTGCCGGCGTCGGGGCGGACGAGGCCGGGTGCGGCGAGTCCGCCGCTGTGGGTGGCGGCGCCGCCCAGGGTGAGGCTGTTGTTCCCGGCCGGCGAGGGCAGTCCGGTCTTCAGGTCGATGGCGCCGTTGAGGACTCCGAGCAGTCCGCAGCCGGTGGCCTTCGGCACGGCGAAGGTCGAGTCGCCCTGGTTGTTGCCGGTGAGGGCGAAGCGCAGCATCGAACCGGCGGTGTTCGGGGTGCCGTTGCCGTCGAAGCGTTGGACGGCGAGGGTGGGGGCGGTGGTGTTCTGCGGCCGCAGCACGACCGGGTCGGCCGTCGAGCCGATGTAGCACTGCGAGCCGAGGAAGGGGTTCTGGAGCCGGATCCGTACGGGCAGCTTGACGATCTGCTTTCCGCTCGTGAGCCCGGCCGCGAGGTTGAACTCGGTGGGTGCGCCGGCGGACTCCACGGTGGCGGTGACCCGGTTGAGTGCGTTGTCCGTGAGCAGCTTGCAGATGTCGGTGACGACGGGGATGTCGCCGGGGCACATCAGGCCGAGCAGCCCGCCGGGAATCTCCGTCGGGGCGCCGACGACCGCGCCGCCGGCGGGCGGGACGACGGTGAAGGTGCCGGCCTTGGTGTCCTGCACGACGCCGAACTGGAGGTCGTTGGCGCCGGTGGTGGCGGTGACCTTGCCCAGTTTGATCGAGCCGCCGGGCGACTTGGACGAGACGCAGGTGGCAACGGTCGCCTGACCGTCGGCGGCGAGCATGGCGGGGGCGTCGACGGGACAGCGGGTGAACGGGGCCCAGTGCCCGTTCAGCCGTACGTCCGCGGCCGCTGCGGTCGTGGTGGACGGGGGTGCTGGTGCTGTCGGGGCCTGCGAGGCGGCTGCGGGTGCCGCGCCCAGGGGGATCGCCAGCAGCAGCGCGGCGAGCACGCCGACGCCGGTGGCGCGCCGCGCGCGGGTGCGGCGCGGTGGTTCGGGGACACGTCTCATCTCTCCCTCGGTCCTTTCCGGTGGTGGGGAGTGGTTCCGGTGGTGGGGAGCGGTGCGGGGGCGCCCTGGTGCCTGGTGGGGCGGTGCCTCAGCGCTGCGGCTTCGGCACGTCCTTCGGCTCCAACTCGGGCGTGCAGTACTTGGGGTCGGGGCGGGCCACGCCGGAGGCGCAGGGCGCGCCCTGGACCTGTTTGATGTAGTTGCCCGGGCCCGACACCGCGGAGGTGAAGACGGCGTCCAGGTCCTCGCCCACCCCGCAGCCGCTGAAGGGCGGAATCGTCACCGTGGAGGTCAGCACTCCCCCGGTGATCAGCTGGTAGCCGTCTCCGCGGCCCTTCAGGATGCCGGTGAGGACCACGTGGTCCTTGGTGTCCTGGGCCGGGTCGGGGTCCTTGGAGTACAGCGATCCGACGGTGCGGCAGTCGGGGCCGACGTCCAGCGGGACGCCGTTGACCTCGACGTCGGTGAGCCGCAGCACCAGCGGCACCCGTACGTACGTAACCCCGGTCGACTTGGCCAGCAGGATGTCCGAGTCGATGGTCATGGTCTTCGTCTGGATCAGCTCCATCGTCGCCGTGGTGGGCATGAAGCCGTACGTCAGGAAGGTCGCGGGGGACGGCTTCATCATCCGCTTGCCCTGCCAGTCCAGTTCGCCGGTGGCGTGTTGGACGAGGTGGAGCCCGTCGGGCTTGGGGACGATCTTCTTCCACTTGTCGACGATCTTGTTGCAGGAGAGCCGGTTCAGCCCGGCGGCCTTCTGCTTGGCGGCGTTGGCGTAGCCGGTGACGTACGCGACGAGGGCGAGCGGGTCGGTCCGGTCGCCGACGCAGGGCGGTGCGGTGTCGGCCGGTGCGCCCGGCGCTGCGGGCGGCTCGGCCCGCAGTTCGCGGCCGGGTCCGGTGTCCGCGTCGGGGGCGGCGTCCCCCTGTGGCCCGTCCGGGGCGCCGGGGCCGGGGACGGGCGTGGAGGCGGACGGCGCGGGCGGCGCGGCGGTCGCCCGGTCGCGGACGTCGACGCTGGCCAGCCGGCCCGCCCGGCCGAAGTCGGGCGTGCAGTCGAGCGCGAGCGTCGGCGGTTCGGCGGGGGCCCCGTCCGCGGTGCGCAGGGCGAGGTCCACGGCGAGGGCGCGGGCGGTGAAGGTGAGCGGCCCGGTGTCGCCGGGGGTCACCACGGGCACGGGCCCGGCAGCGGTCAGCCGCACCCGCTCGCCGTCCTCGGAACCTGGTGCGGGGACGGTCACCGCCCCCTCGGTGGCGCCCTCCCAGGTGACGTCGGCCCGGTGGCGCCGCTGGGCGAGGGCGACGGCGAGCCGGGTGGTGGCGGTGACCTCCGTCGCGGAGAGCGCGGCGAGTTCGGCTCCGGCCTCCGCGGAGAGGGTGACTTCGGTGGTGACGTCCTCGACGGCGAGCGGCCGGCCCGGCGCTCCGGTGGCGGGCAGCCGCGCGGCGACGGTGACGTCCACGCTCCGCTTCCCGGTGGGGAACGCGCAGGTGTAGGCGAGGTCGACGGCGATGCGCCGCTCCTCGTCGGCGGCGCGGGCGCCGGGCATCAGCAGCGCGCCCAGGACGGCCGCCGCGACGGCGGCGCGCACCGCCGTGCGGGAGCGGAGACGGGTGCGGGCGGTTGCGACTCGGCGCCCGGCCCGGTGGTACGGCGTCCTCACGAACTCACGGCTCCCTCCGCGCTGCTTCCGGTACGACGACGGATCGCGCGGCGACCGGCTCACCAGGGCCGCCGCGCGATCCTCGAACACCCCCGGGCCCCTCCCGCGCCGGCGGGGCCCCCACCTGGTGGACCAGGTGGTTAGGGGGTGCCGACCACGGTCGGCCGCACCCCGCCGGCGCCGGTGACGGTGAAGTCGCCGTTGAAGGTGGGGTGGTCGCCGTTCTGCGCGATGCCGGCGCAGCCGGGGCTGGCGTTGGCCACGGTCAGCAGTCGCCCGCTGTTGGAGACGCTGAGCACGCCGGTGCCGTTGGAGTAGCTGACGCTGACCTCTCCGACGACGTCGAACTCGCAGGTGAGGACCCCCAGTCGGGCCTGCACACCGGTGATGTAGCCGGTGGTCACGCCGGCGCTGTGGTTCTGCGCCATCAGCTTCCACGGCGGGTTGGTGTCGGTCACCGGCTCCACCGGACCCAGCGGGCTGGTACAGGGATTGGCGGCGTTGCCGAAGGTGACCGGTGAGATGCTGCCGATGGCGGCGGGGTTGCCGGTGGCGTTGGACAGCGTGCCGCCCGCAGTGGCGATCGGGCAGCTCAGGGGGATCCCGTTGAGGTCCAGGACCGTGTTCGTGGAGACGGCGGAGAAGGTCAGCGGGGAGGAGGGGCCCACCGTCCAGTTCGTGGGCTGGGCCAGCGCCGGGCCGGCGGCGAGGGTGACGGCGGCCGCGGCCCCCGTGACGACCAGGGCGGCCTTTCTGAGCGGATTTCTCAACGGAGGATCCTTTCGGTTCGTCAGCAAGACGTCTTGCTCGGCGGTCGTGCTCCACGCCCGTGGGGGAAGCCCGCTGGCCGGTGCGGCGCACTGAGCACGACGGGGAATCCCGGTCATGAGCGATTGACCGGATTCGGCCATGCCCGATCCATGACGCTGCGAGACGTTACTTGCGGGAAACATCGCGCACAATCCCGCCGTTCAAGATTCTCCACACAGGCGCTTTTCCTCGTCACCCGGTAAGCATTTACCGTGCCGGCCTTGTCATTTCCTGCGCAAAAACCTGCCCGACCCGGGGTTGCTCGCAGTTCGCGCCGGGCTGCGCCTGTCACGCCCCGACAGTGCCCGGGCGCCCCACATCGGGCCGCGGGCCGATCGATCGGGGCCCGGCGCGGGGTGACCACAGGCGCTCCAGCGAGCCCGACCACCCTCCGGAATACCACCTTCCAGACGATCGAGCCAAGAAACCCATGAGTAGTGAGTGGCTAAAACTCTCCCCCTTGACGACCCATCAGGGCGACCGAATTCGCCGGGCTTTTGTCAATCCGCCACAATTCGCGGCGAGTGAATTCATGCGACAGAGAGCGTTTTCTTGCCCTTGTGGCGCCTCGGTTCCCAAATGGTGTTCACCGCGTCACCGTTGGTCTATCTTGCAGCGTGCCGAGGGGAGGTTCGATGCCGAGTACGGTGCACCTGTCGGACAGCGGGGAATCGCTGGGGCCGCTTCCGCAAGAGTTCGCCGCGATCATCCGACCCGAACTCCCCAGCCTGATCAAGGAGATCGGGATCGAGGTCACCCGCGCGTATCCGGAGTACGCACGGCTGCTGAACGGACCGTACGGGCAGGGCATCCGGGTGGGCGTGGAGCAGTCGATCTCGGTCTTCGTCGACCAGGTCGCCGAGCCGTCCGCACCGTCCACGCTGCGGGACGAGATGTGCCGGCGCTTCGGACGCTACGAGGCGTACGAGGGCCGCACGCTGGAGTCGCTCCAGGGTGCCTACCGGCTCGGTGCGCGCGTCGCGCTGCGCCGGGCGAAGAAGGTGGGCCGCAGCTACAACCTCTCCCCCACGATGATGCTCTCCTTCGCGGACGCGCTCTTCGCCTACGTGGACGAGTTGGAGGCGCTGTCCCGCGAGGGCTATCTGGCTGCGCTGTCGCGCTCCGGCGAGCAGCACGAGATCCTGCGCCGCCGGCTGCTGCACCTGCTGCTGGCGGGGCCGCCGGTCCCCCGGACCGCGATCGCGGAGCTGTCGGAGCAGACCGGGTGGCTCCTGCCCGAGCAGGTCACCCTGGTCGCCCTGCGCTCCCCCGCCGTGCTGGAGCGCACGGACATGGACAACGATGTCCTCGCCGACCTCAGCGACCCCCAGCCGCACCTGCTGATCCCCGGCCCCGTCGACGCGGCCCGAAGACGGATGCTGGACGCGGCGCTGTTCGGTACCCGGGCCGCGGTGGGGCTGCCCGTGCCGGCCGCCGATGCGCACCACTCGATCCGCTGGGCCCGCCGCACCCTGGAGCTGGTCGACACCGGCGTCGTTCCCGACGCCCCGCTGGTCCTGGCCGAGGACCACCTCGTACAGCTCTGGCTGTTGTCGGACCCGGGGTTGTTGGACCACCTCGCGGCCCGAGAACTCGGGCCCCTCGCCGCCCTCACGCCCACGCGCCGCGACCGCCTCGTGGACACCCTGCGGACCTGGCTGGACACCCGCGGCACGGCGGCGCAGATGGGCGAGCTGCTCGCCGTCCACCCGCAGACCGTGCGCTACCGGATGCGCAATCTGGAGTCGATCATCGGCGATCAACTGGTCGACGCCGAACGCCGCTTCGCCATCGAGTTGGTGCTGCGCGCCCGTGACCTCAGGCCCCGTGGCCTTGCGGAGGGCCCGTGAGGCCCCGCGGGTCAGCTCAAGCGCCGTAGGACTGCGGTGTTTCCCGCGGTGCGGTGGAGGTACGCCAGCCGCGCCACGACGGCGCGGTCCGGCGCGCGGTCGGATCCGGGGCAACTCCGTCGGGGGCCGCCGCGGTGAGCCCGCGCGGTGCAGCGCCGTCGGGGCCGGACAGGAGGCCGCACACCGTCCCCTCGGGCACCGGGCGCCCCGACCGGTCACACCCGCGCGCACAGGGGCCGCCCCGACCGGTCACACCCGCGCGTACAGGGCTTCGATCTCATCCGCGTACGCCCTCGTCACCTCGGCGCGCTTGACCTTCAACGACGGGGTGAGCTGCCCGTTCTCCTCGGTGAACGCGCCGGGCACGATGCGGAACCGACGGATCGACTCGGCGCGGGACACCGCCTCGTTCGCGTAGTCCACCGCCCGCTGCACGTCCGCGATCAACTCGGGGTCGTCGCAGAGCGCGGCCGGCGGGGTGTCCTTCGGGCGACGGCGCACCGCGAGCCAGTGCGCCACGGCCTCCGCCTCCAGGGTGACCAGCGCGGCCACGTACGGGCGGCGGTCGCCGACGACGACGCACTGCCCGACGGGCGGTCGGCTGCGCAGCCGGTCCTCCAACACGGCGGGCGACACGTTCTTGCCCCCGGAGGTGACGATGAGGTCCTTCTTCCGCCCGGTGATCGTCAGATGGCCGTCGTCGTCCAGGCCGCCGAGGTCGCCGGTGGCGAACCAGCCGTCGGTCCGGCACTCCCGGCTGGCGGCGGGGTCGTTCCAGTACGCGTCGAACACGATGTCGCCCCTGATCAGCACCTCGCCGTCGGCCGCGATCCGGACGGCGGTGCCGGGCACCGGCAGCCCGACCGTGCCGGGCCGCGGGGCGAGCGGCGGCGAGATGGTGGCGGCCGCGGTGGTCTCGGTGAGCCCGTACCCCTCGTACACCACCACCCCGGCCGCGTAGAAGAACAGCATCAGCCGGCGGTCCAGCGGCGATCCGCCGCTGATGGCGTACCGCAGCCGGCCGCCGAGTTGGCTGCGGATGCGGCGGTACACCAGCAGGTCGTACAGCGCGTGGGCGGCGGTGAGGGCGAGCCCGGGACCCCGTCCGGTGCCGAGGTGCCGGGCGAGGTGCGCCTCGCCGTACCGCACCGCGACGGCGTCCGCGCGGGCGAAGGAGGCACCCCGGCCCATCCGTTCGGCGATCGCCCGCCCCGTGTCGTGGATCTTCTCGAAGAGGTAGGGCACCCCGACGACGAACGTGGGTCGAAACTCCCGCAGTTGCGGCCGGAGCTCTTCCGGTTTGATGCTGGGGCAGTGGCCGACCTCGATCCGGGCGAGCAGGCAGGCGATCTGGATGGTGCGCCCCAGGACGTGCGCGAGCGGCAGGAAGAGCAGCGTCGACGCGGTCTGCCGGGTGACTTCCCGGAAGACGGGGTGCAGCAGTTCGACCGTGTTCGCGGCCTCGGCGTGCAGATTGCCGTGGGTCAGGACGCAGCCCTTGGGCCGGCCCGCGGTGCCGGAGGTGTAGCAGATGGTGGCGACGGAGTCGGGGGTGACCGCGAGCCGTCGCTCGGTCACCTCCGCGTCCCTCAGTTCGGCGCCGAGGGCGGTCAACTCCGCCAGCGCACCGGCGTCGATGCGCCAGACGGCGGGCGGCTGCGGCAGTTCGCGGGCGGCCGCGTCGACGACGGCCGCCAGTTCGTCGTCCTCGACGACCACGTGCGTCACGGCCGCGTCGGCGAGGATCCAGGCGACCTGTTCCGCTGACGAGGTGGCGTACAGGGGTACGGACTGTCCCCCGGCCGCCCAGATCGCGAAGTCGAGCACCGTCCACTCGTAGCGGGTGCGGGACATGATCGCGACCCGGCCGCCGGCCGCCACACCCGTTGCGATCAGCCCTTTTGCCACCCCGGTGACCTCGTCGGCGAAGGCCGCCGCGGTGACGGGTCGCCAGGCGCCGTCGTCGCCCCTGCGCCGTAGGATGATCGATTCGGGTGCTTGCTGCACATTGTCGTAAGGTATGTCGCCAGTGCTGCCGGTGGCAGAGGTCCGGGCCAGCCGTGCGGTGCGCACCTCCCGTACGACGCCGTCGCTCCGGACGATCTCCACCGGGGCACGGTCGACGAGGTCACCGCGCTGTTTCGCCCTCTTCAGGTCCTTGCGTACGCCCATGGTCGGCTCCTGTTCGCGCGGTGCGGGCGGGGAGTTGCCGGGACACGACGCCACGGGGTGACGCGTCGAAGGGCAACTTACTCGTGCGTAGGAAGAAATCAATGGGGCGGCCGGGAAGGGCCACCGCACAGAGAAGGACGGACATCGTGACCGCGTCGCCGCTCGTTCCCGTACCCATTCCCGACCGCGTGGCCGTGCTGATCGGCTCCTGCATGCCGGAGCACGTGCTGTGCGCCGAGATCGAGGCGGACCGGGCGGCCCGGCTGCTGCACTGCTTCCGCGGCCCGCTCGACGTGGCCGGGCGCGCGGAGCGGGAGCGGACGCTGTCGGTGCTGGCGCGGGCGAACAAGGTGCTGGCGGCCCACAACCCGCGGCTGATGGTCCTGCCGGACTGACTCCTGCGGTGGGTTGCTCGATGCACGTCCGCTACCCGACGAACACCCGTCTCGATGAACATCCCGACCACTCGATGAACGCACCGTCTACTCGATGAACGTCCCGTCCACGTAGACCCAGGCGCCGGCGAACCGCTCGAAGGTGCTGCGCTCGCGCAGTTCGCCGCGCTTGCCGTGGTGGCGGTAGCGGGCCCGGAAGGTGACCGTGCCGGCGGAGTGGAACGGGCCGCCGTTCGTCGCCTCGGTGATCTCCAGCCCCTCCCACGCCATGCCGGGGTCCAGGTCGAGCTGCGCCGGTCGGGTGTCGGGGTGCCAGGTGCGCAGCAGGTACGCCGCGTCAAGGGCCACGAACGCGCTGTAGCGGGAGCGCATCAGCAGCTCGGCGGTGGGCGCCGCCGCCTCCCCCGAGTGGAACCGCCCGCAGCAGTCGCCGTACGTCGCGGGCAGCCCGCAGGGGCAGGGCGTGGCGGCGGTGAGTGCGGCGGGGTCGAGGGAGCGACGGGGGCGGGCGGGGCGTGGGGACATGGCTCCATTCTCCCGCAGCGGTCAGGGGGCGGCGCCCCGGGGCGGCCGTCAGGAGGGGTGGCCGTCAGGAGGGGTGGCCGTCAGGAGGGGTGGCCGGCGACGAAGGCACGGGCGCGGGCCCGAACCTCCGGCGGGATGCCGGGGCGTCCGTCGTCGATGGCGCCGTCGAGCATGTCTTCGACCACATCGCGCAGGAGTGGGCGGGCGGCTGGGCTGTGGGGCAGGGCGCACAGCGCGACGAGGCGTTGGGGAGATTCGGCCCCCAGCATTTCCAGGTACGCCTGGGCCTCATCCCACAGGCCATTCGGTTGGGACTCGGTCAGCAAACTGAGCAGCACGGTGGCGATGTGGTCCAGGTGTTCTTCGCCGTCCCGAACGCCCGTCCGGGCCGAGATGACGTACAGGACCACGTCGACCGGCAGCCGACGGGCGTCGAGGACGAGTTGCCGCAGTACCAACCGGCGCATCTCGAACTTGGTGTCCTCGTCGATGCTGGAGCCCCACGTCATGACCGTGGCGCAGTCGTAGTACCTGCGGGCGAGTTCGTCGGGTGCCGCGTCAAGGCCGCTCGTCAGCCAGAGGGCCGTCAGCGCGCGGGCCGCGGAGGTGGACGGGCCCACGGACGAACTCGTCACGGCCGTGACGGCGCCCGGCAGCACGGCGAAGAAGGGGTCCAGCGCGTGCAGCACGAGCAGGTCGTTGGTGCCGCCCGAGACCACCATCTTGTGGTGGACCTCGTCCGGCCGCGAGCGCGTCCAGCTCACCACCGCGTCCTCGTCGTCCAGTCGTCGCCCGTACAGCCAGTGGGCGTCCACCGGCTCCGGCTCGCCCGTCGTCCGTGCCGCCGCCGTGACGCTGAGGTCCTGTTGGTTACCCGTCCAGCACTGCCGCAGGTCCAGCGCGATGGCGAACTCCGTCCACTCCGACTCGCGGAACGCCGAGCGCCACAGCATCGCGCGCCGGTGCCAGAGCGCGGCGGGCTTGTCGGCGCCGGGGAAGAGCCGGCTGGCCCGCAGCGGCTCCGGGGAGACGAGGACGGCGAGCAGGACGACGTTCGCCGAGTACAGGCCGTGTCGGGAGGAGGTCGCCCGGACCTCGGGCCGGTAGTCGGCGTAGGCGTGTTCGGTTCGGTTGCGGTGGTCGGCCAGCACGGTCAGCAGCAGCTCGACGAGGCGTTCCCGCTCCTGCCCGGGCAGGAGTTCGATGCGGGCGGTCGCGAAGCGGAGTATCTGCCGGGAGGCGAGGGTGGCGTACGAGAGCAGGACGTAGGGCAGGTCGTCGTTGATCCGCGCACGCCCCACCGCGAGCGCCGGCCGCTGGGCGAGCAGCCCTTCCAGGAGCTGTACGGACAGCCGGGCGATCAGGTACTCGCCGAAGGTGGCATGCAGGAACTCGTACGTCGCGAGCCGCTGGACGTCCCGCAGCGCCTGGGAGCGCTGGACGAAGAAGAACCGGCCCAGCGCGATGTCCCCTTGGCCCAGCGGTGCCCGGCGACCGTCACTGACCGGCTCCGCGCGGCCGAGCAGTGCGGTGAGGTCGTCCTCGGCCTCCTGTGAGCTGATCCACTGGCGGCGGCGGTTGAGCATGCCGAAGGAGATCAGGGACAGCCGCTGGAGTTCCTGTTCGGCGCGCTCGGCGAGCCGGTGCCCGGTCAGGTCGTCGCCCGACTTGGCGACTTCCCTGGACGCGAAGGAGGTCAGCAGCTCTTCGTAGAGGTGGGACGCGTCGAAGGGGGTGTCGCCGACCGACTCCCGCTGGAGGGCGTTGGCGGTGCCGTCGTAGAGCGCGAGCATCAGCAACAGCAGGGGCTGGGAGGCGAGTTCTCCGTGGCGCAGGGCGATCGAGGCCGGCAGCGGAGTCAGCCCACGGCCGGCGAGGTACGAGCTGTTCAGCCGGTTCCACAGCTCCAGCCAACGGGTGACCTGCTCGGCGCTGAAGGGCTCCAGGCGTAGGGCTACGGCCCCCTCCGGGTAGCGCGGCCGGTCGGCGACCGCGGTGCGGCTGGTGACGATCGCGTACACCGGGCGGCCCTGGTCGGCCTCGCGTTCCTGGAAGCGGGCCACCCGCAGGAGGAAGTCGGACTGGCTGATGCCGGTGGCCTGGAGGAGTTCGTCGTAGCCGTCGAAGAGGAGCACGGGCACGGAGTCGCCGGCCGCGCGGACCAGTTCGGGCCAGGAGACGCGTTCGCCGGTCGCGGCGCGCACGGCCCACTCGATCTGGTCCTGCACGTCCAGGTCGGAGGGGACCTCGCGGAGCAGGATCCGTACCGGCAGATAGCCGGCGGACGGCAGCCGGGCGGCGAGGATCCTGGTCAGCACGGACTTGCCGGCGCCCGGCTGGCCGAGCACCATCAGCGGGGCGCGGGTCGTGGCGGGCGCGGTGAGCAGGCCGGACAGGCACTCGATGAGGTCGGACCGCGGCTCGACCTCGGACCAGAACTCCTCGTCGGCGGGTCCGCGCGACGAACCGGTCACGGCCCGCAGCCGGAAGTCGGGATCGACGTACCCCTCCTCCAGCGTGGGCAGGCACGCCCCGGCCGGGGCGTGCCCCTCGGAGAGGATCGGCTTGGTGAGGGCGGCGCGGTAGCCGGTGGTGAGGGACGCGGCGGCGTGCCGGTGCGGCCGGACGGCGCTGAGCCCGGCGAGGGCGGTCTCGACGCCGCTGAGCGAGCGGCGGACGAGGGTGCGGGTGGCCTGGTGGTCGACTTGCCCGGCCCAGAATCCGAATTCCGGCACCTCCACGGCGAGTTCGCCGTACAGCTGCTGGTAGCGCTCGCAGGCGAAGCCGGCGATCCAGCGGGCGGACGCGAGGAGCACGTCGTCGCGGCTCTCCGGGTCGAGCCGGTCGTAGACGGCGAGGCCGCTGACGAAGCGCACGAAGTGCTCTTGGAACGCCAGGTAGTTGGCGCGGACCGTGCTCACGTGGTTCTCGAACGGGCGGTGCGGCGCGGGCGGGTCCACCCGTAGCTCGACCAGCGCCTCGAACAGGTCCGCGCCCGGCGCCGCCCCGCTCGCGATCGCCGCCTGGTCCCGCCCCGTCAGCTCCAGCTCCTCCAGTCGAAACGGCATCTCCACCTCCCCCAACGCCTCGAACCAGGCCGTGATCACCAAGACGGAGTGGGCGGCGTGGATCCGGTCCGTACGGGTCACGCGGTCCGCGTCGCCGAGGGACCCGCGCAGGTTCGCGGTGAGGTCGCGGCCCAGCCGCAGCACCCGCCCCCGGGCGTCGAGCATGTTCAGCACGGCGTCGCTGACGCCGGCCGTCGCCACGGACAGGACGCCCCCGAGCGCCCGGTCGGCGGCGACGAGCGCCGCGCTGTCCCCCGTCAGGATCGCGACCGCGTCGCGGTAACTGATCTGTCGTCGCCCTCGCAACCGAACCCCCGTGATTCCCGGTCGACTTGTCGTCGGGGTCCGGTGTACCACAGGCCCGCCGAACGTGGACGACAAGTCGACTCTCCGGGTCAGGGGCGGGCGTGGCCGCGGCCACCGGGATGCCCGGGTGCCGGTGGCGCGGCCGCCTCGAAGGTCACCGCCTCCGCCGTCGCCACGAACTCCGGATCCGAACCAAGCGCGTGCTCCGCGACCCGCGATACGACGGACGGCGGGATGTCGTCCAGGCCGTACGTCGCGTGCGCGTCGTGCGGCACTATGACGTGCAGCCCGTGCTCCACCGCTCCGAACGCCGTCGCGCTCACGCACATCTCGGAGAGCACGCCCGCGATGACGACCGCACGCACCCCGTGCCCGTCCAACAGCTCGCCCAGCGCCGTTCCCTCGAAGCCGTCGTCGCTCACCTTGCGGACCACGACCTCCCGCGCAGACTCCCGCACCGGCAGGTACAGCTCCCAGCCCGGCTTCCCCCGCTCGTCCACGGCACCGGTCTCACCGTCATTGCGCAGATGCACGACGACCGCACCGGCCCCCCGGGCCCGCTCCAGGAGCACGCCGAGCCGATCGACGACCCGATCGGCGTCGGGCACGGCCTCCGGGCCCGACAAGAACGCCGTCTGCGCGTCGACCACGATCAGCGCCTGCGCCGGCACGCTCGGGGCCTCCTTGTACGGAACGGAGTGCCACACCCCGTCCCGTACGAAACCGCCCTCTTGTGCTTCGGTCTCCACCATGTGCACCGCCCCGCCTCAACGATCGACAACGCCGTTGATCACCACCGTACGCGCTCTCGCGCCAACGCCCGCGGGCCTGTGGATAACTCCGCTCACCCCTGCCGCCGAACCGTGCCGAACCGCGCTGACCAGCACCGCAGCACATGCGCAGCGACATCCATGCCCTCGGGTTATCAGCACGGGTATTGGACGCCCCGCCCGCCGACCGCCCAGGCTGTCGACATGGATCCGCCCGGCTCAGCGCGGACCGCACCCACTCTCGGGAGTCATCGTGAAGGCAGTCGTCATCGGTTCGACCGGCATCATCGGCGGTGCCGTCGTCACCGCCCTGGAAGGCGTGGGCCACGAGGTCGTGAGGGCCTCGCGCCGCGGACCGCTACGGGTGGACCTGGAGCAACCGGACTCCGTCGACGCCCTGTTCGCGGCGGTCGGCCCGGTGGACGCGGTGATCGTCACCGCCGGCAGCGGCGCGCTGGTCCCGCTGCTGGGCTCGACGGAGGACGAGCTGTTCACCGGCCTCCAAGGCAAGCTGCTGGGCCAGGTGCGGCTGGTGCGCCGAGCCGTGGGATCCGTCCGCGACGGCGGATCGATCACCCTGACCTCCGGCGCCATCCCCCAGGTCACGACCGGCGCGTCCTTCGGCGCGCTCACCAATGCGGGGCTGGACGCCTTCGTCCGCCACGCCGCCCTGGAGTTGCCGCGCGGAGTCCGGCTCAACGCCGTCAGCCCCGGCTGGGTGCGGGAGACCCTGGTGGCGCTCGGCCCCGAGGTGCGCGCGGAGTTGGAGGTGGACGTCGCCGAGGGGACGCCCGCCTCCGAAGTCGCCGAGGGATACGTAGAGTTGGTGACGGGCCGGGAGACCGGGCGCCGCGGCTCGTGGACGGCCACGGGCTGGCAGCTCACCTGACCCGTCGCGGCAGAGCCCCGCCGAGCCCCGTTGAAGCCTTCGTCGCACTGCGCTTCACGGCACCCGCCCGCCCGCCGGCGCATCGGCCCGCCCGGGCGCCGTGCGCGCCGCCGGCACCCGCACCCCGGCCAGCCGGTGCTGCAACCGGGCGTGCCGGAACTGGTACACCGGCCCCACCTGGCGCAGCACTCCCAGCCGGTGCGCATCGGCGAGGAACGTCTGCAACCGCCACGGAAGCCGCCCGCGCACCGCGAAGACGGTCCGCGCCGCGCAGTAGTACGGCCAGGCGTACGCCGACAGCGTCAACGCTCCCCCGGTGAGCCCGAGCGCCGCGACCCCAATCAACAGCTGCCAGATGAGGTAAGGCTGGACACCCGTACCGGAGTTGAGGGCGACGATGGGGACGCCCGTGAGGACCACCCCGGTGACGCCGTTGACGACCGCGATCAGGCGATCGGCCCTGAGCGAGGTCTTCGGGGTGGTGAACTCGCCGGGTGACGTGGTGCTGCGGACCCAGCCGAGGACGGCCTGGGCCGCCCCCGTGCCCGCGCCGAACGCCATCCCGTGCACCCACGCCGTGACGGAGTCCGACTCGAAGAAGGACCCGCCGGCGAGTGCGGCGAGGGTGACGCCCCCGAACAGGGTGACGGCCAGGACCGTCACCGCCGCCGCGGGCAGGCGCTGGCGCCAGTGCCGCAGGGCCAGGGCGCCGCGCTGCGGCTGTCCGGGGGGCTGTGGCAGACCCGAGCTGAGCAGGGCCATCAGCGCGGGGAATCCGTACAGCCCGGCGAAGGTGGCGGCGGTGCCCAGCGCGTTCCACACTCCGCTTCCCCGGCTGAGTTCCACGAAGAAGAACGGGGAGCTGGCCGCCAGGCCGCCGCCCAGGCCGATGAGCACGAGCGCGGTGGTCGGCGGGATCGCTCCACTGGGTCGTTCCGCGATCCAGGAGGCGACGCACTGCATGCACACGACGCTGACCACCGTGGTGGGCAGCCACATGAGGGCCTCGGCGGGCGCCCAGTGCGCGTCGGCCGCCGTGAGCAGCAGCACGTAGAAGCTCCCCAGCCACAGCGGCATGGCGACGGCCGTGACGCCGCCCCAGACCGCGGCGCGCCGCCAGGGGCGGGCCAGCGCCGGCACCCAGTGGTAGAGCTGCCACCAGGCCAACTCGTACGTGCCGCGGGCTTCCATGCCGCGGGCGAGGAAGGTGAGGTAGCGCCGGGCGCGGTGCGGGTCCCAGCGGTGCCAGCCGGCGGGACCCGTGCGGTGGGCGCGGGCGAAGAGGGTGGGGACGAGGGCGTCGAGCAAATGGTGCTCGACGGCCTCCGCGGTGGGGAAGCGGCGGGGGTCGCCCAGCTCCGCCGGATCGCCCGGCGCGTCCGCGTACACGGCCCTGGCCAACGCCACCGTCAAGGGGCTCGCCAGCGCCTTGGCGGCCGCACCCTCCGGTTCCCGCGCCAGGTGCTCGACGAGCGCGTCCCAGGGTTCTTGCCGCGGGCCGGGCGGGGTGGCCAGGCGCAGCAGGGCGATGGCGTCGTCGGGACGTACCGGCGCGGGGCTGACGACCGCGGCACCGGCCAGGACGTCGGCGTCGGCGACGGCCGCCGCGTAGTCGTCGGTGCGGCAGGTCAACACCAGCGGGGTGTGCGGGTCGAGCGTGTCGTTGAGTGCCCGCAGGACCGCGGCGCGACCGGTTTCGGGGCATTCGTCGAGGGCGTCGAGCACCGGCAGGACCAGGCCGTCGGCGAGCAGGTCGGCGACCGCGCTGGGGCCGAAGGTGTCGGCGTCCGCCACCTGCGGGTAGTCGGCGAGGATCCGGCGCCGCAGCCAGGTCTCGACGGTTTCGTGGCTCGGGTCGAAGGAGGCGAGGGAGAGCAGCACCGGTACGGGTTCGTCCGCTTCCCGGTCCCGCAGCAGGGCGAGGGTCAGCAGTACGGCGAAGGTCGTCTTGCCCGACCCCGCCGGGCCCAGGACGACCAGCCGTCGACGCGGCAGCCCGCGGAAGGTGGCCGCCAGCTCGTCCGCCTGGTCGGCCCGGCAGGTGACCGGGTCGCCGATGAGCTGTCGGTGGTCGGTGACGCGCCGCAGGGGGCAGTCCTCCCACACCACGGGAAGCGGCGCGGGGTCGAAGAGTTGGCGCAGCGCCGCCTCGTTCCGCCACTGCCGGCGCACCAGCCGGGCCAGGATCCGGGCCGCGTCGGTGACCTGGACGGGGGTGGAGGCGGCGCCGTGCCGGGGGTTGCGCCGCCAGGCCCACATCGCCATCACGCCGAACAGGCCGACCACGGCCGCCACCACCGAGCTGGCGCTCGCGGCGTCCTCGGGGACCGCCCTGGCCCACAGGGCGACCAGGCCGATGGTCACCACGGCGCACACCAGCCACGTCAGTACCCACCGCCATCGCATGTTGCCCACTCCTCGCCCGCATTGAGCGTCCGCTCGGTCCTCGACGGCGTCCGGTGCCCGTCCGGGACGTCCACGTCTGCGGCTGCATGTGCACCTGTGTCTGCGTGCACGTCCACGTCCGGGTCCGCGCCCGTGCGTCTCACGCCGGTCGGCGTCCTAACGGCGCTCCGCAGGCGCCCTGCCACGGCCGCCGATCGTCCTCGTCGGAGGCGATGCGCCGCAGCCGTACGGGGCCCCGTTCACCGGGACGGGGGACACGGCGCCACGCTTACGGCACCGTCAGCGGCACCGACGAGCTGACGCCGGGGCGAGTGCACGCCGGCCCGGCGCATGGCGGCGCCTGCACTACGTAGCAGGTCAGCGCGGTGGAAACGACGAACGGCGTGCGGGTTGCTGTCCCGCACGCCGTTTCTTCACGCTGCGCTCCAAGAGCGCTCTCCCCCGGAAGAGGGAGGACGGACACGATAAGTGTCCTTCGGACCCGTCGGATAACGGTCCGTCGATGTTGCTGGTGGTGGTGCGGGTACCGGTGGATGCGTCGATGGAAATCACAACCCTGCGACTCGTAGCTCGTAGGTGAGTCCGCGAACGGTCTCAGGTCAGCAGGAAGTCGGCCTTGCCCGACTTGGCCCCCTGGATGAACGCGGCGATCTCCCCCGGGGTGTAGATCAGCGCGGGACCGTCGGGGTCGGCGGACTGCCGCACGGCGACCCGGCCGTCGGCCAGCTTCATCGTCTCGAAGCAGTTGCCGCCGTTCCCGCCGCTCCACGGCTTGTGCCAGCCCACGTCGCCCAGCTCGTGGGCCGGCATGCCGTTGTATATGTGGTCCATTTACAGCTCCTTGCGGAGATCGTTGAGGATCTCCTTCGTGCGTTGTGCAGTCGCGGCCTGAGCCGCCATGCGGTCCAGGACCTCCAGGTGGGAGGCCACCTCCGGACGTGCGTCGAGGTAGACCGCGCCGCTGAGGTACTCGCTGTAGACCATGTCCGGGAGTTCGGGGACGGCGAACCGGAACAGCACGAACGGCCCGTAGGTGCCGGGGTGGTGTCCGGACGCGAACTCCGCGATCTGCAGCGTGACATGGGGCAGCTCGGCGCCTTCGAGCAGCCGGTCGACCTGGGCCCGCATGACTCCGGGCCCGCCGACGGGTCTGCGGAACACCGTCTCGTCCATGATCACCCACAGTCGGGGGGCATCGGGTTGCAACAGCAGGGACTGCCGCTCCATCCGCAGCGCCACGTGGCGCTCGATGTCCTCGGGATCGGTCTGGCCGACGGCTCCGCTGAGCATGATCGCCCGCGCGTAGTCCTCGGTCTGCAGCAGACCGGGCACGAAGTGCGGCTCGTACGCCCTGATCAGGCTCGCGGCACCCTCCAGGCTGACGTACATGCTGAACCAGCCCGGCAGGACGTCGTGGAACCGCTGCCACCAGCCCGGCTTGTTCGCCTCCTCCGCCAGCTCGATGAAGCCGCGCGCCTCCTCCTCGCTGATCCCGTAGGCGTCCAGGAGCAACTGGACGTACGGGATCTTCAGCGCGACCTCGGCGGTCTCCATGCGGCGAATGGTGCCCGCGGCGACGCGGAGGACCTTCGCGGCCTCCTCACGCTTGAGTCCGGCGCGTTCCCGCAGATCCTGCAGGCGCTTACCGAGGACGACCTGCCCCACCGTGGGGGCGGACCGCGGTTCACTCACTTCGAAGACCTCCCCACGTGCTGGTGCAAGCAGTCTGCCACGCACCCAGTGTCGCTGAATATGCCCACTCTGAAAAATTCACAGTGGCCCTTGCCAAAATGTCGATTGCAGGGCGACAGTGGTCGTGTGAACCACGACACGCGCCATGCCCCACTCCTGGACCCGTGCTCGGAGGCCGACCACCACCGGTACGGCTTCGAGCTCCCGGCGCGCGTCGAGTACGTGTCACGTGCACGCAAGCTCACCCGGGACCGGCTCGACTGTTGGGGCATAGCCGGCGACGTCCACGACACCGCGATGCTCGTGATGTCCGAGCTGGTGACGAACGCGGTCGTGCACAGCGGGAGCCATCTCATCTCCTGTGAGTTGTTGAACGACGTGAAGCACCTGCGGATCAGCGTGCGGGACCAGGGCTGTGCGCCCACCGGCCCGCACGTTTGCCATTCCAGGGCCGCCGAGGAGAGAGGCCGCGGGCTGCTGCTGGTGGAGACGGTGTCCGCCGCGTGGGGCGCGCACGCCTCCCAGCACGGCACCGGCCGCACCGTCTGGGCGGACCTCGCCCATCTGCACGTGCCGTACGGAGTCACCTTTCCCCGGCCCGCGGAGCGGCCGTGCTGAGGCACCTCGCGACCTTCCTGCGCACCTGCGGTCCGTACGGACTGCCGCACGCCGCACCCGCCCGCCCCGCCCCGCCCCGTGCGGGGCGCACATCGCGTACCCCCCGGGGGCACCGCACCCCGGTGACCACCGGGCTCACCGCCGGCACGGGGGACGTCGCCCCCCTGGTCCGGCTCGTCCTGCCGGCGACGATCGTGCCCACCCTCGGCTGCGACGCGGTGGGCGTGCCCGCCCGCCACGGCTTCCGGCTGCTGGCGCGGCTGCCGCGCAACGGCTGCGTGTTCGCCGACGCCGACTGGTGGTGGTGGATCGTCCCCGCCGGCTCCGACCAGGAGCTGACCTGGCCGCTGCCCGCCCACTACGCCGAGGGAGCGCACGTACCGGCCGACCGACCGCGCCTCGTCCACTGGCCCGACGACGACAGCCCCTACACACCGCCCATCCCGCTCTATCTGATGGCCTGTCAACTCACCGGCACCGCACCGCTGTGGCGGGTCGGCGTCGGCGGCCGGGCCTAGGCCGCGATGACCGTCGGAGCCGGCAAGTCCGTCGCGGCCGTCGATCTGCCGTCCGAGCACCCGGCCGAGGCCGGGGCGGATAGGCTTTTGTGCATGTCGGAAGCCAACTCCGCCCCTGAACGGCAGGGGCTCACACCACGCCAGGCCCGCCGGGTCCGGATAGCCCTCTCCGCGACGATCATGATCGCGGTGGGTGCGGTCCTCGCCCTCCGGCTCGGCAGCACGCACTCGGTACTGACGATGGGCTTCTACGGCTTCGCGCTGATCCTCTCGGGCAGCGCGCTGGTGCTCAGCAAGGCGGGGCGTACGCGCGTGGCCACCGCGGTGCTCGGCGCCGGGGTCGCCCTGGTGCTCGCCGCCGAGTGGGCCGTGGCGTCGCTGCGCTGAGCGGCCACGAACGGCCGTGGTACCACGGGGAACCACGGTCCACGGGGGAATGGGGGAAGGGGGAGAGGTCCAGGCCCCGGCTCGGGGAAGGCGGGGGCCTGGACCTCGTCGGTACGGAACCATGCGGCGCGTCTTTCAACGGGTCCGCCGGCACGTGGTCGGCGGATGAAGGACAGGAACAACTCGACTGGCGGGGAAACGGGTTCACCACGGGGACACCGGGAAGCACAGGGACACGGGTTCACCACGGGGACACCGGGAAGCACAGGGACACGGGTTCACCACGGAGACACGGGGAAGCACAGGGGCAGCACGGGGCCGTACGGTTCAGCGGCCGTACGTCGAAGGACGCGTCGTCTCACGAGAGGTTCACGGTGTGCTGAGTGACGTCCACGACGAGGGCGGCGTGCGTCCGCCCGCGACCGTCGTCACGCGCCGGACGACGGCGGCCGACGCCGCACCCGAGTCGTCCGTTGCTTCAAGGGGGCTTCAGGAGTCCGTTGTGGCATGCAGTCATGTTCCTGGCTCGGCCCGATCATGACAAGGGCCGAGCCGGGTGGAACGTCCGCTCCCACCTCAGGTGCCGGAGACGGCCCGCAGGTGGGACTTGCCGCGACGGTCGTCGGGAGTGCCGG
The DNA here is from genome assembly GCF_044328175.1 of Streptomyces sp. NPDC017979. Classification (NCBI taxonomy): domain Bacteria; kingdom Bacillati; phylum Actinomycetota; class Actinomycetes; order Kitasatosporales; family Streptomycetaceae; genus Streptomyces; species Streptomyces sp. NPDC017979. The sequence continues at coordinate 98,564 of NZ_JBIRGU010000008.1, read as the reverse complement.
CGCGCCGGGGCTCGCGGAGCACCAACGTCATGCGGGTGTACCCGTCGTCCTGGAGCGTCCCCGGGGTCTCGTCCACGATGCGGCACTCGGCGTGGCCCCACCCCGGGTCGGGGTGGTACACGGTCCGGACCGCGCCGTCGTGGTGGACGGCCGCCGCACCGGTCGCCCGGACCCAGTGCGGCAGTCCGAAGCGGTAGGCGGCGTCCATGATCGGGTCGTTCTCGATGTCCTTGCGGATGGCCTGGAGCTCGCCGTCGTCCGCCCAACGCTCAAGGGCGGATTCGAGTTGGGCCAGCAACGGCAGGCACCAACTCGTCTCCCGGTCGCCGAGAACCGAGCCCGCCTCCGGGTGGAAGAGCACGAACCTCAGGAAGTTCTGGTCCGGCATGGCGGTGGGGTGGGGGCCGATGCCCCGGAACAGCGCCTGGAACGCCGGGTTCACATGGGCGACGTCCCAGCGCCGGTCGAAGAGCACCGACGGCAGGGGCACCGCGTCCATCATCGTGGCGTAGTCGCTCAAGTACGCGCGCGCGGCGGCGTCCAGGGAGGGGGCGTCGTCGATCGAGTCGGACGGCGCGGCCACGGGCGGGAAGGGGAACAGCGGCCCGACCGGGGTGCGGTAGGGGAACGCGGGCCCGGAGGGACGGGCGGGGCCGAGCGGAACCGTCGTGGACGCCGGGGAGACGGGGGACGGCGGCATCTCGCGGTCGACCGCGAGCCTGAAGAGCCAGCCGCCCTGCTGGTCCGTCATCTCCAACGCCTTGACGAGCGCGGCGAGTCTGTCCTCGGTCCACTCGTGGGCGGGGGTGCTCTCCCACACGTCGTAGGTGCCGGCGCTGATCTCCAAACGGGCCGCCATGTCGTCCGGGGACAGCCCGAGCTCTTCCCGCCGACCCCGCACAAGGTCGGCGAACCTCCTCGTCCTGAGGGTGCCGCGGCCTGTACCCGCGCACCCCCTGCGCCCGTGGACACCAGGACGGTTGATCTCCGCCTCATGTGTCATCGAGAACGCCACCCTTCCCGAAGTCCTGCCGCGGCGGCGTCATTCGATCTTTACTCCGCCCTTGGTGATCCTGCGCCTCTTCTCAAGCACATGTCAACTATCGTGGCATTCCGCGCCAGCGTTCGCCGATATCCCGCCACAGCTGTGGCAAAACATGGCCCCAGCAGCGCGAACCGGTTAATCTCCCCGGAGCCAACTGTGTGCGGAGCCCTCTCGCGTGATCTAGGAGACCTACTGGTGACAGACGGCTTCTCGGTTCCGGGCCCGGCAGCCGCAGACACTCTGACGGCGTCCGTGGCCCGCGTCGCCGAACTCGCGGACCGACTCGGCCTGAGTCGCGACGAGGTCTTCGGCGTGGAGCAGCTCTCCGAGGCGTCAGGCGTGCCCGCCCCGGTGGTCGCCGCGCTGCTCGAAGGGCGCCCCGCCGGCGAGCCCGACCTCCAGGCGCGCTTCCTGCAACGTCTCGACCTGCTGCGCCGCACACGGCTGAAGGGGAACGGCCGCCGCTACACCCAGCAGGAGATCGCCGACGGCGCCGCGATGTCCCGGCAGCAGGCCGGCGCCCTGATCAACGGCGACCGCCGGCCCACCATGGAGCACTGCGACGCGATCCAGCGGTTCTTCGGCGTGCACGCCGGGTTCCTCACCGCCGACGACACGGACGCCCTGCACGGCGCGCTCCAACGCACCGAGCAGCGGCTGCTCCAGGACTACGCCGGGGAGGGCGACCCGCTGGAGCGGCTGCTCCAGGACCACGGCGTGCGCGGCATCGCCTGGCGCGCCGCACAACTCCCCACCGACAAGCACCGCGACAAGGTGACCGAATGGCTCGACATGCTCCTGGAGAGCGTCAAGCCGACCGAGCCGAAAGAATCGGCCGATTCCCAGGATTAGGACAGCGCCAACCCGACGGAAACCTGACTTCAGAATGAGCCCCTGTCCGCGACAGGATTTCCGGACACGGTCGACGGCCGCGGGAAGCTGACGGGGAGAGGAGAACGGTGAGCATTGGCAAGGAGATGCGTCGGCTCTGCGGTGAGTTGGTCGCGGGCATCGACCTGCCCGCGCCCGCGGACCCCGCCGATCTCTACACGGCCCTGTGCAGCGGCATGAGCAGGCACCGCGGCCGACCGGTGCGCTACCGCACGGCCGTCTTCCCGCCGGGCACCGCGAGCGGGCTCTGGCTCGACATGACCGACCAGGACCTCGTCGTCATCGAGGAGCGCACCGCACCCGATCATCAACTGGTGATTCTCGGCCACGAGTTGTGGCACATGAAGGCCGGTCACTGTAGCCACCACATCGAGGGCGCCGCCGTCGCCGCCCGGCTGCTGAGCGACGAGGCCGACCTCCAGGACACCGTCCTCAAGGTTGCCGCCAGGACCCGCTTCGACCAGTCGGAGGAGAACGAGGCGGAGACCTTCGGCCTGCTGCTGGGCAGCAAGTGCCGCTCCTGGCTGGCGGGTTCCTCCGCGCGCGGGCCGCGCTGTCGCGACGGTCTCGCCGGACGCATCGAGGCGTCCTTGGGATACCGCGGGCCCCAGGGCTGACCTGGATGCACAGAGCCACGCGCACGGCGCGGACGGGCCGCGTCGCCGCACCGCCCGTCGCCGGGACCGGGGGCCGGGCGCCCCTGGAGTCGAAAGCCGGTCGGGACACGGTGCGCCGCCACAACCTCAGCCTGGTGCTGCGGGCGGTCCGCGACGCCGGCGAGATCACCAGGGCGGGGGTGTCGGCCCAGGTGGGTCTGACCCGGGCCGCCGTCTCCTCCCTCGTCGAACAGCTCCTGGAGAGCGGCTTCCTGTCCGAGTCCGGGAAGAGCTTCAGCGGCCAGGCCGGGCGCCCCGGCACGGTCCTCAAGGTCGCCCGCACCGGCGTCGCCGGCCTCGGCGTGGAGATCAACGTCGATTACGTCTGCGTCTGCGTCGTCGACCTCGCGGGCACCGACCGGGTCCGGCTGGTGGAGCACCTCGACAACCGGGGGGCCGCGCCGTCCCGGGTGCTCGCCCGCGCCGCGCGGATCGCGACCCGGGCCCTCGTCTCCGCCGACGAGCAGGACCTGCACCCGGTGGGGGCCGCGCTCGCCCTGCCGGGCCTGGTGTCCGCGGGCACCGTCCGGGCCGCCCCCAACCTGGGTTGGAGCCGGGTGCCCGCCGAGGACCTGTTCGCCGACGCGCTCGCCGGCCACCGCACCAAGTCGCCCGCGCTGCCGGTGCGTTCCGAGAACGAGGCCAACCTCGCCGCCCTTGCCGAGCTGTGGTTCGGCGGGCTGGGCGAAGCCCGTACGTTCCTCTATCTCACCGGGGAGATAGGCGTCGGCGGGGCCCTGGTGATCGGTGGCGAGCTGCTGCGGGGTGCGCACGGCTTCGCCGGGGAGATAGGCCACGCAGTCGTCTCCCCCGACGGCCCCGAGTGCCGGTGCGGCTCGCGTGGCTGCCTTGAGCAGTACGCCGGCCAGTCCGCGCTGTTGCGCGCGGCGGGCCTCGACGAGTCCGACGGGGCGAGCGCCGTCGCCGAGCTGGTCCACCGCGCCCGGGCCGGGGACGAGCGGGCGCTGACCGCGCTGGCGCGGGCGGGGGTGATGCTCGGCCGGGTGCTGTCCGGGGCGGTGAACCTCTTCGACCCCGACGCCGTCGTCCTCGGCGGGATCTACCGTCCGCTGGTGCCCTGGCTCGCGCCGCCCGCGGCACGGGAGTTGGGCTCGCGGGTGGTGTCGGGGCTGTGGCCGCCGGGCGCGGCCCGGCTGCGGGCCTCCTCCCCAGCGGCGGACGCCGCGCGCGGTGCCGCGGCCTTCGTCGTCCAGGACGTCCTGACCGACCCGCTCACCGTCAGCGGCCGCACGGCCGGCTGAGCCCGCCCCCCTCATGCCCTCCGGGCGATGCCGATGCCCTTCACGGGCGCGGGTCGTGTCCGGACAGTCCGGTGCGCATGTTTGTGCGGGTGGACGTGGGCGCCGTTTCCCTGCGGAACGTTGGTCTTCGCGGCCCGGTGGTGGGCTTGTCGCGCAGTTCCCCGCGCCCCTAAAACCCCCCAGCCCTCTGGGCGTGGGTGGGGGTGCCCCCGTGCCCGCAGGGCACAGGGGGAGGAACTGCGCGAACGACCCACCACCGGCCGGTGGAGACCGATGCTCCCGCGGGGAAACGGCGGCCACGTCCACCCGCACGATGAAGCGCACGAAACGTTCCGGGGCTCGGGGCGGGCCGTCGGGCTCAGGCCGTGCCGAGCAGGTGGTCCAGGGCCAGTTGGTCCAGTTCTTCGAAGGCCATGCCGCGCGCCGCCGCCGCGTCGGCGTCGAAGGTCTCGTACGCCGTGGGGTCGGCCAGCAGGGCGGCGAGCCCGTCGTCGGCGGTGGGGCGGGCCAGTTCGTCCAGGCGGGCCGCGCGCAGCGCCTCCTTCACCCGGGGGTCGCCGCGGAAGGCGGTGGCGCGGGCCTTGAGGACGAGGTAGTTGCGCATGCAGCCCGCGGCCGACGCCCACACGCCGTCGGCGTCCTCGGTCCGCGGCGGCTTGAAGTCGAAGTGCCGGGGCCCGGTGTAGCCGGCCGTCTCCAACAGGTCGACCAGCCAGAACGCGGAGCGCAGGTCGCCCGCGCCGAACCGCAGGTCCTGGTCGTACTTGATGCCGCTCTGGCCGTTGAGGTCGATGTGGAAGAGCTTGTCCGCCCACAGGGCCTGGGCGATGCCGTGCGGGAAGTTCAGCCCGGCCATCTGCTCGTGGCCCACCTCCGGGTTCACCCCGTACAGCCCGGGCCGCTCCAGCCGCTCGATGAAGGCGAGGGCGTGACCGACGGTGGGCAGGAGGATGTCACCGCGGGGCTCGTTGGGCTTGGGTTCGATGGCGAAGCGCAGGTCGTAGCCCTGCTCGGTGACGTACGCGCCGAGCAGGTCGAACGCCTCCTTCATCCGGTCGAGCGCGACGCGGACGTCCTTGGCGGCGCCCGACTCGGCGCCCTCGCGCCCGCCCCAGGCCACGTACGTCCGGGCGCCCAGTGCCACCGCGAGGTCGATGTTGCGGATCGTCTTGCGCAGGGCGTAGCGGCGCACGTCCCGGTCGTTGGCCGTGAAGGCGCCGTCCTTGAAGACGGGGTGGGTGAAGAGGTTCGTCGTGGCCATCGGCACCACGAGCCCGGTGGCGTCCAGCGCGGCGCGGAACCGTCGGACGCAGCGGGCGCGTTCGGCGTCGGCCGCGCCGAAGGGGATCAGGTCGTCGTCGTGGAAGGTGACGCCGTACGCGCCGAGGTCGGCGAGGCGGTGCACGGCGTCGACCGGGTCGAGGGGCGGCCGGGTCGCGTCCCCGAAGGGATCCCTGCCCTGCCAGCCGACCGTCCACAGGCCGAAGCTGAACTTGTCGTCGGGGGTGGGGGTGACGTCCACTTCGCTGCCCGCCTTCGTCATCCGTGTCCATCGTCCGTGGTCCATGGGGATTTGTTTGCTGCCTTGATAAATGATGCACACCGCACCTGGTTCACAGAAGACCCACAACATCTGTTGTTCCAGAACGGGTTGGCGTAATTTGTTCGCCGCCAGCCCAAATGGATCAGAGAGGTGGAGCGATGCCGGCTCAGGCTGTCGTCATCGGCGTGGACAGCTCGACGCAGTCCACCAAGGCGGCGTTCGTCGACGCCGCCACCGGCCGGACGCTCGCCGTCGGCCGCGCGCCGAACGAGGTGACCGGCGAGCGGGGCGCACGCGAGAGCGACCCCGAGGAGTGGTGGCAGTCGCTGCGGGAGGCGGTGGCGACCGGGCTCAAGGAGTGCGGGCTCCCCGCGTCCGCGGTGACGGGCATCGCGGTCGCCGGGCAGCAGCACGGTCTGGTGACCTTGGACGCGGCGGGCCGACCGGTGCGTCCGGCGCTGCTGTGGAACGACACCCGCTCCGCCCCGCAGGCCGCCGCCCTCGCCGACGCCCTCGGCGGGCCGACCGGGTGGACCGCGCGCACCGGCTCCGTGCCGGTCGCCGCCGTCACCGCCGCCAAGTGGCGCTGGCTGCGCGAGCACGAGCCCCGGGCGGCCGAGCGGACCGCCGCGGTGCGCCTGCCCCACGACTTCCTCACCGAACGGCTCGCCGGCGTCGCCGCCACCGACCCCGGCGACGCATCGGGCACCTGCTGGTACTCGACGGCGACCGGTGCGTACGACTCCGAAGTCCTCGACCTCGTGGCCCTCGACGCCGCCCTGCTGCCCGAGGTCGCGCCCGGCGGCGGCAGCCGCGTCGGCAACCTCACCGAAGCGGCGGCCGAGCACCTGGGCCTGGTCGCGGGCATCGCGGTCGCCGCGGGCACCGGTGACAACATGGCCACGGCGGTGGGCCTGGGGCTCGGTGCGGCCGGCGTGCTGGACCACCCGGTGCTCAGCCTGGGCACCTCCGGCACGGTCTTCGCCGCGACCCGCACCCGGCCCGACTCCCCCGCGATCAACTCCTTCGCGGCGACGGACGGCACGTTCCTCCCGCTGGCCTGCACCTTGAACTGCACCCTGGCGGTGGACAAGGTCGCCGCCCTGCTCGGGCTGAGCCGCGACACCGCGGAGGCGGGCGGGGAGCTGGTCCTGTTGCCGTACCTCGACGGCGAGCGGACGCCGAACCTGCCGCACGCCGCCGGACTCCTCACCGGGCTGCGCCACACCACGAGCCGTCAGCAGGTGCTGGGCGCGGCGTACGAGGGCGCCACGGTGTCGGTGCTGCGCGCGCTCGACGAGGTGCTGCGGGCCAGCGGACTCGACCCGGCGGACCCGTCCGTGGCCGAGCGTCCCTTGCGCCTGGTCGGGGGCGGCGCCCGGGGCCGCTACTGGGTGGAGACGGTCCGTCGACTGTCGGGCCGTCCGCTGCTGGTGCCCGAGGCGACGGACCTCACCGCGCTGGGCGCTGCGGCGCTCGCCGCTGCTGCCGCGACGGGCGAGGACCCGGTGGCCGTCGCCACCGGCTGGCAGGCGAGGACGGGACGGACGACCGAGTGGCCCGCGGTGGAACGCGACACCGAGACCTGGCAGCGCGTCAACTCGGTCCTGGACCGCTGCGTGGACGGGCCCTTGGTCTGACACGGCCTCGGACGGCGTCCGTGTCCCCAACCGCTCCCCACCTGGCCCGTTGCAGCGATCCGAGGAGAGTCGTTGACATGTCTGCTTCCTGTAACAGCCAGGTACGGTCCTGACGACACCCCTTTTCCGGGGCCGTCGCTTCGAGTCAGAGTGAATCCGCGAACTGACGAGCCGCGCCGCACCGACCGAGCGGCCCACACACACGATTCGGGGATCCCTCCATGCCGTCCGCGTACTCCGCCCTCCGCACCAAGGCCGCCGTGGCCAGCGCCTTCCTCGCCGGCACCATGCTGTTGTCCGCCTGCGGATCCGACACGAAGGACGGCGCGGGGGCCAAGGGCTCGGACAAGTCGGCGGCGCAGACGGAGGGCGACGCGGCGAAGGCCGACGGGGTCAGCGGGACGTTCGCGGGCGGGACGATCAGCTATTTGGCACCGGGCAAGCACGTCGTCACGGCCGACGGGAAGGACCAGCAGTTCCTGGTCGCCGCCGAGACCGAGGTGCTCGGCGCCGGCGCCATCTGCGGCGCGTACAACGCCCGGGCGACGAACGACTGCACCGTGGAGGACTTGGAGAAGGCCGTCAAGAAGGGCTCCCTCACCGCCGACGTGGTGATGAAGGACGGCATCGCCGTCAAGGTCACCGAGCGCCCCAAGGCCGGCGGGGGCCCGTCCGAAGGCGACGGCGGCGACGCCCCGACGGCGCCCGGCCAGGACAAGGGCACGGACAAGGCCACCGGCGGGAACAAGGGCACGGACAAGGGGAAGGGTTCGAGCGGCACCCCCGGGACGAACGGCGGTACGGACGGCAGCGCGAACGGCGGCAACGGCGGCAACGGCGGCAACGGCGGCGGCAACACGGGCGGGGGCGTCAACGGAACCTGGTTCGGCAACGTGACCTTCGTCGCACCGGGCAAGTACGCCATCAGCGGCGCGAAGAACGAGAGCCAGCTGTTCTACCTGGCCGTGGACACCAAGATCTGGGGTGCCGGCGACATCTGCGGCGACGAGCAGGGCCAGTCCGCAACCCTGTGCACCGAAGCCCAGTTGGAGGCCGTCGCCAAGAACGGCGGGGTGTCCGCCGAGGTCGTCATCGAGAACGGCAACGCGGTGAAGATCACGGACGACCGCTGAGGGCCCTCCGCCGTCGACGGACGCCACCGGAGCGGAACCGCCCCCTCAGAACGCCCCCGTACTATATGCGTTCGTCGAACACAGATATCGCTTGCTCACCCGCACCCGCGTCGTGGGCGGGTCAGGCACGCGCCGGGAGGCGACCATGGGCACCCGTCGGACCTCATTGCCGGGAGTCGGTACGCAGTACGACTTCACGACCGAGGCGGGGAGGCACATCTCCGTCGTGGTGCACCACGACGGCCGCCGCTTCCTCGGCTTCTACAAGTCGGACGATCCCGACGCCTGTCAGTTGGAGGTGCCGCTGTCGTCGGACGAGGCCACCGCGCTGGCGCACCTGATCGACCCGGCGCCGATCGACGCCGTGCGGACCGACGGCATCGACCTCGTCACCGAGCACATCCAGATCGGCAGCCGCTCCCCCTACGCGGGGCGGCTGCTCGGCGACACCCAGGCGCGCAGCCGGACCGGCGCCTCGATCGTCGCCGTGCTGCGGCGCACCGGCGCGCACCCCTCGCCGGGGCCGGACTTCCGCTTCGCCCTCGGGGACACGCTCGTCGCCGTCGGCACCCGTGAGGGCGTGGACGCGCTCGCCGAGATCGTTGCGGAAGGCTGATCAGTGCACGAGACCACCACCCTGCTCATCGAGCTCGGGGCGATCATCCTCGGGCTGGGGCTGATAGGCCGCTTCGCGGGCCGCATCGGGCTCTCCCCCATTCCGCTCTACCTGTTGGTGGGCCTGGCGTTCGGGGCGGGCGGACTGCTGCCGCTCAGCGCCAGTGAGGACTTCATCGCCGTCGGCGCGGAGATCGGCGTCATCCTGCTGCTGCTCCTGCTCGGCCTGGAGTACAGCGCTTCCGAACTGGTCGGCAGCCTCAAGACGCAGTACCCGTCGGGCGCGGTGGACTTCGTGCTCAACGCCCTGCCGGGGGCTGCGGCCGCGCTGCTGCTCGGCTGGGGCCCGGTGGCCGCGGTCGCACTGGCCGGCGTCACCTGGATCTCGTCGTCCGGCGTGATCGCGAAGGTGCTGACGGACCTGGGGCGGCTGGGCAACCGGGAGACCCCGGTGATCCTCGGCATCCTGGTCATGGAAGACCTGGCGATGGCGGTGTACCTGCCGCTGCTCACGGCCCTGTTGGCGGGCGTCGGGCTCGCCGGCGGCAGCATCACGCTGATGATCGCGCTGGGCACCGTGGGCATCGTGCTCTACCTGGCGCTGCGGCACGGCCGGCTCATCAGCCGGGCGGTCTCCTCGGACAACCCGGAGATGCTGCTGCTGGTGGTGCTGGGGCTGACGCTGCTGGTCGCGGGCGTCGCGCAGGAGTTGCAGGTGTCGGCGGCGGTCGGCGCCTTCCTGGTGGGCATCGCGCTGTCCGGGGAGGTCGCGGAGGGCGCGCGCAAGCTGCTGACCCCGCTGCGGGACCTGTTCGCCGCGGTGTTCTTCGTCTTCTTCGGGCTGTCGACGAATCCGTCCGACATCCCGCCGGTGCTGCTGCCGGCGCTGCTGCTCGCACTGGTCACCACGGCCACGAAGATCGCGACGGGTTGGTACGCGGCGGGCCGGGCCGGCATCGGGCCGCGCGGGCGGCTGCGCGCCGGCGGTGCACTGGTCGCGCGCGGTGAGTTCTCCATCGTGATCGCGGGTCTCGCGGTGGCGTCGGAACCGCGGATCGGTCCGATCGCCACGGCGTACGTCCTGATCCTGGTGATCCTCGGGCCGCTCGCGGCGCGCTGGACCGAACCGTGCCTGGCGCGGCTGTACGAGGCGCGCAGGCCGCAGCACGCGGGTGACGACGCGAGCTGCGAGCGTCCCGACGGCGCTGAGCAGCCGGTTCAGCTCGACAAGGCAGGCGAGGCCGACGACGCCGGCGAGCCCGCCGAGGGCGACGCCCACGACCGTACGCCGACCGCCCAGGGGGAACCGGCGTAACTCCCGCTGCGCTCCCGACCCGACCGGGCCGCCCCGCACACGTTGCGCGGGGCGGCCCGATTCCGTGCGGGCTCAGCGCGGGGTGCCGCCGTGCCAGGAGTCCCAGAGCGCCGCGTACGCCCCGCCTGCCGCGACCAGTTCGTCGTGGGTGCCGAGTTCGGTGAGGCGGCCGTCCTCCATCACCGCGACCCGGTCGGCGTCGTGCGCGGTCTGGAGGCGGTGGGCGACGGCGATGACCGTACGGCCCTTGAGTACGGCGGCGAGGGCGCGCTCCGCGTGCCGCGCGGTCCTCGGGTCGAGGAGCGCGGTCGCCTCGTCCAGCACCAGGGTGTGCGGGTTGGCCAGCACCACGCGCGCCAGGGCGAGCTGTTGCGCCTGCGCACCGTCGGTGGGGTGACCGCCGGCGCCGAGTTCGGCGTCGAGGCCGCCGGGCAGTTCCAACGCCCACTGCGCACCGACGGCGACGAGGGCCGCAGTCAGTTCGTCGTCGGTGGCGGCCGGCGCGGCGATCTGCACGTTGTCCCGGACGGTGCCGATGAAGACGTGGTGCTCCTGGGTGACGAGGACGATGTGGCGGCGTAGCTGTACGGGGTCGAGGTCGGCGACGGGCACGCCGCCGACGCTCACCGTGCCGGCGTGCGGGGCGTCCAGGCCGGCCAGCAGCCGGCCGAGGGTGGTCTTGCCGGCGCCGGACGGGCCGACGACGGCCAGGTGTTCGCCGGGGCGGACCGTGAGGTCGACCCCGCGCAGCACGTCCCCGCCGCCTTCGTAGGCGAAGCGGGCTCCGGTGACCTCGATGCGGTCGCCGTCGGGGGTCGGCGACGCGGCCAGGTCCGTGCGGTCGACGAGCCCGAGCCCTTCGACGCGGGCGAAGGAAGCGCCGCTGCTCTGGAGTTCTTCGACCCGGTCGAGCACGGCTTCCAGGGGTTGGGCGAGTTGGCGCAGGTAGAGCGCGGCGGCCACCACGGCGCCCAGGGTGACCGTGCCCCGGTCGATCAGGACGGCGCCCACCAGGAGCACCCCGGCGAGCGGTACGACCTGCGCGACGTCCAAGCCCGGGTACAGCACGGAGCGCAGGAAGAGCGTCCGCAGCCGGGTGCGCACGCAAGCGTCGACGGCGTCCTGCGCGGCGTCGACGCGCTGGCGCTGTAGGCGCAGGGCCTCCACGGTCCGGGCGCCGGTGGCGGTGGCGGCGAGTTGTTCCGCGAGGTGGGAGTTGGCTTCCCCTTCGGCGAGGTAGCCGCCGAGCGCGTGCCGCAGGTACCAGCGGACGACGAGCCAGCAGCCGATGAGGACGAGCAGCCCGAAGAGGCCGAGGAGCGGGTCGAGGACGACCAGCGCGCCGATGATGAAGAGCGCCTGGACGCCGTTGACGAACACGTCGGGCGCGGCGTCGCGCAGGGTGACGCCGAGGGCGGCCACGTCGGTGGTGCCGCGGGTGGTCAGGTCTCCGGTGCCGGCGCGTTCCACGACGGACGCGGGGGTGTTCAGGGCGCGGTCGGTGAACTCCTCCCGTACGTGCGCGAGGGCCCGCTCGCCGAAGCGGTGGCCGATGTGGCGGGCCCAGCGGGCCAGCAGGAGTTGGGCGAGGGCGAAGCCGAGGATGGCGAGGGCGAGCCGGTCCACGGTGGCGACCGAGGTGCCGGCGGTGACCTCGTCGACGATGTCGCCGAGCAGCCAGGGGCTGACGAGGCCGGCGCCGGCGGCGAGCGCGTTGAGCACCATCATCGCCGTGAAGGGTCCGGGGGCGAGCCGGACCAGGCGCAGGGCGGCCCGGCCGACCTGGGCGGGCGAGGCGATCGGCAGCGCACGGCCGTGGGTCCGCGCGCCGCCGGCAGCGGGCTCCTCCGGCTCGTTCGGGATCACCGCGCGGCCTCCGTCGGCTCGGGCTCCTCGATGCCGCGGGAGACCAGGTGTCGGTATCCGCACTCGTCGTCGAGGAGTTCGCGGTGGCTGCCGGTGGCCACCACCCGCCCGTCGACCAGGTAGTGGACGGTGTCGGCCCGGTCCAGCACCAGCGGGGACGTGGTGGTGACCAGCGTGGTGCGGCCGGCCCTGGCGGCGCGCAGCCGCTCGGCGACGGTCGCTTCGGTGTGGGCGTCCAGCGCCGACGTCGGATCGACCGCGAGCAGCGTCTCGGGCTCGGCCAGCAGCGCCCGGGCGAGGCGTACGCGCTGGCGCTGGCCGCCGGACAGGTTGCGGCCGCGCGGTTCGACGAGGGAGTCCAAACCCTGCGGCAGCCCGCGGGCCACGTCTTCGGCGACCGCGGTGTGCAGGGCGCGGGCCAGGTCGTCCGCGGTGCGCTCGTGCCGTCCGGCGAGGAGGGTGCGCAGCGGTCCGGTGAAGAGGGCGGCTTCGTTGTCGGCGACGAGGATGCGGCTGCGCACCCGGTCGAGGGGGATCTCGTCGAGCCGGACGCCGCCCCAGGTGGCGTCGGACGGGGTGAAGCGGCCGAGCCGGTCGACCACCAGCGCGCAGTCGGCGGGCCGGTCGGAGACGAGGGCGGTGAGTCGACCGGCCCGGACGGTGACGCCGGACTCGGGGTCGTGCAGCACGGCGGGGGCCGCGGGCCCGGTCCCGTCCCCGCTGCCGGCGTCGGTCCCGCCCTCCGGGCGCCCGTCCGCCGTGTCGGGCTCCAACTCCAGGAAGCGCAGCACTCGGCGGGCCGCGACCAGGCCGCGGCTGATGTCGTCGCCGCCCTCGATGAGGAAGGCGACGGGGACGACGAGGACGGCCGCGTACCCGTACACGGCGATGAGTTCGCCGACGGTGATGTCGCCCTGCGCTGCCATCCGCGCCGCGAGCCAGGTCACCGCGGCGAGGAAGAGCGCGGGCAGCCCGATGCTCAGGGCCTCGATCCAACTCGTGACGGCGCCGACCCGGTGGCCTTCCCGTCGCAGTGCCTGCGACTCGCGCCGGTAGCGCTCGGCGTACGTCTGCTTGCCGCCGATGCCGTGCAGTACGTGCAGCCCGCCGACGATGTCGCCGAAGCGGGCGGCCAGCTTGCCCTGGTGATGGCGGTACGCGGTCTCCGCGCCCTGGAGCCGGCCGAGGAGCGGGCCGACGAGGAGCGCGATCAGGGGGGCGCCGAGCAGGACCACCGCGGCGAGCAGCGGGTCCACGGCGAAGAGCAGGACGGCCACGATGACGAAGGCGAGGGCCGCGCCGACGCCGGGGCCGGTGAAGGTGAGCGCGTTGGCCATGGCCGCGGCGTCGGCGAAGCCGATGGTGACCACCTCGCCGGCGCTGACGCGGCGTTGGAGGGCGGCGCCCAGTCGGGCGGAGTGGCGGACCACGACGCGCACGGTGCGGAAGGCCGCGTCCATGCGGACCTTCGTCATGGTGCGGTGCCGCAGTGCGCCGACGAGCGCGTTGGCGACGCCGACCGCGACGAGCACGCCGGCCCACAGCACGACGTCGGACCGGTCGTCGCCCTTCAGCCCGTCGTCGACGGCCCGGGAGAGCAGGTACGGCATGAGGGTGAGGCCGACCATCCAGGCGCTGCCGAGTACCGCGCCGGCGGCGACGCGCCGCTTCTGACTGGTCGCCAACCACACGAGGTACCGCCCGGGGCCACGCAGGTCCGGGGTGCCCGGTTCCGTGCCGTGCGACTGAAGCTGCATGCGCCACAGAGTAGGTCGTGTCTGACAAATAGCGGCGTCCGCCATCGGGGCGGACGCCGCGGCCCAGGCGGGATTTGTCGGACACGACCCAGGGATGTCGCGGGCGCGGATCATCCGGAAATCGGGGCGTTGGCGTGGGCACCGCTTCCGGTTGCGGCATCACCGCGTGATGGCCGGCCCGGGGCAAGCGCCGGGGAAAGCGGGGACGTGAAGGTCCCGCACCGGGCCGTGAAGATTCCCGACGGGCCGGGGCGTCGATACCGAACGCTTGATCTACCGTCATGCCCACCTCAACAGCCTGTTGAGTGCAGACCTGACGCGAGGAGCCGACGAGAAATGCGCAAGTCCCGCTTCGCCACCGTCATCGGCGTGGCCGCTGCCGCCACGCTGCTGACCATCACCCAGGCCAGCGCCTGGCCCACCGAGAACGACCTCGCCACCGCGACCTCCGGCCCGGACAACCTTGAGGACTGTGCACCCGCCACCAGCGGCTCGCAGGCGTGTTTCCACATGTTCGGCGACTGGTTCTCGGCCAAGGACCGCGCCAAGGACGGCTACTCCGCCGTCGCCCTGTGGCGGGCCAAGGACGCCAACGGCAGCATCATGCGCGGCGGGAACGTCTGGAACAAGGACGGCGCCGGAACCACTCGCTGGAAGAACAAGAACCTCCCGGACGGGTACTACGTCGACTGGGCGTCCTGCCTCGGCGACTACGCCACCAAGCGGATCCTCGAAGGCTCCTGCGGCCCCATGAAGAGGATCATCAACCAGTAGGGGCCCCGGCGACGGCAAGGGGGCGTGTCCGGTCGCTGCCGGGCACGCCCCCTGCAATTCACTGCGTCGAGCGCTCAGCCCTTCTGCGTCAACTCCTTCAGGGCGACGTTCAGTTCGAGCACGTTGACCCGGGGTTCCCCGATGAACCCGAGGATCCGGTCGCTGGTGTGGTCGTCGACCAGCTTCGCCACCCGGTCGACGTCGAGCTTGTTCCGCTCGGCGACGCGGCGGACCTGGAGTTCGGCGTACTCGGGCGAGATGTGCGGGTCGAGCCCCGAGCCGGAGGAGGTCACCGCGTCCGGCGGGACGTCGGCGGCCTTCGGCTGCCAACCGGCCGCGGTGTTGTCGGCGATCACCGCCGCCTTGGCCGTCTTCACCCACTCGATCAACTGCTTGTTGTCGCCGGCGCGGTTGGTGGCGCCGGACAGGATCAGCGAGTACTGGGTGTTGACCGTGTTGCTGCCGAGGCCGTTGGCGGGCCGCGGCTGGAACCACCGCAGGTCGGGGCGGTCGGCCTCGTTCGGGTCGTCGGGGTTCTTCTTCGGCAGGTTGTACTTCTGGCCGATGAGGGAGGAGCCGACGACCTCTCCGTTCGAGGTGATCTCCGAGCCGTTGGCCTTGTCGTTGAAGAGCGCCTGGGCGACCCCGGTCACGGCGAGCGGGTAGAGGACGCCGCAGACGACGGTGAGGACGAGCAGGGCCCGCAGGCCCGCCGCGATGAGCCGTCCCGTATTGCGTACGGAGGTGTTCATGGAGGTCACCCGATGCCAGGGAGTGCGGAGATGATCAGGTCGAGGAGCTTGATGCCGATGAACGGGGCGACGAGGCCGCCGAATCCGTAGACGGTCAGGTTGCGGCGGAGCATCTTGTCCGCGCTGCTCGGGCGGTAGCGCACGCCACGCAGGGCGAGCGGCACCAGGGCGATGATGATCAGCGCGTTGAAGACGACCGCGGACAGGATCGCGGACTCCGGCGAGGACAGCCGCATGACGTTGAGCGTGTCCAGGCCGGGGTAGGCGGCGGTGAAGATCGCCGGGATGATGGCGAAGTACTTCGCCACGTCGTTGGCGATGGAGAAGGTGGTCAGGGCGCCCCGGGTGATCAGGAGCTGCTTGCCGATCTCGACGATCTCGATGAGCTTCGTCGGGTTGGAGTCGAGGTCGACCATGTTCCCGGCCTCCTTGGCGGCGGAGGTGCCGGTGTTCATCGCCACGCCCACGTCGGCCTGGGCGAGGGCGGGTGCGTCGTTGGTGCCGTCGCCGGTCATCGCGACCAGCTTGCCGCCCGCCTGCTCCCGCTTGATGAGCGCCATCTTGTCCTCGGGCGTGGCCTCCGCGAGGAAGTCGTCGACGCCGGCCTCCTCGGCGATGGCGCGCGCCGTCAGCGGGTTGTCGCCGGTGATCATCACCGTGCGGATGCCCATCCGACGCAGCTCCTCGAAGCGGTCCCGCATGCCCTCCTTGACGACGTCCTTGAGGTGGATGACGCCGAGCACCCGGGCGCCTTCGTTGTCCTCGACCGCGACGAGCAGCGGGGTGCCGCCGGCGGTGGAGATCTCCTCGGTGAGCGCTTCGGCGTCGGGGCCGGCCTCGCCGCCCTGCTCGCGCACCCAGGCCAGTACGGCGCCGGTGGCGCCCTTGCGGACCTTGCGGCCGTCGACGTCGACGCCGGACATCCGGGTCTGGGCGGTGAAGGGGATCCACTCGGCGTGCTGGAGTTCGCCCTGGTGGCGCTCGCGCAGCCCGTACTTCTCCTTGGCGAGGACGACGATGGAGCGGCCCTCGGGGGTCTCGTCCGCCAGGGACGAGAGCTGGGCGGCGTCGGCGAGTTCGGCGGCGGTGCAGCCGCGCACGGCCACGAACTCCGCGGCCTGCCGGTTGCCGAGCGTGATGGTGCCGGTCTTGTCCAGCAGCAGGGTGGACACGTCGCCGGCGGCCTCCACCGCGCGGCCGGACATGGCGAGCACGTTGCGCTGCACCAGCCGGTCCATGCCGGCGATGCCGATGGCGGAGAGCAGCGCGCCGATGGTGGTCGGGATCAGACAGACCAGCAGGGCGGCAAGCACGATCAGGGACGTCTGGTCGTCGGCGCCGGCGTAGACCGCGAACGGCTTGAGGGTGACGACGGCCAGCAGGAAGACGATGGTGAGCGAGGCGAGCAGGATGTTGAGCGCGATCTCGTTCGGCGTCTTCTGCCGGGCGGCGCCCTCGACCAGGCCGATCATCCGGTCGATGAAGGTCTCGCCGGGCTTGGTGGTGATCTTGATGACGATGCGGTCGGAGAGCACCTTGGTGCCGCCGGTGACCGCACTGCGGTCGCCGCCGGACTCCCGGATGACGGGTGCGGACTCGCCGGTGATGGCGGACTCGTCGACGGAGGCGACGCCTTCGACGACGTCGCCGTCGCCGGGGATGACGTCGCCGGCCTCGCAGACGACCAGGTCGCCGATGCGCAGTTCGGTGCCGGGGACGCTCTCTTCGCGCCCCCCGGCCAGCCGGCGGGCGACGGTGTCGGTCTTGGCCTTGCGCAGGGTGTCGGCCTGCGCCTTGCCGCGGCCCTCGGCGACGGCTTCGGCGAGGTTGGCGAAGACGACGGTGAGCCACAGCCAGGCCGTGATCGCCCAGCCGAACCAGTCGCTCGGGTCGCTCAGCGCGAGGGCGGTCGTCACGACGGAGCCGACGAGCACCACGAACATCACGGGTGACTTGACCATCACCCGCGGGTCGAGCTTGCGCAGTGCGTCGGGGAGGGACTTCAGGAGTTGCTTGGGGTCGAACAGACCCCCGCCGACGCGCCCCCCGTCCGGCTTGTGCCCGGTGGGCACGTCCGAGTGGGGCGCTCGGGTCGGAGTGATCGTGCTCATGACGCGAGCCCTTCGGCGAGCGGACCCAGCGCCAGCGCCGGGAAGTAGGTGAGTCCGGTAATGATCAGGATGGTGCCCACGAGCAAGCCGGTGAACAGCGGTTTTTCGGTGCGCAGGGTGCCCGCGGTGGCGGGGACCGGCTTCTGCTCGGCAAGCGAGCCGGCGAGCGCGAGGACGAACACCATCGGCAGGAAGCGGCCCAGCAGCATCGCGAGTCCGATGGTGGTGTTGAACCACTCGGTGTCGGCGTTCAGGCCGGCGAAGGCGGAGCCGTTGTTGTTGGCGCCGGAGGTGTAGGCGTAGAGGATCTCGGAGAAGCCGTGGGCCCCTGAGCCGCCGACGGCCATCTCCGCGGTGTTGGTCATGGACTCCGGCGGGGTCGGCAGCGCGATCGCGAGCGCGGTGAAGCCGAGCACCAGCGTGGGCGTGATCAGGATGTAGCAGGCCGCGAACTTGATCTCGCGGGTGCCGATCTTCTTGCCGAGGTACTCGGGCGTGCGACCGACCATGAGCCCGGCGATGAACACCGCGATGATCGCCATGATCAGCATGCCGTAGAGGCCGGAGCCGACGCCGCCGGGGGCGATCTCGCCCAGTTGCATGCCGAGCATCGCGATGCCGCCGCCGTAGCCGGTGAAGGACGACATGAAGCTGTTGACCGCGCCGGTGGAGGTGAGGGTGGTGGAGACCGCGAAGATCGACGAACCGCCGATCCCGAACCGGACCTCCTTGCCCTCGAAGGCGCCGCCGGCGTCCTGGAAGGCCGCGCCCGGGTGGGCGAACTCGGTCCACATCATCAGGGCGACGAAGCCGATCCAGATCAGCAGCATCGTGCCGAGGATGGCGTAGCCCTGCTTGACGTTGCCGACCATCCGGCCGAAGGTGCGGGTGATCGACAGCGGGATCACCAGGATGAGGAAGATCTCCAGCAGGTTGGAGAGCGGGTTCGGGTTCTCGAAGGGGTGGGCGGAGTTGGCGTTGAAGTAGCCGCCGCCGTTGGTGCCCAGCTCCTTGATGACCTCCTGGGAGGCGACCGCGCCGCCGTTCCACTCCTGGCTGCCGCCCATGAACTGGCCGACCTCGTGGATGCCGGCGAAGTTCTGGATGGCGCCCATGGACACCAGCAGGATCGCGCCGATCACCGCTATCGGCAGCAGGATGCGCACGACGCCGCGCACCAGGTCGGCCCAGAAGTTGCCCAGCTCACCGGTGGCGCTGCGGGCGAAGCCGCGCACCAGGGCGACGGCCACGGCCATGCCGACGGCGGCGGAGACGAAGTTCTGCACCGCCAGGCCGCCGGTCTGCACGACGTGGCCCATGGCCTGTTCGCCGTAGTAGGACTGCCAGTTGGTGTTGGAGACGAAGGAGGCGGCGGTGTTGAACGCCTGGTCGGGGTCGATCGACTGGAAGCCGAGCGAGCCCGGCAGCGCCCCCTGGAGGCGCTGGAGCAGGTAGAGGAAGAGGACCGACACGGCGGAGAAGGCCAGGACGCCCCTGAGGTAGGCGGGCCAGCGCATCTGCGTGGTCGGGTTGGCACCGATGGCCTTGTAGATCCACTTCTCTCCGCGCAGGTGCTTGTCGGAGGTGTAGACCCGGGCCATGTAGTCGCCCAGCGGGCGGTGGACCAGGGCGAGCGCCACGATCAGCGCCAACACCTGGAGCACACCGGCAAGTACGGGACTCATATCGGGGCTAGAACCTCTCCGGGTACAGAAGGGCGAGGACGAGATAGCCCAGGAGGGCGACGGCGACGATCAGGCCGACGACGTTTTCGACGGTCACAGCTTCGCCACCCCCTTGGCGATGAGAGCCACCAGCGCGAACACCGCGATCGTGGTGACGACGAAGGCCAGGTCGGCCATCGTGAACTCCTGCTCGGATCGGAACTGCACGGTTTTCGGACTGTTCGAGGAAACCTCCTTTCGGGGGGTTCGCCGCCCCGCGTTGACACGTCCCATACGGCGCGGTCAGCCCTCTTGACGCAACCTGTACGGAGTCCGTACGTGCTGCCGGGAGCGCGCGGTCGGGTGAGGATGTCCCCGAGGCCGCCGGTCCGCAGGTCAGGGGGCCGTCGGTGCGGTACGAGGGTGCGGTGCGCGGCGGGTCGGGTCGAAGGGCCGATCCGCCGGCTTCCGGCCCGGGACAGGGAGCGCGCATGGCCGAGACGCAGCCGCGCAGCGCCGGCGCGACGGGCGCCGCGGCCCGCTGCCGCTCCTGGCTGCTCCAGGGACTGAGCGAGCAGACCGCCCGGCACCCCGGCCCGCACGGCACCCCGCCCGCCGAGGCCAAGGGCCACCGTTGGTACCGGGTGATGTGCCTGACCGGTGTGGACTACTTCTCCAGCCTCGGTTACGCCCCCGGCATCGCGGTGCTCGCCGCCGGGCTGCTCTCCCCGCTGGCCACCCTGGTGCTGATCGCGCTGACGCTCTTCGGCGCGCTGCCGGTCTACCGGCGGGTGGCCCGGCGCTCCCCGCACGGCGAGGGCTCCATCGCGATGCTGGAGCGGCTGCTGCCGTGGTGGACGGGGAAGCTGCTGGTCCTGGTGCTGTTGGGGTTCGCGGCCACGGACTTCATCATCACCATCACGCTCTCCGCCGCGGACGCCTCCGCGCACATCGTGGAGAACCCCTACGCACCCGGCTGGCTGCACGGCGAGAACCTGTGGATCACGCTCTGCCTCATCGGCCTGCTCGGCGCGGTCTTCCTCAAGGGCTTCCGGGAGGCCATCGGCGTCGCGGTGCCGCTGGTCTCGGTCTACCTGCTGCTGAACCTGGTGGTGATCGCGGCGTCCGCGTGGCGGGTGGCGACCGGCCCGGTCGTCGTCGGCGACTGGTGGCACGCGATGCTGGGCGAGCACTCCTCGCCGCTGGCGATGATCGGGGTGGCGCTGATCGTCTTCCCGAAGCTGGCGCTCGGCATGTCCGGCTTCGAGACCGGCGTCGCGGTGATGCCGCAGATCAAGGGCGATGCGACGGACACGTACGCCAACCCGGCCGGCCGCATCCGCGACACCCGCAAGCTGCTGACCACGGCCGCGCTCATCATGAGCAGCTTCCTCCTGCTGTCCAGCCTCGCCACGGTGATGCTGATCCCGGAGGGCGACTTCCAGTCCGGCGGCCCCGCGAACGGCCGCGCCCTCGCCTATCTCGCGCACCAGGAGTTGGGCGAGGTCTTCGGCACGGCGTACGACGTCTCCACCATCTGCATCCTGTGGTTCGCGGGTGCCTCCGCGCTCGCCGGGCTGCTGAACCTGGTCCCGCGCTTCCTCCCCCGCTACGGCATGGCACCCGAGTGGACCAGGGCGGTGCGCCCGCTCGTGCTGGTCTTCATGGCGATCGCCGTCGGCATCACGCTCTACTTCGACGCGAACGTGGACCGACAGAGCGGCGCGTACGCCACCGGCGTCCTGGTGCTGATGCTCTCCGCGGCGCTCGCGGTGACCGTCTTCGCCCGGCACAGCGGCGACCACCGGGCGATGGTCGGCTTCGGCCTGATCACGGCCGTGTTCCTCTACACCACGGTCACCAACGTGATCGAGCGCCCCGACGGCATCAAGATCGCCGGCCTGTTCATCTTCGCGATCCTGGTGACCTCCTTCGCCTCCCGGATCCACCGCTCCTTCGAGCTGCGCGCGGAGGCCGTCGTCTTCGACCGGACCGCGGAGCGGTTCATCGACGAGGCGGCGGCGCGCGGTCCGCTGCGGCTGATCGCGCACGACCCCAGCGTGCACACCAAGTCGGAGTACCGGGCCGCGGAGTACCGCAAGCGCGAGGACACCCACCTCCCGGGCCGGCGCCCGGTGCTGTTCCTCGAAGTCGTCATCCGGGACTCCTCCGACTTCACCGAGGACCTGGCGGTCCGCGGTTCGGAGGCGCACGGGGTGCGCCGGCTGCGGGTGTCGGGCCCCACCGTCCCCAACACCATCGCGGCGGTGCTGATGCGGCTGCGGGACCGCACGGGCGAGGTGCCGCACGCGTACTTCACCTGGACCGAGGGCCACCCGGTGAGCCACCTGCTGAAGTTCCTGGTCTTCGGCGAGGGCGAGACGGCGCCGGTGACCCGCGAGGTGCTGCGCCGCGCCGAGCCCGACCCGGCCCGCCGCCCCCGCGTCCACGTGGGCTGATGCACACGGGCCGACCTCCCGTCGGCGCAACCGCCCGCCCTTCGGCCGACGTCGTCGTGGACGATACGTTGAACTTTTGACTTCTACTGATGTCTGGGGTTGGGGACGCTCATGGGGCGGGCGAAGGAAGCCGCGAAGGACGGGCGCGGGCGCCGTTGGCGCCGGCTCGGGACGTGGGAGTGCGCGACGGCCGCGGCGGGGCTGCTGACGTCGCTGCTGCTGCTCTTCCCCGGCCTGGTGCCGAACGGCGGCCCGCGCCTGGGCAGCCTGCTGGAGACCTTCCTCCCCTGGCTCGGCCTGGCGGTGCTGCCGCTGGTGCCGGTCGCGCTGGTGCGCCGCTCGGCGGTCGCGGTCGGCGCGGCGCTCTTGCCGGTGGCGGCGTGGACGGTCGCGTACGGCGGGACGTTCTTCGCGGACGAGAACGCCGCGTACGACCTCACGGTGCTCCAGCACAACGTCAGCGACGAGAACCGGGACGTGGCGGGGACGGCGCGGGCGCTGGTGCGGGAGCGGGCCGACCTCGTCGCACTCCAGGAGGTCACCGACGACACCCGCGAGGCGTACCGCACGGCGCTGGCCGACGAGTACCCGCACCACGCGGTCGTCGGCACGGTCGGCCTCTGGTCGCGCCATCCGCTCGTGGACGCGCGCCCGGTGGACGTCAAGCCGCAGGGCATCCCCGACGGGTGGAACCGGGGCCTGCGGGCGACGGCGCGCACCCCGCACGGCGAGGTGGCGGTGTACGTCGCCCACCTGCCGTCGGTGCGGGTGTCCGCGACCGGCTTCACCACCGAACGCCGCGACGAGAGCGCCGGGCTGCTGGCGGCGGCGATCCGCGCGGAGGAGGTGGAGCGGCTGGTGCTGCTCGGCGACCTCAACTCCACCACCCGGGACCGCGGACTCGATCCCGTCCACTCCCAACTGAACGCTCCGAAGGACCCGTTCGCCTTCAGTTGGCCGGCATCCCGGCCGCTCGCCCGGATCGACCAGGTGCTGGTGCGCTCGGGGCAGGTCACTCAGGTCTCGACCCTGGAGCGGACCGGGAGCGACCACCTGCCCGTCCGTGCCCGCATCGCCTTCTGAATGGGCCGCTCCACAAGCGCACTTGACGGGTCGTTGACCATGACGTCAGAGGTAATCGCCCAGGTGGCGGAGGCAACGACAGACTGTGGGCACGGCACGGGCGAACGGCCCGCAGCCGGGCGCACGCCCCCGTACCCACCTGCCCAGGAGCGCACCATGCGACGCCGCCTCACCACCTCCCTCCTCGTCCTCGCCACCGCCGCCGCCCTGGTCCCGCTCGGCTCGGGCACGGCCTCGGCGACCGGCCCCGCCGACCCGTGCGCGTCGTACTCCACCCCGGCGCCCGCGGCCCGGGCCGAGCGCGCGCCGCTGCCGCCCGACGCCGCCGCCTTCATGGCCGACTACCAGGCGTGGGGCGAGCAGCCGACGGTGGAGGCGTACATGCAACTCTTCACCCCCGACGGCACGCTGATGGACACCGGTCTGGCGGCGCCGATCGGCGCTGCGGCCATCTGCGCCCAGATGAAGAGCCTCCTCAAGGAGGTGCCGGACTACAAGTTCGAGCCCCTGCCGGGCACGGTGTCGTCGAAGGACGGCCGGGTGGTGTACGTGAAGGCCCGCAACACCGGAACGGTGGCCGTACGAAACCAGTCCGGGGGCACGGAGACGAGGACCCCCTTCAACTACATCACCACCCACCGGCTGGTGCTCGACGGCAGCAACGTGGCGCAGGGGCGGCGCTTCTGGGACCAGACGGAGCTCTTCCGCACGATGGCGCCCACGCTGCCGAAGCTCTTCGCCGGCCTGACCCCGGTGCCGCCGGCCCAGCCCCGCACCGACGACCGGCTCACCGCGTGGAACACCCGGGACTCCGCGGCGCTGGTGGCGGGCGTGGACGACTTGGCGAAGCTCACCGGGCCGGGCCTCGACGCCCCCCTGGTGAACCGACAGGACGCCCGCGCCTATCTGGAGCGCTTCTTCACCCAGGCTCACGCACTGAACCTGACGCCCGGCCACACCGTGCGCCGGGGCGACGTGACCTACCGCGAGTGGGTGGGGCGCGCCGTCGTCGGACCCGAGAACCGGGACATCACGTACGGCATCACCGAGCGCTTCACCCGCGATGCGGCCGGCGCGGTCGAGTGGGACCTGGCGTTCGAGACGCTCGACCTGGTGGCCACCGAGTGCGAGATCCGCGAGTTGCGCGCCCTGCTCTTCCCGCCGTCGGGCCCGACCCAGCCGTGCACGCCGCCGGCCGCCGGTCAGTAGGCGTCGCAGCAGGACGCAGAGCGGCATGACGCGACGCAGCACGACGGGCCGGGACCGCTGGGAAGCGGTCCCGGCCCGCGTGTGTTCACATGCAGGTCGTCGATCCACCGAGGTGTGTCGGCAACCCCGGACGCAGGGGCATGAGTCCGGGCTTACGCGATCCGGTCGGTGTTACGGCAGGCGGATCGACTGGGCGTGGTGGAAGAAGTTCGTCGGGTCCCACGCCTTCTTGGCCTGCTGTAGACGCGGGTAGTTGCCCGCGTAGTACAGGCTCTGCCAACTCGTCGTCGAGGTGTTCCAGGCCCGGTCTCCTAGGTCCTTGTCGGGGTAGTTGATGTAACAGCCGTCGTTGACCGGCCCGGGTACGGGTACGCCGCCGGTCTCCGCGTACATGTCCCGGTACAGCTCCCGTATCCACTGCACGTGACCCGCTTCGGTGGTCGGGTCGGTCCAGTAGGTCTGGAACTGCAGCTTCAGCACGGAGTCGCGCTGCGGCACCGCGGTGTCGGCGGACTTGACGGTGTTGATCTGTCCGCCGTACGAGTCGACCTGCACCAGGGCGTCGCCGTTCTGGTACGCCGTGTTGGAGAGGTGCTTGTACAGCGCCGCGATCTGGAAGTCGGAGAAGCCCTTCTTCGCGTACGACGACTTGTACTTGCCGTACAGGTGGGGGCTGCCGCCGCTGAGGGAGTCGGTGGCGATGTACCAGGGGAGCCGGCGCGGTTCCTGGAACTGCACGAGGGCCTGGTGCTCCCCCATGCGCGTCGTCATCGCCCCCAGCGGGGCGCTGACCCCGGCGAACACGGCCTGGATGTACCGGTCGAACAGACCGCGGGCGTCGGGGACGGTGGCGTCCATCTGGGTGATCAGACCGATCTGCCCGTTGGAGATGTGGTTGAGCTTCAGCAGCCCGAAGAGCGAGCGGTAGGGCGAGTCGGGCGCGCTGTTCTGCTCGTGCCAGGTCCCCCAGTTCCTCACCAGTCGGGTGAAGGAGCCCTGGGTGACCTGGTTCCACTTGATGGACGCCGCGTGCACCAGGACCTCGGAGGGCGGCTTGGGCAGCGCCTGTTCCGGGTTGGTGCCCTGCGCCTTGGGGTCCCGCAGCCAGTAGCGGGTGATCAGCCCGAAGTTCCCGCCGCCGCCTCCGGTGTGGGCCCACAGCAGGTCCCGCTTGCGGGCGCCTTCGGGGGTGTCGGCGGGGGTGTTGCGGGTGACCTTGACCAGGTGGGCGTTTCTGTTCGCGTCGACGCAGACGACCTCGACGCCGTGCAGGTAGTCGACGGTCAGCCCCATCAGCCGGGAGAGCAGGCCGTAGCCACCGCCGGATATGTGACCGCCGGTGCCGACGGAGGCGCAGGAGCCCGCGGGGATGGTGACCCCGTACAGCTTGTAGAGGGTCTCGTACACCTGGAGGTTGGACGCCCCGGCCTCGACGACGAAGGCGCTCTCCTGGGTGTCGTAGTACACCTGGTTCATCGCCGACAGGTCGACGACGACCTGCACGTCCTTGTTGAAGACGAAGTCCTCGTAACAGTGGCCGCCGCTGCGCACGGTCAACCGCTTGTTCGCGGAGGCCGCTTCGCGCACCGCCCGCAGCGCCTGGTCCGGCGTGGTGACCAGCCGCACCTGCTCGGGGCTGGCGACCCAGCGCTGATTGGTCCCGCGCACCAGGTCCGGGTAGCGCGGGTCCTGCGGAGCGACGTCGACCAGATCGGCGAGCGCCGAGGTCGCACCGGCACCGCCGGCACCGCCCGTCCCGGACGCGCCGACCGCTGCCCGCGCGTTCGCGGGCAACGCGGCGGCCACGGCCGCACCACCGGCGACGACGGCGGCACCGGTCAGGACGGAACGACGGCCTAGGGGTCGATCGGAGTTCTTCTTGCTCATGCTCACACTCCTCCAAGGAGTCTGCTGAGACAGGGAGTTGATCGATGATCGATCGCGTTCGAACGCGATTGGACGTGACACTAAGGCATGGGCATATGACTGGCGCAATACCTAGATGACTTGAGATGCCAGATCTATCGCTGAAATCGTGATTGGTTGCAACATATGCAACTACGTCCGATTCCAGGACCGGCCCCACGAACGCCGTCAGGGCAGCCCTCACCTCCGGACGTGACCTCCGTCCGGCTGACGTTCAATCAAGAAGAGGGCGAATTCCCCACCGAGGTTGCCTGCGAGGGCGGGGCCAGGTGTCAGGCGGGGCAGTCAGGGGTCGGCGAGGGCAATGCGGGCGCGTGGCTGGCGGTGGGCTTCGACGTACAGGTGACGTCACAGGCGCACTCTCACCCCAGCAGGCGCAGCACCGCTTCCTCGATCTCGGCTGCATCGGGCGTCGGACCGCCGACCCAGTGCTCGCCCGCCGCGAGGAGCTTCGCGCGCAGTTCCTCGGCCAGCACCCGGCGTTCGCGGTCGACTTCGGCCGCGGCGATGCGACGCCCCCAGCGCACCGTGTCCACCAGGGCGGACTTCATCTCCTCGCAGCCGAGGTAGAAGGCTAGTCCGGCCGCTGCTCCGGCCCGGCAGTCGACCGGGGCCGCCCGTTCCCAACCCGCGATGACCCTGGCGCGGTCCGACGCCGTGTACGCCGTCTTGTGCAGGTGATCGGCGAGATCGTAGACGGGATCCCCCCACAAGGCGAGCTCCCAGTCCAGGACGACCAGACCAGCCCCGTCCGAGAGGATCATGTTCTTCCGGTGGACGTCCCCGTGCAGCAACCGGAAGGGCCGCTGGACGAGCTCTACGTCCGCACGTTCGAGAAGCAGCCCGCACGGGTCGTCAGGCACGCCGAGCGCTCGGTACAGGGCATTCGTCGAAGCGTCCGCCCGATCCCGTAGCCCTCGAGCGAAGCCGAGGACGAGCCGGGCGAATCCCCGGGTGTCCCCGTCTCCCGGCCAATCGGCCGGCGCGGCGCCGAGGGCTGCAGCCGGCACCGCCAGGACCTCCGCGAAGAACTGCTCCACACCGTCGAGGACGAGGTCCGGCAACGGTTTGCGGTCCTGCGCGATCTCGTCGACCCGGCGCCCCTCGATGAACTCGTGGATCTGGAAGACCGGATCGACGCCGGCGTGCACGAGCCGTGGCGCCCGGGTCACGTACGGCCGGATCGCCTCCAGCACGTCGGGCTCCGGCCAGAGGGTGAGGTCCATCGGCTCTGCACCGGGGCCCGGAATCCGCACCAGTACGGGCCCGGAGCCGCTCTCCACCCGTACGTTGCGGTTGTAGAACCCTGACAGCGCGTTCTCGTGCGCGCATGCCTCTTCGTACAGCGCCATGGCGTCCATGTCTATCTCTCTACCCACGGCGCCAGGACCCGAGCAACCCGCTCCGGAGTCAGGGTGGGAGCCTCGCCCCACACCGCCCGAGCCGCGTTCACCTTCCGTGCCAAACGACCGACGAGGAACGCCCGTACGCGTTCGTCCGCCCCCGCGAGTTGCTTCGAGTAGCGGATCGTGTCGACGATCGCCGACTTGACGCGCTCGTGCGCCAAGTACAGGTCCAACTCCGCGTCCGGCCCGGCCGTGCACCTCGCCGGCAGCCGACTGCGCCACTTCTTCAGGACCTCGGCGCGCTGGTGGTCGGGGTAGTCCATCTTGTGGAAGTGGACCGCGATCTCGTAGAGGGGGTCACCCCACAACGCCAACTCCCAGTCCAGAAACCAAGTCGCACCGCCGGAGACGATCATGTTCTTGCGGTGGAGGTCGGCGTGCAGCACGACGAACGGTCGACCGGTCAACGCGTCCCACCGCGGTTCGAGGACGGCGAGCGGCTCGTCCGGGATCCTGAAGGCGGCGAACACCGGACCGTACGCTTCCCGGTGCGCGTCGTGGATCTGCCGGGTGAGTCGGGCCAGCAGCCGGCCGAACCCACCGCTGTCACCTGAGGCCGGCCAGTCGGCCGGCAGCGGCAGTGCCTTCTCCTGCGGGATGCGGGCGAGTTGGTCCATCACGTCCACCACGTCGCCGATCACATGGTCCGGTACCGCGCTCCCCCGCGGGGAGAATCCGTCCAACACCCGGCCCTCGATGAAGTGGTGGACCTGGAAGCGGGGAGTCGGCGACACATGGCGCAGCTCGGGTGCGCGGGAGACGTACGGCCGGATGCACGCGAGCACGTCCTCCTCGTGCCACACCCGCACGTCCATGACGTCCGCGCCGTCGATGGGGATGCGGACGTTCACCTTCCCGTCGGGTGTCGGCACGCCGACGTTCCGGTTGTAATAGCCGGCTGCGACTTCGCCCGAGCGTCGGGCTTCCTCGTACAGCGCCCGCCAGTTCACGCGCCCACCTCCAGGAACGTGGCGAGGACGGAGTCGGTGCGCCGTTGGAGTTCGTCGAGGGTGGTGAGCGGACGCACGACGGGGCGAGCCCGGTCGGCGAGCGTCACCAGCTCGGGATCGTCGATGCCGATCCGCTCGGCGGCCCGATGGATCGCCAGGATCAGCGAGGGATAGACCTGGCAGGCCACGAATTCCCGGGCCGCGTGCACCAGTAGTTCGCGGGTGCCCTGCCGATCGCCCTGCCGCAGCAGGAGGAAGGCCCGGAACATATCGGCCCGAGCCCGGCCCGAGCGGTAACCGGCCCGGTCGAGGGCTGTGTTGGCGTTCAGGAAGGAGGACGAAGCCCGGTCGTACTGCCCCAGGCGGGTCTGTGCCATGGCCATGGCGGTGTACGCCTTGCCGATTTCATGCTGCGCCCCGAAGTCACGCTGCACCTCCAACGCCGTCGATGCGGCCTCCACCGCGGCCTGCGGATCCGTGAAGGCGTACAGCTCGGCCCGGTTCGTCAGCACGTTCGCCAGGCCCACCAGCGCGTTCGACGCCCGGTACTCGGCCTCGGCCTCGGCGAGGAGCTGCCCTGAGCTGTCGAAGTCCATCAGGAAGCGGTGCCCTAGGTGCATGAGTCGCTTGAGATCGCCCCGGATGACCGCTTCGTCGCCGGTGCAGATCCCGTGCACCTCTTCCGCCAGCGAGAACGCTCCGGGGAAGTCGCCCTGCCACATGCGGAGGTCGGCGACGCAGAGGCCGGCGGCGGGGCGTGCCTCGCCTCCGTGCTCCGTCCAGACGCGTTCGAAGATCGTGGCCGCCAGACTGCTCTGACCGGCGATGCGGCGGGCGTTGGCGCCCGCGAGTGCGAGCCTCGCGGACACCAGGTCCCGTACCGGCCGGTCCAGATGCGGAGTGAGTGCAATGGCGCCCGCGGCGTTGCCCATCTCCAGTTTCGACTCGGCGTCGAGGCAGTCCGCGGCGTCGTGGAAGCTTGCCGGCGCCGCCTCGCCCCGTTCCCCGACCGTCTCCGCCAGGTACTGCCTGAGGTCCTTCACAATGCCGTCGACGGCTTGCCGGCCGCTCAGCACGACGGCCCGGTCGGCATGCCGCTGAATCTCCTCCGGAGTGATGTCGGCAGCGAGCAGCCCGTGGTAAACGGCCTCGCGCAGGGGCGAGAGACGGGCCCTGCCCCCACTCGGTCCCGCACCGCCTTCCATCTGATCGGCGAGCCCCTCCCAGTGGGTGCGCAGTACACCGTGCACCTGTCGCTGGACCGCAGGTGACCGGTGTCGTTGCAGGGCTCCGATCATCAACTGGTGCAGCCGGTACCAGTCGTCGGGCAGGGGGTAGGCGAAGGAGTAGGCGGTGAGCGATTCCCAGACAAGTAGGTTCGCGGGCAAGTCGAAGGCGCGTGAGATGGCCTGGAACACCCCGAAGTCGAAGGTCCTGGCCGCGCTCAGCAGTTCCAGGATGCGCACCTCGTCCGGGGCGACGTGCTGGAGGAACCTTTGGACGATCTCCTCGGAGGTGGCGGAGTGCTCCTGCTGTGCCGCGTTCTGCAGATGGGTGTCGACCGCCAGATGCAGGTAGAAGGGCACGCCTTCGCTGGCCTCCGCGATCGAACGCTGTCGGGGGATTTCCGTGATGCCTGCCTGGGCGAGCAGTTCGAGACGGGCGTCCATGGGCAGGCCGTCGATGTCGGTCCGCCTGATCACCGACTCCCATTCGGGGTCGTACGCCGCCCAAGGCAAGGGCTCGCGGCTGGCCAGCACGGTCAACCCGCCGTGCAGTTGGCCGAGCAGGTCGCGCAGCCAGGCGTCGGTGCCGAAGCTGCGACCGCCGGGCAGGGGCGTGGGGACGAGCGCCTCGTAGGCATCGACGTACACGACGTAGGACGCCTCGTCCGTGGAGGCCCGCAGTTCGTCTGCGAAGAGGTAGGAGACCGCGTGGCCCAACTCCGCGTTGCTGAGCCCGTCGAGTTCGTTCAGGGTGGGATCGGACTCGATCCGCTGACGGCGCTGGCGGTTCTTGACCGCGTGACCCGTGAGCCGCACCAGGCCGGCTGCCGTGCCGAAGACCGGGATGCCCATCGCGTCGTCGAGGATCCGCGTCAGGATGTCGCTCTCCTCCGCGAAGGGGGTGTTCCGCCGGTTCAGTTGCAGCTGGGGGTGCACGCGCTGCCAGAGCACGGCGTAGGCGATGTCGAACCGGTCGAACCGCACCCCCTGCGCCCCGAACTCCATCCGGAGCACGGCGAGGGCGTCCTCTTGCTGACGCATGGTCGGCAATTGCAGGTCGAGGCGGGCGGTGCGGCAGCCCTCCGGGCTGCGGTTGCGTAACTCCTGGAGCAGTCGGGACTTCCCGATGCCGCCGACGCCGACGACGTTCAGGATGCGTGGACCGTCGCCGATGGCCCCCAGCTCCTCGTCGTAGGCGGCAAGCGTGCCTTCTCGGTTGAAGAACTGTCGCTGCAGCGCGGACACACGCCGGTACTGCGGCCTGATGGACATACTGACTCCCCCTGTATCGCTGCGCCCAGGCGAGGGCAGGGTATCCACCCTCGGCGCGGGCGGAAAGCGGAATCCGCAGCACGGGACGGGGCGCCGCTTGCGCGCGCCGGCGCGCTGCTTTCGCGCCCCCGGCACAGTCGGAGGTGGTGGCACCAGGTCAAGCAACTCGGCTTTCGACGGACTCCGTTGACAGATCAAGGATACGATTCCGTCCGCCTCGCCCGGGAACCGTACGGCGTCCGGCACGCATCGCTAAGGGCGCGGACCGGCGCACAGGAGCGCGGGTGGGCGGCGCGTCGGAGGGCGGGTCGGGCGGACACGATGCAAAGGGCGGGGATCGTGACGTATGGGAGAGCCCGGTTGGGGTGGGGAACCCTTGCCGTGTGCGGAGTGCTGGTGGCGGGATGCACCGGGGGCGGGGCGGAGGGGAAGGCGGCTGCGGACGGTGTCGTCGTCGCGTCGCCGGATCCGGCCGTGTCGCCGGTGGAGCCGATGGCGGGGGCGGACGCCGCGTTGCAACCCACGTCGCCGGAGCGGGCTCGGGAGCTGGTCGGGAAGTTGA
This sequence comes from Streptomyces sp. NPDC017979, assembly GCF_044328175.1. Lineage (NCBI taxonomy): Bacteria > Bacillati > Actinomycetota > Actinomycetes > Kitasatosporales > Streptomycetaceae > Streptomyces > Streptomyces sp. NPDC017979. The sequence continues at coordinate 67,447 of NZ_JBIRGU010000008.1, read as the reverse complement.
TCGCCGGGCCCAAGGACTTCGGCATCGAGGTGAGCAAGGCCGCGCCGTACGAGAGCGATCCGCGCACCTGGTCGGTGCTGGAGGACGGTTGCGTCTGGAACCGCAAGCCGTTGCCGAAGGACGTACTGGCCTCGCTCACCCGGCACTTCGAGGTGCCGCCGACCGGTGGCAAGGGGCGGGTGCGGCTCTCGGCCACGGTCACGGTGCACCGGACGGCCCTGGACGCCGCCTGGGAGCAGTCCCGGATGTTGGAGGAGTCCCTCCACTGTCAGGAACAGGTGCTGCGCAAGGGCGAACGGTTGGTCAAGCTGATACCGCAGCCGTTCAAACGCGGCGAGGGCGCCAACCTGTTCAGCGAGGACTCGCTGAACGAGTCCGGGGAGTGCATCAGTGAGAAGCACGGCGGACCTTTTCCGTACTGGTGGCAGCAGGTGACGTACGGCTCCTTGGTGATCTCGACGTCGGTGTGCGGGGGCCGCGGGTACGACGCGGACTCGTTGATGCCGATCGTCATCGAGGCGCTGCCGGCGATGGAGTCCCGGGCGCGCAAGGAGATGGGGGGCCAGCCCAAGGGGAAGGCCGGTGAGCCCTCCCCGGCCGGGAAGTCCGCCGAAGTCTCCGCCGGGAAGGAGGGCGAGTGATGGATCGGCTGCTTCCTTCCGACCCCTCGCGCCTCGGCGGCTACCGGCTGCTCGGCCGGCTGGGCGCGGGCGGCATGGGCGTGGTCTATCTCGCGCGCGCCGGGAACGGCGATCTGGCCGCGGTGAAGGTGATCCAACCCGAGTACGCCGAGGAGCAGTCGTTCCGGGCCCGCTTCCGGCGCGAGGTGGTCACCGCCCGGCAGGTGCAGAGCCCGTGGGTGGTGCCGGTGTTGGACGCGGACACGGAGGCCGCGTCGCCGTGGCTCGCGACGGCGTTCGTGCCGGGGCCGTCGCTGGCCGAGGCGGTCGTGGAGTGCGGTGCGCTGCCGTCGCGGGCGGTGCGGCTGTTGGGGAAGGTGCTCGCGCGGGCGCTGGCCGCGGTGCACGCGGCGGGTCTGGTGCACCGGGACGTCAAGCCGGGCAACGTGCTGCTGGCGATGGACGGCCCGCGGCTGATCGACTTCGGCATCGCCCGCTCCACGTCGGCCGAGGCGACCGAGTTGACCTCGGCCGGCGTGGTGGTGGGCACGCCGGGGTTCCTCTCCCCCGAGCAGGCGCGGGCCCGCGAGGTGGGGGCGGCGAGCGACGTGTTCTCACTGGCCTGCGTGCTGGTCCACGCCGCCACGGGCCGGCTGCCGTTCGGCGCCGGCGCGGTGGACGCGCTGCTGTACCGCACCGTGCACGACGCGCCCGATCTGACGGGCGTCCAGGACGAGGAGCTACGGGAGCTGCTCGGGCGCTGTTTCGCCAAGGACCCGGCGGACCGGCCCAGCGCGGCCGAGGTGGACGAGGCGCTCACCGAGGACGCGCCGGAGGGCTCCGTCGACTGGCTGCCGGATCCGGTGGTGCTGCTGATCGCCCGGCGCTCGGACGCGATGCTGGCGCTGCCGGGCATCGAGCCGACGCTGGCGTCGGACGGCGACGGGCCGCAGCCCGCGCCGGCGCGGCGCCGGTTCCTCGCGCTGGCCGCCGGGGGTGCGGCGCTGGTGGCGGCGGGCGGCGGGACGGCCCTGTGGTGGGGGCTACGCGACGACGGGAAGAAGCCCGCGGCCGGCCCGACGCGGACCATCGCCGTCCACGCGGACCTCAGCGGCCCGCGGAAGGCCGAGGGCAGCGCGCAGGCGCGGGCCGCCCGGCTGGCGGTGGAGGAGTTCAACGACCGGGCGGACAAGCCGTTCACGCTCCTGCTCGACGTGATGGACGACAAGGGCGAGACGGCCCGTGCCGCAGGCGCGGCACGGACGCTGACGAGCGACCCGAAGGTGCTGGCCGTCATCGGCCCGACCGGGCCCGACTCGCTCACCGGCGCCTTGGAGCTGTACGAGCGGGCCGTGCTGCCGCTGGTCTCGGTGTCCGAGGTCTCGACGATCACCGCCAATGCCGTGCTGCGCGCGTCCCCGAAGTGGTACTTCCAGGCCGCCCCGGTGGGCCCGTACACGTCCTACGGGACGATGGCGGCGATCGCCGCGCTGGGCGCCAAGCGGCCGGCGCTGCTGGTCGACCGCGTGGGCGGCCTCACCCGCTGGGAGCTGACCTACCTGACCACCCAGTCGGCCCGGATGCTCGGCCTCGACCTGCTCGTGCGGGTGGTCCCGGAGCGGGCCCGGCCGGATTCCGTGCTGGCCGACATGCTCGCGCGCAACGTGGACGCCCTCTTCTACACGGGCACGCCGCGGCGGGCCGCCACGGTGGCGCGCACCCTGCGCGAACGCGGTCTCGCCTGGCCCCGCTTCCTCGACCTGCACTCGGCGACGGCGGACTTCATCGATGCCGCGGGCCCCGCGAGCGAGGGCTGGCAGACGGTCACGTCCCACGTCGGACCCGACGCCGCGCCGGTGCGGTCCTTCGCGAGCGCCTACCGCAAGCGCTACGGCGCCGCCCCGACGGCCGGTGCGGCGGAGGCGTACGACGCGACCCGCATGCTGGTCGACCGGATCTCCGCGCTCCGTCCCGACGGCGGCCGCCGGCAGTTGGCCGACGCCCTGACGAAGGTCCAGTTCAAGGGGTTGACGCACACCTTCGCGTTCAACGACAGCCGTCATTTGAAGGCCAAGGAGGTGCACCACCACACGGTCAGGAAGGGTCGGTTCACCTATGTCGGCCCCGTGAACGTGCCCGCCTGACGGCTCGGCACGGACCGTACAAACAGGGAGGGACGGCGAGGGACACCACATGCGCGCACTACGGCCCGAGGACCCCGAGTCGCTCGGCGGGCACCGGCTGCTCGCCCGGCTCGGGTCGGGCGGCATGGGCACGGTCTATCTGGCCCGCGGCGCCGACGGCACGCCCGTCGCCCTGAAGGTGATCCGCGCCGAGCACGCCGCCGACCCGGCGTTCCGGGCCCGGTTCCGCCGCGAGGTGCAGTTGGCGCGCGGGCTCGTCGGGCGGTGGCTGGTCCCGGTGACGGCGGCCGACGCGGAGGCCGCGGCGCCCTGGCTGGCGACCGCGTTCGTGGCCGGCCCCTCGCTCGCCGAAGCGGTCGCGTCGCTCGGTGCGCTGCCGGGGGACGCCGTCGCCGTGCTCGGTGCCCGGCTGGCGCAGGCCCTGACGGAGGTCCACGCGGCGGGCCTGGTGCACCGGGACGTCAAGCCGGGCAACATCCTGCTCGCCCTGGACGGCCCCCGGCTGATCGACTTCGGCATCGCCCAGGGCGCGGGCCTGACGGTGCTCACCGCGCCGGACGCGGTGATCGGCACGCCGGGGTACCTCGCCCCGGAGCAGACGCGGGTCTCGGGGGACGAGGTGGCGGCGCCCAGCGACGTGTTCGCGCTGGGCTGCGTACTGGCGTACGCGACCACCGGGCGGCGGCCGTTCGGGACCGGGGACCCCGGCGCGGTGCTGTACCGCACGGTCCACGAGGAGCCGGACGTCGACGGGCTCGACGCGCTGTTGCCGCCGGAGTTGGCCGGGGTGATCACCGCGTGCCTGGCGAAGCGGCCCGCGGGACGGCCTACCGCGGCCGGACTGCGGGAGGTGTGCGAGGCGTTCGCGGGCTCCGGCGGCGAGGGCTGGCTGCCGCCGGATGCGCTGCGTCTGGTGGCCGACCGGTCGGCCCGGGCCCTGGACCCGCCGCCCCGCTCGCCCCGGCCGCCCGCGGTGACGACGCCGCCCGATGGTGCCGGCGAGCGCCCGCCCACCCGCCGCCGGGCGTTGGCGATCGGCGGTTCGGCGGTGGCGGCCGTCGCTGCTTCCGGGACCGCCGCGGCCGTCCTGCTGACGCGCCGCGACCCCGGCGGATCGGGGGCCGAGGGCCGGGTGCCGACCCGCACGATCGGGCTCCAGGCGGACCTGTCCGGCCCCCTCAAGGACGTCAGCACGGCACAGGAGCGGGGGGCGCGGATCGCGATCGACGCGCACAACGCCCGCAAGGACGTGCCCTTCCGGCTCGCCCTCACGGTCCAGGACGACCGCGGCGCGGCCGGGCCCGCCGAACAGGCCGCCCGGCGTCTGCTGGGCAACCCCGCGGTGTGCGCCGTGATCGGCCCCAACAGTCCTGCCGCCGCGCGCGTCGTCGCGCCCCTGTACGCGGCGGAGTCGATGCCCTTCCTCTTCGTCTCCCTGGACGAGGACGACGCCGGGCCCGGCGCAGGCAGTCTCCGCACCCTGTGCATGGTCCGGGCGTCCAGCTCGCACCGCACCTACCCCGTGCTCTCCTATCTGACCCGGGTGGCCGACAGCAGCCGCACGGCGATCGTCCAGGACGCCGAAGCAGGCTCGGCGTTCCACGGCACCGTTCGGAGCCTGGCCAGCTCTCCGCCCAACCACAACGTCGACGGCACGGTATCGGTGCACGTGATGCCCGCCTCCCGGGACGACTTCTCCGCGGTGGTCCGTACGGCGCTGGCCAGCGAGCCGCAGGCCGTCGTCTTCGCCGGCACCTCGCCGGTCCGTGCGGCGGCCTGCGCCCGTGCACTCGCCGAGGCCGGCTTCAAGGGTGCGCGCGCCGGCTTCGAGCCCACGATGCGCCCGGAGTTCTTGACGGCCGCCGGCGCGGCTGCCGAGGGCTGGGTGTTCGAAGCGCCGTACACGGAGGTCCAGTCGGGCACCACGAAGGGCGCCAGGGCGTTCACCGCCGCCCACCGCGAACGGTACGGCGCGCCCCCGGGCCGCTGGTCCGCCGAGGCCCACGACGCGGTGGGCCTGATCGCCGCCGTCCTCACCGTCTTCGGTTCACGGGCGTCCATCACCCCCGGAGAGGTGGCCGAGGGGGTGTTCCGCTCGTCCTACGAGGGCGTGGCCAAGCCGATCCGCTTCCGGACCGACGGCACCAACCTGCTCCAGGCCGAGCAGTCGGCGTTCCTCTACCGGGTCGACAAGGGGGCGTTCCGCTACCTGGGCCGCTACGACCAGGTGAAGTGAACCACCGGCACGGCCCCGAGCCGCGGACTCAGCCGCGGTGGTCCGCCGGGTTCCACACCCGGCTGCACGTACGGCACTCCAGCATCCCGTTCAGCCGGTCGTCGCTGACGACGGTGCGCGTACGACCGCCGCTGCAGTCGGGGCACCTGCGGCCGTCGCGGTTGACCCAGCGGGGCTTCGGGCGCCACTCCGACAGCAGCCACACCACACCCACGACCACGACGACCAACACCAGCAGCAGGGCCACACCGAGTACGGACACGCATCCCCCTTCGAGCAACGTGAGCGCATCGGGCTCCCGTTCAAGGCATCGTAGCGTCGCCGCTGGTCACCGGGCTCCGGTGCCGTTCGAGCGCCGGGGCCCGGCGTGACGACGCTCCCGCGCCTCCTGACCAGGCTGCGCCCGCTGGTGCTCACCGGCTCTGCCGTCGGCCTCACCAGCACCGGCGCCGCCGCGGCCCGAGCGTTCGCCGGCGTCGTCTACCGGCCCTTCACCGACCCGAGCCCCTTCGCCGGCCACAGCATCGTCTGGCGCCGCGACACCACCCGTCCCGCCGTCGCCGCGCTCGTCGACGTCGTCCGCGAGCTGCGCGATGCGGGAGCGTTCCTCCCGCCCGCGCTCCCCCACGTGCCCGTCTCCGGTGAAGCCGGTCGGATCACCGGCGCGGGCAACTCACGCCCCGCGTATCACCATCGTGCCCGACCGGGTGACCGGCAGGGCCGTCGCGCCGTGGGCGGCCACGGGGGCTCACCGAGCCGCGCCAACGGCACCTCGTCGACGGGGAACGGCGATCCCCGATCCACGGGCGCGGGCCGCCTTCCGCCGCGGCGGACGAGGTGCGGGCGTTCACCGGAAGTAGCCCGTGATCCGCAGGTCCCGGAAGACGAACTCGTTCGCCTGGATCGGCACGAAGCGCGTGGGGTCCGCCGCGTCCTCCTGGCGCCACCGCTTGCCCGAGCACCGCAGGTGCACGGTCTCGTTCATCGAGTCGTTGCGCACCGTCCCGACGCACACCCAGTCGTGGGCGTCGGCGTCGTTGCGGGTGTACGCGGCGAAGTAGGGGCCCCGTCGCTCCAGCCGCAGCCGGGCCGCGAGCACCCGGCCGTCGCCGACGGGCGGCCCGTACTGGTTGGTGTCGTAGAGCGTGCCCAGGTTCCAGTTGATCCGGTAGCCGTCGTCCTCGTCGTGTTCCGCGCCGACGAACGGCGGTGCGCCGTGGGGGTCGTAGAAGGCGTCCTTGTCGCGGAAGGAGCGCGGGACGAAGGGCGTGCCGTCGTCGTTGAACGGCGGATGGTGGGTGCCGGGGTCGGCGTTCACCGCCGCCATCTCGCACATGGTGGCCTGGGCCGCGACGGCCGACTCGACCCGCACCTCGGCGGCGAAGTCACCGCGCAGGCCGTGGAGCACGCCGAAGCCGCCGCCGCTGTAGAACGGCCAGTCGCCGAGGGCGTCCCAGGTGCGTTCCTCCAGTTCGACCAGGCGGCGCTCGATCGGGTCGGCGGGCACCGGCGGCTGGACATCGCCCCGGTAGGGGGTGATGCGGATGTGGATGCCGTCGTCCTGGAAGACGTGGCAGTACGGGTTGGCCTTGGCGTAGCCGAGGGCGAAGCGACGGGTGTCGACGTGGGTGCCGGCGAACGTCTCGTCGAGCCGGCGGGTGCCGGGGCGGAGGGTTTCGCCGGTGTCGAAGGTGGACTCGGTGCCGACGGCCCAGGTGTACGACTGGACGGCGGCGAGCACGTAGTCGTTCCGGGCCGGGGCGGCTCGGGGCAGGACGAGCGCCCCGAGTCGTACGCCGTCCGGGCCCTTGGCCGCGCTCAGGCGTCGGCCGAGTTCGGTGGGGCGCCCGTCGGGGCCCGTCAGGTCGTCGAGGCCGGCGAGGACCAGGTCGAGCGCGCCGTCCTTGAGGGCGGCGTCGAGCCGGTCCGGGGTGGGGCCGGTGCCGGGGCCGTCCGCCGGGGGTCCGGTCAGCGCGGTGCCCGTGTCGGGGTCGAGCCGGCGGGCGTGGCGCAGCAGTTCGGGGTCGGCGGCGGCGATGACGAGGCGTGCGGTGGCGGCGCGGCGGGTGAAGACCTCCAGGGCGGCGGCGACCGCGTCCGGTCCGCCGCTGCTCACCCGCAGCACGTAGGTGAGGTCGTCGGGCAGGGCGTCGACGAGGTCGTCGAGGGCTTCGACGCGCACGGGTGCGTGGCCCGGTGGCCGGTAGCGGAAGTGCGGGGAGTCGCGCAGCGCGAAGGCGGTGCTCAGGTCGAGCGCGCGCAGCCGGGTGAGGGTGAGTTCGCCGACGGTGGCCGTCGAGCCGGCCTGGCGGGGCAGCCCTCGGTCGGAGCCGGGCACCACGCGTCCGTCGGCGGTCACGGCGACGTCGAAGACGAGGACGTCGGCGCCCTGGACGTACGCGGACGTCAGTGCTGTGCGGGTGTGGGGCGGGGCGTGCAGGGCGTTGCCGCCGATTGCGGCGATCCTCATGGCGTCGTCAGCTCCTCTTGCGTGATCGGGCCGGTGGCGCACACCGCGTACCCCTGAGCGGGGAAGGGGGTGTTCTGTGCGAACACCTTGATCGTGTAGGCGCCGGGCGCCGGGGCGGTGATCCGGACGGCTTCGACCGTGTTGGCGCGGTCGAGCGGGAGTCCGGTGAGTTGGGCCACGGCGCTGCGGTCGAAGCCGGGGACCTTGTCGTAGGTGTGCTCCTCGTTGCCGACGTGGATGGTGCCGTCGGGGGTGGTCACCGCGAGGTCGAGGTTGTTCTGCACGGCGCTGCCGGGGCGGTCGGTCCAGGCCAGGACGATGCGCAGGTCGTCGGTGTGCGGGCCGTCCGGCACGGTGAGGCGGTACGTGCGGCTACCGCGCCGGGTGCCGTCCGGGTCGGCGAACGCTTCGAGCGCGTCGGGGTCGGTGTCGGGGAGGTCGGCCCACACGAGCCGGCGGTCCGCCGGTGCGTCGGGGGTGGGCAGCACGATGGTCAGGTCCAGCCGGCCGAAGCCCTGGTCGAAGTCGGGGTAGCCGAGGTCCTGGGGGGTGTGGGGCGGGCGCAGTGAGGGCAGCCGGCGGGTGGCGGCGACGAGGACGGCCTTCATGAGGGCGGCGGACGGCGAGGCGAGTCGGTGCACCTCGCGCAGGTACTGCCGCAGTACGGCGGCGGCGCCGGCGACGACGGGCGCGGCCATGCTGGTGCCGCCGAGGTACATGTAGTGGCCTTCGTGGTCAGGGCAGTCGCGCCAGGCCAGCCGGGGGTCCATCTGGGGACTGCTGCTGCGGGCGGCGAGCACGAAGGTGCCCGGGGCGAGCAGGTGGGGCACGACGCTGCCGTAGTCGCTGGGGCCCCTGCTGCTGATCGCGGCGGGCAGGTCGGGGTCCCCGCACACGTGCTCGCCGCCGGCCGGCGGCAGCGGGAACTGGGGCTGGCGGAAGCGGTCCCAGGTCAGTTCGGCGAGGCCGTCGTTGTTGCGGTCGGTGTCGCACGCGCCGACGGTGAGGGCGTTCTTGGCGGTGGCGGGGGTGCCGCAGGTGTTGAACTCGTGGGTGCCCTTGGGTGCGGCGCCGCTGTTGCCGGCGGCGACGACCACGAGCACGTCGGGGTGTTCGGCGACGAACTTGTCCACGGCGAGGGAGTACTGGTCGTAGGTGCCGGACAGCGGGTTGCCCCAGCTGAGGTTGATGACGCGCGCTCCGGCGTCGACGGCGCGGGTGAGCATCGGGCCGAGGCTCGGGCCGGTGCGCAGCCGGTTGTCCTCGTCGAAGACGCGGAAGGCGGCCAGCCGGGCGCCGGGGGCGACGCCGGTGATCAGGCCGCCGCTCGCGGCGCCGGAGCCGACGATGATGCCGGCCACGTGGGTGCCGTGGCCGCAGACGTCGAACGCGTCGCCGCCGACCAGGGATTCGCTGACGGCGATGCGGTCGACGAGGTCGGGGTGGGTGGCGTCCACGCCGCTGTCGAAGACGGCGACGATCTCGTCCTTCCCGGTCCAGGGCACCGGCGCGGGCGGCGCGGCGGGCTCGGCCCGCGGTCCGATGCGTTCCACGCCGACGAGCCGACGGGCGTGGTCGGCGTAGAGCAGCGGCGGTCGGTAGGGCGTGATCTGTCGGGTCTCGTCCCGGGCGGCGAGCACGGCGAGCAGGTCGCGCCGTCGGTCCCCGGTCAGGTCGGTGCGGAAGCGCAGCATGACGTCGACGGCGGCGAGCACTTCGACGCCGGGGGTGGCTGCCAGGACGGGGCGCAGGGTGGTGAGGTCGAGGGGGTCGTGCACGAGGACGTCGAAGGTGTCGTCGTGGGCCTCCGGTGCGGCGGCGCCCTCGTCGGCGAGGAGGTGCGGGCCGGCGGCGGGTTGGTCCGCTCGCTCAAGCACGTCGCCGAGTGCGGGGGTCACCGTGTCGGCGAGGCCCCAGGGACGTACCGCGATCACCCACGGCAGGCCGGCGACCTGATCGCGCTGTTCGGGGGTGAGGCGGAGGCGGTACGTGCCGGGAGGCTGGAACTGGACGACGCGGGCCCCGATCCCGGCGAGTGCGGCACGGCGGTCCCCGTCCAGCGGGCCGCGCAGGCGCACCAGGTAGGTGTTGTGGTCCGGCTCGCCCGAAGGGACGGTGAGGGGCGCGGTGATCGCCGCGTCGGCCGTGCCCTGCCCGTACGCCTGCGCGGCGCGTTCGGTGAGGTCGGCCACGAACTCAGGGTCGGTCGGGGCCCGGTCGGTGGTGCCGGCCGCGCCGGCGCCGCGCGGGGGCAGCATGCTCTGCGGGCCTTCGGTGCCGGGTGGTGCGTCCGGCACGGCGGGCGCGTTGCGGACGGTCCGTTCGGCCGCAGTGAGGTCGGCGCGGACGTCGACGAGGTAGCCGTCCGCGCGCAGTCGGGCGATCTGCTCCCCGGAGGCTTCGGCGAGGACGACGCCCTGGTAGCGCTGCGTCCGGTCGCCGACGACGGCCTCGATGCGCTCCGCTTCCTCTTGGGTGTCGAAGTAGACGGCGATGCGGTACTGCCGCTCCAGCGCTCCCCCGGGGTCGACGCTGCCGGACATCGTGGTCTCCCGTTCGCAGGTGCTGCCGTGGGTGGGGCGGGGCGTCAGTCCTCCCGGTCGTCGGTGTGCGCCCAGACCTCGCCGACGGGTGCGGCTCGTTCCGTGATGCCGTCGAGCAGCCGCAGTTGGGTGCGCTTCTCCGCCCCGGTGGGTGTCGCTCCGTCGGCCAGCAGGGCTGGGCCGCCGCCGGGCAGCGGCGTGAGGACGTCGGCGTACGGGCAGGGGCCGATGTCGAGCAGGGGGCAGAAGGAGCACGAGCCGCGGGGGCGCGTCAGGTGCCCGATGCGTTCGTCCTGACCCAGTCGGCCGGAGCGGGCCTCGTGCAGGAGTTGCTGGACGACCAGCGGTCTGGCCTGCGCGTAGTCGTCGGGGTGACCGGTGGGGTGCGGGGCGAACAGCACCCGGGCGTCGAGTTCCTCGCCGTCGTCGAGGGTGCCGTAGACGAGCCGGACCTCGGTCGCCATCAGCTCCGCCATGGGGGTGTTCGGTTCGAGTGCGGGAGCGAGGCGGTCGGCGAGTTCGCCGGTGAACGCGTTGGCGGTGCTCTGCCCGAGGACGAGGACCACGGCGGGCAGCGACTGGAACATCTGGCGCAGCAGGTGGCGTCGAGTGCGGAAGCACTCGTGGACGATCCCCGAGCGCTGGTCCTCGGTCATCGGCGGCAGGTCGGGGTCGTGCGGATCGGATTGGGTGGTCCACTTGGCCGAGGCGCAGGCGACCATGTTGCCGTACGACAGGTCCTCGCCGACGGCGAGCGTGCCCGGGTCGAGGCCGAGTTCCGCACCGAGGGCGTCGAGCAGTTCCTGGTACACGAGGTACATGCGCTGCGGCTGTTCGCGGACGGGGATCTCCCGGCGGCCGTGTGCGTCCTCGGGAACGGTGAGCGGGACCCCGGCCAGGGGGTCGTCGTCGGGTCCGCCGCCGAAGGCGTGGTACGCGTCGTCGGGCAGTTCGGGCTTGAACACCCCTCGGTACCGGAAGTAGTGCGCGTACTGGCGCACGGAGTCGAAGTCGGGGGTGAGCGAGCCGTGGCCGTCGGGCCACCAGCCCGGCAGGTTGGGGTTGATGCCGACGGCGAGGACGGGCGCCTTGCGGCAGCCGGAGAGGGGCTCCGGCAGCGGGGTCATCCGGCCGGTGTAGTGCGAGGGCCGCACGATCGACGGGTCCGGCGGCGGCTCGTCGGCGTCGTAGTCGTAGGCGTGGTAGGTGCCCCACTCGCGGAAGTAGGCGCACGGGTGGGCTCCGGGGCCGGCGTACTGCGAGGTGCGCAGGGCGTTGCACGGCATGAGCTCGAACAGCAGCTCGACCTCGATGGGGAGCCGGGTGAGGGGCGGTGGGTCGGGCATCGTCTCAACCCGCCTCGGAGATCCCGGCGAGCAGGCCCCACGTGGTGAGCGCTCCGCAGACGCTGGTCCAGTAGCCGTACGCCTTGTAGTAGCCCACCGCCCACATGGTCTGCGGGTTGAGGCGGAACTTCTTGGTGGGCAGTTCGCCGTTGATCTGGGGGTCGGACATGTTGCGGACCACCACCCAGTCGGGCACGTGGTCAGCGCCCGCTTCGGTGAGGTCGGCCACGGCCAGACCGAGCACCGCGTCACCCATCTCGACGGCGGCGCCCTCGATTTCCAGGCCGTTGGTGGAGGTGCCGTACTCGAAGTAGTCGGTGGTCAGGATCGGGTGGAACTCGTCCATGTCCCGCGCGTCCTGTTCGATGCGGACGGACGGTACGTTGTCGGGCGGTTCGATCAGCGGACCGTCGAAGGGGAAGCGGGTGGACGGGGGGCCGAGCGGTGGTTCCCTGAGCTGCTCGGTGAAGCGGTGCATGAGGGTCTGTGCGTCCTCGATCCGGTCGAGCGGAAGCGTCCAGTCGGACTGGAACTGCTGCTTGTTGAACTCCTCGTTGAGGAACTCCTTCTGGCAGCGGAACTTGGCCGCGCGGGTGACCACCACGTCGCCCAGGGGGAAGTTCGCGAAGACGCTGCCCGAGGTGCCGATGGTGGCGATCACCCGCGGCCTGACCTCCTCGATGATCTGCTTGAAGAAGTCCCGGACGGGCAGGGTGGCGGTCCCCGCGCCGGTCTTGATGCCGTCCTGGTTGAGGTGGAGTTCGGACTTCATGCAGAGCACCTTCAGATCGCCGAGCAGGACCGGGAAGTACGAGCCCAGCCGGCCGGCGGCGAACGCGGGCGCCCTCTTCCTGATCAGCGGCCGGTAGTGCTCCTCGAAGCGGCGGGTGTACCGGTACCACTTCAGCCGCCCGAAGCCCTGCGTGAACACGTCGGCGAGGGCGTCCTGTTCCTCGACGGTCCAGGTGATCACGACGACGTCGGCGCGGGGCAGCGCGGCGTCCGTGGGCGGTACGACGTCGAAGGCTTGGGGGACGGGCGCGAGCCCGTCGGGGAAGTCGAGCCCGAGGTCGGCGGCGAGCACGGCACCCTCCGGCGCCGCGGCGAGGTCGGGCGAGATTTCGAGGTCGGCCGGGGTGATCCCGGCGGACAACAGGTCACGGGCGATGTCGACCCGTTCGTCCAGGGTGTCCATGGTGCTGCCTTTCGTTTCGGGGCGTGCGCCTCAGTCGGGGTCGGGGAGCTGCTCGCACACCCGGTAGGCGTTGGCGAGCATCGTCAGGGTGGGGTTGGAGGCGCCGGCGGTCGGCATGAACGCGCAGTCCAGCGCGTAGAGCCCGGCGACGGTGTGCGACTGGCAGTTCTCGTCGAGCACGGCGGCGCCGGGGTCGGCGCCGGCACGCAGCGTGCCCTGGACGTGTCCGTAGCCGGGGTTCTCCGCGCCGGGCACGTCATAGCCGCGCAACTCGCCGCCCGCGTCGGCCATCACCTGCACCACGCGGTCGATGGCGTAGCGGGCCGCGGCCAGGTCGTATGCGTGGTGCCGATACCAGATCCGGGCGGCGGGCACGCCCCACGGGTCGCTGACGTCGGGGTCGAGTTCGACCCGGTTGTCGTACAGGGAGAGCGCTTCGCCGGTGAAGGAGAAGTACACGCCGCCCTGGTGGCGCAGTTCGTCGAGGTAGGTGTAGAGGTCCTCGCCCCACAGCCCGCCGCGGCCGGGGCCGAGCGCCCCGCCCTTGGCCAGCCGCACCGGCGGCACGCACGTGTAGGGGTCGTACACGGAGAACTTGCCGGCCTTGGTGACCGGGGTGGCGGGGTCGTCGACCACGTACAGGTCGCGCAGTTGCAGGGAACCGATCGCGGTGGAGGGCTGCTGGGCGCCGTCGCCGGTCCACACGGGCTGGAGCGGCAGGGTCAGTTCGGCGCTTCCGTGGGTGTGGTACGTCAGGTAGCGGCCGATCATCCGGTTGGGGTCGGGCACCTGCGACACGAGGAACAGCCGGGCCGACTCGATGGTCTGGATGGACACCAGCACCTGGGACGCGCCGAGGAACTGCTCGGGGCCGCCGGGTTCGGTGCGGTACATCACGCCGCGCACCCGACCGTCCTCGTGGACGAGGCGGGTCACGCAGTGCCCGGTCAGCAGGTCGCAGCGGCCGGTGGCCAGGGCGCGCTGGAGCACCGTGTTCAGCGCCGACGCCCGCGAGTTCAGGCCGCAGCCGAAGAACTGGTTGAAGCCGCAGAACGAACAGGCGGGGCGGCCGTCGTACACGCGGGAGTTGATCGCCCGGGGGCCGAGGTAGGGCCGCATTCCGGCGCGGCCGAACGCCTCGGTCAGGAACGGCACGGCGGCGTGCGGGCGCAGCGGCGGCATCGCGTAGTCGTAGCCGTTCCGGATCGGCTCCTGGGCCGGGGACTGGCGGGCCCGCCCGGAGACGCCCCACTCCTGCTCGGCCCGCTCGAACCAGGGCTCGAACTCGTGGTACGTCCAGGGCCAGTTGACCATGTGGGCGTCCGCCGGTACGTCGTTCAGGTGGTCGAGGACGCGGAAGTCCTCCTCGGTGTAGCGGGGCACGTTGGCGTCCCACACGGTGGTCGCGCCGCCGACCATGTTGACGTTCCACCAGCGCTCGACCCGGGTGGGCCGGTCCTGGTCGGGGCCGGCCATGTAGATGTTGGGGTCGGTGTCGCGGTGCGGGATGAGCGTCTTGTGGGTGTGGAAGTGCAGTTCGTCGTAGGGCAGGAAGTCGTCGGCGGCCGGGAGCGGGCCCTTCTCCAGCACGGCGACGCGGCGTCCCCGTGCGGTGAGCACGCGGGCCGCTGTGCCGCCGCCCGCGCCGGCTCCGACGACGATCGCGTCGTACGGGCCGGGTGCGCTGTTCGTGGTGGTCATGGCTGCTCCTCGGGCCGGTCGGCGGTGTCGCCCGCGGGGCGGGTGAAGGGGCGGGCCGGCGTGGGGTAGCCGTACCAGCGCCAGATCACCGCGTCGCGGTTGCCGCCCCAGCGCGGGTCGCCGAAGCAGCCCTCGATGCAGTGGGCCCGCAGCAGGGCGAAGGCGGCCGGCTGGGCGAGGGCCTCGGCGGGCCAGCCGGGCACGGTCCCGGCCGCCAGGTCGCGCAGCAGCGCGGTGGCCTCGCTGCGGTCGAGGTCGGCGACGCCGCGTCCGCCGTACGCCCCTTGCGCGGCGGTGTCGAGTGCGGCGAGCAGCACCGGGTAGGCCAGGCGCCACGCCGGGATCTCGGGGTGCGTCTCGGGGCCCATGGCGAGGAGGCGGTCGACGTATTCGGCGGCGTCGGCGTCGGCCGCGCCGGGCCGTTGGGGTCCACCGGGCAGGACCGCGTCGAAGAGCACCTCGACGGCGCGCCGCTGGTCCTTGTCGAAGCAGCCGGTGTCGGGCGGTCGCAGGATCCACATGGTCAGACCTTTCCGGCGGTCGGGGGCGCCCCGGTCGCGGTGCCGTGTGCGGCATCTGCACCGGCGTCTTCCGGGATGCCCGCGGCGTCGAGCGCTTCTTCCATCGCGCCGACGATCTCCGCGTAGGGGCCGATGTCCGGCGGCCCGGTGTGGTGGACGATGGAGAGCACGGTCGCGTCGTCCGCGTCGGTGAGGTGCCGGCCCAGTTCCGGGTACAGCTCGTCGTTCTCACGTGTCGCGTGCGCCCGGAAGAGTTGGACGAAGCCCTCCGTGCAGCGGCGGAAGTCGGAGATCGCGAAGGCCACGTCGCGCGGGTCGCCGTGCTGGATCCGCTGCCAGGCGACCCGGATCGCCTCCCAGTAGGCGCGGGCCTGGTCGTGCTGGTCGAACATCCAGCGGGCGTCCTCGGGCGGCATGCCGCGCGCGACGGCCAGCGGCACGATCGCCTCCTCCGCCTTCAGGTGCGCCTGGTCCGCGAAGTTGGTGAGGGTGTACACGAACATCCCCATCGCGGTCCGCACGCCCGGTGGGATGTCCTGTGCCCGCTCCACGGAGTCGAGCCCGCGCACGATGCGGCTGCCGCACGCGAAGATCCGCTCGCCGAGCAGGTGTTCCTGTTCCAGGGACTCCTCGAAGGCACGGCCGCTGTCGCGGACCGACTCCCCCTGCCGGGTGATCACCGCGGGCTGGAACTCCTTGCCGGGCGGCGACGGCTTGAGCGTGCTCCGCATGCCGGCGGCCTGGGCGGCGAGCACTTCGATGAGGTTCTCCCCGACGAACAGGCACCGCTCGATCGGCACGTGCATCTGTTCGGCCGCGTAGCGGTAGATGGCGGGGTCGGGCTTGTCCAGGTGGGCCTCGTGGTTGATCACGATGCCCTGCGGGTCGAGGACGTCGGAGAGGTGCACGACGCTGCCGTCGTCCTCGGCGACGACGGCCTCGGCGATCATCCGGTGCCCCTGCTCGGCACTGACGTCGGCGGGCAGGTTGGTGATCACTCCGACCCGCAGCCCCACCAGGTCCCGCATGGCGTCGAGCAGCTTCTCGGTGCTGGGGCGGTACAGCGCGAGGTGGCCGGGCCGGTCGACGTCCCCGAGGGTGTCGCGCAGGTCGAAGAAGACCGCGTCGCAGTCGACGGTGGTGGCGGGCATGGGACGCCCCTTCCCTGGACGGGTGCGTGCGAGCGAGCCGGACACGGCGTCGCGGGGCGACCGGGCCGTGGTTCGGAGGGAGTTGGGCGCACCGCCTGCGGACCGATCGGCGCGGGGGTGCGGTGCGCGACGCGCTGACGGCCCGTGGCCGCGGGAGACCGCCACGGGGAGTCCGCGGTTTCCGTGCGCGAGGGTCCTCCCTGCGCACCGATCGACACGAGGGGGCGTCCGGATGCTCCGAGGCCACGGCGCCTCGACGCCGGGTCGTCGCTCAGACCTCCGGACAGGAGACGAACACCTTTGGCTTCGTCCCCTTTTCTTCCATGGTGGCCCCGGACTCGCGGCGCCGCCACTTTCCCCCGGGCCCCCCGGGGGAAAGTGGCCCCGAGGCGCAGCCGGCGACGCCCTTGAGGCGGCATTGACAGCCGCCGGGATCGGCGTCACGGTGAGGGTTCTCCCGTGACCCGAAGCCGGAGGTCTCCCCTTGGCCGGTCCCGCAACTCCCCGCCCGGACGCCGATCTCGTCGAACGCGTCCGCGAACACCTTCCGCTCATCCGCGCGCACGCGCACCGCGCGGAGCAGCAGCGGCGGGTGACCGGCGAGGTCCTCAAAGCCCTCTCGGACGCCGGGGTGCTCCGCATGGGCGTCCCCCGGCACTACGGCGGTTACCAGTCGTCGTTACGCACGCAGATCGACGTGCTGAACGAGATCTCCGTCGCGTGCGGGTCGGCCGGGTACACGGCGATGATCCAGGTCGGTACGGCGTTCATCGCGGCCCTGTTCCCCGACGAGGCCCAGGACGAGATCTTCACCGTTCCCGACGTGCGGATCAGCGGGACCCTGATCCCCAGTTCGAAGGCCGTCCCGGTGGACGGCGGTTACGTGGTGAACGGGAACTCCCCCTTCGCCACCGGTTGTCAGGACGCCGGCTGGCACCTGCTGACCGCGCTGCACCACACCGGGGACGGGCCGCCGGAGATGTTGTGGCTGGCGATCCCCATGGTCGAGCTCCAGGTGCTGGACGACTGGGACGTCACCGGTCTGGCCGGCAGCGGGAGCAACACCGTCGCGGCCCGGGACGTGTACGTACCCGCCCATCGCGTCCTGCCGGTGGGGCCGATGCTGGAGGGCTCGTTCCCCTCGCAGCGCAACAGCGGGGACCCGTTCTACCGGATGCCGGTGCTGCTGCTGTTCTGCGCCTGGGCGGCCGGGAACGCCGTCGGCATGGGGCGGGCGGCCCTGGCGGAGTTCGAGGAGCGGATCCACCGGCGGGGCATCACGTACACCTTCTACGAGCGCCAGCACGAGGCGCCGGTGACGCACCTCCAGTTCGCCGAGGCCGAGATGAAGGTCTCCGCCGCGGAGTTGATCACCGCCGACCTGGTGGAGCTGATCGAGTCCAAGGCGGCGAGCGGGGAACCGTACACGGCGAAGGAGCGGGCCCGGGTCAGGGCGCAGTGCGGCTATCTGGCGCGGCTGTGCAAGGAGGCCGCCGACCTGGTCGGTTCGGCTTCGGGCGCCTCGTCACTGCACCGGGAGGCCCCGATCCAACGGATCGTGCGGGACCTGAACGCCCTGAACCTGCATTCGTACGTGAACCCCGCCGCCAACCTGGAGCTGTACGGCAGGGTGTTGTCGGGGCTGGACGCCGGGACGCCGTTCCTCTAGGCGGCGTCCGGGGCGCGCGGAGGTGAACTGGGCGCCACCGCGTGCCCGTAGGCGCCGTTCGGGACGGCTCTCGGCGCCTTCACCCGGGCGGCCCGGCCGCCGTAGCGTGGATCGTCGGCTCCCGGCCGGTGCGGAGCGTCCCGTCCGGGACCGCGCGAGCCTGACCGCCACGTCCCAGGGAGAGCCCCATGTTCTCAGTGCGCGCCTTCGCCGCTGCCGCGGCCGCGGTCGCCCTGCTGGCAGGTGCCGGCGTCAGCACCACGGCGGCCGCGGCGCCGCCGCCCGCCACCCGGTTCCACGACGGCAGCTTCGAGTACCCGCGGGCGCCCGCGAACCTCTTCACGCCGTACTTCCCGGGACAGGACGTCGGCCCGTGGTCCGTGTCCCTCAGCGCGGTCGACCTGATCGGCGCCGGCACCTGGCAGGCCGCCGAGGGTGACCAGTCCGTCGACCTCAACGGCACGGGCGCGGTGACGCAGACCTTCACCACGAGCCCCGGCACCGCGTACAAGGTCACGTACGCGCTGGCCGGCAACCCGACCGACCTCGCCCCCGCCGTGAAGACGGGCAAGGTCCTCATCGACGGCCAGGAGTTCCAGAGCTTCTCCTTCGACGTCACCGGCAAGACCTACGGCGCGATGGGTTACGTGACCCGCCAGTTCACCTTCGTGGCGGGCGCGGCCACGACGTCGATCGCCTTCCTGAGCACGACCGGCGCGACGGCCGCCAACGGCCCGGTGATCGACGACGTCTGCATCGAGCCGAGCGCGTCTTCCTGCCCGTCCTGCACGGCGCGGTGACCAGTGCGTGTCTTACGGGTCAGGCCGGATCGGTGGAGGGCCCTCCACTGATCCAGCCTGACCCGTGAGACCGGCCCTAACCCAGCACGCGTCCGAGGAAGCCGCGGAGATAGCCCGCGACGGTGTCGAGGTGGCTCTCCAGGAGGAAGTGGCCGCCGTTGATCAGGTGCACTTCCGCGTCCTTGGCGTCGCGGGCGAAGGCGCGGGCTCCTTCCGGGCCGAAGATCTCGTCGTTGCGGCCCCAGACGGCGAGCACCGGAACTTCGCTGGTGCGCAGGTACTCGTGCAGCAGCGGGTAGAGGGGGCGGTTGTTCTGGTAGTCGCGGAAGAGCGCGAGTTGGATCTCGTCGTTGCCCTCGCGGGAGACCAGGGCGTGGTCGTGCTCCCAGGTGTCCGGGCTGACCAGGCTCGGGTCGGGTACGCCGTGCAGGTACTGCCAGCGGATGGCGTCGAAACCCAGCGCGGCGCGGACGGCGGGCTCGGTGTCAGGGCCGGGGTTCGCCCCGTAGGCCCAGAGGCCGGCCCAGAACGACTCGACGAAGCCGTCCTCGTATCCGTTGCCGCTCTGGGTGACGAGGGCGGAGATCCGTTCGGGGTGCTTGAGTGCGAGGCGCCAGCCGATGGGGGCGCCGTAGTCCTGGACGTAGAGGGCGTAGCGATCCAGGCCCAGTTGGTCGAGGAGCCCTGAGGTGAGTTCGGTGAGGGCGTCGAAGGTGTAGTCGAACTCCGTTGCGGGTGGGGCGTCGGAGTGGCCGAAGCCGAGGTGGTCCGGCGCGATGACGCGGTAGCGGTCGGCGAGCAGCGGGATGAGCTCGCGGAACATGAACGAGCTGGTCGGGTAGCCGTGCAGCAGGACGATCGCGGGAGCGTCGGCGGGGCCGGCTTCGCGGTAGAAGATCCGATGGCCGTCGACGGTGGCGGTCCGGTGGTGCACCGAGCTCATTTCTAACCCCTTTACGCATCTGATCCGGTTAGCTATTCGCCACGTAAGCACGGAAGGAGCTAACCTGTCAAATGAATCGATCCGGTTAGGCGAGGAGTGGCGCGGCGATGGACTTGGTGCTGGACCTGCTCAACAGCAGGCCGCTGGTCAACGGCGAAGAACGGGACGCACTCGGCGACCCGGCCGACGGCAGGCGCTGGGCGCGGGCGCACGGCGGCGACGGCAGCCTCGCGGAACTGACGCTGCTGCGCGAGGCACGGGACGTCCTGCGGGACGTCGTGCGCGGAGACAGTTCGCCCACCGCGTTGAGCCCACTGCTCGAAGGGGTCCGCCAGACCCCGGAGGTCACGTCGGACGGCCTTGAGTGGACGGTCGAGACTCCCCCGCACGCCCGACTGGCCGTCGAGACGGTCCTCGCCTGGGCCGCCACCGAGCAGCACATGCCCGGCCGGCTGCGCCCTTGCGCCAACGACGCGTGCCAGCTGTTCCTGCTCGACCGCAGCCGCGCCAACCGCGCCCGCTGGTGCTCGATGGCCGCCTGCGGCAACCGCGCAAAGGCCCGCCGCCACTACGAGCGCACCCGGTAGCTTTCCGCCCTTCGCCCGTCCGGACGTAGCGGCCGCCCCCCAGCGGGAGCGTTGGCTTCTGCAACCCGTCTGCGATTGTTCGCGCAGCCCCGCCCCGCGCAGTCCCAGAGGGCCTGGGGCCACAGCACCACCTCAACACCTCGCCGCTTTCCCGCGGGAATCATGACCGCTGCGGCCCGGTGGTGGGCTGGTCGCGCAGTTCCGCCTCCTGCGCCCGAAGGGCGTGGGGGTACCCCCACGCCCCCGAAAAACCTCCACCTACAGCCCGCAGACACAGGGATGGCGGCGGCGAGACAGGGGCGCCGAGACCAAACGCACCCACTGGACCGCGGCGGCCACGTCCAGCCCAGCAGGCAAGCGCGCGGGACCGTGCGGGCGCCACGGCCGACAAGCGCCCCGGCCTCAGCCGGGCGCCCGGGAAACGGCGGGCCGCCCGGAGGGAGGGCTACCGGCGGCGCAGCGCCGGGTCGAGCAGCGCGGGCGGGGTGTCGTTCTTCTCGTGCGCGGCGAGATCGACTCCGGGCGCCACGACGGCGTCGATCGCGTCCAACACGTCACCGGAGAGCACGACGTCGTCCGCGGCGAGTTGCGAGTGCAGGTGGCCCAACGTGCGGGGGCCGATGAGCGCGCTGGTCACGGCCGGGTGCGCGGTCACGAAGCCGAGGGCGAGCTGGATCATCGTCAGTCCGGCGTCGTCGGCGACCTTGGCGAGCTGCTCGACCGCGTCCAACCTGGCCCGGTTGGCCGGGAGCGCGGTGTCGAAGCGCTGCGGCATGAAGGTGGAGCGGTTGGTGGTGACCTCCCGGCCCTCGCGGACCGCGCCGGACAGCCAGCCCGAGGCCAGCGGGCTCCACGCGAGCACACCGAGGCCGTACTCCTCCGCCACGGGCAGGACGTGGGCCTCGACCCCGCGCTGGAGGATCGAGTAACTGGGCTGTTCGGTGACGTAACGGCTCAGGCGGTACTCGCGGGCGGCCCACTGCGCCTGCACGACGCGGTGCGCGGGGAACGTCGACGAGCCGAAGTGGCGGATCTTGCCGGCACGCTGGAGGTCGGTCAGGGCGGACAGGGTCTCCTCGTCATCGACGCTCGGGTCCCACCGGTGGAGTTGGTAGAGATCGACGTGGTCGACGCCGAGGCGGCGCAGGCTGTCGTCCAACGCGGTGACCAGCCAGCGGCGCGAGCCGCCCCGCCGGTTGCGGTCCTCGCCCATCGGCATGCCGGCCTTCGTGGCGAGCACGACGTCGTCGCGGCGGCCGGCGATGGCCTTGCCGACCAGTTCCTCCGACTCGCCGCCGCTGTACACGTCGGCGGTGTCGATGAGGTTGATCCCGGCGTTGAGGGCGGCGTCGACGATCGCGGTGACCTCGTCCTGGGTGGTGCGTCCGATCCTGCCGAAGTTCATCGCGCCGAGCGCGAGGGAGCTGACCTGCACTCCGGTGCGGCCCAAGGTGCGGTACTGCATGGCTGCGTTCCTCCATGACGGATTGGTGGATGCCGGCGCTGCGTGGCGCCGACCCCGGGCCGTGCCGCCACATGCGAGCGGAGCATCACGCCCCCCTTCCCGCGGCTTTGCTGCCGGTCGCGCCGGCCGGCGACAGGGGAGGCGAACGGAGGCCCGCCTCGGCTAGACTCGAAGCGGAACCTTGTTCCAGATACGATACGGAACACCGTTCCGTTTAGTCAATCCTTCCGGACGGAGATCGTGGTGCCCCCAGCAGACCTGCCCGCGAAGGCGCCGAGCCGCAGCAAGCGGGCCGATGCGCTGCGCAACCAGCAGACGCTCCTCGCCGCCGCCGCCGAGGTGTTCGCCACCTCCGGCATCGACGCACCGATCCGCGAGATCGCGGCCAGGGCCGGCGTCGGCATCGGGACGATCTACCGCCACTTCCCGACCCGGGCGGACCTCGCCGTCGCCGTCTACCGCCATCAGGTCGAAGCGTGCGCCGAGGCCGGCCCGACCCTGCTGGCCGACGCCGACTCCCCCTTCGCCGCCCTCCACCAGTGGGTTGACCTCTTCGTCGACTTCCTGGCCACCAAGCACGGACTCGCCAACACGCCACAGGCGGACAGCGGATTCGACGCGCTGCACGCCTACTTCCTCGACCGCCTGGTACCCGTCTGCTCCCAGTTGCTGGACGCCGCGGTCGCCGCAGACGAGATCAAGCCCGGCACGCACGCCTACGAACTGATGCGCGGCATCGGAAACCTCTGCATCGGGCGCGACAGCGACCCCCGCTACGACCCGCGCCGGCTGATCGAACTGCTGCTCCAGGGACTGCGGCAACCGCAGTCACCCTGACGCCGACGACGCCCCTTCGGTGCGTACGGAAGGTTCAACAGCGTCGGGGTCAACGGCGCCGGGGTCTAGAACACGTCGCGCAGGGTGTCCAGGAGGCGGGCGATGTTCGCCTCGTCGCGGCGGTAGTACGTCCACTTGCCCCGCCGGGTGGCGACCACCAGCCCCGCCTGCCGCAGCATCGCGAGGTACTGCGAGGTGGTCGACTGCCCCAACCCCATGCGCCGCTGGATGTCGGTCACGCAGACGCCGATCTCGACGTCCTCGGGCTCCTGGCCGGGGAAGCTCATCGGCTCCTTGAGCCACACCAACATCTGGCGCCGGGCCGGGTTGGACAGGGCCCGGAACACCGCCTGCAACTCCGCCTCCGAGAACACGCACCGATCGTAACGCAATCACGCATTGACGATTCGCGATATGACGATCTATGTTCATCGCATGTCGACTTCGATGCGTGTGATGGAACTCGTCCGCTTCGGTACCGCGGACACCGCGTTCGCCACCCGAGAGCTGCCGAGACCCACTCCGGGGCCCGGTCAGGTGCTGGTGCGCGTGGCGGCCACGTCCGTGAACCCACTCGACCTGCAAACCCGGCGCGGCGACTACCGCGACCAGGTGGCGCTGCCCGCGGTCATCGGCAACGACGTGTCCGGCGTGGTGGTCGGGACCGGCCCCGGGGCGGACGACTTCCAGCCGGACGACGAGGTCTGGTACCTGGCGCCGGTCTTCGCCGGGCAGGGGACCTATGCCGAGTTCCACGTCGTCGACCAGGCCCTGATCGCCCCCAAGCCCGCACGCCTGTCGCACGTCGAGGCCGCCGGCCTCGCACTCGTCGGCGTGACGGCGTGGGAAGCGCTGGTCGAACGTGCCGGAGTGCGGGGCGGCGAACGGGTCCTGGTGCACGGCGGAGCGGGCGGAGTCGGCTCCGCCGCCATCCAGGTCGCCCGCGCGCTCGGGGCCGAGGTGGTCACCACCGCCCGGGCGAGGGACCACGCGTTCGTCACCGAACTGGGCGCCGACCACGCGATCGACTTCTCCGCCGGCGACTACGTGCCACAGGTCCGCGAGCTGGGCGGGGTCGACGTCGTCCTGGACACCGTGGGCGGCGACACCCTCACCCGCAGCCCGGAAGTCCTCATCGACCGAGGCCGCGTGGTGACCATCGTCGACATCCCCGAACCGCAGAACCTGCTCGCCGCCTGGGGCGTCAACGCCACCTACCACTTCCTCTTCGCCGGCGCCGGCCGGGCGAAGCTCGAAGCACTCGGCCGCCTGGTCGACCAGGGCAAGCTCCGCCCGGTGATCGGCGCCGTACTACCGCTGGCCGACATCGCCCAGGCACACGCGCTGCTCGAAGGCGGCTCCACCGGAGAGGGCCGCCGACGCCCCCGCGGCAAGATCGCCATCGCCGTCCACTGATGCGAGCCGTCACCTCACGTTGCTGCAGTAGCCGTTGGGCCCCGAGCCGAGGTACATGCACACCCTGTCGCCGACGGCCAACGCAGGCGTGGGGGTGAACTCGCCCCTCAGCACCGTGCTGCTCCACTCCAGACTCACGTGTCCAGCAGCCTGTGCACCGTTCACGGTGAAGGCGATCCTCCGGTCGGCCGGCGGGGGCTTGACGGTGAACCAGTACCGGTATCCCAGCGTCGCATCACCCCTGATGCCGTGGCACACGGGCGCCTCCGGGATGCAGATCTCGGGCGCCGGAGCCCGAGCGGCGGCTGAAGCCGGAACCAGCGTCACGCCGGCCGACAGGAGCACGGCAGCCAAGCAGACGAGCGTACGGGCAAACGTTTTTCGCATGCCGAATCCCTTCGTTGATCGGGAAGCCCAGTGCGGCGGCCGCACGCTCCCGAGGCCGCCGAGGCCCGTTCCCCAGCGTGGACGAGTCGAGACTTGTCCAACAGTCCCCGGGGCTCGAAGTGGACAACCGCTCGCTCCCGGGTTTCTGCCGCCAAACCCCGGAGCGGACGAATCCGATGGAACCGCGACCGTGAACGGCTACGGCTGCTCAGGTGGCCGAGGCGAGGAAGTGCCGGACCACAGCCCTTGATCGGCCGCCGCCGCCAGCAGTGTGGCGCGCGGGGGCGACGGGGCGGGCGGGAGCTCGGGCGGGGGTGGGGGCGTGCGCCTGCGCGCGTCCGATCCGGGGTGCCGCAGGGTCGGCGGGGACGGCGGCGGGAGGATTGCTCCGGGGCGCGGGGGCGGGGCCGTCCCGGTTGGGGGCGCGCAGGGACCTGGCGTGACCGTGACACTCCCGCGGGCCTTCGCGGTGCTCACTGATGCTCTGGCCGGGAGGAGGCGCGAGAGAAACCATTCATCACGTTTTGCGGTGTTTGCCCTGTGCGGTGTGGTGCTGACAGTCTTCCCGCGTTGTTCCGTCGAGCCCTGGTGCGCTCCCTCAATTCACGGGCGGAGGTGCGCTGTTCTGGAGGAAGACATGCCCATGCGTTCACGAAGCCTGGTGGTGGTCGCGCTGGCTGCGGCGGCGGGGTCGCTGGCCGCCGCCACGGCCGTCCCGCACGCGGTCGCTGCACCGGAAAGCCCGGCCGCCGCGGCCGGTCCGACTGCGGCGGGACCGCGGGACATCGTCCTGGTGCACGGGATCAACGACAGCAGCAGCGCCTGGAACAGCATGGTGGTCAAGCTGAAGTCCACCGGCTACACCGATGCCCAGATCCACCGCTTCGACTACCCCTCCGACCACGGCTCCCGGGTCCAGGGGACCGCCGCCGACCTGGGCACGTTCATCGACAAGAACGTGAAGAGCGCGAAGTTCGACATCGTCGCACACTCCATGGGAAGCCTGATCTCCCGCTACTGGATGGCCACCGCGAGCGGGTCGTACCGCGCGGGTGACGTGGTGAACTGGGTCTCGCTGTCGGGGCCGAACCACGGCAACCAGGCGGCGGGTTGGTGGGGCGACGCCGCCGGGGTGTACAAGAACTTCTACTGGGACGTCATCCCGGGCAGCGATGCACAGCGGACGGCGAACAACGGCGACTCCTACAACTGGCGGGGCGAGACGGGCGAGCACTCCCCGACCCAGTTCACGACGTTGCGCAGCGGCTGCGACGACAGTTGGTTCGACGTCCCGCTGCACGTGCCGGTGCAGCTGGACAAGACGTCACTGGACTCGACGAGCCTGGGCGGCGCGATCAACTACAAGGTGACCAACACCGACAACACCTTCGGCGGCGCCTGCCCGACCCACGCGGGCATGCCGGGGGATCCGGCGGTCCAACAGAAGGTCGTCGACACCCTGACCGAGGAGGGCGTCGGCGGGGTGTACGAGATGAAGCTCGAAAGCGTCGAGATGCTGGAGGCCAACGGGGACGACAACACCAACGACGACCTGTTCGGCTACGTGCGGGTGACCTCCTCCGGCGGCAACAACGGATGGAACCTGTCCAACGTCTACTGGCGCAACGACTACGACGACACCGACTCCAGCGGCCACCGCTGGCTGAACGTCCCGAACAGCTCGTTCAACAGGGGAGCGTGGACCACCTGCGGCAACGGCCGCTGCGGCATCGACGCGATGATCGTGGACGAGGACGGCCACACCTACGTCGACCCCGATGACGTGGTCGTCAACGGCAGTTACGTCTGGGACCAGCGCCACCAGAGCGCCGGGCCCGGCTCGGCGGTCGTCCAGGGCCTCGCGGGCAAGGCCCGCGTCTACTACAACGTCCGCGTCAGGTGACCCACCCGGCCGACCCCGGCAGCGCGTAGCGGCCCGCGCCGGGCCGGTGATGGCGCACCCCGCCGCGGGCGGCGCCAGCCCCCTGCCGCGCCCGGCGCGCGGCCCCTTCCCCGTCTCCCCTGGACAAGGAACTCTCATGACCGACCTGACCAACTGGATGGGTTCCCTCGCGGACTCGACCTCGCTGGCGAGCATGTCGATCCCCGGGACCCACGAGTCCGGGTCCCGCCACTACGCCGTGGTCATCAGGGACTGGGCCCAGTGCCAGAACGAGTCCTTCACCATCACCCGACAGCTCGAAGCCGGCGCCCGCTACCTCGACATCCGGCTGCGCAACTTCAACAACGCGCTCCTGCTCCACCACGAGAGCGTGTACCAGCAGGGCACCTTCCGGGACGTCGTCAACCAGTGCGACGCCTTCCTCAAGGCCCACCCCACCGAGACCGTCCTCATGCGGATCAGGCACGAGTACACGAATGACCAGCAGGGCGACGACCACACCCCTGAGGGGTTCAGGGCGCGCTTCGACGAGGTCAGCAAGGAACACCCGGATCTCTTCCGCACCGGCTGGTCGGTCCCCAGCCTGAGCGAGGCGCGTCGCAAGATCGTGGTCATCAACGAGAACGGGGGTCTGTCCGGCATCCAGTGGAAGCAGTCCCCCATGGACGTCCAGGACGACTGGAACCCCGACAGCAGCAAGGTGAAGGTCGGCGAGGTCAAGGCCCAGTTCGACAAGTCCCGTGCCGACGGCTCCGGCGCGACCCTCTATGTGAACCACCTCAGCTGCTACCGCAAGATCCCCGACGGCTCCCCCGCCGAGATGACGCATGTGGTCGTCCCGCCCGTCATCGACTACCTGTACACGAGCACCGGGGCCTCGGGCCAAGGGCCCCTGGGCGTCGTGCCGATGGACTACATGGACGAGGACGCCCGGCCCGTCGTCGATCACCTCGTGTGGTGGAACCGCAACGCCGTCGCCGGCAAGACGCACACCCTCAAGATCGACACGGCGGAACTCGTCCAGTTCGACGACGGCAGCACCGACCCGGCCGTCTTCGGGTCCATCACCCTCGCCACCCACGACAAGCGGATCAAGGCGTGGGACCGCGACGACGACCACACCGTCAAGTTCGCCGACTCCAAGGGCACCTTCAAGCTCGACACCGCGACCGCCACCTCGGACCACGGCTTCAGCATCCAGGTCGACCTGTGGGACTACGACGCCTCCAGCGGCAACGACCGGGTCGCGTACGGCGCCGCCTACTGGGCCCAGGGTGACGCGGCCGGCACGTTCACCCACACCTTCACCGGCGAGGACAAGGGCGAAGTGAAGATCGTCTACACCATCAGCTGAACCGCCATCGGGCGGGCCGCTCCAGCCGTACCGGCCGCCCTGCCCGAACCCCTGCGGCGCGCACCAGCCGCCGTCGGTGCGCGCCACCGTTCCGACCCCGAAGAGGCTCATGAACACCCCCACCGACCCCGCTGCCCCGCCCGCCCCGTTCTCCGGCGGCATCTCGCTGCGGATCGTCAACTACAACACCATGCTCCTCACGCAGTTCATCACCCTCCAGGGTGATGACTTCCGCAATCAGGAACGGGTCACCAAGATCCTCGCTGCGCAGTTCCTGAAGGACAACGACATCGTCGTCCTTGAGGAGCTGTTCAACATCGCCCCCTCGGTGGCCCTCCTCAACGGCCTCCACGACCTCGGCTACACCCACCAGACCCGGGTCGTGGGCGCGACGGTGTGGCACGACCAGAAGTCCTTCGTCCCCTGGGACGCGCAGCACCACACGAGCACCGGAACCGAACCGGAGAACGGCGGAGTCGCGGTCGTCAGCCGGTACCCGATCACCCGCGCGGAGGAGTTCGTCTACCGCGACGGATGCGGGGCGGACCACGAAGCCGCCAAGGGCTTCGCCTACGTACGCGTCGACAAGGCCGGCCGGTCCTTCCACCTGGTCGCCACCCACACCCAGTCCACCGACACCGGCTGCGGCGGCCCCGAGGACTACCGGGCGAAGTCAGCCGCGATCCGCCTCCGGCAGTTCACGCAAATGGACGCCTTCCTCACCGATCTGGAGCACAGCGGACGCATCCCCAGCGGAGAACCCCTCATCCTGACCGGCGACTTCAACGTCGACCGCCACGACACCACCGAGTACCCCGGCGTCCTCGACACCCTCAGGGCCCGGGCCGGCACCCACAGCGGACCGGACTGCTCCTTCGACACCGCCCACAACACCCTGGCCCGCCTGCGCTACCCGGGCGACCCCGCCGAGGACCTCGACCACGCCCTCCAACGCACCGGCCACCCACCCCTCGACGACTGGGCCGTCACCGTGGTCACCCCCGCCACCACCTCTTACACCGTCACCCACGACCACCACGACACCACCGTCACCGACCTCAGCGACCACTACCCGATCACCGCCACCGGCACCCTCGCCACCCCCGCCCTCCCGCCCGCCACCCTCACCGTCGACAAGGTGCTGATGACCAAGGGCGACGACGCCAACGGCGACGACCTCTACGGCGAGATCACCGTCAACGGCCACCGCGCCTGGTACCGCGACCGCAGCCACCCCCTCGACAACCACAAGCCCCCCTACGAGCTTCCGGACCTCGACCACACACCCCACCCCGGCTGGGACCAACGCTTCACCATCACCGCACTGATCATGGACGACGACTTCCCCGACGACCCGGACGAACTCGTGCGCCACACCTTCACCCTCGACGCCACCACCCCGCCCGGCCAGCAGACCATCCCCGTCACCGGCCCCCGCGGAGCAGCCGAACTCACCTACACCCTGCGACGCTGAACACCTCGGCAGCACTCACCGGGCCCGCCATGGCCCGGTACGGCCGCCGCCCTGAAAAGCAGAAGGACCCCACGTGAAGTGGGGTCTTTGCTGGTTTGCTGGTGGGACGTTCACGAGATCCCTTGACCAGGCATAACAGAGCTAATTGATGTTGAGGTTCCCACAGGCCGCATGATCATTCCCCGAGTGTATGCGCATGCAATTATTGCTGGGATGTACTTACGCCCCGTGGTGGCGACGGGGTCGGACAAGGCCGGGCTTATGCATCGTGGACGATCTGGAGCGCAAGGGTCTAGCCGTATGCAAGGCAGTTGCGGGAGACCGACGGGTGCGGTAGTGGACATCACACCTTAGGGCTGGAGCTCTTCGATACCGCCCACGTGGCGGCGGAGCCACCGGCTGAGCGTACGGTTGCCGAACTGGGGCACTCCGAGCCCGATAGCGAGGAGGAGGCGCACCCTCGCGCCCGTTGCCATCGGCGTCGACGCCTTCTCCGGCGCCAGGTGGACCCCTGCCGTCAACTGGTCGCCAGAGGCTTAATCCCGGCTGCAGCTTTCAGGCACCGCTGAGCCGATAACTGACGTAGGCGATGCGCCGAGAAACAGGTACCCAGCACGGGACGTTGATGGCCCCCTGCCCCCGGATTCCTCATGCTGTTTGTCGAGCCGTTCGGCCGCATCCCCTGGTCGCTGACCGTGGACCTTGACCCGGCCTTCTTCCAGATACGGCTCCAACAGATCAACGACTTCAACGTCCAGCAATGGATGCGAGTGCATGGACCACATCATCCGCTGCTCTGTCGAGGCAACCACCCTATCTGAGTAGAACTATGCGGCAGTGGCTTCTGCCCAATGCTCCCTCACCCGGCGACGTATGCGACAGCGTCGTGGCTATGGATGCTTTCCAGATTGCGGACCCTCACCGAGTGACGAAGACCCCATTCGCGGCAGACGTGGCTGACTTCACGGGCAATGTCTTCGACGAACACAGGGTGGTCGTACGCCTGCATCGTCAGCGCACGTTCATCCGGACGCTTCACCAAGGGCACGACGGGAGCGGACGCACACCGTTCCAAGAGTCGAACGGCCTGCTGCACCCCAAAGGGATAGGGAGTGTCCCCGTGCCCTGTCACGGACAGCGTGACGCGGCTGCGCTGGTTGTGGGCGCCGTAGTCAGAGATCGCTTTCGAGCACGGGCACAGACTGGTGACCTCGGTGGTAACCGACGTGATCACCGTCGTGTCTCCGTCGTCCCAGCGACCGTCGAACCGGACATCGTGAACCTGGTACGACTCGGCGCCAGTCGCTGGCGCGACCACGGTCGTGCTCAACGGGACGGCTACCGACACCGCGAGCGCCGGTGCATCCAGGAGGTCCGCACCGACTTTCAGCACGTGCGGCAGCTTTCGCGGATCGAACCTGTGAAGGTACTCGTGGGCGAGAGCCACCATGCGGCTCATGTGGGTGCCACGGCGGTCATGCTGGAGCCGTACGGTCACTTCGATCTCGGCGATGCCCTCCTGGCGAAGGTGGCCGTCTTCGAAGTACAGCGGGTAGCGCAGGCCGCTGATGCCGACCTCGTCGATCTCGATGCCGCGGGTGTCGGTCTCGTTTTGGATATCGTGCATCGCTCACTCGCCCCGATAGGTGCAGCCGGACGTGCACGTCTCGCGGACGGTGAGCGCGGAGAGGTCGGGCAGGGTCGGCTTCAGCCGCTCCCAGATCCAGCGGGCGAGGACCTCGCTCGTCGGGTTCTCCAGGCCCTCAATGTCGTTGAGGTAGTAATGATCGAGCTGCGCTTCGAGGGGCTTGAAGGCCTTCTTGAGGTCGCCGAAGTCCATGACCCAGCCCGACTCGGGGTCGACGGGAGCCTCGACATGGACGATGACCTTGTAGGAGTGGCCGTGCAGGCGCGCGCACTTGTGGCCCTCGGGCACGTTGGGCAAGCGATGTGCAGCTTCGAAGGTGAACTCGCGGAAGATTTCCATTACTGAATTCCCAGATACTTGTGCGTCTGGAGAGAGAGGATCCAGCGCGGGTTCTTCATGCAGTAGTCGACAGTCGCCCTGGTGTTGGCTTCAACGTCCGGGCCGTCCATGGGCTGGAGCCGGAAGTACCGGAAATCCAGGTGCTCGAACTGACGGGGGTCGCCGCCCAGTTGGGGGTAGACCAGTTTCAGTTCGTCTCCGCGGGTCACGACGAGTTCGGAGCCGATCTTGGGACTGACGCAGAGCCAGTCGATGCCGTTCGGCGGTACGCGGGTGCCGTTCGTCTCGACGGCCACCTCGAAGCCGCGGGCGTGCAGGGCGTCGATCGCCACTTCGTCGAGTTGTAGGAGCGGTTCGCCGCCGGTGCACACCACGAAGCGGTGGCCCCTCGACGACGACGGCCATGCCTGCTCGACGGCTTGAGCGAGGTCGTCCGGGGTCCGGAACCGGCCGCCACCTTCCCCGTCGGTTCCGACGAAATCTGTGTCGCAGAACTGGCAGATCGCACGGTGACGATCCTTCTCCAGGCCCGTCCACAGATTGCACCGGGAGAAGCGGCAGAAGACGGCTGGACGGCCTGCGTGACTCCCTTCACCTTGCAGGGTGTAGAAGATCTCCTTGACCAGGTAGGTCATTCTCACGCGCCCTGGTACTGCACGGGGTCGGGGACGCCGGCCTCGGCGAAGCCCTTGAGGCGGAGCAGGCAGGTCTCGCAATGTCCGCATGCCCGCCCCTGCTCGTCCGGGTCGTAGCAAGAGGAGGTGAGGGAGTAGTCCACGCCGAGGCGCAGGCCCTCACGGACGATGTCGGCCTTCGACATGGCGATGAGCGGCGAGTGGAGCTTGAGACTCTGCGTGCCCTCGACCCCGGCGCGGGTGGCCAAGTTGGCCATGCGCTCGTAGGCCTCCATGTACTCGGGGCGGCAGTCCGGGTAGCCGCTGTAGTCGACCGCGGTCACTCCGGTGAAGATGTCGCTCGCCCCAACCGTCTCCGCATAGGCGAGGGCGAAGGAGAGGAAGATCGTGTTGCGTGCCGGGACGTACGTAACGGGAACGCTGCTGCCGGTGTCTTTGTCCCCGGCGTAGTCCAGAGACTCGTGCTTCGGAACGTCGATGTCCGACGTGAGCGCGGATCCGCCGAAAACTCGCAGGTCGATGTCCGCGATGACGTGCCGAGCGACCCCTTGCGCCTCAGCCACGCGCTTCGCGGCCTCAAGCTCCACGCTGTGCCGCTGCCCGTAGCGGAAGCTCAGCGCGTACGGCGTGTAGCCCTGGTCCTTGGCGATCGCCAGAACGGTCGTTGAGTCCAGCCCGCCACTCAGTAGAACGATCGCGGGACGCTCCGCCATGCCTGCTCCTAGTTAGCTCCGTGTGTACTGCGGCAGCCTACGCGAAAAGTGACAGGTAGAGTAACGACAACAGACTGGTAGTTATGAGCGTCGGGAGCCGAGCCGCGTGAGGCAACTTTCACTTGTGGTCACATGTACGGACCGTAAGGCTGTAGCGCCGGAAGCCTCACTGCACGCAAGGTCACTGCCAGTTGGGGCCGTGGAGGAACGCTCGACCATCTGGAAGGGGCGCGTCGCGGACGCCTCCACTACAACTCCACTCGACAGGCTCTACTGCGGCGACCACTGGACACAGTCGCGTCGCCTCATCGCTACGGCCGCCAAGGCTGGTTTCGACGCACGGCTATGGGTCGCGTCCGCCGGCCTCGGCCTTCGGCCAGCATCCGAGCCTGCCCCGGCATACGCGGCGACATTCAGCACGCGACACGCTGACTCGGTAGCCACCTCTGCGGATGGAAGCGCCCAGTGGTGGAAGCACCTGCAAGAGGGACAAAGTCGCACAACATTGCAGGAACTCGGAAAAAGCGGTCCAATCTTGATGGTTCTGTCCGAGGTCTACGCGAAGGCCATGGAAGCCGAACTCCGAGCTCTAGGTGCCGTTGCGAGCGAGGCGCTGCTGGTAGGCGGTGTCGGAGAGATCCCCGGCATCCGAAGAGTCGCCTCCGATGCACGGCTGCGACTCGCGCTCGGCGGAACCCTCACGAGCCTCAATGTCCGCATGGCCGCTTCCTGGCTCCAGCACTGCGAAGACAGTCGGCTGACCTCTGAGACCACCAGTTCCGCCTGGCACGAATGGGCGTCGGCTGTTCCGAAACCGGAACAACTCAACCGTCAGCCCATGACCGATGCAGAGGTCATCGCCTTCATCAGGCAGGAGCTGGGGGCTCAACCGGGCGTCTCACGGACGCGGCTGTTGCGGATCTTGCGCGACAGCGGCCGAGCATGTGAACAGAGCAGGTTTGCCACCTTGTTCAAGCGAACTTTGGGGGATCAGTGACCGAGAACCTCATCACACGCAGAGCTCTGCGGATCAATCAGCACCCCGACATCCCCTTGTACCTTTTTGCCTTGGAAGCCGGAGAAGTCGACCTCGTAGCCGACGTTGCGCGGATCTCACGCGATGAGGCCGGAAAGCTCCTCGGCTACCAGCGCCCCGAGAAGAAGCAGCACGTAAAGCAGATCTTGGAGTATCTGAACGGGGACGAGGTGCTGTTTCCGAACGGACTCATCCTCGCACTTCCATCCTCAGTACGTTTCAGAGGAAGCCGCGGCCCGAACCCGAGCGACGGCCTTGCAACCATCGGGATGCTTGAGATCCCACTGCCAGAGTCACGGGAGGCTCCACGTCCGGCTCTGATCGTTGATGGCCAGCAGCGGAGCCTGGCTCTTGCGCGTACCCGGAATACCAAGTTGCCTATCACAGTGGCTGGCTTCGTTTCCGAAGATCTGCATGTCCAGCGCGAGCAATTTTTGCGGGTAAATACAGTGTCGCCACTTCCCAGCGACCTGGTCTCCGAACTCCTGCCGGAAGTGAACACTCAGCTTCCTACCAAGCTCTCATCTCGAAAGCTTCCGGCGATCTTGGTGAATGCACTAAGCCAGGATGCCGACTCACCCTTTAAGGGCCTTATCAAACAAGCGTCGACGACAGCTAGCAGGAAATCTGAGACTGTCGTTAAGGACAACAGCCTGCTTCAGGCGATCACCGCGTCATTGTCGCCTTCTGGGGTGCTCTTCCCATACAAAGACTTGTCCAGCGGAACCATCGATACGAGCACTATTCGCAAGATCCTCGTCGTCTACTGGACGGCCGTGCGGGACACCTTTCCTGACGCCTGGGGAATCTCTCCCAATAAGAGCCGATTGATGCACGGCGTCGGAATTCGGTCAATGGGACAGCTCATGGATCGCGTCATGGAGCGAGTGATGTTTGAAGTAGACATCAACTCGGACGAGGCCTACAGCAAGGTCATGGCCGAATTGGCCCTGGTCGAACCCTACTGCCGCTGGACCAAGGGGCGCTGGCCAGAGATTAACTACAACTGGAACGAATTGGAGAACATCACAAAGCACATCAACATCTTGTCAAATTACCTGATTCGCGTTTACCAGAAGGCAAGGATGGGCGCAGCGTGAGGTTCTACTTCCCGGACAGCCAGGACCAGGTAAGTCCAAGTTATGACTTCCTCAATGACGAGTATTCTCCTTTTCGCGTCCGGCAACGGGACGATTTCTACGCCCATCAGGCTGTGAAGCCGGCACCTTATGACGGCATCCTGGTCAGCAAGGCCATTGTCGACGGGTCCGTCAAGGGGGCGGGCAAGTACAGCGCACCGCAGCGTGAGCGTCTCTACCGGCTTGGTGTGCGGAATTTCTTCCGGCTTCCCACGACGATGAGAAGCCTGGGAGACTGCGGAGCCTTCAACTATATCGACGAAGAGCGCCCACCCTATACGGTTGATCAGGTACTCGACTTCTATATCGGCTGCAAGTTCAACTCCGGAATCAGCATCGACCACGTAATTTTCGGATATGATCCCGAACTCGCCGAAGAGGATGCAAACCTTGCATGGGTAAAGCGACGTGAGATCTCGCTGGAGTTGGCTGAAGAATTCATCGCTGCTGTCAGATCACGCAATTCCAAGATCCTCGAAGAAGACGACAAGCTCGAACCGGTCGGCGCAGCACAGGGCTGGAGCCCGGACAGCTACGCCGACAGCGTTGCCCGACTTCAGAAAATGGGCTACAAGCGGATCGCCCTAGGCGGCATGGTCCCACTGAAGACGCCCGAGATCGTGGCGTGCCTGAAGAGGATTTCACAAGTTCGCGCAGAAGGAGTTGACTTCCATCTCCTCGGAATCACTCGCGTCGACAGCATGGAAGAATTCGCGAAATTCCACGTAGAAAGCTTCGATAGCACTTCTGCCTTCCGTCAGGCCTTTATGGATGAACGCAACAACTATCACACCGCAGACACGGCCTACACGGCGATTCGCGTTCCGCAGGTCGACGGAAATCCAGCTCTCAAGCGACTGATCCTGGCCGGCGTCGTATCCCAATCCGAAGCAATCAAGGCCGAGCGAGAGTGCCTTCAACTGCTACGTGATTACGACAAGGATTTGGTGGATGCCTCAGAGGTCTTGGATGCCTTGCGCCGCTACCAGGTGCTCCTCGGTGATGCCAAGAAGCTGAAGCAGTTGGACAACCAACTGAAGCGATACGGCGCCACGCTGACTGACAGGCCATGGAAGCACTGCACATGCGACCTCTGCCGGGAACACAAGATCGAGATGGTCATATTCCGTGGGTCCGAGCGTAACAAGCGCCGCGGATTCCATAACATGACGGTACTCGAAGCAAAGATGCGCAAGCTGTCGTTCACATAATCACCCAGAACGCGCATAACACCCAAAGTAACCCAACAGGAGATGATGTGGCCGACCGCTACGAGCTGAAGCTACCCGCCCTCAAGATCCTCCAAGGCACCAAGGAGATCTACTGCTTCGCCGTCGACGGCAAGAAACTGCATGACTTCGCCGCCGTATCGCGCATCCGCCGTGATGACCAGAAGCGGTTGCAGGGGTACCAGCGGCCCGAGGTCCTCAGCCACATTCGCTCAATCCGCCGCTACCTCGAGTCCGAGGGAGCAATGCTCCCTAACGCCGTGGTCCTCGCGTTCGACGAGCGGGTGAGGTTCGAACCAGCGGTCCGCGGCGGCGATGTGAAGTACTCCATCCCGGGCGAGCTGATCATCCCGGTCGACGAGTCACTGGCCGACGACGAGAAGCCGGCCTGGCTCGTGGACGGACAGCAGCGCAGCGCCGCCATCAGGGACGCTGACCTTGCTGAGTTCCCTGTCGCCGCCGTGGGCTTCATCGCATCCGGGCAGGAAGAGCAGCGGTCGCAGTTCATCCTGGTCAACTCCACCAAGCCGCTCCCCAAGGGACTCGTGTACGAGCTACTGCCCGAGACCACTGGCCAGCTGCCGCGCTCTCTCGCGCGCAGGGCACTCGCCGCGAGGCTCATGGTCCACTTGAATATGGGGGACGGTCCCTTCAGCGGAAGGATCAGCAGTCCCACATCTCCGACCGGAGACATCAAGGACAACAGCGTTCTGAAGATGCTGGAGCACAGCATCTACGAGGGCGCCTTGTACCAATACCGCAACGCCACCGACGGCACCGGGGACGAAGAGCGGATGCTGGCCCACCTGCTGGCCTTCTGGACGCCAGTGGCAAGCATCTTCCGCGACGCGTGGGGGAAGCCCCCGAAGGAGTCCAGGCTGACCCATGGGGTGGGCATCCAGGCGATGGGCTTCGTCATGGACCGGCTCACTGCGGATGTCCCGGTCGACAAGGTCGATTGGGATGACGTTCGTGCCATTCTGCGTGGGCTGGAAGAGCACGTGGCCTGGACCTCGGGGAAATGGAACTTCGGAGATGACCATCAGCTCAACTGGAACAGCCTGCAGAATACGTCCAAGGACGTACGGCTGCTCAGCAGCTATCTGCAAGCCCGAGTCAGCGCATAGCCCATAGCTCGCGCCTTGCTGCGGCGGCCGCCCGGTCCTGGGCGGCCGCCGTTCTGTTAGGACTCTGCTGCTGCGAGGCGGAGCGCATCGACCGCAGCGCGGAGGAGTGATGCGGAGCCACTCCCGTTCGCATATCCGACGTGCTTTGTCGTCTTGTTCTGATCAATGAAGCCGGTGGCCGCGTGCTTGGCGCAGCGCGTGGCCAAAACGATCACATTCGCAGTACGGGCCTTCTGCCGCAGCTGCGGCGTGCCTACGTGGTCGTAAGCAGTCAAGACCTTCACAGCGGGAGCGAGCCGCTTCAGTTCCTCCTGGCATCGGGTGAGCACTGCCTCGTCCAGTGAGTAGAGCAGCAGTGTCGCCGAGGGGAACTCGACGGGCGTGCTCTCCTTGCCGTCTTCGCCAGCAGGAGCATCCCAGGAGAAGCTGATGCCTAGGTCTTCAGAGAGCCGGCGCGCGAAGGCAAGGTCTGCCTCAGTGAGGCGGCGGCTGTGTGCAGACAGAGGCCCGAGCAGTTGCGAGCACAGGCTCGTGCGGGCCTCAGGATCAGGGCACGCTGCAAGGAACAAGCGGTCGACGAAGTCCAAGACAACCGAGGCCCGTTCGGGAGCAACCCACCGATCCGTGTCCGAACCAATGTCCCTGAGGATCTCCGCGTACTGCTCGGCACAGGGAGCAGCGCGAAGTGCGATCTCCATCAGCGCCTGCAAGGCCGCCAAGTCGCCAGGGCTGTAGCGGTTGAAAAGCACTGCGTTGCGGATGAATGCGTGGGCGCATTCGGGTGCGGGGTCGTCGTAGCCCACGGCATCAATGAACGAGCCTACTGCGCGCCATAGTTCTCGCGCGGCACCGTCGCTCAACCCGTCCAGGAACTCGGCGAGGGTCCCATCGTGCTCTGCAGGAGTGGGCCACAGGGTCCACTGTTCCTCATCCAGCGCGTCCTTCGCCGCGCTGTCGCCCTCGGCGAGCGCGAAGAACAGGGCTGGCCAGTCGTTGATCGGAGTGGCCGTGTCTGCCGACTCCTCGGGTTGCGCGACCGTGGAGGCATCAAGGTCGTCCGAAGTCTGCGCAATGAGCGCATTGGCCTCGTTCAACACAAGCGTGGGGATCTCGGGATTCTGGTCAAGGTCCTCAGCAGCCGCCACGAACCGGCGTGCGGCCTCTGCGTTCTTGAGGATCACGCAAGCCAGAAGGAGCACCGTCATGGCCTGCGGTCCATACGACCGCGGGTCGCCTGCGAGCAGCTCGGGGACGGCCCTGCCGTGGGTGATGAGGTTGGACTTGGCCGCCTCCAGATTCCGAGCCGCGAGTGGCTCCTCCAGAGCAACGGTGTACACGGCGTTCAGGATTGCTGCCTTCACCGGCGCAGGAGGATCTTGCCGGGCCACGTCCTGGAGCGCGGGGAACTGTAGCACCTTGGTACTCGCTCCGAGACGGTCAAGTCTCTTGAGCTTGAGATGCGCGAGA
Source organism: Streptomyces sp. NPDC017979 (assembly GCF_044328175.1). Lineage (NCBI taxonomy): Bacteria > Bacillati > Actinomycetota > Actinomycetes > Kitasatosporales > Streptomycetaceae > Streptomyces > Streptomyces sp. NPDC017979. The sequence continues at coordinate 29,352 of NZ_JBIRGU010000008.1, read as the reverse complement.
TTCGTCGCAGTAAGCCCGCCCGCGGCAGCGAGTTGCTCAAGGAGGTCAAGCGACGCAGCTTCGCCGCCGGCCGCGAGAGCCGCGTCGAACTCGGCGATGAGACGCCCGACTGGCTTTACTACGCGCCACAGCCTTGGCGGACGCCTCAGGTAGGTCTGCTGCATCAGTAGCAGAGCATCAGTCAGGCCCTGCCGATACTTGTCGCTCTCCCCGGTTGACAGCCGGAAAGTGGAACGTTCGCCGGCCAGGTCGATGACGGCGCGTTCCACGGGATCGTCCCGGTCGAGGAGGGTTGGACGAAGGCCACCGCGCTCCATGTTGCAGTAAATGTACGTAGGCCCGGCAAATGCCTCAATGAGTTCAGCTGTCTTGCCGGCATCTGTTGGGTCACGTGCGATGGCGTACATCGAGTACGACTGGTTTTCGGCGACCCAACGAGGGAGAACGATGGGCGCGTCGTTATCGCCCAGCGCGATCTTGACGAAGGGCTCGGTGCGCGCTGTCCACGAGTGCTTGGGGTCCATCTTGGGCCACGCGTCGTTGCCCTCGCCGAAGAACCTGTGTAGGAACGCCTGGATACGATCAATGGTCCAGGACGTGGTCTGGTTCATTCTCCGTTCCCCCACCGCTCGGCCAGGTCAATGCGTGCTTGAGCGGCAGCGTCGCTGCCTGCCCGGTAAGTGATCTTTTCGTCGTTCCGGGCCATGCCTCGGATCGTGAAGTTCATCGATCCACTCAGCATCCAGTCATTCCCGCACAGCGTCTTCTCGTGGATATCCGGGTCACGGACGATGTGAAGCTTCCTTCCTGATGCCGCCTTCATCAGGCGGCGTAGAAAGTCCTCGTTGTGGGGATCATCGCGGGTCACGACGTGTACCTGTGCGCCACCATGGGCAATGCGGGCCACGGCGTCTGAGAGTCGGCACCCCACGGGAGGGGTGTCTCCAAAGAGTGCGTCGTAGGCGCCGTGGCTGTTGTCGAGGACCTGGACGTCGGTGATCCATGCGGACACCAACCACAGGTGGTCGCTGGGTGCGGTGAACTCCGCAATCAGCGCCGCGGACAGCATGGTGTCAACGCGAATCGCGGTGTGCCGCCCAGTGCGGAGGGTTCGTTCCTGGAATTTCACTGGGCTGCCTCCCTCAATTCGACCCTGACTCGAATCTCGTTCTGGTGGCGGACCACGCCGCAGACTTCCCCGTAGACGCGCAGCACATCCCGGTCGATGGGCGTGACCGGAACCTGCTTCAAGGCTTGAGCCATCAGAGTTGCGTCTCCCGCTGGGCAAACCAGCTCGACAGCCGAGGTCGCGGTCAATTGCTGCCGGTAGGCGTTATCCCAGGTGGGGTTGGTGACGTCGATCACCGGTATACGGTCATCGTGTGCGGCTTGGACCAGCAGACGCTCGAGGACGGGGCCGTCGGCGTATGGCTGGTAGTGCTTCAGGTCTTGAGTGCGGGCCTGGTGGCCACGGGGCCACAGAAGACTGAAGACCTGGTCTGCGGTCAGGGACCGGGCGCCTTCCAACTGGAGCTTGCCGGATCCTACGGCGTATGCGATTACGCGAGCGTCGACCTCGACCCGGAGACGTTGCTCCAACTCCGTCCATGCGTCAACAAGGACGAGAGCGGTGACGTCAGTATCGGGTCCAGACCCCGGGCGCAGAAGCCGCGTGGACAGGGCAGCAACAGCTGCATGCCGAGGCGGGCCGTCGAGCCGTGCCCAGGCCTCGCGAAGGACGTCCAGAGCGTCCTCGGCTTCTTTGGCTGAACTGCCGGCCCGGAGTGTCGCCATTGCCTGGGCAGCTGTTCCGCTGGGTTCGTCGATGACATGCCGGAGGAACCGGGTCAGCGTGGCGTCGACGTACTCGTATTCGCTTGGCGCGAGGCTGCTCGTCACAAGCCCCCAGAATTGCCGGGGATCCTTCGAGTAGAAGTCGACCAACTGCTCGACGATCCCCAACCCACCCACGGACGTTTCGCTGAGCCACACCTCGGTGAGCGAGTCCTCTCCCTCACCGGGAAGTGTGTCAACGATGAGATCGCCATCCTGTGCGTTCGGGCACGCGCGTTGAGCAGCAGCGAGAATCGCAGCTGCCATCGTGTCGCGGTATGTGCGCCGCGCGAGCGGGCTGGTCTCGGCTGAGATGTCCTCTATCAGCAGCTCTGCTGCCCTGTCCAGAGCTGTGATGACCGTGCCGTTGGCGACAAGCTTGATCAACTCTGACACGAGTCGATCACCGTCGACCTCCTGCTCAGTCACGTCGGAGTCACGGTAGAGCACTTGGAAGACCTTGGAGAGATCGTGAGTCCAGGAACCGTTCTTCAGCAGCGCACGGACGTCAGCGTTCGTGCGGTTCCCGTCGAGTCCGGCCAGAGCGAACGCGGTCAGATAGATCTGGGCCAGGCGCTCCCTCTGGAAGCTGTCGGAGATCTCGGCCAAGGCCGGATCATCCTGAACCGTGTGCAAGAAGGCCAGAGAGCGCCACTGAGGCGTAGTGAGGTACTCCCTGACAGCTGGATCGTCGAGGTTGAGCGGCTTGAGTGCGAAGCGGATGGCATCGACGCCCAAGGCGAATCCGAGTGCGGCCGGTCGTCCCCGGAGTTCGTATCGAACAGTGCGGGCTTGACTGTTCTGCCGTTCCCGGCGGACGTTGCACTCAGCGCCGAACGTCATGCGGCGCACTTGTACAGGGTTGCCGGCCGCGTGGGTCGCAAAGCTGACCATGTCAATGCGACGTTGCCAGGGGGACGGCTTCGGCACGGTGCCCTCACTGAGGGGCGCGTCGTCCTCCACGACGATCTGGGTGCCCCACTGCGGCTGGCCGTGAGACTGGTCCACGATGTCGGGATCGGGTTGGGAAAGCGCCAGGCTCAAGGGGCGGACGACTTCGAGGTTGGCGCCATCATGTCCATGAGGCTGCCAGGTGCCCTCCAGCCTGCCTTCGGTGACGATTTCCCTCAGGTTGAGCACATTGCCGTCGTCGTCGGGGATGGGGAGCCACGTGCGGTGAGTGTCGTCCAGGTACCCGAAGCGCCGGCTGACCCGTCCCGGCACGGCTTCAGTCAATGCCTTACCGATGGGCATGTGCTCGATGGATCCATCCCCGTTGTCGAAGGGGAGTTCCAGATCGACCTCAGGAAGGTTCAGCGGCTCGAACAGGGTCCGGGTGATGAACTCGGGGAGCATGGCCTTCTTGCCCATGCCGGGGTCGTTGACAAGAGGTTCCCAACGGGAGCGAAGCCGGCGAAGAGCCGTGGGCACGACGGCCAGGAGGAGGGAGCGAGGCTGTTCCCACAACACGGCCTGTGCGTCGTCAACGCTGACCTTCAACGCCTTGACGAGGTGCCGTGCAAACTCGTCCTGGACACGCTCCTCGGTCAGCAGTTGATGCAGGATTTTTATCAGTCCGAGGCGCTCGTTCTCGTACTCGGACAAGAGTTTCGGGTCATCCGGGGTCGTCAGGAGCTTCCGCACGTCGCCGCGCCGGACCTGGGCACGCATCCTGCGCCCGGCCCAGTCAAGAAGAGACTGGGCTCCCTGGATCTTGAGGACGTACCGGTTCTTGAGCGGCAGGGTCGTAGCAGCGACCTCCGGAGCAAAGAGCGTTTCGTAGCCCTGGTAGGCCAGGCGGTCGCGACCGTAGTCCGACAAGGCCACGATGGTCAGCGGCCGAGTCCCGCGCTCTCGGCCAGCGCGGCCGCGGCGCTGGATGAACGAAGCAGCATTCCGCGGTGCCTTGTGCTGAAGGACGAGACCAACCCGGGGATCGTTGAAGCCCACCTCCAACGACGCCGTAGCAATCGTGAGGTTCGCATTGCGGTTAACCCCCGCGTCCTGCGATGAGGTTCGCCCGATGATCAAGGGATGCATGCGGAGATCGGGGTCAAGTTCATGTCCGATCCGCTCGACGAGCTCCCAGTTCTGTCCCTCGAGGTAGCGAGGCCCGGGCTCAGGGCGCGCACGTGACCGCAACCCGGCCAACACGTCACCCCGGCGATTCGTGCGCCCGCGGTGGTCCTGGTCGCCCTCGGCGTCGCGGAGGTACTTGTAGAAGCGGTTGGTGACGTCCAGGGCATCCGTGAATAGGAACCCGGTCGAGCCGTAGAGGAAGGCGTCGTCACCGTTGTCGAGTACGCGGCCCCAGAGCATCGCAGTCTGGATCGACGTGGACAGGAGACTGGCTCCCGAGACTGGGTCGCCTCGCAGCGCGAGCGCGTACTCGCGGCCTTCCCGCACCATGGTGGCATCTTCGGGTGCAATGGAGTCCACGTCACTCTCGCTCAGGCCGACCAACTGTGCGAAGAACTGGTTCGCGTCGCGCAGTGTGGCGCTGAGGCCCACGAAAGTTACGGGTTTGCCTACTGCGTCCCTCCATCTGCGTAGGAGGTAGGCGACCTGCGCCCCGTGCACTCCCGAGTAGGTGTGCACCTCATCGAGGAGCATCAGGGACGGCACGCTTCCCCCGCGCCAGCCCAGGAGGCTATCGAGGTAGCCATCGGCGCTGCAGTTGTTCAGCATCTCCGTAGTGGTGAACAACAGGTGCGGCGGGTTCTTCTTCAAGGACTCGCGAGTCAGGGCGAGTTGGCCGTCCGGGATTTCGTCCCCGCAGCGTCGGCATATGAGGCGTTCAACGCGTTCAGCGCGGTCCCTATCGGACCAAATCAACTCGCCGTCTTCACACTCAGGGCTGGGACAGGGAAGGAAGGGACACACGGCGCCGTCCCCTACGCGTGCCCAACGGCCGGAACCTCGTCCGGGCTGAAGTCGCCAATCGTCGGCGTGATTCGGGGTGCCTCCGTAGAGTGCGCCGAGACGCAGAGGCCTCTTCCCCTGGCTGACGAGCGCGCTCTGAACGCTGCGAGCATTGACGATCGCATCGCGCAACTGATCCCGCAACAACTCAGTTCGCGGATACAGAGCCAGAGTATGGATCCTTTTCTGGACCCTGTTGGTCGCGTGCTCCGCTATGGCTGCGAAGGCGGGCAGGTAGAAGGACAGCGTCTTGCCGCTACCGGTGCCGGCGCTGACGATGATGCCCTTAGAACGGTTTTGGCCCTGGAGTGAGGAGAAGACGGCTTGCGTTGCCTCCAACTGAAAACGAGCGAGGTTCTTGCCGGCCAGTTGGTCCTGGGCAACGCGGCCTTGGAGATCGCCCCAACCGGGAAGGGTACGCAACTCCTTGAGTGCTTGGGAGCCTGGAATATCTCGATCAGGGTAACGGCGATAGCGAACGTGTAGGCGGTAGTCAGCAACGAGTCGCTTCCCTTGCCGCCACCACCCGTTGGGGGTGTCGTCTGCCCAGTCTCCGCGAGGGCGGAAGAGTTGACGCAGTCCGGCGGTCAAGCGCAGAGCTTCGGCAAAACGAGTGCGGTAGCGGATTGATCCGTCGCTAGGCCAGGGCGCCTTGAAGAGCAGCGCGCGGCCCTGCAGCTCGCGGAGGATCTCGACGGCTGATAGTACTGGCGGAATGTCGCATTCGTCGAGGAACTGCCCGATGCAGTTGAGGACGTCATCCTCTGAGAGTGCACCTTCCGTCATGCCCCACATGAGGAGGGGCAACTCAAGGTCTTCAAGTTGGTTCAGGAGTTCGTTGGCGAACTTCCGGCCTACTATGCTCTGGTTCACGAACCCTTCCTCTTCAGGGTGATGTGGGCGTCCATCCGGCATTCGCGAAGGAGTGCGATCTCTTCGTCTGTGACGTCGCTTAGCGTCAGGCCAGGTTGCTCGCGTAGCCGATTTAGCAGGTCGACGAGTGCTTCCGGCGGGTCTTGAGTGTCTTGAAGGAGTTCCGCTAGGCCGGCGTACGTGGTCGCGAATGTGGTGATGGCTTCTTTAGAAGCCTTGCCCCTGGCGATTCGCTCCAGTTCAAGTTGTCGCTTGGAAGCCTGCTTCTCCGTTTCGAGTTCGACGAGCATCGAGATTCGCGCAAGGGGCAGGTCCGCGAGGAGTTGCTCAGTCCAGGCTGACCAAGCGGATTGATTCTCTTCCGCGAGACGATCGGTTACTGCCTGTGTCTTCTTCTTCGCCGTGTTGAACACCGGGTTGGAGGGGAGTCCGCTGGGTCCCAGACTGCGTTCGAATCCAGCTCTGCCGTCATCGATGCCGGACAAGTCGATGTTGAGTCCCGCGCCGCGGGACTGTAGGGCCTGCGTGACGGCCAACTGCGAGCGAAGCTGGTTGAGCTGAGAGCGGAGTTCCAGCAACCGGCTTGATACACGAGTGGCCTGCCGCTGTGAATCCTCACCATCCGCGATGCGTGAAGCGTGATCCTCAAGCAGCTTTGCCTTCTCGTACACTGACATCCGAGTCACGGTTGATCAGCCCCTTCGACTGCCAGGGAATGCCATTCGGCAATGATTTCCTGCACGCCCTCGGCTGCGCTCTTGGCGGCCGAAGAACTAGCCCGCATCTCGGCACCCTTCAGTGCCTCATCAAGCCACTCATCAGCGACACAAAGCAGGTTCCGGATAACTTCGATGGAAGCTCCTCGGTCCTGGGCGGCCGTGCGGATGCACGCAATCAGACGCGACGCCTCAGGGCGATCGTCGTCGAAGCACCGGGCCAGGTCATCTTCCAGAGCGGAGATCGTGGACCACTCCACAGCAACTGCCTGCTCGAGGAGAGCATCGAGTTCACGCGCTCGTTGGGCGGGCAACGACAGACTGACCTCTCTTGCCCTGTCGACGGCAGTTCTGATGCTGGCCAGGGTGTGGTTCCCCGGGGTGCTGCGGGGTTGCCGCATTCGGATGTCGCTCAGCCAGTCCTTGAGCACCGTGACTTGCCCGTCGATCAGCGTGGACCATGACGCGAATGGTTTGACTGCGGGCTTCGCCCACTCTGGGACGCTGCCCGTTGGCGTTTCCCACGCCCAGGTGGCTGTTGCCTCTTCCAGCAGAGGGATTGCCCGGGCTGCATCGATCATGCCCACGGCTCCTCTGCTGCCCTGCGAGATGCCGATCCCGGTACGAATACGTTTCACCAGGGCACTGCGCGCCGACAGGTGCTGGTTGAGGGCGGCGGTCCACCGGTCCGGCCTTGACATGACGCCGGTACCCTTCCAAGCTTCGCCGTCGTCCACCGCTGCCGCCAGGAGCTCTTCGATGCTCATGCCAGGCCAGGAGCGACCAGCAAGAACGGCTCCCAGAACGGACGCTCGTAGGGCAAGGACAAGGTCGTCGTCCGTGATCTCCAAGTTGCATTGAATTCGGGATGCCAGCGCACCGGCGTGCCGCTCGGCGAGGGTCGCGAGCCTGCGGATGTCCTCACCGCGTACCTGGTCCAACCCGTTCTGCGCACGGATCAAGCTCTGGAAGAACCTGCTGTTCGTGGCACTTCGCTTGAACTGGATCGGCGCGCTATCAGCGCCTGTGATGCCTGCAACCGCAGAGCCTTCGATGCTGACGACGGTGCCGTTATTCGGCCAGCCCTTCTCCTTCACGTTGCTCTGCGCCTGCATGAGCGGCGCGTTCCAGCGGTACCGCTCCGCTACCGCTGTTGCGATGACTGTGCGGATGGCTCGGGCGTGATCCTGCTTGAGATCGTCGCCGCGGGTCACCCACTCCTCGATGTTCTGAAGGCTCCGCTGAACGGACAGGCGATAAGTCTTGTCTTCCGTCTTGGCAGTGCCTGGCGTGGCGCTCCGTTGGGGGGAAGGCTCAGCCTCACGTTGTGGCTGCTGCGGAGGGGCTTGGACTCCCGCAGCCAGGGGGTTGAGAGCAAACGCCTCCAACACCGTGGGATCGATTTCGATGCCCTGAGCAGCGGCGTCGCCCCAGAACTCAAGGATCAGCCGTCGCCGTGGGCCGGCCACCCGATCATTGGTATCGATGAACGATCGCACGGCTGTGTCAAGCGTTGTGTCGATGTCAGCCGTAGGGAAGCTTTCGGAGAAGGCCGCATCGGGAAACTCTCCGCGCCGTAGTGAACCAGCGTGCTCAATGAGAATTGGCCGTACCACACTCCCGAGCACCGTTCGGGGGACGAACCCCCAGGGTTCATCCTTCGAAGCGGTGGAGTGGACCATGCGAGTCAGGGCTGAGCGGTTGAAGGGGTAGAGCCCGTATCCATCCGCTGATGCTCCAAACGCGTCGTGGCAACGGGGCTGCAGGGGGCAGGTGTCACATGCGTTCGGCGGTTCGGCGCCGCCTACCTGTTCCAGTTGATCCTTGCCGATGCGCGCTGCGTTGAGGTAGCGGCCAACGAATGCAGCGATGGCTTCTTCACCGGTGTCTTCTTCGCTGAACGGAACATCGAGGTCATACGCGTAGCCCAGGTTTGCTTGTACACGGGTGAGCGCGGTCTCTGGCAAGTCACGGAAGTAGCCAGTTGTTACCGCCATAAGGGTCCGGATGGGGGCTAGTCGTGTCGCTCCCTCACGGTGAGCGGCTTCGACAACGGCGTCCAGCAGGTCCTTCTGCACACCCTGAATGAGAGCAAAGTCTTCGATGAGGAGAACAATCTCTTTGCCCTGTCGGTGGTACTCCTCGCGGACAAGGGTCATCGCTTCCAGCAAGCGGCCCATGCCGAGGTTGAAGCTGCGATTGATCGCAGTCTCCAAGTGCTCGTTCAGGAGGTCGATCGCGATCTCCTGGAGTTCGGCCTTGGCGCTGAGAACCTGTACCCACTTCTTGGCCAGCGCCGAAGCCTTGCTGACATCTGTGATGTCTAGCGGGAGATCATCAACTGTGAACTTCGGCGGGCGATCTTTGTCACCCTTGGTGCGGTCTCGTAGGAGGTACGTGGCCAGTTGTGGAACAAACTTCTCGGGCTGGAGCATGAATTCGCTGACGTGCGGATCGTCAAGTAGTGCTCCGAGACCATGAGGGCCGAAGAGTTGCCGCGCCGGCCCCGAGACGCCGCGGCCGGTCTCGGCTACGAGGGTCTCGTTGAGGGAGTGGATCAGTCGCCGAGCCAGCACTGATGCGTCGATGTCAGCGGTAAATTTGTCGATCTCCGCTTTGAGTTGCTTCAGTTCATCACTATCTGCCTTGGCGATCAGGCTTTGCACCACTGCCTTGAGGCTTGTTCTGTGCTTCTCAAGGTAGATGATCTCGCGATCACGGCGCCCGTCGTCGACCAGTTCGAGGTGCTCTTGGACCCATCTGACGAGGTGAGACTTTCCCGACCCGGACTCGCCCACGATGGGCATAAGGAGTGCACCGCTGTTGGACTCATGATTCAAGAAGTCGTGAAGAACCGTCCCCTCGTCGACCGGCTGACCCTCAAGCACGAGTTGCCGGCCGTCGAGCCGCGCTCGCTGGATTCGCAACGGCGCATGAGTGGCCCGAAACACGGCCGCAGATGGCGAGATGGCTTCAACGCTAATGGTATTGGCGGCCGTTGCGGGATCCCAGCAGGCCTTTCCGCGGAAGTCAGGCACTGGGGGCCTCCTGGATCGTGATGTCGCTTACGTAGCGAGGACTCGAGGGCTGCTCTGGATCGCTCACCTGCAGCACCAATGCGGCATCGGAATCGAGTTCTAGGCGCAGCCAGCCCTCGTCGTTACCGCGGAGCAGCGCAAAGGAGAGAGCAGGGCCCGCTACACGGTCACCGGGGTTGGGGAGGTGGAGAGCCAGGGAGTATTGGCCGCTGGAGAGTACCGGCAAGTGCTCGCGGACGCTTCGGACGGCTGTTACGGCATTCACCTGGCGACCCGGCTCCCATAGGCACTGCATGACGTATCTGACCGCTGCGGTGCAGTCGGGTACCAATCGACTGCCACCTCCGCCGGCAAGGAGTGGTCGTGCTGCGAGCCCTAGCGCGGGGGCCCAGTCGCAGAACTGTCGCCATCGCTCGGCGTTCACGACAGCCGGTCCCGCCTCGGGTCTGAGAGGGGTCTCCTTCATGAGATCCTGCGCCTGGTCCCAGTCCACAGCAGGGCCCATGGGATCTAGCGTGAGGAACCATGCCAGGGCACGCGTGAGGTCTCGGGATTCCCTCTGTTCATCGTTGTCCCCCAAGCCGCTGTTGCGCTCAGGTGCAAAGACGGCGCTGCGCAGCGCAGCCGCGAATGCGTCCCAGTCTTGGCCGTCGAGATGCTCAGCGGGTCCCATGAGCGTCAGCTCACCGGTGGCTTCGGCGACGTGGAGCAGCCCGAGCTCCCGCAGCGTCTTGACGGCTTTGTTGAACATCTCCGACGCGTCTTTGTCACCGGATGCGAGGGTCGGTGGACTCAGCAGAGCGCGGGCGCCGTTGAGTGGTACCGGCTTCTTCGAATGGGCCAGTAGACGGACGACTGCCCACATGGGGTCGGGGCGCGAGGCGTCCACGTTGATCAGGGCCATCAGAACGACTCCAACGCGGTCTGTACGGAGAAACTTTGAGCATGAAGAGCACCGAAGGCCAGGCCTGGGCGACTCGGATCCGGCGTACTTCGCGCGTGGATCAAGTAGGCCACATCTGGTGAGTCAAGCCGCGACCTGAGCACCCGGGCCATCGGTGACAGATCATCGTCCAGAACCCAGACGATGGGGCCTTCGTAGAAGCGGAGCAGATCCGCGTCGGTGTCGCAGATGATCGGCCGCGGTGCCACATCCTCCTGAAGAGCTTCGGCTAGAGATGGGGTGATCCCTGGCCCACCAATCACATTCATGCCACGAAGGGCCAACATCTCCAGCAGCCGAGGCACCTTGACCTGACGGTCCGTCTCGGTCCCCCACCACAAACTGAGGCAGGACGCGGTGCCACGCATGCTTCGGAGTGGATCGCGGCTGGTCCGCCTAGGGGCTGGAACCAGTGGATGAGGGTCTCCGGCCAGCTTGTAGAAGCCGTTCTCCTGCGGAAGGCCTGTCGTTCTGCAACTGGGGCAGCCTCGGCAATTCACCCCCGTCAGCAGTGGGGCGCCACCTTGCTGAACCCGGTAGTAAGTGCGGAGAACCTCGCCTGTGCATCGATCACCGCGTAGCAGGGTGCGGAGATCGGATAGGGCTTGTCGCTGCGCGGTGATTGAGCGCCGGCGCTCCGCTTCGAACCGAGTCCGGAAGTGCTCCTCGTCGTTGGTCTGAGTGTCTTCGAGCGTGACGTCCACATGCGTGGATGCCACCTCGTAGAACCGGTCGAGGCGTTCCTGGAAGGCTGCGCGTGGTTCGTCGTCGTGTCGCTGGGGCGGCTCAGGAACGTGGAGACCGATGAGCCCGGCGCGCAACATGAGGTTCAAGGTGCGGATGTTCCAGTCGCGGTTTGCCTCCGAGGTGTCGTGGACGTTGTCCGGGATGGAGTCAAGGTTGACGAGGTAGTGACGCTGACGTGGGTATGTCTTGTCCCTGAGCGTCCACATCCACCGCCACCTCGACCACGCTTTGTCTGCACCGATGATTGCTTGCCGATTGATGCCCTCGGCAACGGGCTCATCCCGGGGGGCGGACGCCAGGTAGGCCACGGACGGACGTCCGTCCCGGCCTGTGCGCCCTACCTCCTGGTAGTAGCGGTCGACGGTTTCGGGCAGGCAGGCGTGCACCACACTGCGGACGTCGGGTAGGTCTACACCCAGGCCGAAGGCTGAAGTTCCTACGACGATGTCGTACCGGGTGGGGATAGGGCCGGAAGCGGAACGGCCGCTCCAGCCTTCCACTACGCTTCGGCGTTCGTCGGGGCTGGAATAGCCTGCGACGTCAGCTACTCGTGCGAAGCCGGCTGTGCGTAGGCGGTCAAGCCACGCCTTGGCGTCCTTCCGCTCTGTCACGTACAGAGCTAGTGGTTTCGGTAGACGGTCGATGGCGCGAAAGATTGCCTCGGTGCGCTGCTCCTCGTCGGTGAAGGCATCAATGTAGTAGCTGGGTTCATGGCGCACCTGGGCGCCCCAAACGATCTCGGCTGGCTTGGGGTCTGCGAAGAGTTTCTCGAGCGTGGTTACCTGCTGCTCGGTGAGCGTGGCGCTCATGCAGACCGTCACGGGTGCGCGTCCGGGTGGTGCTGCGCTCAGCCAGGTCCGACGGTGGACGGACATGGTTTGGAACTCAGGTCGAAAGCCTTCGCCCCATTGCTCGACGAGGTGGGCCTCGTCAATGACGAAGTAATGAAGGTGACCTGCCTCGGCAGCATCTTCCAGCGCAGACTTAAGTCCAGAAACGAGTGATTCAGGGTTCGTGAAGACTAGCCGCTGTTTACCTGTTCGGATATCTTCTCGTATTTGTTGCTTGAGGTTCTCGTCGAGGCCGCCGATGTAAGCGTAGCGGCCGGAGGGACTTCGTCGCCCGCGGCTGTTCAGCAACTCCTGGGCACGACGTTCCATGTCCAACGCGAGTACGACAGTCGGCACTACGACCAAGGTGACGCCGATACGGTTACTTGCGAGCAGAGCCGGAGCCTGTACGAGGGCGGTCTTGCCGTGGCCAGTGGGCAAACAAGCGATGACAGTGCTGCCAGGCTCTGCGAGTGCCACAGCGCGCGCAGCTTGCCGCTGCCCGATTGACTTGTACTGGGCGTAACGGCTGCCGAGAGCACGGATCCAGAAGGGGTCAGCTGGACACGGCTCCAACTCAAGCTGTGGTTGGAGGCTTTCCCCGAGGTGGACCTGCTCCAAGTCGTACGTGGCTGCTTCGTCAGCTTTCTGATCTTCCCTGCCAGGATGCCACGGCCGGGCTGTGACCAAGACGCGACGGCTGTCCGGGAGTGCATGGCAGTGCATCTGTTCCCACTGTTCTCGCATGGGCAGCGGTGCGCCAGGTGGAATTGAGAGACCATAGGTGTTTCCGCTGGCCTGAGCTTCCAGAAGAATCTGCCGTGTCAATGCTGCCACGTCACGCCACGAGGCCGTCTGTTCAGCGAGGCCGTCGAGGGCATCCTTGAGCCGTCGCAATGTGCCGCTGTACTCCGGCTCCTCCGGCGTCGGGACAACGAACGGCCAGGTGTCAAAGAGTTGCTGTGCACCAATCCAACTGTCACGCACTTACCTGTGCCCCCTTTCTCCCAGCGCGGAGAACGCAGGTTGCAGACATGAGCCGTACGCTGGGCTGCATGAGGCCGTCGATGAGCAGACCGGCGGTCTTCACGTCTGTCAGTTGGCTTTCGTCCTCACGCAGGAGGCGACCGGCAGCCCTGCGGGCCTCTGCCTGCGCCCGAGTCACGGTGAGTCGCCGGCGACCGCGTTCCTGGGCCTCGGCGCAGAGTGCCTTCAGGTCAGTGACGCGGAAGAGTTCGTCGCGTGCGACCTTCTCGGCGTTCTCAGCAGCATGGCGGAACTCCGACCAGTTACCGAAGACGTCGATGAGGACACGAATCCGCTGGCCACTCAGGTTTTGGCACTCTTTGTCGTAGGACTTGTTCAGCCATTCGAGCGCCGAGGCCAGCGTCAGCGCCTCGGCGCTTCCAGCCCGCACCCACACTCTGCGCGTGAACGGCGGAAGGAGGAGATCGGCCTGGCGCTGCAACGCCCGTTTCACCTCTTCCCGGTTGGCCATCACCTCTGCCGCCACGGAGACGTCGGCCTCAACCAGGAAGTCGAAGCCGAAGTAGGGCTCCGGGTCACCCATGTGGCCGGGGTCCACGCGCTGGTAGGCAGTGGCCTGGCCACGTTCGTCGATGTCGCTCAACGCGGCGAGCGCGTCGATGAAGGGGTTGCCTATGCGGAACAACCTTGTGCCAGGATCACGCAGGGCTCTGGACCGGTTGAACGTCCCCTGGGCCATGGCAGGATCCAGCGCCGCGGTCTGCGCCACGTAGAGCCGCGGCGGCACCTGCGGCCGTGACCCTGCGAGGTCGAAGACGCTCTTGCCGGCTGTGCGCTCGTAGTGGCGGATGTTGATACCACCAGATCCTGCGCTTGTGTACCGGAAGACGCCGCGCTGGATCTCCCTCCACTCCAGTTCTAGCCCTCTGAGGTTCTTGACCATGCTGTCTCGGCCATCGACATCAAGGTAGATGGCTTCGAGCATGTCCATCTTCTCGATCTGTTGGCGCGCTTCGCGGAGCTGGTCTTGAACTCGTTGCTGAGAGGACGCGAGCCCGGACGGGCCATCTCGTAGGGCGTCGCTCCAGACAGCGTCGCGGCCTTCTGCGATGGCGTCCTGCAGTGTCGACACGGACCTCGAGAAGACGTCGTAGCCGTCACGCAACAGGTTCAGCCACGCCGTACCAAGGGCTTCATCCTCGGCGCTTACGCTGACTACGTACTGGCTGGCTTCATCGAGATGGCTGACGGACTCGCCACTGGGGTAACGGTCAACCCGCCCGATCCGTTGTTCGAGCTGGTTGGGGTTCCACGGCAGACGCATGTGAACGACGGCACTCGCGACCTGAAGATTCAGCCCATCCTCGGCGGTGTGGTCGGCGACAAGGACGGACGTGCCCGGCGCCGTACGCCACTTCGTGACCGCATCCTCGGAAGCCACCGCTCCGGCTTGTGCGGTGTGCTCCACAACACAGGCTGTACGAGACAACCGCCGTAGGCGCGCTGCCAGTTGGTGCGCCAGCAGTCCCGGGCCGCAGAAGACAACGATGCGTCCACCGCGATTCAGAATTGGGACGAGGGCGTTGACCGTCGCCTTGAGCGGCTGGTTGCCCTCTGCTTCGCCGAGGTGCCTCTCTAGCTCGTCGAGTGCTTCCACCTCTGCAGGGATGAGAGTGGGCGCGGCGAGCATGGTCTGCTCCTGGGCACTAAGACCGGCTCGTTGCGCCGCCTCGGCATCTCTGCGGACCCGCCAGCGCAGGGCGTCGACGAAGTCGTCGAAAGGCCCACCAGTCCTGGACGTGAGTACACCGAGGATGCGGGCGTACGCGGTGGTCTGATCTTCAAGCCCGGCATCGAGCAAGGAACTCGAGACGCCAATCCGCCACTCCGTAAGGGCGGCTTCGACCGCGTCGAAGGTGGACGGCAGGGTGATGACGTCCGAGAGCTTCCGCCCGCGGACAGCGTAGGGTTCGCCTTCTTCGGAATCGTCTTCGGGCCTCTCCACCTGATCGCGCCGGTGTCGGATCACCCGGCGGTGGAGACGGTACGTCTCGCTGATGTGGCCCCGCAGCTCCTCTACGCGCAGGGAGAGCTCATCGGGTTCTACTTCATCGCGGAGGTCATCGTCCTCAGTGAGACATTCGACGATCCGCTTTGCAAGGTGCTCAAATCGGGGGTCATCGGGAAGGATCCGCCGGATGTCGTCGAGCGTGGACCTCAGCAGAAAGGTGAATGTGGCATCCAGGGCGTAGACGCTGTCGGCCAACACGGCTCGTAGGGCATAACGGTGCTCGAAAGCTTCGCGGTCGTCCCAGCTGTAGAGGTCGCGGTCGAGCAGGTGCAACAGGCCGAGGTGAGTGGTGTAGTGCGAAGTCACGGGGGTCGCGGACAGGAGCAGAAGCCTTGGTGCGGAGTGCGCCAGGGCGGCTAGTTCCCGGTAGGGCGAGAGGCCCTCGTCGGCGTTCTGTACCAGTGCATGGGCTTCGTCCACGACGACAAGTGCACTGTCGTGGTACGCGGACCACTTCTCCGGCGTCTCGTGAGACGTGATCACAATTCGGGCCGATGGAAAGTCGTCGACGAAGAACTTGTTGCGGAGCTCCTTGTCCCACTGGCGCCGCAGTGGCTCGGGGGCAACGACCGTTATTCGTGCCTGCGGATCGTCCAGGAGAGTCTGCCGGATGACGAAACCAGCCTCGATGGTCTTCCCGAGGCCTACTTCGTCTGCGATGAGGTATCGCTGCACTGGATCAGTGAGCACCGTCATTGCCGCGCGGATCTGATGTGGGAAGACCTCGGCAGCCGAGGACAGCAGCGCAGCCATGTTCGCGCAGGCAGCTCGTTGGGCAACGAGGTCACGCAGGAAGGGAAGCCGAGCGTCGCGGAAGAACCCCGACTCGCTACCACCGCTCGTGAGGACTTGGAGGGGATCACCAACGGGGCGGTCCCAGCGCACTCGGAGATCGCACTCGTTCGCGCTCTCGTTCCACTTCTTGTTGGGGACCTGGATGAAGTATTCCGGGAGACGCTCCCCCGTAACCCGGCCCGCGAGCCAATCTCCGGTGCTCGGTTCGCGCCAGTAGACCCGCGTTTCGGCTTCGAGCTTGGCACGCCAGCAGCTCCTCGCCGGCACACGCTGAGAGTGGACGACCTCCTCGGCTACTGATTCGAAGAAGTCGACGCGCAGCATCTCGCCGTCGATGGCGCCAACCCGGCCGATGCCCGGAGCCCCCGTGAACTCGACGAGGTGTCCAACCGCGAAGCCCGAAGACATCCGCCTGCTCGCCCCCCACCTGCTGATTCAACAACTGGCACGAGCTTAAGCGCATCCACTGACAACGCAGTCGACGGAGTAGATCGGGAATTCGCATGTATTTTCGATACTGGAGAGTAGGTGCCCCTGCGGCGTCTCCCTACGGTCGCCGCATACTCGTCTAATGGGTACTAAGTGGATCTATCGGGTTGGTTCGCTAAGTGCATCGCGCCGCAGATTACGGCTGAAACAACGTCTTGCTCAGAGGTGACACCGCCATCGCAGCGAGCCGTGCACAGCAACGACGCTCGCGCGACCGCTGGGGAACGACCTCCGCCTGACCTGCGAGTGCATGCCCGAGGCGCGCTCCCAGGTGCGCCCGCATGTAGCCGACTCATGCCGCCCTGGTCTGCATATGCTGCCGGCAGTGCACTCATTCCCAGACAGACTCTCCAAGGCCAGGAGCCGTGCCGATGTCAGTGGCCTGGGTTGTACTGTCTGGGCGTTCGCCTCGCTGTCCGTCCACGGCGTGGTATCGGCGCAAACCACCACATCACTGAAACAGAAAGAAGACCGTGAACGTCCCCGCCCCTGCCGGTATCGCGACCCTCGTCGCCTACGTCGCCACCATCCCTGCCGCCAACCTTGCCGTCACCCACTTCGGAGCTGTCCCCGTCGGCTTCGGCTACGCCGCCCCTGCCGGCGTCTATATGGTGGGTCTCGCCTTGGTACTTCGGGACCTCGCCCGTGAGTCCGCCGGCCGTGGTGCTGTTCTCGCGGCCATAGCCGTCGGCACCATCCTGTCGTACTTCCTTGCTGACCCGGCGCTGGCTGGCGCCTCAGCTGCCGCCTTCGCGGTGGCCGAGACAATGGACTTCGTCGTCTACGAGCCTCTCCGGAAGCGCGGCCTGCTGATCGCGATGCTCGCCTCGAACGCCGTCGGCCTGCTCGCAGACAGCCTCCTCTTCCTCAAGTTGGCCTTCGGTTCCTTCGAGTACCTGCCCGGCCAGATTCTCGGCAAGGCGTGGATGACCTTCGCTGCAATCGCCGTGCTGGCCCTCCTTCGACGCCGCAAGCAGGCGAGCGCGAACGCCTGATCACCCTCAGCACCGTTGGTGACGTCATCGGGGGTGCCGGTGTGGGCTTCGCGTGGCACTGACCTGTGCATGCGCAGTACCGGTACAACTCCCCGTGAATGTCTGGCCATTGACGCCAGGGCACGAGTCGCAGGGTCAACTTGCCTCGCTCCTGGCGCCTCCGATACGGTCGCGTCATCAATGAGGGCCCCACCATGCCTAGGTCTGGTGGGGCCCTTTTGTGTCCTCTCGAACCCGGGGGGACCGAATGTCGCGTGCCACCGTCTTCTTCAGGTTTGGCGGCCAGGGAGACGGCGGCCGTGCTCATGCGAAAGGACAACTGGTGAGTACACACCATGGCACAGGCTCCAGCCAGCAGCCACCCGGGCATGGCCTCGCGGATGACGTCTGGGGCCCGGAGGCGCCGTCGTCGACGTCCGCCCATGTACGGCGCGCAAACGTACAACTGCTGGTCGGCGGCCGCACCGTCTTCGCGGTGTACATCTCGCCCGCGATTGTGGCCGGTGCAGTAGTTGCGTCCCTGGTGCTCGGGGCGGCGAGCTGGGGCCACTGGCCTTGGCCGTAGAACCGTGAGGCAGGCCGCGGGAGTACCTGCTCCCGCGGCCTTCGGGCGGCCATTTAAGGCACAGGCGGAGTGCTGCAGTGTCTCGCGGGCGCGGCCCGGGCCGCGCGCTATCTGTAGCGGCGGGTCGGCACGAGCCCGGCCTTCGCCGGCCCTGCCCACCTCAACGGCCTTCCGGGACACAAGACCGATCTGAGCCGGCGTTGCCGGCTCGAGCAGAGCCATCCGGGATAGTGAGGCTTCGTTCGCCTCTGTACGCGAGACCCCAAATCGAACTCGTGGTTACGGTGGGGCAGCAGACCAAGCGTCTGGAGATGAAACTGGAGGACGCCGCTCTGAGGCTTAATTCGGTAAACAGCGACATCACCGGAGGTCGTTGCACAATTCGCAGGCAACGGTCGCTGCAGTAGCCGTGCGGCCGGCCGCTGCCCAGACGCGGACCATATTCGTCGCATCGAGCTCCGAGATGAAACTCGCGTCGATCCAGGACACGAGTGGCCGGTTAAGCGGCCGCATGTCAGGATCGGACCGTGCCTCTTTTCCTGGTCGCTGCCGAGAGTTCGGGGCTCCCTGCCGTGCCGCCCCCCAGGATGCGGCGGGTGGTGTTCGTTGCGTTGCTGAGCTCGGACGGGCGGCTCGCTCTGGTGGCAGACGACTTGCCTGGAACTGTTCCCCGATGGGTGCTCCCTTCAGGATCCGTCCGAGCCACAGAAACCTACCGTGAGGCGGCAGTGCGCGTACTCTTCGATGCGGTCGGCGCGATGCCGGTGCGCGGGGGCACTGTTGAAGGATGCCGCTGGGCTCAGGTACCTGTGCCCATAGGTCGGAGCCGTCGAGAGGCACACGTGTTCATCTTTCGTCTCGCTGCGGCTGATGCTCCGCCGGAGCATCAGCCCTGGAGGGGAGCGACACGCTGGGCGGGGCCTGAGCAGTGGCAGGAGCTGTGCACGCGGTGCGATCTGCCAGATGTGGATGTGCTGTTGACGGGATACCTGGAAGGATGGATCCCGGACGGGCGGATCACGTTGGGGCCTTGAGCCCCCGCACCTCGGCACCCGCTCTCACTCTGCCCTGGCGATCGTAATGGCGGTCTCCTGCAGGGCCGCGGCAACCGCTGGCATGTCCTGTTCACGCAGACGTACGGCGGGTGCGTACACGGAGATCGCGGCGAGCGGTTCCCCGATGCGGTTGCGGATGGCCACGCCTACACCGTGCAGGTCGTGCGCGCTTTCCTCGAGGTCTGCCGCCCATCCCCGGACTCTGACTTCCTCCAACTCCACCTCAAGCAGCGGCCACTCAGTGATACTTCCTGCCGCCGTGGCAGGGAGCGCGGCCGGGAGTGTCGCGCGTACATCTGCCGGGTCGCGCAGTGCGAGCAGGGCCTTGCCCGCCGCTGTGACGTGGGCGGGGAGTTCCTGTCCGAGCGGAACACTGACGCGCAGGACATGCCGGCACTCGACTCCGTCGAGTAGTCGGACGACCGCCGCATCCAGGGAGTACAGGCACACCGTCTCCTGCAGCTTCTCGGAGAGCTCCTCCAGGGGTCTGCGCGCCTGTCGTCGGACGTCCAGCTGGGCGATCGCGGCCAGTCCCATGCGTACGAGCTGCGGACCCGCTGAGTATCCGCGCTGGCCAGGATCGTGACGCAGGAAACCCGTGCGCTGCAGGGTGACCAGGATGCGGTGTGCGGTGGAACGTGAGATACCGAGCTCCCGGGCGGTTTCGGTAACACCGATTTCCCCCCGGTCATACGCCAGGACTAGAACATCCAGGGCCTTCGTCACCGACGCCAAGGCCTCTGTCGCCGACAGATGCTTGCCATCCACCATGAAGGAACCGTAACGCTCAAACGTTCCCGGAGACCGGGAGCTTCGACAGAATCCACACGCCAGGATTCTGTGATGGCACGTCTCACAGTGCCGGTGCGGCATCGCACAAACCCGGCGAGTCAACTCTGTGCCAAGACGGGTTGAGTCCTGCGCCAACTCCGACCGAACTTGCCGGGCTTGAGCGCACTGTTGACCGTTTGATAGCGCCTCACAGGAACTGCGTGCGTGCCACAGTGTGCCGTCCCTACACTGGCAGCGACCTTCCTTAGGAGTTCGCCATGGCGGGATACCGGACCAGCGCACCTGCGTCAGACAAGGGTGTCTACATCGGCCAGGCCCGGCATGCTGTGAAGGAGCTGATCACTTCACTGCGCGGCGAGTTGGCGACATTGGAAGCTGTGTACGCGATGATGTGCCAGGGCGCCGAATCCACCGATGTCCGCGAAGAGCCGCCGGACACTGGCGAGGACGCGGAAACCGCCCAGCCTTCCTGGGAGGGTCCGTCTGAAGTGTCTGTCACCGACGAGGATCCTTCGTCCGAAGATGCGCGCCCGGGGATTGGCACTCGGGCCCTGGGGCCACCGCGTAACGGAAGCATGCGCGATGCGATCCTCACACTCCTGTGCGCTGCTCAAGAGGCAATGTCCATCACCGATATCGCGGCGGCGGTGCGCCCGGGAGCGGACGCGACGGTTCGCTCATCCGTCGGAAAAACCCTCAACCGTATGAAGCAACTTGGCGAGGTGGAAAACGTAGCACCGGGAATGTTCCGGGCCGTGCTGTCATCCAGGGCCGCTTGATCCACCCGAGAACGACCCTCACCCAACAAGCAGGCCTCCCTCGATTAGCGGTCGAGGGAGGCCGCCAAACACGCGAACGGACGCTTCTCCTAGCAGGGTTCCGGTCCGTCGCGCACGTTCACTCTAGCGCTCCCACGGGTGGCGCTAGAGGGCATCTGCGCCATTTCGCGCTTGAGCGTGCACGACTGACCTCAAAGAGGCAATTGGGGATCAGTCATGAGCACATTGGGTCGCATTCGATCCGGGCCAGAGCGCCAGGCCCAGGGCACGCTCCAGTCGGCAGACCGTCAGCACATCCGGCCAGGTGCCGCCAGCCAGCAGATCGCCGATGGTCTGTCTGCCGACGTTGCTCTGGGCTGCCAGAGCACGCAGCGAGAGCTCCGGCCTCTCACGCAGGGCGGCGGCGAGGCGGCGGGCAATCGTCTGGACAACCGCCGCGGCGGGCTCCCCGGCGATCCGGGCATCCGGCCACTCCTCCGGATCGACGGCGTAGCTCCATGGCGGCGCCGTGCGCGCTCGGCCTCCGGTCATAAAGATGCGTTCCTTCAGATCGTGATCGACACTGACACCAGTGGCCGGTTAACCGGCCACCTGTCATGGGCCTTGCGCCTGGAGGTCGCTGTGTCGAATCGCCTGCTGGCCTACGCACCGAAGGCGGAGACGGTGCCGCCCGCCCAGTGGCGCCGCATCGCTCCGGTCGTCCGCTCGCTGGGATTCATGGCCGTCGCAGCGGGACCCTACGGCCCAGACGTGGTCATGACGCCGCTCGCACGGCTGGTCGCCTGGGTCGAGTCCCAGGGCCTCCCGCTCGAACCCTCGGTGATCCTTGACCAGAGCACCGTCGAACGATTCATCCTCGTCGGCTGCCGCGACATGGCCGCCAACAGCCGCCGAACCTGCAGCAGCCAGCTGCGCCGGGCCTCCGAAGCACTCCTGCTGGACCAGCTCGGACAGCATCCGCCGATCCGGCTGAAGGCCACCGCCGCCCCAGTGGCCCCCTACCCGCCGGCAGAAATCGCCTACTGGCTGATCTGGGCGCAGAGCCTGCCCACCCCCGCCCAGCGGCGCAACGCCTGTCTTCTGTTCTGTCTCGGTGTCGGCTGCGGGCTCGCCGTTGAGGATCTTGTGTACGTTCAGGGGCGGGACATCCTCGCGGGTCCCACCGGCCGGGCACTGGTCAAGGTGCACGGGCGCCGTCCGCGCACTGTCGTATGCCGGTACGCCTACGAGGGACTGCTGCTGGCGGAAGCCGCCCACATCCCGGCAGACGCGTACGCCTTCCGGCCGGACTGGCAGGACCGAACCAGCAAGCACATCGCGTCGGACTGGCTGGCCAGGTACCCACGGATCATCGGCCGTTGTGACGGCGCCGTGCTGCAGACCCAGCGGCTGCGCACGACCTGGCTCGTCGACCTGCTCAATGCAGGCATTCCGCTGAGGGTGATCCTCAAAGCGTCCGGACTCGGGACCCTGCACAGCCTCTCGCGCTACCTCGTCTTCCTGCACGACGTGCCCGAAGCGGAGGCATCCGATCTGTTGCGCGGGGCGGCATGAGCAGGAAGAACCCAGAGGACAAACCCTGCCGGCGTACCGGCCTAGCCCTACGCCCTGCACCGCAGGCCCCCGGCCGTACCCTCAACGACCGCGTTGTGAGGCAGGTCTTCGACCTCGTGCGCCACAGCGGAGTACTGGAACGCCTTCCCCTCAACGAGCACCGGCCAGGCCCAAAGGGCTTCCCGTTCCGCACAGTGCTGATCGGCCTGATCCTGTCGCAGTACATGGGCAAGAGCGCGAACATCAACGACGCATGGGAGACGCTCTTCTTCGCCTTGTCTCCAGGGTCCAAAGCCCTCCTTGACGTCCCCGACGTCGACTTGCACATCCGCGAGGGCGCGACCCGAGAAGAAATCGACCGCGTCGCGCACCATCAGTACGCGACGTCGAAGCGCGTCTACCGGTCCTGGTCCTCGATGACCCGGCGCCTCGACCCTGCACCGCACGACCGCCGCAAGCGGCTGTCGCTCAGTGAGGCCAAGAAGATCCGACGGAAGTGGAATGCCCGCGACAACCAGGACACCGTGCGCAACCTGGAGGCCATCGCCCAGGATCTGATTCTCGCTCCGGTGATGGCCTCCTACCGGCGCGGCGACTTCGCTCGGTGGCCTGGCCACATCGCGGTCGACGACACTCCGGTTCCGGTCTGGGGCAAAGAGCCGGACTACCACCAGGACCGGGCCTCGCTTGAGATCACCGCCGGGATGTACGTGAAGGGAGGAACGCAGAAGAAGTCGGGGCCCAGCGGCAAAGCTCCGGCCTCCACGAACACTGGCACCCGGCGCGGCACGGCAAACAAGCCAGTGTCTCGCAAGAGCAGGTCGGGCCAGGAGAAGAAGGTCAAAGCTTCGGAGAAGAGAGAGTTCCGCTACGCCATGATGGCTGCTTTCCCGGGCCATGGCCATGGCGACCTCGCCGGCGCCTACCCCGCGGTCTGCCTCGGCATGATCCTTCGCACGCCGGGCACCGAACCCGGCCCGGCCGCCCTGCGCGCCATCCAGCCGGCCTTCGAACGAGGCCTGGTCAAAGACCTGTTCTGCGCCGACCGGGGCATCACCCAGGCCAAGCCTCACAACCTGCATCTGCAGCTGCTGAAACTCGGTCTCAACGCGGTGAAGCACTACAACGACGACAAGGTCGACCGGCAGGGAGAGTTCCGCGGCATGCAGTTGGTCGGCGGTGAGTTCTACTGCCCGCTGATGCCCACCCCGCTCATCACTGCGGGCGCCACATACATCGACAGCCGCGCGGACGAGGATCGCGCCCACGCACTCAACCTGATCCAGTCCCGGAAGGACTACCAGGCCAAGATCAAGGAGTACGGGCCCGCAGGGGACCAGCGTCGACAGTGCCCTGCCCTCGGGTCCCACGCCACGGTCACCTGTTACCGCCGGCCCCAGCCACGCCCGTCCACCGTCGTCGACCTCGACGCCCCCACTGTCCGTAACCCGGCAGCCCTGCCTACCATCCCCAGGCCCAAGCGGGACACCCCCGTCTACCCAGACATCTGCAGGGGGAAGAGCGTCACAGTCCCGGGCACCGTGTTGGCCAAGTGGCGGCAGAAATACCCCCTGTTCACGCCTCGGTGGCAGGAAGCCTGGTCCGGACTGCGCAGTCAGAACGAGGGCGGCAACGGCAACCTCAAGAAGTCCGCCCTCGACAGCATCGACAATCCGCAGCTCCGCCTGCCGCACGGACGTGTCGCACAGACCCTGCTCAATGCCGTCATCATCTTCGTGGCGAACCTCAGAGCCATCCGACGGTTCCTCCGAGACCAGGGCATCCAGCCCCGCAGAGCCGGCACGCAGAGCACCGCAACCCGCCTCGGTGCGTACTCCGATCCTCAGCAGGCGCGACCGCTCCCGACCGAGCATGCCGAGCCTCCGCCACGCGAGTGACACACCCCCGCCGCGCTCCACCCCCTGAAAACCCCACATGCCTGCGCCACGGCTACCAGCCGTCGCGCAGGCATGTCCTGTTTCCGCAGGTGAGAGGCGCAGTGCCTGGACCGCCACCGCCTCACCTCCTCATCGAGCCGATCACGAGGCTCGAGGCCCCAGAAACGACGAATTACCGGTGAGTCACATGACTCGACCGGTAATTCGTGAACGCTTCGGGACGATCTCGTGAACGTCCCTGCTGGTGTCCGAGGGGGGACTTGAACCCCCACGCCCGATAAAGGGCACTAGCACCTCAAGCTAGCGCGTCTGCCATTCCGCCACCCGGACCGGTGACCACCTCGGGTTTCCCCGTGGCGACAAGACAACAATACCAGGGGTTTGAGGCGGTCATCGACCACGTTTTCGCCGGTCAGGGAGGTGGGCGTGACGGTGGGGCACGCCTTGGACACCCAGTGGAGCGCGGTCGACGGACGGCACGTGGGGGCTTACGGAACGTGAGCACGGCGGCTGGCTGCGCGGCACGGTTCGGGGGCGTTGGGCATGCGGTGGACCGCGGCGTGTGGTGCGATGGGAGGGAGTGCAGGCCCGAGGAACCCCCTGCTCGCCCAGGGGCGCGTTCCCGCCTCGCTGCTGAGGGTGACGCGGTGCGACCCCAGGACCACGAGGTCGAACGAGATCGACGAGATCGACAAGGTCAGGACGGTCGACGCGGCGCGTCTACGCCCGGCGACGGCTGAGCCGGAGGACCGCGGGCCGGCGAACCACGGACGACGCTCCGAGGAGGACGCCATGTCCGGCACCGGAAATCCGAACGGTCTTCCCCTGCCCGAGAACGAGCGGGAGGACCCATTCGACATCGTGTACAGCGCGCAGGTGGACCGGGAGCCGACCGGGGAGGTCACCCGGACGCGGCTCGCCGACGTCGCGCGGCGGTACGAGGAGGAGCCCGAGCCCAAGTCCGTCGAGGGGGTGGAGGCACCGCGGGAGCGGGACAAGGTGCATCCCGTGCTGCGCGACCTGCTGGGGGCGCAGGACGCGAACGCCCGGGCGGAGGTCGTCGTCGTCTTCGACGACCCCGTCACCGTCCCCCGCTTCCCCGAGCCCGTGGCCGACGAGCCCCGTGACTCCGAACGCAACGTCCTCGTCCAGGAGCGCTGCGCCGACCTGGTGCGTTCGCTCCAGCAGGACCGGGCCGACGGGTACGAGCGGGTCTCCGCCGAGTTGGCGGAGCTGGGGGCCACGGTGGTGGAGCGCTTCTGGCTGATCAACGGGGTGTTGGCGGAGTTGCCGCTGGGCGCGGTGGAGTCCGTCGCGGCCCGGGACGACGTCGTCTCGGTGGAGCCCCGCCACTCCGGCGAGGTCCCGCCGCAGGACGAGGTCGACGACGGGCGCGCCCGCATCGTGTCCGACCCGTACTTCGACCTGGGGCAGACCGCGGGGTTCATCGGGCTGCTCGACACCGGCGTGCGGTTCAGTCACACGCTCTTCAACAACCCCACGACGATCGCCTTCCGCCGGGACTGCAACAACGGCGGCGCCGACTGCAACACGGGCAGCAACCTCAACCCCAATGACGACTGCTGGAACCACGGCACCTCGTCCGCGGCGATCATCACGGGCAACGGCAACCAGGGCAACGACTTCCGCGGGGTCACCGCGATCACCCTGGACAGCTTCAAGGTGTACGCGACGGCGAACCCGTGCCAGGGGTTGGACGAGGCCGCGGCCATCCGCGGCTTCCAGGCCGCCGTGGCGGTGGCCGACCGGGTCCTGGTCGCGGAGATGCAGGGCGGCGGGGACCACGACAGCGCGCTCGCCCGGGCGGCGGACGCGGCGTTCGACGCCGGCGCGGTGGTCATCGCCGCGAACGGCAACAACGGGCCGAACTTCTCCACGGTGAACTGCCCGGCGAACGCCCGCCGCGCCATCGGGGTGGGCAACTTCGACGTCCAGACACTCGACCTGATCGCCAGCCAGAGCCGCGGCCCGACGGCGGACAACCGGGTCAAGCCCGACATCCAGGCGCCGACGAACACCGAGACCGCGAGCAATGCGTCCGACACCGCCCGGCAGGTCTTCACCGGCACCAGCGGTGCCACGCCCTACGCGGCGGGCGCGGCGGCGCTGCTGCGGAACTGGCTGCGCGGCGGCCCCTTCGACCCCATCGACCCCGGTCAGGTGTACGCGCAGCTCATCCTCTCGGGCCAGCGGCCGAACTTCGACAACATCGCCGGAGCGGGACCCCTGTCGCTGCCCGTCAACTCCCACGCCTGGTGGGGCAAGACGACCGTGTCCAACGGGCAGACCCTCGACATCGCCTTTGGCGGCGCCGCGTCGGCCGAGGCGGTGAACGCGGCGATCTGGTGGCCCGAGTCCGGCACCCACAACGACATCGACCTGCGGCTGGTCCGGGTGGCCACGGGAGCCGTCGAAGCGTTCAGCGTCTCGACGGGCAGCGTGTTCGAGCGCTGCCGGGTCTCGGGAGGCAACGCCGGCGGCGACTGGCTCGTCCGCGTGAACGGCTTCAACGTGCCCTCGGGGTCGCAGACCGTGTACTTCGCGATGACGCAGGGGCAGTGACCGCCCCGCCGACATGCCCCGCGCGGCCGTCAGGTCAGCTTGCCGCCGTAGTCGGGCAGCTTGAACGTGCGCTCGGCGTGGCCGCCGACCAGGTCGGTGGGGCGGTTGCCGATGTTCGCGATGATCGTGTAGCCCTTCGCCTCGATCTCCGCGCGCTTGGCCGTCTTGTACCGGCTGACCTCGTGGAACAGATCGGGCAGCCGCTGTACGTACAACCCGTCGACGGGGTAGCCGACCTTCTTGAGGTTGTACTCGGTCAGGCCCTGGATGATGCCGGGCCTGGCGGTGACGAAGAAGACGGCCACGTCGCGGGAGTCCGCGAACCGCGCCAGCTCCAGCATCGGGGCGATGGCGTCGGTCGGGTACTCCCAGAAGGGGTGGAAGTCCGTCTCCAGCGAGGTGTTGTCGATGTCGAGGACGATCGCCCGGCGCTCGCCCGAGGGGGCGCCGGCGGTGCGCTGCGCCACGTGCGTCCGCGCCCGGGCGACGACCGGGGCGACGTCGCGCTGCCAGGTCGCGTAGTCGACGCCGGCGAGGGCTGCGCTGCTCGGGTGCTTCGGGCCCGGTGCCCCGCGCTCGGCGGCGGACGCCGAGGCAGTCGGTACGGCGAGGGCGGCGGCGAAGGTGAGCGCGGCGACGGCGGCGACCGGGCGGACGGTGCGGGTGCGCACGGGCATGAGGCAGCTCCTGGAAGGAAGTGGGGGGCGAGGACGTCCTTGTCATGCTCGCGGCCCATCATGTCCGTCGGGCGGCCCCGGCACTACCGCCCGGTAGCAAATATGTGAGAGACGTTCACCTTCTGTCCGTACCGTCCGCAGGCCCGCCACGGTTCCCGGGCGGCCCCTCGCCCCGCCGAGGTGCGAGGGGCCGGCCGGCACGCCTCAACGCCTGCGCAGCGAGGCCAGGTTGTCGTAACCCACGCGGGCGTACTCCAGGGACTGGCCCGGGGCCGAGCCGCTGGGCGCGTTGTCCTGCTCGACCATCGGGTTGTGGTAGTTCCGCTCTCCCACCCGGGAGAAGAACCGCTCGTAGTCGATGTCCCCGGTGCCGAACGGCACCATGTCGTACCCCTGGCCGCTGGAGGTGTTCACCACCCCGTCCTTGGCGTGGAAGAGCGGGTAGCGCTTGTTGTTGCGGGCCACCAGGCGCGCCGGGTCGAAGACGCTGGTGACCTTCGAGCCGTCGTGCGCGGTGTAGGTGTGGAACTTGTACCGGGCGACGTGGGCCCAGAAGACGTCCATCTCCAGCCAGACGCTCTTGGCGTCGGTCTGCTTGAGGAAGTACTCCAGCTTGCGGATGCCCGACGAGCGGGTGGGCCGGCCCTGGCCGTCCAGGGGGCCGCCGTCGAGCAGGAAGTCGTAGGCGCCGTCGTGGTTGTGGGTGTAGAGCTTGATGCCCGCGCGGCGGGCTATCGCCCCCATCGCGTTCCACTTCTCCGCCGCCTGGTCCCACTCCGCCTTGGTGGAGCCCCAGGTGGGGTCGCCACCGGTGCCCATGTGGTCCATGCCGAGGACGTTGGCGATCTCCAGGGCCTGCTTGAAGCGGTCCAGGTCGGGGGTGGTGAGGGGCCAGGAGGCGGGGATGAAGCCGTGGTTGCCCTGGGCGCGCAGCCCGTAGTCGTCCAGCCAGGAGCGCAGCAGCCGGGCGCCGGCCGGCGTCTCCAGGTTGGCGCCGCCGGGTGCGTTGGCGTGCTGCCCGTAGCCGGCGAACTCGACCTGGCGGTAGCCGTAGCGGGCCAGTTGCTTGAAGACCTCGCGGAAGCCGGAGGGCAGGTCGCTGGTGAGCGGGTCGCGGCCGGTGGCGTCCCGGACGGTGTAGAGGATCAGGCCCCGCTTGTGCGACGGGACGAGCGCCTTGCGGTCGTTCCCGTGGCCGTGGCCCTTGCCGCGGTCGGCCGCGTCGGCGAGGGCGGGCGATGCGCCGAAGACGGGCATCGCGACGGCCGCGGCGCCCACCGCGGTGCAGGTGGTCAAGAAGCGCCGGCGGTCCACCCCGAGGGAGCGGCGCAGGGACTCGTCGGTGGTGGAGGAGGACTTGAAGGAGGTCACGGTCTCTCACTTTCGGGCGAGGGTGCGAGGGGAGCCGAGGCCGCCGGTGACGCTCCGTCGAGGCCGGCGAGCCGTAGGAGTAGGGATTTGACGTCGGTGGCTTTGATGCGGTTTTGGATGGTGTGGGGGGTGGAGCAGAGGAGGAGTGGGCTTTCGTTGTCGTTGGTGGGGAGGCGGCCGTGGCTGCCGCGGATGGGGGTGGGGTCGAGGGGGACGACGGCCATGCGGTAGCGGAGGCCGAGTTTTTTGCGGGCTACCGCGGTCGCGGCGCGTATTTTGACGTAGGGGTCGTTGGGGTCCATGAAGAGTTCGACGGGGTCGTAGCCGGGTTTGCGGTGGATCTCGACGAGTTGGGCGAAGTCGGGGGCGTGGGTGTCGTCGAGCCAGTAGTAGTAGGTGAACCAGGAGTCCGGTGCGGCGATGGCGATGAGTTCGCCGGAGCGTTCGTGGTCGAGGCCGTGGTTCTTCTTGCCTTCGTCGTCGAGGACGTCTTCCACGCCGGGCAGGCTGGTGAGGAGTTCCCGGACGGTGGGGAGGTCTTCGGGGTGTTTCACGTAGACGTGGGCGATTTGGTGGTCGGCGACGGCGAAGGCCCGGGATGTCATGGGGTCGAGGTACTCCATGCCGTCCTGGGTGTGGACTTCCAGCAGGCCGGCGCGGCGTAGGGCGCGGTTGATGTCGATGGGGCGGGTAACGTCGGTGATGCCGTATTCGGACAGGACGACGACGGTGCGGCCGGTGCGACGGGCGTCGTCGAGGAGGGGCGCGAGCGCGGTGTCGAGTTCGGCGGCAGCTTGTCTGGCCCTGGGGTCGTTGGGGCCGTGGCGTTGGAGGTCGTA
>NZ_JBIRGU010000007.1:0-339688 GCF_044328175.1 Streptomyces sp. NPDC017979 | reverse complement strand
CGCACGCCAAAAGTGCCGTGCGCCCGGTGCGGGAACACCGGGCGCACGGCACTTCTCGCCCGTGCAGCAGGGACAGCGGCCGTCCGCCGTCGTTCTCAGCGCGTACCGACCGCGGCGCGCACCGCCCGCCGGGCCATGGCGCAGTCGTCGTGCAGCCGGCGCAACAGCAACCGCTGCTCCTCGCCCGTCGACAGACCGCTCGGGGTGGCGGGCACCGCGCCCCCCGCCGGGGGCGCCTCCTTCATGGTCCGCTGGACCGCGGTCTCGTACGTGCGGATCTCCCGCGTCAACACCAGCATCAGGTTCACCAAGAAGGCGTCCCGTGCCGCCGGTCCCTTGCGCTGGGCGAGCTGGCTGATCCAGCGGCGCTCGGCCGGCGCGTCACCGAGGACCGACCACAAGGTGGCCAGGTCGTACCCCGGCAGGTACCACCCGGTGTGCTCCCAGTCGACCAGCACCGGCCCCGTGGGGGAGAGCAGGACGTTGGAGAGGAGTGCGTCGCCGTGGCAGAACTCGCCGATCGGGCCGCGGTGGCCCGAGTTCGCCAGCCCGTGCAGCAGCTTCTGGAGGTCGCCGAGGTCCCGGTCGGTGAAGAGCCCCAACTCGTGGTAGCGGGCGATCCGTGACGCGTAGTCCAGCGGCGCGTCGAACAGCCCGGCCGGCGGACGCCAGTCGTTCAGCCGGACCACGGACCCCACCACGGCCCGCAGGTCCGCCCGCGGCGGCGCCTCGGCCGGGTGCCTGCTCAGCCCGGCGGCCCGGCCCGGCATCCGCTCGATCACCAGGGTGCAGTTGTCCGGGTCGGCGGCGATCAGCCGCGGCAGCCGCGCCGGCGGACGGTGCCGAACGAAAGTGCGATATGCAGCTATTTCGTGCCGGAAGCGCTCGGTCCACACCGGCGAGTGGTCCAGCAGGCACTTCGCGACCGCCGTCGTGCGACCGGTCGTCCCGACGATCAGCACCGAGCGGCCGCTGCGGCGCAGGACCTGCACCGGACGGAACTCAGGACAGATCCGGTGCACCGAGGCGACGGCCATCCTCAGCTGAGCGCCCTGGGGTCCGGACAAGTCGATCCTCCCGCTGAGCGGCAGGCCGACCATGGCGGCGGCGGCCCTGAACCGCGGGGGGCGCCGGACCTGGGGCCCGGCTCCGAGCGCCGCGGCGGAACGCGGGGACTGGGGTGGGGCGGACACGGCGGACGATGCTGCGTGCATGGGGTGACAGATCCCTTCGTGCGCCGACGGATTGCGTGCGCTGCCCCGCCCCGACGAAACCTCACGCCCTGGGGAACGCGGCGGTCGCCGGGCCGGGGTGGCGCGTTCCTACGTCACACCAGCGCGCGGGTGGCACACCATCTGGCGGACCCTGGCGAACCCTGGCGATTAGTCGCCACCCCCCAAACGGCGGGCTACTGTCAACTCAGCCGAGAACCTGGGGGCTTACGTGACCGGTGGACCCAACGCCCGCCTCAACGACCTGTTCGGCCTGGCCGGCTGGTCCAAGGGCGAACTCGCGAGGTTGGTGAACCGGCAGGCGGCGGCCATGGGCCATCCGCAGCTGGCGACCGACACCTCACGGGTGCGGAGGTGGATCGACACGGGGGAGACCCCGCGCGACCCGGTTCCGCGGGTGCTGGCGGCGCTGTTCACGGAGCGGCTCGGCCGTGTCGTGACCACCGAGGACCTGGGCTTCGTCCGGAGCGGACGAGCGGGCAGGCGAAAGGGCGCGCGGGCCGCGGAGCACGCGGCGGACCCGGAGGCGCTTTCCTGGCCGACCGGCCGGACGGCAGCGGTCCTCCTCGAATTCACGGGAATGGACCTCATGCTCAACCGACGCGGGCTGGTGGGCGCGGGCGCAGCGCTCGCCACGGGCTCCGCACTCAGCAGCGCCATGTACGACTGGCTCCACACCGACCCTGCACTCGTCCAGGACTCCCCCTTCGCCACCGGTCCCCTGCCCGCCGACCCCGCTGGGTACGACCGCTACGAAGCGGCCCCCATCGGGTCGCAGGAGATCGAGGCCCTGGAGCGGTCCGTGGAGGTGTTCCGGGCCTGGGACGCCGCCCGCGGCGGCGGACTCCAGCGCAAGGCGGTGGTGGGCCAGCTCAACGAAGTGGGCGGCATGCTGGCCTTCCGCCACCCCGAGCACCTCCAGCGGCGGCTGTGGGGGGTGGCGGCCAACCTCGCCGTGCTCGCCGGCTGGATGTCCCACGACGTGGGCCTGGAGCCCACCGCCCAGAAGTACTTCGTGATCGCCGCGCACGCGGCGCGCGAGGGCGGCGACCGCCCGCGCGCCGGTGAGGCGCTGTCGCGCGCGGCCCGCCAGATGGTGCACCTGGGCCGGCCCGACGAGGCCCTGGACCTGATGAAGCTCGCCAAGTCCGGCTCGGGCGACGAGACCCTGCCGCGCACCCGGGCCATGCTGTGCACCATCGAGGCGTGGGCCCAGGCGTCGATGGGGCACGGCCAGGCGATGCGGCGCACGCTCGGGGAGGCGGAGGACCTCTTCGTCTCCGACCGGGGCGACGTGACGCCGCCCAGTTGGATGCAGATGTTCGACGAGGCGGACCTGCACGGCATGCAGGCGCTGGCGTACCGCACGCTCGCCGAGCACGACCCCTCGGCCGCGCCCCTGGCCCAGGGGCACGCCAGGAAGGCGCTGGAACTGCGCGAGGGCGGCCGCCAGCGGTCGAAGATCTTCGACTACATCTCGATGGCCTCCGCGTGCCTCATCTCCGACGACCCGGAGGAGGCCGACCGCTACGCACGGCTCGCGCTGGCGTCGATGGGGGAGACATCCTCGCACCGCACCTGGGACCGGCTGCGCGAGATGTACCGGCTGACCGGCCGGTACAAGGGGTACGACGCCATCGACGGGCTACGGGAGGAGCTCGCGCAGGCCATGCCGTCCAGCCCGTCGCGCAAGGCGCGCGCGCCCTTGGTCTGAGGGACGGCCCGCCGGAGCCGATCAGGAGCCGATCTTCACGACCATCACACAGGCGTCGTCCTCGCGGCCGTCGCCGCCGAAGCGTTCGACCACGGTCCGCAGTCCGTCCTGCGCGCTCCGGGCCCTGGCGAGCTTCGGCGCCAGGGCCAGCAGGGGGGTGTTGTCGGTCGCGTCCGCCGCGCTCGTACGGGTCAGCCCGTCCGTGTGCAGCACCAGCAGGTCGCCGGGGAGCAGGTCCACTTCGGACTGCTCGTACTCGGGGCTGGCGGCGGCGCCGAGCAGCACGCCGTCCGGCGGGGTCAGCGCGTGCCCCGTCCCGTCGCGGAACAGCAGCGGGGCGGGGTGCCCGGCCTGCGCCCAGGTGAGGGTGCGGCCCGCGGGGTCGACGCGGCAGCACACCGCGCTGCCGAGGGTGGGCTGGGCGGCGGTCTCCATCAGTTGGTTCAGGTGTTCCATCAGCCGGCGGGGCTCGATGCCGGCGACCGCCATGCCGCGCAGGGCGCCCAGCAGCATCGCCATGGAGGAGGTCGCGACGACCCCGTGGCCGGTGAGGTCCCCGACGCTCAGCAGGGAGCCGCCGCCGGGCAGTTGCAGCGCGTCGTACCAGTCGCCGCCGATCAGGGCGCTGTTGGCGGAGGGGAAGTAGCGCGCGGCCACGTCCAGTTCGGCGGGGCCGCCGAGCGGGAAGGTCAGCGAGCCGTGCCAGGGCGGCAGCACGGCCTCCTGCAACTCCACCGCGAGCCGGTGTTCGGTGCGCTCGGCGTGCTGTTGGCGGCGGAGCGTCTCCTGGCTGTCGCGCACGGCCTGCTCGCTCCGGCGCAGCGCGCTGACGTCCCGGAACACCGCCCACATGGAGGCGGTGGACCCGTCGGCGTCGAGGACCGGCTCGCCCATCATGTGGACCGTGCGCTCGCGGCCGTCGGGGTGCACGACGCGGAACTCGCCGTCGATGGGGCGGCCGTCGACCAGGCAGCCGGTCACCAGTGCGGTCAGCAGCGTCTGGTCGTCCGGGTGGACGACGGACGGCAGTTCGTCCAGGGTCATCGCGCCGCTGTCGAGCGGGCGGCCGAGGATGGCGAACAGCTCGTCGGACCAGTTCACCCCGTCGGTGAGGAGGTTCCACTCCGCGCTGCCCACCCGGCTGAGCAGCGATCCGGAACTCTGTGCGTGGTCCGCCTCGTAGCCGAACAGCTCACCGGTGCCCGCCGGGCGGAAGGCGTACGGGTCGTACCCGTCGGCCCCCTCGCCGTCCAGCCCCTCGCGCAACTGGTCCAGCTGGACGCCGAGGTCGTCGAGGTGATGGACCGCCAGGTCGCACAGCGCCCGCTGCCAGCGGACGTGCGGGTCCTCCTCGTCCACCGGGGCGTCCGGGCGCACGGCGTCCACCTCGCCGCGCAGCCGTCGGGTCCGGCTGATCAGGGCGTCGACGGCGACCGGGCCCGTGACGGGCCCGCGCCGGGGAGGCTGCTCGCCGGAACGGTCCGCGAACACATGGGACGACATGTCGAACTCCGATGCAGGCATGGCCTCGGGCCAGGTCTGGGACGGTCTGAACAAGGGGCCGTTACGACTCTCGCACAGGGAGCGAGGGCCCGTAAGGCGTTTGGCAACACTCGACGAGCTGGTGCCCGAGGCATATGCCGTGGGCGGTACGGGTCGGTGTCAGGGGGGTGATCAGCACATGTGTACCCTGCCGGGCCGGTCCGGGGAAAGGGGGCCCCGGGGAAGACACCCGTGCGATCGTCCGGATCCGCATGGGTGTCCGACGGCCGCCCGCGCGTCGGGCGCGCCGGGTCGTACGACCGACGGCGCGTCCCCTTCGACCCCGCGCGCCCGGCGCACCCCGGACGCACGCCACCGCTCAGCCGTGCGCCGCCCACCGCTCTCGGCGGAGGAAGGCGAGCCGGGCCCGCTTCTCCGGCTTCTGGATCTCGGGGCCGGCCTCGAAGCCCGCCCTGAGCATGCGTTCGACGGCCTTCTCGTTGCGGGCGTCCGGCTCGACCACCACGCGCAGGTGCCCCGGGTCGGCGAAGACGTACCCGACGAGCGCCACCAGCAGCCCCTGGGTGAAGCCCCGTTCCCCGCCCGGGGCACCCTCGGGCGCCGGGCCGACCAGCAGGTGGACGCCGATGTCGCCGGGCTCGACGTCGTAGCACTCGCCGAGCGGGTCGGCGGCCGGCTCGTACGTCTGGAAGAGCGCCACCGGTCCGCCGTCGCGCTCCACGACGAAGGCGTGGTGGGTGGTGAGGGAGTCGACGTACGCGTACGTCTCCTGCACCTGCTCCCGGGTGTGGCCCTGCATGCCCCAGAACCGGGCGCGCTCGGCGGTGACCCAGCCGTGGACGAGGTCGAGGTCGGCCGTGGGATCCAGCGGGACGACGCGCACCAGTCCGAAACCGTCGACGGACTGCTCGTGGACGGCCTTGCGCAGGGCGGTGGGGGATGCGGCGGACATGGCGGAAAAGTGCTCCTCGGTGAGTCGGTTCCAGTCGGTGACGACGGGGGCGAGTTCGCCCCGCAGCCAGCGGGGGAGTTGGTCGCGCCGGTGGGGGTCGCCGTCGACGCCGGAGGACCCCAGCGGCACGATCCAGCGGCTGTTGTCGCGGCGGGCCAGGTCCCACACGAAGCGGGCGGCCGGGCCGCGGGTGCTCAGATCGGTGACGCCGGGCACGCTGGAGGCGGACAGCACGCAGTCGTGGTCGCCCGGCACCCCGGGCCACTCGCCCAGATCCGCCTTCGGGCGCGCGCTCCAGGGGGCGAGGCGGTGCCGGGCGCCCCACGTCGGCTCCGGTGCGTCCGTGCCGCGGGCGCGGTGGTCGGCGGCGACCTGCTCCACGGCGCTGCGCACGACCTCGATCCGGTCGCGCGGGGGCAGCACCGAAGCCCCCGGTTCGGTCAGCAGCCCCTCCAGGGCGAAGGCGACCCGGGGCAGGAAGGCGAGCCAGGGCCGCATCGCCTCCGGGCAGGCGCGGGACTCGACGTTCTCGGCGAGCGCCTTGAACTCAGGTCGGGCGGCGATGAGTTGGACGACCGCGGCGCGGACGTCGGCATAGCAGGCGGCGTCGGTGCTCCCGGCGTCCATGCGGCGGTCCCAGGCGACCAGCCGGGTGCGTATCAGCGCGGCCCCCGGGCTCAGCCCCCGCAGCCCTTCGACGAGCGCCAGCAGGGGCTTCGCGGAGTCCAGCCGGGTGTCCCGATGGATCTCCGCCATGCCCTCGGCGGTCCACACGCGCCGGCCGTGCAGCAGTTCCCGGATGCGCCGCGCGCGGTGCGGCGGGGCGAACTCCACGCCCAGCGGGGCCGCGAGCCCGCGCTCGTTCGCCATGACGGCGAAGGCGCCGACGGCGGCGCGCGGGGTGGCGCGCCAGCCGTGCCAGAGGTGCGCGGGCTCCCACGCGGGCACGGGCCGCAGGAGGTTGTCCCGGTGCCGTGAGGGCACCCGGCCGGCGACCCGGTGGAGCTGGCCGCCCTCGGTGTCGGCGGCGATGACGACGTTCACCGGCTCGATCCACCCGTCCAGGGCCCGGTCGACGTCGGCCACGGTGCGCGCCCGCAGCAGCGCCGGCAGGCTCGCGAAGCCGAGTTCGCAGGTGACCCTTGGCGGGGTGCGCAGGCTCAGCACGTCGGCGTCGCCGTCGCCGATGTCGCCGACGACGACGGGTCCGCGTTCGGTCTCCGCCACCTCGACGTGCACGGCCGGCGCACCCGCCACCGCCACGGTCTCGGTGTGGACGCTGACGGGCCGCCAGCCCTGCGGGCCGAGGGCCTGCCAGCTCCCCGAGCCGTCGGGGGCCTCGCGCAACCGCTCCCGGTACAGGTCCTGGTAGTCGGCCATGGCGTTGGTGATGGCCCAGGCCACCGAACCCGCGTGGCCGAAGTGCGCGATGCCGGGCACTCCGGGGACGGCGAGGCCCACGACGTCGTACGCGTCGCAGGCGAGTCGGATCTGTTGGTAGACCCCGGGGTCCTCGATCGGCCGGTGCGGATCGCCGGCGATCAGCGGGGCGCCGTGTGCGGTGCGGTCGGCGCCGACGAACCAGCCGTTGCTGCCAGAGCTGTGCGCGCCCTCCACGGAGAACAGCTCGATCGCCGAGTCCCCGAGGGCGCGGGCCACCTCCTCGCGCCAGAGCTTGGTGGGGAAGCCGGCGAACAGCACGTGCGTGCTCAGCCAGATGCCCAGCGGCACCCAGGGCTCCCAGGGGCGCGGGTCGAGCCCGGTGGCCGCGAACTGGGGTGCGCGCCGGGCGCCTTCGGCGAGGCCGTCGTTCACCCCGGCCACATAGCGGGTGACCCACGCTGCGGTGGCGTCGTCGAGCCGGTCGAAGCACCGCCGTGCCGTGTCGTCGAGGCGGCTGCGGCGGGCGAACAGGTCCCAGGGGACGGCGTCGGAGCCGAGGAAGGACGCCGAAGTGCCTTGGGAGCGGTGGCGTTCGACCTCGATCTGCCAGCCGCGGTCGACGGCGGCGTTCCACCCCTGGGCGTACGCGAGCCGGTCCACGGTGTCCGCCCGCAGGTGCGGGACCCCCCAGGCGTCACGGTAGATCTTGACGTTCACGCTTCTCCCGCCCCTCGGCAACGAACCCCAACCAAAATTAGGTTAGGCTGACCTAAGTTAACGCACGGGTGTTCGGCGTACAAACGCGAACCAATTGGGAGGAGTCAGACGTGGGGCACGGCTGGGAGGGCGTCGTCCTCAAACTGATGCGGGGTAGGGACTTCCAGTTCACGGTGGTGGGCTCGGAGCGGGTGACCGACCGCTACCACCGGGTGCACTTCGCCGACGGCGGCATGCTCGCGCAGACCGGGGTCCACCCCACGATGTGGGTCCGCGTCTGGTTCGACAACGCAGGCAAGCCGCACCAGCGCGCGTACACGCTCGTGGACCCGGACCCCGAAGCGGGCACCTTCAGCCTGGAGTTCGCCCTCCACGACGGGCCGGCCAGCGACTGGGCGCGCGCCGCCGCTCCGGGCGACACCGTCGACGCCACGCTCCAGGGCACCGGCTTCACCGCGCCCGCGCCGTTGCCGCCGCGGATCGTCGCCATCGGGGACCCCGCGTCCCTGCCGGCGATCAACTCCCTGCTCGACGCGCTGCCCGACGTCCCCGCGACGATCTTCTTCGAGACCGCAGACGGGGCGGCCGGGCTGCCGCTGCGGCTCGACCCCGAGCGTCACGAACTGCGCACCGTGCCCCGCCGGGACGGCGGGCGCCAACTGGTCTCCGAGGTCAAGGCGGCCCTGCCCGCGCTGGTCGGTGATCCGACCACGGCGTACGTGTGGATCGCCTGCGACACCGTGACCACCCGTACCCTTGCCGCGTACATCCGCAAGGAGCTCGCCCTGCCCAAGGCGCGGGTGAACGCACTGGGTTACTGGCGCCCGGCCGCGTGATCGAACCCGGTCCGGGGCGGGTGGGCGACGCCCCGACCGAAGGAGCGCCGTGTCCCCTCGCCCCGTCCTCGCCACCGTCGTCCTCGACTGCGCCGACGCCCACGCCCTCGCCGACTTCTACCGGGGGCTGCTCGGCTGGGACGTACGGGACAGCGAGCCGGACTGGGTGCTGATCGAGGCGCCCGGGGGCGAAGGGGTCCGGCTCGCCCTCCAGGGGGAGGAGGGGTACGTCCCTCCGGTCTGGCCCGAGGCGCCCGGTGCGCAACAGAAGATGCTGCACCTCGACATCCGCGTCGACGACCTGGCGGCGGGGGTGCGGCACGCCGTCGCGCTCGGTGCCCGGGAGGCGGCCCACCAACCGCAGGGCGACGTGCGCGTTCTGTTCGACCCGGCGGGCCACCCCTTCTGTCTCTTCGTCGACGTCTGAGCGGCCGACGCCCGGTCGATCGGTGCTCGGGTGATCGACACCCGTAGGTGCATGTAATACTCACTCCATGAGTTCACCTATGACGGGACGGGGTCCCGTCGCCCGGGTCGCTCCCGCACCCCCGCGGATCCGGCGGGCCACCGCCGCCGACGCCCGCCGACTCACCGCGATGGTCCGCCGCTCCCGCGCGTACGAGGGGCGGTACGCCTCGATGGTCGCCGGGGTCGCGGTGGGGCCCGACTACATCGAAGCCCACGAGGTCCACCTGGCCGAGGGGGCGGACGGAGTCCCGCTCGGCTTCTACGCCCTGCTCGTCGACCCGCCCGAGCTGGACCTGATGTTCGTCGCCGACCGGGCCCAGGGGCTCGGCGTCGGCCGGCTGCTCATCGACCACATGCGCACGGAGGCCGGGCGGGTCGGCCTCAGCCGGGTGCGGGTGGTCTCCCACCCGCCCGCCGAGGGCTTCTACCGCGCCATGGGCGCCGTACGGACCGGGACGGCGCTCGCCGACCCGCCCGTGGTGGCCTGGGACCGCCCCGAACTGCACTTCGACATCGCCGCGGGGTGAGCCCGCAAGGGCCCTGCCGGCCGCACCGCACGGCGCGACCGGCAGGGCGGGGCGTCACACCACGGCGCCCGACGCGTCGGGCTCCTTGGCCCGCGCGGGCCGCGAGCGGTCCTTCTCCGGACGGCGCCCCTGGAGGATCACCGCCAGTGGCATCGCCGTGAACACCGTGGACGCCACCCCCACCACGACGCCGGCGAGCAGCGCGACGGAGAAGTCGGTGAGCGAGTCCCCGCCGAGCACCGCCAGCGCGATCAGGACGAACAACGCGCCCATGCCGGTGTTGACCGTACGCGGCAGGGTCTGCGCCACCGCCTTGTCCGCGAGGTCCGGCCAGGCCGCCTTCGGCGAGGCGCGCCGCAGCTCCCGCAGCCGGTCGAGCACCACGACGGTGTCGTTGACCGAGTAGCCGACGACGGTCAGCAGCGCGGCGAGGAAGACGCTGTCGACCGGCTTGCCGAGCCAGGCGAACAGCCCCACCACCAGCAGCACGTCCTGCACCATCGCCGCGACCGCCGACGCGGCGAACGTCCAGCGGAACCGCACCGTCAGATAGAGGAGCTGCGCGGCGACGGCCACCGACAGGGCGATCAGCGCTTGGGTGCGCAGTTCGCTGCCGAGGCTGGGCCCGATCATGTCGTCCCGTTCGACGGTCGCCCCGCCCGCCACGTCCGCGAGCGCCGTGCGGATCTCCTGCTGCTCCTCGTTGGACAGCTCGCCCGTGCGCACGGAGATGCCGCTGTCGCCCGACGCCTGCACGACGGCCCGCGGGAAGCCGGCGTCCGCGACGGCCTTGCGCGCGGTGTCCGCGTCGACGGGCCGCTCGGTGGCGTACTCCACCACCCGGCCACCGGTGAACTCGACGCCGAACTCCAGCCCGCGCACCCCGATGCCGGCGAGGGCCACCAGCAGCAGGGCGCCGCAGCCGACGAGCAGGCGCTTGCGGTGCTGCATCAGCCGCGGCGGACGGGCCTCCAGCCGGGTGCGCAGCCGGCCTCGGGAGGCGATGCCGGTCAGCTTCGGCCGCTCGCGCACCCAGGAGCGTTCGAGCGCCCACTGGGCGAACAGCCGGGTGATGACCATCGCCGACACCAGCGAGGCCAGCACGCCGATGGCGAGCGTCACGCCGAAGCCCTTGACCGGGCCGATGGCGAAGGCGAACAGCAGCCCGGCGGCGAGCAGCGTGGTGATGTGGGAGTCGGCGACCGCGCTCCACGCCTTGTTGAAGCCGATCTGTAGCGGCCGGCGCAGATCGGGCTTCAGCTTGCGGGTCGGCTTCAGATACTCCTCGCGGGCCCGTTCGAACACCAGGACGTTGGCGTCCACGGCGATGCCGATGGCCAGCACGAAGCCGGCGAGCCCGGGCAGGGTGAGCGTGGCGCCGAGTGCGACCACTGCGGCGTACGAGATCAGCCCGTACAGGCCCAGCGCGATCGTGGCGAGCAGCCCGAGCAGCCGGTAGACGGCGATGATGAACAGCCCGGTGCCGATCAGGCCGATGACCGCGGCCCAGGCGCTGGCCTTGATGGCGTCCGCGCCGAGCGTCGGTCCGACGGTGCTCTGCTCGACGACCGTGACCGGCACCGGCAGCGCGCCGCCCTTGACCAGCGCGGCCAGCTCCCGGGCCTCGTCGCCGTCGAAACCTCCGGTGATCTGGGCCGAGCCGCCGGCGATGCCGGCCCCGCACGACACGCTCTGCTCCATGCCGGGAGCCGAGACGATCCGGTCGTCGAGCACGATCGCGACCCGCCGCGCGGGGTCGCCGGGCGCCGCGCAGGCCGCTTCTCCGGTGATCCGCTCCCAGTCGTTGCCCGCCTTCCCCCGGAAGGACAGGTCGACGGTCCAGCCGCGGCCCGACTGGGCGTCGAGGATGGCTTCGGCGTCCTTGACGCCGTCGCCGGTGAGCGCGGGCGGCGCGAGCGCGAGGAAGCCGCCCGGCACGTCGGGGTCGGGCAGGACGCGCGAGCCGTCGGCCCCGGGCGCGGCGGCCGGTCCCGGGGACGCCGACGTGACCGGGTGGAAGGTGAGCTGGGCGGTGCGGCCGATGACGTCGGCCGCCTCCTTCGGGTCCTGGACGCCGGGCAACTCGACCTCGATGCGCTTGTCGCCGGAGCGCGCGAGCGAGGGCTCGGACACCCCGAGGGCGTCCACCCGCTGGCGCAGCACCTCCAGCGCACGGTCGGTGGCGGCGGCATCGGCCTTCACGGTCGGCGAGTCCTGGGCCTCCAGGACGATGCGGGTGCCGCCGCGCAGATCGAGCCCGAGGCGGGGCGACACGGTGAGGGCGACGTAGAGGGACACGGCGACGACGGCGAGCGCGGCGAACGCGCGCCAGAACGTGGCGCGGGACGACGTTCCACGGGGCGACAAGGGGACTCCACGGGCAGCACGCAGACGCCGGGCGTCTGCGGACGGTCAAGGAGCGGAGCACGGGAGCCGTCAGGGAGCGAACCCCTGGCTCGGTGCGCCGCAGCAGCGCGTACGCAAGGACCGGACCTGGCCGGGTGCGGCCGGTGAAGCGGTTCCTGGTACGCGCCGGTGGACGACGTCCGTCGCTGGTGCCGCGGCCGGTGAGCACGCGGCTCGGGCCGAAGGGCACGGCGGGGCGGACGCCGAAGCGCCATCTGCTGGCCGTGGTGCGCGCGGGGCGCCCGGACACGGCTCAGGAAAGGACGGCGGGCGGCGCTCGGGTGCTGGGGGAGTCCTGGTGGCGCTGCGGCGGGCCGCGCTCCTGCCGGGGCCCCACGGGCTCGCCGCGCAGCAGCGGCGGCTGGGGGAGGGCGGAGAGCGGATGCGCGGACGCGGGCGGTGCGGTCGGCGGGCGGCTGCCCGTGTCAGCGGCCACGACCCGGTCCACGGCGGCGCTGGTGGCGCGCCGGCTCTCCGGACGCAGCACCGTGGTGCGCTGGGCGGTGCCGGCCCGGTCCGGGGTGGTGGGGTTCGCGCCGACCGGAGTGGTCACGGTCGAACCGGCGGCGACGGCCGCACGGGCGCTCGGAGCGGCGCCGAGCAGCACCAGAAGGGCCGCGCAGAGCCCGAGGAACAGCGCGGGCAACCCGGCGAAGCCGCTCATGCGTACGCGCTGCTGCACACCGTCCCCCTCCCTGCTCGGACCTGCCGTCGTGGCACAGCGTAGGCGACGAACGGGGGTGCGGGGGAGCTCGCCCCCGCGGGCCGCGGTGCAATCGGGCCGACGCGGCGCGGGCCGGTGGTCCCCCGTTGAGGGAGGGACCACCGGCCCGCGCCGGCCGTAGGCCAAGGTGCCCGGGTCAGACGATGCTGACCCCGTAGGCGCTGAGCGCCTCGGTGACGGGCTGGTAGAACGTGACTCCGCCGGTGCGGCAGTTGCCGCTGCCGCCGGAGGTGAGGCCGAGCGCGGTGGAGCCGGAGAAGAGGGCGCCGCCGCTGTCGCCGGGCTCGGCGCAGACGTTCGTCTGGATCATGCCGTAGACGACGTCGCCGCCGCCGTAGTTCACCGTGGCGTTCAGACCGGTCACCGAGCCGCTGTGCAGCCCCGTGGTGGAGCCGCTGCGCTGCACGGACTGGCCGACGCGTGCGTTGCCGGCGGAGGTGATGTCGCGGTAGCTGCCGTTGTAGAGGGAGACGCGGCCGTCGGCGGCCGACGCGTTGTTGTGGCGGATGATGCCGTAGTCGTTGTTGGGGAAGCTCGACCCGGTGCGGGTGCCCAGCGTGCTCGTGCCGGCCGAGTTGGTGTACCAGGTGCTGGCGATGTTGGTGCAGTGGCCAGCGGTCAGGGCGTAGTAGGTGCTCCCGCTGCGGACGTTGAAGCCGAGCGAGCAGCGGCTGCCGCCGGCGTAGATGGCCTGGCCGCCGGCTATGAGCTTGTTGAACGTGCCGGTGGTGCGCTTGACCTCCACGGCGCCGCCCTGCTTGCCGGCCGCCTTCTTGATCGTGGCCAGCTCGGTGGCGGAGACGCTCTCGTCCGCGGTGACCACGACCTTGCCGGACGCGGCGTCGGTGTACCAGGCGGTGCCGGCCACGTCGGCTTCGAGCACGGCCTCGCTGGCCTGGGCCAGCTGCGCGGTGGTGGCGCGGGCGCTGCTGCTGCCCGACTCGGCCACGGCGGCGGGAGCGGCGAGCGCCGTGGCGGTGACCAGGCCCG
The DNA here is from genome assembly GCF_044328175.1 of Streptomyces sp. NPDC017979. Classification (NCBI taxonomy): domain Bacteria; kingdom Bacillati; phylum Actinomycetota; class Actinomycetes; order Kitasatosporales; family Streptomycetaceae; genus Streptomyces; species Streptomyces sp. NPDC017979. The sequence continues at coordinate 326,236 of NZ_JBIRGU010000007.1, read as the reverse complement.
CGGCGACGGCCAGCAGTCGTACGCGCCGGGAAACGCCGCCGTGGGGGGAAGTGCGCTTCTTCACTACTCGTCCTCCGGTGGGGTTCGGGACCCGTTGGGGGGCGGGTCCGCAACGGACGCCGATCGGGGTGGTGCGGTGCGGCGGACCGAACTCGTTTCGGTCATGTGCCTGTCAACCGGCGTGGTTGGAAGCCTGGACTCCGGATGGGTTCGGGGCAAGGACGTCTTTCGGTCGCTCTACGCGCGTTCAGCAGTGGTGTAGACCGCTTCGGCCGCCCGCTGCGGCGCGCCGGGGTGGGGGCGGTGGTGCTGCGGAGGCGGCGGACGGGGTGGACGGCGATCGGCGAAGCGCTGAACCGTCACTCAGTAGTGGCCGGTTGGATGCGGGTCGGCGCCGGTCACCGCCGTGCCCCCGCGCTCGGGGTGTCCTCGCTGTTCAGTGCGGCGACGGCAAGCGAGCCCGCTGGTGCACAGATGTGCATGGCGCGATCGGGGTTTTCGATACGGAGGCCGGGGTCGTCCCGGCGGTTCGGGACGCTGCGCCGACGCCGTCGATGTCGCGGGCGTCGGGTCTCCCTTGCGGGGGCGCGCCGAACGGTCGGGCGGGGCGCGAGCGATCGGCCGGCGCGGCTGCGGGGCGGGCGTTGGGTGAAGGGTGGTGGTTTGTCGACCGGAGATCCATGTCCGGATATCGACGTTTGCTGCGCGGCCCGTCGGGCCTACGCGCGAACCCCGCCCGCCCTCGGTTCATTGACATGAATGGTCCCTAAAACGAAACTCGTCGGCGGACGGTGAACGACGGTTCACCCGGCGAACGGCCGGCCGGGCCCGGTGGACCGACCGCGGGACGCCCGGTGTGCGTCGATGCCGAGCCCGACCCCCCCTGTGGCAAGGAGCCCGAGATGACCGACCGCCTCCGCGACGTCTACGTGGTCGACGCCGTCCGCACCCCGATCGGCAAGCACGGCGGCGCGCTCGGCGGCGTCCGCCCCGACGACCTGGCCGCGGGGGTGCTCGGAGCGCTCGTCTCCCGTACGCCCGAACTCGACCCGGTCCGCATCGACGACGTCTTCTTCGGCAACGCCAACGGCGCCGGCGAGGAGAACCGCGACGTGGCCCGGATGGCCGTGCTCCTCGCCGGGCTCCCCGTCACCGTCCCCGGCGTCACCGTGAACCGGCTCTGCGGCTCCGGCATGGAGGCGGTCGTCCAGGCCGCCCGCGCCATCGCCGTCGGCGACGCGTCCGTGGCCGTCGCGGGCGGCGTCGAATCGATGAGCCGGGCGCCGTGGGTCGTGCCGAAGCCCGAGCGCGCCTTCTCCGCCGCCCACCAGCAGATGCACTCCACCACCCTCGGCTGGCGGATGGTCAATCCGGCGATGCCCAAGGAGTGGACGGTGGCGCTCGGCGAGGGCGCCGAACTCGTCGCCGACCGTTACGGCATCGACCGCGCGGCGCAGGACGCCTTCGCCCTGGAGAGCCACCGCAAGGCCGCCCGCGCCTGGGCGGCCGGACTGTACGACGCGGAGGTCGTCGCCGTCGACGGTGTGGACCTGGTGCGGGACGAGTGCATCCGCGACACCACCTCGGCCGAGGCGCTCTCAGCGCTGCGCCCCGTCTTCCGGTCCGACGGCACCGTCACCGCGGGCAACTCCTCGCCGCTGAACGACGGCGCGGCTGCCCTGCTGCTCACCGACGCGGACGGACTGCGCGCCACCGGCCGCGAACCCCTGGCCCGGATCGCGGCGTCCGCCGTCACCGGCATCGAACCGCAGTACTTCGGCGCCGGTCCCGTGGAAGCCGTCCACCGGGCCCTGAAGAAGGCCGGCCGGAGCCTCGACGAGATCACCGCACTCGAACTCAACGAGGCGTTCGCGGCCCAGGCGCTGGCCTGCCTCGGTCAGTGGCCCGGTCTCGACCCGGACGTGGTCAACCCGCGCGGCGGCGCGATCGCCGTGGGGCACCCGCTCGGGGCGTCCGGTGCCAGGATCACCGGGGCCGTCGCCCACCAACTTGCCGCGGCGGGCGCCGGGACCGCGGTCGCGACCCTCTGCATCGGCGTCGGGCAGGGCCTCGCGCTCGTCCTGGAGCGCTGAGCTGCGCCGGTGGCGGTCGCGCCGACCGTGGCGCCGGGATACTCGGTTGTCCCGGCGCGGGCCGGGTGGATAACATCACGATGTGACTGCCGGGTCGGCCGTAGGCCAACAACACCAGGAACGCCCGGCCTCTGAGTGAGGCGGGCGCGGGCGCGAGGCCCGCCCCTTGATGGCGTCGTACTCCCCGTGAGACGTGTGGACGCCATGTCGCCGTGCGCCGCTTCTTCGCGCGCCGGATGTGCTGCGCCGTTGCCGAGCACCGCAACTCCACCGCTCTCCTTCGCTCTTGCTCCCCCTTCACCTCCACCGCTTCAGCGACTCGTCGCGTGCCGGACGCACGCGCGTGCCGAGGCGGCGCCCCGCCATGCGCGGATGCAGAACGTCAGCGACGTGGACCGTCGCCGACGCAACCACACCAGGACCGAGAAAGCAGAGAATGCCGAACGACTTCAACCAGCAGGTCATCGAGGAGTTCCGGGCCAACGCAGGGAAGGTGGGCGGTCCGTTCGAAGGGAGCCGACTGCTCCTGCTGACCACCACCGGAGCACGCAGCGGCACCCGGCACACGACCCCCGTCGCCTACCTGCCCGACGGCGGCGAGCGCGTGCTCGTCATCGCCTCGGCGGGCGGCGCGCCCCGGCACCCAGCCTGGTACCACAACCTCCTGGCCAACCCCCAAGTGACCGTCGAGGACGGCGTCTTCACCTACGAGGCCGAGGCAACCGTCCTCACCGGCGAGGAACGCGACCGGGCCTTCGCGCGCGCCGTCGAAACCTCCGACGGCTGGGCCGCGTACCAGGCCAAGACGGACCGGGTGATCCCGGTCGTCGCCCTGCGCAGCATCGACACGGGGCCGCCGAACGTCGGCGGAGCCACGTCCTTCGGGGCGGTGCTCACCCGCATCCACGACGGGATGCGCCGCGAGATCGAACTGATCCGCGCCGAGGTCGCCGCCGGCGGGCCGGGCCTCGGAGCACAGTTGCGGGTGAACTGTCTGACCTTGTGCCAGGGGGTGCACGCCCACCACGTCGCCGAGGACCAGGGCATGTTCCCCATGATCGCGGAACAGCACCCCGAGGCCGCCGACGTCCTTCAGCGCCTGGACGAGGAGCACCGGAAGATCGCCGCCCTCCTCGACGAACTCCAGCGGGTCGTCACCGCCCGGGACGTCGCGACCGCGACGGTCCTGGCCGAGGTCGACCGCCTCGCCGCCGAACTGAACGCCCATCTGGACCACGAGGAAGCGCAGTTGATCCCCCTGATCGACGGCTGACCCGCCAGCTCACCGGTACCGGCCGGGTCCGTGCACCGCCACCAGGCGGGCACGGGCCCTGCCGACGCTCTTCAAGGCCCCCATCGGTGCGTGCCCCGCCGACGGAGGTCCGGTAAAGGCGTGGAAGGGCGCGGCCGCCCCGTGCTTGCATGGGCGCCATGGTGTCTGCTGACCGTCTGCTCGCCTTCGCCGTCATGTCCTTCCTGCTGATCGTGGTCCCGGGCCCGAGCGTGCTGTTCGTGGTCGGTCGGGCGCTGGCGCAGGGCCGTCGCGCCGCGCTGACCTCCGTGGCCGGGAACACCGTGGGGGCCTACGCGCTGATCGTCGCCGTCGCGATGGGCGTCGGCTCCCTCGTGGAGCGCTCGGTGCTCCTGTTCACCGTGTTGAAACTGGCGGGCGCGGCCTACCTCGTGTACCTCGGAGTGAAGGCGTGGCAGGGGCGCGGCCAGTTGCGGGCGGCGACCGAAGCGGGCGCCGAGGGCGCCGACGGCGAAGCCGCGCAAGGCGGCCGGCGCACCTTCTGGGAGGGGTTCGTCGTCGGGGTGTCGAACCCCAAGACGATCGTGTTCTTCGCCGCCGTGCTCCCGCAGTTCGTGGACCGGGGTCAAGGCAACGTCGTGCTCCAAATGCTCGTGCTCGGCCTGGTCTTCAATGCGATCGCGCTCGTCTCGGACTCCGTGTGGGGGCTCGGCGCCGCCACGGCGCGCAGTTGGTTCGCCCGCTCGCCCGGGCGGCTCTCGCTCGTGGGCGGCGTCGGTGGGCTGGCGATGATCGGCCTCGGCGTCACCGTGGCGGTGACCGGACGCAAGGACTGACCCGAGCCCGCCTCACCCGCGCCGAGGGCCGCTGGTGCAAGTCCCGCTGATCAAGGGGCCGCCCGGTCCTCGGCGGCCGACCCTTGTGACGGGCCGGAGGCAAGGGCTTTGGCGACGAAGTTCGCCAACTGCGCCCGCAACCTCTCCCGCGGTACGCGCCCTTCTGCGGCCAGGTGCTCGACGAGGTCGGCCCGCACGGCGGCGAGCAGGGCGTGGGCGGTGAAGTCGCTGTCGGTCAGGCCGGGGATCTGTTCCAGTGCGCCCTGGAGCAGGCCGTGCCACCGCTCGTAATGCTCCGCCCGGTACGGACTGGTGCCTCCGCTGTCCTCCAGGGCCAGCGCGAGGCGCCGGTTGTCGAGTTTGAGGCGGAGCAGGGCGTCGAGCAGGGCGGGTACGCGTTCTCGCGGTGGGGTCGCCGGCCCCAGGGGTGGCGGGCCGGACTCGACGGCCGCTCTGATCGGTTCGAGCCGGGCCTCGTACAGCGCGCGGAGCAGTCCGGCGCGATCGCCGAAGGCCCGGAAGAGCGTGCCCTTGCCGACGCCGGCCGCCGCTGCCACGTCGGCCATGGTGATGTCGGCGGGGCTCGCACCGCGGGCGAAGAGGGCGTCGGCGGCTGCGAGGACGGCCTCCCGGTTGCGGGCGGCGTCCTTGCGGGACTTGCGCTCGGACATGCCTTCCTCCATTTACAAACTGGACCAGCGGTCCGTATTGTTAAAGCGGACCCAGGGTCCGCATTACCTGTACTGGAGGATACCCATGCCCCCACGACCTCACCGGGAGCAGCCGATGACGACCGCCCACACCGTCCTGGTCATCGGCGCCACCGGCACCACCGGCAGCCGCACCGCCGCGCAACTGGCGGACGCAGGCCACCGCGTCAAAGCCGCAAGCCGTCGTGCCACCCCGCTTCCCGACACCGAGCCGGTCGCTTTCGACTGGCACGACCCCGCCACTCACGCAGCCGTCCTCGACGGCGTCGACCGCGTCTACCTCGTACCGCCCGTGGGCGACTTCGACCCCGCGGCGGTCATGCTGCCGTTCCTGCGCCGGGCCGCCGCCGGTGTGCACCGCGCGGTGCTGCTGAGCTCCTCGGCCGTGTCCGAGGGCGGGCCGGCGGTTGGCCTGGTGCACCAGGCGCTGCCCGACCTGTTCGCACAGTGGGCGGTACTGCGGCCCTCGTGGTTCATGCAGAACTTCACCGGCGCGCATGCGCACGCCCGCAGCATCCGCGACGAAGGCGCCATCTGGACCGCCACCGACAGCGGCCGGGTCGGCTTCGTCGACGCCGAGGACATCGCGGCCGTCGCAGTACGCGCCCTGACCGACGAACAGGCCCCCAACTCCGATCTCGTCCTCACCGGACCCGAAGCGCTCAGCCACGACGACATCGCCGCGATCGTCACCGAGGTCACCGGTCGCCCCGTCGCCCACCGCCGTCTGTCCTACGGGCAGCTGCGCGACCGCCTCGCGGCGCAGGTGCCGGTGGAGTTCGCCGGCATGCTGGCCGGCATGGACCGCGCCATCGCCGAAGGGGCGGAGGACCGCGTCACCGACACCGTCCAGCGCCTCACCGGTCGGCCCCCGCACACCTTCCGGGCCCTCCTGGAGAGGGAGACGCCCCCCGGCAGTTGATGCGCGGGGACGACCGGCAGTTCCGGTTCGATCCCCTACGCGAGCGCGCCGGGCCACCAGTGCCGCGAGGCCCCTGCACCGGTGACCCGGCGGGCCCGCGCCCGCTCGGCAGCGGGCAGGCGGGGCCGGTCACCGCTCCCGGGGAGTTCGATGGTGGCTGCGGCGAAACCGTCGGGCCCCGCGGTCTGCCAAACGAATTCCTGGGCCCGCTCGACCCGTTGCGGTGCGGGAGGGTCGGCGGACCGCGGTGGCGCGTGTGCCACCAGGTGCAGGTGTGTCCCGGCGAGGGACGGCGGTCTCACCCGTAGTCGTAGACGGTGGTGGCGACGGAGCGGGCGCCCAGGGTCTTGGAGACGATCGGCTCGATGCGCTCCCACGTTCCGCCGGCGAGACCGCAGCCGATGCGGGGCACGTGCACGGAGGCGCCGCCGGCGAGGGCGTGCTCGGCGACGGCCTCAAGGCAGCTCTCGACGGCGTCGTAGCGGATCGGCGGCCCGCCGCTGCCCCTCTTCGTCCCGCGCTGCGCGACCATGTTGGCCACCCAGATGTCGGGCTGGACGCGGATCATCTGCACGGCTCCGAGGGCGAAGTCGTTGCCGGCGCGCTCGCGGTGCCAGCGGCGGTACTCGCGCTCCGGTTCGGGCCAGCGGCGCGAGATCGCCAGGACGAATCCCTTGCCCCAGCCGCCGAGGTCATTGCAGATGTGGGCGATGACCTTCGGGCCCTTCGCCTGGGGGTTGGTCGCGTCGCCGGCGACGAAGTTCAACGGTTGCACCACGCCATCATCACCTCGCCCCGCCAACAGAAGCCAACGCATTCCGCCGAGCCCGCCAGCCCGTGCCCCGGTCCGGTGCGAGGAGGCCACGTCCCCGCGCCCGTCGCCCTCGCTGCGACGCGTACGAGCACATCACGGCGCCTCACACGTCCCGGCGCCCCGCCACCCACGCCGCGAGGGCCACCGCCGCCGCGGCCCAGGCCCCGTAGACGACCCACGCCTCCGTGACCGTCAGCGGATGCTTGCCCAGGTCGTGCGCCCGGTCCGGGTTCAGCACCAGGCGCCGCCAGGCGCTGAGGGGCATGGCGTTGCCGATCTCCTTGACCCAGCGGTGGCGTTCGCCCTGGAAGAGCGCCGGCAGGAGCAGCAGCAGCGCCACCACCGCGCCGACGGAGCCCGCTGCGTGCCGGACGACGGCGCCCACCGCCATGCCCACCAGCGCGCACAGCGGCGCCAGCAGGGCGCCGGCCGTCATGGCGCGCAGCGCGCCCGGATCACCCGGGGACAGACCGCCGTGGTCCCGCAGCACCCACTGCGTGAGACCGAAGGACGCGCCCGAGACGACGGCGCCGAAGACCAGGAGTACCGCCGACACCACGAGCACCTTGGCCACGACGACCGCCCGTCGATCGGGCACCGCGGCGAACGTCGTACGGATCAGACCGCTGGCGTACTCGCCGAAGACCGCCGCCCCGCCGACCGCTGCCGCGAGGACCATCAGCAACTGCCAGGCGGGATCGACGAACGCGGTGTGCAGCGGGTCGAACACCATCTCGGGGCGGGCCGCGACCCCCGGCCGCTCCGGCGGTTGCGCCGACTGCTGCGCCAGCCGGTCAGCGTTGGAGACGGCCGCGTTCACATTGATGCCGAGCACCGTCAGCGCACCGAGGCCGAGCACCCAGGCGGTGGAGCGCAGCGACCAGAGCTTGATCCACTCGGCGGCGAAGAGCTGCCGCAACCGTACGGGCTCCGTGTTCACGACGAGGGTCATCGCACGGCTCCCGCGGAGTGTTCGACGCTGTCCGCGGTGAGGTGCAGGAACGCCTCCTCCAAGGAGGCCGAGCGCGGGGTGAGTTCGTACAGCCGCACCCCGTGTGCGAAGGCGAGTTCCCCGATGCGTTCCGCGGCCAGGCCCGTCACCGTTGACGACCCGTCGCCCTCCGCCCGTACCGTCGCGCCCGCGCGCACCAGCAGCTCGGACAGGACGTCGGCGTCCGGCGTGCGCACGCCCACCCGCAGCGGAGTGCTGCGGGCCGCGAACTCCCGCAGCCCTTCGGCCGCGATGAGCCGACCGCGACCGACGACGACCAGGTCCTCCGCGGTCTGTTCCATCTCCCGCATCAGATGGCTGGAGACGAGCACGGTGCGGCCCTGCGCCGCCAACTGCCCAAAGAGGCCGCGGACCCAGAGCACGCCCTCGGGGTCGAGGCCGTTGAGCGGTTCGTCGAAGAGGAGGACGGGCGGATCGCCGAGCAGGGCGGCGGCGATGCCGAGCCGCTGCTTCATGCCCAGCGAGAAGCCGCCGATCCGTCGGCCGGCCGCGTTCGCCAGGCCCACCTGCGCCAGCACCACGGCGACCCGGTCGCGCGGCAGGCCGTTGCCGACCGCCAGCGCCGTGAGGTGGGCCCGGGCGCTCCGACCGCCGTGCACGTCGTGGGCGTCGAGGAGGGCGCCGACGTGCCGCAGCCCGCGGGGGCGGCTGCCGAACGGCCGCCCGTCGACGGTGACGCTGCCGCTCGTCGGCCGGTTCAGTCCGAGGACCATCCGCAGCGTGGTCGTCTTCCCGGCGCCGTTGGGGCCCAGGAACCCGGTGACCACACCCGGGCGGACGGTGAAGGACAGCCGGTCGACGGCGCTGACCCGCCCGTAGTTCTTGGTGAGTTCGGTTGCTTCGATCACGGACCCCACGCTGCCGGTGCACGACCCGTTCCGGCATCGGGCCGCCGGCGGCAAACGGGCTGCCGTGGTGGCCCGCAGGCGTACGCCCCGGGGCCCATGCCCAAGCCTGGGCCGCCTGCCTATGATCGGGCGCATGAATGCCCCGCCGGACGCTCCGCGGTCGCCCGTCGTCGAGGTCCTGGCCTGGTGCTCGGGGATCGCGTACGTCGCCCTGCTGTACGTCGTCGCGCTCAACGACGGCCGCGACCTGACCGGGCTGCGCCTGTTGCCGGCCGCCCTCCTCGCCGTCCTCCTGCTGCCCCTGGTGCTCCGTCGGCCCGCGGGCGCGCTCGCGCTGCTGCTCGTCGCCTCCTTCGCGGCGACCGTGCTCACGGACTCGACCATGGCCGCGGGCCAGCACGTCATGGGCGTCGGGCCGGCCGCGCCGACGCAGGCGTGGCAGATCGCGTTCCTCCAAGCGGTCCTCACCGATCTCGCCGTGGGCCGGATCGCCGCCGTCGGCCCGCGCCTGACCGCGGCCCTCGCGGCGTCGGCGGCGCTCGGCGCACAGGTCCTCGGTGCCAGCTACTACCGGGAGGGCTCTTCTTCCTTCCTCGCCACCTCCGCGTTCCTCGCCCTGATGGTCCTCACCGCCTGGACCGTAGGCCGCTCCGTCGACGAACGCCGCCGGCACGCGGCCGACCTGCGCGAGCGCACCGCCGCGCAGGCCGTGGTCGCCGAGCGGCTGCGGATCGCCCGCGAGCTGCACGACGCGGTGGCCCACAGCATCGGCGTCATCGCCATCCAGGCGGGGGTGGGGCGGCGCGTCATCGACACCCAGCCCGCGGAGGCCCGTAACGCGCTCGCCGCCATCGAGGACACCAGCCGGGACACCCTGGCGGGTCTGCGGCGGATGCTCGGCGCGCTACGGGAGGCGGAGCTCACGGACCGGGGCGGTGACGCACCGCTCGGACCCGCACCCGAACTCGCCGACGTCGAAGGGCTGGTGGCGCGCAGTGAGGCCACCGGCCTGCGGGTGGACGTCGAGTGGCGCGGCGAACGGCGCCCACTGCCGACGGAGTTCGAACTGTCCGGGTACCGCATCATCCAGGAGGCGATCACCAATGTGGTCCGTCACTCGGGCGCGGACGCCTGCCGGGTCACCGTCGACTACGGGGGAGACGACCTCCGCATCGAGGTCACCGACGAGGGCCGCGGCTCGATCGGGCTGCCCGGTGCGGCCGGCTACGGACTGACGGGCATGCGGGAGCGGGCGGCGCTGCTGCACGGCGAGTTCACCGCCGGACCGCGCCCCGAAGGCGGCTTCCGCGTGGCGGTGCGGCTCCCGCTCCCGCTGCCGGTGCCGGTGTCGGTGGCGGTCGCATGATCCGGGTCCTGCTCACCGACGACCAGCCGCTCGTCCGGCACGGGCTGCGGGTCCTGATCGCCGACCGCCCCGGGCTGGACGTGGTCGGCGAAGCGGCCGACGGCGCGGAGGCCGTACGGCTCGCGGCCCGCCTCGCACCGGACGTCGTCGTGATGGACATCCGGATGCCCGGGATGGACGGCATCGAGGCCACCCGACGGATCACCGCTGCCCCCGCACCCCCCAAGGTGCTGATCCTCACCACCTTCGACGACGACGAGTACGTCTACGGGGCGCTGCGCGCCGGCGCGAGCGGCTTCCTCGTCAAGGACATGGACATGGACCAGATCCTCGCCGCGGTGGAGGTGGTCGCCGCCGGCGACGGCCTCCTCGCGCCGAAGGTGACCGGCCGGCTGATCGCGGAGTTCGCGGCCCGCCCCCGGGCCGCCGCGCCCGAACCGACCCCGGTGGAGGGCGTCACCGCCCGCGAACGGGAAGTCCTCACCCTGGTCGGCGGCGGCCTGTCCAACGGGGAGATCGCCGCCCTGCTGCACATCAGCCCGGCCACCGCCAAGGCCCACGTCAGCCGGCTGCTGACCAAGCTGACCGCCCGCGATCGGGTGCAACTCGTCATTGCTGCCTACGAGTTGGGTCTCGTCACACCCACCCGCGGGTCCGGCTGACCTTCCCGGCCGGGCGGTTCACCACCCGTCGGGCAGCCCGGCGACGTACGGCGCCAGCTTCGCCGGACTGATGATCCACATGATGCGTTCGACGCCGCGCTCCGACGCGTCGACGCACAGCAGGGCCACGGCCCGGCCGCCCTTCGAGACGAGGGCCGCGGGCAGGCCGTTGGCCTCCACCCGGCGGACGTCTGCCCCGGCCCAGAAGCGCGGGGCGAACGCCGCGAGGTAGCGCGACACCCGCGCCCGCCCGACGACCGGGAACCTCGACGCGCCGCGCGCCCCGCCGCCGTCGGAGTAGCTGACCACGTCCTCGGCGAGGACCTCTTCGAGCACCGCCAGGTCACCCGTCCGCGCGGCGGCGAGGAACACCTCCAACAACCGCTGGTGCGCGGCCCGACCCACCGGCTCCCCGCGCGGCACCGACAGGTGCCGACGGGCCCGGCTCACCGACTGGCGCGCGTTGGCCTCGCTCGTCTCAAGGATCTGCGCGATCCGCCCGTACGGGTAGTCGAAGGCTTCCCGCAGGACGTACGCGGCCCGCTCCACCGGATTCAGCCGCTCCAGGAGGTGCAGCACCGCCAAGGTCAGCGCCTCCGCCCGCTCCGCACCCACCTGGGGATCGGCGCCGGTGTCGATCGGCTCCGGCAGCCACGGCCCGACGTACGACTCCCGCCGCACCCGGGCGGAGGTCGCGACGTTGATCGCCAGCCGGGTGGTGACGGTGGTGAGGAACGCGACGGGCTCGCGCACCCCGGCACGGTCGGCGCCCTGCCACCGCAACCACGCCTCCTGGACGACGTCCTCGGCCTCCACCGCGCTGCCGAGCACGCGGTACGCGATGCCGAACAGCCGGGGACGGACGGCGACGAACTCCTGCGCCGCCCGGTCCAGGGAGTCCGCCTTCTCGCCCGCCCGCATCGTCGTCCTCCAGTCGGTGGACCTCATGCTACAAGTCACCGACAAGCCGCCGACGTGGCCCTACGGGTTCGCCGGCGGCCGTGCGGCGGCGCCCGCCAGCGCCCCGGCGACCGCCAGATAGGGCAGCGCGAACAGCGCGAACAGCACGCCGTGCGCCGTCTGCCCGGAGGCCGCCCCGTACACCGCGTACACCAGCAGCGTCGTCACCTCGGTCCCGAGGCCCGCGAGCGAGGTGACCGTCGCCCGGCTCGGACCGGACAACGCCTCCTGGAGCCGGGCGTCGGCGACCACGTCGGCCAGTTGGAAGACCGCGAACGCCACCGCCAGCAGCACGAACCCCCAGGGCGAGCCGGTGAGCGCGCCCACTGCCATCAGCCCGGCCGCGACCGACAACAGGGCGGCGGTGCGGCGCGCCGACAACCCCTCGGCGCGGGCCGCGAGCAGCCCGCCGAGCGCCACGCCCGCGTACACCACCAGCACGAGCAGCGGCACGTCCGGCGTCGCCGCGCCCGTCGCGGCGGCCAGCAGCGGCACGTACTCGTCCAACGAACCCCACACAGTCGACAGCACCACCACGGTCAACAGCGCCCGGCGCACCGCGGAGCTGCGGCGCACCTCGGCGAGGCCGGACCGCAGCACCGCGCCGTACCCCGGCTCCGGATCCTCCGGGTCCGCGGCCCGGGCCTCACGGTGCTCCGGCAGGCACGCCGCCACCAGCGCGCACAGCAGGCACGCGGCCACGCTCGCGACCCCGAGCGCCGCGAAGCCCCCCGCGCCGAACACCGGCGCGGCCGCAGCGGTGGCGACCGCCGTCGCCACGGTGGCGATCGCCGCCGAGCGGCCCATCAGCCGGGCGTACCGGTCGGTGGCGTCCAGCCGCGCCAACTCCTCGTACACCAGCGCCTCCAGCGCACCCGACGCCAGCGCCCCGCCCAGGCCCCACAGCACGAAACCGGCGGCGAACGCCGGGTACGACGGCGCGGCCACCCACAGGGCGAAGCCGGCGCCCGTCAGCAGCGGACCGGTCACCAGCGCCGAGCGCCGCGACACGGCGTCCGCCCAGACGCCCGACGGCACCTCGGCCAGCAGGGAGGTGAGCGACCAGATGACGAAGAGCGAGGAGATCTCGGCGGTGCTCAGCCCGTGTTCGGCGAAGAGCAGCGCGTAGACGGGGTAGAGCAAAACCAGGTCCCGCAACCCGCAGTGGGCGAGCAGCCGGCGCTGCAAGCGCCGTAGGGAGCGGTCGCGTTCGCTCACGGGCGCGCGCGGGGGCAGGGCGGTACGACGGATGGGCACGACGAAGTCCTCCGGACGGGAAGCGGGCAGGGGGCGGGGGAGCGCCCTGCCGGCGGAGCCCGGGCGCGTGCGCCACCGGCTCCGCTGATGCCCTCCGGTCCGGACGGGTCCTCAGCGCGGGATCACGGTCGTCGTCGCATGGCGACGAGTGTAGGCGCCCGGGCCGAACCCGGGCCCGAGCCGCCGCTGCCGTCGGGAGTGCGGACGCGTCAGGAAGCCGCGTCCGCAGGGGCGACGGGCAGCTCCGCCCACACCTGCTTCCCGCCCGCGAACGGGACCGAGCCGTACGCCGTGGCCAGCGCCTGCACGATCACCAGACCGCGGCCCCCGGTCGCGTCCAGGTCCAGCGCCGTCGACCGGACCGGAGCCCTGGGGGACGAGTCGTTGACCGCGATCCGCAACCGCCGCCCGGTCAGCGTCAGATCGAGCCGCACCTGACCGCGGGTGTGCAGGACCGCGTTGGTCACCAACTCGGAGACGATGAGCTGCGCGGTGTCCACGTCGACCCCCGCACCCCAGGAGCGCAGCGTGCGGGCGGTGAAGCGACGGGCGTGCACGATCGCGTCCGGCAGCCGCCACACCGCCCACTGGGCCCGCAGCGGACGGGAGGCCGTCCCGTCGTACCGCAACAGCAGCAGCGCCACGTCGTCGTCGCGGCTGTCCACGTTCCCCAGCAGGTCGTCGGCCATCCGCCCGATGTCCGTCGGATCGGCGGCGGAGAACAGCGTCCGCAGCCGCTGCACGCCGTCGTCCAACGGGAGGCCGGACGCCTCCACCAGCCCGTCCGTCAACAGGGCGAGCACGCCTCCGGGCGCGAGCCTCGCCTCGGTCATGGGGAAGCGGGCGTCCGGCAGGACGCCCAGCGGCGGCCCGCCGCGCACGGCTATCTCATCGGTGACGCCCCCGGGCCGTCTGACCAGCGGCGCTATGTGGCCCGCCCGGACCAGGAGGGCCGCGCCCTCCTCCATGTCCAGGTCGACGTAGCAACAGGTCGCGAAGAGGTCGGTCTCCATGCCGGTCAGCAACCGGTTGGCGAGGCTCATCACCACGTCGGGCGGGTGGCCCTCGACCGCGTACGCCCTGATGGCGGTGCGCATCTGCCCCATGATGGTGGCCGCCTCCGCGCTGTGCCCCTGCACGTCGCCGATGACCAGCGCGACATGGCTGTCCGACAGCGGAATGACGTCGTACCAGTCGCCGCCGACCTCCAGGCCCACGGTCGCCGGCAGATAGCGGGCCACGGCCTGGCCCCCGGGCAGCCGCGGCAGCTTGCGCGGCAGCAGGCTCCGCTGGAGCGTGCGGGCCAACTCGTGCCGGGCGTCGAGGGCGTGCGCGCGCATCAGTGCCTGCCCCACCAGGCTCGCCGTCGCCGTCAGGAGGGACCGCTCCTCCGGCTCGAACCGGTGCTCCTCGTCCCAGCCGACCAGGCACACGCCCACCATCCGGCCGTCGGCTTGGAGCGGGAGTATCGCGAGCCCGCCCGGCCCGATGTGGGTGAGGTCGGGCTCCAGGTCCGCGCCCGGCAGCCAGACCGTGACCGTGCCCTCCCGCAGGGCGCGCGCGAGGGTGGGCAGGGCGCTGCGGGCCGCGTCCGGCCACTCCGAGTGCCATTCGGACCGCCACAGCGCCGGCCAGGCGTCCGGGTCCGACGGGTCGAGGATCGTCACGAACAGCCGCTCCGACTCGACCTCGGCGACCGCCACCCGGCTGGCGCTGAGCGGCTCGCGCAGCGCCGCCACCACCACCTCGCTGACGTCGCGCACGGTCGTCGCCCCGGCCAACTCGGCGGAGAGCCACTGCACCCGGGAGACCTCGTCGGCGCTGGGCCGCAGATAGGAGGCGTCGGCGAGGACGCCCAGCATCCGGCGGGGCGTGCCGTCGGCGGCGGGCAGGATCCGACAGCGCAGCCCCAGCCAGCGCAGCTCGCCGTTGAGACAGCGGATGCGGAACGCGAGTTGGTGCTCGCGGGAGGTCCACAGCCCCGGCTCCACCACGGACATCAGCGCCGGCACGTCGTCCGGGACGGCGCAGGCGACCAGCGTGGCGGCCCGGCCGTCGAACTCGCCGGGCGGCAGCCCGAGCAGGTCCAGCACCTGCTCGTCCGCCGTCATCGCGCCGGTCGCGAGGTCCAGGGTGAACGCGCCGCTGCGCAGCGGCAGCAGCCCGGTGCCGCGGTCGGGGCGGGGGGTGCGGCGCCGGGTGACCTCGTACGCCTCGATCCCGGCGGCCACCTGGTCCGCGTACAGCTCCAGCAGATGGCGGCGGTCCGCGTCGAAGCCGTCGGGCGCCACGCCCGCGAACACCAGCGCGCCGCGCCGGCTCGCGTGCCCGCCGAGCGGGAGGACCGCCAGTGACGAGCCGGGCGGCCAGCCCTTGGCGAGGTCCCGCAGTTCGGTGTCGGCGGCCGGATGACGCTCGCCCTCGGCGCTGTGGTCCAAGGGGCCGTCGGAGTCGAGGCGCGCGGTCACGTCGGGCAGGGAGGTGGGGTCGAGCCAGCGCGCCTTGCCCGTGCGGAACGATTCAGCAACCGGGGAGCGGCTGGCGAGGGGGACGGCGGGCGGCATCTCGTACTCTGCTTCGGGGCCGTCGACGGTCTCGGCCAGCTCAAGCCGGTCGCCGTGTTCGCCTAAGAGGTAGACGCCTGCGAAGTCCGTTCCGCAGAACGCAAAGTGTTGCCTGGTCAAGGCCCGAATCGCCCCCAAGAAGCCGTGGCCGTGCGCAGTGGTTCAGGGCAAGGGGCGAGCCGGGGACGGCTGAGATGCGGCCCTCGCCGTGGCCGCCCACTCTATGGTGCGGAGGCCGGGAGGGAAGGGCGATGGCCCGGCGCAGGCCGCACGGAGATCGCGGGGGCGCGGGATCCGGACGTCCCGCACGGTCGTCGCGGGGTGGGGCGTACGGGCGTGCTGCCTGGCCAGGGGCGTTGTGCGCCCGTTGCACGGGGCACCTACGGACGGTGGATCGAGGCGTCCACGGCTGCCGAACCTGACCGTACGCGACAACAGGATGGCCAAAAAGCGCCGTATCGACGGGCTGATATGCGGCGCCGCCCGGGGTCGCCCTTGCTCTGGCGCAGCCGGTCGACCTAGGGTGAATGCGCTTTCATAGTGCATCAGCAAACGCATCACGAGACAGAAGAAGCGGACGGTCGGTCGGGTGAGCGCCCCCACTGTGTACGACGTCGCCGAGAAGTCGGGCGTCTCCATCGCGACGGTGTCGCGGGTCTATCGGAACCCCGACTCCGTGCGCGCCCAGACCCGGGACCGCGTCCTGGAGGCCGCCCGGGAACTCGGATACGTGCCGAGCGGCAGCGCCCGGGGGCTCGCCAGCCGGTCGACCGGCGTCCTCGGCCTGTGCTTCCCCGACTACGCCGACCCGGACGCGGAGACGGACGCCGTCGACGACGACGCCGCCGTCCTCTACTCGGACCAGATCATCCGCGGCATGGAGCGCGCGGCGCGCCGCCACGGGTACGCCCTGCTGATCGCCGCCTCCCTGGAGGGCGGGCCGCGCAGCCTGGTGGAGCAGGTCGCCGGGCGGGTCGACGCCTTCGCGGTGCTCGCGCGCACCGTCCCCACCGAGGACCTGGAGGTCATCTCGCGCCGACTGCCGGTCGTGATGCTGGCCGGGCCGCGCGAGATCGACCACCTGGACCACATCGAGGTCGCCAACTTCGACGGCGAACGGGAACTCGCCCGCCACCTGGTGCGCGACCACCGGCTGCGCCGGCTCGCCTTCGTCGGCGGGGAGCGGGACTCGCCGGACGCCGAAGCGCGTTTCGCCGGCTTCCGCGAGGCGTGCCGGGAGGCCGGGCTCCCCGTGCCCGACGAGCCGGCCGTACGGGTGCCGATGATGACCCAGGCCGAGGGGGCGCGGGCCGCGGAATCGCTGCTGGACCGGACGGGGGAGCGCCCGCAGGCGCTGCTGTTCGCCAACGACCAGATGGCCATCGGCGCCCTGCATGCCCTGGAGCGGCGCGGGGTGCGGGTACCGGAGGACGTCGCGGTCGTGGGCTTCGACGGGATCCCGCTCGGGCGGATCGTCCGGCCGGCGCTGACGACGGTGCGCCAGCCCATGCGACGACTGGGGGAGGAGGCGGTGGACCTGCTGGTGCGACGGCTCGGGGAGCGCGACCGGGACCCGGTCTCGCTGATGCTGCCCGTCGCCCTGGTGCGCCGGGCCAGTTGCGGGTGCCCTGCGCAGGACCCCGCTTGATGTGACGCGCCCTGACGGGGCGCCCTTCGAACCACTCCCGTCCCCTCCGCCTCCTGCCCCGGCTCCGACGAGCCGGGGCAGGAGGCTTTTCCCGTCGCCCGCCCGCACGCCTTTTGCGTCGCCCGCCCGCTGCACTCCTCGGCCCGCCGGGCGGAAAAAGCGGAATTGGACACATTCACTTTCGGTTCGCAAACCTCCCGGCCTAGCGTGCGGACGTGGCGTGCAGAGATGGCGCTGCCGTTACGCAAGCGTTATCCCAAGGGTTCTTGCGAATGTCCGGGGGCTGGCGCAGGGTGATGTATGCGCTTACAGGCAGCGCATACATGACCGGCGACGTTGCCGGATGCTCAAGGAGGAGCCCCATGCACCGCACCACCGGAAAAGCCTCGGCCGCCCTCGCACTCGCGGCCGTGCTCGCCCTCTCGGCGTGTGGTGGTTCGGGCGGCTCCGACGTGGCGGCCGACGAGAAACAGACACTGACCGTCTGGGCCATGGGCACCGAGGGCGAGAAGCTCGGCGACGTCGCCGCCGCGTACCAGAAGAAGAACCCGCACATCACCGTCAAGGTGACCCCGGTCGGCTGGGACGTCGCGCACCAGAAGCTGGTCTCCGCCGCCGCGGCCGGCAAGCTGCCGGACGTGACGCAGATGGGCAGCACCTTCATGGGCGAGTTCGCCGAACTCGGCGTGCTGGAGCCGGTGGACACCGCGAAGTTCAAGAAGGACGACTTCTTCGCCGCGGCCTGGGACGGCAACGTCGTCGACGGCAAGGCGTACGGCGTCCCCTGGTACACCGAGGCCCGCGTGCTGTACTACCGCACCGACCTTGCACAGCAGGCCGGCATCACCAAGCCGCCCGCGACCTGGGCGGAGCTGTCCGCGCTCGCCACCGCGTACCAGAAGCAGGCCGACACCACCTGGGGCATCTCGCTCCAGCCCTACAACCTCGACGCCTGGCAGAACTGGCTGCCCTTCTTCTACTCGGCGGGCGGCGAACTGACGAAGGACGGCAAGCCCGCGCTCGACAGCGAGGCGGCGGTCACCGCCCTGAAGGAGTACGGCACCTACTTCGACAAGGGCCTGGCGAAGAAGAGCGTCCAGCCCGGCTACGACGTGGTGAAGGACTTCGGCAACGGCAGCGTCCCGATGTTCCTCTCCGGTCCCTGGCAGTCCACCAACATCGCCGAGAACCAGCCCGAGTTGAAGGGCAAGTGGGCCGCGGCCCCGCTGCCGGCCGGCGACTCCTCCACCTCCTGGGCGGGCGGCTCCAGCCTGGTGATCTCCAAGGACAGCAAGCACAAGGCCGCAGCCGCCGACTTCGTCGCCCACCTGAGCGAGCCGGCGACGCAGGCCGACTGGTACGAGCGCACCACCGACCTGCCGGCCAACAAGGCCGCCTGGGACCAGGGCAAGCTCGCCACCGACCCGATGGCCAAGGTCTTCCGCACCCAACTGGAGAGCGCCAAGGCCATTCCGGCGCTCGCCAAGTGGGCCGAGATCGGTTCGAAGATCGACGAGGCGATCGAGTCGGTGACCCAGGGCAAGGCCACGCCCGAGCAGGCCGCGAAGAAGATGCAGTCCGAGACCGCCCCGCTGGTGGGATGAGCCATGGGCACGGTCACCGACAAGGTCACCGAGGCCCCGCCGGGCGCGGCGCGCACCGCCGCGCCCCGGCCGGGCCCGCGACGGCGCCGCGCGGGCGTGCACCACCTGGCGGGCTGGCTGTTCTCCACGCCCTTCCTGGTGCTGTTCGCCGTCTTCATGGCGATGCCGATCGTCGCCACCCTGGTGATGAGCTTCACCGACTTCGGACTGCGCAACGTCACGGACCCGTTCTCCGCGAAGTTCGTCGGCTTCGAGAACTACACCAAGCTCTTCGAAGACGAGAAGTTCCTGAAGTCGCTCTTCAACACGGCGTACTTCGTCGTCGTCGGCGTGCCGCTGACGATCGGCGCCGGACTGCTCATCGCGGTCCTGCTGAACAACGGCATCGACCGGATGCGCACCTTCTTCCGGATCGGCTTCTACGCCCCCGTCGTCACCAGCATCGTGGCGATCGCGGTCGTCTGGCGCTTCGTCCTCGACCCGGCCGACGGCCTGATCGCCGGCGTCTTCGCCGAGTTCGGCGCGAGCGCGCCGGACTTCCTCGGGTCCGAGACCCTGGCGATGCCCTCCCTGATCACCATGGCGATCTGGCGCAACCTCGGCACCGTCATGGTGCTGTTCATCGCCGGTCTCCAGGCCATCCCCACCGAGGTGCGGGAGGCGGCCCGACTGGACGGCGCCGGAGCGTGGCACGAGTTCCGCGCCATCACGGTGCCCCTGCTGCGGCCCACGCTGCTGTACGCCACCGTCATCACCACCATCGGCTACCTCAACGTCTTCGAGGAGCCGTTCGTGATGACCAACGGAGGGCCCTCCAACAGCACCCTCACCGTCTCCCTGAACATGTACCGGGAGGGCTTCAGCTTCTTCCACATGGGTTACGCGAGCGCCATGGCGTACGTGCTGTTCGTGGTGATCATGGGGGTCACGGTGCTCCAGCTGCGTCTGCTGAAGGACAACACGAAATGAGCGGCACCGCACCGATGAAGACGCCCGTCAAGCAGTCGACGCAGGGGACGCCGCCGACGCAGCCCGTGCCGCGGCGGGCGGGGGAGCGGCTGAAGAAGCCCGCCGCCTACCTGCTGCTCGGCGTGGGGCTGGTCCTGATGGCCGCTCCCTTCCTGTGGATGGCGCTCTCCGCCTTCAAGACCAAGCCGGAGCTGGCCGCCAGCCCGCCGGTGTGGATCCCCACCGAGTGGACCCTGTCGAACTTCCGCGACCTGCTCGACCTGCTCGACCTGCCGAAGTACTTCCTCAACTCCGTCGTCGTCGCCACCTTGGTCACCGTCTCGAACCTGGTGTTCTGCTCGATGCTCGGCTACGCCCTGGCGAAGCTGGAGTTCGCCGGTCGCAACAAGGTCTTCGGCCTGGTGCTCGGTGCGCTGATGGTGCCCGGCAACCTGATGCTGCTGCCGCTGTTCGTGCTGATGAGCAAGATGCAGCTGATCGACTCCTACGCGGGGCTCGTGCTGCCGTTCGCCGCCGGGGCCTTCGGGGTGTTCCTGATGCGCCAGTTCATGCTCTCCGTGCCGGACGAATTGCTGGAGGCGGCCCGGTTGGACGGCGCCGGCGAGTGGTACATCTTCTGGCGGATCGTGATGCCGCTGGTGAAGCCGGCCCTGGCGACCCTGGCGATCCTCACCTTCCTCCAGTCGTGGAACAACTTCGTGTGGCCCCTGATCGCCACCAACGACCCCGACAAGTACACCCTCCCGGTGGCGCTGGCGACCTTCGCCACCGACCCGAACCGGGCCAACGGCGCCAACGGCGTCCTGATGGCCGGTTCCTTCCTGGTGGTCCTGCCCGTCCTGCTGGTCTTCGCCGTGCTCCAGCGGCACTTCACCCAGGGCATCGCCACGGCCGGTCTGAAGTAGCCCCGGCTCCTCACCCCTCGCCCTTCGCCCCCTTCGGGCACTCGGCTCCCACCCCCTCACGGCGGCGCCCGCCGCCATGCCCCTGATGAAGAGGTCTGCACTGTGATGACCGAAAAGTCCGCCGCCCACGCCGACTGGGACTCCCGCATCGGCAAGCCCAGCGACGCCCGGCTCACCGGCGCCGGGGAACTGCCCCCGCCGGGCGGGCTCATCGCCACCAGCGGCACCGGGCTCGTCCTGCTCGACTGGGAGCCCGTCGACGGCGCCATCGGCTACCTCGTCCACCGTGCCGAGGACCCCAGCGGTCCCTTCGAACCGCTGGACCACCTCGGCGGCGACGTGCTCGCCGTGCCCCACCCCCCGTACGCGGACACCCTCGTCGAGCCCGGCCGCGACTACCACTACGCGGTCGCCACCTGGTCCGACGACGGCGCCGGCGCGCTGTCCGACGTCGCGGGCGCCCGCGCCCTGAGCGCCGGCGACGAGCCGGCCGAGGTCGCCGTCGCCGTCGACGCGTCCGCGCCGACCACCGAACTGCCCCGGGTCTGGAACCGGATGATCGGCGCCGAGCACTTCTCGCTGCTCGTGTGGGACCGGCCGGGCCCCGGCGGTTCCGACGTCGCCGCCGAGTACGCCGAAGCCCTCGGCATCGTCCGGGACGAGCTGGAGGTGCGCACCGTCCGCGCCCACGGCACCTTCCTGCCGGAGACCGTCACCGTCAACGCCGACGGCTCCTTCGACTTCTCCGGCCTCGACGCCGTCTACGACCGCTTCCTCGCCACCGGCCTCAAGCCCGTGGTCGAGCTCTCCTTCATGCCGAAGGAGCTCACCGCCGACCCCGACTACACCGTCTTCGACTACAAGGCGCAGGTCTCCGTCCCCCGCGACTGGGAGCGCTGGGGCGAGCTCTGCCGGGCGCTGACCGTCCACCTCCAGGAGCGCTACGGCCGCGACGAGGTCGCCGGCTGGGAGTTCGAGGTGTGGAACGAGGCCAACCTGGAGGTCTTCTGGAACGGCACCCAGGAGGACTACCACCGCCTGTACGAGATCGCGGTCGCGGCCGTCAAGGACGTCGACGAGCGCATCCGGGTCGGCGGACCCTCCTCCGCGGCGGCCGGCTGGGTCGGCGCCCTGCTCGAACACTGCCGCAAGCACGACCTGCCCGTCGACTTCGTCTCCACCCACACCTACGGCAACGCCCCGCTGGACTTCCGCCCCATGACGCGGGCGTTCGCCGAGGCCACCGGCAAGCCGGAGCCGGAGATCCTGTGGACCGAGTGGGGCGTCACCCCCACCCACTTCCACCCGGTCAGCGACTCCGTCTTCGCCGCCCCCTTCGTCCTGCGCGGCATGAAGAGCGCCCTCTCCTCCACCGACTGCCTCGCCTACTGGGTCGCCTCCGACCAGTTCGAGGAACTGGGCTGGGCGCCCCGCCTCTTCCACGGCGGCTTCGGCCTGCTGACCGTCGGCAATCTGCGCAAGCCGCGCTTTTGGGCGCTGCGGCTGCTCACCCTGCTCGCCGGCGGGCGCATCCCGGCGCAGGTCACCGGGGACGGCGCGGACGCCCTCGTCGAGTGCCTCGCGACGCGCACGGAGGACTCCTCTTCGCTCGACGTCCTGCTGTGGAACGGCACCCTCGACCAGTCGAAGATCGCCGGGGCGTCCGCGCTGGACCGCCGCACGACGGTCACCCTCACCGGCCTTGAGCCCGGCACCGCGCACGCCGTGACCTCGCACCGGGTCGACGAGCAGCACGCCAACATCCAGGCCGTGTGGAACGAGATGGGCGGCGGCGACTGGCCCGACGACGAACAGTGGGCGGCGCTGCGCGCGGCCGACCGACTGCCCGAGGAGGACCTCGGCACCCACACCGCCGACGCCGACGGCCGCCTCACCCTCACCGTCGAGCTGCCGAACCCGGGCATCAGGCACCTGCGCGTCGCCCGCGGCTGACCGGACGCCGCACGGACGGCGGCGGGCCCGGGCCCGCCGCCGTCTCCCCAGCAGCGCGGGGGCCGTCGTAGGCTCCGAGCCGACGGCCCCCGCGCCCCCATGCCACCCCCCGCTCCACCGCGTCATCTCCACACCCCCGCATCCACCACCGGGAGCTGGACACCCATGGCACGTCTCGACCGTCGTACGCTGCTGACCGTCGCGGGAGGCGGGGCCGCAGCCCTCGCCCTGCCCGCGGTGACCGCACCGACCGCTGCCGCCGCCGACACCGCCGGTGCCCGCGGCACCCAAGGCCCCGACACCGGGCTGTTGTACACCTGGTTCCGCGACACCTACCGCTCGATCGAAGCCCTGACCACGGACTTCGGCCTCACCGCCGACAAGGCCGACCTCAGCCGGCCCGGCCGCCCCGTGCCCTCCCGCAACACCTCGCCCACCAACATCGGCTGCGGCCTGTGGTCCACCGCCGCCGCGGGCGGCCTCGGCGTCATCGACCGCCCGACCATGCACCGCCGGCTCGACCACATGGTCTCCGCGGTCGAGCAGTTGGAGCGCTTCCACGGCTTCTGGGTGAACTGGTACGACTCCTACGACGGCTCCGTCCTCACCACCTGGCCGGAGACCGGCGCCCCGGTGCGTCCCTTCCTCTCCTCCGTCGACAACGCCTGGCTCGTCGCCGGGCTGCGCATCGCCGCCGACGCCTCGCCCCGGCTCGGCAACCGGGTGCGGCGCATCCTCGCCACCGCGGACTGGTCGTACTACTACACCCCCTACGACCCCGCGGACCCGGTCAAGGGCCCGGGCCAGCTCCGCGGCGGCTTCTGGACCGACACCGGCGAACCGACCGGACACCACTACGGCGCCCTGAACACCGAGCCGCGGATGGCGAGCTACCTCGGCATCGCCGACGGTTCGCTCCCCGCCGACCACTACTGGCACCTGCTGCGCACGATGCTCCCCGAGCACGAGCAGGAGCAGTCGCCCGGCGGCTCGTACACCACCGTCGACGGCATCCGGGTCTTCAACGGCCACTACACCCACCGGGGGCGCAAGCTCGTCCCCTCCTGGGGCGGCTCCATGTTCGAGGCGCTGATGGTGCCCCTCTTCGTGCCGGAGCCCGAGTGGGCCCGTCGCTCCTGGGGGCTGACCCACCAGCGGTACGTGCGCTCCCAGATCGAGCACGGGATGGTGGAGGAGGGGTACGGCTACTGGGGGTTCTCCCCGTCCAACGTCCCCGAGGGCGGCTACCGCGAGTACGGCGTCGACGCGATCGGCATGCAGGTCGAGGGCTACCAGTCCAGCGGGGTCGTCACCCCGCACGCGGCGATGCTCGCCCTGCCCTACGCCCGCTCCGAAGCCGTTGCCAACCTCAAGGCGCTCGCCCGCGACTTCGGCGCCTACCACGACGGATACGGCTTCCGGGACTCGGTGAACGTCCGCACGGGCCGCGTCAGCGACTTCGTCCTCGCCCTCGACCAGGGCATGATCGCGGCGGCGCTCGCCCAGGAGCTGCGGCCCGGGCTGCTCCAGCGCCCCTTCCGCACCGGCGGGTTCGCCGCGCGCGTCAAGCCGCTGCTGGCCAAGGAGCGCTTCAGCATCTGAGGCGCGAACGGTACGAACGGCACGAACGAAGGGCCGCGGCTGCACCGGCAGCCGCGGCCCCTCGCGCGTACCCGGACGTCACAGCCTGCCGCGACGGCGCTCCTGCAACAACAGCACCCCGAGGTAGACCCCGCCGATCGCCATCGTGTAGATCCCGACGGGCAGGTTCTCGAACAGCGGCAACTGCTGGGCGGCCAGATCGGCGAGGACCAGCAGCAGCGCGCCCGTGAGCCCCGACAGCAGCAGGTGCGGGCCCGTCACCCCGGTGAGCCGCTTCGCGATCTGCGGCGCGGTCAGCGCGACGAACGCGATCGGACCCGCGACCGCGACCGCCCCCGCGGACAGCACGATCGCCAACAGCACGGCCAGCGACTTCGTGCGCTTCGGCTCGGACCCGAGCCCCTGCGCAATGTCGTCGCCCATCTCGCCCACGTTCAACCGGCGCCCCAGCAGTACCGTGAGCGGCAGCGCGACCAACAGCACCAGCCCGATCGTGGTGGCGTCCTGCCACGACCGCGACGACAGGCTGCCGTTGACGTAGGCGGTGAGCGCGGAGGCGTTGTCGCGCTCCATGGCGTACACCACGTACTGCGTCATCGCCTGGCAGATCGCCGCGACGCCGATGCCCGCGACCACCAGCCGCGCCGGATTGCGGAACCCGGTGCCCGTCGACGCGTACACGAGCACCATCGCCAGCACGGCACCGACGAGCGCACCGAGCGCCACCGGCACCGTGCCGGGCAGGAAGAGCGCCGACATCGCGGCCCCGGCGCCGGCCCCGGCGGCGACCCCGATCACGTCGGGGCTGCCCAGCGGATTGCGGGTGGCCGACTGGAACAGCGCCCCGGACAGCCCCAGCGCACAGCCGGTGCCGAGCGCCACCACCAGCCGGGGGCCGCGCAGCCGCTCCAGTACGAACGCGTCCCGCCCCTCGGCCCCGCCGGCCAGCGCGCTCCCGAGCTCCGCGAGCGGGATCCCGAGCCGCCCCATCGACAGCGTCGCCGCCGACGCGGCGACGATCAGCACCAGCAGGGCGAGGGCGGCCAGCAGCGAGGCGCGCCGCACAGGCACTGCCACCACGGGCCCCAGCCGCAGGACGACCTTCGGCGAGCCGGTCCGTACGGCCGGCGTCCACCCGGGGCGCCCCGCGGCGACCCGCTGCGCTTCACGCGTGACGCTCATGCGTTCCCCCTCATCCGGCGCACCGCCACCAGCAGGGCGGGCGCGCCGACGAACGCGGTGACCACGCCGACCATGAGCTCCTGCGGACGCATCACCACCCGTCCCACGACGTCCGCGATCAACAGCAGCGCCGGCCCGGCGACGCAGGCGCAGGCGATCTGCCAGCGGAAGTCCACGCCGACCACGGCGCGCACCACGTGCGGCACGGCGAGACCGACGAAGGCGATCGGGCCGACGGCCGCGGTCGCCGAGGCGCTGAGCAGGGTGGCCGCGAGGAGTCCACCGCCGCGCACCACCCAGGGGTTGGCCCCGAGGGAGGCGGCGGTGGCGTCGCCGAGGGCCAGCGCGTTCAGGCTGTGCCCCAGCACCAGCGCGAGCAGCAGCCCGGCAGCGGCGAAGGGGACCATCGACCAGAAGACGTCCATGTCCCGGCCGCCGAGCGCGCCCACGACCCAGTACCGGTAGCTGTCGAAGACCTGTGGCTTGGTGAGGGTGACGGCCTGGATGAACGCCATCAGCACGGCCGAGAGCACCGCACCGGCCAGCACCAGACGGACCTGGCTGCGGCCGGAGCGGGTGGACCCGATCGCCTGCACGAGCACGCCGGCGAGCAGCGCGCCCGGCAGCGCCCACCACATGGCGGCGGTACTGCCGCTCGCGCCCCAGAAGGCGGTCGCGGTCACGATGCTGGCCGACGCGCCCGCGTTGATGCCCAGCAGCCCGGGCTCGGCCAGCGGGTTGCGGGTCACGCCCTGCATCAGCGTGCCGGCGACGGCGAGGGCGAGCCCCGCGAGCGCGCCGAGCGCGGTTCGCGGGTAGCGGCTCTCGACGACCGCGGTGAGCTGGGCGTCGGCCGTCCCCGACAGCACGTCGACCACGTCGCCGAAGGACGTCGTACGACTGCCGAACATGACGCTGGCGAACAGGGCGAGCGCGAGCAGGACGAGTCCGCCGCACACGCCGAGAACGCGCCGGGCGGCGCCCCCCTGACGGGAGGCGCCGCTCGGCGGAGCTTTTGCGATGGTGACCATCTGGCTGCGGCGCCCTACTTGCCGGCAGCGGCGACGGCCTTGTCGATCAGCGGCAGGTACCGGTCGATCGTCCACGGCACGGTCAGCGGGTTGATGATCGAGGACGCGGTCACGAAGGAGTTGGTGTCGCCGACGACCACGGCGCCCTTCTTGACCGCGGGGATCCCGGCGTACAGCGGCTGCGACTCGATCTCCTTGCGGTTCTTCTCGTCGGTGTAGAAGGTGAAGAGCAGGTCGCTGTCCTTCAGCTTGCCCGCGTTCTCCAGGCCGATCAGCGCGGAGTCGGTGCCCTTGGTCTCCGGGAACTGGTTGACGACCGGGTCGACGGTGAGGCCGAGTGAGGAGACCATCTTCACCCGCTGCTCCTCGGGCTTGAAGACGCCGAGGGTGCCGGGGCCGGTGTTGTAGACGTACGAGAACTTCAGGTCCTTGTAGCCGGGACGGGTCGCGGCGGCGTCGGCGAGCTGCTTCTCGATGGTGGAGACCAGCTTCTTCGACTCGGCGGGCTTGCCCATCGCCTTGGCGATGAGGTCGATCTGCTGGTCCCAGTTGGTGCTCCACGGCAGGTCGGGGTAGGCGACCGTGGGGGCGATGTCCTTGAGGACGTCGTACTGCTTCTGCGTGATGCCCGACCAGGGGGCGAGGATCAGGTCCGGGTCCAGTTCGAGGATGGCCTCGGTGTCCAGCTCCTCACCGCCGGTGAACTGCTTGGGGAGCTTGTCGCCCTTCTTCGTCACCGCTTCGTGGATCCACGGCAGGTAGCCGGTCTTGTCGCTGCCCCACGGGTAGCCCTCGACACCGACCGGGGTGGTGCCGAGGGCGATCGCGGTCTCGGCCGAACCCTGGCCGAGGGTGACGATCCGCTTCGGCTCCTCCTTGATCTCCGCGGTTCCCAGGGCGCTCTTGATCGAGACCGGGAACGCGCCGCCGCCCTTGCCAGAGGAACCGGAGGACTCCTTGTCTCCGTCGCTCTCCGACGAGCAGCCGCCGACGGTGAGGACGACGGCGACTGCGGTGGCCGCGGCGGCGAGCACGCGCCGACGCGTGCGGGTGAACCCGAGCATGGATGTTCCTCAAGAGTGTGGTGTGGCAAGAGCGTCGAACGAGACTGATGTCAATCCCTCGATCGAGTTAGGCAAGCCTAAGCTAATGTCGCCTTGATGTTCAACCGAGGCTGCATGGCCTGATCCCACGGTTGGATGCAGCGGTCCGTTCCGATGCGTACCGCGTCGGGGTCGATGCGCCCCCGGCGCGGTGATGCGTTCCCCGCTCGTTGTGAGGGTGCAGGTCAATCCTTGATCCATTGCCGCGGGGGAGGGGCGCGGTGTCACGGAAGGGCTCGCCGTCCGGGGTCGGAGCCCTCCGCGGAACCGGCCAGAACATCTGACGATCTGGCTGAAAAGCACGCTGGCAAGGCAGTTGCTTCGTCAACGGCCTGTACCCGGGTCGTCACGCTCCTTAGCATGGGCGCCCTACCGCTGAGCTCTCGACTGACACGGGTGAGTACTGGATGCAAGAGGAGTCGTGGCGCCCGGACGCCATCGACACGACTGTGCCGAGCGTGGCACGGATGTACGACTACTACCTGGGGGGCAGTGACAACTACGAGTCCGACCGCATCGCCAGCGAGGAACTGCTCAAGCAGGTCCCCAGCACCAAGGTGCTCGCGGTCAACAACCGCCGCTTCCTCCAGCGCGTGGTGCGCGTGCTCGCCCAGGACTACGGCATCCGCCAGTTCGTCGACCACGGCTCGGGCCTGCCCACCCAGGACAACGTCCACCAGGTCGCCCAGGCCGTCGACCCCACCTCCAGGGTCGTCTACGTCGACAACGACCCGATCGTGCTCGCCTACGGTCGTGCCCTGCTCGACGAGAACGAGCGCACCGCGGTCATCCAGGCCGACATGCGAGACACCGACGAGATCTTCGGCCACGAGGAGACGAAGAGGCTGATTGATTTCAGCCAACCCGTCGCGGCCCTCTTCGTCTCGGTGCTGCACTGCATCCCGGACCAGAGTGACCCGGCGGCCCTGGTGAGGCGGGTGGCCGAGCGGCTGGTGCCCGGCAGCTTCCTGGTCGTGTGCCAACTGGTCAGCGACCGCCCCGAGATCCGTCAGTACGTCACCGACTTCATGGACCAGGCCACCGGTGGGCACTGGGGCCGGGTGCGGGAACAGGAGGAGGTCGCCGGCTACCTCGACGGCCTCGAAGTCCTGGAACCGGGCCTGGTGGAGGTCTCGACCTGGCGTCCGGACAACGACCTCGCGCCGGTGCAGGCGACCGACGAGTGGCTTGAGTGGGGCGGCGTCGCCCGCATCGGCTGACGCCCGCCCGGATGGATCGACGCCGGCCGACCGGCCGGCGTCACCCGCTCCCGCGGGCCGCGGTCACGACGACTGCGGCCCGCCGAGCGCTTCGAGGTGCTTGCGCAGCACCTTCGCCGACTCCACCGGCGTGAGCGCACAGGCGCCGAGCCGGTCCAGCATGTTCCGGTACTCCTCCACCATCGACGGCTTCTGGCTGAAGGTGGAGTCCATGAGGTGCTCGATGTAGACGGCGTCCTTGAGGTCGCCGAGCGCGAACCGGAGGAACGTCACCCCGGTGCCGACCCCGACCGCCGCCGAGACGTCGAGCGGGGCGATCTGCAACGTGATCCGCGGGCGCTCCATCATCGCGAGCAGGTGCTCCAACTGCGTCCGCATGACCTCCGGGCCGCCGACCGTGCGCAGCAGCACCGACTCGTCGATGATCGCCCAGAGCCGCGGTGCGTCCGGCTGGTCGAGTTGGTGCTGACGCTCCTGGCGCAACGCCACCCGCCGCACCGCCTCGTGCGACAGCAGCCGCCCGGGCCCGGCCTTGATCACCGCGTGCGTGTACGCCGGGACCTGGAGCAACCCCGGTACGTAGAACGGCTCGTACGTGCGGATGCGCTCGGCCGCACCCTCCAGGGCGACCAGCGGCTGGAAGAAGCCCGACAGCACGTCGCTGAACGAGTGCCACCAGTCGGGCCGGTGCGACTGCTCTACCAGCCGGATGAACTCGTCGACGACGCCCTCGTCCACCACCCCGTACAACTGGAGGAGCGCCACGGCGTCGGCGCGCTTGCAGCCGTGCCTGCCCAGTTCGATCCGACTGGTCTTCGAACGCGAGAACCCGAGGCGACGGTCCACGTCGGCCGGGTCGAGCCCGGCGGCCGTGCGCAACTCACGCAGCTTGCCGCCGAGGATCAACTTCAGGGCGGTGGGGTTCTTCTCCACCGCCCCCAGTGGTCGGGCGAACAACGATAGGTGCGGCTCGACTGCAGCCATCTGGCGCTCCTGCGGAAGCGGGGAAAACGCCAGTATTCACCAAGGCCGGCCCGCCCGGCAGGGTGCGGGTGTTCGGAAGACGATTTTCAGCCGACGACCGCGTCGAATTCGCCACCCCTGGCACCGGCGAGGAAGGCGACCACCTCGTCGCGCGTGTAGATCAGCGCCGGGCCCTGCGGGTCCCGGGAGTTGCGGATCGCGACGGAACCGTCCGGGAGCCCGGCCAACTCCACGCAGTTGCCGGTCGCATTGCTGTGACTGCTCTTCGTCCAAGTCACGGCGGCCAGTGCGGTCGCCGGGATGCCGTTGTAGACCTGTGCCACGGCAACAGCCCCTTTCCTGCGGCGGGTTCTTCCCCTCCACTCTCCACCGAATGCAATCTCGAATGCAATCCCAGATGCAATTGCATTCGCCGGGAGCACTCGACATACTCGGACGGTGGCTGCTGACAGAGTGTCAACGCGCCTGATGTCCAGGGGGACATGATCTGTGACGACCCATGCGTCAGTCTCATCGGCCAGGAGCGCCCGCACCCCGGGACTGACCGACGAAGCAAGGACCGGATCGGCACGGGCCGCGGGGGCGACCCCGTCGGGCGGCCCCTCCTGGGGGCGGCGCGGGGGCGTGCCCACCGGGCCGACTCCTGCCGGCGCCGCACCCTCCGGCTTCGCCGCCTGCGGCCTCGACGGACGGCTGCGGAACGCGCCCCAGGCGCGCCGCTTCGTCGCCTCGACGCTGAGCGGCTGGGCGCTCGACGAACTGGTGGCCGATGCGGAACTGGTCGTGAGCGAACTCGTCACCAACGCCGTCCAACACGCCCTGGACCCCACGGCGTGGGAGAACGGGGACTACCCGGTCTGGTTGGGCATCTTCCTGAACCCCGGCGACCTGGTCTGCGCCGTCACCGACCCCAGCTCCCGCCCCCCGTGCCTGCGCGCGCCGGACGACTGCGCGCTCGGCGGACGCGGGCTGGCGCTCATCGAGGCGCTGAGCACGTCGTGGTCCTGGGAGCTGACCCCGCCGCGCGGCAAGACCGTCTGGGCGTCCCTGCCGCTGCCTGCCGGGCTTCCTTGATCTTTCTGCCGTAACCATTTTGCAAGATCAGCCCGCCGCTCGTTCCGAGGGCCCCGGACGCGACGGGGCCCGGCCCCGCGAACGGCGCGACCGGGCCCTGACGGGACGGGCGCGGGGCTCGGCGCTGCCGGCCCCGCGCGACGTCAGCGGGAGGTGATCAAGTCGTGCGGCGGCACGGTCACCGTCCGCGCGCCCGGCTTGCCGCCGAGGACGACCTTCCGCAGCGAGGTGTTGTTCGTCAGGTCGGTCTCCTTCAGCCGCTTGTCGGGGTTGGCGACGATCTGGATCCAGTACGTGCCGTTGGGCACGTCCGTGATGTCGAAGGTCTGTCCGGGCAGGTAGCCGGCGTAGGTGTCACCCGAGCCGACGTCCAGCGACTGCCGCACCGACATCGAGTTCTCCTCGCCGCACGCGCTGCCGAGGTCGGTGCTGAACGGATGCCAGTTGGCGTTCTTCACCGTGTAGTCCACTGCGTCCGTGTTCACCAGGCAGAACGCTTCCTTGTCGCTGCGCACGACCTCCTTCTGGTCCGCCTTGAGCAGCCGGTACGCGGCGAAGTCCGTGAAGTGCCAGTGCACGTGGCCCTCGCGCGGGTCCCACTCCATGGTGCCGGTGGGGGCGTAGCCGACCTGCTTGCCCTTGGCGTCGTAGAAGTACTGATAGGCGTCCATCAGGCCCTTGTTGGGCTGCCGGAAGCCGTCCACGACCAGCGGGGACGGGCCCGCGTTCCACGTGGTGCTGCTGAAGGCCAGGTGATCGCGGCCGGGCGCCTCGCCCTCCGGACCGGCGGAGATGAAGATGTCCCAGGCGGGCAGCGCCCGCAGGTCGGGCTTGGGGACGTTCGCGGGCACCGAGGCGCGCCCGGTCGGCCGCTTCGCCGCCGGCTGGCGGGGCGGCGCGATGCGCGAACCGTCGGTGCGCCCGGGGCCGTCACCGCTCGCCGCGGCCTTCAAGCCCTCCTTCTTCAGCGCCCAGGGCAGCGCCGGGGGCGCCGGGGTGTCGACCCCGTAGCCCTGGAGGTGGGCGCGGCCGAGCCCCGGAGTCGAGTTCGGCGCACCGTGTCCGCCGTGACCCCCGTGACCGGATCCGTGCGACCCGTGCCCGCCGGCCGCCGACGCTCGTGCGCCCTCACCCGACGGGGTCCGCGGCGGCGTGCGCACGGTGACCTTGAGCTTCTGGGGCTTGTCGGGGATGCCGAGCAGGTCCCGGTACTTCTTGGTGACCGACACCGTCGCCGCGTACTGGCCGTCCGGCAGGTCGAGCGGCGCACCGTAGAAGGGCGCGTACACATTGGCGGCCCAGCCGTGCTGGATGCCCCAGACCGACCCCAGGGTGAAGGGGTTGGTCGGGCAGCTCTCCGGGAACTTGGCCTTCGCCGGGCCGTCGGGACGGATCCGGCTGGCGGCGTTGTTCGGGCAGAAGCTCTCCTTCTGCGCGGCGACCACCTTGCCCGTCGAGTCGGCGAGGGTGATCTGGAGGAAGTCCGGCAGCCCGGAGAAGTCCTTGACGAGCCCCTTGGGCAGGGTCTTGGTGACGGTCTTGCCGCCGCTGCGGATGATCTGGCGGGCGACCACGGGGTCCTTGTACGACGCCCGGGTCACCCGGAACTCCAGCGCCGGCCCCTCGACGGCGAGGTACGTGCCGAGGTCGAGATAGACCCCGGACGGCTCGCCGGGTTCCCCCACGTAGCGATCGAGGACCACGGAGTCGGACGCGGCGATCAGGCTCAGCTTGGGCTGCACCGGGGTGGCCCGGGACACGGGGGTGGCCCCCGTGACGCCCGCTGCCACCGTCAGCGCCGCCGCGGATGCGAGCCCGGAACGCCACAGTCGTGCGCGGTGATGTCTGGTCATTGTCCCTCGTTCGGACGAGTGTCACCGACCCTGGCAGGTCGGTCGGTCGGCGCACGGGCCGCCTTCCCCGGGTGGTCGAGCCCGGCAGCGAATCCCGTGGCCACCCCTCCAGAGAGCATCGCGAGTCTGTGGGTTGTCTGTGTGGCGCGGAACGTCGATCGTTGTCCGGAAAGCGCCCAAGAGGGCGCACTTCAGGCCGTGGAGACCCCGAGGGGCTTCACGAGGTCGCCAACTGTGCTAGTGGCGCCGTCGGTTGTTGGCGTCATCGGGTCCGGACGACGAGCTTGCCGGGGCGCCGGTTGTGCTCCAGGTCGTCGTGCGCGGTCCGGATGTCGTCGAGGGCGTACACGTGGACGGGGCCCGGCGTGAGGTCGCCCGACGCGATCCGGTCCACGTGCCGCTGGAAGACCGCGGCCGGCAGGTCCTCCGCCTCGCCCCCGTACGCGGCGAGTCGAACTCCCCTCGGCAGATAGGAGATCGGGTAGAAGTCGTGCACCAGCCACTCGTTGGAGAGCATCCCGGTGAAGCAGACCGTGCCGTGCACCCGGGTCGCGGCCAGGGTGTCCGGCAGCGTCGGCGTGCCGACGAGTTCCAGCCCCGCGTGCACGCCGTCCGGGAAGACCTCCCTGACCTGGCGCGCCACCTGACCGTCGTCGACCAGCGGATGGTCGACGCCGTGCTCGGCCAGGCCCGCGAGGCGATCGGGGTTGCGGGTGGTGGCGAGGACGGTGGCGCCGACGTCCTTCGCGAGCGTCGTGGCGGCGAGCCCGAGCGCCGAGGTCCCGCCCCGGATCAGCAGCGTCTGCCCCGGTTGCAGGTCGAGCCCGACGGTCAGCGAGCCGTAGGCGGTCTGGAGGGTCTCAGGCAGCGCCCCCAGCGTCTCCCACGGCAGCGACGACTCGAACGGGATCACCTGGGCGCGCGGGACGACCACGTACTCGGCGTACCCGCCGTCGTACGTGCGTCCCATCCCGCCCATCATCGTGGCGACGCGCCCGCCCGGTGCCAGCACTCCGTCGGGGTCGAGGTCGACGGTCCCCACCGCCTCGATGCCCAGCACCCGGGGGAAGGTCACGCCCTCGGCGAGCCCCAGCCGGGTGTGGAGTTCGGAGCGGTTCAAACCGAACGCCTCCACCGCGATCCGCACCCACCCCGGTCCCGGCTCGGGCCTGGGCAGCGTCCGCAGGTGCAGCTCCGCCACGCCGCCCGGGCGATCGAGGACGACGGCGCGCATGGTCGTGGGGGTCACGGTTCCTCCTCGTGTGCCGGATCGCCCCCATCGTGCTCCACGGCCACCGCCGGGCGCCGGCGCTGCGCTGCGGTGAGGCGGAGTGGACCCCGATGGCGTACGGCCGGGGCTCGCAGTGCGGCCGGTGTCGTGCACTTCAGCCGTCCGCCGGCGTGTGTCGCCCGGGGAATCGGCCCGCCCCACCGCACAGTGGGACCGACCTTCACCCCCACTGACCAGGCAGGACAGTGACATGCCAGAAGTGAGCCCGGCCCTCGGCCGCCGCAGCGTGCTGTTGATGGCCTCCGCCGCAGCGGCGGCGACCGTCGCCGACCCCGCACGGGCCGGCGAGCGGGCAGGCGCGGACGCCAGCAACGCCCGGATCGACGTCCACCACCACTACACCGCCCCCGCCTGGCGCACCTGGGCCACCGCACAGGAACTCGTCGACCCGGCACGCCTGCCCTGGTGGACCGAGTGGGAGTTGGACGACACCCTGGCCGTGATGGATGCGGCCGGCATCGCCACCGCCGTCGTCAGCCTCGCCATGCCCGTCCGGGGCTTTCGCGACCGCACCCAACTGCGCGAGAGCACCGCGGTCGCCCTGGAGGCCGTGACCGAACTGACCAGGACCCACCCCGACCGGTTCGCCTTCTTCGCCCCGCTCTTCCCCGACGACCTGGAGACTTCCCGCTGGTCGCTCGCCCGGGGCCTGGACGAACTCGGCGCCGTCGGCGTGCAGATGCGGGCGAACACCCGCGGCGTGTACCTCGGCGACGCCTCCCACGACAAGCTCCTCGCGGAGCTCAACGAACGCTCCGCCGTGATCAACACCCATCCGCACGAACTGCCCGGCACCGACCCCGCCGAACACGCCGTGCCGGGAGTGCCGAGCTTCTTCTGCGACTTCCCCCTGGACACCACGCGCGCCGCGGTGAACCTGATCCTCAACGGGACCCTGGACCGGTACCCCGACCTGTCCTTCATCCTGCCGCACGGCGGCGGCTTCCTGCCCTTCATCGCCGACCGCATGGCCGCGTTCGCCGGCTTCCTCACCCCCAAGATCGACGGCGCCCGGGTACGGGACTACCTGCACCGCTTCTACTTCGACACGGCGGCGCCGATGGGGGCCGCGTCCGCCGCGGCGCTGCTCGCCACCGCCGACCCCGGCCGCATCCTGTACGGCAGCGACTGGCCGGCCAGCCCCGCCGGCACCGTCAGCGACGTCGCCGCGCCCGCCCTCGACCGCGAGAGCGGGCTGAGCACCCTGCAACGGCGGCGCGTCAACCGGGAGAACGCGCTGCGCCTGATGCCGGCCCTGGCCGGGCGCCGCACCGCCGCCGTGCGCTGACGGCTGCGGCTGCGGGCGGGGCCGGCGGCCGGCCAGAGCGGCGGGTGCGTCAGCGGTCCGGGTGCGGGGGAGCGGCCGGGGGCGGCCCCAGGGTCGTCGTCCCCGGGGCGGCCCGGTGGCCCAAACCCGTGCGGTACGCGTCCATCGCCGCCTCCGTCCGCCCCGCCCTGCGCAGCAGATCGCCCAGCAGCCGGCACAGGTCGGCCAGGTCCCCGCTGGCGCCGCTGCGCTCCAGGAACGCCAGCGCCTGCACGTAGTGCTGCTCGGCGTCCTCCGTGTCGCCGCGCTCCTCCGCGATCAGCCCCAGCAGCCGGTGCGCACCGCCCGCGTGGACCGCGCCGTGCCGGTCGCCCAGTCGCAACAGGGTCGCCGCGACCTCGGCCGCCTGGTCGAAACGGCCCAGCCGGCGCAGCACGTCCGCCAACTCGACCTCCACCTGCGCCGTGTACAAGGTGGCCCGGCGGGCGGTCAGCATGTCCCGGGCCGTACGCAACTCCCGTTCCGCCAGATCGAGTTGGCCGTTCTGGGCGTGGACGTATCCGCGCATCCAGTGGCAGTGTGCCAGGTCGGTGCCGAGGCGCAGTTGACGGTAGATCGTCTGGGCCTCGGCCAGTGCGGCGTCCGCGTCCGCGGTGCGCCCTTCGGCGAGGAAGGTGCGGGCTACTTGGCGGTGCATCCCCGCGACCAGCGCCGGATCGCTGACCCGGGGCGCCAGCGCCAGGGCGACTTCGGCGGCGTGTGCGGCCCGCGCGTGCGCGCCCATGTCGATGTACGGGCCGATGACCGCTGCGTACAGCAGGACCAGCGCCTCCGGGTCGGCCAGCCCGCTGGTGCTGAGCCCGTCGATCGCCGACTCCAACAGATAGCAGGCGTACCGCAGTTCGCCGGCGAGGAGGTGTGCCACCGCCCGGCCGCGGACCGCCCGGGCGCGCTTGGGCAGCGGGGCGACCGCGAGCAGCCGCTCCGCCGCCTCGAAGCGGTCCCGCGCCAGGTCCAGTTCCCCGGACTCCAGCGCGCAATCGCCGAGCCCGAGCAACGCCTCCGCCCGTTCGGGGGGCAGGTCCAGTTCCACGGCCTCGGCCAGCAGCCGTTCGAAGCGGACGGCGGCCTCGGCGGCGGAGCCGGTGGCCAACTCCCGTTGGGCGTCGGTGAGGGCGTACCGCAACTCGGTCGCCAACCGGGCGGGTCGGCCGGTGGTCAGTTCCTCCACCGAGGTGTCGAGCCGCTCGGCGAAGAAGCGCAGCGCGGTCTCGGAGGGGCGGACCTTGCCGGCCTCGACCGTGGAGACGTACGCCGGGGTGTACGCCGGCTCCGAGAGCTGGCGTTGCGTCATGCCGCGCTGCTTGCGCAGCCGGCGCACCCGGCGGCCGATGTCGGCCTGTGCCGTCGACTCGGCCCGCGCCGTCGGCGCCGTCTGTTCGACGGGTGCCGTCCGACCGGCCTGGTCGGTGTGCTCGGCCTGTTCGGCCTGTTCCTTCATCGGGCCCCACTCCGCTCGGCTGCCTCCGTGTGCCGGGCTCAGTATTGCTGGCCGCCGGCGCGGCCTCGGCGCGGACCGACCATTGCGCAGCCGGGGCCCGGACCCCTAACTTAAGCACGCGTTTCATGGAGGTTAACAAGATGCTTAACTCTTCCCGGGGAGGGGATCCCATGCGCCGAGCCGTGCGCAGGAGCACCGCGGCGACCGCCGTGGCCGCCGTCGTCACCGCCGTCGTCGCCGTTGCGCCCAGCGGTGCGGCCGTCGCCGCCACGCCCCCCGACCGGCCCGTGGTGGAGGTCGAGGTCCCCGGCCCCGAGCGCGGTTCCCTGGCGGGATCCGGCCACGTCGTCGTCCCGCAGAAAGGCCGGGACCGGCCGCAGGCCAGGCTGTCCGCGGCCGAGAGCGCCGAGGACGGCCGGGTCACCAAGCTCGTCGACAACGGCGCCACCGACGACCGCCTCGACATCGTCGTGGTCGGCGACGGCTACACCGCCGCGGAACTCCCGCAGTTCCACACCGACGCCAAGGAGATCTGGGCCCAGACCGCCGCCGTCGAGCCGTACACCACGTACGAGGGCATGTTCAACATATGGGCCGTCGACGCCGTGTCCAACGAGTCCGGGGTCAGCGGCGACCCGGACCGCGCCACCGTCCGCGACACCGCCGTGGGCTCCTACTTCTGGTGCGGCGAGATCGAGCGGCTGCTCTGCGTCGACCAGGTCAAGCTCGACCGCTACGTGGCCAAGGCGCCCGAGGCCGACCTCGTGATCGTCCTCGCCAACAGCGCCAAGTACGGCGGCGCCGGCTACAACGAGCCCAGCCCGACCCTCGGTTACGAGGGCATCGCCACCGCCTCCGCGGGCAACGCCAAGTCCGGCCAGGTCGCCATCCACGAGACCGGCCACTCGCTCGGCAAGCTCGCCGACGAGTACTTCTACCCCGACTACCCGGGCTACGAGCAGTACACCGGCCCCGAACCCGCCGACAGCAACATCTCCACCCGCTCCGCCGCCGACATCGCCGCCCAGCGCGTCAAGTGGCACCGCTGGCTCGGCGAGACCTCGCCCGACGGGGGAACGGTCGGCGCGTACGAAGGCGGCGGCTACTTCGTCAGGGGTCTCAACCGCCCCACCGCCAACTCGATGATGCGCTCGGTCGACAAGCCGTTCAACCTGCCCGGCGTCGAGGCGATGATCGCCGGCTTCTACCGCCACGCGAAGCCGGTGACCGCCGTGACGCCCACGGACTCCCCGCTGCGCGTGCGGCACACCGCGAAGGCGGACGTCGTCAACCTCGCGGGCCCGGGCGCCGAGCAGCTCACGGTCCGCTGGTACGTGGACGGCAAGGAGGTGCGCCGGCTCGCGGGCCGCACCGAGGTCCGGGTCGCGGAGGTCGCCCGCTACCTGGTGGACCGCCGCCCCCACACCCTGACCGTCACCGCCGAGGACCGCACCGCCTCGGTGCGGGACCCGAAGGTCGCCGCCACCATGAAGTCGGCCGTCAACTGGAAGGTCCGCCTCTGACGTCGAAGCCGCGGCGAAAGTCGCGGCGAAAGTCGCGGCGAAAGTCGCGGCGAACGCGCGTGCACCGTCGACCGTGCGTTCGCCTCAGCGGTTGACCCGAGGTCCACCGCTCGCCCGAGGGGCGGGTGGTGGACCGTTTCCCCTTGCCCGCCCGCGCGGTTTCCGTACCGTGGATCCGGTCGAAGGCGTCGTCACCGGGAGGGGCGCGTGGACGAGGAAGCACGCCGGCACATGCTCGTCGAGGTCCATGCCGAACGGGAACGGCTGCTGCCGCTGCGGGCAGAGGCCACCCGGACGACCATCGCCATGGTCAGACAGAACTCCGAACAGCCCCCCGAGTTGGTGCCGTACCTGAACCTCGCGTACATCCTGGGCGTACGCCGCACCCAGGGCGAGGACGCCCTGATCGCCTTCGCCCTCTCCCTGGCCAACTGGGCGGTGGCCACGGTCGACGAGGTCGCCAGGTACTCCGGCCGCAGCGCCGAGCAGGTCGTCGACCAGTACGAGACCGACATCATGGCCGCCCGCGCCGAGTCGCCGGAGCCGTGAGCCGTGAGCCGTGAGCCGTGAGCCGTGGGTCCTGAAGCCTGAGCCCTGAGCTGGAGTCTTGAGGCCGCAGCCGGTCCGTCCGCGACTTGACTTGGAGTGCGCTCCAGCAGGGAGGCTCCTGTCCGTAGCCCGTGAACACCGCGGGCGCGGACGAGGGGACACCCCATGAAGTACCGCCACATCGGCACCGACCCGGCCACCCGCCGCGAGGTCAGCGTGCTCAGCCTCGGCGCGATGCTGTTCGGCACCCGCACCGACGAGGCCACCGCCTTCGCGCTGCTGGACCGCTACGTCGAGGCGGGCGGCACGTTCATCGACACCTCCAACACCTACGCGTACTGGTTCCACGACACCCAGGGCGGCGAGAGCGAGCGGGTGCTCGGGCGCTGGCGCGCCAGCCGGGGCATCGACGACGAAGTCACCATCGCGACCAAGCTCGGCGCCCGCCCGCTCGCCCCCGGCACCGGTTACCTGGACAACCCCGAAGGGCTGTCCGCCGACACGATCCGCACGTCCGCGGAGGCCAGCCGCGAGCGCCTGGGCATGGACCGGCTGCCGCTGCTGTACGCCCACATCCGCGACCCGAAGACCCCGCTCCGCGAGACCGTCGAGGGCTTCGCCGCGCTCGTCGCCGAGGGCACCGTGGGGCTGCTCGGGGTCAGCAACCACTGGACGTGGGAGGTGGAGCGCGCCCGCGCGATCGCCGCGGCCGACGGACTGCCCGGCTTCCAGGTCCTGCAGTACCACCACAGCTATCTCCGCCGCCGCGTCGACCGGCCCGACCCCCACGCCCCCGACGGCCCGTTCGGCGTGGCCTCCGGCGACCTCCTCAGCTATCTGCGCCAGGACCCGGAACTCGCGATGGTCGCCTACACCCCGCTGCTCAGCGGCGGGTACACCCGCGAAGACCGCCCGCTCGGGCCGGACTTCGAGCACTCGGGCACCGCACCGCGCCTCGAAGCGCTCACGGCGGTGGCGAAGGAGACCGGCGCCACCGTCAACCAGGTCGTGCTGTCCTGGCTGATCGGCGCCGAGATCCCGATGATCCCGCTGGTGGGCGCCTCCTCGGTGGCCCAACTCGACGAGAGCCTGGCCGCCGTCGACCTGGAGCTGACGCAGGAGCAGCGCACCCGGCTCGACGAGGCGGGCTGAGCGTAGACGGCCGACGGCCCGCCCCGACGGGTCAGTCGACGAGCGGCAGGGGCCGGGTGAAGACCACCATCGTCCGGCCCCGCCCGTCATAGTCGGGCACCGTCGACGAGGCGAACCCGAGGGAGTGGTGGAAGGCGATCGACCCGGTGTTGGCGGGGGAGGTGATCGCCTTCAGCGCGGTGGCCCCCTGCGCCTGCGCGGCCCGGGCGAACGCCTCGTACAACCGGCGTCCGAGGCCGACTCCCCGCGCGTCGTCGCGGGTGGCGACGAGGTGCACGTACCCCGTGGCGGCGGGGGTGGTGAAGCCGAAGACGTACCCGACGACAGCCCCGTCCGCCCGTGCCACCAGGCACGTCGGCCCGAACTCCTGCACCATCGCGAGCAGGTGCAGCGAGCGCATGTCGCGCTCGCCCCAGTAGCGGTGGTGATCGGCGAGCACCCGGTGGAAGTCGTCCGCGTCGGCCGCGTCCATGGTCACGTTCATGCACGCATCCTTGCAAGAGCGGTGCCCGGACCGCCATCGAGCCGGGGTCAGGGCGATCCGGTGGCACGGCACAGGTCGTCGCGGCGGACGGCGGCGCCCAGGTTCTCGTCGTCCGATCCCAGGGCGCTGGACGGCGATTCGGGGACGCAGACCACTCCCTCGACCTTGTGGCCCGCGATCGTCGCCAGTCGCAGCGGCCGTGCGTGCTGCTCCCACACCGGCTCGCCGCCCGCGGGGACCGTGACCCGACCGAGGTCGTACACCGCGCTCTCGAACGGGCCGTCGTCACCCGGGTCGGCGGCGGCCGTGGCCACCACCCGGCCCGAGGAGGTGACGTCCACGTCGCTGACGTGTCGTACGTCCGCAACCGGATGGGGGACGGTGACCGACGCGGAGGTCCGCGGCCCGAAGGCCAGCGTCGCCCAGTCGAGCCGGGCCACGCGCAGCACGCCGGGGTCCTCGTCCTGCCCCCGGTGCG
This sequence comes from Streptomyces sp. NPDC017979, assembly GCF_044328175.1. Classification (NCBI taxonomy): domain Bacteria; kingdom Bacillati; phylum Actinomycetota; class Actinomycetes; order Kitasatosporales; family Streptomycetaceae; genus Streptomyces; species Streptomyces sp. NPDC017979. Next base: position 285,567 of record NZ_JBIRGU010000007.1, on the reverse strand, counting down.
CCCACACCGCGACCAACTGCCCGCCGCCGCTGACGAGCGAGAAGCCCTCGTAGTTGTCGCCCGCCGCGACGTCGGGGACCGTGAACTCCCTGAGGACGCGGGCCGCACCGGACGCCCACCGGAAGTGGTACGCGCGTCCGGAACTCTCCAGGGCGACGAACTCTCCGGGGCGACCCGGCACGTCGGAGAGCGCCTCCAGATCCACGGGCAGCCGCTCTCCGTCCCACCGCACCTCCCACACCAGCGCCTCGTTCCCCGCCACCTGGATTCGGGACAGCCGGCGCTGGCCGGCGTGCTTGTTGTCGTGGACGGCCAACAGGTCACCGGTGCCGACGGTGCCCGCGACCGCGAGGCCGCTGATCCCGGAGGTGATGCCGTGCCCCGCCGGCAGCCAGCCGTCGTCGACGGCGGCCGAGGGCGGGGCGGGCACGAGGCAGAGCAACGAGGCAGCGACCGCGGCCGTCCGACCGACGGCGCGCGAAGGACGGGGCGGGCGGGGAGTCCGGATCTTCATGCGGCGAACGCTAGGTCGCCGCGCCGGGCGCCCCGCGCGACGCCGTCGCCGGCTCGTCCCAACGGCCCCGCCGGATCACCCGGCCCGCGCAGCCCCGGCCGCAGCGCTCCGCAGCGACGCCGGTGGGGACCGTGGACCTGTTGCGGCTACGGCATCGGTGGCGCCGTCTCAGCCGCCCGGGCCACGGCGCGCGCCCGCCCGACGGCCCGGGCGGCACCCGCCAGTACGGCGGCCGTCGCCACGAGCGCCGCGCTCGACCACAGCGGCGCCCGGTAGCCGAGACCGGCACCGATCGCGGCCCCCGCCACGCCGGGACCCAACGCGGCGCCGACGTTCATCGCCGCCGTCGCGAACGCACCGCCCAGCGCGGGCGCCCCCGGCGCCTCGTACACCGACAGGGTGATCAAGGTGGCACCGACCGCGAACGACAGCGCACCCTGCACGAGCACCAGGAACAGCGCGAGGGGGAGACTTCCCGCCGTCAGCGCGAACAGCACCCAACCGACGAGCAGCGCGGCGCTCCCGGGCACCAGCAGACGCAGCGGTCGACTGTCCGCCATCCGGCCGCTGAGGGTGACGCCGACGAACGACCCGATGCCGAACAGCGCCAACACGACGGGCACCCCGCCCTCCCCGAGCCCGGCGACGTCCGTCATCACGGGGGCCAAGAAGGCGAAGGTGCCGAAGGTCGCCGCATTGACCAGGGCCGCCAGGGCCAGGGTCACCAACAGCCGGACCTTGCGCAGTTCCCGCAACTCCCTGCGGGCGCTGGGAACTTCGGCCCGGGTGGCGACGGCTGCGTCCGCTGCGGTGCGTTCCGGCACGGGCGCGGACTCCGGTACCGAGCGGAGGATCGCGATCACGACCGGTACGCAGACCAGCGCCACGGCCCAGAACGCCGCGCGCCAGGACCAGAGCTGTCCCAGGACCGCGCCGGCCGGGACGCCCGCGATGCAGGCGAGCGTGACGCCGGAGATCAGTACGGAGATCGCCCGCCCCTTGGCGTCGGGCCGCACCAGCGCAGTGGCGGTCGCCATGCCCACGGCGAGGAACCCGGCGTTGGCGAGGGCCCCGACGATCCGGGTGGCGAGCAGGACGGTGAAGCTGTCGGTGACCGCACCGACGACGTGCACGGCCATGAAGACCAGCAGGAAGGCGAGCAGCGCCCGGCGGCGGGGCCAGCGCAGGCTGACCGTCGCCATCAGCGGTGCACCGATCACCATTCCGATGGCGAAGGCGCTGGTGAGGGCGCCGGTACTGGCCATGGACACCCCGAGGTCACGGGCGATGTCCGGTGCGATGCCGGCGAGCATGAATTCGGAGGTGCCCTGGGCGAAGACGGCCAGGGCGAGCAGATAGACGGCGGGTGGCACGAAGCACTCCACGGTGGTGACGGGGCGGCGGCAACCGCGTGCCGGCGCAGCGCAGCGCGTCGACGTACGGCAGGCGCGGCACGGCCGCACAAGAGATGAGGGGGAGGCAGGCCGCGGGCCGGACGGCGGCACGCGCCATCACACGGCGCGTGGCGTCCTGGCGGAGAACGGCCCTGACGAGACGGTGCTTCGGCGGCGGGTACGACGCGTCAACGCGGCCCCCGCACGGATGGTGCGATCGGGCGCGTCACGCGGTACGGCAAGAGGCCACCGGAAGACCGGTGGCTAGCGTCTTGATGCCTCGGGGCTGCTCACGCAGGTCACCTTAGGGACGGAGCGCCGGCCGCGTCCACTCGGTTGGCGACCCGGTCGAAACTTCTTCAGAAAGGCGTTGACGCCCTCCCGCCATCCTTCTACGGTGTATAGCGAACTTGTTGCCGTCGATCGGAGTTGGACGTTGCTCGTCTGAGGTCTCGCGATACCGCACTTCGTGTGCCCGTGCGCATCCGTGCACGGCTCCTCGTCGTACGCGACCTCGACGCCACAGCCGTCCTCCCCGCCGCAGCAGGTCCCTCGCGGGCCTCTTCGCCCGGTGCTTCGGGAGCCCAGGTCGTCACGCCGAGCGGTATCGCCCATGCGTTGCCCCCGCCCACTCCCGAGCAACCGCGAGGCCGCCCATGTCCATTCAGCCCACTGCCCGCACCTCCCTCCCTTCCGTCTCCCCCTCCACCGCCTCCATCGCCGTCACCGACCTGACGTACGCCTGGCCGGACGGCACCGCCGTCTTCGACGGGCTCCAGACCGTCTTCGGAGCCGGCCGCACCGGCCTCGTCGGCCTCAACGGATCGGGAAAGTCGACCCTGTTGAAGCTGATCGCGGGCCGGCTGCGGCCGACCTCCGGCGCCGTCAAGGTCACGGGCGAGGTCGGTTACCTCCCGCAGGACGTCATCCTCGACACCGCACTGCGGGTCGACGAGGTCCTCGGGATCGCCGACACCCGGGCCGCGTTGCACGCCATCGAGGCGGGCGACGTCCGGGACGAGCACTTCACGGCCGTCGGCGACGACTGGGACGTCGAGGAGCGGGCGCTCGCCACCCTCGGCGGCCTCGGGCTCGCCGACATCGGCCTGGATCTCACCGTCGGCGAGGTCTCCGGCGGCGAGTCCGTGCTGCTGCGGCTGGCCGCGCTGCTCCTGCGCCGGCCCGACGTACTGCTGCTGGACGAGCCCACGAACAACCTCGACCTGTACGCTCGGCAGCGCCTGTACTCCGCGGTGGCGGGATGGTCGTCGGTGTTGGTGGTGGTCAGTCACGACCGGGAGCTGCTGGAGCGCGTCGATCAGATCGCCGACCTGCGCGGCGGCGGCATCGCCTGGTACGGGGGCACGTTCTCCGCGTACGAGGGGGCGCTCGCCGCCGAACAGGAGGCGGCCGAGCGGATGGTCCGGGTGGCGGAGTCCGATCTGCGCAAGCAGAAGCGCGAACTGGTGGACGCCCAAGTCAAGTTGGCCCGGCGCAAGCGTTACGGCCAGAAGATGTGGGACACCAAGCGCGAGCCCAAGGTCGTGATGGGGGAGCGCAAGCGTCAGGCCCAGGTCTCCGCCGCCAAGCACCGCATCATGCACGAGGAGCGGCTCGCGGATGCGAAGGGCCGTCTCGACTCCGCGGTGGAGGCGGTGCGCGACGACGACGAGATCCGCGTCGACCTGCCGGGGACGGCCGTCCCCGCGGGGCGCACCGTGTTCACCCTCCGCGAGCTGCACCTCGCGCACGGAGCGCGCGTGACGGGGGAGTTCACCCTGCGCGGACCGGAGCGGATCGCGCTGGTGGGACGCAACGGAGCGGGCAAGACCACGCTCCTGCGCACCCTCGTCGGCGAGCTGGCGCCGGTGGCCGGCGAGGCCGTCGCCCACGTGCCGCACCGCTTCCTGCCGCAGAGGCTCGACATCCTCGACGACGGGCTGACGGTGGCCGAGAACGTGGCGCGGTTCGCCCCGCGGGCGACGAACAACCACGTCCGCGCACGGTTGGCCCGCTTCCTGTTCAAGGGGGCGCGGGCGGATCAGCGGGCCGGGACGCTGTCCGGCGGCGAACGCTTCCGGGCGACCCTGGCCGCGCTGATGCTGGCCGAGCCCGCCCCGCAGCTGCTGTTGCTGGACGAGCCGACCAACAACCTCGACATGGCCAGCGTGCAGCAGCTGACCTCGGCGCTGGAGTCGTACGAGGGGGCGCTCGTGGTGGCCAGCCACGACCTGCCGTTCCTGCGGTCCATCGGCATCACGCGCTGGCTGCTGATGGACGGGACCCTGCGCGACACCACCGCGCAGCAGGTGGCGGACGCCGTGACGACGCGGTGATCCGCCGCCGGCCGGGCAAAGGGCAGGGCCCCGGACGACAAGCGTCCGGGGCCCGGTTCCTTCGTGCTGGCGGACCGTCGGCGGAGGTCCGTTGGCGGGGGTGATCAGAGGTTGTCCCCCCAGCCGCCCTGCGCCATGGTCTGGAACGCCCACTTCCCGTTCTGCTTGATCAGGATGTCGGCGTACCGGAGCTGCTGGGTGACCTCGCCCGCCGTCATCGTCGAGTCGGTGAAGACGACGACCATCGCGGAGCTCAGGAAGACGGGGGTGCGGACCGAATCGAAGGTGATGTCCTCGGAGCCCTCGCTCATCACATGGGTCATGGTCTCGACGAACTGCTTGCGGTCCCACTGGGCCGAGGCGCCCTCGCCGGCGGTGTTGTCGCTGACGAGGTTGAGCGGGAAGACCGCGACGTCGGCCATCTTTTCGATGTCGCGCCGCGCGGCGGCCGCGTCGTACGCCGCGAACCAGGCATCGATGCTGGCGAGTTCGTCGGCGGTCGGGGTGTATCCGGCGTCGGGAAGCTGGGGCACGCGCGCTCTCCTCGCGAAGGTTGATCAAAATTGACTACTGCGAGAGTATCCCCGCGGCACTCACTAGTCAAACTTGATTAACGCGGGTCGATGGCGGGTGCACCAATCCAAGCGATCTTGGTGGGTGCCGGTGGCGGACTTCAACTCGCGCGCCGATGGCCCGGCGCGGCACGGGCCGTATTGCCTGGTGATGGGTAGCCCTTAGGGTGGGAAGACCCGTTGACGACGAGCGAGGGGGCCGCGCGGTGCAGCGCTACGACCGGCTCAAGCAGATCCAACGCATGGACCCCGAGCGGGACTTCCACCGCATGTACCAGCTCCTCGCCACCCACGAGTTCCCCTGGGACTTCAGCCGGGCGCTCGAACTCGCCCTCTTCCGCACGTACGCCGTCCCCAGCATCGGCGCCCTGCTGGCCCGCACCGCCGAATTCGGCACCCGGGCACAGAAGCGGTACGACGACACCGCCCTGCTGCTGGACGCGATCGTCGAGCACGGCTTCGACGACGACCGGGGCCGCACCGCGATCCGCCGCATCAACCAGATGCACCGCAGCTACGACATCAGCAACGACGACATGCGCTACGTCCTGTGCACGTTCGTGGTGATGCCGAAGCGGTGGATCGACCGGTACGGCTGGCGCCGGCTCACCGCCGCGGAACTGCGGGCCTGCGTCGAGTACTACCGCCACCTCGGCCGCCACATGGGCATCCGACAGATCCCCACCACCTTCGCCGAGTTCGAGGACCGTCTCGACTCCTACGAGGATGAGCACTTCGGCTGGGACGAGGGCGGGCGAGCGGTCGCCGATGCCACCCTGGCGCTGATGGCGTCCTGGTATCCGCGCGCTCTGCGGCCGGCCGCCCGCGCCGCCAGCACGGCACTGCTCGACGAGCCGCTGCGCCGGACCTTCCGCTACCCGGAGCCCGCTGCCGCCCTGCGCACCACGGTCGACGGCGCACTGCGGCTGCGCGGCCGGCTCGTCCGTCTGATGCCGCCCCGGCGCACCCCGCACTTCGGCCGCCAGAACCGGGAGATCAAGGGGTACGCGAAGGGCTACCGCCTGGCCGACCTGGGCACCTTCCCGGTGCCGGGCCTCAAGGGGTGCCCGGTGGACCACGCGGGGCGCAGCCCTGCGGCCGTGACCGCATCGGGGGCCGAGGAGCCGTCCGTGGAGTGAGCCGCGGCCCGGTGCGTCGCCAGGACGGAACGAGGAGGGCCCCGCGCGATCGCGCGGGGCCCTCGGTGTTTGCGGCCCGCGGTTCAGCGGCCCCGGTAGGCGTTGTGGATCGTCTGGTTCAGCTTGTTCCCGTCCACGTCCTCGGCGACGGCCTGGAAGGCGATGCCCTGCCCGGCCGCCGGGTTGGTGACGGTGACCGCGCCCTTGACCACGGGCACGTCGGTCCACGTCCGGCCGTCATCCAGGCTGGTGCGCACCGTGAGCGACTTGAGGCGCTTGCCCGCTGCGGAGCCCTCCACCACCACCGGGACCTTCATGACGGCACCGGCCGGCGCGGTCGAGTCCAGGGCGAGTTCGGGCTCGAAGCGCACCGCCGACACCGGCAGGTCGACCGGAGCGGTGGTGCGCTGCGAGGTGAAGGTCCACTCGGCGCTGACCCTGGTCGAGACCGCGGTGTTCTGGTTGTGGGTCTCCGTCACGCTGAGCCGGTACTCCGCCTTGTCCGCCGGAACCGTGAAATTGTTCCAGCACATGGAAGTCGTGGCCTGGTGGATCTTGACCCCGTTGCGGTGCACAGCGATCGCATGGGTGTCGGCGTCCAACTCCCCCCAACGGGCACGGCCGTCCGCGTACATCGGCAGACAGCCGTAGATCGCGTCGCCGTTCCGGGTGATCTTTCCGGAGCCGTCCGGCGGGTCCGCGAGCTCCCAACCTGCGACGGCCGGTCCGAAGACCCCCACCCCCAGCCGGACCGTCGTGGCCCGTCCGGCGGCGTAGCGCTGGTAGCCGGTGGTGAAGTACGGACTGGAGCCCGCCGGGCGCCGTTCGTACATCGCCAGGTGCCAGCGCACCCCGGCGGTGTTGACGTGCATGGTCGCCTTGCCCGGTAGCGGAACGGTCGCCGCGGTCCTCCCGAAGGTACTCCACCCGTTGTCGAACCGGGCCGTGACCTCCAAGGCGCCGGTGCCGCCCGCGACGGGGCTGCCCAGCTCCGTCGTGATCGTCGCCAGTTCGCTCTTCTTGAAGTCCTTCTCGAAGCCAGTGGGAAGCGTGCGGCCCTTCACGAGGTGGGCCAATTGGTAGCTCTCCTTGAGCCCTTTGGTCCAGACGCTGTTGAAGCCCTGGCCGGTGACGCCCCGGGGGAGCGGCGGGCCCATGTGCCCGATGCGGTAGGCGTTGAAGGTTTCGCTGACCCAGTTGTCCCGGAATTCCTTGCCGTCGACGTCCGCGTACGTCAGCAGCGACGCCACGTCGCTCTTGGCCGTGGGGTCGGGGACGGTGATCCGGATCGGTTCGGTGATCCGGGCGTCCACGGTCACCGTGGTGTCCCGGTCGACGTTCAGGTACGGCTGGTTGACCACGTCCGTCCGCTGCTCGGCCTGGTTCCACATGAAGGAGGTGAGGAAGTAGCTCCCCGCGGGCACGCGCATCGTGTAGGTGTGGGGGAAGCGGTACGGGTCGAGATCGTAGGTCTTGTCGCGCCCCAGGCCGGTCAGTCCCGCCAGCAGCGTGACGAACTCCGGCGCGGGCTGCCCGTCCCGTCCGATGTGCTTGACGGTCAGGGCGTACGACTCGATCTCCCGGTCCACCGACCCGATCGAGCGGATCGTCTGGCCGCCGCCCGTCGCCGTCAGCGCGGCGGTGTACAGCCCGTCGACGGTGCCCGCGCGGGTGTCGGCGGTGACGTCGACCGATGCCGTGCCCCCGGCCGGAACGGTGACCCGGTCGCCGGAGAGCCGGAAGAACCCGTTCGGTGCGGGCTTCCCGTCCGGCCCGGCGCCGGTGACCTGCAACGCGAGCGTGATCGGTGTGGTGCCGGTGTTGCGGTAGGTCATCTTCTTCGTCACCGGCACGTCGTCGTGCCGGGGCCATTCCTGCCGGCCGAAGGAGAGGGTCGGGCTCTCCGCGAGTACGGTCCGGGCTAGCGCGGCGGAGACGTCGATCCGCCCGTGGCCCTGCTGGAAGACCGACCACCGCCCGGGCTTCGCCGAGCCGGCGAGGGCGCCCTTCAACGCCTCGGCCCGCCACGTGGGGTGCTTCTGCTTGAGGGCCGCCGCCGCACCGGCCGCGTGCGGCGTCGCCATCGACGTACCGGACTTGGGCACGTGGCCGCCTCCGGGCGCGGCGGCCACGATGCCCACTCCCGGTGCGGTGACGTCCGGCTTCATCCCCGAGTCCGAGACGGTCGGGCCGACCCCGGAGAACCGCGCGATGTCGTCGAACTCGTCGACCGCGCCAACGGTCAGAGCCGCATCTGCACTGCCGGGCGAGGTCACGCCCTCCTTGCCGGAGTTGCCCGCGGCGACGGCGAAGAGGACGCCCGTCGTCGCTGTGAGCCGGTTGACTGCCTCCTCCATCGGGTCGAGTCCCGGCCTGTCCATCGAACCGATGCTCATGTTCACGACGTCGGCGCCCTGGGCCACGGCCCACTCCATGCCGGCGAGGATCTGCGAGGCAGTGCCGCTGCCGCCGTCGTCGAGCACCTTGGCGTCGATGACCCCGGCCCCGTGCGCGATGCCCTTGTTGCGCCCCTGGGACGCCGCGCCCGTGCCGGCGGCGATGGAGGCGACGTGGGTGCCGTGACCGTTGCGGTCGACCGCGTCCGGCGATGACGAGAAGTTGCGCTCCGCGATCTGCCTGCCCACCAGATCGGGGTGGGTTTCGTCCACCCCGGTGTCCAGGACGGCGATCTTCACGCCCCGGCCGTCGTACCCCGCCTGCCACGCGGCGGGCGCACCGATCTGCGCGGCGCTGCGCTCCAGCGACGCGCGGTACTTGGCGTCCAGCCAGACCTTTTCCACGTCCGGCGTGGACGTGCGGTCCGTCTTTGCGCCCGAGCCCGCGTCCGTGAGCGCGTCCCACATCCTCGCCGCACCGGCGGCGTCCTTCACCCGTACCGCCTGCGCGTTGAGCACGGGCAGGTCGCGCTTGACCCCGGCGGCTCCGGCGGCCTTCGCCACAGCCTTCCGCGGGGCGCTTGCCGCTCCCTTGTACCGCACGATCAGGCCGAGCCCGCCGGGTGTCCGGTACTCGGGCCGGGACAGCTCCGTGACGTCGAAGAGCTGATCGTCCAACCGGCCTTCGGAGATGAGTCGTTGGGCGTCCAACGGGATGGCCAGGGTCCGGTCGCCGCGCCGGGTGACGTGGATGGGGATGCCCTTGCGGCCGGGCCCCCGCTCGATCCGGACCACCTGGCCGGAGCCGTCCGCGACCACGGTGTCACCGGTGATCAAGGCGACCTCGGTGGTGCGTCCTTCGGTCGTCGGCCGGGCGGATTGCCGCGCCGTGGCGCCGGTGCGGTCCTCGGCCGTGGCCGCGACGCCCGGGGCGGTGAACCCGGCCGCCGTGGTCGCCGCGGCCATTGCTAACGCGACGAGTGCTCTTGTTCCGTTTCTTCCGTGCTGCAACACGCCTCCAAAGGAGAGTGGAGATGAGGAAGTCGGTCTCTTTGAAGGAGCGCTCGGCGGGCTCGGCGGGTTCCCCTACGCCCCGGTGATAACGGAGCCGCTGCGGGGGCTCACTCGTCCGGGATCAGCCGGCGCGGACCCGCTCCCTGGGCCGCCAACTCGTCCCCCGGATTGAGCACCCGGCACCGCTGCAACGACAGACAGCCGCAGCCGATGCAGCCGGTCAGCTCCCGCTCCAGGCGCTCGATCTCCCGGCGGCGCGCCGCCAAGTGCGCAGCCCACTGCCGGGAGATCCGCTCCCAGTCGCGCTTGCTCGGCATCCGGTGCTCCGGCAGCGTCGCGAAGACCTCCGCGAGCTCCGCCAGCGGGATGCCCAGCCGCTTGGCGGTCAGTACCAGCGAGAGCCGGCGCAGCACATGGCGCCGGTAGCGGCGCTGGTTGCCCGCGGTGCGCTCCGCCGAGATCAACCCCTGGGCCTCGTAGAAGCGCACCGCGGAGGTCGCGACCCCGGCCCGGCGCGCGACCTCGCCCACGGTCATCAGATCACTCGGCGCACGGCCCACAACGGTCCCCTTGACTTCAAGTGAGGTTGAAGTTTTAGCGTAGCGTGCCGTGACTGCATCATCCATGCCGGGAACCACTTCCGTACCTGATCAGGGCGCATCCACCAGCCCACCGCCGACGTCCGCGGCCCCCTCGGGCGGCTGGTCCGAACTGCTCTCGCGGCAGTACCTGGCGACCGTGCTGGTACTCGCCGGAGGCGTCGCGCTCTACGCCATGAACCTGTACTTCACGGCCGCGCTCATGCCCTCGATCGTTTCCGACATCGGCGGTGCCCGGTACTACGCCTGGGTCGCCACCGGCTTCCTGATGGCGGCGGTCATCGCCTCGATGCTGGTCAGCAGGTGTCTGGCGAGCCTGGGTGCCGCACGGGCGTACGTCGTCGGCTTCCTCGTCTTCGGTGCTGGCGCGGTGCTCAACTCCCTGAGCCCCTCGATGGAGTTCCTGATCCTCGGGCGGGTCGTCCAGGGCCTCGGCGGCGGACTGCTCGCGGGCCTCGGGTACGCGGTGATCCGCGGCGCGCTGCCCGACCGGTTGTGGGCCCGGGCCGCCGGCCTGATCTCCGCGATGTGGGGCGTGGGCACCCTCGTCGGGCCGGCGCTCGGCGGCCTCTTCGCCCAACTCGGGGCGTGGCGCTGGGCGTACGCGCTGCTGCTGGTGGCCGCACTGCTCCTCGCCCTCCTCGCACACGGCGCGCTGCCCCGCCACAGCGGTACGGGCCAGGGCGGGACCCCGGTCCCGCTGGCCTCGCTCGCCCTGCTCACCCTCGCCGCCGCGGCCTTCGGCGTCAGCTCCGCGGTCCCGCGGGGCTGGGCGACCGGCGCGAGCATCGCGGTCGGCGCCCTGCTGCTGGCGGGCTTCGTCCAGGTGGAGCGGCGCGGCGCCACGACCGTCCTGCCGACCCTGGCCTACCGGCGCGGCAACCCGCTGAAGTGGGTCTATCTCACCGTTGCCGTGCTGTGCGCCGGCGTGATGGCCGAGACCTTCATCCCGCTCTTCGGACAGGAGCTCGGCGGCCTCACCCCGCTCGCTGCCGGACTGCTCGGGGCCGCGCTGTCCGTCGGCTGGGTGGTCGCCCAGCTCTTCAGCGTCGGACTCGCGACGCCGGCGGCGCGCAGCCGGGCCGTCCGCACCGGCCCCGTCCTGCTCACAGCGGGACTCGTCGCCCACGGGCTGCTCCAGACTCCGTCCGCGTCGGCCGCACTGGTGGCGGTCTGGGCCGTGCTGCTGTTCGTGGCCGGTACCGGCATCGGACTCGCCTTCCCCCATCTGAGCGTGGCGGCGATGCGCAGCAGCACCGACGAGAGCGAGGGCAGCAAGGCGGCAGCAGCCCTCAACACCACCCAGCTGATCGCCTACGCCGTGTGCTCCGCGCTCGCCGGCACGCTCGTCAGCCTCGGCGGTGACTCCATGCTCGACTCCGCCCGCTACATGACGCTGGGCATAGCCGCCATCACCGCACTGGGGCTGCTCACCGCGGTGCGCACGGGCAACGACGGCGCGCGCACGGACTCGTAGCAGCTCGCCCCTCGTCCTCGCGGAGGGCGAGGGGCGCACCCTTCGATGCATCTTTCTGTGTACTCGAACGTCGTCCCCCGTCATGACGAACGGCGCGAGGAGCGCTTGGACGATGAAGGGGTGACTCAGACCCTGCCCCAGACGCCCCGCCCGCACCCGGGCCGCTCGCCCGGCCGGCTGCCGCTGCTCGACGTGTTGCGCGGCGCCGCGATCCTCGGCACGTTGATGACCAACGTCTGGATCTTCGCGAGCCCTGGTGCGGAGTGGAGCGTCCTCGCGGGCACCTCGGGGACGCCGTCCTTCGCCACCTTCCCCGACGCCGTCGCCACCGTGCTGCGGCTGCTGGCCAACGGCAAGTTCCTGGCCCTGCTGACGGTGCTCTTCGGGGTGGGGCTGGCCATCCAGTACGCGTCCGCGGCCCGCCGCGGCGAGCCCTGGCCCGGCCGCTACCGATGGCGGGCGCTGTTCCTCTTCGCCGAGGGCACCGTGCACTTCCTGCTGGTCTTCGCCTGGGACGTCCTGATGGGGTACGCCGTCACCGCGCTGCTCGTCGCCTGGCTGCTGACCCGCTCCGAACGCGCCCGGAACCGGGTCCTGTGGTGGGCGGCCGGTGTGCACCTGGCCTTCATGGCGGTGCTGACCGCCGCCCTGGCTGCGGCGGGGGAGGCGGAAGCGACCCTCTCCGAGGAGGTGCGGGACCTGTACGCACACGGCAGCTACGGAGAGCAGATCGCCTTCCGATGGGAGAACGCCCTGGCCCTGCGGCTGGAGCCGCTGATGACCTTCCCCCTGCTCGTCTGCCTCTTCCTGCTGGGCGTACGGCTCTTCCGGGCCGGCGCCTTCGGCGACGACGCGACCGGACGGCGCATCCGGGCGCGGCTGCTGGTGTGGGGGCTCGGCATCGGGCTGCCGCTGAGCGTCGGCGCCTCGCTCGTCGGGTCCGATTTGGTCCTGTTGGACCGCTACGTCGGCGGCCCGCTGACCGCACTCGGCTACGTCGGTCTGATCGGGGTGCTGGTCGACCGCCTCAAGCGGTTCGGTCCGCTGACGAACGGACTGAGCGCCGTCGGCCGCACCGCGCTGTCCGGCTACGTCCTCCAGAACGTGCTGTGCATGCTGGTGGCGTACGGCATCGGGCTCGGGCTGGCCGAACGGCTCGGGGACGACTGGCACCCCTGGTGGGTGATCGGCCTGTGGGCGACGGTGTGCGCCGTGCTGATGGTCGGCTCGACGTGGTGGCTGCGGCGCTTCACCGCCGGCCCGCTGGAGTCCGTGCAGCGCTGGGCCCTGCGCCGCCGCTGACCGGGACCGTCACAGGGGCGGTGCAGGATGGGCCCATGAGCGAAGAAGTGATTCCGATCCTGCGGGTGGCGGACGCCGGCGCCGCCGCCGAGTGGTACGCGCGCCTGCGGTTCGCCCGCGAGTGGGAACACCGCTTCGAGCCGGGGTTCCCGCTGTTCCTCGCGGTGGCCCGGGGCCCAGTGCGGCTCTTCCTCTCGGAGCACGAGGGCGACGCCCGCCCGGACACCCTGATCCACCTCAAGGTGGCCGACCTCGACGTCGTCGCCGCCGAGTTCGGGGTCCAGCCGCAGGACCAGCCCTGGGGGCGGGAGTTGGAGCTGACCGACCCCGACGGGAACCGCATCAGGATCAGCCCCGTCGAGGACGGCGAAGGCTGACCGGCGGACGCGCCGGCCGGGCGGGCGCGTGCCCGGTCAGGGCGCGATCGGGAGCTGCCGCTTGTGCTCGGTGAGCCGGTAGCGCCGGACGATCGCGGCGTGGGCGGCCTCGTCGACCGGCCGGCCTTCGAGGAAGTCGTCGATGTGGTCGTAGGTGACGCCGAGCGCCTCCTCGTCCGGCTTGCCCGGGCTCAGCGTCTCCAGGTCCGCGGTCGGGACCTTGCCCACCAGTTCGTCCGGCGCGCCCAGGGCCTGCGCCACGGCGCGCACCCGCCGCTTGGTGAGCCCGGTGAGCGGTACGACGTCGGCCGCGCCGTCGCCGAACTTGGTGAAGAAGCCGGAGACGGCCTCGGCCGCGTGGTCGGTGCCCACCACCAGGCCGTCGTGCGCGCCGGCGACCGCGTACTGGGCGATCATGCGCTGGCGCGCCTTGATGTTGCCGTGCACGAAGTCCTGGTGGTGCGCGTCGCGGAAGGCGGTGCCGCCGGCCAGCGCAGCCTCCAGCGCGGCGTCGCTCGCCGGTCGGACGTCGACGGTCAGCACCCGGTCGGCACGGATGAACTCCAGCGCGAGCTGTGCGTCCTTCTCGTCCGCCTGCACGCCGTAGGGCAGTCGCATGGCGAAGAACGTCGCTTCCCCGCCGGTCGCCCGGACCCGGTCGACCGCGAGCTGGCACAGCCGGCCCGCGGTGGTGGAGTCCACGCCGCCGCTGATGCCGAGCACGAGGGAGCGCAGCCCCGCCGCGGTCAGCCGGTCGGCGAGGAAGGCCACCCGGCGCTCGATCTCCTGCCGCGCGTCGAAGGACGGGCTCACCTGGAGGTCCCGTGCGATGTCCCGCTGTAGGGACGTGGGCGCCAGCTCGGTCACGGTTGCTCCTCGGTCGTACGCGTGGGCGGCGACGGCGCGTGCCGTCGGAGGGCCGCCACGGGGTGTGCAGGGGACGGAAGCACTCTAAAGGAGCAGAGCCGACCGCCCGCCCGCGGTGCTCCGAAAATCGGACACCGTCGGTAATCAGCCATGATCATTCGGTTCCCTCCAGGCACTTTACTTGCCCTTGACCCGGTGGCAAGCTGTCGCTCACCTCGGCCCCCCACAGGAGAAACCTTCTCAACACCCGTTGTTCAACGGGGAGTTGGCTCCTGGGCTGATTTCATCGGAATCGTCAAACCTGAATCGGAGTGCGAATGAACCGTCGTGCCCGCTGTGCGGCTTTTGTGGCGACTTTGGCGGCTGGTGTTGCGCTGACCCTGTCGAGCGGCACCGCCCACGCCCAGGAGCAGCAGCAGCCCGCCCCCACCTCCGGGGGCCTGATCAACATCAACGGTCCGCTGATCTACAACACCGGGGACATCGACCTGCTGGAAGACGTCTTCGAGCACATCAGCATCCCGATCTTCGGGCAGGCCGTGCACCAGATGTACGACTGGGCCAAGTTCGAGGGTGGGCTCTTCGGCAACAAGTAGCGGCCGAGGCGCTGTCGGCGGGCCGCTGCGCGCAGCGGCCCGCCGACCCGTCCCGTTTTCCCCGCGCGACGGCCGACCGGCGGGCCGAAATCGCCTGGACGGCCCCGGCCGCCTCTTGATCGGATGGCGTCATGACATCCTTTTGGACCGGCGAGCTGGTCCGGCTGCGCGGCGTCGAGCCGGAGGACTGGGCCGACTTCATGCGCTTCGACGAGCACTCCGGCCATCAGCGGACCGGGGACGCCCTGCATCCGCCGCGCTCCGCCGAGGGCTACCGCGCCTGGGCGAAGGAGGCGGCGACGGCGGGCCCGGACGGGGACGCGTTCCGGCTGGCCATCGAAGCCGTCTCGACGGGGGAGTTGGTCGGCACCCTCAACACTCACGAGACCGACGCGCGCGCCGGCCGCTTCGCCTACGGCATCGCGATCGGCGCTGCGCACCACCGCAAGGGCTACGCGAGCGAGGCCGCGGTGCTGCTGATGCGCTTCATGTTCGCCGAGCGGCGCTACCACAAGTGCGAAGCGCAGGTCTATGCGTACAACGAGGCGTCGTTGGCGCTCCACCGCAGGTTGGGGTTTGTGGAGGAAGGGCGGCTGCGGGACTACGAGTTCTTGGCCGGCCGCTACTGTGACGTGATCATGATGGGCATCCTCGCCGACGAGTTCGCCGCCCGGCACTCGCTGGGCGAGCGGTGACCGTCCGGCGCGCGGATCGCCCGTCGACCGGGCTCCGCGACGCCCCGAGCGCTGAAGGAAGACGGTCGTGAACAAGGGCCCGGTGTACCCGCTGCGGTTCACCGACGACGAGGGGATCGTCCACACCCTCGACCACCCCGATGAGATCGGGTACGACCTGGAGTTCATCGACGACTTCGACCTCCACGGTCAGTGCGAGGACGCCGACGGTGACCGGGTGCGCGTGGTGGTGTGGGCCCTGGAACTGCTGCTGTTGCAGACCGTGCCCGACGACTACGACGTCGCCCGCGTCACCGTCGTCGAATCGCCCCGCCCCGACGGCACCACCGAGTGGACGGAGTCCTTCGCCGGCCGCGCGCTGCGGTCGGTGCTCCGTGGGGCGGACGGAAGCGTGCGCGCCGTGCCGGGACACTGGCGGGAGGCCGACCCCGCCGAAGTGCCCCACGGCAGGGTCGACGCGCTGACGGCCCGCGACTTCAACACCCTCTGGATGAAGGCGCGCGGCGCCAAGCGCTGAACCGTGCCGTCCGCCCGTCCGCCCGTCCGCCCGTCCGCCCGTCCGCCCGGCTCGCTCCGGGCGCCGCGGCGTGGCGCAAGGTGCTCGCCCCGCTGACACCCGAGCAGCGCCGGACGTTCGTCGACACGCTCCTCGCCCACGAGGCCCCAGTGGCCGAGGAACAGCGGGGCTGACCGCACGTCAACCCGCGTCGCTGCGACTCAGCACGACGAGTCACGCGGTGATAGTGCCCGCCGTGCCCAGCCGGGTACTTGAGTACGAGCACGGATGCCGTCGGGCCCCCGTGACGACAAGGTGGGGACGCGCAGGGGCACCGCCCGTGCGTGCGCGGAACCAACTCGACCTTCTGGAGGCATGTCTCATGCGATGGTTAGGAAAGAGCGCGACGGCCCTGGCGCTGGCCGGCGCCACACTGGTGGGCTCGGCGGGGGCCGCCTGGGCCTCCTGCGGTCAGGTGGACGCAAAGGCCGCGTCGGTATCGGCGTGTGCCACAGGTTGGGGCAGCGGCACCAAGTCGGCCACCGAATCGGTCGCCGAGCCGCTGAAGAACATCAGAACCGGCCAGCACGCGTGCTACGACCGGATCGTCTTCGACGTCACCGGCGCGCCCGGCAAGGTCGGCTATCACGTCGGCTACGTGGACGCCTTCCACCAGGACGGCACGGGCGACCTGATCCCCGTCGCCGGCGGTGCGATCCTCCAGCTCTACGTCAACGCCCCGAGCTACAACCCGACGACCGGCCAGGCCGTCTACCCCGGCACGCCGGGACAGAACCTGCCGGGGGTGAACATCACCGGCTACCGGACCTTCAAGGACACCAAGTTCGGCGCGAGCTTCGAGGGCCAGACACAGGTGGGCCTCGGTCTGCGCGCCAAACTGCCGTTCCGGGTCCAGCAGTCGGGCGACCAGGTGATCGTGGACGTCGCGCACGCCTGGTAGCGCACACGGCGCAGCAGGTGCCCGCGGTGATCGACGGTTCGCCGCCGCGGGCACCTCGGGCGTGCCTGACGGACCTGGCTGGGCTCGCGTGCCCCGGTGCCGTACCTCCCCTCCGTAGCCCTTCGGGCAAGGGAGGGACATCCAGCGTTGTCGTCAGTCGTCAGCCCTCCCGCCCTGCGGGCACGGGTGGAGGTGCCCCACGCGGAGCGGAGGGACATCGAGGGCAGGCGCGCGGAACGCCAACTATCCGTGCACGCATCGCGGCATCACCCTTCCCGCGCCCTTGTAGGTTCGCCGTCGTACGAAGCGCACGGCGACAGAGCGAGAAGGGAAGCGAGGACATGAAGTTCAAGAAGACGGCTGTGACCCTGTCAGCGTTCGCCATGGCGGTGGGCGCGACGGTGGCGACCGCCGGCCCCGTCGCGGCTGCGGAGACCGGCACCTGGAGGGCCTACGGCAACACCAATCCGATCACTTCCAGCTCCAGCAAGTGGGCGTGCGCTCGTACCGTGCAGGTCACGACCGGAGTGGCCGCACAGGTCTGCGCGATCAGGTCGGCACATGGGACGGGGAGCAGTGTGCAGGCGGCAGTGATCGTGCGCAACGATCGATCCGGCCTCTACCGTGCGGAGGCGACCGCAACCTTGTGGAGGAGCGTCGCCACCGTTCGGCTCGGCACCTGGAACTGTTCCCTGTCGGGGGTCGCGGCGGACTCCTGGTCAGTGTGCTTCGGCCGGACCTTGACGAACAGCAATTCGGTGGACGCGACGGGGTCACTCAACACCAAACTCCTCGGCAACTCGCCGAGCGTCTGAACCGCAGCTCGCCGAGGCGGCGTGTCCCGGACTGGTCGGCCGCTCCTCCGCCGTCGGATCGGCCGACCGGTCCGACGGCGGAGGCCGCCTCCTCTCAGGTTCCCGGTTCGTCCCCGGCCACCCTCCCGGTCCGGGCCAGCCGCCGGTACTCCCGGGGTGAGATGCGGTAGGCGGCCCGGAACGCCCGACTGAAGCCGTCCGGTCGGCGAAAGCCCCAGCGTGCGGCGATCTCGTGGACCGGGCGGTGTGCTTGGCCGGGGTCGGCGAGATCGGCGCGGCAGCGTTCGAGGCGTCGTCGGGTGATGGAGGCGGCAACGGCCTCGCCGCGTGGCTGGAAGAGGGCGTGCAGAGTTCGGACGGAGATGTGGTGTCGGGCGGCGATCACCCCGGGGGTCAGGTCCTGGTCGCCGAGGCGGAGGTCGATGAAGGCGTCGATCCGCCGGAGGGCGACTTCTTTGGACGTGTCGGGCGGTACGTGGTCCACCAGGTCGAGTTGTTGGGCGAGTGCTCCGGTGACGAGGTCGAGCGTCGTACGCGCGAGCAGTTCCCGTCCCGTCGGGGAGCCCTCGTCCGCGTGATTGCGGAGCGACCCGAGGAACTCGCGGAGCACCGCGGCGACACCGGTTGTGGTGGTGAGCCGGCTTCCCAGCGCTGCGTCGAGTCGGTTCGCGGGCAGGAGCATCCGGTCGCGGGGGATGTGGAGGACCGTCATCCGTGTCTGGCCGGAGGCGGAGGACCGGGCGACGTAGGGGTGGGAGGTGTCCCACAGGACCACGTCCCCGGCCTCCATCCGGCTGTCCGTTCGACGTTGCGAGACGGTTTTCGCTCCCTGGGTGACCAGCCCCAAGAGATAGTGCTCGGGATCTCCCCGGCGGATCAGTTTCGGTGTGCGCCAGGCGTAGTGCCCCGAGTTGGAGTGGAAGGACATCTCCAGGCAGCCCAGGCTCAGCGTGCCGGCCCGGGCGGTGAAGGTGGTGCGGTCGGTGATCGCGAGCCGGTGCGGTGCGACGGTTTGGGAGACGACGTGGTGGAACCACTCCGCGCGGTCACCCGTAGGCATCCCGTCCGTGGACATCCACGCCCACATGGCCACTCCTGTCGTCGACTGCCGCGGCGGTACGGCCGGACCTTCACGATCAGGCCCGGGCCGGTTCGGTCGACGCGATCGTAGGGCCGGCCGCGACCTCACTGGAACCGGTCCATCGGACAGAACGAGGTCGCTTCCGTGCGGACGTCCAGGCCCACCACGTCCGGGCCGTCCGCTTTCAGCTTGGCGCTCGCAGGATCCGCCCCGCCGTCCGCCGCTCCCAGCGTGACGAAGCCCAATGACGTGCTCGACGTCCGGCAGCGGACCTGGGCATCCCGAAGACCCGACGGACCGGACGGGCGAGGTGAGCGCGGGTGTTCCTGAACCTCCGACGGACCGGGCCGGCGCGAGTCGGTCCGAGGTGGTGGGTTTCTCCCACGAGTGGCGGAAGTCCGTGGTGAGCGGACGGGCGAGCCGGAGCCGGGTGTGAGCGACCGCAGCCGGCCGACATCGACGACCGCACCCGAGCCCGCGCCGGACGAACAGATCAAGTCAACGGCTCCGACCGCACCCGCCGCACCACGAGCGGAGAGTTCCACCGCTCAAGCCCGGCGGCGGTGAGTTCGTCGAGTTCCGCACTGGCGCGGTCCAACAACTCCGTGGAGACCCCCGCCTCCTTCGCCGCGGCGAGCTTGTTGTCGAGGGCCGCGCGGTGGATGTCGAGCCCCTGGGTGATCTGCGGAGCCGTACCGCTGCCGCGGTGCGCGTCGATCTCGGCCGCGAAGGCGGGCATGATCCGGCACATGCTGTTCAGCCAGGGCACCAGGTGCTCCGTGACCCCGGCGGCACTGCCGCCCCGGCGGGAGACCGCGAGGGCGACCGCGTGGTGGAAGCCGTCGTACATCATGTCCGTCGCGGTCAGCAGCGCGAGGTCGTACAGCGCGGCCAGCCCCACGTCCGCACCGAGGTAGTGCGGGACGCCCAGGACCTCCAGGGCCGCCCGGTGCTCGGTGAAGACGCCCTCCTCGCCGCTGTAGAGGACGAACGCCTCCGCGGTGGCGATCGTCGCGGGGATCGCCATGATCCCGCCGTCCAGATACCCGGCGCCGTGCTCGCCCGCCCACCGGGCGCAGTCGACCGCCTGCTCCGGGGATCCGTTCGTCAGATTGACCAGCGTCCGGGCCCGCAGCGCACCGGCCGCGGGTTCCAGCACGTTCCGAACGGCGTCGTAGTCCAGCAGACAGACCAGGACGAGGGAGCCGGCGCGCACCGCTTCCTCGGCCGACGCGGCTCGGACGGCGCCGCGTTCCACCAGGGCGTCGGCCCGTGCCTGCGTACGGTTCCAGACCGTCACCTCCCACCCCCGGTCCAGCAGGGCTGACGCGAGGGCCCGACCCATGTCCCCGAGGCCGATCACACTCACGCGTCCTTCGCTCACCACTACACACTCCTGTCGCACACGTTCCTTCGTTGTCACCCACCACCCTCACCTCGGGGTGAACACCGGACAAGTACGCACAACAAAGTGGGTTACTCACCTTCTGGTTGGTGCAGCGGGCGCCCGAGGAGCTTCGGGAGACGTCGCATTGCCCCGTCGAAGATCATCGGCGTGGCACGATGTGCGCCATGTCAGGTCAGGTGTGGGTGTCCCTCATATCGGTCGCGGGCGTCGTCCTCGGCGGCGTGCTCTCCTACCTCGTCCAGCACCGCACGCAACTCTCCGCCGAACGGGCAGAGGAACTGCGGCACAGGAGCGCCCTCTCGGAAACCCGGCGGGGCGAACGGCTCACACTGCTGGAACGGTTCATCGAGGTGTCGGCCGAGGCCGAGCGCTGTGCCTACACCCGGCCGTCCACCTGGGAGGACACCGACGACTGGTACCTCACGACACGGGACGTGATGTACCGGTTCTGGGTCGCGGACCGGCTGGTGCGCGTGCAGTTCCCGCCGTTCGTGCACGAAGCGGCGCACGCGCACTTCCTCGACCTCAACCTGACCGTGTGGCACGGGCTGCCGGACGGCGAGAGCGTCCGGGACCACCTGGAGGAGCGCCGGTCCGCCTTCCTCGACGCGGCCCGCGAGGTCATGGGGTAGCGCGGACTGCGCGGTCTGCGGAAGACGGCCCGGGCAGCGGGCACACCAGGTGCCGCGCCGCCCGGGCCGTCCGTCAGCCGGGTCCCCTTCAGCCGATCAGCCGCTCGTGGTGCTGAGGACGCCGGCCACCGCCGCTGCCGGGTCGAGGTCCCCGGGACCGGCCGGGCACCAGCGCGACCGCTCCTTGCGGTACGGCCACCAGCGCCCGTCCGGCCCGTACCGCACCTGCGCCTCGGCGCCGACCACGGTCCAGCGCCCCGGACCCGCCGCACGCAGCGCGGGCCGCTCCGCCGCCTCCCACGCTGCGGCCAACGCCGCGGACGCCCGCTGGAGGTCCTCGGGTCCAGGCGTCCAGTCGTCACCGAGGACCGCGAGCGCCGTCGGACCGCCGGCCCGCCACGCCCGTACGGCCAGGTCCAACTCGGCCCGGGAGCGGCCGGTGCCGGTGGCGAGCCGGGCCGCGATCACCGGGCCGGGCACGGCCGCGGCCAGCCGCACCGCGTCCTGGTCGCGCGTCAGCTCGGGCTCGACCGGGTGCGCCCCGTGCCCCACGGACAGCGCCTCCGCCAGCATCCGGTGCGCCCGTACGGCCGCGTCGGCGGCGAGGAACTCCAACGCGTCCGGATCGACCCCGGACACCGGCTCGGACTCGGTGTCCAGCGACGGCGGCAGCCCCGGCTCGTCGGGCACCGGCGGCGGAGACGGCAGCGGCGGCAGGATGTCGCGCGCCGCGAACGCCTCGGTGGCCGACACCCCCGACGGGCCCGCTCCCGCGTCCGTCTCGGCCCCGGAGTCGTCCGCACCACCGCCCGCCTCCGCGGACGCCCGCGCCACGCTGCGCGCCTGGAGCTCGTCCAACAGCCGCCGCTCGCCCCGTCCCCGCATCAGCAGCAGGACGAAGGGGTCCTGGTCCAGCAGCCGGGCCACCTCGTAGGCGAGGGCCGCAGCGTGCGGACACAGGTCCCAGGCGCCGCAGTCGCACTCGGGTTCCAGGTCCCCGATGCCGGGCAGCAGGTCCACCCCGGCCGTCGCCGCGTCCTCGACCAGGTGCGGCGGCATCTCCCGGTCGAGCAGGGCCGCGATGTGCCCCGCCCGGTCGACCGCCATGTCCAAGAAGCGGTCCCAGGCGTCGTCCGTCAACTCCTGCAACAGCACGTCGCTGCGCTGCCTGGTGCCGTCCCGGTCGCGGACCACCGCGGTGATCCGCCCCGGTCGCACCGACACGGCGCCGACCCCGCCCTCACGGGCCTGCTTGCGCCCCTTCTTCAACTGCACCGAGTCGAGTGCGGTGTCCTCCAGCGCCTTGAGCCAGGACCTGCCCCACCAACTGCTCGCGAAGCCGCGGCCCCTGACCGGCGGCAGCGCGTCGAAGGTCTTCTCCTCGCCGTCCGCAGCGCCGTCGTACGCGTCGTGCCCGCTCATCGCGCCGTCCCCCCTCGCAACTCCACCAGGTCCGCCAACTCGGCGTCCGTCAGTTCCGTCAGCGCCGACTCGCCCGAGCCGAGCACCGCATCCGCCAACTCCCGCTTGCGGGCCAGCATGTCGGCGATCCGGTCCTCGATCGTGCCCTCCGCGATGAGCCGGTGGACCTGCACCGGCTGCGTCTGGCCGATGCGGTACGCACGGTCGGTGGCCTGCGACTCCACCGCCGGGTTCCACCAGCGGTCGTAGTGCACCACGTGCTCGGCCCGGGTCAGGTTGAGCCCGGTGCCCGCCGCCTTCAGGGAGAGCAGGAACACCGGCGCCTCGCCCCGCTGGAACCGGTCCACCATCACCTCGCGCTGCGCCACCGGGGTGCCGCCGTGCAGCAGTTGGGTGCGCACCCCGCGGACCGCGAGGTGCCGCTCCAACAGCCGCGCCATCTGCACGTACTGGGTGAACACCAGCACGCTCGCGCCCTCGGCGAGGATCGTGTCGAGCAGTTCGTCCAGCAGCTCCAGCTTGCCGGAGCGCCCCGGGATCGTCGGCTGCTCCTCCTTCAGGTACTGCGCCGGGTGGTTGCAGATCTGCTTGAGGGCGGTGAGCAGCTTGACCACCAGGCCGCGCCGCTCCATGCCGCCGACCTCCGAGATCGCGGCCAGCGTCTCGCGCACCACCGCCTCGTACAGCCCGGTCTGCTCCGGGGTGAGCGCCACGGCCCGGTCGGTCTCCGTCTTCGGCGGCAGCTCCGGCGCGATGCCGGGGTCGGACTTGCGCCGGCGCAGCAGGAACGGGCGCACCAGCGCCCCGAGGCGCTGGGCCGCTGCCGGGTCGGAGCCGCCCTCCACGGCCTGCGCGTAACGGGTGCGGAAGGTGCCGAGCCGGCCGAGGAGGCCCGGGGTGGTCCAGTCGAGGATCGCCCACAGCTCGGTCAGGTTGTTCTCCACCGGCGTGCCGGTCAGGGCGACCCGGGCCCTCGCCCCGATCGTCCGCAGCCGGCGCGCCGTCGCCGAGTACGGGTTCTTGACGTGCTGCGCCTCGTCCGCGACGACCATGCCCCAGGGCACCTCGCCCAGCCGGTCGGCGTCGAGCCGCATCGTGCCGTACGTGGTGAGCACGAACCCGCCGGCAGCGCCGACGCCGTCCAGGTCGCGCAGGGCGCCGTGGAAGCGGCGCACCGGGGTGCCCGGCGCGAACTTGGCGATCTCCCGCTGCCAGTTGCCCATCAGGGAGGCGGGGCAGACCACCAGCGTGGGGCCGGCGGCGGCCGGGTCGCCCTGCCGGTGGAGGTGGAGCGAGATGAGCGTGATGGTCTTGCCGAGGCCCATGTCGTCGGCGAGGCAGCCGCCGAGGCCGAGCGAGGTCATCCGGTGCAGCCAGTTCAAACCGCGCAGCTGGTAGTCGCGCAGGGTCGCCGCGAGCGCTGCGGGCGCTTCGACCTCCTGGACCCCGCCCTCCGGGTCGGCGAGCCGGTCCCGCAGCCGGGCCACCCACCCCGACGCGTCGACGTCCACCCGCCGGCCGTCGACCTCGGCGGAGCCGGTCAGCACGGCGCCCAGCGCGTCCACCGGAGTCACCTTCCGGTCCTGGCTCGACCGGGCGCGCCGCAACTCCTCCGGGTCGACCAGCACCCACTGGTCGCGCAGCCGCACCAGGGGCCGGTTGGCCTCGGCCAGCCGCTCCAACTCCTCGCGCGTCAACTGGTTCCCGCCCAGCGTGAAGCGCCAGTTGAAGGTGAGCAGCGCATCGGCGGAGAGGAACGACGGCAGACCGGAGTCGCCGAAGTCACCCCGCGGTCCGTCGACGGACTCCGGGGGCCCGATGACGGCGCGCGCGGTCAGCCGGTGCGCCATCTCCCGCGGCCAGTGCACCTGCACCCCGCAGGCCGACAGCGCGCGGGCGGCGTCACCGAGCAGTTCGGCGACGTCCTCGTCCGCGAGGTCGATCGTGTCGGGGACGGCCGCGTGCAGCAGCGGGGTGAGCGGGCTCCAGGCGCGGGCCGCCCGGCGCAGCGCGAGCAGCGCGTCCATCCGGGCGCGCGGGCCGAAGGGGGCGGCGGAGCCGTGCGCGCCGTGGGTCTGCGGCAAGCCGCCGGACCACACGTCCGCCGCGTCCTTGACCACCCCGGGGTCGCTCACGCTGTGCATCTGGAGGACGGCCCGGAACCCGGGCTCGGGCGCGTCCGCCTCCGTGGCCGCACCGGTGAGTTCAATGCGCAGAGACAGACGTACGCCTCCATCGTGACCTGCGGCGATGTCCGCGGCCCAGGCGCGCGCCTGCGGCAGGTGCTGGGGGGCGTCCCCGGCGTACGCCGGCGCGTCGGTGACGGTGGTGGCCGCGGGCGTACGGGGCAGGACGTCGGCGACCGCGTCGAGGAAGGCCCGCACCAGCGCCTCCGGCTCGGGCAGCAGCAGGTCGTCCGGGTCCGTCGGCTCCGGCGCGGTGTCGGGGACCGCGTGGGCGGTCGGAGGTATCGACGCGGTGAGCGTACGCAGGTGCTCCAGGTCCGCAGGGGTCAGCGGGCCGATCCGCCAGGCGTCGTGATCGCCCCGGCTGAGCCCGGGCAGCACGAGCCCGCGGGCGACGAGGTGGAGGGCGAGGAGCGCGGCGCCGCCCCAGAAGGCGGCCGACGCCGAGGCTTCGGCGCTGCTGCGGATCCGGGTGAGCCACGGCAGGGCGTCCCGCACGGGGAGCGACAGCGCGGGCACCGTCCACGGCCGGACGTCGTCCCCGACCACGGTCAACGGCGCGACGGAGCCGGCCGGGCAGGTCGGCGGGGCGCCGCCGTCCGGCCGCCAGAAGGCGAGGCGGCCGGTGCGGGCCGGATCGCCCGGCAGGAAGGTGACGTGGCAGGCGGCGAGAGCAGTCAGCAGGGCAACTCCGGAAGAAGGGGCGAGGCGGGGTCCGTCGGCCGGCGAGGGTGTTGCCGCGGAAGGTCTTAGCACGGTGATGACCAGATTCCTCAAATTTGACTACTGGGGTGCTCAAGGAATCGCCGAGGGTACCCGACGTGCCTGCGGTGTGCATCGTTCTCGCTTGTGATCCCCCTCACGTGGGGCTTCCGGGTCGGCGGAGGGTGTACCCAGCGCCACCCCGACCGGAGGGTTGGCCCCGCCCGGTCGGGGTGGTGGCTCCATGGCCCAACAGCCGCGCCGAATCTACGTTTTCTCTGGTCAGCGCAGTCGCGCAGCACCTCGTACGGCTCAGAGACCGGAGACAGTCATGCCCCATGTCAGCGCCACCCCGCATCAGCGACCGCCGTCGCCGGCCTCGGGTGCGACCGCCGTCGCCGAGGTCCATGCGGGACGGTCAAGGGGCGCGCAGCGGCCCGCGGTGGGCTCCGAGCGCGCAGCCGGGAGCGAGTTCGCGCCCCTGCTGCGCACCGTGAAGGAGCAGGGCCTCCTGGCCCACCGCGAGGGTTGGTACGCCCGCGGGATCGCGGTCAACCTGCTCTGCCTGGCCGGTGTGGTCGCCGGCACGTTCGCCCTCGGCGGCTCCTGGTGGGTGCTGCTGCTGGCGCCGGTGTTGGCGGTGTTCTCCGCGCGCACCGCCTTCATCGGCCACGACGCCGGACATGCGCAGATCACCGGTGACCGGCGGATCAGCCGGCTCATCCAACTCGTCCACGGCAACGTCCTGCTCGGCATGAGCCAGGAGTGGTGGAACGACAAGCACAACCGCCACCACGCCAACCCGAACCACATCGACAAGGACCCCGACGTCGTCGCGGACGTCCTGGTCTTCACGCAGCAGCAGGCCGTCGGCCGCACCGGGTTCCGCCGCTGGCTCACCCGCCACCAGGCGCTGCTGTTCTTCCCGCTGACCACGCTGGAGGGCATCGCGCTCAAGGTCTACGGATTCCAGTCGGTGTTCGATCCGAACGGGCCGGGCAAGAGCGTGCGCGCCCGCGTCGTCGAGGGCCTGCTGCTCGCCGTCCACGTGGTCGGCTACGTCGCCCTGCTGCTGACCGCGATGCCGGTGGGTCAGGCGCTGGTGTTCGGGCTGATCCACCAGATGCTCTTCGGCCTCCACCTGGGCATGGCCTTCGCCCCGAACCACAAGGGGATGGAGATGGTCGACGCGGAGAGCGGCAAGGGCTGGGGCCATCTGCGGCGACAGGTGCTCACCTCCCGCAACATCCGCGGCGGCCGGGTCACGGACTGGCTGCTGGGCGGGTTGAACTACCAGGTCGAGCACCACCTCTTCCCGAGCATGCCCCGACCGAACCTGAGGCTGGCGCAGCCGCTGGTGCGGGCCCACTGCAGGCGGCTGTCGCTGCCGTACGCCGAGACGGGGCTGGTCGAGTCCTACCGACAGGCGCTGGCACACATGCGCGAGGTCGGTGAGCCGCTGCGTCCGGGCGCATAGTGGAACTGTGGGACGGGTCGGTACGTTCCACCGACAAGAGCGGCGACGGGCCGCGTGAGGAGGCATCGAGATGTCGACACGTACCAAGATCGTCATAGGCGGGGTGGCCGTCGGCCTGCTTCTGATGCCGCTGATCGGTTTCTGGTTGTCACTGCTGGTGGTCTTGGGCGTGCCGGCGGTGGCGTATCTGATGCTCGACCCCAGCCAGCGCCGCAGGCTGCGCCGGGTTACGCGCAAGGAGATAGGCCGCTGATCCGCCCGGTGTGGGGGCCGTCCTGGCCCCGTTCGAGGTCTGGCGCCGGCCCGTCCCGTGGCGCGGCGCCCCGTTCGTGGCCTGACCTGCCCGAGCGCTGCCCGTAGCCGTCGGGGCATGCCGCGAGCTCCAGCCTGCACAGGCCGCGGGGAAGTCGTCACCGAGCGCGCTCGGGAACTGGGCGGGTGTCAGTAGGGCGGCGGTAGTGCGTACAGCGCGTCGTCGGTGCCCAGGTCCGGTCATGGCGCTCTCCCCGCTCGATCGCCCTCGTTGCCTCGCTCGTCGGCGCACCTTGTCCAGTGAGCAACCCGGGCGTCGAGTGCCGGTGCGGTCAAGAGTCGAGGAGGGGGGCGAACCGGTCGAGGGCGCCCTCGGTTCGTCGCTGTGGTGGGTGTCCTGGGGAGTTCGATGCCGCTGCACGCGGAGCGGCTGAGTGGAATGCGCCACCGGTGCGTGGAAACCCACGTCGAATCGCCGGGGGCTTCGTGGAGGCGGGCGGAGGCCGGGTGCCGGTGAGTGTTTTCGACGGCCGGTAAGAGGGGAATTCCTCTTGTCCGTGAGGGCGAATTCACTGCCCTGACAACCGCGATGAGGCAATGGATTAGTGAGCGTTGCCGTTGTCAACCAGCGGTGCCGGAAGGGGGTTTTGTGGTCTCATGTCCTGTCCTCGTGCGAGGTTTTTCGGCTACGCGGGATGGCTGTGCCGGATGGAATATGCCGGGCGTATACACGCTGCCCGACACCGGGATTCGACGGACCCGGAACGCCTTGCCCTGTGCTCTGGTGTGCGAAAGGCTGTCGTGTGACACGGGGAACACGTGCGCGGGAGGGGAACAACCATGCCGCTGGACAAGGGGCTTGACTGGCTGCTCGACGACCTCACACAGCGGATCGAGCACATGAGGCACGCCTTGGTGCTTTCCAATGACGGGTTGGTGACAGGAGCGAGCGCCGGCTTGGCGCGGGAGGACGCGGAGCACCTCGCCGCGGTCTCCTCGGGGCTGCATTCTCTGGCCAGGGGATCCGGTCGACACTTCCGGGCAGGCCGGGTGCGTCAGACCATGGTGGAGTTCGACGAGGCGTTGCTGTTCGTCACGGCCGCCGGTGACGGTAGCTGTCTGTGCGTGCTCAGTGAGGCGGATGCGGACGTCGGTCAGATCGCCTACGAGATGACGCTGATGGTCAACCGGGTGGGCGAGCATCTGGGAGTGGCTGCCAGGCAGCGCGACGGGGAGCCGTCTGACCTGCGCTGATTCCCTGCCCCTGGGGGACGGTTGGCATGAGGTCGCCAGGTTATCCACAGGCTCAGCGCGATGTGGGCGCATCGGGCTACGGTCATTACCCAGAGTGTTCGTTATCTCACGGGGGAGGCCGTTGTCATGGCAGGACGGAATGTGCTGAGGAGGCAGGGCGCGTCGGGTGCGCGGGCTGCGCTGGACGTGGAAAGTTCGACCGTCGCGAGTTCGTCGGGTGCGACGGGGGAGGTGCCGTCAGGAGCGTTGAAGGCGCCGGCGGGCCGGGAGCGTGTGGAGGGCGGAGTGCCACCCGGGCGGGCGGCCAAGGCCCTGGAGCTCCAGCGGGGCGAGTTCCAGCTCGCGGTCGAGTTGGGCCACGTCCGTACGGTGAGCGGGGATGCCGGCGGCCCGGTGAGGGTCCCCCCGGGGGAAATCGACCGGTGGCGGCAGCATGAGGAGTTTCCCGAGGCCCTGCGTTGCCGGCTGCGCACCGTGGGCACCCAAAGCGGTGCCGAACTGCTGTCGATCAGCTCGGAGCGGTTCACCCGCCTCGCGCGCACGGGTCATCTCGCACCGGTCCGCTTCTATCTGAACCAGTATCGGGCGGTCGTGTGGCTCTACCTCGCCGAAGAGGTCGAGGACTTCGCCCTGGCTCACCCGGAGATGCTGACCGGTCGGATGCCGCCGGGGCTGCGTCCCCTGGCCGACGGGGGAGCGGACCTGCGCCCGCGCACTTGGCGCAGCAAGCGACTGGGGCTGCATCTGCGGGCGACGCAGGACGCCTGGCCGCGGGCAGCCGCCATCGCCTCGCTGCTCGACCCGCTGAGCGTCGCCGACGTGGTGCCCGATCCGTACGAGCGTTCCTATCTGGGTGCCCTGCGCCCCGACCTCGCGCCGGTGCGCCCTGCCTCCGCAGCAGCGCATGAGCTGGTGCAGCGCATCCTGAGTGCGGATCACCCCGATGAGATCGATTGGTACCGGGTCAGCCTCGCCCGCGAGCTGGCCGAGGCCCGACAAGCGAGCCCCGCGCCCCGCCTCACGGGTGATGCGCCGACGGTCGTAGCGGCAGTGGCATACGCACACGCACATGCGTATCTGCCCGACGCCGCCGGCGCGCTTGGCCTCGACGAAGTCGCCACGGGCGCGGTGCCCGCTGACATGACGGCGGTGCACCGTGATCGCCCCATGACGCCACGGACTTCGTCACGCCGGCGAAGCCTGTGGAGCCGGCTCCGCATGCGCCGCGTGAGGCCCTTGGTGTGACGGCGATGGCACACGTTTCATGGTCCTCGAAAGTCGCTCTTCCGGAGCTCTTGAGGCTCTGCATCGGGTGGCCGGCGTCGGCCTTCTGGGTCAGGTCGCTGGCGTCAGTATTGAGTGGTGCTGTGCGGCTCACAGGCCACCGATGGCACCGTGGCGCCACCGCCTTCCTGCACGGCCTGCACCACCGCCTGGTGCAGGGCCCGGCTGTCGTCCTCGGACTGGCAGGGCGTGGGGCTGCCCGACATGGTGAACCAGTCGGATGCGCCGCTGTACTGCACCGCGACGCGCGCTTCACCACCGGCCCAGGTGGTGTGCACAGTGAGATCCCCGGTCAATATGCCGACTTCGTCGGTGAGCACTCCTCCGCGGCCGGAATACACTCCGGTCGTCGTCCACGATGCCCAGCTCATCTTCCCAGGTTCGCACCACTGGTCCATCTGCGCGACTGAAGCCTCCGCCGGGGCGCGCTCCTGCCGGTGCGGGCGTAGGCTTCGCCCGCCCGTTCGCCGGTGCAGGGCGCTCGGCGCGGCGGATTCCGCACCCTCCGTGAAGATCTTCTGTGGGCACGCTTAAGAAATCCTCGATGGACTCCCGCCCCGACGCTGGGCAGATTGGTCCTCGCCCCCTCGGTAGCTGCCACCGACTGGATCCATCACCGTTTGCGGTGATCCCGTCGGCTGCCGCAGCCTGACCCTAGCCAGCCCTCTTCGTCCCATTCCTTCACGTTCGTCGCTCACCGCTCACCGTTCGTCGTCCGTCGCGGGCGGCACCCCGTCATCCCCGCTGTCCCTGATCGTTCGTTCACCCTGGAGCCGTCCCGATGAAGGCACTCGTCAAACAACACGCCGAGCCCGGTCTCTGGCTCATGGACGTGCCGGAGCCACAGCCCGGCCACGGCGACGTGCTGATCAAGGTGCTGCGCACCGGCATCTGCGGCACCGATCTGCACATCCGCAACTGGGACGCCTGGGCGCAGCAGACCATCAGCACGCCGCGCGTGCTCGGTCATGAGTTCGTGGGCGAGGTCGCGGCCCTGGGGCCGGACGTCGAGGACATCGCCGTGGGTGACGTGGTCAGCGGGGAGGGCCATCTGGTCTGCGGCAAGTGTCGGAACTGCCTCGCGGGCCGCCGCCACCTGTGCCGGAACACGGTGGGCCTCGGCGTGGGGCGGGACGGCGCCTTCGCGCAGTACGTGGTGCTGCCCGCGTCCAACGTCTGGGTGCACCGCACCACGGTGGACCTGGACGTCGCCGCGATCTTCGACCCCTTCGGCAACGCCGTGCACACCGCCCTCTCCTTCCCCCTGGTGGGCGAGGACGTGCTGATCACCGGCGCCGGGCCGATCGGGATCATGGCCGCCGCGGTCGCCCGGCACGCAGGCGCCCGCAACGTCGTGATCACGGATGTCAGCGAGGCCCGGTTGGAGATCGCCCGCAAGGCCGGGGCCACGCTCGCGCTCAACGTCGCCGACCACCCCATAGCCGAGGCCCAGCGGCAGCTCGGCCTGAAGGAGGGCTTCGACATCGGCCTGGAGATGTCGGGGCGGGCCGAAGCCATGCGCGACATGGTCGACAACATGACCCACGGCGGCCGGATCGCCATGCTCGGCCTGCCGGCCGAGGAGTTCGCCGTCGACTGGGCGAAGATCGTCACGTCCATGATCACGGTCAAGGGGATCTACGGGCGCGAGATGTTCGAGACCTGGTACGCGATGACGGTCCTGCTGGAAGGCGGACTCGACCTCAGCCCCGTGATCACGGGAAGCTACGGCTACCAGGACTTCGACAAGGCGTTCGACGAGGCGGCCACGGCCCGCAGCGGCAAGATCATCCTCGACTGGACCGCCTGACCCGCACCGCGCCCCCACTCCGGTCCGCCGCGCCCCGCCCCGGCACCGGGACATTCACCGGCCGACCGCACCGTCCACCACCGCATCGCACCCCAAGGGAGCACCCCGCATGTACGCGTCCGTGCGCGACGAACTCCGCACCACCCTCGACGAGATCCGCGCAGCCGGTCTGCACAAGCCCGAGCGCGTCATCGGCACCCCGCAGAGCGCCCGGGTGTCCGTCGCCTCCGGCGAGGTGCTGAACTTCTGCGCCAACAACTACCTCGGCCTCGCCGACCACCCCCAGGTGGTCGCCGCCGCCAAGGAGGCCCTGGACCGCTGGGGCTACGGCATGGCGTCCGTGCGCTTCATCTGCGGAACCCAGGACGTGCACAAGGAACTGGAGGCCCGGCTCTCGGCCTTCCTCGGCCAGGAGGACACCATCCTCTACTCCTCCTGCTTCGACGCCAACGGGGGCGTCTTCGAGACCCTGCTCGGCCCCGAGGACGCGGTGATCTCCGACGCCCTCAACCACGCCTCCATCATCGACGGCATCCGGCTGAGCAAGGCCGCCCGCCACCGCTACGCCAACCGCGACCTCGCCGAGCTGGAGCAGCGGCTCAAGGAGACCCAGGACGCCCGACGGCGGCTGATCGTCACCGACGGCGTGTTCTCCATGGACGGCTACGTCGCGCCCCTCGCCGAGATCTGCGACCTCGCGGACCGCTACGACGCCCTGGTCATGGTGGACGACTCGCACGCGGTGGGCTTCGTGGGCCCCGAGGGCCGCGGCACCCCGGAACTCGCCGGCGTCATGGACCGGGTGGACATCATCACCGGCACCCTCGGCAAGGCCCTCGGGGGCGCCTCCGGCGGCTACGTGGCCGCCCGCGCCGAGATCGTGGCCCTGCTGCGCCAGCGCTCCCGCCCGTACCTCTTCTCGAATTCCCTGGCGCCCGTGATCGCGGCCGCCTCCCTGACCGTGCTCGACCTCCTGGAGTCGGCCGGCGACCTGCGCGGGCGCCTGCGCGAGAACACCGCGCTGTTCCGCTCCTCGATGACCGAGGCCGGATTCGAGATCCTGTCGGGCGACCACCCCATCGTCCCCGTGATGATCGGCGACGCCGCGGCGGCCGGCCGGATGGCCGAGCTGCTGCTGGAGCGCGGGGTGTACGTGATCGGCTTCTCCTACCCGGTCGTCCCCATGGGGCAGGCCCGGATCCGGGTCCAGCTGTCCGCCGCGCACTCCACCGAGGACGTCCGGCGGGCCGTCACCGCCTTCGTCGACGCACGGCGCGCACTGGAGTCCTGAGCTGGCAGGATGGCGGTGTGATCGACCCTCGACGGCTGCGCATCCTGCGGGCCGTGGCGGACCACCGGACGGTGACCGCCGCGGCTGCCGCCCTCTACCTCACCCCGTCCGCCGTCTCGCAACAGCTCAGCGCACTGGAGCAGGAGACCGGGCACGCCCTGCTGATCCGCGGCGGCAAGGGCGTGCGGCTCACCCCGGCCGGGGAGATCCTGCTCACCCACACCCACGCGGTGCTGGCCCAGCTGGAGCGGGCGGAAGCCGAGCTGGCGGCGTACGCGGGAGGGGCGTCCGGGGAGGTGTCCGTGGTGGCCTTCGCCACCGGGATCGCCGAAGTGGTGGCCCCCGCGATCGGGTTCCTCGCCACCGACCACCCCGGGCTGCGGGTCCGCGTCCGGGACGCGGAGGGCGACGAGAGCCTGCCGTTGGTGCTCGACGGCGCGGCCGACCTCGCCGTGGCCGTCGAGTACCGGGGTGCGCCCGGCGTGGACGACCCCCGGCTCTCCCGGGTGGCGCTGCACGCCGAGCCCTTCGACGCCGTCCTGCCCGCCGGCCACCCGCTCGCCGACCGGGACCACGTGGAACTGGCCGCCCTCGCCGACAGCGACTGGATCAGCCCCTACCCCGGCAATCCCTGCCACGACATGGTCGTACGGGCCTGCGAGCGGGTGGGCTTCCAGCCCCGCGTGGTGCACACGTCCGATGACTTCCGCGCCATCGTGGCCCTCGCCTCCGCGGCGGCGGGGGTGGCGCTCGTCCCGCGCTCGGCCCTGCGCGGCATGGAGCTGCGCTCCGCCGTCGTGCGCCCGGTGTCGGGGCCGGCCGCGACCCGTCGGGTGTTCGCCGCGGTTCGGCGGGGTGCCGAGCGGCACCCCTTGCTCAGCCCCGTCCTGGACGCCCTCGCCAAGGCGGCGGCCGACCTCGTCGTGGGCTGACGGGCCGACCTGCCGAGTCCGACCGCCCGTGCGCAAGCCTCAGCCCGACGGCGGGACCAGGGCCGCCGCGAGCCCTTCGGCCAGATCGGAGTTGGCGCCCTGCTGGAAGGCGCGCTCGTAGGCCGCGTCGCCGACGCCCTCGCGGGCGGCGCGCTCGCACTGCTCCCGGACGGCACGGAGTTCGGGGGTGCCCCGCTGGGGGTGGCCGACCGTGCTCCAGAACGCCTGCCCCGTGCCGTACACCTGGCCCACGCGCTCGGCGTCGCCCGCCGCGGCGATCGCCGCGGCGAGGGCGTCGAGCCCCAGCGCGATGCCGAAGTTGTCCCCTATCCCCTGCTTGCCTTCGAGCATGGCGCGCGCATGGGTCGCCGCGTCGCGCGGATTGCCGCAGAACAGGGCGATCAGGCTGAGTTGGTAGTCCAGATAGGCACGCGTCCACGACTCCCCGCGGTCCACGCAGCCCTCGCGCAGTGACAGCGCCAGCTCCCGTGCCTCCTCCAGGCGTTGCAACCCGGTCAGGGCGAAGACCTGGACGAGGTGGCAGCGCAGCCGACCGGGGGAGTCGAAGGGCCGGCCGATCGCCCTGCCCACGGCGTGCGCCGCCATTTCGCTCGCCGTCTGCGGGCGCCCCGTCAACAGGGCGATCAGCCCGGAGAGGTAGGCCGCCTCCAAGATGCCCTCCAGGGCCCCGTCGTCACGGGCGGAGAGCGTGCACTTGTCGCTCACGGCCTGCGCGGCGCCGTAGTCGCCCTGGAGCGTGATGGTGACCCCGAGCGCCCACAGCCCCCGGGTGCGATCGGGCCCCGGCTCCGGATGCGCCTTCAGCGTCTGGTCCAGATACTCCTTGGCCTCGTGCAGATGACCGCAGCAACTCCAGAAGAACCCGACCACCCCGGCCAGCCGCAGCGCCCGCGCGGGGGCGGTCCGGAGGAAATGATCGAGCGCCGCGCACAGTTCCGTGTGCACGGCGCTGATCCTGCGATACCAGTGGGCCTGCTCAGGACCGAGCCACTCGCGGTCGGCGCGCTCGGCGAAGCGTAAGAAGTGCTCGGCGTGGCGCTGCGCCGTGACCGCGTCCTCCTCCAGGGCGCGCAGCCACATGGCGCCGTACTCCCGGATCGTGTCGAGCATCCGGTAGCGGATGCCGTCGCCCTCCGGCGACTTGATCACCCTCAGGACGCACATCTCCACCAGCCGTTCGAGCAGGGGGCCGACCGCGGCGGACTCCAACGGCCCGCCCGAGCACACCGCCAGCGCGGACGCCTCGTCGAAGTCGCCCCTGAAGACCGTGAGCCGGGCCCACAACAGCCTTTCGAGTGGTGCGCACAGCTCGTGGCTCCACCCGATCGCGGTACGCATGGTCCGATGCCGTTCGGGCGTCACGGTGGCGTCCTCCGTCGCTTCGAGGACGTCGAAGCGGGAGGTGAGGCGGGTCGCGACCTCCTCGATGCCGGACTTGCCGGCCTGGGCCGCGGCCAACTCCAGCGCGAGCGGAATCCCGTCGAGCCGTTGGCAGATCCACCGCGCGGCCTGGTACGCGTCGCCCGTCGCGAAGCCGTCCGCGGGGAGTTCGGCCAACTCCGCGATCGGGCCCGGCGCCGGTGGCACGACACCGCCGGCGGCCGCCACGCGCTGGGCGAACAGCTCCAGGGCGTCGGGGCCGTTCATGGGCAGCGGGTGGACGGGGAACACCCGCTCGTCGTCCAGGCCGAGGGGCTGTCGGGAGGTGGCGAGCACGGTCAGCCCGGGGGCCGCCGTGAGCAGGTCGCCGACCAGTACGCGACAGGGGTCGACCAGGTGCTCGCAGGAGTCGAGCACCAGGAGCAGGTGTTTGGGGGCGAGCCACTCGCACAGCGCGTCCACCGGCATCCGGGGGGTGTGGTCGGAGAGGTCACAGGCGTCGGAGACGGTGGCCAGCAGCAGCCGGTCGCCGTACAGCGGCGAGAGCTCCGCCCAGGCCACCCCGTCGGGAAAGCCGTCGACCGCCATGTGCGCGGCGCGCAGCGCGAGCCGGGACTTGCCCACGCCGCCGGGGCCGACGAGGGCGACGAGACGGTGCTTCCGCAACGCCAGGTTCAGCTGGAAGAGTTCCCAGTTCCGTCCGACGAAACTTGTCGATTCCTCGGGAAGGTTGCCCAACACGGGGTCATTGTTGCGCACTTCGTACCCCCTTGGCCCATCCACGGACCCGTCGAATTGCCGAATGCGGCGGGAAATCGACTGCCTGTCGACCGGGTGCGCACGGTTCCGGCCGCTGGCACGTCACTGCTGTTCATCGCTGATCGTGCGGAGGCCGGGCCCGGTCTGGCGGGCCCGGCCTCCGCACGATCAGCGAGGTCCGGCGGTGTGACGCCGTGACGGAATCACGGCACTTGCGGCAGCGGCGGAACGCTCGGCACGGTCACCGAGGGTACTGCCGGCAGCGCGGGCGCCGAGGTCTCCGCCGGCGCGTCGCCGACGCTCGGGGTGGTGGTCGGCGACGGGAGGTTGACGTCCGCCAAGGAAGTGTTGATCTTACTGAGCAGATCCGCGACGGCGGCGTTCACATCCGCGACGGCGGCGTCTGCGTCGGCCTGTGAAGCAGCGGTCAGGTCGTTGACGGCGCTCTGGAGCGAGGCGAGGAAGTCGCCCACCGTGTTCGCGCGGACGATGTCCTGGGTGGCGTCCTGGGCGGCCGTCGACGCCGCGGACGTCACGGCGGGGGACCCGGACGTCGGGGCTTCCAGCGCGGCGGCGGTGCCGGCCGTCGTGAGGGCGAGGGCGGCGCACAGTGCTGACGGCACGAGCACGCGGGTCACCGGTACGAGGCGCATGAGGGCTTCCTTCCGAAGGGGGACGTTCTCTCGCTCACCGTGTGAAGGTCGTATACGCAACGCAACCGCTGGTCGTTGCGCCACATGGGTGACCAGGTGTTGAGCCCCGCGCGCTGACCAGCGACTTCCCCGCGCGAGCCGGCAGGCTGCCGAGGGCGGTTCGACGTACGGCAGACGGGTGAGGTCCGGCGCGTCCGCGGCCGAAAGTCGCGGAACCTTTCTCCATGCGATCCCTACCCATAAGGAACAGATAAGGGCAAAATGGAAATGCGCGGATCAAAGGCGCGCAGTTCGGTCAGACGTACAGCGCACAGTAAGGAGGCGAGTCGTATGGCCGACGTCTCACACAGGGGAGATCTGGCGGGGCATCCCGACGTCGGAGAGATGCGGGACCGCTACGCCCGCGTGCTCGGAGGGCGCGACGTCGCGCTCGTGGACGGCCCGGTGTTCCTGGTCGGCCTGGCATGCGCGATATCCCCGTGGATAGTCCACTTCTCCGGTAGCCAGCCCGCGCTGGCGACGCACAACCTGATCATGGGCGTCGCGATCGTGGTGCTCGCGCTCGGGTTCACGGTCATGCCACAGCGGATGTACGGCCTCAGCTGGGCCATGTGCGTCATGGGCGCATGGATGATCATCGCGCCGTGGGTCGTGGGTACGAACCCCGACAAGGGAGTCATCTGGACCAACGCCGTACTGGGCGCCCTGACCTTCTTGCTGGGGCTGGCCTGCACGGCGGCGGCCATGAAGAGCGGCAGGAGGGAGCGCACCTGACGTCGAGTGACGCCCGATCGCGCACTCCTGCCGGGCTTTTCGCGCCCGTGAAGGACCCGCGAAGGGAGCGGGCCGGCCCGCCGATCAAGGCGGACCGGCCCGCGCGACGACGTCCGGAGCGCATGCCTGCTCCAGGCTGGTCCGTAAGGCCGGCTTCTAGTCGCGGAGCTTGCTCCGGGGCGCGCGGCGGCGCGCCGAATCGAGTAGTGCGTGGATGCGCGCCCCCGCCTCGTCGGGCTCCCACAGCGGTGCGGGAAACGGCAGTCGTACGTCGTCGTGGGAGCGGGCGTGTTCGAGCCGGAGGGTGATCCCGTAGCGGTCGACGGCCAGCGGCAGCGCCCTTCGTACGCCGAGCAGTCGACGCGGCTTGACCAGGCGCAGCAACACATCCACGAGGTCGCCGTGGTCATCGGCCATGTGCGTGAGCATCCCCGCCTCGCAGGTCGCCAGTGGGTCCGCCTGAGCCGCCATCAGCTCTGGCAGACCGACCGAGGTGCGCTCGCCGCCCTGGTCGAGCATGGCGTGGCCGAACTCCATGCAGCGGCTGCCCGCCGGACCTTGGTGGGTCGACTCGGGCAGCAGCCAGCCGGCGAGCACCACTCGGGCCCGCACCCGGTCCCGTACCGGCGTGGGTGCGACGTCGGTGAACTCCAGCGTGGCCCGTACGGCTTCGGCGCCCGCGGGGCACGGCTCGTCGCCGCTGCGCTCGGGGTCCGCGTCCCACTCGTCGGTCGGGTGCAGGTGGATCCGTTCCGGGCCGCCCGCGCCCTGGAGCCGTGAGACGTCCACGCGCCCCTCGTCGGTGACGACGGTCATCGAATCGGCGGCCGTCAGGATCGTCCTGATCCGCTCGGCGCTCGTCGGCGCGGCGACGGGAGGGGTGAACAGACGCATGCGGAACTCCACACCATCGAGAGGTTAGGTTTGCCTAACCTAATCTGTCGTGTGGCGTGTCGCCAACCCCGCCGCGCTTCTCAGGCCACCAGGGGCCGGACGGTCACGGGCATCCCGGGCGCCTGGTGGCCGCCGCTCGCCAGCATGCGGACCTCGCCCTGGGCGCTGATCTCGGCGCGCACGATGCCGGTGTCGTCCTCGTACACGGGGTAGCCGCCCGCGCCGGCACGTTCGGTGCGACGGACGACCACGACGTCGTCCTCGACTGCGGACCCGCGGAACACGAGTTCGTAGACCTCTGCGACCTCTGCGGACTCCATGGCGCCTCCTCGGTGCGGGGTCGCCCGCTTCCATGGTCGCGCAGCTGGGGGCGCGGTGCATCACGCCCCGGCCGCGGGCCCGGCCGGGCGCGGCGTCACGCCGCGCGCTGACCTGGTGCGAGCGCGCCGTACACGATCGAGGTGATCTCGTCGAAGGCGGCGAAGTCCATCGTCAGCCGGTTCTTCGTCAGGGCGAAGGCGATCCCGTTGGCCTTGTCGCCGAAGGCGTAGCTGCCGCCGGCGCCGGCCATGCCGAAGACGCTGTCGACGGTGCCGGGGCGCTCGGGCAGCCCCAGGGCGTAGCCGAGTCCCCACGTGGCTTCGTTGCCGAAGACCTGGTCGGGCCCGGCGAAGGAGACGGCCGTGGCCTCGCCCAACTGCTCGGGCGTCAGCAACTGCACGTCCGGCAGCTCGCCGAGCAGCGCCGCGTACATCCGGGCGATCGCCCGGGCCGAGGTCTTGGCGCCGGCGGGGACGTCCGCGGCGAGCATGTCGGGGCGGTTGCCCAGCTCGGCGGTCGGGAACAGCGACTTCGGGCCGGCCTTGAACATGGGCAGGTCGTCCGGCAACTGGGCCAGCATGTCCGCGGAGCCGGGCGCGTCCTCCAGGACGGCGAGCCGCCCCTGCTCGGCGGTGGGCACGCCGAAGTACAGCTCCCCGCCGACGCCGAGCGGGACGGCGACCTCCTCCGCCAGAAGCTGGGACACCGGCTTGCCGGTGGCCCTGCGCGCCACCTCGCCGAGGACGTAACCGAAGGTGTACGCGTGGTACCCCGTCGCGGTGCCCGGCTCCCACCAGGGCTTCTCATCGGCGACGACGGCGCAGACGCGGTCCCAGTCGCAGACGTCCGCCACGGTCGTGTCGCCGGGCAGTCCGGGCACCCCCGCGGTGTGGTTCAGGACGTGCCGCACGGTCACGCCCTCCTTGCCGTGCGCGGCGAACTCGGGCCACAACTCGGCCACCGGGGTGTCGTAGCCGAACAGTCCGCGCTCCACCAGCACGTGCACGATCGTGGCCGTGGCGGCCTTGCCGATCGAGTAGTTGTAGAAGACGGTCGCCGGCGTGACCTCCCGGCCCGTCGCGGGGTCGGCGACACCGGAGGTCACGTCGACCACCAGATCGCCGCGGTGGTACACGGCGACCTGCACGCCGCGTTCCGCGTCCGAGGCCACGAGGCGGTCGACGGTCTGCTGGACCTGCTGCTGGATGTCGCTCACTGGCATCTCCTCAAGTCGTTCGATCGACATCATGACGGGTGGGACTGACAAAAGGGATCGGCGATCATGCGATGAACAGCGCGGCGGCCGACGCCCGGCCGGGCCGCCCGCCTCGACTCGACGTCACCAGGCTTCCGGGCCTGCGCCTTTCGCCGCCGCCGCGGACGCCAGGCCCTCCCCGGCCCGTAGCTTCAACGCCAGCAGCGGGAAGGCCAGGACCGACACCATCGCGGCCCCCACCAGCGCCGCCGCCTCGCCGGACGAGATGACCTGCCGGTCCAGTCCGATGGTGGTGATGGCGACGACGAGCGGCAGGCAGGTCGCCGAGTAGAGGGTGAGGGCCCAGCGGTCGGTGCGCCCGAGGTCGCGCGGCGCGAGGGCGTACACGGGGAGTCCCCGTACGACGAGGAACAGCAGCAGGAAGAGGGGGAGCAGCGCCAGCGGCCGACCGCCGGCGAGCAGCGCGTCCAGGTCGAACTCGATCCCGGTGACCACGAAGAACAGCGGCACCAGGAAGCCGAAGCCCAGCGCCTCGATCCGGCCGAGGACCTCCTTGCCGCCCTCCGGCGCCGCCCCGTCCAGGACGATCCGGGTGAGCACGCCCGCCGCGAACGCCCCGAGGAGCGTGTCCAGCCCGAACGCCGCCGCCAGCGCGAGCATCGACACCAACAGCAGCATCACGAATCGCACCGCGAACTGCCCGCTGCTGTGCAGGGTGTTCGCGACGACGCGGGAGAACCACGGCGACCGGGGCCGCAGCGCCCACAAGACCGCTCCCGCCGTGATCGCCGCGAATCCCACCAGCAGTGCGACGGACTCGGCCGGGCGCCGGCCGCTGAGCAGCAGCGCCATGGCGATGATCGGCCCGAACTCGCCGACCGCGCCGAAGGCCAGCATCACCGTCCCGAAGCGCCCCTTCAGATCGCCGCTGTCGCGCAGCACCGGCAGGACAGTGCCGAGGGCGGTGCTGGTGAGCGCGGTCCCGATGACGACGCTGCGTCCGGTGTCGCCGGCCGTCAGCGCCAGGGCCGCTCCGAGCCCGAGCGCCAGGCCGATCAACCAGGCCCACAGGGAGCGCCGCAGGGTGTCACCGCGTACGGCGCCCCACTCGATCTCGTATCCGGCCAGGAAGATGAGCATCGCGAGGCCGAGGTTCGAGAGCGTGTCGACGACGGTGTCCGGGTGGGCCCAGCCGAGGACGGCGGGCCCGATGAGGATGCCCAACAGGATCTCGAAGATCACTAGCGGAACACGGATCCAACGGCCCGCCGCCTGGGCCAGCACGGGTGCGAGCACGGCGGCGGCCATGATGAGGATGAGCGTTCCCGGGTGCATGGCCACGATGGTAAGCATCCAAAAGGTGCAATCAGATCATATGTCGCCGGGTTTGAGTCGAAGGGGCAGTTCGCGCCGAGGGCTCAAGAGGCGTTGCACTCCAGCCGTCGCAGCCGCTCCGCATCACTGGTCCGCGGGCAGGTGCTGCACGTGTCCTCCTGGCGGATCGTGTAGAAGAGGCAGCAGCTCACGCGGGTGCGCGTCGGATGTGAGCGCCCGTCACGGCCCGTGAGTCGGCGTACGTCCGCACCGCCCGGGAAG
The DNA here is from genome assembly GCF_044328175.1 of Streptomyces sp. NPDC017979. Lineage (NCBI taxonomy): Bacteria > Bacillati > Actinomycetota > Actinomycetes > Kitasatosporales > Streptomycetaceae > Streptomyces > Streptomyces sp. NPDC017979. The sequence continues at coordinate 244,672 of NZ_JBIRGU010000007.1, read as the reverse complement.
GGTGCGATCGGCCCCGGCAGCAGTCGACCCGCCGCGGCCACCGCGCGTTCCTCCTCGCCCAGCGCCTTGCCCGCGTACCAGACGGCGGAGACGAGGTCGTCCCCGACCATGCCCCACAGGGCGCGCGGCCCGCGGCGCAGATGCGGACCCATGGCCGCAAGCAGGGGGCGCACGTGCGCAGCGACCGCCTCCCGCAGTTCGCGGTCGAGCGCCTGCTGGTCGGGGACCACCCGCACGCCCGGCAGGCCCGCCGCGGGATCGTCCGGCAGGCAGGTGAAGCCGCCCGGCACCACGGCGAGATCGCCGGGCCGACGGCCGAAGCGCACGTCTTCGGGGCGCAGCAGCGGAACCCGGCCGTCCAGGTACCACGGTCCGCTGATCAGCAGGCACGTCGCCCACAGGCAGGTGTGCAGCGCCCGGGAGGCGACCACGTCGGGCCGGGCCGCGTGGTCGTAGTGCTCCTCGATGCGCGCGGCCTCCGCCGCCAAGAAGGCGTCCAGCAGGGCCGGGTGGTACGCCAGTTCGGCGCCGCTCGTCCAGCCGCGGCCGACGGGCGAGCGCGGTGGTGCGACCTCGATGCGGCGGGTCGTCAGGTGCACGGCGAGTCGTCGGTACGACGCGGCGAGCAGGGTGGAGCAGCTGAGGGCAGCTCCGGCAGGTGCGGGCGCCGGGGCCAGAAGCACGGGTACTCCTCGGGGTGGTGCCGGGGGCGAGCCGCCGGGGCGGGTGGGTTCGACGTGGCGACGCAGTGACATGGCCACGCGGTGACGAAGCGGCGGGGTGGTGACGCGACGTCGCGAACCCATCCGAACGGCGGACGGAACGCGAGGGAGAAGGTAAGGCTCACCTTAACCACATCGTCCTATCGTGCGCGAACTCGGAGCCCGACGTGCCCAATTGGCGTGTTTAGGTTTGCCTAACCTAAGCTCCAGCCTGATGATCCACCGCGACCGGATCGATCCCCGGCGTGTCTTCGTGGAAGGCCGCCCCACCCACGGCCGCCGGACCGCCCCGAGCGGCGCGGCGCCGGACCTCCCGGCCACCGGGCCGACACCGGCCGCCCCCCTGCCCAGCGAATGTGCGCGCGGAAGTAATTCACCCATGCAGACGATGCAGAGTACGCAGTCGGCCCCCGCCCGGCAGTTGTACGTCCTCGCCCTCAACCCCACCGACTCGGTGTCCGAGGGCTTCCTCCCCGCCGCCGAACGGCTGGGCCTGCGAACGACGCTCCTCACCTCCCAGCCGGGCGCGCACCGCGGACGCCACCCGGACCTGGAGGTCCTGGAGTGCGACGTCCGCGACCCGCACGCCGTCATCAGCCGCATCTCCACCCATCTGGCCCCCGCCGCCGTCTTCAGCAACAGCGACCACCTCCAGACGCCGACCGCGCTGGCCGCCGCGTACTTCGACCTGCCCGCCAAGGACTGGCGCGCCGCACTGCGCACCAAGGACAAGGCCCAGATGCGCCGTCGGCTCGCCGCCGCCGGGAGCCCGGCCGTACGCAGCCTCGAAATCCCGCCCGACCGGGATCCCGCGACCCTCGCCCAGGTCCCGCAGCCCGCCGTGCTCAAGCCGCGCGAGGGCGTCGCCAGCGAAGACGTCGTGCACGTCCGCGACCACGCGGAACTGGTGCGCCGCACCGCCGAGATCCGGGCCCGCCGCCCCGGCGCCGCCCTCGTCGTCGAGGAGTACCTGCCCGGCGAACTGCACACGCTGGAGACCCTCGGCGACGGCCGCCGCCTGCACGTGCTCGGCGGCTTCCGCACCGACCTGTCCCCGCTGCCGCACTTCATCGAGGAACGGCTCACCTACGTGCCGAAGCACCCCGCGCCGGTGGTGGCCCAGGTCCTCGCCGCCCTGCGCGCCCTCGGCGTCGGCTTCGGCGCCTGCCACACCGAGTTCGTGGTGCACCGGGACGAGGTCCGGATCATCGAGGTCAACTACCGGGCCATCGGCGACCAGTGCGACCTGCTGCTGGCCGACCTGCTCGACGTACCCCTCTTCGACCTCGTCCTCGCCACCCACCTCGGCGAGCCGCTCCCCGCCGACCTCGGCGCACGCACCGACGGCGCGGCCCGGCTGGACTACCCGCTGGCCGACCGCGCGGGGACCCTCACCGCAGCCCCCGGCCCGACCGACCTGACCGTGGGCGACGTGACCCTGACGTACCGTCCGACGCGCGCCGTCGGCGAGCGCCACGACCTGTACCGCACCAACCGCGACTTCCTCGGCATCCTCCGGGCCACCGGCCGGGACCAGGGATCCGTGGACCGCGCGGTGACGGACTTCCTCGCCCGGCAGAGCTGGGAGATCACCCCGTGAGTGACGAGACCGTCATGCTGAACGTGCTCAGCGCCCTGCTGCGCGAGGACGCCGTCGGACTGCGCAGCCGCACCACCCCGGTGGACCGGCCCGACGGGACCTGGCTGCGGCTGCCCACCGACGGCGACGCCCTGCTGCTCCCGGTGCGCCGCACCGACCCCGGCTTCCAGCACCGTGCCGAAGCCCGGCTTCCGCTGCTGCGCCGCGAGTCCGACGGCACGGAACTGACCGGCCCCGACGAGGTGCTGTCCGCCCTGCGGGCGCTCGCCGACCCCCGCGACCGCCCCGGCTTCGACGCCTTCGCCCGGGAGTGCCACGAGGCGATCGCCGCCGCCCGACTGCACCAGGCGACCACCGGCGCCGTGCACCGGGACCTGACCGCCCGGTACGGCGCCGACCCGGCGCGCTGGAGCGGTCCCGCCGCAAGCCTCGCCTTCGACGCACTCGCCGCCCGACTGGACCACCCGGTCTATCCGACGGCCCGCGGCCGCGCCGGCCTCACGGACGGTGACCTACGGGCGTACGCACCGGAGTTCCCCCCGCGATTCCGCCTGCGCTGGCTCGCCCTGCCCCGGGACGCCGTGACCCTCAGCGAGACCTTCGACGACCAGCGGGCGAACCCCTGGTGGCCGAAGCCGTCCGAGGTCGCCCTGCCCGTCCGCCTCGACGCCGGTCACCTCGCCCTGCCCGTCCATCCGCTCACCGCGGCCGGCCCCCTCGCCGGGGCGCTGCGCACCACCGGCCTCGCCGACCGCGCCGTCCTCGCCGACCGCCCCCACCTGGACGTCGTCCCCACCCTGTCGCTGCGGACCGTCGCGCTGGCCGACCACCCCACCGTCCACCTCAAGCTGCCGCTGGCCACCGCCACCCTCGGTCGGCTCAACCGACGCACCATCAAACCCGGCACCCTCGCCGACGGCGCCGCAGTCCAACGACTCCTTGACGCCGTCGTGACCCGCGAACCCCGCTTCCACGGCACCGTTCTGCACGCCGACGAAACCCAGTACGCCCACGCCGACCACGAACTCCTCGCCGCCCTCGTCCGCCACCAACCCGCCGAACTCGACGCCACGACGACCGCGGTCCCGCTCGCCGCCCTCCTCGGCCGCGCCCCCGGCGGGGGACTCGTCATCGACCGGCTCGCCGACCGCCACCACCAGGGCGACGCCCTCGCCCTCCTCGATGCCGTCCTCACCCTGCTCTTCGACTGGCAGACGACCCTCTACGGCTACGGCATCGCCCTGGAATCCCACCAACAGAACGTCACCCTGCTCCTCGGCGGCCCCGGACCGCGCCTGGTCTTCAAGGACGACGACGGCCCCCGCATCCACGCCGGCAGGGCGCGCGCCGCCCTCGGCGCGCCCCTGCCGGACTTCGCCGACCGGCGCATCGCCGTCGACGACGACCGCGCCCTGATCGACCTGTTCACCACCGTCACCGTGCACCTGTGCGCGGGTGCCTACGCCTTCGGCCTCGCCCGCAGCGGCCACGCGCCCCTGCCCACCCTGCTCGCCCTCGTCCGGGACCGGCTCGCCGAAGCCGTGGCACGCCTCGAAGCCGGACCCCGCGCGGCGCTGCGCACCCACGTCCTGGACGCCGCCCACCTGCCCGTCAAGGCGATGGTCAGCGCGGGCACCCTGCTCGCCAAGGAAAGATCAGGCGCTTTGGACATCAACAAGCACTACACCACCGGCCCCAACTACCTGCGGGGGAGCGAGCAGCGATGACCAGCGCCACCACCGACCGAGCCACCCCGTTCGCCGGCCCGCCGACCAGGCCGCCCACGGCCGCGGACGCCGTCACCCACACCCTGCTCAACTGCCTGCTGCGCGAGGTGTGCGGACCCGAGCGCCAGACCGCCGTGATCGACGGGCGACTGCTGCTGCGGCTGCCGCGCCTGGGCGTGCTGCTGCGGGTCGCGCTGCGCCGCACCTCCCTGCTGGGCGCCCACCGCTTCACCGGCCCCGTCACCGAGCAGCGCGACGACGGCTGGTCGGAGGTGGGGTGGCGACGCCTCGCCGAGCACACCCACGCCGAGTTGACCCTGCGCACCGGCACCCGCAACGAAGAGTTCCTCGCCCAGATCACCGCCAGCCACCGCGGGGTGAGCGCCGCACTCGATGCCGCCGCACGCGGCGCGGACCAGGCCGCCCCCGGCGACTGGCTCGCCCGCTACCTGGCCTCGGAACAGTCCCTCGCCCTGGGCCACCGCTTCCACCCCACGCCCAAGGCGCACACCGGTGACCCCGCTGCCTGGTCCGCGTACGCGCCCGCCGCCGGGGTCTCCTTCCCGCTGCGCCTGCTCGCCGTCCGCACCCACCTCGTTGCCGAAGAAGCGGCCGAGTCCGGCGCCACCGACGCCCTCGACCGCCTCGCCGCCGCACCGCCGGGACACCGGATCCTGCCGGTCCACCCGTGGCAGTACGACCACCTGCGCACCGCCCTGCGGCCCCTGCTGGAGCGCGGCGACGCGATCGACCTGGGCACCGGCCACCGGCACTTCGCCCCCACCGCGTCCGTCCGCACCCTCTACGACGGCGACACCTTCCTCAAGTTCAGCCTCAACGTCCGCATCACCAACTGCCTGCGGAAGAACGCCTTCTACGAACTCTCCGGCGCCGTCGCCCTCACCCGCATCCTCGCCCCCGCCCTCGCCGACCTGGCCGCCCGCTTCCCGGGCGCGGCGGTGCTGCGCGAGCCCGCCTACCGCACCCTGCGCGTCCCGGGCCCCGACGGACGTGCGGACACCGCCCTGTTCGAAGGGCTCGGCGTGATCGTGCGCGAAGGGCTCGCCACCCGGCTCCGGCCCGGCGTCACGCCCCTGCTCGCCGCCTCCGTCGCCGACGAGTACCCGACCGGACCCGGCCACGTCTCCCGGCTCGGACCCGCCGCCGACCCCGCCGCGGCCCTGACGTGGTGGCGCGCCTACCTCGCCCTGCTGATCCCGCCCGTGCTCGCCGCGTACTTCGACCACGGAGTGGTACTCGAACCCCACCTCCAGAACGTCGTCGTCGGCGTCGCGGCCGACGGCAAACCCGCGCAGATCGTCTTCCGCGACCTGGAGGGCACCAAGCTGCTGCCGGAGCACCACGCCGCAGCGCTCGCCGCCCTGCCGCCCGAAGTCGCCCGGCCCATGACGTACGACGCCGGGCACGGCTGGGACCGGGTGGTGTACTGCCTGCTGGTCAACCACGTCGCCGAAGTGCTGGCGGCCCTCGCCGACCTGCACCCGCACACCGAGGCGGCGCTCTGGTCCCAGGTGCGGCACACGATCCGCCGCTACGCCGACGAACACGGCTGCCCGCCCCGGCTGCGCGCCCTGCTCGCCGGCGTACCGCTGCCGGCCAAGGCCAACCTGCTGACCCGCTGGGAGCGCTCGGCCGACCGGGACGCCGGATACGTACGACTGCCGTCTCCGCTGGCCGAGGACATCCTGTCCACCGCCCCCGCCGACGGGAGTCCGCGATGACCGCCGTGCCCGACTTCGTCCGCACCCTGCCGGCCGATGAACTGCCCGCGTACGTCCACGACCTCGACGCACTGCGCGGGCACGCCGCGCACATCCGCAGCTGCCTCGGCGGCCGGGCCGAGTTCCAGTACGCGGTCAAGGCCAACCCCGACGCCCGCGTCCTCACCGCCCTCGCACCGTACGTCGACGGCTACGAGGTCTCGTCGGGCGGCGAGGTCGACCACGTCAGCGAGACCGTGCCCGACCTGCCGCTGGCCTTCGGCGGGCCCGGCAAAACGCCCGCGGAGATCGCGACGGCGCTGCGCCGCAAGGTGGCCCGCTTCCACGTCGAAAGCGCGCACGAACTGCGCGTACTGGCGTCCCTCGCGCATGACCACGCGGCATCGGACGCGTCCCCCGTCGGGGTGCTGCTACGGGTCAACCTGCCGGTCGCCGGCGGACTGCCCGCCACCACCGCCCTCGCGATGGGCGGACGTCCCTCGCCGTTCGGGATCGACCCCGGCGAGGTGGACGACCTGGTGCGGCAGCTCACCGACGGCAGCCACCCCGGCCTGCGGTGGTACGGCGTCCACGCCCACCTCGCCAGCGGGCTGACGGCCCCCCAACAGCTCGACCTGGCACGGCAGATCGTCACCTGGTCGGCCGCGCTCGCCGCCCGCCACCGCGCCCCGCTGGCGGAGGTCAACATCGGCGGCGGAATGGCCGTCGACTACGCGCGCCCGAGCGAGCGCTTCGACTGGGCCGCGTTCGGAACCGGACTCGCGGACCTCGCCGACGACCACCCCGAGAGCGTGCTCAAGGTCGAGCCCGGCCGGGCCGTGACCGTGTACGGAGGCTGGTACGCCACCGACGTCCTGGACGTCAAGCGCAGCCACGGCGAGACCTTTGCCGTACTGCGCGGGGGTACGCACCATCTGCGCACCCCCGCCACCAAGGGCCACGACCAGCCGTGCACGGTGCTCGCCGTCGACGACTGGCCCCACCCCTGGCCGCGGCCCGCCGCCCCGGACGGCGAACCCGTCACCTTCGTGGGGCAACTGTGCACCCCCAAGGACGTCCTGGCTCGACGTGTGCCGGCGCCCGGGCTGCGGGCGGGCGACCGGGTCCTCTTCGCCCTCGCCGGTGCCTACGCCTGGAACATCTCCCACCACGACTTCCTGATGCACCCCGAACCCCGGTTCCACTACCTCGGCGCGCCGTGAGCCGGCGTCACCGGAGCACCGGCCGCCGTCCGATATCGACGTGCCCCGGCGGGGCCGCCCGGGTTAGCGTCACGACATGAAAGATCAGCCGGAAGGAATCGACGCATCCGGTGTGCGGCAGGCGCTGCTGGCGTGGGGGATCGACGCGGTGGACCTCGGGTACGCGCCCGTCGGCTTCGGCGACTACCACTGGACGGCCGACGACGCCGCAGGCAGACGGTGGTTCGTCACGCTCTCCGACCTGGCGGACAAGAATCACTGCGGGATGGGAGCGGACGCGGCCTGGCAGGGGCTGCGACGCGCCATGGACACCGCGGCGCAGCTCAGGGACCGCGACGGCCTCGGCTTCGAGGACGGCGGCTTCGTCCTCGCGCCCGCGGCCACCGCCGACGGCGAGAGCGTGCGCCGGCTGGGCGAGCGGTACGCGCTGAGCGTCTTCCCGTACGTGGCCGGTCGCAGCGGCGACTTCGGGCAGCACCTCACCCCCGAGGAGCGCGCCCGCACCCTTCGGACGCTGGCCGCCCTGCACGCCGTACGGCCCCCCGTCGTCACCCGCGTCATCCCGCCCGAGCTGTCGGCGCGGGAGCGGCTGGAGGCGAACTTGGCCGCGGTGGACCGGCCGTGGAGCGGCGGCCCCTGGTCCGAGCCGGCCCGCGAGACGGTGGTGCGCCACGCGGCGGGGCTGCGCGGACGGCTCGACGCGTTCGACGCGCTCAGGGTCGACGTCGCCGGCCGGGGAGCCGCGCTGGTGGTGACCCACGGGGAGCCGCACCCGGGGAACCTCCTGTGGCACGAGGGCCGCCAACTGCTCCTGGACTGGGACACGGTGGGGCTCGCGGTGCCCGAGCGCGACCTGTGGCTGGTCGCCGAAGGGCCGGACGACCTGGCCCGCTACGAGGAGCTGGCGGGACGCAAGCCCGACCCGTCGGCGCTGGCGCTCTACCGGCTGCGGTGGGACCTGGAGGACGTCGATGCGTTCCTCGGCTGGTTCCGCTCCCCGCACGCCGCCACGCCCGATCTGGAGCAGGCGTGGAACGGGTTCCTCGACACCGTGCGACGGCTCGCGGCCTGAGCGCGCCCCGGGGGCGGACCCCGTGGCCGGTTCGCTCCGCCACGAGGTCCGCGGTCGTCCGTGGATGAAATACCCTCGCTCGAATCCCGCGCGCCAAGCGCTCCGGCACATCCGGCTTCACATTTTCGAAACCCGTCCCGCGATTCGGTCGGATGCAGTCCGTGACGCCTTGCGGACGCACCGTTTGAAGACCGGACGCGGATGGAGAGTGACGATCTCGGCACGAACAGTTGCCGAGACGGCGGAGAATCCGATGCCGAGTGCGTTGCCCTCGACGCCCGTTGCGGTGGAAGCGCTCACTGGGCTCCCGATGGGGGAACGCCGCGCCGATGTGGAGCTGTTCCGGGGTGAACGCGAGGGCCCCCGCCGCCCGCACCCGAGTGCGCCGAAGAAGTGGCCGCGGTGAGAATGGGCCGCGGGAGGGGGAACCGGCCGTCCCCCGTACGAGTTCCACCGCTTCCTGTGCGAGCCTGGTGTCTGGTAACACGCACGCCCGCGACTGCGGGATGGCCGTTCGGCACGGCGTTCACGGCCTTTCCCTCACGATCCAGCCGTCAGCCGGGTGACGGCTGTGCTCCATCATTGCCCCGTCATTGCGGGGACATGAAGTCGCGGAACGGTGGAACTCACCGAAGAGAAACGCTCCATCACACTGTGTTCACCATCGAGGGAGGTGCACAAGTGATTACCGGGGTGATCGTGGCCAGTGGTGCCAGAGGTGCGGATGGTGACGGAGGTCACTCTCCTTTCCGGTGCACGGAATTGCGGCTTCAAGCGTCTTCATAGGTGCCGGGAAAACGTCAACGGCTCGTTCGTGCGGTCACGTTCGTCGTCCAGTGGGTGATCGTGGAGTCGGAAGGGCGTCCAGCGGCAAGCGTTTTCAGCAATATGACGTTATGTGATGAACTGGCTACATCACCGCCACGTATTGCTCCTTACGCGGTCACGTAGTGGCCCGAGAACAGTCCCGTGCGGGGCAGGGAGAAAAGCATGAAACCGTTCGCGTGGAACTACGCACGTCCGGCCGAGCTGTCACCAGTCGTCGACCAGTACTCGTACGACTCCGCCCTTCAGCTGAACGTCCTCCCGGACGGCCGTCCCGCCATCACGGACCGGGCGCTGCTGGCGGCGGTCGGCACCACCACCTCGACAGCAGGTTCCGCGACCCACTTCGACGACTGATCCCCCACAGATGACGGTGCTGATCCTCACCAGCGAGCAGGACGTGACCGCGGACATGGTGGTGGCGCAACTCCACAGGAGGGGCGTCCCGCTCGTCCGGTTCGACCCGGCGGACCTTCCGCAGGAGGGCGCGCTCTCCGCCGAGTACGTACGGGGCGAATTCCGCGGCTATCTGTCCACCGGCGGGCGTGTGGTCAGCATGGACAGCTTGCGCGCCGTCTGGGTGCGCAGGCCCGGCGAACCGGCGGCGCACGCGGCAGAACCGTCCGCGTGGCTGACCGCGGAGAGCGGCCAGGCGCTGTACGGCATGCTGCACAGCACGCGGGCCCGCTGGATGAACGAACCGGGTGCGGCTGCCCGGGCGCGGTTGAAACCGTGGCAGCTGCGCATCGCGCACGACAGCGGGTTTCCGGTGCCCGCGACCGTGATCACGACCTATCCCCAGGTCGCCCGGCAATTCGCCGACCAGTACCGGAACGTCGTGGTGAAGGCGGTGTCGGGCAAGCCGCCGAGCGATCCCCCGATGGCGCTGCCCACCACGCTCGTCCCCGCGGACGCGGACTTCACCAACGTGGCCGCGGGACCCACCCTGCTCCAGCGGTACATCGCGAAGCGGGCGGACATCCGGCTCACCGGCGTGGGCGACGAACTCTTCGCCGCGCGCAAGCTCGCCGAGCCGGGCCAGGTCGACGGTCGCTACGGGGAGACGGGACACCAGTGGCACGCGGTGCAGACGCCGGAGAGCGTGCGGCGCGCCGTGCTGAAGTACAAGGAGACGGCCCAGCTCGCCTACGGCGCCTTCGACTTCGCCGAGGACGACGAGGGGACCTGGTGGTTCCTCGAATGCAACCAGGGCGGTCAGTTCGGCTTCGTCGAGTTGGAGACGGAGCAGCCCGTCGCCGACGCGGTGGCGCGGTGGCTGAGCTGTCCCCAGGAGTGACGGCCGGGGCGGGGCCGCACCACCGCCCCGACCGCCGCTCCCGGTCGGCCCCGGGGCGGACGGAGCTGCTTTCCCCGCGCCCTACCGCAGCCAGCCGCGCCGCCGGATGTACCACAGGGGGATCAGCGCGGCGACGAACGTGAGGAGGGTCGTGGCCAGGAAGCCGTGCTCCCAGGCCAGTTCCGGCATGTTCGTGAAGTTCATCCCGTAGAAGGTGGCGATCAGGGTCGGCGGCAGGAAGACCGCCGTGATGATCGTGAACACCTTGACGATCTGGTTCTGCTTCACGTCGAGCGAGGTCATGATCGACTGTTGGAGGTAGCGGACCTTGTCGTGCTCGTAGCTCGCGTGTTCCTTCACTCCGTTGATGTCGTCGATCAGCACGTCGATCAGCGGTGCGAGCGCCGGGGTGCGGCCCTCGGCCTCCGCCCGAAGGTGCCGGGCGGCGCGGGCGAGCAGGAGTTGGGACTCCTGTGACCGGGAGACGATCTCCTCGGCGGAGTTCATCCGGGCGATCGTGTCCTGCATGTTGCCGACGCCGATCTCCCTGCCCCGGTCGTCGTAGCCGTCCGTTGCCAGCGTGATCTCGTCGCTCATCGCCTCCAGGGCGTCGCTGGCGTAGTCGATCACCCGCTCCTGGGCCTCGTTGAGGGCGTACAGCAGCGCGTACATCACGCCGTGCGCGCTCTGTGCGAGGTGGGGCAGTCGGCGCAGCCGGGCCAGCGCCTTGTCGAAGGGGGCGAAGGGCACCTCGGGTTGCAGGGTGACCAGGACGTCGTCACCGAGGGCGAAGACGAGTCGTTCCCGGCGCACCTTCGCACCGCTGCGCACGTTGATCGTGATCGGGAGGTAGACGAAGGTGTCGCCCTCCCACACCCGTTCGCCGGCGGTCGCGAAGTCGGCGCCGGTCGTCCGCTCGGCCTTCGCCAGTGCCGCGGCGTCCCGGGCCGGCACCTGCACCCAGTGCTTGCGCAGGCTGGCCACTTCGTAGGTCCCCGTCATGCGTCCGTTGTTGGGCATCTCGGTTGCTCCCGTCACGGGTTGTAGGGCGACGTGGAGGAGGAGCCGGACTGGCTCCTCGGCGGTTCGGGTGCGCCGTAGTGGACGACCAACAGGGCAGCGCAGATGAAGAGGTACAGCCCGATGGTGAAGGCGAGCGCCTGACGTTCGAGGTTGGGGCGCTTGGAGCGGTTCGGCGCGGACGAGTTGAGCGTGACCATCACAGACCCCCACGGTGGTGGACGGGCGGACCCGCGCTGCCCGGCCGGGCACGCCGCGGGACGTACGTGGTGACGCCGCCGGGTCGGTCGGACCGGGGCGGTGCACAGGTGGAGAACGCGGAGAAGGGCGCACGGCGCGCCGTCGCGGGGCGGCGGCTCAACGGCCGCCGGCACGAGGGCCGACGCTCAGCGGCGGACCGGGAAGGAGGCCGTGCGCGAACCGGAAAGGGGCCGATCGTGGCCCGGACTACTGCCGTCCATGTCCGCCTCCCTCCCTGTCGGGCTCGGCGCCGGACCCTGACCTGGGCGGTCCGGACGTTCACGAGCACCGTCGACCTCGCTGTGCGTCCGGGCCGGCGCCGTGGTTCTCGGCGTGGCGGACCGGATGCGTCGTACATGCTCGCACAGGTTTGCGAGGCCCTTCAAAGGGGGCTTGGATCCAGCCATCGCGCACCCGTCCTTGCCCGGCTGGAACATGATGGTCGAACGTACGGTGCCCGAGGGGCGCGCGTAGCGGCGCCCCTCGGGCAGTGGGGTCAGCAGCAGCGGGACTGCGGCTCCTGCTCCAACTTCCGGGCCCGCTGGCGCTGGAACTCGCGCCGGGTCGGCGGCGGCAGGTGCGGATGGTCGCGGCGGTGGTGCACGCAGTGCCGGTCGTACGCCGTCTCGCCGCTGACCTCGCGCAGGTACCAGAGCACCGTGCGCGCGCCGCGCCGCAGGGCCCGCGTCACGGTGGAGACCGTCACTCGCGCACCTCTGCCAGCTCCTTCTCCTTCGTGGTGCTGATCCGCGAGGCCACGTACGGGGTCTCGGTCGTCGGCGGCAGGGCGGGCGCGCGGACCGCCCGCACGCACACCACGGCCGCGTTGACGAGCACCGTGGCGACGAGGAGCACGAACAGCACGATCAGCACCCCGTCCACGGTGGAGTTGAGGACGATGGTGTCCATGTCGTCCATGTTCTTCGCGGGCGCCAGCACCTTCCCCGCGTCGATCGCGTCGGCGAACCGCTCCCGCTGGGCGAAGAAGCCCACCCGGGGGTCGTCGGAGAAGACCTTCTGCCAACTCGCGGTGAAGGTGACCGCGACCGTGAACGCCAGCGGCACCCCGGTCACCCACGCCCAACGCAGCCGCCCGGACTTGATCAGCAAGGTGGTGGCCACGGTCAGCGCCACGGCGGCGAGCAACTGGTTGGCGATGCCGAAGAGCGGGAAGAGCTGGTTGATCCCGCCGAGCGGGTCCGTCGCCCCCGCGTACAGGAAGTACCCCCAGCCGGCGACGACCAGGGCGCTCGCCAGCCAGATGCCCGGCTTCCACTGCACCCGACCCATCGGCTTCCACACGTTGCCCAGCATGTCCTGCAACATGAATCGTCCCACTCGGGTGCCGGCGTCCACGGTCGTGAGGATGAACAGCGCCTCGAACATGATGGCGAAGTGGTACCAGAACGCCTTCATGCCCTGGCCGCCGATGACGTCGGAGAAGATCTGCGACATGCCGACGGCGAGGGTCGGCGCCCCTCCGGTGCGGGCGACGAGCGTGCTCTCCTCGACGTCCTTCGCCGCGGCGGCCAGATCCTCGGGGGAGATGGTGAACCCGAGGTTGGCCACTGCCGCCGACGCCGATTCGACCGTGTTGCCGAGGACGCCGGCCGGGGCGTTCATCGCGTAGTACAGGCCGGGGTCGAGCACCGCGGCGGCGATCAGGGCCATCACGGCGACGAACGACTCCATGAGCATCGCCCCGTAGCCGATCATCCGGACCTGCGACTCCTTCTCGATCAGCTTCGGGGTGGTCCCGGAGGAGACGAGGGAGTGGAAGCCGGAGAGGGCGCCGCAGGCGATGGTGATGAAGAGGAACGGGAAGAGCGACCCGGCGAACACCGGGCCCGCGCCGCTGGAGGCGAACGACGTGACCGCGTCGGCCTTGAGCACGGGCGTGGCGAAGACCACGCCGAGCGCGAGCAGCGCGATCGTGCCGATCTTCATGAAGGTGGAGAGGTAGTCGCGGGGCGCGAGCAGCATCCACACCGGCAGCACCGAAGCGACGAAGCCGTACGCGACCAGGCAGAACACCAGGGTCTTCGGGCTCAGCGTGAAGGCGTCGGCCAGCGAGGACTCCTGGATCCAGCCGCCGCCGACGATCGCGAGCAGCAGCAGCGCGACCCCGATGAGGCTGGTTTCCAACACCCGGCCGGGCCGCAGGATGTGCAGGTAGAAGCCCATGAAGAGGGCGATCGGGATGGTCATCGCCACGGAGAAGGTGCCCCAGGGCGACTCGGCGAGGGCGTTCACCACGACCAGCGCCAGCACCGCCAGCAAGATGATCATGATGGCGAAGACGGCGATCAGCGCCGCGGTCCCGCCGACCTTGCCGATCTCCTCACGGGCCATCTGGCCGAGGCTCTTGCCGTTGCGCCGCATGGACAGGAACAGCACCACCATGTCCTGCACGGCACCGGCGAAGATCACGCCGAACACGATCCAGAGCGTGCCCGGCAGATAGCCCATCTGCATCGCCAACACCGGCCCCACCAGCGGGCCGGCGCCGGCGATCGCGGCGAAGTGGTGGCCGAGCAGCACCCGACGGTCCGTCGGCTGGTAGTCGACGCCGTCCTCCAGCCGCTCCGCCGGGGTGGCCCGGGTGTCGTCGGGCTTGAGCACCCGGGTCACGATGAAGCGCGCGTAGAAGCGGTAGGCGATGGCGTACGAACCGAGGGCGGCGGCGACCAGCCAGACCGCGGAGATCTCCTCGCCGCGGGCGAGCGCCAACACCCCCCAACAGATCGCGCCGACGAGCGCGACGGCGGACCACAGGAGGATCGACTTGGGATTGGCCCGCAATGCGGATACGGGGGACCGGGACACACAGGCTCCTTGAGCGGTCGGACGGTTTCGACCTGACGGTCTCGACGGATGGACGGTGGTCGTGGCGCGGACGGGGACTTTTCACGGCCGCGCCCCGCGAACGGGGACGGCACGGCGGCGAACGGCACGGCGGCGTCAGGACTCGGGGCGGCGCGGACGGGTCAGCCGGTAGGCGACGAACAGGGCCAGACTGCAACCGGGCACCCAGGCCAACTGGTACCAGTAGAAGAACGGCACCCCCGCAAGGCGCGGACGCTCCGTCGCGTACCAGGGCACCCACACCAGCGCGACGAGCGGCGCGATCAGGAGGACCCCGGCCGCCACCCGACGGGCGCGCGACACGGCCACCGGACCGTCCCGCCCCGCACCCCGCACGCTCGCTGTCACAGAACCTCCGCAGATGTCCGTTGCCGGCCGGACGATCGCCCCCGACCTCCCGGCGAACACTCGGTGTTGACGCCGGTCTGTGGAAGAGTTGCCGGTCGCCGCGGTTTGGTTGACAGGGACGTCCGGTGGATTTCCTCAGGTCGTCAGGGCGCGGGCGGACCGTCGGCGCCTTCGGTGCGGACGGCCCGACCGATGACGGACCGCGCGTGCCGACCGGCACCGCCGAAGAACCGCACCGCGGATGGTGACCGATGCCCGATGGGGCCGTAGCCACGGCGTTCCTCGCCGTCATCGGCGCCGCGTCCCTGCTGGCGGCGTCCGCGCGACGCTTCCGCAGCACCGACCGGCTGCCGTCGCTGGAGGGCTGGGCGCTCGCCGACCGGAGTCTGGGCGCCGGCTGGATCTGGCTGCTGCTCGGCGGCACGGTCTTCACCGCGTACACCTTCACCGCCGTCCCCGGCCTCGCCTACGGCAACGGCGCCCTCGCCTTCTTCGCGGTGCCGTACACGGTGATCGTCTGCCCGATGGCCTTCGTGCTGCTGCCCCGGCTGTGGTCGGCGGTCAGTGCCGGCGGCCACGTCACCGTCGCCGACTATGTCCGGCAGCGGTACGACTCCCCGGGCCTGGCGCTCGCCGTCGCCCTCACCGGCATCCTCGCCACGATGCCGTACCTGGCGCTGCAACTCCTCGGGATCCGCGCGGTCCTGGTGGCGGTCGGCGTCACCGACGCATCGCCGGTCGTCGCCGACCTCGCGATGGTCGCCCTCTTCGCCGGTCTCGCGATCGCCACCTACCGGCACGGACTGCGTGCCCCGGCCGTGATCTCCGCCTTCAAGGGCGCCGCCGTGTTCGCCTCCGTGTTCGCCCTCGTCTGGCTGGTGCTGGACGTCTTCGGCGGCCCCGGCGGCGTCTTCGACGCGGCGGCGGCCAAACTGGCCACCCACGAACGTCCGGAGACCCATCCCCTGGTCCTCGAAGCCGGCCAGCAACCGGCCTTCGCCTCGCTGGCCGTCGGCTCGGCGCTCGCCCTGCTGATGTACCCGCACGTGCTCACGGTCGCCTTCGCCGCGTCCGGGCCCGCCACCTTGCGCAAGGTCTCCGTGGCCCTGCCCGCCTGGACGGCCGTGCTCGCGCTCTTCGGGCTGCTGGGCATCGCCGCGATCGCGGTCGGCATCCGCACCGCGCCCCTGGGCGCCGAGTCCGCCGTGCCGATGCTGGTCGACCAACTGATGAGTGCCCCGCTGGCGGGACTCGTCTTCGGGGCGATCACGGTGGGCGCCCTGGTGCCGGCCGCGGTGATGTCCGTGGCGGCGGCCACCTCGTTCGTCCGCAACGTTTACGTCGAGTACGTGCACCCCACCGCGACCCCCAAACACCAGGTCCGCATCGCCAAGGTCGTCTCGCTCACGGCGAAGCTGGGCGCGATCGCCTTCGTCTTCGGACTGCGCGACCAGGCGGCGGTGAACCTCCAACTCCTGGGCGGCGTCTGGATCCTCCAGATCCTGCCCGCCGTCGCCGTCGGCCTCTACACCCGGCTGTTGCACCCGCGCGCACTGCTCGGGGGATGGGCGGCGGGCATGGCGTTCGGTACGGTCGTGGTCGTCAGGGAGGGCTTCTCACCCGTGGTGTCCTTCGTGCCCGTCGGAGCGGGCGGCCAGGGCCCGGAGGTGTACGCGGGACTCGTGGCGCTGCTGCTCAACCTCGCGGTCGTCGGAGCGGGCACAACCCTGCTGCGCCGCAGGGGCGCGCCGCGTCGCCGCGGCGCGGGCGCGCCGCACCACCGCCCCGGAGCCAGCCGCCGCCCCGAGACCGGAACGAGTACGCCATGAGACGCAGCCCGCGCGCCCTGCGCTCCCCGGTCGTGACGGTCCGCCACCACCGCGCCGCAGCCGCCGCCGACGAGGAACAGCCAGCGGCGGCGAACGCCGTCGACGACACCATCGCGACCGCCGTCGACGGCGCGGACGGCGAGCGGGAGGCCGCGCTCGCCCGCCTCTTCGAGGCCCACTACACCTCGATGCTCCGCCTCGCCGCGCTCCTCGGCGCGGACGACCCGGAGAACATCGTCGCCGAGGCGTACTACGAGATCTACCGCAAGTGGCGCAAACTGCGCGACGTGGCCCGGGCGGAGGCGTACTTGCGCTCGGTGGTCTGCAACCTCACCCGGATGCGGATACGCCACCTCCAGATCGTCCGCAAGCACGCCGAGGCGCCCTCCACGGAGCCGGCCGCGTCCGCCGAGTACACGGCGCTGCTCCACGACGACCAGCAGGCCCTGATCCAAGCCCTCCAACAACTGCCCGCCCGGCAACGCGAAGCGCTCGTCCTGCGACACTGGATGGGCCTGAAGGAGGGTGAGATAGCCACATCGATGGGGATCTCGGCCGGCAGCGTCAAGACCCACACCGCGCGCGGTCTCGCCGCCCTGACGCAGATGATGGAGGGCCGCCGATGAACGCCGACCACGCGGGTGACGCGGGCGAAGCGGGGGCGATAGGCGCCGCAGGGGGCACCGGCCCGGTGTCCGCACCGGTGCAGACCGAAGAGCGACTGCGGGAGGCGATGGCCGCCCTCGCCGGCCACGTCCATGCGGCACCCGATGCGTACCGCACCGCGCGCGGACAGTGGCACCGCCGCGAACGGCGCAGGCGGCTCGTCCTGGGCACCCTGATCGCGGTCGTCTTCACCCTCGCGACCCTCGCCGGCCTGTGGGTGCTCAACTCCGCGCCCGCCGACTCCCCGGGCGTCTTCGACGGCGACCGGATGCCCGCCCCCGCAGCGCCCCCGGGCGGCTGAGTCGCGGCCGACCGCACCGGATCGGGCACCGAACGTCGGGTGCGGCAGAGTGGGCCCTTCCTACGGTGGCGATCGACGAGGAAGGGGGCCGGGAGTGCTGGACCGGCTGAACGAAGCCATGGAGCTCATCGAGGAGCGCCTGGACGGCACCGTCGACGTCGCCGAACTGGCGGCCGTCGCGATGACCTCGGAGTACCACTTCCGTCGGCTGTTCTCCGCCTTGGCCGGAATGCCGCTGTCGGAGTACGTACGACACCGTCGGCTCACCGTCGCCGGCGCCGAGGTGGTCGCCGGGCACCGGACGCTGCTGGACGTCGCGACGGCCCACGGATACGGCTCGGGCGAGTCCTTCGCCCGCGCGTTCCGGGCCTTCCACGGGGTGGGCCCGGGGCAGGCCCGGCGCACCGGAGCGGTCCTGCGCTCCCAGTCACGGCTCTCCTTCCGCCTCACCGTGGAAGGGAGCAGCACCATGCGCTACCGCGTCGTCGAGAAGGACGCCTTCGCGGTCGTCGGAAGGAAGACCCGGGCCCCCTTGGTCCACGTGGGCGCCAATCCGGCCCTGGCCGCGTTCGTGCGGGGCATCGACCGGGACGTGCTCGACCGCATCGCCGAGCTGGGTGACCAGGAGCCGACGGGGTTGCTCGGGGTGACGGACGACCTCGACCCCGGCCGGGCCGAGGGCACCGAATTCACCTACTACCACGGGGTGGTGACCTCGGTCCGGCCGCCCGACGACCTGGATCGGCTCCCGGTCCCCGCCGGAACCTGGGCGGTGTTCGCCTACCGCGGGGAGTTTCCCGAAGCGCTTCAGTACCTGTGGCGGGACGTCTTCACCCAGTGGTTCCCCGCCAATCCGTACCGCACCAGGCCGGGGCCCGAAATGCTGCGCGTCGAGCTGTCGCAGGACGGACGGCGGGCGGCGGCGGAGCTGTGGATCCCGGTCGAGGCCGACGGCGTCCGCTTCAGATGACGGTGACCGTCGCGGTCACGCTCCCATCCGTCGCGGAGATGTCGATCAGCCGCACCCCGCTGTCCGTGCCGGCGCGCGAGAGCGAGCTGGGCGAGGTGCTCTCGGTGAGCGCCGTGTTGCCGGCGCTGCCCGGGAAGGGGTCGCCGCCGTCGCCGCCGTTGCGGTCCAGCTCCAAGTCGCGCAGGGCGTCCGCCTGGAGGAGCGCGACCTTGTAGCCGCTCTTCTCGTCGACGTTGTCCTCGCGGCCCTCGTCGATGTGCCACACCAGCAGCCCGCCCGCCGGCAGGGACACGTCGTACCCGCTGCGCTGCCGGTTCTCCACGAGGAAGTACTCGCCTCCGTCGACTCCGGACTTCCAGAGCCGGTGGACGGTGCGGCTGGACTTGACGTCGTCGAAGGTGACGCTGCCGTTTCCGGCCACCACGGCGGCCTGCGCCCACCCCTGCTGCACCTTGCACCACGCGGAGGGGTGGACGGGCACGTCCCCGTTGCCGCCCCACGAACCGCCGGACATCAGGCACCAGTCGCCCACGCCCTCCGACGAGCCGTCGGTGTCGTACAGGTCGGGGAAGCCGAAGAGGAGGTGGCCCAACTCGTGCGCGCACACGCCGATCTTCGCGTCCTCCGGGATCGTGAGGTACGCGTACACCTTCGTGCCGTCGGTGACGTGGGCCTTCGGCAGCACCCACTTGTGCGACCACAGGTCGCCCCGGCTGCCGCTGGTCTCGCCGCCGGTGCCGGCGTGCACCACGATGAAGGCGTCGGCGAAGCCGTTGCCGTCGTTGTCGTACGGGCCGAAGTCGATGGCGCCGTCCGCGGCGAGCGCGGCGTCCCGCGCCATGATCGGGGCGCGCGCGGTGCCGCTCGGCGTGCCCACGCCGCAGTTGTCGTTGGCGTACCAGGCGTGCGGCTGCGGCAGCCGCAGCGGGCCGACGACCTCGCCGACGATGTCGACCAGGCCGTGCGTCACCTCGCGGAAGTACTCGCGGACGCTGCCGTTCGGCAGCACGCCGAGGGAGAAGAACAACTCCTCGAAGTGCTGCTCGGTGGCGGCCATCGGCTTGTCGGAGAAGTCCGCCAGGACCACGGCCACCCGCACCTCGCCGCGCAGCGGCTTGCGGTCGCCGGCCGCCGTCATCACGGTGAACTGCGGGGTGCCGGGCGGGAAGTCGTCGGCCGGGATGATCGTGCCGTCGTCGTAGCCGGGAGGTCGGGCGCCCGGTGCGAGCGAGGGTTGGGCCGCCAGCGTCTGCACCCGGTCGCCGGGGCCCTCCTGTTCGGCGATCAGCCGTCGGCGCAGCGCGGGGCTGGCGGAGACGGCGCAGAAGTCGGACCACACGGCCCCTGCGCGGTCGGTCGGCCGGTGCGGTCGCTCTGGTCGGTCCGGTCGAATGTGCTGCGGCAAGGTGTACCCCCCGATGGGCCGTTGGTGCCGTGGTTCCGCAAGCATCGTAGGGACTGTGTCGCTCGGGGCGCGATGGGTTCGTCCGGAGTGTCCGGGTCCGGCGGGGTACGCCGCGTGCCCCCGACGGTTTTTCTGCCATGCCCCCTACGACGGTGGGGCGCACACCGCCATGCGGTGCACGCCCCACGTCTCACTCGTCTTGCTCGACGATCCTCAGGTCACGGCCCTTGCGCTCCTTGGCCCGTGTCGGCCCGTCGCCTCAGGGGCGGCCTCCGCGCACCACCGCGACCGGGCAGTGCGCGTGGTGCAGCAGCGCCTGGCTGACCGAGCCCAGCAGCAGGCCGGCGAAGCCGCCGCGGCCCCGTGCGCCCACGACCACCAACTGGGCGTCCTCGCTGGCCTCGATCAGCGCCTGCCGGACCCGGTCGTGCACCAGCCGTCGGTGCACCGTGACGTCGGGGTACTTGTCCTGCCAGCCCGACAGCGCCTCGGCCAGCAACCGTTCCTCCGTGTCCCGGAGCCGGTCGATGCCGTCGACCAGATTGCTCGGATGCCCCGGGTCGTCGCCGCCGCGCTCGGTCCAGGTGTTCCAGGCGTGCAGCGCGACGAGTTCCGCGCCGCGCAGGGAGGCTTCCGCGAAGGCGAACCCGACCGCCTCGTCCGCCTCCGGCGAGCCGTCCACCGCGATCAGCACCGGACCGGTGCGGTCCGGTGCGCCCCGCACCACCAGCACCGGGCAGCGCCCGTGGGCGGCCAGGTGCACCGCCGTGGAGCCGACCAGCAGGCCCACGAACCCGCCCATGCCGCGGCTGCCCACGACCACGAGCGACGCCTCGCGCGACAGCGCCTCCAACACGGTCAGCGCTTCGCCGGTCACCAGGTCCTGGGTGACCTCCACGCCCGGCTCGCTCTCCCGCGCCCGCTCCACGGCGTCCCGCAGATAGCGCTCGGCCAAGTTGCGCAGCCCGCCCTCGCGGGGCCCCACCGGTGACGGCTCCAGGTTCACGTGCATCTTCGGCCAGATGAACGCATGCACCACCCGAAGCCCCACACCGCGCAGCCGCGCCTCGCGCGCCGCCACCTCCACGGCGCTGAGGCTCGACTCCGAGCCGTCGACTCCGACCACGACCGGACCGTTCATCACAGCACTCCCATCTTCGTGCTCGCGCAGTACTGCCTGCCTCCAGTCTCAGCCCGCCGACCGGGGCCCGCCATGGGTCGAACGGCCATGGCCGGCGGGCCGAACTGCCCTGATGGCCGTCGGTGACCGGGGAGGCGCGCTGGGTGGCCCGCCGGCGGGGATGCGCCGGGGCAGCGGGGGTGCGTCGGGGTCAGGTGTTCGCGGGCGACTCGTCGGGGAAGACCTTGGTGACGACCGTGCCGTCCTCGGTCAGATATCCGTGCAGCATGCCCGGGCTGCTGTGCGGGGCGTCGAAGTCGCCGTTCGGGCCCAGGGCGATCACCCCGCCGTCCCCGCCGAGCGCGGGCAGCCGCTTGACGATCACTTCGTAGGCGGCGGACGCCAGCGGCAGCCGGGCGAACTCCACGAGGTTGGAGATCGTCGAGGTCGCCGCGCCCCGGATGAACACCTCGCCGGCGCCGGTGGCACTGGCGGCGAGCGTGCCGTTCTTCGCGTACGTACCGGCGCCGATGACGGGGGAGTCGCCGATCCTGCCGGGCAGCTTGTTGGTGAGTCCGCCGGTCGAGGTGGCCGCCGCGAGGTCGCCCCGGCCGTCGAGGGCCACGGCGCCCACGGTGCCCTTGGACTGCTCGTCGGCCAGGGCTTCGGGCGTCTTGGCGGCCGTCTTGGAGCCGCGGGCCGTCTCCTTCGCACGCAGCAGGGCGTCCCAGCGGGCCTGGGTCCAGTAGTAGTCCTGGGTGACGGTCGCCAGGCCGTGCTGCTGGCCGAAGTCGTCCGCGCCCTCCCCGGCAAGGAGGACGTGTCGGGACTTCTCCATCACCAGCCGGGCGCCCTCGACCGGATTGCGCAGGCTGCGCACCCCGGCGACGGCGCCCGCCGCGAGGTCGGAGCCGCGCATGACGGAGGCGTCCAACTCGTGGGCGGCGTCGGCGGTGAACACCGCACCCTTGCCCGCGTTGAACAGCGGATCGTCCTCCAGCACCTTCACCGCGGCCGCCACGGCGTCAAGGCTCGTGCCGCGGCGGTCGAGGACCTCCTGTCCGGCGCGCAACGCGCGGGCCAGCCCGTCGCGGTACGCCTTCTCGCGCGCGGGCGTGGTCGTCTCCCGGTCCAGGGCGGCGCCCGCGCCGCCGTGCACGGCGAGCACGACGTCACGGGCGTCCGGCCGGGGCTTGGCACCGGGCTTGCCCTGCGCCGCTTCGGACTGCGCAGCGGCGCCGGGCCCGGCTTGGTCCTGCTCGGCGGCGACCGGCACCGCGGAGGACGACGGCGCCGCCCCGTCCACTCCCGGTACGGCGACGAGCGCGGCGGTCACCGTGACCGCGAGCAGTGCGGGCAGGATCCAGGCCGGGGTGCGGTTGCTGGGCATGGGCGCTCCTTGGCACGGGGTGCGCGTACCGCCGCGGTGGCTGCGCACCGACTGAGTGGATGCGGATGCGCCGACTGTACTGTCATGGCCATGACTTGATCGAGAGTGCCGGGGCCGCTGGGTACGGCCCGCCCGTGGTTCAGATCTCGACCATCACCTGGTCCAGTGACTTGCGCACCAGGTCGGGCACCTGGCAGTCCGGCGCTGGATATCCGACCGGAATCACCGCGAACGCCTTCTCGTTCGCCGGCCGGCCGAGGACTTCGGAGAGGAAGCGCATCGGACTCGGCGTGTGGATGAGGGCGGCGAGCCCGGAGAGGTGGAGGGCGCTCAGGAGCATGCCGACCGCGATCCCCACCGATTCGTCCACGTAGTAGTGCTTGCGCTTGCTGCCGTCCGTGCCGAGCCAGTAGCGCTGCTGGAAGACGACGACGAGCGCCGGCGCGTCCGTCAGGTGCGGCTTGACCTCGTCGGTGCCGAGCGGGCGCAGCGCCGCCAACCACTCGTCGCCGAGCCGCCCGTCGTAGGAGATCTGCTCTTCCTCCTCGGCCGCCTGACGGATGCGCCGACGGATGTCGGGGTCCCGGACCAGGACGAACGTCCAGGGCTGCTGGTGGGCGCCGGACGGCGCCGTCGCGGCGCAGGCGATGGCGTCCCTGACCACCTGGAGCGGTACGGGGTCCGGGGCGAACTGGCGCACCGTGCGCCGCTCGTCCATCCGGGCCCGCAACTCGGCCGCCCGCGCCAGGGACTCGTCCTGGGGCATGCGCTCGGGTCGATACGGGACGGGGCGGTAGGGCTCGCCGTGAGTGGGGGTCCAACGCTCGGTCGTAGTGGGCATGCCCGGCAGTGTGCCGCGTTACGCCCGCCGGCGGCAGGGGGTGCGTCCTATTCTGCGGATTCCTGCGTCCGCAATCCGGACAGTAGGCGGTCCAGGGCCTGCTCGGCGTCGGTGAGCGCGGACGGGGCGGTCGAGCGCGCCAGCCAGATCGCCGTCTCGTTCATCGCCCCGGACAGCAGCCTGGCCAGCGGCGCCACCGGCTGGTCCGCGATGACGCCCGCCGCCACCAGGGACTCCAGTGCCTCCGCCAGGTGCCGGGCCGATGCGTCGTCGTCCATGGCGCGCCATTCGTCCCAGCCCAACACCGTGGGCGCGTCCACCAGCACGATGCGACGGACGGCCGGATCGGCTCCGGCCGCGAGGAAGGCCCGGCAGCCGGCCCGAAGCTGTTCCCAAGGGTCGGCGTGGGCGTCGGCCGCCGCGGCGACCCGCTCGCCCAACTCGGTCTGGACCTCGGCGACCACGGCGCGGAAGAGGCCCGCCTTGCTCGCGAAGTGGTGGTACGCGGCGCCCTTGGTGACGCCGACGGCGGCGGCCACCTCCGCGAGCACGACGTCGTGGTACCCGTCGGCGGCGAAGCGGCGCCGCCCCTCCGCGAGCAACGCCCGTCGCGTCGCCGCCCGCTGCTCGGCCCGACTGGTGGCCATGTCCGTACCGTCCTTCCCTTTTCGCGTACCCCGGGTATGCTAACTCCACACTTCGCATACCTTGGGTATGTGAAAAGGGTGCGGCCCGCGGCCGCCCCGCTCCAGCACGACGAGAGGACCCCTCATGACCAGCGCGCTCAGCGGCTTCTACCCGGTGATCTGCACCCGCGACGTCGCCGCGTCCCGCGACTTCTACACCCGTCACTTCGGCTTCGAGGTCACCTTCGAAGCCGACTGGTACGTGAGCCTGCGCCGCCCCGACGCCCCGCAGTACGAACTCGCCCTGCTCGACCCCACCCACGCCAGCGTCCCGGAGGGGCACCGCAATCCGATCGAGGGCGGGCTCCTGCTGAACTTCGAGGTCGAGGACGTGGACGCGGAGTACCGCCGCCTCGTCGGCACCGCGCAGTTGCCGGAACTGCTGCCGCTGCGGACCGAGGAGTTCGGGCAGCGCCACTTCATCGTCGCCGGCCCGGACGGGGTGATGGTCGACGTCATCACCGTCGTCCCGGCGACGGACGCGTACGCCGAGCAGTACGCCGAGGGGCACGCCCCCTAGGGAGTGTCCGGAGTGTCCGTCAGGGACAGAGGGCCGTGTTCACCGCGGCGAGCAGGGCGTGGGCTGCCTCTTCGGTGCGCGGGGTCTCGTTGACGACCACTGTCACCTGCCGTCCGTCCGGCGCCGCGGCGCTGATGGTGTGATGGCCGGCGCGGGTGCCGCCGGTGTGCCCGGTGAAACGGCCGCCGCACGGCAGCGGGCCGGTGATCAGACCGAGTCCGTACCGGCCTTCGGGGCCGAGTCGATTCGGGTCTCCGGCGACGGTCGTCCGCATCTCGGCCAGCCGTTCGGGGCTCAGCAGCCGCCCGCCGAGCAGGGCGGCGAAGAAGGCGTTCACATCGGCCGTCGTGGAGACGAGCGCACCGCCGACGCCGCCCGCCGAGGTGTTCCACGTCGTGCCGTCCACCTGGACCCACGCGCCGTCGGCGCCGCCCTCGCGGACCGTGAAGTAACTGCGCGAGTGCGGGCCCCGGATGGTGGGGGAGGAGCCCGGCCAATAGGTGTCGCGCAGCCCCAGCGGCTCGATGACCCTACGGGTGACCTCCGTCTCCGCGGGTCGGCCGGTGACTGCCTCGATGACCAGGCCGACCAGGACGTAGTTGGTGGTCGAGTAGTGCCACGGCGACGTCGGGCGCGGTTCGCGCAGCGCCAACTCCACCAACTCCCGCGGGGCGAAGTGGTGGCGGCGCAGCCAGGAGACGTCGGCGTCGGCGAGGGCGTCACTGTGGTCCGGCAGTCCGCTGGTGTGCTGGAGCAACTGCCGTACGGTGATGGTGCGGCCGTCGTACCCGTGGCCGCGCACCAGGCCCGGCAGATACCGCTCCACGGACGCGTCGAGCGACAACAGCCCCTCGTCGGCCAACTGGAGGGCGGTCACTGCGGTGAACGTCTTGGTGATGCTGCCGATGCGGAACCGGTCGGTGGCGTTCATCGCCCGGCCCGTGCCCAGGTCGGCCCGTCCGCTGGCCGCCGACCACCGCTTGCCGCGCGGATCTGTCACCAGGGCTGCGGCTCCCGCGAGGTCGTGAGGCCCGGTCAACTCCTCCACACTGCGCTGGAGCGCCGTGCGGCTGCTCTCCGCGCCCGTCGACGGGGCGGAGGCCGGAGTCGCGGAGGCGGGGGCCGTGGAGGCGATGAGGGCGGCGAAGGCGAGGAGCAGTACGGAGGGCATGGCCGAAAGGCTAGGAGCGCCGGCGCCTCGGGGCGCGCCGGCTACCTCCCCCATTTGTGGTGGAGCGGGCTCCACCTAAGGCCCGGCCAACGGGACGCCCCTCAGGGCTACGAACCGGCCATCCGCTGCCACAGCGCGGCGAGATGTGCGTCGAGCACCCCGAGTGCTTCCTCGTGGGTGAGGCGGTCGATGAGTACGTGGGTGGTGAGGCCGTCGGCGAGGGCCAACAGGGCGCGGGCCTCCCGTCGGGGTTCAACGCCTCCGCTCCCGCCGGCGTCCGCGCCGCCCTCCGCGACGAGCTCGGCGAACACCTCTTCCAGCGCTGCGTAATTCGTCCGCAACCTGCGTGCCAGCTCCGGGCTGACGGCAGCCTGGGCGACGAAGGCGAGCCACACCCGAGCCTCGGCCCGGTGCGCCGGGTCTAGGAGCGACACCTCCGTGGCCGCATGACCGAGCGCGCTCGCCGCCGACTGCGCTGGGGCGCGCACCACCCGCGCGCGCACGCGTTCCCCGATCCGCTCGCCGACGTGGTCGAGCGTGAAGGCCAACATTTCGTCCTTGGTGCTGAAGCAGCGCTGCACGGCTCCCATCGACACTTGCGCGCGGGCCGCGACGTCCCGCAGCGTCACGCCCTCCAGGCCGCGTTCGTCGGCGAGTCGGCAGACTGCCTCCGCAATCAGCCGGCGACGGCCCTCGTGGTCCACCTGCCGCGGCATGTCGCCACCTTCCTCGCTGCTCGTACACGTTTCCCGCGGCTTCCGCCGCGGCTGTGTGCACTTTATTCGATGCGGGTGCATCGGTACGTGGTCTACAGTTCCGATGCAACCGCATCGGAACGTGAGGGAGTGGGTCGAGCCCATGGCCGAGAACATGCCGGACGCCCTGTGGAAGCTGTCCGCCGGAGCCCAGGCGGAGGCGGTACGTCGAGGGGAGGTGAGCGCCGTGGACCTCGTCGACAGCCATCTGGGGCGGATCGCGGAAGTCAACCCGCGGATGAACGCGGTCACCCAACTCCTCGCCGAACGCGCCCGCGAAGCCGCGGCGGCCATCGATCGACGACGGGCCGCGGGCGAGGAACTGGGTCCGCTGGCGGGCGTGCCGTTCACGGTGAAGGAATCGACGCCCGTCGAGGGCGTCGCGACCACCTTCGGGGTCCCGCGCTTTCGCGACCTGGTGGCAGCGGCGGACGCCCTGCCCGTGGCGCGGCTGCGCGCGGCCGGCGCCGTCCCGATCGGGCACAGCAACATGCCCACCCTGATCCTGGCGGGTGTGCACTCCCGCAGCGAACTGTTCGGCGACACCGTCAACCCCTGGGACGACCGGCGCACCCCGGGCGGCAGCAGCGGGGGCGACGGGGTCGCCGTGGCCACCGGTATGGCCGCGCTCGGGCTCGGCAGCGATGCCGGGGGCTCGGTCCGCCTCCCCGCCCAGTTCTGCGGGGTGGCCGCGCTCAAGCCTTCCACCGGCCGCTTCCCGGCCGACCAGCGCGTGCTGAGCTCCGACGACACGGGCCCCGCGTCGCAGATGCTCGTCACCGACGGCCCGCTGGCGCGCCGCGTGGGAGACCTGAAGCTCGCCTACGACGTCCTGGCCGGCACCGATCCACGCGACCCGCGGGCGGTGCCCGTGCCGCGCTACGGCGAACCGCTGCCCGCGCCCGTCCGCGTCGCGGTCGTAGCGGACCCCGGCGGTCACGGCGTCCACCCCTCCGTACGGGCGGCGGTCGAGCGGGCCGCCGAAGCCCTACGGGACGCGGGGTACGCCGTGTGCGACGTGCCCGACGTGCCGCGGCTGGACGAAGCGCTCGACGCCTACGGCCGCATCACCCTCACCGAGTTCGCCCCTGCGTGGCCCGCCGTGCGCACCCTGCTCGGCGCGGGCGGCGACCGCTACCTCTCCTTCGCGATGGAGCGGACACCGCCCGCCGGTGCCGACGAACTCATGGCGCTCATGGGCACCTGGCTCGGCATCCGACGCTCCTGGGCCGAGTTCCTCGACAGCCATCCGCTATTGCTCGGCCCGGTCTTCACCGAGCCGCCGTTCGAGCCGGGCTTGGAATCGCGCGACCAAGCGGGTTGCGACCGGGTCACCTCGGGAATGCGTCTGTCCACGGCCACCAGCTTCGTGGGCGTACCGGCCGTGGCCGTGCCGACGGGGGTGACCGACGGGCTCCCCACCGGTGTGCAGATCGTGGGACGGGCCTTCCGGGAGGACCTGTGCCTGGCCGCGGCCCAAGCGATAGAGGACCGCCTGGGGGTGCTCACCCCCATCGACCCGGTGGCCGCACCTCGTTCCTGAACAGGCCCTCGGGCGTGGCCTCCCCGTCGCGTTCGGTTCGCGGAGCCTCCCTCCGGTCCATGGGCGAACGACGCTCACCCCCGGACCTGCCCTAGCGCCGAGACGTCTGAGCCGGCGGTGGCGGTGCGCAAGCGTCGTCGTCGCGCTCGGCGAAGGCGGAGGTTTCGTAGCGCAGCGTCTTCGGCACGCCTGCGTCGATCGCGGCGACCGCCTCGCCGATGCCGGCGAACATCTCCGGCACCACCGGGATCAGGCAATTGCCGCGCCCGAACAACACCCGCCCGGGCCCGTTCACCTCCACGCCCACCACGTCGGCGAACGGCAGGTGGTGGACGTCCCCGCGGCCGTCACGGCTCCACAACCCGTCGTCGGTGACCACCAGACGGGCTGTACGGGCCTCCGGAAAGCGCAGCCGGGCGAACATCGGCGGCTTGAAGTGCTTGCCCCCGGCAGGAAGCTCCCCGCCACGGGGGTGGGCGCAACTGCCCTCGGCGAGCGGGGCGCCGTCCAGCTGTGCCAACTCCACCTCGACGTCCTCGGGAACGACCAGCAGCGCGGTGGACAGGGCCGTCGCGAAGGCCCGCCGCGCGCTGTCCGGGGTCACCTCGGCGAGCGCGGCGAGACGAGCCGCAGCGTCCTCGTACGGGAGGCCGGACAGCAGGCACGCGCCTGCCTGCCCCAACTCCGCCGGGGTCGCCCGCGGGTCGAGCCACGCCTCGCGGAAACCGGCGACCTCCTCCGAGAGCTCGGCCGCGGTGACCCCCTGATCGGCCAGCCGCAGGGTCTCGCGCCACAGGATCTCCGCCACGCGTCGCTGCTGCCCGGCGCGGGCGTCGACGACCACGGTGAACTCGCCCCGACCGCCCCCGGTGTGCACCCGCGCGCCGTCGACGTCGTACGACAACCCCTCCTGATGACGCAGCACCTGCCGAAGCCGCTCCTGGAGCACGGCGTGCGCCGCGGTCAGCGCAGCGTCTTCCAGGTCCGCGGTCAGCGCCAGACCGGGGCCGGGTACGTTCGCGGCGAGCCAACGGGAGCCGGTCAGCATCACCGGTTGGGCGCCGCCGCGCTCGGGCCGTTCACCGGTCGGCAGGGGCAGCCGCAGGGTGGGCGGTGGCGGGCCGGTGAGCAACAGGACGGCGTTGTCGGCGTGGAAGGACCGGGCTACGGTCTCGTGTACGGCCTCGACGGGGATGCGGTCCGGTCCGGGACCGTCCCACGAGGCGAGCCCCGCGCCCACGGTACCGTAACGCGCGGACAGCAACTCCGCAGTGACCGGGTCGACCACCCCGCTGGCCTCGGCGGCCAGCACTCCCGCCTCGCGCTCGATCCGATCGACGGGCAGCGCGGTGAGGGCCTTGCAGACCGCGGCCAGGAAGTCGACGACCTGCTCGTCGGTGCCGCTGACGCTGAAGTCGGTCAGATTGAGGGAGACGGAGGCGTTGTGTTCGTGGTGCAGCCTCGGCAGGGTGCTCATCGCGAGGTGCTCGACGAGGTGCGTGACCCCGATGGTGCGGAATGACTCGTCGCGAGCACCCTGGCCGAAGACGAGAGCGGCTTCAAGCGGACCGGGCGCCTCTGACCACAGGACGGGCACTCCGTCGATCACATCGCGTTGCATGGCCTGAGCATATGATCCTTTCGGTGGAATCGTGCACGCGCGGAGAGTGGGCTGCTGCGACGACGCCGACGACGCCGGCGATGAGGAGTTGAGGCGATGGCCGCCGCCAACGTACTGGCGTGATCAGTCGGCCGTCGCGGGTAGCCGGACTATCGCCGTCAGGCCCCCGTCGGGGTTGGGCTTGAGGATGAGTTCACCGTGGTGCGCGGTGGTGATGGCGGCCACGATGGCGAGTCCGAGGCCGTGCACCCGCCGGCCGGATCCGTGCCCCGGGCCCGATGTGCGGCCCTCGCCACGGAGGAAGGGCTCGGTGAAGGTGGCGACGGCCTCGGGGCTCAACGCCGGGCCCGTGTTGCTGACGGTGATGTCGACGTGCCCTGGCGCGGTGGATGAGGGGCCGGCCGTGAGCTGCAGCCGGCCATCGACCGGGCGGTTGTGACGAATGGCGTTGTGCAGCAAGTTCACCGTGGCCTGCTGCAACAGGACGTCATTGGCGGACACGGAGACCGGTCGGATGGTGGCGTGCACCGCGACGGAGCGGGCTGCTGCCTCGGCGCGGACGACGCCGAGCGCTTCGGTGACCGTCTCGGATAAATCGAGAGGGGCCAACTCGGGCGGGGTGTGTCCGATCGCGGAGAGCTGCAACAGGGCGTTCACGATCTCGATGCCGCGCTGATTGGTCTCATGCAGTCGGGAGACCAACTGGGGATAGTCCTGGCCGTCGGGGTCCGTGCGGGCGACGTCGAGCAGGGCACGATTGACCGCGAGTGGAGTGCGAAGCTCGTGGGAGGCGTTGGCGGCAAAGCGCTGTTGCGCCTCGAAGGACTCCTGGAGGCGGCCGAGCATGTGGTCGAACGCATCGGAGAGATGAGTGAACTCGTCCCGAGGGCCGGCGAGTCCGATGCGGTGGTCCAACGAGCCCTCCGCTGCCTGGAGTGCGGCGTCCGTGATGTCCTGGAGCGGCTGGAGCACCCGCCCGGCGATGAACCAACCGCCCACGATCCCGACGACGGCGAGCGAGAACAGCGCGAACCCGGAGATCCGTAGGAGCGCATCGAGGATCTCCTCGCGGGTCGGCACCCGGGCGTTGTCGCGGGGATCGACCGCGGTCAGCGGATAGTCGGGCACGAACCGCATGACGACGTAGACCACGAAGAGCGTGGTCGCGGCCGTGACGACGACGAAGAGGGCGTAGCTGAGGGTCAGGCGCAGACGTGCGGTCAGTCGCCGGGGGCGGCACTTGAACAGGGCATCGCTCGTGGTCGGTTGCCGCGCGCTGGTCATCGGTGCGCCTCCTGGCCGGGTTCCTCCATGCGGTAGCCGACTCCGGGCACGGTGTGGATGGCGGGTGGAACCCCCAGGCGCTTGCGCAGGGTGGAGATGGTGATCCGCACCGCGTTGGTGAAGGGGTCCGCGTGCTCGTCCCAGGCACGCTCCAGCAAGGTCTCCGCACTGACGACACCGCCCCGCGCCGTCATCAGCAGCTCCAGCACGGCGAACTGCTTCCGAGTCAGGTTGACGTAGCGTCCGTCTCGAAACACCTCCCGACGGAACAGATCAAGCCGAATCCCGGCGTGTTCCAAGACGGGTGGGGTGCTCTCCCGGGGGCGGCGCGCAAGCGAGCGCAGCCGGACCACCAACTCCTCCAAGTCGAAGGGTTTGGTGAGGTAGTCGTCCGCGCCGATCTCGAACCCGGCGACCTTCTCCTGGAGGCGGCTCGCGGCCGTGAGCATCAGCACGCGGCAGCCGAGTTGGCGCTCGACGACGGACCGGCACACGTCGTCCCCGTGCGTCCCGGGAATGTCGCGGTCCAGGACGACGACGTCATAGGCATGGACGTCGAGCATTTCCAATGCCTGGTCGCCGTCCGCGGCGATATCCGCGGCGATGGCCGCGAGCCGCAGTCCCGACTGAACCGCTTCGGCGAGATACGGCTCGTCCTCGACAATGAGCACTCGCATGCGATCCCTTTCCCGTCCCCGGTTCACTTCTCGATCCACTGACACCCATGACATCACGCGGGCCATATCGCGAACGTATCGAAAAGCTGAGACGCCGACGGTATGGGCCTTCTCGTTCACTGGTGGCACAACGACCGAGGAACGACGTCGGAGGGCGATCGCGATGGGTGGAAAGTACCCGAAGCAGATGACGGAGCCGCAGGGGGCGGAGACGGTGGAGACCGCCGGTCGGGATGGTCGGCGGGGTCGCGCGCCCGCCCGCCGCCGCGGGCGGCACGCGCTCGTCTTCGGGATCGTCGCAGCCCTTGTGGCGATAGGTATGGCCTGTTGGGCAGTGGTTTCAACGGATGGCGGTCAGCTTGGTGTGGGCGGCTTCGGAGTCTTGGCTGCGGACCGTGGAGCATCGAAGGGGAAGCAGGTGGACGGGGAGGGCGGCGCCATCGGATCGGGTCGTCAAGTCACCCCCTTCGATACCTACCACCCGGCCGTGACCCGATTGGACCCCGCTCTGCTCACGGCTCTCCGGACCGCCGGCACGGCGGCGACGGAAGACGGCATAGACCTCTTCATCACCTCCGGTTGGCGCAGCAAGGAGTACCAGGGCGATCTCCTCCAGCGGGCGATCGCGCGCCACGGAAGTTTGGAAAAGACACGCGAGTTCATCAGCGCGCCAGAGAAGTCCGCACACGTGACGGGAAATGCCGTCGACATAGGCCCGACCGATGCCGACGGCTGGCTCATACGGAAAGGCTCGGCATTCGGTCTCTGCCAGAAGTACGCCAATGAGATGTGGCATTTCGAGCTGCTGACCGAGCCCGGCGGATCGTGCCCCGCGCCCCTGCCGGACGCTGCTGGGTGAACCGTGTCATCAACGCGTTTCGGTGCGGCCGAATCCGAGCGAAGGACGCGTGGGCGATCGGGTGCGCAGACCTCCGCGGGAAGCTCCACCGGCCTAGTGGTGACCTTCGTGGCCGACCCCGTCCCGGGCGCGGGCGGGCGCGGTGCGGCGCGCGGCGGGGCGGACGGCCGATCGGCCGTCCCGGCTACGCCGTCAGCCACGCGGACCACTTAGGACATCCCAGAAAGGATCACCAGGCGTTAACGTGTTCCTTGACCTTCTGTTGACCTAGTTGGTCAATCCTTGACGTGCGAACGACAGCGCCACCACATGCCCGGAGGGAGGAAGGCAGTGCGCAACACCGCAGCCCGAAGCTTGTTACCGCTTCTAGTGATCGTCTTGTTCGCCCTGCCCTTCCTCGCTCCCGCCGTGACCGCCGCGTCCGCACCCGTCCTCAGCTACGGCCCCACCAAGACCGAGCCCGGGAAGGAGCCCCGGGGCAGGACCTGCGAGCAGCCGGGCGAAACGGCCAGTCCGTTACGCGCCCGCGACCGGCACCGAAGCGTTGACGTCGCGCCGGCGACACCCCGCCCACCAAGGGCGACGAAGGATCCGGCTGCGGCCTACGAGCCGGACCTCCCCGCCGAGCACCACCAGCGCACGGCGAGATCCCTCACCGCTCACACCCCGGCCGCACTCCAGGTCTTCCGCTGCTGAGACCAGAGTCCTTCCCCCCACCTGTGCCTTGACAGCCCGACGCGCCCCAGGGGCGCGCCAGGAGGATTCACCACACCATGCAGCCCCTCATCGACAACGCCCGTGCGTTCGGACGGCAGCCTGAGGAGTTCGCGCGGCTGGCCGCCGGCCAGTCCCCCCAGGTTCTGTTCATCACTTGTTCCGACTCCCGGGTCGTCCCCGCGCTCATCACCGGCGCGCGCCCCGGACAGCTCTTCGAACTGCGCACCGCGGGCAACATCGTCCCGCCCTACGCCTCGGTACACCCCACCAGCGAGGCGGCCACCATCGAGTACGCCGTGGAGATCCTCGGCGTCCAAGACGTCGTGGTCTGCGGCCACTCCCACTGCGGCGCGGTCGGCGCCCTGGTCCGCGGCGACGACCTGACCGGCGTACCCGCCGTCCGTGACTGGCTCGCGCACGCCGCGCCCACCGCCACCTCCGGTGGCGCGGACGACCCGGCCGTTGCGGACGGGGTGCAGAGCCACGTCCT
This sequence comes from Streptomyces sp. NPDC017979, assembly GCF_044328175.1. Taxonomy (NCBI): domain Bacteria; kingdom Bacillati; phylum Actinomycetota; class Actinomycetes; order Kitasatosporales; family Streptomycetaceae; genus Streptomyces; species Streptomyces sp. NPDC017979. The sequence goes on along the minus strand of NZ_JBIRGU010000007.1, from coordinate 211,167 downwards.
CGCGCAACTGCTGCGCCTGCGGTCCTACCCGTGCATCGAACAACGGCTCGCCAGCGGCCAGCTCCGCTTGCACGGCTGGTACTACGAAGTGCACACCGGCTCCGTGCAGACCCACCGGGCCGACACCGACGCCTTCGTGGCTCTGTGAGTAGCCAGATGACCAGGTTCCCCCACTTGCGGCAGGACTTCGCCGCATCCCTCGTCGTCTTCCTCGTCGCCCTACCCCTGTGCGTGGGCGTCGCCGTCGCCTCCGGCGTCCCGGCCGAACTCGGCCTGATCACCGGCATCGTGGGCGGCATCGTCACCGGCCTGATGCGCGGAAGCAGCCTTCAGGTGTCCGGCCCGGCGGCCGGTTTGACCGTGCTGGTCTTCGAGGCCGTCCGGGAGTTCGGACTGCCGGTGCTCGGCGCGATCGTGCTCGTCGCCGGCCTCCTGCAGGTCCTCATGGGCTTCCTGCGCACGGGGCGCTACTTCCGGGCCGTGTCGGTCTCGGTGGTGGAAGGCATGCTCGCCGGCATCGGCCTGGTGCTGATCGCCGGACAGCTCTACTCGCTCGCCGGCTTCGAAGCCCCCGCTTCTGGCCTGAACAAGATCGCCGAACTGCCCGGGGCGCTGGTCAGGGCCCTGGAGTCCACGGATGCACTCGCCTCCATCGCGATCGGCGCGGGCACCATCGCCGTCCTCCTGCTGTGGCGGCACGCGCCGCGCCGGATGCGTACGGTCCCCGCGCCGCTGGCCGCGGTGGGCCTGGCCACACTGGCGACCGCCGTCGGCGGGCTGCCCGTCGCCACGGTCGAAGTGAACGGGCTGATCGACTCGATCCAGCCCCCGTCGGCCGACGCCTTCGGCACCCTGGCCACCGTGGGCGCGATCGGCACGGTCGTGGCGTTCACCCTGATCGCCTCCGCCGAGTCCCTGTTCGGAGCAGCGGCGGTCGACCGACTGCACGACGGCCCGCGCACGGACTACGACAAGGAACTCATCGCCCAGGGCACGGGCAACGCGGTGTGCGGAGCGCTCGGCGCCCTGCCCATGACCGCGGTGATCGTGCGCAGCGCGGCGAACGTCCAGGCGGGCGCCCGGACCAAGGCGTCCCGCGTGCTGCACGGCGTGTGGCTGCTGCTCTTCGCGGCGCTGCTGCCGTCCGTCCTGGCGTACATTCCGATCCCGGCGCTGGCGGGCATCTTGGTGCACGCGGGCTGCAAGCTCGTCCCCGTGCGGGGGTTGATCAGCTTGTGGCGTCAGCACCGGGGCGAGGCCGTGGTCCTGGTGGTCACCGCGGTGTCCATCGTCGTGATCAGCATGTTCGAGGGCGTCCTGATCGGCCTTGCGCTCGCCATCGCCAAGACGGCTTGGGAGGCGTCCCACGTCCGGCTTGAGGTCATAGACAAGGGTGCCGGTCCGGTCCAGGCGTACCTGTCGGGCAATGCGACCTTCCTGCGGCTGCCGAAGATACTGGACAGCCTGGAGGCGCTGCCGAACGACCGCCCGGTGGAGCTGGACCTCACGGGACTGCACCACCTGGACCACGCCTGCCGTACCGCTCTGGAGACCTGGGCGGAGCGCCACAGCGCGGTCGATACCGATCCGGTGCGCATGACCACGTACTGACACCGGCGCACCGCTACGAGCGGTGGCCCGCGTCACTGAGCGCGTGATCGAGCACGTGACGGCGCGGCGCCGACCTTAGGGGCGGCGCCGCGTTGACGTCATCGCGCAGGGCGGCTCACTCAGCGGCCCCCCGTTGAGTCCGCGATCCCGGTGGCTCCGCCGGCGGCCCGTCGGGCATGCCACTCGCGGACGATCTCGTCGAGGTCGTACGGCTTCAAGCCCAGCGGCGGACCGGGCGGGGGCCGCAGCATCATCTCCAGGATCCGCGGGTTCACCTCCGCCACGATGCGCCGCGCCGCCTCCGCGGAAGGCGCGGCCCACGCCGCCGCCAAGGCGTCCTCGGCCTCCTTGCGCAGGGCGAGGGCGGGCGGCAGGACGCTCATCCCCTCCCGGGCCATCTTCCGTTTGATCCACCACAGCTCGTCGTACGGGGCCTCGACGTCGGCGGGCAGGGGCTTTCCGGCTCCCGGCAGGGAGGCGAACTCGCCTCGTGCCTCGGCATCGCGGATCTGGTGGTCCACCCAGGACTCGTGACTGACCCCCGGCGGTTTGCGTTCGGTCATGAGTCCATGGTCCCAGACCGGCCGGCACACCCGTCGGGCGCGCCCCAGGAGCCCTGCCGAATGAGCCGCACCGTCGCGCGTACGAAGCCGGTGACGTGCCCGGACGCGTCGTGGCCGAAGAGCCCCGTTCGCAAGTGGCGCATGCGCCACCCCTGACCGTCGGTGCAGGGAAGGGTGCGCGTACTTAGGGGGGTTCGTAGGGGTATCGCTCGCTCAGGGACGACCATAGTGTTCCCGGGCGGCCGACTTCCTGTTGCGGACAACTCTCTGAGAGGGGAAGCATTCCTGATGGGCATCGTCGATCGGAACGCAGTCGAGTCCGACCGTGGCGCGACCACCGTCGTGGAGCCGAACGCCGTGCTGCGGGGCGGCCCCTCCCACCTCCCCGAGCAGCAGCGCGTGCGGTACGTGCCGAGGACCGACGAGAACCTCAAACTGCCCTGGCGCAACGGCTACCAGCACTTCGCGCCCACCACCGAGCACGAACAGCGCGACGGGACATCCCTGAAGGTCTTCGTCTGGGAACGGGCGACCAAAATCGCCGAGTGAGAACCCGGGGGCCGCCCCCATCCGGCCCGGCCGAAGGGTATACCTGGGCCCAGGAGGTGGGCCCGATGACCGAGCCGCAGACGGTGGACTTCTGGTTCGACCCGGTGTGCCCGTACACCTGGCTCACGTCCCGGTGGTTGGTGGAGGCGGCCGCGGTGCGCCCGTTGGCCGTCCGCTGGCGGCTGATGAGCCTGTCCGTGCTCAACGAACACCGGGACGAGGACCCCGAAGGCGACTGGGGGGAGTACATGTGGGCCCCCGTGCGGCTGTGCGCCGCGGTGGAGGCCCGGTTCGGACAGCAGGCGCTCGGTGACCTGCTGACGGCGATGGGGAACCGCTTCCACCGCGACGGGGACTGGGGGAACCTCACCGGGGTACTCACCGACGCGGGGCTGCCGCCGGAACTCGCGGGAGAAGCCGAGTCCACCGCGTACGACGCCGCGATCCGCTCCTCGCACGCGGCGGCCATCGCCCTCGTGGGGAACGACGTCGGCACCCCGGTCCTGGCGGTCATCGCCCCGGACGGCGAGCGCGTCGGCTTCTTCGGCCCGGTCGTCGCCCCCGTGCCCACCGGGGAGGCGGCCGGACGCCTCTGGGACGGCTTCCAGCTGATGAGCGGGGTCAAGGGCTTCTTCGAACTCTCCCGAGCCCGTCCCGTACAGCCACCGACGGAAGCGACCGCCGAACACCCCGCCGCCGAACGCCCCACCGACGAGCACGGCCGCAGCGAGCACATCGCCGGTCCCGCCGAGGTGTTCGACGCACTCGGCGCCGACTACGAGCGCTCCTTCGCCCACTCCCCGGGGCACCACGAGTCCCTGCGCCGCCTCCTGGCCGAACTGGCTCCCGGCAGTAACGTCCTCGACCTGGGGTGCGGTACGGGGCGACCGACCGCACGGACCCTCGTCGACGCCGGCCACCACGTCCTGGGCGTCGACATCTCGCCCGTCATGGTGGACATCGCCGCCCGCCAGGTGCCCGGCGGCTCCTTCGTCTGCGCCGACGTGCGCACGTTCGACCTCGCGGACGGCTCCTACGACGCCGTGTGCGTGTACTTCTCCCTCCTCCAGATGTCCCGCGACGAGCAGACCCGGTTGCTGAACCGCGTCGCCCGCGCACTGGTCCCCGGCGGGCGGTTGGCCATCGCCACCGTTCCGCTCGACGTCAACGGATTGACGGTCGAGTTCATGGGGCACCCGGTGCGGGTCACCAGCTTCGACGCCGAAGCCTTCACCGCCGCGGTGACCGGGGCCGGCTTCACGGTCCGCTGGTCGCACCAGGCCACCTTGGAGCCGGCGGACCCGAACTGGCCGGCCGAACCCCACCTCTTCCTGCTCTGCGAACGGACGTGACGAACTGCGAACCGCGACACCACGGGCCCACCGCGCCAACGAGCATTGTCAGTGGTGGGTGCCAGGCTGGTGACATGGATGCGGAGAGCTTCATGCAGGGTCGGGTGTACGGCGCTGACCACGACAGTCCCGGCCCCCGACCCGGCCGGGACTACGCCCAGTTGGTCGCCGGACCGCTCGACGGGCTGCTCCTGGACGTCACGGGCTGGACGCCGGCCCAGCGCGCGACCGGCGCCGCACTCACCACCGAGATAGGCCGGTACGGAGCGGGCGGCCGGGCTCTGTACCGGCCGCGCCCCGGTAGCCCTGGAAGATGGGACTGGTCCGGCGACGTCCCGTAAAGAAGGCGACCCCGGTGACCTCACCCGGTTAGGCTTCCCGCATGATCGATTTCGCGTCGCTGGTCGGGGAGTTGCCGGAGCCGAACGGGGGCTGGGAGCCCGTGACGGGCGGTGAGTCCGGAGCGGTCGTCCTCCGTTCCGCGGACGGCACGCAGTACGCCAAGTGCGTCCCCGCCACCGAACCAGACGTGCGTGAGCTGGCGGCCGAGCGGGACCGCGTCGCCTGGCTCGCCGAGCAGGGCGTCTCCGGGCCGCGGGTGCTCGACTGGCGCGAGACCGAAACCGCGGCGGCGCTGGTGACCAGCGCGGTCCCCGGCGTGCCCGCCGACCAGGTACCGGCCGCGGACCTGTGGACGGCCTGGCGGCCGATCATCGATGCCGTACGCCAACTGCACGAGCTGCCCGTGGCGCGTTGCCCCTTCGACCGCGACCTCACCGCGATGTTCGCCGCCGCCCGCTCCGTCGTCGCCCGCGGCGCCGTCAACCCCGACTTCCTCCCGCCGGAACAGCGGGAGGTCCCCGGCACCGACCTGCTCGCCCTCCTGACCCCCCAACTGGACGAGCGCCTCGCCCAGGAAGCGGCCGACCCGGTCGTGTGCCACGGCGACCTGTGCCTGCCCAACATCGTCCTCGACCCCGACACCCTGCGCGTCTCCGGCTTCATCGACCTCGGTCGCCTCGGCCGGGGCGACCGCTACGCCGACATCGCCCTCCTGCTCGCCAACTCCCGGGAGACCTGGCCGGACGAAGACCGGGCGCGCGCCGCGGACGAGGTCTTCGCCGAGCAGTACGGCATCGAACTCGACCGCGATCGGCAGCGCTTCTATCTCCACCTCGACCCGCTGACCTGGGGTTAACCCGCCTGCGGACACCCTCTAACCGTCCGCCGCCGCCTTGATCGCCGCGAGGTCGAGCTTGCTCATCGTGAACATCGCTCGCATCGCGCGGTCCGCGCGAGCCGGGTCGGGGTCGTTGAGCACGTCGTCCAGGCCGTGCGGCACGACCTGCCAGGACAGCCCGTACTTGTCCTTGAGCCAGCCGCACTGGCCCGGCTCGCCGCCGTCCGCGGTCAGCGCCTGCCAGTAGCGGTCCACCTCCTCTTGGTCCGCACACTCGACCAGTAGCGACACCGCCTCGGTGAAGGTGAAGTCGGGACCACCGTTGATCGCGGTGTACCGCTGGCCGTCGAGTTCGAAGTCCACGGTGAGCACGGTGCCCGCGGGCCGCGGGCCCGCCTCGCCGTAGTGCAGGATCCGGGTGATCCGGGAGCGAGGGAAGATCGAACAGTAGAACTCGGCGGCATCCTTGCCCTGCGTGTCGAACCACAGGTTCGGAATGATCCGGGGCATCGCACTCTCCTGGCGTTCGGGCGCGCCCAGCGCGCGGTCACGAGCCCACCGGCCTCGGAGGCCGGAACTAGGCCCTACACAGTGATGACCGCCGCGGCCCCCGGAAATCACCGGTGTGCGGCAGTTTCCCCGGGGCGGACGTTGCCGGAACCGGCCCATGCACCCGCCGTCGCCGTCGAGCACGCTGGGGTAAGGGACAAGCGCGGACGAGGCTCGACAGGAACGAAGGGCCGCGACCGCGCGACGATCACCGGGGGACACGGATGACTAAACCAAGGACACGAACGGCCGCCGCCGCGGCCGTCGGGCTCGCGTTACTGCTCACCGTCGGGTGCAGCAGCGGAGGCGAGCGGAACAGCGACCGTGACAACAGCGACGTGCAACTGCGGGTCGACAAGCCAACGGCCCTCGCCGACGAGCCCGTGCGGATCCAGGTCACCGGTCTGGAGGCGGGCCAGAAGGTGAAGGTGACCTCGCAGGCCATGGACTACGAAGGGATGAAGTGGACCGGACGGGCCGAGTTCGCCGCCGACGAGAAGGGCACGGTGGACCTGAACCGTGCCCGGCCGCGCTCGGGCACGTACGAGAAGGCCGACGGCATGGGCCTGTTCTGGTCGATGGAGCCCGCGAAGGGCGACCCCGACGAGTCGTTCTTCGCCCCCAAGTGGCCGCAGGAACAGTCCTCGTACGAGGTGAACCTGGCCGTCGAGACCGACGGGGAGCAGGTCGCGGCCGAGCGGTTGACCCGCACCTGGCTGCGCGAGGGCGCAACCCACCGTTCGCTGACCGCGGCGAAGGACGGGGTGGTCGGCACGCTGTACCTGCCGGCGGCCGGAACGGAGCGCCGGACGCCCGTGCTGAACCTCGGCGGCTCGGAAGGTGGACCCAGCGACCCGTACTCCGCCGCCGTGTGGGCCTCCCGAGGGCACCCCGTGCTCGCCCTGTGCTACTTCGGCTGCCCCGAGCGCCCGGAGAACCTGGCGCGGATCGAGCTGGACTACTTCGCCTCCGCGGCCCGGCTGCTGCACAAGGAAGCCGGCGCCCCGGCAAAGCGGCCGACCGTCATCGGCACCTCGCGCGGCAGCGAGGCCGCGCAACTCCTCGCGCAGTACCATCCGGACCTGGTCCACGACGTCGTCCTCTTCTCACCGAGCGAGAACACCAACCCCGGCTTCCCCATCGGACGCGAGCCGGCCTGGACGAAGGACGGCAAGGCGATCGAGCACATCACGATCCCCCTCGACCGGGTGCGCGGCACGGTGCTCGCCGTCGCCGGCGGTGAGGACGGACTGTGGCCGACGGAGGACTCCGTGAAGAGGATCGCCGAGCAGCGCGGCGCGTCGGGCCAGCAGCACCGGTCCCTGACCTACGACGACGCCGGACACTCCCTCGGCATGCCGCCCAACCTCCCGAGGGGTCTCCGCTTCAAACACCCGGTGAACGGCGCGCCCATCAAGACGGGCGGCACTCGGGTCGCGAACGAGCAGGCGCGCGCCGACAGCTGGGCGCAGACGCTGAAACTGCTCCAGGGCTGAGGCCGACGGGGCGCCGCGCACTACCGCGGTCGGCCGCACGTGGGATATGGGTGGTTGGGCGCCCCGCCCGGGGCGCCCAACCGCTCGTGAGGAGGCCCCGTGGACGGCTGGTACGTGGACGACCGCTGCACGAACTGTGACGTCGCCCGGCAGTTCGCACCCGAGGTGTTCGCCGAGGTGGACGGGAAGTCGCAGGTGCGGCGCTTACCGGTGGACGAGGCGGAGACCCGGCTCCTGCACGCCGCGGCCTTCGCCTGCCACACCCGCTCCATCCGCCCCGCCGCCGGCCGGCTGGACCCGGCCGACGACCCCTTCCCGCTGGCCCTGGACGACGTCGTGCTGCTGTGCGGGCACAACTCGCCGCGGACCGCGGGCGCCAACGCGTATCTGCTCCGGCGCCCGGGCGGCACGCAGATGATGATCGACACCCCGCGGTGGAGCCGAGCGCTCGCCGACCGGTACGCGGCCACCGGACCGGTCACCGACGTGCTGCTGACCCATCGCGACCACGCTGCCCACGGCCGCAGCTACGCCGACCACTACGGCGCCCGACTGTGGATCCACCGGGGCGACCTCGATGCCGCGCCGGACGCTGACCGGGTCCTCCACGGCACCGAACCCCAGGAGATCGCCGAAGGCGTCACCGTCCATCCGCTCCCCGGCCACACCGAGGGCAGCGTCCTCTACCTCGCCGACGACCGGTACTGCTTCAGCGGCGACAGCTTCTACTGGTCGCGCACGATCGACGACCTGGCCGTTGCGGAGAGCGTGACCTGGTACTCCATCGAAGAACTGGCCGCATCCCTGGCGAGGGTGGCGCCGATGCTGCGGTTCGAGTGGGTGCTGCCGGGCCACGGCGACCGCCGCCACCTCGCGGCCGACGAGATGTCCCGCCGGTTGCTGGCACTGGCACACCGCACGCAACTGCTCCACCCCCGCCCGATCGACTTCACGGCCATCCGCTGGTGAACCCCGACCGGTCGCCGTCGGCCGATTCCGTACTTTCGGCCGGTCCGCAGGCCGGCTCCGCTCCTTAACCTGATCATCATGACGAGCGTGCAGGCCACCACCGTCGGGCTCGGCGTCCTCTTCCTGACGGCGATCGCACTCCAGGCGCTCGCCGTGGCGGAGAGCTGGGGCGCCGCGTACTGGCTCCCCGGCACCGTCGCCTCCGCGGTGGTGTGCGCGCTCGCGCTCGCGCGCCACCGCGCCCTCCTGCACACGGCGGTCGCGGGCGTCGGCACGGCGGGCGTCACCGTGCTCGTCGGCCTGCTGCCCGACGTCCGACTGCCCGCCGAACCCGGCCCCGCGATGACCATGGGCCTCGCGGTGCTCGTCGGATCCGCCGTCAGGACGCTCCCCCCGGCACGCGCCGCCGTCCTCGCCGCCACCGGACTGCCGCTGATCGCCGGGCAACTCGCCGCCCGGCCCTCCTCCTCGGTGGTGGCCATCACCGCCGTGGGCTGGTTGAGCGCCGTCGCCGTGGGACTGCGGGCCCGTGCCCACGACGACCGGGCACGGGCCACCGCCGACGCCGTACGCCGGGCGGAGCGGCTGGATCTCGCCCGTGAACTCCACGACGTCGTGGCCCACCACATCACCGGGATGCTGATCGAGGCCCAGGCCGCGCAGGTCGTGGCCAAGCGGGACCCGGGGAAGGTCCCGGACTCGCTGGCCGAGATCGAAGCCGCCGGCGCCGAAGCCCTGGCCGCGATGCGCCGCGTCGTGGGGCTGCTGCGCGACGCCGACGACGCCGCGCCCGCCTCGCCCGGCCCGGAGGAACTGAGCGCGCTGGTGGAGCGGTTCGCACGACAGGGCCCGCAGGTGCGTCTGCGCATGCCCGACGCCGCCGCCGACTGGCCGCCGGAGGTGACCAGCACCGTGTACCGCATCGTCCAGGAAGCCCTGACCAACGTGCTGCGCCACGCACCGGGCGCCCGTACGGTCGAGGTGGACGTCGCCCGCTCTCCGCAAACCGTCACCGTCGAGGTCGTCGACGACGCTCCACCGTCCGCCGCCCGACCCCGCGGCGGCTACGGTCTGATCGGCATGCGCGAACGCGTCGAGACGCTCGGCGGCTCGCTGCGGGCCGGCCCGCGGCCCGGCCCCGGCTGGTCCGTGGTGGCCACCCTGCCCGTCCCCACCAGGGAGCCCACATGACCATCACGGTCCTGATCGCCGACGACCAGGCGATGATCCGCCGCGGACTGCGCCTCATCCTGGAGGACCAGCCCGACATCACCGTCATCGGGGAGGCGGCGGACGGGGCCGACGCGATCGAGGCGGCCAGAAGGCTGCGCCCGGACGTCTGCCTCGTCGACATCAGGATGCCCGCGCTCGACGGCATCGAGGTCACCCGGGCGCTCGCCGGTCCGGACGTGGTCGACCCGCTGCGGGTCGTCGTCGTCACCACCTTCGACCTCGACGAGTACGTGTACGGGGCGCTGCGCGGTGGCGCAGTGGGCTTCGTCCTCAAGGACGCCGGGCCCGCCCTGCTGGTCGAAGCCGTCCGCGCGGCCCACAACGGGGAGGCGCTGGTCTCGCCGTCGATCACCCTCAGACTGCTGCGCCACCTCAACGACGGCACTCCCCAGCTCCGCACGGACACCGGGCAGCCGCCGCTGACCGGTCGGGAGATGGAGGTCGTCCGCGCCGTCGCACGCGGGCGCACCAATCAGGAGATCGGCTCCGAACTGTTCATCTCCCTCAGCACGGTCAAGGGACACGTGTCGGGGATCCAAGCCAAGCTCGGTCTGCGCAACCGGGTCGAAGTGGCGGCCTGGGCGTGGGAGAACCGCTTCGTCGACGCACTGGTTCCGCCTGGCTCCTCCCCTGGATGACGTAGCCCCGTCGGCCGTGAACCGGCCGAAAGGAGGGTCCCTGAGCGGGGGAACCGTTCCCTGGACCGGTGTCGACCACCGGAGCGAAACACCAGGATTCAGGGCATGTCACACCCAGAGAACCCGCCCACGCTGCACGCCGAGGGCTTGACGAAGACGTACGGCCGCCGCGGCGCACCGGCCTTGAACGACGTGCACCTCACCGTCCCCGCCGGCCGCGTCATCGGGCTGGTCGGCCCGAACGGCGCCGGCAAGTCGACCCTGCTGCACCTGGCCTGCGGACTGATCGAACCGACGGCGGGATCGCTGACCGTCCTCGGCGCACGCCCCGGCGCGAACGCCACCCACCTCGCCCGAGTCGGCTTCGTCGCCCAGAACACCCCCGCGTACGGCTCCTTCACCGTCGGCGAACACCTTGAACTGGGCGCCAGGACGAACCCGGCGTGGGACGCCTCCCTGGCCGAGCGCCGCATCCGCCAGGTGGGCCTGGACCCGAGGAAGCGGGCCGGACAGCTCTCCGGTGGCCAGCGGGCACAACTGGCGCTGACCGTCGCCGCGGCCAAACGCCCCGAACTGCTCATCTTCGACGAACCGGCGGCGGCCCTGGACCCGTTGGCCCGCAAGGGGTTCCTGAACCACCTCATGGAGTTCGTCCGGGAACTGGGCGCCAGCGCCATCCTCTCCTCGCACCTCCTCGGCGACATCGCCCAGGCATGTGACCACCTCGTCGTGCTCTGCGACGCGAGGGTCCAACTCGCCGGCGACACCGGGGAACTGCTGGCCCGGCACGCCCGACTAGTGGTGCCGCGCCACCGGTTCGACCGGCTGCCCGCCGGGATCGAGGTGATCGCCGCGGAGCACGGCACCACCCACACCACCGCCCTGGTCCGCGCCGTGGGCCCGCCCCAGTGGGCGGCCCACCCGGTCGAACCCGTCCCCCTCGAAGAACTCGTCCTCGGATACCTGACCGGCGCGACCGACGGGCCCGCCGCCCGGCCCGTCACGGCCGCCGACGCCGGGGAGGGACCGCGATGATCTGGCTGACCTGGCGACAGTTCCGCGCCCAGGCGTTCTTCGGGCTCGGTGCGCTGCTCGTGATCGCCGCGTTCCTCACCTACCTCGGTGCCGACGTCCGCGACGGCTACGACGCCTACCGTGCCACCTGCGACGCCGGGGGCGACTGCGCCCGTGCCAGGAGCCAGTTCGAGAGCGCCCACAAGAACCCCCTGCTGTTCGTCGCGGCCGGACTCGGCCTCGTACCCGCCGTCATCGGCACCTTCTGGGGCGCCCCGCTGATCGCACGGGAATTGGAGGCGGGCACCCATCGACTCGTCTGGAACCAGAGCGTCACCCGACGGCGCTGGCTGCTCACCAAGGTCCTCGTCGTGGGCCTTGCGGCCGTGCTGTTCACGGGCGCCGCCGCGGCCCTGCTCACCTGGGCCGCCCACCCGTTCGACGAGGTCGCCGAGAACCGCTTCGGCACCGTGGAGTTCGGTGCGCGCAACCTCGTCCCCATCGGATACGCCGCGCTGGCCTTCACCTTCGGCACGATCAGCGGACTCCTGCTGCGGCGCACCCTGCCCGCGATGGCCGTGACCCTCGTCGGCTTCATCGCCTTCCAGTTCTTCTTCCCCAACGTCGTACGAGGCGACCTGATGCCGCCGCGGACCGCTCAACTGCCCATGACCGCCCAGGCCATCAACGGGGCGAAGAACCTGGGCAGCATCGCCGGCGGGGCCGTCATCGACGGGGTGCGGATACCGAACGCCCCCGGCGCGTGGATCGCCGACACCAGCCCGCTGCGCACCGCGAACGGCGCGGCGCTCGACGAAGCCACCTTCGGAGACTGCCTCGACGGCCCGCCCAAGACCGGTGCGGACGGCACCTTCGGCGACACCGCCGTGTGCCTGGCAGGGCACGACCTCCACGTCGAGGTGCGGTACCACCCCGGCAGCCGCTACTGGGCGTTCCAAGGGTTGGAAACCGCGATCTACCTGGTGCTCAGCGCGCTCCTCACCGTCTTCGGCCTCTGGCGGATCCAACGACGGACGGGGTGATGCCCGCCCAGGCACACCGGTCCGGCATGCTGGGTGGGCACGGCAGAGACAGGACGTGGAAGGCGGGCACATGGCAGACAGGGACTTGATCGTCTGGGTGAACGGCGCATTCGGCAGCGGGAAGACCACCCTGGCGGACGCCCTGCGACCGCGCTGGCCCGAAGCCCTCGTGTACGACCCGGAACAGGTCGGGTATCTGCTGCGGGAGATCGTGCCGGTGCCGACCGGCAACTTCCAGGACCTGCCGCTGTGGCGGCGGCAGGTCGTCGACCTGGCCGCGGCACTGGTCGCGGAGTACCGCCGCCCCCTGCTGGTCCCGATGACCCTGGTCGACCCCGGCTATCACGCCGAGATCTTCGACGGGCTGCGGGAACGCGGCATCGACGTCCACCACTTCTTCCTCAAGGTCGCCCCGCAGGTCCTCGAGGCGCGGATCGACAACCGGGTGCACGCCCCGGACGACCCGGAGCGGGAGGCGGAGGTCCGCAGTTGGTGCAAGGAGCAGATCGCGGCGTGCGTCGCTGCGATCGACGCCCTGCCCCGCGACACCGTGTACCTCGACGGCGAACTGCCCACCGGCGAACTGGTCGACCAGGTGCTGTCCCGCGTCCGCACGGGCGGCGGCGCGTAGGGCGTCACTGCACCGGTCGACGGCCGTGCGCGGCTGCTAGCGTGCGGGCGTGGATCTCTTCTTAACCTCGTGGGCGGCGCTGCGGACGGCCGTCGCCCACCTCTCCGACGAGGACCTCGCCCGCCCGTCCGGCTGCGCCGGCTGGCTCGTCCGCGACCTGGTGTGCCATCTGGTGATCGACGCCCAGGACGTCCTGATCACGCTGGTGACCCCGACCGGGGCCGCGGTGACGCGGAACGCGGCGACCTACTGGGAAGTCGCCGGGGCGCCGCCGAGCGGTGACGACCCGCTCGACGCGCTCACCGTGCGGCTGGCCGCCGCGTACGGCGAGTCCCGGCTGTTGAAGTTCCACCTCGACGACGTCGGCTCCGCAGCCGGCCGCGCCGCCGAACTCGCCGACCCCGCGCTGCGGGTCAGCACCCGTGACGTGGTCCTCACCGCGGGCGACTACCTCCACGCGTACGTCATGGAGTGGACGCTGCACCACCTGGACCTGGTCGCGCACCTGCCGAAGGCGCCCCGGCCGCCCGCCGATGCGCTGGCCGGCGCCCGCGCGCTGCTGGAGGAGATCGCCGGGGCGGCCTTCCCCGCGTCCTGGACCGACGAGGACGCACTGCTCGTCGGCACCGGCCGGCGCACCGCGACCGCCGGGGAGAGCGCCGCACTGGCCGAGGCGGGCGTACGGATCCCGCTCGTCCTCGGCTGACGGAACGCCCCCTCAAGCCGCAGGCGTGGCCCGCCGGCGACCGGGAGCACCGAGCCGGACCGGCACGCCGGGGGAGTACAGCACGCTGACGGGCGCCTCGCGGGGCGCGGGCAGCCCCGCCGCCGTGACGAGGCTCTCCTCGCAGTCGAGCAGGTCGGCGCGGTGCAGGGGCCAGCGCGGATGGTGGTTGGCCAGGTAGGAGGCCCCGCCGAAGAAGCCGTTGTGCATGCCCCACCGCGCGGTGAGGAAGTGCTCCAACTCCGTCGGCTCCTCTATGCGTTCGCCGCACCGGACCCGAAGGCGGCTGACCGCCGTGCGAGGCCCGGGCCAGCGGCGGGAACTGGTGTACGTGACGGTGTCGCCGACGGCGCGGACCGCCATCCGGGACCACACGTACGGCAACCGGAACCCGAAGCGTCCCATCACCACGGGTATCAGCCGGGAGGCGTCCATGGACCGGAACACGACACCGCGCCGGCCGTGCGCGTCCACTGAGTACAGCCGGACGTTGGTCTCCGGGAAGGACCCGAGGTACGGCACGCCGGGCAGCCTGAGCCACCCCACCTTGTGCATCCGGAAGGCGACGAGGCCGACGTAGGTGACCCCGTCGTACGTGTCGGGGACGGTGCCGCGGGGGAGCAGCGGCGCCACCGCGTCCGGCGGCAGGGCCCAGTGGACGAAGCACAGGTCGAGCCACTGCTGGGTGAGGAGCGGGGTGGACACCGGGGCCGGGGCGTCGGGGGTGATGGGCGCGGGAGTCTGCACGCAGCAAGAATGGCAGAGCCGACGGTCCGCCCCGCAGCCGCGTGCGCCGTCGCCCGCGCCCCCGCTGCCCGTCGGTCGCACGACGCCGTCGTCCGGCTCAGTCGGCTCTTCGCAGGTTGCGGATGGCGGGGACGGCGAGCAGCAGCCCGACGGTGACCACGAGCATCGCCGAGGAGAAGAACAGCACCGGCGCGGTACCCACCCCGGTGGACACCGGCCCGACCGCGATCTGTCCCACCGGTCGCATCACCAGCGAGCCGGCGACGTCGTAGGCGTGCACCCGGCCGAGCACGTCGGGCGGGATCTTCGTCTGGACGCTGGTGTGGAACATGACGATCCAGAACGCGCCCCCCGCCCCCTGGACGACGTAGCCGGCCGCGATGAGCGCGGGCGGCAGGTGGAGGGCGACCGAAAGCAGGCTGAAGACCGTACCGAGCAGCGCGACGGCCCCCGCCCGCAGCGGGCGGACGGGTTTGAACCGCATCGCGACGAGTCCGCCGACGACGCTGCCCAGGCCGAGCATCGCGAGGACGAGACCGAGGGTGCCCTCGCCGTACCAGGTGGTGATCAGGCTGGGCCCCAGGGTGAGGAAGGGGCCGTTCACCGTCACTTGGTAGAATATCCAGATCACGATGACGCCCCAGAGCCAGTTGCGGGCCCGGAACTCCCGCCAGCCCTCGGCGAGGTCGCGGTGGATGGTGGTCCTTCGGGGCGCGCGGGGGATCTTCAGCCGCAGGGCGAGGAGGCAGAGCGCGCTGACGGCGAAGGTCGCGGCGTCGATCGCCAGGACGACCGGGACGGAGGCGAAGGCGAGCAGCAGTCCGGCGGTCGCGGGGCCCGCCACGGTCATCAGCGACTCCGCGACGCGGATCGCCCCGTTGGCCTTTTGGACGTCGTTGGCGATCTGGGGGATGACGCTCGCGTAGCCGGGCTGGAAGGCCGCGGTGCTCACCCCGCTCAGCGCCAGCAGGCCGAGGACCAGCCACAGCGGCGGGTCGCCGGCGGCGAACGCGAGCGCCAGGGCGCCGTGCAGGGCCAGTCGGACCACGTCCGCGACCATCATGACCCGCACCGGGGCGAACCGGTCCACGAGGACGCCGCCGTAGACGACGAAGAGGGCCAACGGCGCCGTGTGGGCGGCGAGGGCGTACCCGACGCCGTTGACGCCGTGTCCCGCCTGGAGCATGGCGACCGTCATCGTCGTCGGGATGAGCATGTGGTCGCCGAGGACGGACACCGTCCGCGCCACGAAGAAGAGGGTGAAGTCCCGGGTCCAGACGTGCTCGGCGGTCTGCTTCGTCACGGGTGTCAGGAGCACCGGTTAACCCTGCCCGCCGGGCCTGCCGTTCATGTGGGCCCCGGCCGGATCCGTGTTCGTTTCACCGCGTGATGATCAAGAGATCAGTAGCATGCCGACCGACTGGCGCCGGGCGCGCCACGTCATCCGCGACACCGGGCAGAAGACGGCGACAGGGGCATCGGCATGGGCATGGACCGTTTCAACGGGAAGATCGTCCTCATCACCGGCGGCACCAGCGGGATGGGCCTGGCGACCGGGCACCGGCTGATCGCGGAGGGCGCCCGCGTGGTGATAACGGGCCGTGCCCAAGGCCGTGTGGACGCCGCAGTCGCGGAGCTCGGCCCCATGGCCACCGGCGCGGTCGCCGACACCGGTGACCTCGGCGCGATCGCGGCGCTGATGGAGTTCGTCCGCGACCGGCACGGCCGGCTCGACAGCCTCTTCGCCAACGCCGGCACCGGCACGATCCGTGCGTTCGAGGACATCACGGAGGAGGACTTCGACCAGACCGTCGACGTCAACCTCAAGGGGGTCTTCTTCACGGTCCAAAAGGCGCTGCCGCTGCTGGTGGACGGCGGGTCCGTCGTCATCAACGCCTCCTGGACCTTGCACCGCGGCAACAGCGCCCTCACGGTGTACTCGGCGACCAAGGCGGCCGTGCACAACCTGGCCCGGACCTTGGCCGCCTCCCTCGCGCCGCGCGGGATCCGGGTGAACTCCGTCAGCCCCGGGTACATCGACACGCCCATGTACCCGGCCGACGCGCTGAGCCCGGCCGAGGCCGAGGTCGTCACGGGCCGGGTCGTCACGGGCAGGTTCGGCCGCCCGGAAGAGGTCGCGGCGGCCGTGGCGTTCCTCGCTTCGTCCGACGCGTCCTACGTCAACGGCCAGGAACTGGTGGTCGACGGCGGACTGGTCGGGTCCCTCCCCGGCTGACGAACGCCCCGGGGGCTCACCGGGCGGCCGTCACCACGTGATAGTCGAGGATCCCCCGCTCGTAGGCGCGGCGGAAGTTGCGCGGCCAGGTGTCCGGGGCCCACCAGCGGCTGAGCCACAGGTCCCAACCCGGCCACACCTGCGCCCCGATCGACTCCACGCGCACCTCGGTGAGCCCGGCCGCCGAGAACGCGTCGGCCAGGACGGACACCGGGCGGGCGATGTCCAGGCCGTTGGCGAACGTGTCGAGGAGGTCCGCCAACTCCTGCGGGCGGGCGGGCGCATCGTCCACGGTGAAGAAGCTGGTCACGGCCGCCCGCCCGCCGGGCCGCAGCACCCGTGCCGTCTCCCGCGCGAAGGCGCCCAGGTCCGGGAAGTGCTGGGCGGCCTCGACGCTGACGACCGCGTCGAACGCGCCGTCCTCCAACGGGATCCCCTCCGCGGCCCCCTGGACGAAGCGGAGCCGTCCCGGCTCCCGCCGCAGCAGGTCGGCGTGCGTCTCGCGGGCGCGCTGGAGCTGTTGGGGGTGGATGTCCATGCCGGTCACGGCGGCGGGGCGGTACTCCTCCAGGGCCAGCGCCGAGCCCATCCCGAGGCCGCAGCCCACCTCCAGCAGGCTGCTCCCCTCGGTGAGCGCGACGGCGTCCAATACGTGCCGGTACAAGTCCTGCTGGCTGTGCACCCGTTCCTGCTCGCCCAGCGGCCGGCTCAGGTCCACGGCCCGCCAGTACCCGAAGTTGATGAATCCGCCGCCGAAGATCGGTTCGCGACTGAGATCCGCCGGTCCGTACGTCTCGCGCACCGCGGGGCGCATCGTCGGGCTCGTCCCCTGGACACCGTCGGCCACTCTTGCCTCCTCGAATCCGGATCTCCCCATCATGCCCGGATCCCGCGGGCGTTCCCCGCGGGACGGCGGATTCCGGGCAGCGGGGCCGAGTTCAGCAGGTCAGCGGCGGGGGCAGTCGCCACGTGCCTCGGCGGCGGTCTTCAGATCGCTCAACCACCCTTCGAGGCCCTGTCGCAGGACCTCCGTCGCGAACGAGACGTTCTGTTCGACCAGGGGGCCGGCGTGGGTCTCCTCGGTGCTGACCCGAACGCCGCCCTTGACCTTGGTGAAGGTCCACACGTGCACGCCGTCGATGCGCAGTCCGTCGCCGATTGCGGGGCCGGTCCAGCGGATGCAGGAGTTCCGCTTGACCTGCTCCACGGTCGAGGTGATGTCCAGGCTGGGGGCGGGCGTCACCGGGTTGGGCGGCACCGGGGTCGTCCACCGGAACGCCGTTCCCTTCCGGAAGGGCCCGTTGTCCAGCCGGTCCATGGACGTGACGTGCTGCTGCCAGGACGGCCAGCGCTCCACGTCGGTCTGGAGCTTCCAGATCGCGTGCAGCGGGGCGTCGATGACGGTTTCGGTGCGGTAGCGGACGGGGGCCTTCGGATCGACGCCCTCCCCGCGGCAGGTCAGGGAGGTGGCGGACGGGGAGGGGGTGGCCCCGGCGGGTGCGGCGGCGGTGCCGAGGAGGCCGGCGGCGATGAGCGGGACGGTGCACAGGGCGGCGCGGGCGCGGCTGCTACGGACGACGGACATGGCGGTCTCCCGGTGAAGTGGCGTGTGGGCAGCGCACGGTGGTGGTGCGCCAGCTCGTTTCGTTAGAGCATCTTTGGTGCGTTAGAAGTTATAACTCTGCTCCGGGCGGGAGGGCAAGTAGTTCAGTGATAGCCTCTAACGAAAATTCTTCGCTCTAGCTGAGGTGGAGTCCATGACGAATCCGGACCCGCGGACTCCGCGGGAGCGCTACCGAGCCCAGGTGCGCGCGGAGATCAAGGAACGCGCCTGGCAGCAGATCGCCACGGCGGGGGCGTCCGCGCTCTCCCTCAACGCCATCGCCAAGCAGATGGGCATGAGCGGGCCCGCGCTCTACCGCTACTACGCCAGCCGGGACGAGCTGATCACCGAACTCATCCGGGAGGCGTACCAAAGCCTCGCCGGCACCCTGCGAACCGCCCGGTCCGCCGGCGCCGACCTGGCCCGACTGGCTTACGAGCTACGGGAATGGGCCCTGGCCGACCCCCAGCGCTACCTCCTCATCTACGGCACCCCCGTCCCCGGCTACCGCGCCCCCGAAGAGCTGACCGGCGTCGCGTCCGAGACCATGGCGACGCTGCTCGACGCGTGCGCGGCGCACGAATGGGACGGCGACGGGTCGCCGTTCGCCGTCCACCTCGAAAGGCACCGCGGGTGGGCCGACGACCACCCCGCCCCCGCCGCGACCCTCCACCGGGCCCTGACCTTCTGGACCCGACTGCACGGCCTGCTGTCCCTGGAACTCGCCGGCCACTTCGCCGGGATGCGCTTCGATCCGGCCCTGCTCTACGCGGCCGAAGTGGACGACCTGCTGGCGCACCGCCGCACCTGACGCCCGGCCCGTCACCCCGGAACGCGCGGAATGACCCCGGCGTCCCGCAACTCCGACCACAACCGGACGGGAACGGGGCGGGCGAGCGAGGCAGCCGAATCCTCGATCTCCTCCGGCGACCGCGCGCCGACGACCACGGCCGCCACGGCGGGGTGCGTGAAGGGGAACTGGAGCGCAGCGGCCGTCGGCGGGATCCCGTGGCGCGCACACACCTCGTGCACGGCCCGCACCCGGGCGGCCAACGGGGGCGGCACGTGCTCGTGTCCGTGCGGCGCACCCGGCCGGGGGTCGAGCAGCAGCCCGGACTGGAGGACGCCGGCGGCCAGCACCGCCACGCCGCGCTCCTGGCACAGCGGCAGCAGCGCGTCGAGCCCGGACTGGTCGAGCAGGCTCCACCGGCCGGCCAGCATCACGCAGTCCGGCCCGGGCGCCGGCGCCTCGCGCAGGAAGCGCACGGCCACGTCGGCGTGGTTCACCCCGAGCGAGACCGCCCCGATGACCCCGGCGCGCCGCAGGTCGTCCAGGGCTCGGTAGGCGTCGCCGACGGCGCGCGGGAAGTCCTGTTCGGGGTCGTGGACGTGGAGCACGTCGACCCGGTCCAGCCCCAGCCGCTCCAGGCTCTGGTGCAGCGACCGGACGACCCCGCCGTACGAGTAGTCCAAGCGCGCCCCGAGGCCCGCGGGCGCCCCGGCCCAGATCGGCTGGGTGTCCGGGCCGTCCGGCTCCACCAGCCGCCCCACCTTGGTGCACAGCACGTAGGCGTCGCGCCGCTCACTGCCGAGCGCCGCACCGGTACGGGTCTCGGAGAGCCCGTACCCGTACACAGGGGCGGTGTCGAAGAGTCGGATGCCGAGCTCCCGGGCGCGGCGGACGGTCTCCACGGCCCGCTCGTGCGGCACCGCCCGGAACAGCCCCCCGATGGAAGCCAGTCCGAGTCCGAGCCTGCTGACCGTCAGACCGGTCCGGCCGAGGGGGATCGAGTCGTCTGCACGCATGGGGCTCCTCACCGACGGATGACGCGGACCGGCGAACCAGGCAACCACCATCGGTGATGGTCCCGGTCGGCCGCGACCCCAACGGGGATGAGAACGCGAAGAAAGAGGGTCTCGCAATCGTTCTACGGGCGAATGCCGCCGCTGTCGGACGCCCAAGGACCCTGAACGGGCCGTCAGCGGTGGGCCGGCAGTGGTACGCGCCAGACCAGGCGGGTGCCGCCCGAGGTGCGCCGGGCCACCGTCAGCGTGCCGCCGAGGCGTTCCGCGCGCTCGGTGAGGTTGCCCAGTCCGCTGCGCCGACGGCCCTCCGGAGGAGCGATGCCCACGCCGTCGTCGGTGACCTCGACCGTCAGGGCCCGGTCGCGGACGATCAGCGCGGCCTCCGCGCGCGAAGCCCCTGCGTGGCGGGCGACATTGGCCAGGGCCTCCGTGAGGACGGCGGGCACCTCGTCGGCGACGGGGCCCGGCACGTCGGTGTCGATCAGGCCCTCCATCCGCAGCGCGGGCGCGAACCCGAGGGTGCGCGCGGCCTGTTCGAGGGTGTGCACGGCCCGCCGCCGCAGGCCCTGCGCGCCCTGCGGCGACTCGCGCTCCCGCAACCCGAAGATCGTGGAACGGATGATCCGTATGGTGTCGTCGAGGTCGTCCACGGCCCGGGTGAGCCGCTGGACCCCCTCCGGGCGGTCCACGAAGCGCCGGGTGCTCTGGAGGGTCATCCCGGTGGCGAACAGCCGCTGAATCGCGAGGTCGTGCAGATCGCGCGCGATGCGGTCGCGGTCGGCGAGCAGCGCCATCCGTTCGGCGTCGCGCCGCCGCGCCGCGAGCTCCAGGGCCAACGCGGCCTGCCCGGCGTATCCGGAGAGCGGGGCGGTCTCGGCGTCGGTGAACGGCGGCCGACCGGCCCGACGGAGCAGCAACAGCACGCCCAACTCGCCGCCGTCGGTGCCGACGGGCACCGCGACGGCCGGCCCGAAGCCCCGCCACCGCTGCGCCCCGGCGCTCTCCCGCGGATCGTCGGCGAGATCGGGCGTGGTGAGGGCGGCCCGGTCGGCGAGCGCCGCGGCGGCCAGGGTGCCCGTCCGGGGCGGCACCCGGTCGCGGTGGGCGCGGGCCCCCTCGCCGAGCACGACCGCCGTCCTCGGCACCCCCTCGTCCCCGGTCAGTTGGAGCACCGCCAGATCGCTGTCGGTGATCTCCCGGGCGTGCCCGGTCATCGCCTCCAGGACCTGCGCCTCCGGCGCCCCCGACAACAGCGCGCTGGTCACCTCTGACCCGGCGGCAAGCCACCGCTCCCGCAGCCGCACCTCCTCGTACAGGCGCGCGTTCTCCACAGCGAACCCGGCGGCGACCGCGAGCGTCGACAGCACGGCCTCGTCCTCCGCGTCGAAGGCGGCGCCCCCGCGCTTGCCCGTCAGGTACAGATTGCCGAAGACCTCGTCGCGCACCCGGACCGGGACGCCGAGGAAGGACCGCATCGGCGGATGCCCCGGCGGGAAGCCGGCGGACGCCGGATGGGTCGACAGGTCCTCCAGCCGCAGCGGCGCCGGACGGCGGATCAGCTCCCCGAGCAGACCGTGCCCCTGCGGCGGAGCGCCGATCGTCGCGACGGTCTCCTCGTCGATGCCCACGGTGAGGAACTGCGACAGCCGCTGACCGCCCGAGCCCGGCCCGATCACGCCGAGCGCGCCGTACTCGGCGTCGACGAGGGTGACCGCCGCCTCCACGATGCCGTGCAGGACCTGCGTCAAGTCCAGTCCGCGCCCCACCGACATGACTGCGTCGAGCAGCCCGTCGAGGCGGTCCCGCGAGCCGCGCACCTCGTCGATGCGCGACTGGAGTTCGTCCAGCAGCTCGTCGAGGCGCAGCCGGGGACGCCTGGGCCCCTCGCCGTCGTGGTCGCCCATGCCGCCCCTCGCCTCTCCCGCCACCCGCAGCCGCCCCGGTCGCGGGGCACGTGCACCGTATCGTCCATCCGAACGAGCGTGCGTGGTGGGGCCGTTCGGCCCCGGTCGCTGCCCGCTCGGCCCCTGCGGCGACCGGCGCCCCGCGGAGATCCTGAAGGGGCCGCTTTGGCACCGCCACCGAGGAGGACCCCCGATGAGCACGCCGACGACCACGATGAGCGCCCTGTCGACGGAGCACCGCTCCCAACTGACGGACGCCGCGTACGAGGTGCAGTTCGCCCAGGGCGAGCGCCTCTTCGACGAAGGGGACCGCGCGGACCGCTTCTGGGTGGTGCGCACCGGGCTGGTCACCCTCGACATCCAGGTGCCCGGCCGTCGCCGCTCGCCCGTCCTGGAGTCGCTGTCGCACGGCGAACTCGTCGGCTGGTCGTGGATGTTCCCGCCCGGCGTGTGGCACCTGGGCGCGGAGGCGATGACCCCGGTGCGGGCGCTGGAGTTCGACGCCTTACGGGTGCGTCGGATGTGCGAGGCCGACCCCTGGTTCGGCCACGAGGTCTCGATGTGGGTCGGCGCGGTGCTGGCCCACCGCCTCCAGGCGGCGCGCGGCCGACTGCTGGACCTCTACGGCTCAAGCCGCGCCCACTGAGTCCACCACCAGTCGCCACGGGGGCCGTTCGGCCCCTGTCGCCACGGGCCCGCGCACGGCAGGCTCGTGGGGTGACACCGTTCTTCCCCCAGGAGCCACCGCCGTGACCGCTGTCAGAGCCTTCTCCGCCGAGCGCCCCGTCCGGGTCCTGCTCCTCGACGACCACGAGGTCGTCCGGCGCGGGGTGACCGACCTCCTCGACGCCGAGCCCGACATCGAGGTCGTCGGGGAAGCCGCCACGAGCGAGCAGGCCCTGGCGCGCGGCCGGGCGCTGCGCCCCGACGTCGCCGTCCTCGACATCCGGCTCCCCGACGGCGACGGGGTCACCGTCTGCCGGGAGTTGCGGTCGCAGATCCCGGGCATCGCCTGTCTGATGCTGACCTCGTTCGACGACGACGACGCACTGTTGGACGCCATCATGGCGGGCGCCTCCGGGTACGTCCTGAAGCAGATCAAGGGGTCGGACCTGCTGGCGGCCGTACGGACGGTGGCTTCGGGCCAGTCGATGCTGGACCCGGCGACCACCGCCCGGCTGATGGACAGCCTGCGCGCGCCCGCCGTTCCGGTCGACGACGGTCGGCCGCAGGGCCTGACGGAGCGCGACTGGGAGCTGCTGGCCCTGATCGGCGACGGATTGACCAACCGTCAGATCGGGCGTCAGCTGCACCTGTCGGAGAAGACGGTCAAGAACCGCGTCTCCCGACTCCTGGCCACGCTCGGCGTCGAGCGCCGCATCCAGGCGGCCGTCCTCGCGACCCGCTTCCCGCCACCCGCGTGAGACCCTCTAACCGTCCACGGCCACGGCGTCCGGGACCCCGGTGGTCTCCTGTTTGCGGTAGGTGCGGACGTCGATCTCCGTGGTGTCGAAGATCGTGACGCTCTCGACCGATTCGAAGTCCCACGGTGACGGGGAGGCACCCGGGGAGCACGGGGCGATCCGCCCCGGTGGCATGCAGTGCGACGCCTTCGATGACCGCGTGCCGTCGGGCGGTGAGCCTCGACACAAGGGCGGCTCGGACCCCGGGGACTGAGGCACGCTGATGACGCGGATTCACCGTGACCCGGGGAGGCAACCAACGTGGACACCGTCGACTGGCGCAGCACCGGACCGGCCATCTCGCCGACGGCCCGGCTGACGTTCTGGCCGCTGCGGGTGTCGCACGCCGACGAGATGGCCGAGGTGCTGGGCGATCGACGCCTGTACGGGTTCATCGGCGGCGAACCCGACGGCACGGACCAACTCCGCGCCCGCTACGAGCGGATGACGGCCGGCTCGCCCCGGCCGGCCGAAGTGTGGCTGAACTGGGTGGTCCGGTTGGAGGAAGAGGGGTGCCTCGTCGGGACGGTGCAGGCCACGGTGGTCGACGGGACCGCCGAGGTCGCCTGGCTCATCGGCGTCCCGTGGCAGGGTCGAGGCATCGCCCGGGAGGCCGCCCGGGCCCTCGTCGACCGCCTCGCCGAAGGGCCCGTGACGACGCTGATCGCGCACATCCACCCCGAGCACCACGCCTCCGCGGCAGTGGCCCGTGCCGTCGGACTCGCGCCCACCGACCGGTGGCACGACGGCGAGGTCCGCTGGGAGCGGCAGCTCGACATCTGACCCCCAGGGGCTGATCAGTCGCCGTCGCCGTCCGGATCCTCCTCGAACGGCTCGAAGCCGATGCGGTCGAGCGGGTCCTCGTGCGGATGGCTGAGCGGCGGCAGGCCGTGGGTCACGAGCCGGCCCCGCAGCCACTCCAACAGGGTGTCGACGAGGCCGCCGTCCCGCAGCGCCGGCCCCTGGTCGGCGTGGCGGGGCACGACGATCAGCGGCCAGGCGTCCGGGTCGCTGCCCTCGGTGAGCCAGCAGAGTTGGTCGCCGTCGATGGAGTCCGCGAACGGCAGGAACCCACCCGGCTCCGGCCAGACCGCCAACGGGTGGTACTCGGGATGATCGGCGCGCAGCTCCGCGTACGTCTTCGCGTACCACTCGGCCCACGGCGCGAGCGCGTACTGGTCCTCGGCGAAGGGGTCGGCGAAGCGCAGCCAGCCGGCCCAGCAGCCGGCCCCGTACGTCTCCATCAACCGCACGTACTCGCCGGGCAGCCGGGTGCCCAGCCGCTCGTGCAGCCACTGCCAACCGTGCTCCCCGAGCTGTGGCGCGGCCGGCGGCGGGACGAGGGCGGTGAGCGTCTGGAGGCCGCTGCCGGCCGCCAGCGCGGCCCGCTGCTGCGGCGTCGGCTCCGGTCGCCGGGGCGGCGGCGCCCACGCGGTCGCTTCGAGTTCGGCGAGCATCGCGCTGCGCGCCAGGACCGGCCGCAGCCCGTCGGCCACGAACCGGGCCAACGTCTCGACGAGCGGAGCGTCGAAGCGCCGCCACGGGTCACGGCCCGCGTTCGCGTCGTCCTGGCAGTGCATCACGACGGGCCACCGGTCGGGGTCGCTCGACGCGGTGGTGTCCCAGAACAGGGTGTCGGCGGTGCGGGTCGCACCGAAGGGCAGCACGCCCGGGGCAGCGCGGCGGTTCTGCTCCACCCAGGTCCCGTAGTCGAACCACCCCGCGTGGGCGCACGGCATGTGCAGCCACAGGCGCTCGCCGATGTCGAGCGGACCGTACGCGCTCGCCACGGCCTTGTAGTCGGCGGGGAGCCGGGTGCCGAGCCAGCTTTCGACCGCGTCCCAGTCGACGGGTACGGCGAAGCCGGCCGGCGGCGCGCCGAAGATCTCGGCGAAGGCAGTGACGTGTGGGTCCGGAGTGCTCATGGTTGCTTGGACATCTCCCGCCGCCGCATGGTTGCCCTGCCCGCGGCCGTGATATCGGCGCGCCCACCGACGGCCGGTCACAGCGGGCGCCCGCCGTGGTCCGTCGTCCCGGTGAGCGCCGCCAGGGCGCTGCGCAGCTCCGCACCGTCGAGCGGGCGATCGCGCCAGCGGGCGCCCACGTGGCCGTCGGGGCGTACGAGTAGCGCTCCCCGAGGACCCGTGCCGCAGGGTTCGACGAGCTCCGCCGGCAGCGGCTCGATGCGCAGCGGCCAGGGCTCGCTGGCGAACTGCGCCCAAAGCGTCGGATCCGGAGTGAAGACGGTGAACCACGCGCCGACGGCATCCACCGTTGAGCGGTCGCGGGCGAGCCAGAAGTGCGGCATGCGGTGGCCGGGGGCGGCCGAAGGCACGTAATCGGTGCCCGGGGTGCGGCGCGGTGCGTCGTCGTCGCCGTCGTCGTCGGGGAGGACGGCGTCGGAGCGGTAGACCACGCCGAGCACCAGCCCGAGCTGGGCGAAGTACTGCTCCGACCAGGGCAGTTCAAGGGTGTCGGGTGCCGTGGCCCGGTCCGCGAGCTGTTCGCGGCGCCGCTCTTGTACGTCGAGCAGGAGGCGGGTGTTGGCGACCGCTTGGCCGAGGGTCCGCTCGGCGACGGGACGCCGCTCGATCTCGTAGGAGTCCAGCAGGTGCGGTCCGGCCCAGCCGCGCAGGACGCCGGCGAGCTTCCAGCACAGGTCGTGCACGTCGGCGATCCCCGCGTTCATGCCCAGCCCGCCGACGATCGGCACCGCGTGCGCCGCGTCACCGGCCAGCATGACCCGGCCCCGCCGGAAGCGGTCGGCGACGAACGCGTTCATCACCCAGTGCTGGACGCGGACGACCTCGGCCGGTACGCCGGCGCCCGGCCCGAGGGCGTGCGCGACGACGTCGGACCAGTCGGCGTTCCCGGCGTCGTCGGGGGTCGGCACGAACCAGGCCCACCCTCCCTCCGGATAGAGCGGCGCGAACAGGCCCCGCGCGGTGAAGTAGACGCCGGCCGGCCTGCGGGCGCACCACCGGTCGAGGTCGGCGCGGAACACCACCGTGGTGAAGGACCCCATCGAGCCCGGGCCGCTGGTGCCGATGCCCAGCAGGTGCCGGACGGTGGAGCCCGCGCCGTCGGCGGCGAGCACGTAGCGCGCCCGTACGCGGATCCGCGCACCGCCGCCGTGGTCGACCAGCAGCGCCACGACGCCGTCGGCGTCCTCCGCGAGGTCGAGCAGTTCGACTCCGAACCGCACGGGCGTCCCGGCCCCGGCGAGCAGCACGGGTTCCAGCCGGTCCTGCGAGGTGACGACGCCGACCGACGGGCTCTCGGGCACCGGCGCGTTGACGCCGACCATCGCCGCCGTGGCGAAGTCGGGCTCGCTGAGCGTGTCGCGGAAGCGGATCCGGCCGAACTCGGGGGCGAAGGCGCCCGCGGTGATCTCGGCGGCCAGCCCGAGCTGGCGGTAGATCTCCATCGAACGCACGTTGACCAGCCGGGAGCGCGGAAACGGAGACAGCCCGCCGTGCTGCTCAACCGGCCACACCCGTACGCCCCAGCGCTCCAGCAGCGCCCGGGCGGTCAACCCGACGGGCCCGCCGCCGACGACCAGCACCTCCGTGTCGACGTCTGCTTCGAGCACGTGGATCGCCTCCTGCCGCGCCCTGAGCCCAATCTCCCGCGGCCCCCGGCCGGCCGCAAGCCGGACCGGGGGCGTGTTCGTCGATGCGCGGTCGGTGACCGGACTGCACGCAACCGGTTCCGGGCGGCCGAGGAGGGGGCGCGCGAGGGCCACCCGTCGATCGGGGGACGACAGCGGATCACATCCCGCGGTAGGGGACCTGGTCGAGCAGCTCCTCCAGGGCGAGTTCCCCCTCACGGGTCTGGGCGCCCGCAGCCAGGGCCCGCTGCATGCGCTCGACGACGGCGCGCGGCGCGGGATAGACCTTCGCGTGCGCACGGGCCTCTTCGACGAGGTCCGGTACGGGGCCGCTGGCCTCGGCTGCGTCCACGGCGTCCCTGGCCGCCTCCGCGACGCCCGGCGGCAGCGCGGCGATCCGGTGCGCGAGGGCGTCGACGAACCGGTCCAGGTCGCCCGGGTCGACGGCCCGGTTGATCCAGCCGTACCGCTCGGCCAGGTCCGCGTCGAACAGCTCGGCGCCGAGGACGATCTCCAGGGCCCGGGCGCGCCCCACGAGTCGGGTCAGGTACTGGGTGCCGCCGCCACCGGGGAAGATGCCCATGCGGGTCTCCGGCTGCGCGAGCCAGGTCTCGCCGCGGGCCGCGAAGCGCATGTCGGCGGCCATGGCCAGTTCGACGCCGCCGGCGCGCAGCCGCCCGCGCAGCTTCGCGACGGTGATCTGCGGCAGCGTACGGAAGCGTTCGTGCAACTGCTGCAACGGGTTGAGGTCGGGGTCGCCCTCGTCGTCGGCGAGTGCCGTCAGCTCCTCGGGGTCGAACATCCAACGCAGGTCCGCGTGGGCGGAGAAGAACTCCGGATCGGCCGACTCCAGGACCAGCACGCGCAGATCCCGGTCGTCCGCGGCCGTGCGGGTCACCCGGAACAGGTCCCGCACCAACGCCGCGTCGATGACGTTGACCGGGGGACGGTCCAGCGTCACGGTGGCAACGGCGCCGTGGCGGGCGACGCGCAGCGCCGTGAAGCCGGTTTCAGCGAGCGGCATGGTGTTCCCTTTCGTGGAGTTCATCGCGTTCGGCAAGGTCGCCCAGTGCGTTGAGCGCGTGGCACTCGTCGCAGGCGAGGCCCGGGGCCAAGTGCTGGCTGCCTCCCGGTCTTCCCACCGTATGGAGCCCGTGGTGCTCGAATCGATGCCCATCTGCCCCATCTCCTTGTCCGTTTGTGTCATCCATCGGGGTGGGGCGGTCACCGGGGCCGTATGCTCCGTCGGGTGGACGTACTGGCTGATGCCCTCGCCGTGGCCGGGGTCCGCGGCACCGTCGCGGTCCGGATCGACGGCCGTCAGGACTGGGCGGTCTCCTGGGCGCAGAACGCCGATGCGGTGCTGTACGCCGTCACCGCCGGCAGCGCCTGGCTCACCGCCGCCGGCGCCGACGGCAGCGCCGCCGCGCCCGTGGAACTGCTGGCCGGCGACGTCGTCCTGCTGCCCACGGGCGTCGCGCACAGCATCGCCAGCGACCCCGACCGCACCCCGAAGCCCTGCGACACCGCGCTCACCGACGAACTGCGGCGCACCGGCGGGGCCATGAGCCTGGGTGCGGGCGAGCCGAGGACGCACCTGCTGGGCGCCTCCTACCGGCACGACCGCGTGGTGTCCCTGCACGTCTTCAGCCTGTTGCCGTCGATCGTGCACATCCGCGGCAACCGGGCGAGCACCGCGCTCGACGGCACCGTACGGCTGCTCACCCAGGAGACCGCCGACCCCCAACTCGCCACCGCGGTCGTCCTCGACCGACTGGTGGACGTCGTCCTCGTGCACCTGCTGCGCTGCTGGCTGGGCCGGCACCCCGAGTTGACCCGGGGCACCTGGCTGGGGGCCCTCGCCGATCCGCTCGTCACCGAGGCGATGAGCCGCATGCACCGGGAGCCCGAACGGCCCTGGAGCACGGAGACGCTCGCCCGGGCGCTGACGGTGTCGCGCTCCACCCTCACCCGACGCTTCCAGGACGCGGCCGGGCAATCGCCGGGCGCATATCTGAAGCAGTGGCGGATGGACCTCGCCGCGCGCCGGCTGCGGGACACCGAAGACACGGTGGAGACCGTCGCCCGCTCCGTCGGATACACCTCGGTGTACGCCTTCAACCGGGCGTTCAGCCGCAACAGGGGCACGCCACCGGCCCGCTTCCGGCGCGACGTGCGCCGCCCCTGCGCCGACGGGTCCGCATGAGCACGGGAACGGCAGGGCCGGACCGTTAGGCGACGCTGGCCGACGGGCGGACGACGATCTCGTTGACGTCGACCTCGGGCGGCTGGGACACGGCGTACGCGACGGCGTCCGCGATGGCCGAGGCGGGGATCGCCACGGCCCGATAGGCCGCCATGGCCTCCTTGGCGACGGGGTCGGCGATGCCGTCGGCGAGTTCGGACTCGGTCACGCCCGGGGACACCAGGGTGACCCGGACGTCCCCTTTGGACTCCTGGCGCAGCCCCTCGGAGATCGCCCGGACGGCGAACTTGGTGGCGCAGTACACCGCGGCGGTGGGCGAGACTTCGTACGCGCCGACGGAGGCGACGTTCACGACGTGCCCGCCGCCCTGGGCACGCATCACCGGCAGGGCGGCGGCGATGCCGTACAACACGCCCCGCACGTTCACGTCGATCATCCGGTCCCACTCGTCGACCCGCAGCGCCGCCAACGGTGAAAGCGGCATCACCCCCGCGTTGTTGACCACCACGTCCACCCGGCCGAAGCGCTCGCGCGCCGCGGTCACGAAGGCCCGGACGTCGGCGACGTCCGTGACGTCGAGCCGCCGGGCGGCCGCGGTGCCGCCCGCGGCGGTGATCTCCGCGGCGAGCGCGTCGAGCCGATCGGTGCGCCGTGCGCCGAGGAGCAGGCGGTGGCCGTCGGCGGCGAGCCGCCGGGCGGTCGCCGCCCCGATCCCGCTGCTCGCTCCGGTGACCGCGACGACCTTGGCTGTCGACGTCATCGTCATCTCAGGTGTTCCTCTCGAAAGTGCACGCCGATGCAGGCGGAAGCCTGTGGCGGCACGTGATGGCGTGCCACTGCACGTGTGCAGGGAAGTGCCGAGAGCGCGGAGAGCGCCGGCGCACCGAGTCTCGAACGAAGCGGACGGACCAACCAGGACGTGTGCTGCCTGGGTGTGCTGCACCCGGGCAGCGCCGGCCCGCGAGACCTAGCCTTCACGGCATGACGGACAACCGATTGGGCGAGTTCCTCCGGGCCCGCAGGGCGGCCGTGGGCCCCGAGGACGTCGGCATCGCGAGCCACGGCGTGCGCCGGGTCGCCGGGCTCCGCCGCGAGGAGGTCGCCGTCCTGGCCGGGGTGAACGGGGACTACTACGCCCGCCTCGAGCAGGGGCGCGAACGTCGCCCCTCGGCCCAGGTCCTCGATGCGCTCGGCCGTGCCCTGCGGCTGGACGCCGACGCCCAAGCGCACCTGCACCGACTGGCCGGGGTGGCGCCGAGGAGGTGCTCGACCGCCAGCACCGACGAAGTCAGCGCCGGGCTGCGGCAGTTGGTGGACAGCAGCACCCCGCGCACAGCGGTGTTCGTCATCAGCCCGGCCCTGGACCTGCTGGCGGCCAACGCCCTGGCGGATGCCCTGCACTCGCCCTTCGAGACGGCGGACAACCTGGCCCGGATGGTCTTCCTCGACCCGGCGGGCCGACGGTTCTACACGCCGTGGAGCAGCGCGGCGCACGGCGTCGTGGGCCATCTGCGCCAGGCGGCCGGCAGCGCCTCGGCGGACGACCCGCGGCTGCGGGAACTCGTCGACGACCTCACCGAGCGCAGCCCCGACTTCGCCCGCCTGTGGCACAGCCACGAGGTGCGGGGCAAGACGCAGGACGCCAAGCACCTCCACCACCCGGACGTCGGCCCGCTGGCCCTCACGTACCAGACCTTCGACGTGCGCGACGCTCCCGGCCAGCAACTCGTCGTGTACCAGGCCGAGCCCCACAGCCCCAGCGCACTGGCGCTCGATCTGCTCGGCTCCCTCCACGTCACCCCGCGCCGGGCGGCTCCCTGAGCGCCGCCGACCGTCACACTCGTCGACTTGCCTACTCGGAAAGCCAGGGGTAACTTTCCGGGTGGGAAAGTCGAAGGCTCGGGAGAGGCGACGGACGTGAGCACATCGGTGGACGCCGAGCAGGCGTGGCACGCGCTACAGCGCATCAGGGTGCCGCAGGAACGGGTGTACGACGAGTTCGAGCGGACCTCGTCCGGCGGGCCCCGCGCGACGTACACCACGGCCGCGATCATGTGGGCCTTCCTGGCCAGCCTCGGCCTGGACCTGCCCCCGTGGGGCGTCGGACTGGTCCTCGCCGCATACGTCGCACTGCTCGGCGGACTGGCCGTGCTGAACTTCCGCCGCAGCCGGATGCAACTGCACCACTCCCACTCCAACTGGCGCCTGGGCGTCACCTTCGTCGCAGCGGCCGTGGTGACCGGCGGGACGATCGTGGGCGTCGGCCGGCTCGTCGATTCGCTGGAGCCGATCGTCGCCAGCCTGATCCAGGCCACCGTCTCGGCGGTCGTGTTCGTGCTGTTCGTCCGGCCGGCGAGCCGTTGGGCCATCGGCTCGGTGCGCCGCAACGCCGAAGGGGCCGGCCGATGAGCACCCCCAGCGGTTTCGACGAACTGATCCACCCCGCCACCAGGCTGTCGGTCGTCGCCCTGCTCGCCGCCACCGAATGGGCGGACTTCTCCTTCATCCGGGACAGCCTCTCGCTCAGCGACTCCGCGCTCTCCAAGCAGTTGCACACGTTGGAGGAAGCCGCCTACCTGGAGATCCACAAAGAGGGCGGCGGCCGTCAGCGGCGCACCAAGGTACGGCTGACGGACCGCGGTCGCACCGCATTCCAAGGCCACGTCGCAGCGCTGCAGACCATCGTCGAGGGCGCCGGAGCGCCCCCTCGGCAGCGGCACGCGGAGGCGGGCCGATGACGGCCCCGGCACCTCAGCACCCCTCGGCACCGGCCGCGCCCACCGGTGCCGCCGGCCCCGCCGTCCAGGTGCGCGGACTGACCATGACGTACGGCGATCGCGACGTCCTCCACGGCATCGACCTGGACATCCATCGCGGCGAGGTCTTCGCCCTGCTCGGCCCCAACGGCGCGGGCAAGACCACCACCGTCGAGATCCTGGAGGGCTTCAGGCGCCGCTCCGCCGGGGAGGTCCACGTCCTCGGAACCGACCCGGAGCACGGCGACGACGCCTGGCGCGCCCGCCTCGGACTGGTCCTCCAGTCCTGGCGCGACCACCGCCGCTGGCGGGTCGCCGAACTGCTGGAGCACTTCGCCACCTACTACCCCGATCCGCGCGACCCGGCCGAACTGCTGGCCCTGGTCGGCCTCACCGACCGGGCCGACCAGCGGGTCGAGTTGCTCTCGGGCGGCCAACGCCGACGGCTGGACGTCGCCCTCGGCATAGTCGGCCGCCCCGAGCTCCTCTTCCTGGACGAACCGACCACCGGCTTCGACCCGCAGGCCCGGCACGAGTTCCACCGCCTCATCGACCGGCTGGCCCGGTTCGAAGGCGTCACCGTCCTGCTCACCACGCACGACCTGGTGGAGGCCGAACGCCTCGCCGACACCATCGCGATGCTGGTCAACGGACGGATCCGGGCCAGCGGCACGCCGGCGGAGCTGGCCCGGCGGGCCGCCGCCCGCGCCGAGGTCCGCTGGACGGCCGACGACGGCACGCCCCGCCGCGAACGCACCGAGGACCCCTCGCACCTGGTCTGGGAACTCCACCGGGAGACCAACGGGCCGATCGCCGACCTTGAGGTCCGTCGTCCGACCTTGGAGGACACCTATCTGCACATGGTGCACCGCGAGGACGACGGCCCGGACGCGGCCGGGATCCAGGAGGCACGAGCCGTATGAGGGGAACGCACGTGAACGGCGGCACGGAAGACATGCGGCAGGCCGACGGTGCCAAGGTGCCACGACGCAGTTCCTGGCGCGTCGGCCTTGACCGCGGCGGCATCGAACTGCGGCACCTGCTGCGCAATCCGAAGGAGATGTTCGGCCACCTGTCCAACGTGGTCGTCGCGGTGGTGGTCGCCGCCGTCGTCGGCGGCGACGTGTCCGGCACCAGCACCCCGATGTCCCACCTGGTGCTCGCCGGCTTCGCCGCGTACCTGCTGTTCCAGATCGGGCTCGTCAACCTCCCGCAGATCCTCGTGACCGAACGGGAGGAGGGCGTCCTGCTGCGGATGCGCGCCACGCCCGGCGGGATCCCCGCCTACCTGGTCGCCAAGTGCCTGCTCGTGGTCGCCATGGCCATCGGCACCCTCGCCCTGCTCCTGGCGGCCACGGCCCTGCTCGCGGACGGACCGCTGCCGAAGGACCCGGCCGGCTGGCTGACGCTGCTGTGGGTCGCCACGCTCGGGCTGCTCGCCGTCGTACCGCTGGGCGCCGCCATCGGCGCCGTGCTGCCCAACCCGCGCGAGGCGTTGGCGCTCATCATGCTGCCGGTGATGGCTCTGCTGTTCACCTCCGGGGCGGTGTCCCCCATCTCCTCGCTGCCGGCGCCGGTGCAACAGGTCGTCTCCCTCTTCCCGCTCAAGTGGATGGCACAGGGACTGCGTTCGGCGCTGCTGCCGGACTCCGCACGCGCCGCCGAACCGGCCGGCTCCTGGGAACTGCCCATGGTCGCCCTGGTGCTCACCGCCTCGGCCGTCATCGGGTTCCTCCTCGCGATCCCCCTGCTGCGCCGCGCCGCCCGCCGCGAGTCCGGCTCCCGACTGACCGCGCGCCACCGCAAGGCCGCGCAGAGCGGGGCGGCTCCCGCGTAGCCGGGAGCCGCGCTCAAACTCTGCGACCTGAGCGGGGAGGGAATCGGACACGCGATGTTCACGCTGACCGCGGACGCCACCCCGGCCGCACTGATCGCGGACTTCACGACCGGTGCCCCGACACCACGAGGAACGGTGTCGGGGCCTGAGGTCAGGAGCGTTTCCTAGCGCGAACCCGACTGCGACGGGCCGAAGAACTCGACCTCGGCGATGGCCAGCTGCTTGCCCGGCCCGGGGTGGTGGGCGGACTCGATGACGAACCGCACCGCGGTGACCTCGCCGACCTTGAACTTCCGGGACTGCGGGCCCGCGCCCTGGTCCAGGACGAGGGAACGGGTCGTCGTCTTCCCGTCGGACGTGGTGATGAGAGCCTGCACGCGGTGGGGGAGCGCCGCCTTGGAGATCTCGTTCTGCTTCACGGACGTGCCCGGCGTGATGATCACGTCCAACAGCCGGGTGGGCCGGTCGAACTGCGCCTCGATCCACTGCCCCTTGTTGGATCCGTCCTTCCCCGGCGCCCACCAGGTGTTGTTGACCTTGTCGATGAGCAACTCCGGCCCGTGGTCCTTGAACGAAAGCGACGCCTTCATCCGGTCCGGGGTCAGCGGAGCGCGCTTCGCGAAGTGGTCGCGGGTCGCCTGGATCCCGTCGGGGAGCTTGACGACCAACACGACCAGCAGCGCCAGCACGACCACCGCACCCAGCCACGTCAGCACCCGGTCGAAAGCGCGCCGGGGCCGGGGCCGGTCGCCCGCCCACGGCGCCTCGCGCTCACCGGGACGCGTCAGCCGGCGCCACCACGGAAGGGGCCCCGGGGCCTGCTCGGAGCCCACCATAGGCATCGCGCACCGGGTGCAGTAGTGCCGGTCGGGCCGGTTGGGCGTGGCGCACCAGGGGCACGGCGTGCCGCCCTCCTGGCCCCGCTGCTCGCCCGGGGCGCGCACGTCCTGCGGGCGGTGGGCGGGCGGCCGGGCCGGCAGGACCGGGGCGGCGACGGGATCCGGCGCGGGGCCGGGCCCGGGCTCGGCGAGCGGAACGAGGAGTTGGCGGGCGCGATCGGCGTCCGGCGACTCGGCACAGGGCGGCGCGGCGGCCTGGCCCGGCACCGTCGGCGCGGTCCCGTCCACGGGCGCGACCTGCGGGGTGGCGTCCCGAAGGGTCTCGGCGGCCTGTGCGCTTTGGTCGCCCGCCCGGGCCAGCCCCGCGTCGGGGAAGGTGGCCTGCTCGGACGCGGACTGCCCCCGGTTCGACGGCGAATGCGCAGCCGAAGGCGGCGGTGGAGACGGTGCCGGCGCAGCGTGCGGCGTCGGTGCCGAGTCGTCGGCGTGACCGCCGTGCGCTGCCGCACCGGCGGTCTGCCGGTCCCACCGCTCCCGGCCGGCGGCCTCCCGCTGATCGTCGCCGGAACCGGAACCGGAACCGGAACCGGAACCGGAACCGGAGGCCGAGCCCGAGCCCGAGCCGGATCGGGCCTCGGGCGTCGTCGGCGTGCTGCGGTCCGTCCAACTCAGCACGGCCCCACAGGCGTCGCAGAACGACTGGCCCACCTCCACGCGGGTCTCGCACGCAGGGCAGTTCCTCGGGGTCGTCATGTCGTGGCAGTCCTTTCGACGACTTCGCCGGCGGTCACCTGGACCGTGTACGGCATGTGGGCGGGACGGGCGGCGGCCACCAGGGCCTCCAAGCGGTGGTGGTCCGCCGTCGTGGGGTTGCGCAACCGCAGGTGCACGTGGAGCCGCGGCACCGGCTCACCGGGGACGGGCCCGAGCGGACGGGCGCTCCAACTCGCCGCCCCGCTCTCGGTGATCTCGGGTTCGGTCCCGAACGCGAGCCGTATCGCCTCGGCCAGCCCGCGTCGGGTGCCGCGGATCCGGTGCAGATGCGCGGCGGCGGCGACCGCGGCGCGCAGCATCGGCTCGGGTTCGGTGCCGTCGGTCTCCGCACCGACCCAGTCGCTCAGCCACCGGGCGAAGTCGGGCGGTGCGAGCGACGGGCGGAAGTACGCGTCGAGGCAGTCGAGGACGCAGTGGATCGGCGCGATCACCTCGTCGAGCCCCCCGACGAAGCGTTGGGCGAGGTGGTCGTCGGCGAAGACCGCGGGAAGCATCGTACCGATCGGCGACGGCGAGCCGAGGCCGTCGATGGAACCCCTCATGCCGGGCCCTCCGTCAGGTGCGCGCACCCCATCAGGCGTCCCCGATCACGCGCACGCGGTGGTCGAAGGAGAACACCAGCGACGGCGGCGACAGATCGATCCGGTCCGTCGCCTCGCCGCGCTTGCCGGTCAGCGGATCGGCCGGGTGCAGGACCACCTGGTCGACCAACTCCACCCCCGGCACCCGCTGGAGCACCGCGAACACCTCACCGGCCTGCACCGGCCGCCCGAACGGCCACCCCTCGCCGCCGGCACCGCCGACCAGCGGGTCCAGGTGCCGGTAGAGCGCGTCGTGGGCCTGCCGGCGCACCCGGTCGACGTCGACGCCCTTGAACGCGTGCACGGTCGCCACCACGGTGACGCCCTGGTAGTACGGCGGCCCCACGGCCAACCTCGTACCGATCAGCCGGCGCTCGTCCAGGAAGCGGGTCACCCGGTCCAACAGCGCGTCACCGGGGACCAACTGCTCGAAGCGCAGCCGCCCACCGGGGTCCGGCACCGCCTGCGGCACCACCAACACCCGCACCGCGTGCGCCCCGTGCTCGCCCTCCTCGCCCGGGAGGCAGGTGATGCGCGCCGTCTCGGGCGCCGCGCGCCGCGCCAACTCCTCGTAGTCGCGCAACGTCACCGCCCGCTCCTGGGCGCGCAGCGTGATCGGCGCCCGGACCTTCGCCTCCTCGACGGTCTCCCCGTCGACGCCGCCGCGCGCGGCCTCCCGGTTCGCGACCTCGGAGACGTACGGGAGGGAGGTGCGCAGGATCCGCACCGCGCCGCGGGCCACGTTGCCCGCCCGGCCGCCGCCAGTGCGGTAGCGGCGGGCCCGCACCGGTGCGCCCTTCGGAGCGACCGCGCCGTACTGGCGCAGGGACCCGTCCGGCTCGCGCACCGCGGGGCCGAAGGCGATCTCGCCGGTCGTTGCGTCGAGGGTGACGTGCCGGTCGTTCGGCCCCGAGGCCGCGAAGTGCGGCACGACCTGCCAGTCCTGCCAGCCGTCGTGGTCGGCACTCTGGAGCAGCACGGGCGGGTGGTCGCCGACCACGGGCGCGTGCGCCAGCCGCAGCCGCTGCCCCGGCAGCCCGGTGGACTCGCCGAGCGCCTCGTCGCGGACCGTCTCGGCGTGCACCACGAGGGTGGTACCGCCGATCGTGAACGCCTCGACGGCTCGGACCGTGGGCGAGGTGGTGTAGAAGGGCTGACCGGGCAGCGGCTCGGTGACGCGGCACCGCAGCCAGCCGGCCTCCTGGCCGGCGTTGCGGGACAGCACGTGTCCGCCGGGCACGTGCAGCACCACCTCGCCGGGCCGGTTCAGCCCGCCGGTGCCGTCCCGGTCCACCTCGCAGGCGCGCCAGCCGTCCGCGGTCCACGCCTCCCACACCAGCGGCGGCTGGCGCGGGTCCACGCCCACGCCGTCCACCGTGCTGTCCAACTCCAGGGCGACGGCGCAGTGCGGCACGGCCGCCGACAGCCCGAACAGCAGGCAGTCGCCCACGCCGGGCGGTTCGGCGAAGCAGAGCACGTCCTTGCCCGCCTCGGTGAGGTCGGCCGTGTGGTCCGCCACCGGCTCGCCCTGCCGCTGCACCATCAGATGGCGCAACTCGCTGGGCACGACGGTCAGTTCGCGTTCGGTGGCGAAGACGACCGCCTCCTCGGTCTCGGTGCGAACGGTCGCGACCTCGGTGCCCAGCGGCACCGCCACCGGGTCCTCCTGGGGCGCCGACAGCCAGAAGGTGACATCCGTACGGGCGGCGGACGCCGGGAACAGGGTGATCCCGACCAGGTCCAAGAACGCCAGGTGGTTCTTCTCCGGCACCCGGTTGAGCCGGTACACGATCTGATCGGCCATGTGGGCGACCGTCTCGACGAGCGTCACCCCCGGGTCGGACACGTTGTGGTCGGTCCACTCCGGGGCCCGCTGTTGGATGTAGCGCTTGGCGTCGTCGACGAACTGCTGGAAACGACGGTCGTCGAGGTTGGGGGAGGGCAGGGCCATCAGCGGTCGCTTTCGTGAGCGGGGCCGGGGCCGGGCGCACCAGCCGCACCGGGGCCGTCCGGCTCGTCGTGGGACGGAATGACGTAGAAGGGGAAGACGAGGCTGCGCGGGTTGTTGGTGCCGCGAATCATGTACCGCACGTCGATGTAGAGGACGCTCTGCTCGGAGCCCGCGGTCACCGAGACGTCGTCGACCTCGATGCGCGGCTCCCAGCGGTCGAGGCTGCGGTGCACCTCGTGCTGGATGCGGCCCGCGGTCTGCTCGTTGACCGGCGCGAACACCAGGTCGTGGATCGCGCAGCCGAAGTCGGGCCGCATGGGCCGCTCGCCCGGCGCGGTCGACAGGACCAGCCGGATCGCCTCCTCGATCTCCCGCTCCCCGCTGACCAGCGCGATCCCGCCGGTCGGTCCGATGCGCAGCGGGAACGACCAGCCGGACCCGACGAACTGCTCGGCCATCAGCCGCGTACCTGCCTTCCCGATGGGTGGTGCCGCCCGTTCACACGATGGGCCGACGATTGACGGTCACCACGCCCGTGATGGGCACGGTGACGGCGGTGATGGTCACATTGGCGATGGCGTTGACCTGCACGCTGCCGCCGGCGCTCAGCGTCGCGGCGCCGATCGCCTTCATGCTCAGGGCGCCCTTGGCGTCCAACACCACCGGGCCGGCGAGCGAGGAGACGTTCACCAGGCCCCGCCCCTGGATGTCGAGGACACCACCGCTCTTGATGGTCAGCCGGCGCCCCGCGCTGAGCGTGAGGTCACGCCCCGCCTCCACCGAGACGGAAGTGCCGCCCTTGATGGTGACCTTGCCCTTGCTGTCCACGGTGATCTCGGTCTTGGTGCGGTCCAAGTTCACGACCAGCCGGTCGTTGCCGCTCGCGATCCGCACCCCCTGCTTGCGGGCCCCGGTCCGCTGGCTGAGCAGGTCCACGCGGTTGCCCTGTCGGTCGGAGACCGTGTGCCGGGACGCCTGCTTGCGCACCCCGTCGTGCAGCGGCACGTCGCGCACCGGGGTCGGCACGTCCTTGCCGTTGTACAGCCCGCCGATGACGAACGGATGGTCCAGCGCGCCCCGGTCGAAGCCGACCAGCACCTCGTCGCCGACGTCCATCGGGAAGATCCCGCCGCCGGCCTTGCCGCCCAACTGCACGGTCCGCGTCCAGTCGCTGACGTAGGTGTCGTCCAGCCAGGGGAACTGGAGCTTCACCCGGCCCTGCCGCAGCGGGTCCTGGACGTCGGTGACGAGCGCGTTGGCGACGCCCGGCAGCCGCGGCACCGTCTCCCCGCCGCCGGACGCCAGCCCGTACAGCGAACGCCACTGCCGGCCGCTGACCGTCACCCACGCCTCGTAGTGCTTGCCGTCGCCGAAGACGTGCCGTACGGACGTCACCGTGTACTTGCCCTCGAACGGCTTGCCGACGTCGGCGAGCGCGACCGGAACGCCCGGCCGCAGCTTCGGGTTGCCACGGGCCACGACCTCCAACTCGGCGAAGGAGGACGTGACGTCGTCGGCGAGGGAACTGGCGGCGAACCGCACCTCGGCCTGCCGGTCGTAGGGGGTGCCGGTGCCGACCAGCTTCGCCTTCTTGAACTTGCCGGCGGCCTCGCCCGGAGTGGCACCGATGGCGATGCCCGGATGGGAGGTGGCGGGCGCGGTGGCCGTCAGCTTGCGCTTGGCCGTGACGTCCCAGCCGCGCGACTCGACCGTGCCGACCTGGTCGGCGGCGGTGACGGCGGCCCGCAGCCGCAGGATGTCGTGCCCGCCCTGGAGCACGAAGGGGCTCTTGTCGCCGTCGGTCTGCGGCGACGGTGCACCGGACGACGGCTTCGGCCGGACGAACTGGAACCGGCCCTTGGAGTCGACCGACATCACCATCTCGTTCTCGTCGGCGAGCCGGCCCAGGAAGTCCCAGTCGGACACGTTGGACTGGCTGATGAAGTCGTAGACGGTCTTCGTCGACTCCACCTTCCCGACCGGCACCCCGGCCTGCCCGGCCAGCTTGCGGGCGATGTCCGACGCACTTTGGTTGCGGTAGGCCGTCACCCTGCGCTGGCGCAGCAGCCGGTGCCCGGCGTCGTACCCGCGGATCACGGTGAACGTGCCGGTGCCGTCGTAGTCGGCCTCCAGCCCGGTGACCTCGCCCGTCAGCAGCGGATCGGTGGCGCCCCGACCGTCGGCGACGGGCGCGATCACCACCTTCGTGCCGAAGGTGACGCCCAACTTGCCGAGCAGCAGCCGATGGGGGTCGCGGAAGGTGAGCCGGAACGCGGCCGGCACCCCGGCGCCCTGGTCCACCCAACTGTCCACGAGGGCCCGTGAGTACGCAGGAGGCAGCTTGGCGCCGCCGATCTTCACGTCGACGACGGTGGAGAACGCGGAGCGCACCATCAGCCGCGCACCTCCTCGGTGGCGGGCAGCACCAACTCCGCGCCGGCCGGCAGCCGCGCGGGGTCGTCGATGCCGTTGGCCTCGGCGATCGAGCGCCATGCGCCGGGGTCGCCGTACTCCCGCCACGCCAGCGACAGCAGCGAGTCACCCGCCACCACCCGGTGCACCCGCTGCGCGGTGAGCGCGCCCGACGTCGGGTTCTGCCCGGCGGTCGCGCTCGGGATCTCGTGCAGTTGGAGCCGGCAGGTGGCGCGGATCGGGACGCCCGTCGTCCCGAACAGCGAGTAGTCGACGTCCACGGAACCGACGTACGCGACGAACCGGGCCGTCGAGAACGACCCCCACTGAAAGACCACCCAGGGCGGCGACGGCTGCTTGGCGGCGATGCTCCTGGGGGTCACCTCGCAGCAGCTGAGCAGCGACTCCACCTTCTTCAGCACCGTGTTGCCGGTCGGCTTCTGGGAGGAGTCCAGGAAGATCTCCACGTTCATCTCGCGCGGCAGGGCGCCCATGAACTCCGGCAGCGGACCCGTCCGCTCGATCTGCGTGGGCGTGGTCTTCCACTCGGCGCGCCGCGACAGCGTGAGCTGCGCCGGGTTGAAGTCGAAGTTGAACGTCTTGATCACCCCGCCCGGCGAGGTGCTCTCGCCGGTGGGGGGCTCGTGGATCGCGAGCGAGGCGCGCACCAGGCTCTTGCCCGCGCCCTTGGGGCCTTTCGCCATGTCTGCCGAAAGCCTTTCAGTCCGTGAATCCGTGGTGGGCGATCTCCAGGACCTCGGTCGCCACGGCCGGGCTCGCCGGGTCCAGCGTGGGGCCGGTCCAGCTGACGGGCAGCACGTCGATGAGTCCCCAGCGGGCCACCTCGGAGCCGTCCGCGCGCAGCGCCGCGATCTGCGCCGTGGGCCGCTTGATGCCGGTCTGGAGGGACGAGATCCAGCGGGCGACCTTGGCGGTGTCCGGGGTGAGCGGGCGGGTCAGCCGGATGGTGGAGAAGGTGACGCGGGTGGGCAGGGCCCACACGAAGCCGTTGTTGCCGCCCTCTTGGCGGTGCTCGATCTCCACCTGCGACGACAGGCCCTCGCAGCCGTTGAAGGCGCCGAGGCTCTCGCCGTCGATGCTGAGGGAGAACCAGATGGTGGAGCCCGGGTCCTGGCGGGACATCGTGCGGGCCTTTCTGTCGTGCCTGGTGGCGGGTCGAACGGGTGGGGCGGGGCCGGGTGAACGGCGGTGCGGTGGCGGGCGGGGCCGGTCAGTCGCGGAAGTCGCGGAGCCTGCCGACGCGTTCCCGGTCCATCCGCAATTCGGTGCGGACCAGCCGGGTGACCCGACCGATGATCCGGTGCACCAACTCGTCGAGTTGGAAGTCGGTGAGCTGCCGTGGATCGCAGGCGTGGTCCGGGACCGCGGTGTACTCGGGCGGCGCCGACCCGGCCGATGCCGCGGAGGCCGTTCGGGCGGGCGGTGGCGGCTGGCCGGCGGACGCGGATAGTGGTGTTGGTGTTGGTGTTGGTGTTGGTGTTGGTGCTGCGGGCGGTGTCGCGGTGCGGGTCGGCGGGCTGGGCGCCGGTGCCCGGTCGGGGTCCGGGTGGTGCTTCCGGTACCGCTGGACGACGGGCCCGGCACCGGCCCCGCCGGGGGCGGCGGCCGGCGCGGACTGGGGGAGTCGCGGCGGCACGAGCGGAGCCACCGGCAGTCGGGACGGAGCCGATGGCGCGCCGGTCGACGACGCCGTACGACGCAGCAGTACGGGTGGGGTCGGCGTCGTGGGTCGACCGGTCGGCGCCTTCGGCGTGGGCAGCACGGGCGCTTCCTGCTGCGGGGGCGCGGAAGGCACGGGAGCGGGCGGGGACGGGAGAGGCGGAACGGCCCGGGCGCCGGGGGCTGCCGGGGCGGAGGGCGCGGTGGGGGCCGCGGGGCTGCCCGTCAGGGGCGCGCCGAGAGCTGCGCGGCGCTGAACGGCGGGCGCGGGCTGCACGGACGCGGTGGCCTGGGGAGCGGGGAGCGATGACGTACTGGGCGCATCGACCGATGGGCCCGGCCGGGACGGCGGGAGCACCGGGCCGGCAGGCCGGGACGAGATCGGGGCACCGAGTCCCGGACGACGCACGGGCGCGTCGTTCCCCCGGCCCGCGGTGGCCGGTGGCTGCGGCGAACGCGACGGCCGCGCAGGGGCAGGCGCGGGTGTGGCGCCGATCGGAGCCTGGCGTACGGGGTTGGGCCCGGACGTCGTCGGGGCCGAAGCGTCGGGCGTCTTGCGCTGGACCGGGGGTGTTGGCGGGGGAGGCTGTGCGGCGGAAGCAGGTGCGGCGGAAGGAGGTACAGGGGACGCGGTGTTGGGCGCTTCGTCGGTCCGTGCGCGCCCGGTTGCCGGAGCATCGGCGCCGGGTGCCTTGGTGGTGCGCGAGCTCGGCGCGTCCGGTGCGGAGTCGGGCGGCGCGGGGGCCACGGGAGGCCGGCCCGTGGCCGCCGAGCGCCGCTGGACGGGGTGCTGCGGTGCGGCGGCCGTCGGACGGGGGGATCCGCCGGAAGGCACGGGCTTCGCCGTGGTCCGTGACACTTGCACATCCGGTGCCGGGGCGGGCGGCGCGGAGGCCGGGGGCAGGGGATCCGTCGAGGTGACGGGAGACTGCTGGGCGCCGGGGCTCCGGCCCGCACGCCGCTGGACGACCTGATCCGAAGGCGCAACTGCCTTCGTGGTGCGCGACGGCTGCGGGTCCGGTGTGGAGGGCGGTGTTGCAGCGGCTGCGGGAAGAAGGTCCGCCGTGTGTCGCTGGACGGGGAGTTCCGGTGCGGCGGTCTTCGGGCGGGCGGCCTCCACGGAGGGCGAAGGCGCTGCGTGAGCGCCCGCCCCGCCGTCGACACCTCGGTGCGGTGGCTCCGTCGCACGCGGGCCAGGGGTGGGAGTGGGCGCAGGCGCAGTGGCGCTCGGCGCCTTCCCGGGGGCGGACGTGCTCTGCTCCGCCGCCTTCTTCGTACGTACCGGACCGGTGGGACCCGCGTCGACGCGAGGCGCACCGATGCCGCGCTGGACGCCGGAACCGGCGCCAGAACCCTTGCCCGGCCCGGCGACCGCCCGCTGCACGCGGACGCCGTCACCAACACCCGAGTCGGCGGCCGGGGCGCTGGATGCGCCGACCGCGCCGGCGGCAGGTGCCGGGGAGGTCTTGCCCGCAGTGCTACTCGTACGCGCGTGGCCGACGGGACCAACGGCGGCGGGCGCATTCGCCGAGCGCTGCACCGAACCGCCGCCGTCGCCGTCGCCGGAACCACCGGCCGTACGCGTCGGGGAGGTGCTGGCCGCAGGGTCGGCCGTCAGGGCATCGCGAACCGTGCCAACGGCGTCGGGCGTGCTCGCCAGCCGCTGTACGGAACCGCCGCCACCACCGGAACCGGCAGAATCGGCACCGGCCTCCTGGCTGCTGCTCGCGACGTTCCGCACGTCCGGTGTCACATCGGGCGTCACGTCCTGCGCGCCGGCCCCGTGACCGCTGGTGACGGAGGGAGCATCCGGCGCGGTCCTCTCCGCGGGTGGCGTCGGCGCCGCGCCCCTTCCACTGGGCGGGGGAGCGGCAGCCCTACGGGCCACCGGCAGCGTCCGTCGCTGCACCGGCTTGGCCGTGGTCAAAGACCGCGGCCCGGGCAAGGGCCGCACCAGCGGCGGGGACGCCGAAACAGCAGGCACAGCGGACGACGATTGCGTCGCCGCCGAGGGCGGCTGCGTCGCAGAAGGCGGTGTCGGCACCGCGTCCGCCTCCGACGCGAAAGCGGACGACGACGGAACTGGCGTCGGTGATGCTGCCGGGTGAGTCGCCCCGTCACCGGACGGCACCTCGACGGACGTCGAAGGCACCGGCCCGTTCGACGCCGCGCGCTGGACCGAAGGGGCACGCCCGGGCGGACCGCCCGTGACCGCCGGGGCAGGCGCCGAATGAGGCGCAGCCGCCGGCCCGTTGGCGGGCGGGCCACCCGACGGCGAGGCACCCGCGTCATGGGTGTTCCCCGCGGCCCGTACGACGGGCCGCACCGCCGCTGGAGCCGTACGTCCAGCAACGCGCCCGGTGCTCGCAGCGCTTGCCGCAGCCGTACGCCCCACGGGAACCGCCGCCTGCACGCGCCTTTGCACGGCCGTGCTCCTCGCCGCGCCCGAGGGACGCACACTGCTCTGCGAAGACGGTGACGGCACGGCCGTCACCACCGGCCAGCCCTTCGCCCGCGCCGTGCGTTGGACCGACGCCGGCCCGGGGCCCTGCGCCTCGGAGCGCGGCTCTTGCGGCGGGAGCGCCCGCATCCGCACCGCGGGGGCGCGCTGCACGGCCGGCGCCGGCGCCCGACCGGCCAACGGCAGCGCGCCCGTGCGGCCTTCGAGCCCGGAGACGGGCGTCGCGGTGGACGAACGCAGCCCCTCACCGAGC
The DNA here is from genome assembly GCF_044328175.1 of Streptomyces sp. NPDC017979. NCBI lineage: Bacteria > Bacillati > Actinomycetota > Actinomycetes > Kitasatosporales > Streptomycetaceae > Streptomyces > Streptomyces sp. NPDC017979. The sequence continues at coordinate 166,496 of NZ_JBIRGU010000007.1, read as the reverse complement.
ACCGCGCTCGACGTGCCGTCGAGCACCGCGTGCGAGGCGGTCGCCAGGAACGACGGGTTCTGCCAGGTCGGTAGCCGCCCGCCGAACCCGGCGTCGGCGACCGCGGCCCGCCCCGGCCCCGTGACCCGCTGGATCGGCGCCAGCCCGAGCCACGACGCCGTCACCGCACGACGGGCCGGCGCCGCCGCCCCGTCGTGGGAAGTGGCCCCGCCGGCCGGCGCGCCGACGGCACCCGTCTCGGAGCCGGCCGCCTCACCGCCGCCCGCCACCGGTTCGCCGCGTCGCCTTCGCAAGATGTCCCGGAAGCCCACCGATCAGTCCTCCGCCCCGGCCCGCATCACCAGCGCCGCGATCTCGCCCGCGTAGCGCCGGCGGTCGCCGTGTTCGAGGTCCAGGATCTCCTCCATGCTCCAGTGGAAGTGGTAGGCCACGTACGCGATCTCCTCGTGCAGCCGGTCGGTCGCGTACGTCACGATTCCCCCAGGCGGCTCCCGCCGAGTTCCACCTCGAAGGGCTCCGCGCAGTGGGGGCACTCCACGGCCGCACGGGTGTGGCCCTCGGCGTTGATCTGGCGGTAGAAGTCCTGGAGGAAGGCCAGGTCCGAGGCGAACATCTGCTCCACGACCCCGTCGTGCACCAGCGGCAGCGTGCCGAGCCGGGTGATCACCCGGCCCAGCAGCACCACCGACAGGAACGCCGGGTTCTCCTGGACGCGCACGTCCCGCAGCGGCACGAGTTCGTCCCGCGCCGTCGACAGCCGCATCACGCCGTCCCGGTGGACGGTGCCCGACTCGTCGACGTACCCGCGCGGCAGTTGGAAGGGGAACTCGGTCCGCAGCGCCTCCTGCTGCACCGGTTCGGCCGCCGACCGCGCGGGGCCGAGGGCGGAGCCGTCCTGCGGCCCCGCACCCGCCTCCGCAGCCGCGCCCGGCGCGTCCGCACCGCCGTACGTGACCGCGCTCCCGGCCCTGGCAGCCGTACGCCGCATTACTCGATGACCAGTTCTTCGAACGCGATCGTCACGGTCTCGGTGAGCGCGGCGGCCTCGCCCGCCTTCACCGTGCTGGCGTCGATCTTGTGGCACCAGGCGTTGCGCAGGTTGTAGCGCTTCACCGGGTTGTTCTCGAAGTCCATCATGATGATGGAGGCGTTCTTGCGGGCCGTGGTCATCTGGCCGGAGATCGACTGGTTGATCCACTGCGTGAAGGCGGCCGACTGCGTCATGCCGCGCACGACCGTGCAGGTCCCGTTCTTCTTCACGCCCGGCAGGTTCTTCACCACGTTCTTGCCGTTCGGAGAGTTCTGCTGGTACGTGATGACGTCCTGCTCGATGCTGAGGCCGCTGACCTCGGCCAGGTACTCGACCATGACGCCGTCGATCTGGAGGCCGAAGTTGTGTGAAGTGAGGGCGTCGCCCGGCTGAAGGCTCATCTACTCGCTGTCCTCGTGACGATCTGGGAGGTGGGTGGGACGGTGGCGCGATCGGGGCGCGGATGCGGAGTCGGCACCCGGCCTACTCCTCCAACTCGCCGCCGCCGCTGGAGAACTGGGCCAGTCGGAAGATCACGAACTCGGCCGGCTTCACCGGTGCGATGCCGATCTCGCAGACGACCCGGCCGACGTCGACCGACTCCGGCGGGTTGGTCTCCTCGTCGCACTTGACGTAGTACGCCTCCTCGGGACGCTGGCCGAAGAGCGCGCCGCTACGCCACTCGTTGACCAGGAACGCCGAGATGTTGCGCCGGATCCGGGCCCACAGGGCGTGGTCGTTCGGCTCGAACACCACCCACTGGGTGCCGATCAGGATCGACTCCTCCAGGTAGTTGAAGTACCGGCGGATGTTCAGGTAGCGCCAGGCCGGGTCGGAGGACAGGGTGCGGGCTCCCCACACGCGGATGCCGCGGCCGGGGAAGGCACGGATGCAGTTGACGCCGATCGGGTTCAGCAGGTCCTGTTCGCCGCGGGTGATCTGGAGCTCCAGGTCCACCGCACCGCGCACCACCTCGTTCGCGGGCGCCTTGTGGACCCCGCGCTCGAAGTCGTTGCGGGCCCAGATGCCGGCGACGTGACCGCTCGGCGGAATCATCAGGCCCTGCCCGCTCGCCGGGTCGAACGTCTTGATCCACGGGTAGTACAGCGCCGCGTACCGGGAGTCGTAGCCGGCCGTCTCCTGGCGCCACACCCTGATCTGACGGGCGTTGAGACCGGGCGGCGGGTCGATGATCGCGACCCGGTCGCCCATCAGCTCGCAGTGCGCGATCAGTCCCAGTTGCACGGCCTTCACGGCTTCGAGGTCGATGGCACCGCGCTGGTAGGCGGCCATCAGGTCCGGCACCGCGACCATGGAGATCTCGTCGACGGCCTCCAGCCCGCCGAAGCCGGTGCGGTCCGCCGAGTCGCCGAGGTACTGGGCGGGGCCGGGGTGCGACTCGCCGGGCCCGGCGGCCGGGCCGCCCGAGCCGGCGGGGGCCTGCGCGGGGGACGCCAGCGCCACCGTCTGGTTGTCCGGCCTGGCCAACTGCCCGGCCGGCGCGGCCTCGGTCACCGCGATGAGCCGGGAGCGCTCCTTGACCTGGGTGACGACGTAGGCGCGGCTGCTCTTCTTCGCCGTGACGTCGAACTGCTCGGCGGCCTTGTCGCCGTCCTTGACGATCAGCTTGAACCGGTCGGCCGGGCCGTCGCCGTCCGCGTCCGCGACCTCGACGCTCAGCGGGCCGGAAGAGCCCGGCGCGATCGCCGTCACCGTGAACGTGCCGAGCTGCTGGGGTTCGCCCGCCGGCAGTGCGGCCCTGGCGTCGCCGCCGGCCACCGCGGCGGGCGCCGCGCCCTGCGCACCGGCGCCGCCGGCGGAGCCGCCGACCCGGATCACATAGGCGGCCGAACCGCCGTTGTTGAAGAAGCCGTAGACGGAGTGCGCGAGGTAGTACCCGTCGGTGAACTCACCGAAGGACGCCACGTACTGGGTCCAGTTGGTCACCAGGGTCGGCTCGTTGAGCGGGCCGGACGGCGCGAGCCCCACGAAGGCCGCGACCGAGGTGCCCACGCCCTCGATGGGGCGGGAGCCGCTGGCGACCTCCTCGACGTAGACGCCGGGCGACAGATAGGACGGCATGCTCAGCTCTCCTCGGGGTGCACGATCTGGACCGTCCAACAGCCTCACGCGCGCGGGCCCCGTGGCGAAACGCCCATGGGTGCCTCGCCGGGGGCAGTGCCGCTGCCCTCGACGTCGCCTGTTCGGGCACCGGGCTCGACCGGCCCGACCGACCCTCCGCCGAGGCTGCCTCTTCGGGCACGAGGAGTCTGCCCGCAGTCCTTCGACAGCGTGCCGCCCCCTCCGTAACGTCGACGCGTGAGCTTGTGGACATCCCTGGAACCCGCCTCCGCCACCGTCGACCCGGGTGGCAGTACACGCGTGCGGCTAAGGCTGCGCAACACCGGCGACGTCGTCGACGAATACCGGTTCGAACCGGTGGGCACCGTCGCGCCCTGGACGACCGTCGAGCCGTCGACGCTGCGCCTGTATCCGGGCACGACGGGAACCGTCGAGCTGACCATCGCGCCACCGCGCAGCCCCGACGCCGCCGCCGGGCCGCATCCCTACGGCGTGCGGATCACGCCGACCGAGCACCCCGAGGCGACCACCGTCCCCGAGGGCAACCTGACCGTCACCCCCTTCACGGAGGTGCGGGCCGACCTGGTGCCGCCGATCGTCAAGGGCCGGCTGCGCGGTCGGCCCCGGCTCGCCATCGACAACCTCGGCAACACCAAACTGACCGCCTCCGTCAGCGGTAGCGACAACGGCGACCAACTGTCGTACGACATCCGCCCCAGCAACGTCCAGATCGAGCCCGGCCGGGCCGTGTTCGTCGCGGCCACCCTCAAGCCGCGGGACATCATCTGGTTCGGGTCCGCCGAGCAGCGGCCGTACACGCTGTCCCTGCACCGCTCCGGCACCGATCCGCTCCCGGTGGAGGGGACGTACGAACAGCGCGGCTTCCTGCCCCGGTGGCTCGCCACCGCGCTCGGTCTGGCCCTCACCCTCGCCATCGTCTTCGTGATGCTGTGGATCGCGTACAAGCCGACGGTCAGTTCGAAGGCCACCGAGCAACTCGCCGACGCCGGCAATGCGATCGCACCCAGTCCGGCGGCGTCGGCGCCCCCGCCGGACCCCGCGCCCAGCAAGGAAGAACCCAAGCCGAGCGAGAAGGAGGAGCCGGACGGCGGCGGCGACGGAGGGGGAGGCGGCGGAGGCGACAAGGCCGACAAGAAGCCGCCGCCGAAGGTCACCGCAGCCACCGCCGTACGGCAACTCGCCAAGGATCAACCGTCCGTTCGGCACATCTGCTACCGCGCCTTCGTCGGCGGCCAGGGTTGGCAGGAGCCCGTGTGCGACGGCGCGGTGGCCGGCACGGTGGGGCAGAAGCTGCCGATCAAGGCCATGAACTTCGCGGTGTTCGGTGTCGGCGGCTCGGCCGCCAGCGCCTTTGTCAACAACCCGGAGTCGGACAAGGGCAACTTTCAGAACTGGACGCCCGTCATCACTGACAGCAAGGACATCTACATCGGCAGCTCGAAGGACGACGCGGCCAATCTGTCGGGCTTCGCGATCAACGTCGGTGACGGTCAGATCTGCCAGTCCAGCCACGTCCGCGGCCGGAGTTGGGGGGACAGGTGCGGCAACTCCCGCTCCGACCCCGACAAGGACAAGAGGCTCGTCTTCGCGGGCACCCTGGACAACGGCGCTTGGCTCGAAGCGGTCAAGCTGACCGTGAAGCCGTGAAGCCGTGAAGCCGTGAAGCCGTGAAGCCGTGGGCCGGATGCAGTGCGTCCGGCCCACGGCCATGTCCATGCGCAGTCGCTACCAGGATCCCTCGCCCGGGACCAGCCGCCCCGCCTTGCGGTACTCCCGGCGGGCCCCCTGGAGCAGGTCCGCAGCCGTGACGAATCCGTCGCGCCCCGCGGCGAGGTACGCCGCCGTCACCACCGCGCTGCGGATGGAACCCCCCGCCAACTCGAACCCGGTCGCCATCGGCCCGAGGTCGATCTCCTCGGCGCACGGCACCCGGGACAGACTGTGCCGCCACAGCGCACGGCGCTGCTCGACGTCGGGGAACGGGAAGTCGACGATCATGTCCAGGCGGCGGGTGAACGCCTCGTCCACGTTGGCGCGCAAATTGGTGGTGAGCAGCGCGACGCCGTCGAAGGACTCCAGCCGCTGGAGCAGATAGGCGCTCTCCATGTTGGCGTAGCGGTCGTGCGAGTCCTTCACCTCCGACCGCTTCCCGAAGACGGCGTCCGCCTCGTCGAAGAGGAGCACGGCGTCGGTGCGGTCGGCCTCGGTGAAGACGCGTTCGAGGTTCTTCTCCGTCTGGCCCACGTACTTGTCGACCACCGAGGAAAGTTGGACCACGTAGAGGTCCAGGCCCAGCTCGGCCGCGATGACCTCGGCCGCGAGCGTCTTGCCGGTGCCGGAGTCCCCGGCGAACAGACCGAGGACGCCCCGGCCCCGCCCGCCGCCCGCGCTGAGCCGCCAGTCGCCGAGGACCCGGTCCCGGTGGCGGGCCCGCAGGGCGAGTTCCCGCAGGTTGTCCAGGGGGGAGTCGGGCAGGACCAGGTCCCGCCAGTCCACGGCGGGACGGATCCGTCGGGCGTGCTGCTCCAGCCCCGACGTCGACTGCTGGCGGGCCGCCAGCCGCAGGTGGACGGGGGCGAGCGGGGCGCCGTCGAAGCGCGCGAGGTCCCGCGCCGCGCGGGCCGCGCGGGCGATGGCGTCGCCGCCGAGGTGGTACGGGGCGACCGTCGCGGCCAGGTCGAAGTCCGGCTCCTCGCCGAGCGCGGCCGACCAGGCGCGCACCGCGCCCCGCGTCCGCCCCGCGGGAGCCTCCAGGACGAGGGGGTCGCGGTCGCACCAGTGCGGGTCGTACGGCAGCGGGCTCACGATCAACACGGGCACGTCGTCGGCCGCCACCAACTCGGCCACCCCTCTGGCAGGTTGGTCGCCCAGTTCGCTGACGACGACCGCCCGACCGAGCAACCGGGCCTCCAACAGGAGATCGGGCATCCGCTCCACGGGACCCGAGAAGCACAGGGCAGCGACGTCCGCGGAGTGCAGCGCGGCGGCGACGGCGGCGAACGCATCGCCCGCTCGGCCCTCGCGCACGTACGCGGTGAGCGGGGTTCCCGCGGCGAGCCGTACGGCCAACCGGTCCACGAACCGGGCGAACTCGCCCTCCCGGACCGGCCCTTCGTCGGCATCTCGGTGCGCCGGCAACGGGCGCAGATGCCCGGCGAGCGCAGCCTCGGGGGTGTCGTCACCGAGGAGATGGGCCACCAGCCGATCCGGTACGCGCAACGACCGGCTGAGGAAGGGGCGTTCGGGATCCTCCAGGTCGAGCAGCCCGAACGCGCGCAGCGGGGCGGTGGGGTGCAGCCGGGCACGTGCGCCGGCCTGATGGCCGGGCACCCCGCACAGGTCGAGTGCGAGGGCGACGGTCGCCCGCCGCCGGCTGACGTCGTCGTTGAGGTAGCCGTACAGCGGCTCGAAGCCGCGCTCCAGGTCGGGGGCGAGGGCGATCAGCAGCACCTCGGTGTCGAATGCGGTCAGCCCCAGGCGCACGGCCAAGGAGGCCAGCCGGTCCCGCTGCTGACCCGGGTTCTCGGGCCGCGGCGGGTGCTGCGGCCCGGCCGGCCGCAACAGCCGCTGCACGGACTCCCGCGACAGGTACAGCCCGCGCAGCGGATCGCCCGCCGTCGGGTCGTCGGCGGCGCGGTGGTCGACGAGCAGCGCGACGCGGTCCCGCAACACCGCGAGTCGGTCGAGCAGGAGGGCGGCCGGCTCGGACTCCGTGCCCCCGTCGCCCTCGTCGCGCTCCTCCAACGGTGTCGCAAGCGTCATGTCGCCCGACCCGGACGCCGGTTGCGAAGGGCCGCGGCACGGGCTTCGCGGACCGCTTTCACCTGCCGCGGTCGGTGCGCGCGCTCCTCCTGCGGCGGCGGGTCGCCGTTCAGGGCCCGCAGTCGGACCGCCGCGCCCTCGGTGACCGGCGGGCCCGCGTCGAAGTCGGGGCCGGCCACGAAGGGCGCCGTGATCACGAGGTCGAGCGACGGCTTGAGTTCGCCGCCGAGCGCCGACCAGATGTCGGCGAGCGACCGCGACTCGACCTGACCGCCGGCCACCGTCAACGGGACCCTCAGCCCCAGCGCCCCGAGGGAGCCGGGCAGGTCGCGGGGGGCCAGCATCTCGCGGGGCAGCAGCGTGGCCAGGACGGCCGACAGCAGCCGGTGCTCGTCCTGCGGCTGCCGCGTCCACGCCGTCAGCAGGTACGAGAGCCGGAACCAGCGCGGCGCCTGCCGGTGGCGCACCGTCATGTCGCCCTCGTCGCGGACCGGGAGGTGCCCCCGCTGGCGGCGGCTCACGTCCTCCCGGATGTCGTACAGATACGCGTTGATCGTGGGCGAGTTGCGGCGGGCCGCCCAGTCCCGGGTGGGGGCGTCAAAGGCGACGTCGATCCCCGAGCCCGCCAGCGCGCCACCGCTCAGCAGCCCCTTGAGGACATCGTCCACCTCGTGGATCACCGTCGAGCTCCCCGCATTTGCCGAACCGGGGCCTCGCCCCACGCACCGTCTTCCACCGCAGTCGATCCTGCCCTCCGCGCCGCCCGCACCCGCAGGCACGCCGGGGAAGGCGCCGGTGCACACCTGTGGTGCCCTTACGCCCCCCTGATTGCCCGTCTGGTCAGATGTAGCCTTCACGCAGGGCATGTGCCACTGCGTGCGCTCGGTTGCGCAGGTGCATCCGAGTGGTCAACCCGTGGATCACGTTCTTGACGGTGCGTTCGGAGTACGACAACTTGCCAGCGATCTCTTTGGTGTCCAGCCCCTCGGCGACCAACCGCAGGACGTCCACCTCACGCGGGGTCAGCCCCGACAGAGGGGCACCGGGGCGACCGGCGGTACCCCGGTGCAAGGTGCCCACCCGGTTGATCAGTCTGCCCAAGAGGTCGGCGGGCAGGTCCCCGTCCCCGCGGGCGGCCGCGAGCACGGCCTGCACCAGCCGGGTGGCGGTGGCCTCGTGGCGCCACACGATGGCACCGACCCCGCACTCGATCACGTCGAGCAACTCCGTCTCCCGCAGCGCCCCCACCACGAGCACCGCCCTCGTGCCCTCGCTGCGCACCAGTTGGCGCAGCCGGGTCAGGGCGCCCTCGTCCAACGCGTCCTCCACGAGCAGCGCCACCGTGCCCGGCCCCGAAGCGGCCCCCTCCCGGATGACCACCTCCGGGGACATCCGCAGTTGGCTGAGCGCCCCGGCCCGCGAGAGCGGGTCCCGGGAGTGCACCGCCACGGGGATCGGATCCGTGGCGTCCGCCGTGCCGAAGCGTTCGACGGTCGACGTGCTTGATGAGTTGAACAAACGTCCCCCCAGAGTCGTACTCCCGTACAGAGGCGCACCGTGCCGGCAGAACGGGCGGACGGAGCGCACCCTCCACGTTCCTCGGGGGCACGGTGCGGAGGCAACAGTCACCCACCACGAGCAGCACCACGAGATCGGGGCGGCGGCGACCACGACGACCGGTCCGAAGCCGGCGGACCCCACCGCTCCGGCCGCCTCGACGCCGCCCCGGCTCGCCCACCGACGCACCCGACCGCGCCCGACGCCCCGCACGGCGCCGCGCCCGGTAGAAGGAGGCAGCAATGCGCGAACCGCGGCGTGACCGGCCGCGTGAACACCGGGAGGCCGCCGCACTGTTGGCGGACGGGGCGGCCCGGGCGAGAGCGGGGGAGGGGGGCCTCGTGCTGGTGCGCGGGGCCACCGGCACCGGCCGCACCACCGTCCTCGACGCCGCGGCCCAGGACGCCGCCGCGCACGGCATGCGGGTGCTGCGGGTGCGCTGCGCGCCCGGCGACACCACCGCCCCCTTCGCCGCCGCCCTCCAACTCCTCGGCCCGCTACCGGGGTTCGCGGTACAGGACGCGCCCAGCGGCGAACGGGAACGGGCCGCACACCTGTGGCGTGTGCTGGGCTCGTACGCCGTGACGTCGCCGCTGATGCTCGCCGTCGACGACGTCCACCTCGCCGACGACTCCTCGCGCCGCTGGCTGGTGGAGGCCGCCCGGCACGCGGACCGGTTGAAACTGCTGCTGGCCGTCACCGAACGAAGCCAGTACGACGTCGATCCGCCCGCGCCCGGCTTCGCCCACACCCTGCCGCCGGCCCGGGTCCGCGCCCGCACCCTGCCGCCGCTGACCCCCGCGGCGGCGGCAGGACACGTGCGCAGCGCCTTCCCGACGGCCACTGACGCATGGGTCGACGACTGCGTACGAGCCGCCGCGGGAAGCCCGCTGCTGCTGCGCGCCCTCCTCGACGACCTCGGTGCGCTCGGGTCGCCCGGCGGACGGTCGAGCCTCCCCGAAACGGCCGCGGCGCTGTACCCGGGGGCCTACGCCGCCGCCGTCCAGTGGTGGCTGGACAGCGCCGGCCCCGGTACGAAGGAGGTGGCACGGTCCCTCGCCGCACTCGACGAGGGGTGGGACCGCGTCACGGCGGCGGGCGGCGGACCGGACTGCCCGGTCAAGGGGCTCGGCCCCCTGCTCGCCGAACGGGCGGGCGCCGACCCGGCCCGGGTGACGGGCTGGCTGACCGCGGCGGCCCACCTCGGCGTGCTGAACGCCGACAGCGCGCCCGCCGCGGCGCCCGCACTCGGCCACCACCTGCCCAGACAGCGCACTCACGGCGCGGAGCCGCACCCGGGCGGCGTCCGCCGACTCCACTACGCGCACCCCCTGTTGCGGGACGCGGTGCTCAGTGGCGTGCCGACGGCGCGCCGCCGGGCGGCGCACCGGGCCGCCGCCGAAGCGATGGTGCACTGCGGCGCGTCCACCGGCACGGTGGCCCGGCAACTGCTGCTGGCCGCCCCGGTGGGTGCCACGTGGACGCCGACCGTGCTCCGCGAAGCCGCCTCGAACGCCGTGCGCGCCGGGCGTGCCGACGACGCCGTGGCCTTCTTGCGCAGGGCGCTGGACGAGCCGCTGCCCGGCGACCAGCGGCAGCGGCTGCTGACCGAACTGGGCTCCTTAGAATGCGCGGGCCAGGAGTCCGCCGCGGGCATCCCCCGGCTCCGCGAGGCGCTGCGGCTGCCCGGCACTCCGCGGGACAAGGTGCGCACGGCCGTCGCCCTGGGCACCGCGCTCAGCTGGCGCGGCAGCACCCGCGCGGCCGTGGAGGTGCTGCGTACGGTGGACGGCGAACTCGGCGGCCGCCCGGAGGTGATCGGCCCCCTGCGGACCGCGTCCATCGTGCTGTCCGACCAGGACCAGACGGTCCGCGAAGAGGTGCAGCGGTGGTTGTCGGGCTCCGACGAGCGCTCGCCGGACCGGGCCGGCCCGGCGGGCCGCGCGCTGTGCGTACGGTACGAAGCCACCGCGGCCCTGACCTCGGCCGACGAGGCGATGCGACGGCTGCACGCCCTCCTCGCCGAACCGGCCGACCCGGCCACCGAGCCCTTCCTCCTGGGGACGGCCGCCGCGGTCGCCCAGTGGGCCGACCGCCTGGACGAGGCCGAACGGCTCGTGGAGCGCGGCCTCGCCGGCCAACGGCGCGACCTGCTGAACCCCATGCACGACGCACTGCTCAACGTACGGGCCGACATCGCGGCGGCGCGGGGCGAGTACGCACGACTGCCCGACGAGCCCCCCGTCAAGGTGCCGGCAGGGCCCACCAACGTGCACGCCCACACCCTGATCGCCCTGGTGGAGACCGACCGCCCCGCCGAAGCCGCCCGGCTCGCCGACGGCTTCGACCTGGGAACGGCCCCCGACTCCTGGGAGCTGAACCGCTTCCTGTACGCACGGGGCGTGCAGCGCGCCGCGGCCGGCGACGCGGCGGGCGCCCTGCACGACTTCCTGGAGTGCGGCCGCCGCCAGTCGGCCCGCGACGTGGTGAGCCCGGTGGTCACCCCGTGGCGTTCGGCCGCCGCGGAGTGCCGACTCGTCCTCGGCGGCCCCGGCGAGGCCCGGGAACTGGCGGAAGAGGAACTGCGCCTGGCCCGCGTGTGGGGCACGCCCCGCACCGTCGGCCGTGCGCTACGGGTCCTCGGCACCGTCACCGGCGGTCGGCCGGGGTGGGAGCTGACCGAGGAGGCCGTGCTCCTGCTGCGGGGCGCGCCCGCCGCGGCGGAGCGGGAGTTGGTGGCCGCGCTGATCGCCCAGGGGCGGATGCTGGCCGCGGTCGTGGACGGTTCGCAGGGACGCTCCCGGGCCCGCGACAGCCTGCGGGAGGCGGCCGACCGCGCCGAACGGGCGGGGGCGCCGCGGCTGCGGGCGCTCGCGGAGGCGGCGCTGCGCGACAGCGGCGCCCGCCGCCCCGCCGTCGCCCGCACCGGTTCCCTTTCCCTGACCCCCAGCGAACGCCGCATCGCCCGACTGGCCCTCGACGGCCTCACGAACACGGAGATCGCCGGCAGGCTGTACTTGGCCCGACGCACCGTGGAGACCCACCTCACCAGCACGTACAAGAAGTTGGGGATCCGTCGGCGGGCCGAGTTGAAGGGGGCGCTGGACGCGGGGTGACAGACGGTGCGCGCCGCCCGTGGGGAAGGTGACGCGGGTGCCGCGTCGCTCGTTGTCACGACATGAGAACGATGAAGCGATGCGCCGGCCTCCGGTCCGGACTGACGACGGCGGCGGCCGTGCTGGCCGTCTTCACACTGGCCGCACCCGCCGCGCCGTACGCCGCCCCGGCCTTCGACCAGCAGGTGCTGGAGCGGACCAACGCCCTGCGGGCCCGGCACGGCGCCCCGCCGCTCGCCCTCGATGCCGCCGTCAGCCGGTGGGCCCAGGACCGGGCCGACCACCTGGCCTCGATCGACGCCTTGGCCCAGCGGAAGGACAACAAGTACGGCGAGAACGCGTACTACGCCTGGAACTCCACCGGCGCGACGCCGAGCGGGGCGGACGTCGTCGACGGCTGGTACGGCCAGATCGACGCGTACGTCTACTTCGGCCGTGAACCCGACATGAACACCTTCTCCCGGTGGGGCCAGTTCACGCAGGTGGTGTGGAAGAAGACCACCACCATGGGCGTGGGCACGGCCAGGGCGGCGAACGGGGGGACGTACGTGGTCGTCAACTACGACCCACCCGGCAACTACCGCGGTCAGTTCGCAGCGAACGTCCCCGCGGCGAGGTGACCGGGTGACAACGGGGCGCTGTTGGTTCTAAGCCTCTGCCACGGCCCGGCCGAATTCGCGAGTCAAGCGATCGCTTGGGCAGGCCCGGTGCGCGGCACGTGTCGAGAATCCCGATCACGTGCCGGGCACGTTCCTGCACAGGAAAGTGCCGCACACGGGGAGTACCGTGGGAAAGGTGCGCTCCATGAAGAGGCATCCTCTGTCATGGCTCCTGGCTCGCCAGGCCCGACGATGAGGAGGAACGATGAGCGACACCCCGACAACGGCTCAGGACTGGTATCTGGCCGGCGTCATCTTCGGGTGGGAAGCACCCCAGTGCACCGCCCAGGCGCCTGCTCCACTCGATGACCAGACCCTGAATTCCTACCTTCAAGGAGTTCAGGACGGCGGCGTCGCCCGCCTTGACTTCGAGGACCAGAAGGCCGCCGAGGAGGACAATCCGCCTCCGGTCTCCTATCCGACGATCGGACCCGTTCCCGGTGGAAGCGTGCCTTTGGACGACTACGTCAAGGAGAATCGGGAAATCCTCGAAGGGTTGTTCCACCAGCACATGCCTCATGTGGATCTGCCGGAATACGAACCGTGGTATCCGCCGCTGGGCGGCATGACGCAGCAGCCCGTTCCCTGACGCGTCTGCGACGGCGGCTGCACACACCCGGATCGACTGGATCACGACGATGGACGGTGCCTGGACGTGCGACCACTGCGGAGCGGACGCTCCGCAGGACGCACAGCGCTGCCGGGAGTGCGGCAAGTGGCTGGCGGCGTACGACGAGTCCGAGGACGGAGCGACGAGGGTGCATCGCCGGCCGCACAAGGGGTACGTGCGGCAGGAGACACCGCCGCCGGAGACCCGGCCCGATGAGCCGGTGCCTCCACAACCGCCCCGGCGACCGCCCGAGCGACCCCGCGAGCGCGAGCAGCCCCCGCCCCCTCCGTATCCGCCGCCGATCGAACCCCGGCCGTCGGGCCCCGGCCACGTCGAAGGGGTGGCGCGCAACGTACAGGTGCGGACCGAGACCAGGGGGAGCAGCGGCAACACCAGCACCACCGTCGTCTGCAACTTCCGGGTGGAGGTGTACGACCGCGAGGGTCGCGCCGTGCGACTGGTCCCCGTCGAGATGAGCGGCAGCTCGTTCAGGGGAGCCGTCACCGAAGGAGACCGGGTGCGCGCCGAAGGCAAGGTCAAACGGGGGACGCTGCGGGTCGATCGGCTGTACAACCTCACCACCGGCGCCGAGGTCACCACCGGGAGCCCGCACTGGGCGCTGATCGCCCTCGTCGTGCTCCTCTTCGTCGTCTGGGTGCTGATCCTGATCTTCGTCCTGTGAGCCCGGGGCCGACGCCACCGGCCTACCGCCGTTGCCGCAACGGCACCCGCAGGTCCACCAGCCGGAAGTCGCCGTCGTGGGGATCGACGTAGGCGAGCGGGGCGTAGTGGTAGGCCACCCCGTGCGGACGACGCCGCAGCGGCTCGCCCTCGCGGTCGCGAGGCCACTCGACGTCACCGGTGAGCACTCGCGCCGGAACGAGCCAGTAGTCGCCCCGGCGGTAGACACGGGGCCAGTCCCGGCCGGGAGAGAAACGGATCTGCACGCCGTCCTCCAGCGTCAACCACCGGCCCTCCTCCACGGGAACGCCCGACTGACCTCCCTCGTACGCGTCGTTCCCGTCGCCCGAGCCCTGGTCCCAACGGCGCAGGAAGGGATGCAGCCCCCGACGCCGACCCGTCCTCGACTGGCACGGATCGTCCGCGGGGTCGGCATCGAGTTCGACCCGGTAGCCGGCGTAGTCGACCGAGCAGACCCGGTACAGCCGCCCGCAGTCCGTGTCGGGCCGGTCCGACGCCCCGCGGCACGCCTTCGCGTCGTCGACGAGTTCCACCACGTCGCCGACGTCCACCCCGAGCTTGTCGTCCCGGCCCAGCGTCTCCAACTCGACCTCGACGCCGGAGATCCCCCGGACGGGCAGCACCACCGAGCCGTTCTCCCGCGACCACTTGAACGTCGCCCTGTCCGCCGTGCCGCCCCGGTGCACCTCGACCCGGTACAGCTGGTTCTCCGGGCCCCGGTAGCCGACGGACGAGGACGCACCGTCGGCCTCCGGGGCCTCGTCAGGCCGCTGCGTCCGGGCGGCCAGCAGCGCGCGCGGCTCGAAGTCCGCCCGGATGCGCTCCCGCAGGAAGCCCGCGGCGCTGTGCATGTCCGGCGGGAAGGAGTCGCGCTCCAGGGGGAGTCGGCACACCTGCCAGACCACGCGGGTGCGCGCGGTCGTGTCCGGACCGCCCGGCCCGAGCGCCACCTCGCGGATCCAGGGCGCCTCCACCGCAGTGATCAGCCGCTCCCACACCCGCAGGTACACGAGGAACGGCCCGGACGGCAACTGGTCGTCCTCCTCCTCGGGGTCGAGGTGAGCGTCCGGCTGGTCCCAGTAGTCCGTGCGGTCGCACTCGCACAGGATGCCGTCGACGTACATGCGGCCCGGCGCCACGCTGAAGGTGTCCCCGTCGAAGCCGTCGACCCCGAACCCGCCGAGGGCGTCCCCGTCCGGGTCGGGAATGTACGCGGCCGGTCCCAACAGGTCGGTCGCGAGCGTGCGCACGTAGTGCAGCAGGATCGCCGTCTGCTCGTTGATCTCGGCGTCGAGTTGGACGCGCCCCTGTTGGGAGAGGACCGCGGAGAAACGTCGGGCGGGGTCGAACAGTACGCGGGAGAAGTCGCCGTGCATGGATGCTTCCTGCCTGGGCCGAAGGGGGTGCCGTCTGGCGCGGTGCGGTCGGGTTCACGTGACGAAGAAGAGCCCCGCGTCACAGCCGGCGGGGGTGTACTCCTGGAGCCGGGTGCGGAGGTTGTCCTCGCGCTGCGGCTCGAAGAGGTCGTGGAAGGCGCCCGGCTCGCAGCCGTGGGCGGCGCCGCGCCGGATCTGCCTGGCGCAGCCGTCGGCGAGCCGTGCGTAGTCCGGCGAGCCGTACCGGGTGGCGGCGAAGCGCACCACCACCCGCTCGGCGTCGCCGCTGTGCTCGGGCTCGCAGTGGAACCGGGACGGGGTGCGCGAGTGCGGGGGCAGCCAACAGAACCGGAGGGACCCCTCGTCCCGCCGTCGGACGTACACCTCGCCGTCCAGCAGACAGTCCTCCACCAGGTCCACCGCGCGGGCGTGCACCGCACCGAGTACGGTGGTGCGACGCGCGGTGAGGACGACGCCGGCGGGCCCCTCGCCCGGACCGCCGATCGCCGTCGCGTCGCGCCGGGTGGCGTCCACGACGCTGTCGCAGATCTCGACCCGGTTGTCCGGGCCCCCGTCGACGCGGAGCGCGCCGACGATGCTGTGCTGGATCTCCGTGTGCACCGGGCTGTCGGCGATGTCCAGCCCGGGCGCGTCCGGCGCCAGCGGCGTGTCGCCGGCCACCAGCAACCAGCCCGGTACGAACGTGCAGTGCCGGACGACGAGACGGGCCACTCCGCCCCGCACCCGCACGGCGCCGCCGGACACCAACAGTCCGTCAAGGACGATCTGCGCGGTCGGGGCGCCGCTGCCCGTGATGGTCAGGGCGCGCTGACGGTCCTCGCCGCGCCGCCCGGACAGCCGCACGACGGGCCGCACCCCGTCCGCGGCGCGCAGGACGAGGTGGTCGCCGGGGTCGAGGAGGACCTCGGTGAGGTCGTCGTACACCTCGTTGGCGGTGATCTCCACGATCGCCGCCGCCTTCTCGGGGTGCGCGCGCTTGCCCGCGCGCCAACGGTCGAGCGCGTCTGCGATGCTCTGGTGGGGCTCGTCTGGCCCCACCCGGTAGCGCTCCGCGCCGGCGGGCGGCGGGGGCTCGGGGCGCGGGTACTCGCCGCCGCCGAGGTCACCGGAGAACGCGTGGTGGTACGTCACCCGGACGCCGCCGGTGGACGCCGTGCCCGCCGGCAGCACGAGCCGGCCGAGCACCGGATCGATCAGGACCCGCCCCGGCGCGCGGCCGGCGTTCCAGTCGGACAGGTCGGCGGCGACGATCCGGTCCGGCGGCACCACGTCGGCCTCGACGTCCGGACCGGTCCACACGCACAGGCTCCGGCCCGGCCCGTAGAAGTCGTACAACCGCTCGGCCAGTGCCCTGCGGCCGATGGGCTGCGGCACGTTCGTCGCGTCCGCGACGTGACCGCTGGAGGGCTCGGGCACGGGGGAGGTGTACAGGTGGGTGTCGACGGCGAGGGCGTCGAAGGTGTAGCAGGCCCGGTCGCGGTCCAGGCAGTGGGCGGGGGCCCGGGTCACGGACTGGGCTCGCAGCCGCCACAGGTGCAGCCCGACGGAGTGGACGCCGTACCTGCCGGCGCGGTGGATCGAGCCGGCGCGCGGCACCTCCACGGTGCGGGCGAAGTCGTCGAAGGGTCCGCCGAACTCGGCCAGGGGTCCGGCGCGGCGCACGTCCACGAGTCCGCCGCGGGCCGCCCTGCGACGGGCGTCCCCGCCGTCGGTGGAGTAGCGCCGCACCGGCTGGGTGAGGCAGAGCAGCCGGTGGTACTCGACGACCCGCGCCGGCCACCCGGTCACACCGGACGCCAGGTCCTCCAACAGCGCCAGGGATCCTTTGCGGCGCCGGTGCACGACCGTGTCGGCGACGTCCCGGCGCGGCACTGCGGCGGCCGGCAGCCCGGTGGCGCGCGACGTGTCGTCGGACAGGGCCGCGGCGATGTGGGGGAGCGTCTCGTACCTGACGAGGTCCCCCAGATAGGGCACGACCGAGTCGTCGCAGGTCTCGATGAACCAGTTGTCGTACAGCCGCTCGATGTCCTCCTGAACCGCCGTCACCTGCTCGGCGACGATCGCCAGCAGCGCGCGCAGTGGACCGCCCTGCTCCGCGTCGCGCCTGCGGTGCACGGCGGGCAGCAGCGCGTACAACTCGTCCGGGGTCATGGAATCCTCCGCAGGATCAGCGTCCCGGGTACGGCCGGGTCGAGTAGCACGAGTTGGGCGGGGCGCAGCACGAGTCGCGGGGGCTGTCGCCGGGGCCGATCCGGCGCGCCGCGGCGGCCGGCGAGGACGACGGTCGGGGCGTGATCCGCGCTGCCTCCGGGAGCCGGCGCCGGCGGTGCGGGCTGTCGCCCCGCCCGCGGCCCGGCCGGCAGGGCAGGTACGCAGGAGACGACGGAGGTACGTGCCACGATGCGTGCAACCTCGTCCGGGTCGGCGTCCTCCCGAACGCCGTCGAAGGCGTCCACCCGTACGAAGTCGACACCGGTCACCGTGTGCGCGGCGGCGATGACGGCACTGAGGTACACGGGCTGCGCCAACTGCGCCCCGGCGAACCCCAGCCGGGCGAGCAGCGCCGCACGGACCCGGCGTTCGACCTGCTCCGGCAGGTGGCCGGGGGTTGTGCGGACGCCGAGCACCACCACCAACCGGACCCGTTCGCAGGGCTCCACCCGCACCGGCAGCGCGGGGTCGCCGTAGCGCCGCAGCGCCGCACGCAACCCGCCGAGCAGTGCGGAGGTGGCGTTCAGCGGGGCGTCGTCGGCCGCGGCGAGGGTGACGTGCAGGACCTGGTGCCCGCCGTCCAGACAGCGGAGGGCCGCCGCCTTGTCGACGCCGGCGAAGGCCAGCGTGAAGGATTCGTAGTCGCGCACCGACACCAGGCGGTCGAACGCGGCCAGCCGCAGGGAGATGGACCGCCGCAGCTGATCGGGGCCGTCCGCATCGGCCCCGCCCGTCGCGGGCAGCGGATTGCTGACCCGGCTGACGCCCGGCGGCCGGCTCACCACCTGGCTGATCCGCCCGGCCGCCACGTTCCCGGCGCGCCCGCCGCCGCCGACGCGGTAGCGCGCGGTGACGTTCTCGATCCCCGACGGCAGTCGGGCGCCGCGCACGCCGTCGCCGAACTCCACGGACGCCCTGCCGTCCGGACCCGGGCGCAACTGGAACGCCTGGGCGGCCGGGCCGGCGTCGCCCAGGTCGGGGGTGCGCTGCCACGCCACGCCGTCGACCCGTACGGTCAGCGCCTCCTCACCGCCGTCGACCGTGGCCGACGGCAACCACACCAATGGGCCCTGTCGCAGCGGCAGGACCTGTCCCGCCCGGCCCGAGTCGCCGCTGCCGAGGACCTCGTCCACGGTCTCGCCAGCGGTCGCCGCGACGACGTTGCCGTACACGACGACCGTGGACCGGCGGTAGCGGTGCGCGAGCGGCGCGGCCAGCGACAGCGTCGTGCCCCCGCCGCCTTGACGCAGGCCCCCGAGGACCGCGAGTTCACAGCCCGCCGCGCCGCCCGAAACGGCTCCCTCGGCGACATCCGTACGCTCCCCGGCGACGATCAGCAGCCGTCCGGGGGCGAGGCCGTCGAACACGCCGTCCAACAGGAGCGCCTCGCCCGTCACATCGGTGAGGTCGGGCGGTGCGGCGAGGGCGATCGGCTCGCCCGCGGCCCACACGGTGGTGGCGCGTCGGGTGGCCACGTCGTCGCAGTCCTCGGTCCACGGCCCCGCCAGCCGCAGCCGCGTCACCCGTACCCCGTCGACGTCGTTCGCCACCGACAACTGGTCCACGTCGACGACCCGGACGACCCGGACGCGCGGGCGGCCCACCACCCGCACCGCGAGCCAACTGCCCGGCTCGATCTGCTCGTGCACCGCGTCGAGTAGCAGGACGTCCGCAGCCAGCGGAGCGGTCCCGTCCGACCGCGGCCGCACGGCAGCGCGCAACAGCCGCCGCACCCGCTCGTCGTCCGGGACGGAGGCGCCCAGCGGGGCCGCGGTGACCCGAAAGCGCTGGACCTCCGGACGGGTCACGGTCTCGGGGACGGGGGCGACGGCCGGTGCCTCCTCGCCGGCGGGGCTCTCGACCAGCCGGCGCACGGCGTGCTGGACGGTCGCGAGTCGGACCGCGGCCCGATCGGCCAGCGCGTCCGTGGCCGCCCCGCCGCCGAGTTCGGCCAGGCGCTCCCGTAGCCGGTGCAGACCGCGGTCGAGCAGCGGCGTGAGCGTGTCCGGGTCGCGCAGGTCCTCGACACGGCCCCGCAGGCCGCGCACCAAACTCAGCAGTTCCTCGAAGGGGCCGCGCGAGTGGGCCCGCCGGGCCGCCTCCTCCATGTCCTCCTGCAACGCCTCCACCGCACCGTCCAACTGCCGCGTCGCATCCGGCACCCGCAGCCGTACGAGCGTGCGCGCCCCCGCCGGGTCCGGTTCCGTGCCGCCCACCACCCGCGTCAGGTTCAGCCGGGCGTCGGGATAGCTGAACAGCAGCCGGTCGCCCGGGCGCAGGGTCGGGGCGACCCCGTCGACGGTGACGGACGGGGTGTGCACGGCGAGGTCGGCCGGGAGCCCGGCCGGACCGGTGGTGCGCACCGGCAGCCGGTTCCACTCGGCACGCGCGGTGAGGTCCTTGACGGTCTCGAAGACCAACGGCAGCCCACCGGGCTCCGGCTCGCTGCGCACCTGCGAGCCGGCCGGAACGACACACGAGGCACCGGGGTCCAGGGCGTACGCCAGATGGACGGAGGCCGCCAGCGCCGGACGCGGTCGATGACCCACCAGGCGTCCCAGCCGGAGCAGGGACTCGTGCTCGGTCGCGGTACGCAGGAACCCCTCGTTGGCGATCCGCTCCTGATAGAAGGTCAACACGTCGCCGACCACGGCCCAGGCGTCGAACAGCGCGATCGCGGGGTCGTCGGGCTCCCGCGTCGTCAGCGCGGCCAGCCGCCCGGCGTCCAGCTGGGACAGCCGGGCCAGCATCATGTCCAGGAACTGCTGGTGCGTACCGGCGCGATAGGCCAGTGCGGGCAGCCCGGGACGGTTCCACACGGGTGTCGCGTACGACTCCGGTTCGCTCATCGACCACCCCTCAACCGCAGCACAAGCTGACCGTTCTCCGGGCGGGTGACGTCGCCGTCGAGCCGCGGGACCTCCAGCGGGCGCATGCGCAGCTCACCGGAGGGCGGCACGTCGCTGTCGTCGGCGCCCGGCCCGCCCGCGTGGAGCCTGCGCAGCCGCGTCACCTCGGCGTGCCGCACGCCGGGCACCGCCATGCAGGCGGCGACCAGCGCACTGGTGCGCACAGGAGTGCCGAAGGTGAGCGCCGCCGGGTCGAAGAACCCGCCGTCCCCCGGCAAGAAGCGCTGCTGGAGCGCATCGCGGACGTGCTCGGTGACGTGGTGCGGATCGACCAGGACGTACACGGCCACGTCCAGCGGCACCGACTGCGCGGGATGGGTGACGACCTCGTGGCCGATGCGACGGTACGGGCGCAGCGCGGCGCGTACGTCCCTCAGCAGCTCCGGCGACGGCACCGCACTGCCCTCCGGGTCGACAGCCACGTCCACCTCGTACCAACTGCCGTTCCAGCGAAGCGCGGCAGCGGCCCGCTGCACCCCGGGCAGCGCCTGCGCGAGTACGGCGTAGTCGTCGGCGGTGACCGCGCGCAACAGCGTGCGGAAGGGGGCCCGGGGCGCGGCCAGCCGCACCTCGGCCACCGGCTCCGGATCGGTGCCGCCGGTCGCCGGCACCGGGTTGCGCACCCGGATGACCGCGCCGTCCAGGGCCCCGTCGCGGTGCACGACGCGGTTGACCGCCTCGCTGCCCGCGTTTCCGGCGCGCCCGTTGCCCACCCGGTAGTCGGCGCGCAGCGACGAGTCCGGGCACGGCGCCCGCCCGTAGCGGTCGTCGCCGAAGCGCAGGGTGAGCACGCCTCCGTCGTCGCTCTCGCACACCACGTGCCGATCGCGCGGACCGCTCTCCAACAACGTCCGGCGCGGAGCCCACCGGGCCGTCTCGTCGTCCGTCTCCACCAGATCCAGGACGGGGAGCGCTTCGCGGGCGTCGGGGCGCAGGGCCGTGCTCACCGGACCGTGCAAGGCGGGGTTGTCGGGGTGGAGTTCCGCCGCCGCGCCCGCACCCCAGGTGCGCTGGATCTCCCAGCCGACGTCGGCGGGCGTGAGCACGCTCCCGCCGGCGGCGCGGCGGGCCAGGACGTTCAGTCGGCGGAGCTGGGGGGCGAAGACGTCGTCGAAGCGGGCGTAGAGGCGGGTGGGTCCGCCGAGTTCGTCGAGTTGGTCGAGGCCCACTGTGCCGAAGAGCGACAACAGCAGCTCGCGGTCCTCCTCGGTGAGCGTATCCGGCCCCTGGTAGAGGTCGCGTAGCAGGTCGCGGGCGCGGGTGGCGAAACCGATGAGGTGCTGTGCCTGCGCGGCTGCCAGGTCGGTCGGGCGGGGGTGGGGCGGTGACCAGGTGACGGGGGAGCCGC
This sequence comes from Streptomyces sp. NPDC017979, assembly GCF_044328175.1. Classification (NCBI taxonomy): domain Bacteria; kingdom Bacillati; phylum Actinomycetota; class Actinomycetes; order Kitasatosporales; family Streptomycetaceae; genus Streptomyces; species Streptomyces sp. NPDC017979. The sequence continues at coordinate 145,092 of NZ_JBIRGU010000007.1, read as the reverse complement.
GCAGCGTCGTGGTGAAGGCGCGGGCCGTCCGGGGCACCGTGATGCTCTCGCTCCTGTCGCCGTCCGGCAGCCAGGAGCCCTCCAAGCCGTGCTCTACCAGGAGGGCGTTGCCGCGGGCCACCACGGTGGAGCCCGGCCGACCGTCGGGACCGGGCGGATTGCGCACCCACAGCGGGAAGGCGAGTGCGTCCTCCTCGGCCCAGGCGACCTTCACCACCGGGGTGCGGGTTTCGGCGTCGTGGTCGCGCACGACGCGGGTCAGTCGCACCGCCTGCCGGTGGCCGGGGTCGGGCGCGCCGCCGGCACCGTGCTGCTCCTCCAGGACGAGGAGGTCACCGGGTGCGAGGAGCAGGCTGCGGTCCTCGTCGAGGAGCGCGGCGCGGGTGGTGCCGACGGGCAGCGGAAAGGGGTCTTGACCCCACCCCCACAGCGGGATGCCGTTGTGTTCCGGCCGCAGCCGCACCGTCCGCCGCTCCAAGGGCCGGTAGGCCGTCTGCGCCCCCGGGGCCAGCGCGCCCACGGGCAGCACCGGGCCGCCGTCCGGCCCGAGCGGGTCGTGCGGCAGCGCGACGAACGCCACGTCGTCCGTCTGCACCTCGCAGAGCACGGACGTCTCCACGCACACCACGGTGCGCGCCGCGCAGCCGTCGTGCATCGGATAGCCGACCAGCCGCGCGTGCCGCCGCACCGAGGTGCGCAGCCGGGCGGTGTCCAGGTACGCCTCCGTGGCGACGGCGTCCTGTTGATAGCTGAGCCGGTCACCGACGTGGGCGAACAACTCCACCAGGGTGATCCAGAGGTCGGGGGCGTGGTGCTCGTTCCAACGCGGAAGGGTGAGGGACAGCCGCTCCAGGATCAGCCGGCGGAAACTGGCGTAGTCCTTGGCCAGGTAGTCGACGACCGCAGTCGCGGGAGCCGGCGGCCGGGGCGCCGCGGACGCGACCTCCGGACGGCCGGCGGCGGGGGCGAAGGTGAAGTCGGCCTTGTCGTACGCACCGTGGAATCCGGCGCCCAGGACGCACAGCCGATAGGTGGAGTCGTCTCCCGGACGGTCCAGGAACAAGACGAACCGCTGTGTCGGCGCGCCGTCCGCGGCGTGCTCTCCGCGCTCGCGCACGACCCGCAGGACCCGGACCCCGACGACCTGCTGTCCGCCTTCGATCACGAACCGCGTACGGTCCACGACCTGCGGCAGCTCACCGACGAAGGTGACGGTCAGGGTGCGCCGGTCCGGGTGCGCCCGCACCCCTTCGATGCGGGCGGGACCCCTTCGACGCTGCTCCGTCACCGTCATGAGCCGCTGACTCCGCTCACGGTGAGGGTGTGGCTCTCCCCGGTGGCGTTGAGGGCGTACGCCACCCGCACGTGCAGCGTCGCCTCGTCGGCGGACACGGTGAGCGACTCCACGGTGAGCAGGTCGCCCAGCCACCGCTGGAGGGCGGCCCGGGCCGTCATCTCCAAGGTCGCGGCGAGTTCGGGGCTGTTCCCGGCGAACACCAGGTCCAGCAGGCCGCAGCCGAAGTCGGGCCGGTTCACCCGCTCTCCCGGGCTGGTGAAGAGGACCAGTTCGACCATGTCCCGCACGTGATCGGCGTGCGGGGTCGTCGCCGTGCGGCCACGGGCGTCGACGCGGTACGGGAAGGCGACGTCCATCGCGCTCACATCCCCTGCACGCGTGGCTGGACGGCCAGCACCAACGGCGGGTTGGGCGACGGAGTGCCCATGCCCATCGCCGGCGCCGTGCCGGTGGGGGCCGGCTGGAGCAGCACCGGCAGACCGCCGACGAACACCCGCGTGGAGGTCTGCAACCAGTCGACGCCGGTGCACGGCGGCGCCCCGGCCGAGGCGGCCGGGAAGCTGCACCCCGCCACCAGGAAGGTGTCGGCGCTGGTGAGCACCGGGTTGGCGCCGACCAGGACACGCTGCTGCACCGGCGTGGGAACGGTCACCAGGCCGGGGGGATGGGCGCACATCATGGAGGCGCCGAAGTGGAGGAGGAGTCCGGGCATCGCGTCCTCACTGCACCCTCAGGGCGTCTTCGTTGACGGTGGCCATGCGATCCTCCAGTCTGATCGTGGCGAGCCCGGGGCCGCAGGAGATCTCGATCGACTTCTGCGTGATCTCGATGAACGGCCCCCTTCCGTTGCTCAGTTGCAGCTTGATGCCGCCCTGCGCACCGGGCGTGTCATTGATGATCAGGGCGTGGCCGGACGGTGTGGCCAGCACGATCTGCGGCACGTCCGGATCCGCAGGGCGTGCCACCGGCGGCACGTCGCCCGACCCGCGCCGCCGGAACCCGACGCACACGGCCCGCTCGGGGTCCCCGTCGAGGAACCGGACCCACACGCCGGAGTCCTGCGGCGGCACCACGTACATGCCGCAGTCCGTCCCCGCTAGCGGCGTGAGCGGGGCCGCCCACACCTGCGCATCGTTGCCGAGAACCTCCGGAACGCGCACCTGGAGCCGGCCGACCCCGGTCGGGTCGGCCGCGGAGACCACGACGCCCTCGTACAGGCCGTGCCATCCGTGCACGTGCGTTGCTGTCATGCGGTCACCACCTGGGTGTCGGCGCCGAGTCCCTCGCGGACCAGCGTGAAGTGCTGCTTGAACGAGTCCGGGGTCAGGTCGTGGGTGACCGCGGCCACCAGATAGCGCCCGTCGTACGCCGCTCCCGCCCCGCGCACGCCCACCAGGGAGTGAGGGGCGAGGACGTGCCCGTAGCGCAGCACGTCGACGCTCCCGCGCCCGGTGACGGCGTCCGCGGCGACCTCCCGGCCGAGCCCGGCCAACAGGGTCCGGTTCGGTGAGCGGCCCGTCTGCCCGGTGAGCGCACGCTCGCACAGCGCCTGGGCCGGGCTCGCGGCCAAGGGGCCGCGCAGCACCGTGGGCTCGGGCGCGACCACCTCGGACGCGGTCGACGACGGAGGCTCGAACCGGTACGTGCCGTAGCGGGCGGTGGCCAGGCCGTCGAAGGAGAACGTCAACTCCGTCACGTTGTCCGCGGCGCCGCACCCGGTCGTCAAAGCGGGCTGGAGGGCCCCCTCGCGACGCTGCGGGCCCCAGTACGCGGTGCTCACCCCCGGACTGGGCCCCGGCACGAGATGGAAGACGTGCCCGACGTCCGCGGCCGTTGCCCGCAGATAGGCGAGGTCGGTCGCCGCCTGCACCGGAACGTCGACCAGTGGATTCGGCTGGTCCGTCAGCACCGGTGCCACGGCCTGCGGCACGATGCCGTACTGCGCGTACGCGGCACAGATCACCGTCGCCCGCAGGTGCGGCGCGAGCCCCGGGAACGCGCGCCGCACGTGCCGCAGATCCATCAGCAGCGACAGGTCCTCACCGGTGACGACGAGGAACGACGCACCCGGGGCGCGCGCAGCGTGCACCTCCTGGTGCGTGATCACCCCGTCCACCAGCACATGGCACCGGCCCACGAAGACGACGGCGACCACGACCCGTTTCTTCGCGTACAGCGCTCCGCCCGGTCCGACCGCCCGGGCCAGCGGCGCTCCCGCGGCCAGCGAGAACGTCAGCTGGAAGCCACTCGTGGCCCCGCTGGTGGACGTGATCCGCACCCCGTGCAGGGCGTCGAGGAACGCCGCCGGGGCCGGCGCCGGCACGGTGTCACCGAGGAGCAGCATCAACTGCGGGCCGTCCGCCATCAGCGGGTCCGCTCCCCGCCGGCCGCGGACGCCTCCGCGGGCAGCGCGATCCGCAGCCGCCGGCCGGGCACCGCCGTCAAGTCGTCCGGCCGCACCGCGCGGTTGGCGTCCGCGATCCGCCACGATTGCTCCGGGTCGCCGTACCGCCGGGCCGCGATGTGGTCGAGCCGTTCGCCGGCCGTGACCACGTGCTCGCCGACGGCCGTCAGCTCGTCGGGCTGAGGCAGGAAACGACGGCGCAGATACGTGACGGTCCGGCCGTCCGCGAGGGTGCGTGTCGCCGTGGGGACCGCGTGGTACCTGCTGCTGGGCTCGAACAAGTCGACCTCCTGCGCCTGGTGGTGGGTGCACGGCACGCGGGCGGCTCAGCCGCCGGAGTAGCCGATGGTTCCCGGGCCGTACGTGACCGTTGCCGCGAGACGCTCCCGGTCCTGCTGGTACTGCAAGTACAGGCCGCCAGCCTTGTGGCTGAACCCGACGTCGTCGACGGTGAGGATCCGCACCGTCAGCGTCACCCGGGCCCGGACGGGGTTCAGCTCCCCGTCGTACGCCTCCTCAGTGACGTCCATGTCCTGTATCCGCACCGGCAGGACCCGGTGCTGCCCGAGCACCAGGACGGACAGCGGCGACTGAACCGGGGCGATCTCCAAGATCCCCTGACCGGCCAGGTCGTTCTGCCGGGTCAGCTGCGCACTCGTGGGGGTGACGGCGCTCTCCAGCGCGGCGAGCGTCGCGAAGAGGCCCGACCCCGCGGGCGGCGCGGGCACGGACTTCGAGGCCAACTGGTCCACGGCGTCGAACTCCACCTCGATCCGGAACGTCTCGCGCGCCGGCCCCTGCAACCTGAGGGCCTCCAGCCGGTCACCGCCACTGCTGCCGCGCGGCTGGACGGTGCGGACGATGCCGTCGGGGTTGTACTGGAACGGCATCACGCGCAGGACCCGACCCTGCTCGGGGTCGAGGAAGACGAAGCCGCCGCGGCGCGGGACGGGACTGGTCATGGCGCCGGCGCCCCTGCCTGCGCCGGGGCCGCCCCGGGGGACGGCGGCGGCCCGGCCCGTAGCGCCTCGTGGACGGCGCGCGCGATGCGGCGCGCGTGCGCGGCGACGGCGGGGTCCGCCGGTACGGCCCGGTCGACGGTGGGGCAGCCGCCGAGCAGCACGGCGAGTTCGGCCTCGACGGCGGCGCGCAGCCCGGCGCGCGCAGGTGGGTTGGCCGCCTCCCACACCAGCCGGCGGATGCGCAGCTCAACCCGTGGTCCCGTCGTCATGTGATCACCACCGCCGCGTCGGGGTCGAACCGACCCGCGTCCGCGGCGATCGACGGGCTGTCCACCCCGTCGACGCGCAACCGCAGGAGGTAGCGCCCCGGCGAACCCGCGGGCAACCGGAACCGCAGCCTGCCGGTCACCTGCGCGAACGGCTCCGCGGGCACGGGCCGGTCCGCCACGAGCAACTCGACCCGCTGCCCCGGGTGCACGGCGGGCACGCACTCCACGTCCAGCACCGCCACCCCGCTCTTGTTCCGCGCGGCGGTCATCGGCAGGGCGCTGGTGATGCGCGGGGCGATGAGGAAGCGGCCCGGCGCGGTCGTCCGTTCACCGCCGTCGGGCGTGGCGAGGACGACGACGGCCGACCACTGCCCCGCTCCGAGTGCCTCGTCGAGGGTGGCCCGCAACGAGGTCGCCGTGCCCGGTTCCGACATCGTGGTCACCGGCAGCACGACGGGACCGCCGAGCAAGGGGTGCGTCAGCCGCAGGCTCGGCGTGCCCCCGTCGAAACCGCTGCCGCTGACCACGATGTCGGAACCGGGCACGGCGACCGACGGCAACACGGCCCGCAGCACCGGCCAGCCCGCCGGGGTGGGCAGCGCCGAGGGCCCGGTGTCGGCCGGTCCGCGCCGCAGCACCGGCAGGGGCGCCCGCCCGGGCGCGATCGCGTCGATCAGCACCACGCGCGCCTCGTACCCGACGGACAGCCGGTACCCGCCGAGGGCCGACCACAGCCGGCACCACTCGTCGGCCGTCGTCATCGACGGGGTGACCTTCACCGGCTCCTGCTGGAGGTGCAGATCGCTGAAGCCGGCGGCGCCCTTGATGTCGTCGGCGTGCAGCTCCGGCCGCTCGTGCAGCGCCGCCATCGCGGCACCGAGCAGTCGTTCGGCGACGGTGGAGTCCTCTCCGGGCGGAGCGTGCGCGGTGAACAGGTAGTGCAGGACGAGCGGCAGCGCGGGGTGCCGGCTCTCGCCCGGGCGCGCACCGTCGGGATCGGAGTTCCGCCAGGCGGGGTCGACAGCCGTCCGGTGGAGGAAGAGGTTGAGCACGCCCTTCTTGGCCTGCGCGGCAGTGGGAGTGACGTACTCGGGATGACGCGCCATCACCTTGGCGCCGGGCGCGACCTTCTGCACGGCGGTGTCCAGCACGACCCGCAGGGTCTCGGTCACGGCGGCCAGCGCCAGGGCGTCACTCACGCCCGCCTCCTGGTCCGGAGGTACTCCTCCAGGTCCAACAGGGGTACGTGGTGCGCGGCGGGCTCCTGGTCGACGTCCCGGGGCGGAGCGGTGCGGACGACCAGGTGGTCGATGGTGACGCGGACGACGGGCGCCGCCGGCGGCGGGGGCTCCGCCGCACGGCGCGTCGCAGGCTGCGAGGCGCGGGCGTAGGGCGTCGGAGCGGCGTCGGCCGCGGGCGGCGGGGGCTGTGACGGGTCGACGGCAGGAGGCGACGGGAGGCGCTGTGCACCATGCGCTGGTGAGAGTGGCGGCGGGGCGGTGACGCCCTCAGCCTCGGCGTACACCAAGTCGACGTGCGTACCGTCGATGTGGACCGGGCGGGCGTGTGCGGCATCAGGTGGTGCCGGGGGAGGAGCCGCGGCGGACCGCCGGACAGGACCGCCGTGGTCTTCGCGGTGGCTTCCGGGCTGCCGCCTGACCGGGGCGCCGGGGCCGCCCCTGGGGTCCTCGGACACTCCGTCGGCCTTCGCCGGGACGCGCGGGAGACCTGCCGGGAAGGTTCCCTGTCGTTCCTGCGCCGTCGGGGCCACGGCGCCCAGCCCGACGTCAGCGGGACGCCGTGGGCCGTCGTGAGGACGTACGGGTGGCGCATCGGCCGAAGGGTTCCGGCTGGGGGCCCGGACGCCGTTTCGGGCCTGCGCCCCGCGGGCTGCGCCCGGCACTTCGTGCTCCCCGACGTCGGCGGAGCGCACGGCGGCCGTGAGCCGCTGCCCCGAGACCGGCTCGGCCGGCGGCAACGGGATGCGGCTGTCGACGGCGGGACCGTCCGCGGAGGGCTGCGGTTCCCGCGCACTGGCCATTTCCTGCGCGTCCGCTGCGGACGGTGCTCCGGCGCGCTCTTCACGGCGATCGACGCGGCCGGTCGCTGCCGGTGACGCGGCATGGGCGGTCGGCTGCGGCGACGCGTCGGGCCGAGGGCTCGCCCCGGCCGGTCGTCCGTCCTTCCGCCGGCCCTTCCCGCGCCCCCTCTGACGGCTCTTCTCGGGGCCGCCGACCGTCGGCGCGCTCTCGGCATCGGTGGGAGCGGTGTCAGCGCCGACGGTCGATGTCGTTCCGCGACCGACGACGTGCGAAGCCTCGGCGGCGACGGCGGACGTGGCCTCGACGGCCTCGACCGACTCGATGGCCTCGATGGCGTCGGCGGAGGCGCCTTGGTACGGACGTGGGCTTCCCCCGGTGTCCCCACCGTTGGGACGTACCCGATCGCCGGCCTCGGTGATCCACCGGGCTGCCACGCGGACCGTTTCCGCGAGGACCACCCCGTCCCCGTTCTTGTCCCCGTTCCCGACCGAGCCCGCCCCGTCGACCGGAGCGACGTCGTACGCCACCCGCCCGGCCGCGACGACGCCCTCCTCCACCGGCCGCGCGGTGCGCGCTCCGGACCGCAGCGCCGGCGCCCGCACCGCCTCCTCGGCCTCCTCGGCCTCCTCAGCCTCGGGTTCGTACGCGAACGGCTCCCGATCGCCTCTCGGTAGACGCGGGGCCCCCGGGTCGAACACGTTCGGCGCGAGCGGCCTCAACCTCGGCCCCGGCGCCTTGAGGAGACGGTCCACGAAGTCGTTCATCCGGTGCTCGCCTCCAGGTAGAACCGCCGCCGCGCCGGGCTGATCGCGAGCACGTCGGCCTCCGTCCAGCCGAAGGCCCGGGCGAGGGCGTGCACGTCGTGCAGGAGGCGGTGCGCATAGCCGCAGACGTCGGTCCACAGGTGTTCGGCGAGGTCCAGCGCGGCGTCCCAACGGTGCTCGCACTGCGGGCAGACCAAGGTGAGGACGGAATCCGCCCCGGGGTCGAGGTCGGCGAGGTGCCGGGCGACGTCCTCAAGGACCTCGTCGGGCAGTTCGTCGGTGGGCGGATCCACGCTCAGGACGCTGCGCCGCAGCAGCGCCTGGCGGGCACGGGGCGAGGCGGGGTCGACGGCGCGGACGTCGCGGCCGGTCAGCGCGCGGTACGTGACCGTCCTGCCGTACGACACCACGGTGGCCGTGGCGACCACGGCGGTCCCGCCCCCGGCGGGCAGCAACTCGTCCGACGCCACGGTGACGTCGAGGCTCTCGCCGCACCCGGGGCAGTCCGCCGTGCACGGCAGAGCGGCGCCGAAGGCGTCCCGACGCAGCTCCAGCAGCAGGGAGTTGAGGGCGCTCAGGGGGAGGTCCGCAACGCTGCGCGGGCTCGGCGCCGCCATCGAGGCGAGGCGGAGCGAACGCGCCGCCGAAGGCCCGGCGAGCCCGCTCTCCCACAGGTGGAGGACGTTCGACTCCGTCAGCTGCCACGGCACTCCGCTCACCCCGCGGTGTCGGTGAACTGCGGCTCCTGCGGCGCGTTGGTGTGCTCCCGCACCCAACCGTGGTGCTCCACCTTGATGTGCTCGAACGCCACGGCGTTGGACCCGGCGTCGAGTTCGGGCAGGCCCTGGTACTCCGACACCCAGCACTCGTGCACCGAGTACGACAGCACCTGCTGTCCGCCCTCGTCGAAGACGTCGATGATGAGGTCGCGCCGGAAGTCCTTCAGGGAGGTCTCCAGCCCGCCCGACGAGTTCTTGAGGCTCCAGACCCGGTTGGCCCACTCCTCGAAGGTGGTGTCGACGGTGCAGCCGCGTTCTAGGGTGATCGCCTCGTACTCGGTGCGGCCGGGGAGCTTGCGGCTGGTGCCCGGGTCGCCGCCGTCGCGGTGCCGGATGACCTCGGTGGTGCGCTTGAGCCCGGTGACCCTGCTGATCCCCGCGATGTAGTCGGTCTGTCCGCTGAACTTCACTCGGAAGCGGAAGTTCTTGAACGGGTCCCGACGCTTGACTTCGGGCATCGGTCGTCCTCCTGGATCTGGACTTGGACTTGGACCTCGGTCTAGGTGTCGATCTAAGGGCTGTCGCGTGATCCCCGGCGGGCCCGCGGCGTCAGATGCGGTGCATCGCAAGGCGGAGGGTCGTCCTCGTACCGTGCGTATCCGGGCGATCCGACAACGCGGCGAGGTGCTGTGGCTGTCGTCGCGCGCCCGCCGGGGACTACGGGACAGCCCTTAGACCTGGATCTGGCCGGCGAGCTGTTGGATGTGCACGACCACGAACTCGGCGGGCTTGAGCGGGGCGAAGCCCACCTGGATGTTGACGATGCCGCGGTCGATGTCGTTCTGCGGGTTGGTGTCCTTGTCGCACTTCACGAGGTACGCGTCCTGGGGGGTCCGCCCCTGGAAGGCGCCCGCTCGGAAGAGGGAGTTCATGAAGGCCCCGATGTTCAGCCGGATCGAGGCCCACAGGGGCTCGTCGTTCGGCTCGAACACCACCCACTGGGTGCCCCGGAACAGGCTCTCCTCGATGAACAGTGCCAGCCGCCGCACCGGTAGGTACTTCCACTCGCTGGCGAGCCGGTCGGCTCCGTTCATCGTGCGCGCCCCCCAGGCCACCGGGCCCGCGGCGGGCAGCCGGCGCAGACAGTTGACGCCGACCGGGTTGAGCCGGCCGATCTCCGGATCGGTCAGCGGCACCTCCAGCTCGCTGACGCCGCTGAGCGAGGCGTCCGTGCCGGCCGGCGCCTTCCACACCCCGCGCTGGACGTCGGTGCGGGCGAGCACACCGGCCATCACCCCGCACGGCGGGAAGGGCCTCAGGGCGCCGTCGAGCAGGGGGTCCGGAGCGAGCAGCCGGGGGTAGTACACCGCGGCGTTCTTGCCGGGGTCGCCCATCGCCAGGTCCGGCAGTCGGGCCAGGACGTTGTCCAGGGCGCCGGTGTTGTCGTCACTGCCCGACGGCACGGCGGACCAGGACGCGGGCGGGTCGACGAGCAGGACGGCCCGCCGCTGCACGCAGAGGTCCAGCGCCGCGTCCCGCAGGGGCTTCACGTCCTTGCCGCCGGCCTGCAACTGCGCGTCGAGCCAGTCGCTGTCGGGCAGGCACAGGATGTTGAAGATGTCCGTCTTCAGCAGCTGGTACAGGCCGGACTTCGTCGCCGCGTCGCCCAGGTACGGAGCCAGCTCCTGCGGACGCTCGTCCCCGCCGGCCTGACCGCCCTTGACGTCGTCCGGCGCGTAGCAGTAGGACGGCTGCGGCACGTCCTTGCCCTCGGGCTGGTACGTGAAGGGGTCCGCGCCCTCCTTGGGGTCCGTGTTCGCCTGCGGCACCGAGCGGAGCGGAGCGTTCGGCACGGCGCGCACGAGTTGCGAGACGGCCAACAGGTGGTCGAGGCTGCGCGGGCTGCCGCCCTCCACGCTGACGTTGAGGTAGCGCTCCTCCGCGCCGGTCTCCACGTCGCGGACGGTGAGGTTGAACAGCTTGCGCTGCGCGTCCGGAACGTCCCCCTCGGAGGTGTCGTAGTCGACGCGGGCCCGCAGGTTGAGCGCCCACCGCCCGGGTGCGGCGGCCAGCAAGGCCGGGCCCGAGACGGTGGTTGCCGCCGAAGCGGAGGCCGCGGACTTCTTGGCGGCACCGCCGGACTCGTGTGCGGCGGCCACCTTCTTCTTCGGCTCGCCGCCGGCGTCCTGGGCCCCGGCGTCGCCGGCCGCGTCCCCGCCCTCCTCGCCCGCCGCGGGCGCGGGAGGCGGCTGGGGGGCTGCCCTGGCTGCCGGATCCGTTCTCGTGCTGAGGGGCAGTCGGACGACGACCTCGCCGTCATTGACCACCCTGACGATCTCGGCCTCGCTGCCGCCGTTCAGATAGAACTGGTAAACGGCGTAGCTCAGCGGGCAGTTCGTCCGCAGTCCGCCGAACACCGCTGCGTAGTCGCCCCAGCCCGTGATGTGCACCGGCCGGTCGACCGGGCCACGCGGTGCGTAACCGACGAACGCTGCCACTGAAGTGGGAACACCCGTGATCGTCCTGACGGAGCTCTTGACCTCGTCGACATAGACGCCCGGGTAGGTGACGTTTACCGGCATGCCGGTTCCTTCCGACGCTGCACACGATCGCGCTCACGATAAGCGGACGTCACCGGATCCGGCACTCCGGGCGCAGGGCGGGTGCGTCGTTGGGATTACGGGATCACCCGAGGGCAGGGCAGGAAGGTCGTCGGGGCGGCTCAGAGCCGTGCTCACGTGGGGTCAATCGCCCCCGCCGTCCCGTCGCGTTCGGTGCGCGGGGGCGCCAGGACGCGCGCTTCGACGTCGCGCAGCGCGCCCGGCGCCAGCTCGCTGCGGCCAGGCTTACGACGGAGAAGAGGCATGGTGCCCTCCGATTTTCTGTACGGTGGCGTATAGAAGGGCGCTAGCCTATGTATACGCCGCCGTATAGTCGGTGTGAGTGAGGTGGGAACCGAGTGCGTGCGCCACAGACACCGCGCGAGAGCTGGATCGAGGAGGGCCTGCGGGCGCTGGCCGCCGCAGGCCCCGACGCCGTCCGCGTCGAAGCGCTCGCCAAGCGGCTCGGCGTCACGAAGGGCGGCTTCTACGGGTACTTCGCCGACCGCAATGCCCTGTTGGAAGCGATGCTCGACACCTGGGAGCAGGAGAGCACCCACGAAGTGATCGACCGCGTGGAAGCGGAGGGCGGAGACCCCAAGACCAAGATCCACCGCGCGGGCGCGCTCACCTTCACCGAAGACCGGCTGCTCCCCGTCGACCTCGCGATCCGCGCATGGGCCCGGCACGACGAGGCCGTCGCGGTCCGCCTGCGCCGCGTCGACAACCGCCGCATGGGACTGCTGCGCACGATGATCGGCACCTTCTGCGCCGACGCCGAAGAGGTCGAGGCCCGCGGGCTGCTCGCCTTCTGCGCGGCGATCGGCGCCCACTTCCTGGCCGCCGACCACGGCGAGCTCACCCGCCCCCAGGTCCTCGCGCGGGCGGCGGACTTCCTCCTCGACCGCCCCGGCCCGGCAGGCGGAGCCGGCGAAGCGGACGGCCCCAGGTTGATCTTGCTGTGCGGCCTGCCCGGCTCGGGGAAGACGACGCTGGCCAAGCGCCTGGCGAACGAGGTCCCGGCGGTGCGCCTGTGCCCGGACGAATGGCTGGCCGACCTCGGCGTCGACCTGTTCGACGAGCCCGCGCGCGACCGGCTGGAGCAGCGGCTGTGGGAGCACGCGCAGGAACTGCTGGAGCGCGGCCGGAGCGCGATCCTGGAGTACGGCTTCTGGGGACGTGCCGAGCGGGACGAGAAGCGCGCGGCGGCCCGTGCACTCGGCGTCCCCGTCGAACTGCACTACCTCGCCGTGCCGTTCGACGAACTGTGCCGCCGCCTCGAAGCCCGCGGCAAGAAGGGCGGGCCGGGAACCGCCCCCGTCGGCCGTGCGTTGCTGAAGGAGTACGCGCAGCTCTTCCAAGCGCCCGACGAGGTCGAGCTCAGCCTCTTCGACCCGCCGCCGGCGAAGCGGCGCGGCTGACCGCACCCGAGCTGCGGCCCGTCAGCCGGGCCGCGCCGCCCCCGCCCGCACTCAGCAGCAGGTGGCGCCGCCCGCACCGGCGGCCGTCGTGGTCCGGCAGAAGCAGGACGCCTCGATCGGCACGTCCGCCACGGCCGTCGCCAGCTTCAACTGCTGCGCGACGATGCCGGCCTCCGCGGTGCGCCCGAGCCGCACCAGGCACTCGTGGAAGCCGTGCAGGGACCACACGTTGCCCGGATGCTGACGGGCCCGCGGCAGGGTGTCGTCGAGCCCGAGGTCGGCGCGGTAGACCGCCGCCGCCTCCGCGACCCGCCCCTGTTCCAGCAGTAGCGCGCCGTAAGCGTGCCGCGTCGGCTGCATCCAGCCCCAGGGCTCGTCGTAGGGCAAGGTGTCGTCCAGTGCGATCGACCGCTCCAGCGCGGCGAACGCGGCGTCGAAGGCGCCCTTGCGGTACTCCAGTTCGCCGTCGAGCATGGCCGCGGCGATGGCGAGGATGCTGCGGCAGGTGTTGTTGAAGAGCATGCGGGTCTCCTGCACCCGGCCCACCGCCTCGCGGAACAGCTCGCGCTCCGCCTCGGCCTCGGCGACCCGGCCGGTCGCGGAGAGGGCGACGCCCCGCGCGTAGTGCCGCATCGCCGTGGTCGTGCTGTACAGCTCCCCGTCCTTGGGCAGCGGCAGCTCAAGGATGTCGGCCCAGCGCCCGAACCGGATCAGCACGTGCACGCGCATGGCGAGGAACGACTCCAGCCAGTCGGCCATGGGCGGGCTCTGGACCCGCAGCAGCTCCTCCGGGATCGACGCCTCCAACTGCTCCGCCGCCTCCAGCGCCACTTCGCGCTGCCCGAGGAACATCGCACCGTAGATCTTGAAGTGGATGTTGTGGCAGCGGTACAGGGTGTAGAAGTTCATCGCACCGCCGTGGGCGACTGCCTTCGCGTCGACGGCGATCGCGGAGTCGTTGTCGGACACCACCCGCCGGTAGTCCCCGCACAGCACTTCCAGGTGCGAGGGCATGTGCGCGAGGTGCCCGGCGTCGGGCACCAGCCCGCGCAGTCGGTCCGCGACGGGCAGCGCGCTCTCCGGCTGCGGGGACATCTCCATCAGGTGGACGTACAGGTGCAGCACGCCGGGGTGCCTGCGCCCGTCGGCCGTGGCGAGCGCCCGGTCGAGCACCGCCTTGGCCGCCACCGTACGCGCTCCTTCGGCGGGCTCGCCGGTGCGCAGGTCCCACAACTGCCAGGGCGTGAGGTTCATCAGCGCGTCCGCGTACAGGGTCGCCACGTCGAGGTCGTCGGGGTCGCACTCGTGGGCGGCCCGCATGCTCTCGGCGTACGGCTCGTTCCACACCGAACAGTCCTCGACGGGGGCCGCCTGCGGATAGCGGGCGCGCAGCGCACCGATCAGCGCCCGCTCGACGTCCGTGGCCCCGGCGGCCTTCTCGTGCGCCCGCTCGACCGCGGCGTGGGTGCGCTCGACGGTACGGGTGAGGTCGTGCGCGTCGAAGGACTCCCAGGGCTTGTTGTAGTTGGGGCCGAGCGCGTAGGCCAGGCCCCAGTGCGCCATGGCGCAGTCGGGGTCCGCCGCCGCGGCCCGCTCGAAGCAGCGGGCGGCCTCCTCGTGGTGGAAGGCGTACGTCCACACCAGGCCGCGGTCGAACCAGAGCTGGGCCTCGGGGGACGAGGTGGTCACCGGGCGGGTGTGGGTGCCGAGGTCGAAGTAGGCGCCGGCGGCTGCCGCGTCCTTTGACTGTTCGTCCATGCGTACCTCTGTGGTTCGTGCGCCGCGCCTACGCCCGGTCGGGCGTCGACGGTGTGGTGGCGGCCGGTTTGATGCGGTGGCGTCCGATGGGGAGTATGAGGGGCCGGCCCGAGACGGGGTCCTCGATGACCCGGCAGTCCAGGCCGAACACCGCACGCACGCGCTCCCGGGTGAGGACCTCCTGCGGCGTGCCGCTCGCGTGCGGGCGCCCGGGCGTGAGCGCGATGAGGTGGTCGGCGTACCGCGCGGCGAGGTTGAGGTCGTGCAGGACCATGACGATCGTGGTGCCCCTGGTCTGATTGAGGTCGGTGAGCAGGTCCAGTACTTCGATCTGGTGGTTGGCGTCGAGGAAGGTCGTGGGCTCGTCGAGGAGGAGGACGTCGGTCTGTTGGGCCAGTGCCATCGCGATCCACACGCGTTGGCGCTGGCCGCCGGAGAGCTCGTCGACGTCGCGGTCGGCGAGGTCGAGGGTGTCGGTGGCGGTCAGGGCCGCTGCGACGGCCGCGTCGTCTTCGGAGTTCCAGCGGGAGAATATCCGCTGGTGCGGATGGCGTCCGCGGCTGACGAGATCCGTCACGGTGATGCCGTCCGGCGCGATCGGGGTCTGGGGCAGCAGCCCCAGCGTGCGGGCGAGTTCCTTCGCGGGGGTGCGGTGCACCTCCCTGCCGTCCAGGACGACGCGTCCCCCGCGCGGAGCGAGGAGCCGGGACATGGCGCGCAGCAGTGTCGACTTGCCGCAGGCGTTGGCGCCGACGATCGCGGTCATGAGACCGGGCGGCACGCAGAGGTCCAGGGAGTCGATGACGGTGCGGTCGCCGTAGCCGAGGGTCAGACCTTCGGCGGCGAGGGAGTGGGATGTGGTCACAGGGAGCTTCCCGCCCGGTTGGTGCGGATGATGAGGTACACGAGGTAGGGCGCGCCGAGCACGCCGGTGACGACGCCGACCGGCAGCCGGGTGTCGAAGGCGTACTGGCCGGTCAGATCGGCGACCAGGACGAGCAGGGCGCCGACGAGTCCGGCGGGCACCAGCAGCGGACCGCCCGCGCCGGTGAGCCGCGCCGCGATGGGCCCGGCGAGGAAGGCGACGAACGCGACGGGCCCGGCGGCGGCCGTGGCGAAGGCGATGAGCCCGACCGCCGCGACGACTGCGGTGATGCGGGTGCGCTCCACCCGGGTGCCGAGGGCGGCCGCGGCGTCGTCCCCCAGTTGCAGCGTCGTCAGGTTCCGGGACTGCGACAGCAGTACGGGTCCGAGGAGCGCGAGCGCCGCGGCGGCGGGCGCCGTCTGCTCCCAACCGGCGCCGTTGAGGCTGCCGGTCAGCCAGCGCATGGCCTCCTGGAGGTCCCATTGCGCTGCCTGCGAGAGCACGTAGGCGACGACGCCGTCGAGCATCGCGGCGATGCCGATGCCGATCAGGATGAGCCGGGTGCCGACGACGCCGTCCTTGAACGCCAGGGCGTAGATGAGCAGCGCCACGGCGAGTGCGGCGACGATCGCGACGACGGACACCTCGGTCGCGCCCAGGGAGAGCGTGACGATCGCGATCGCCGCGGCCGCGCTCGCGCCGGCGGAGATGCCGATGACGTCGGGACTGGCGAGCGGGTTGCGCAGCATGGTCTGGAAGGTGACGCCGGCGAGCCCGAAGCTGAAGCCGGCCACCACGGCGAGCACGGCCCGCGGCAGCCGCAGCCGGCCCACGGTGAACGACGCGCCGGGGACCTGCTCGCCGAAGACGACCCGTAGGACGTCGTCCAGCGGGTAGTACGTGTGCCCGACCATCAGGGACGCGGTGAACGCGACCGCCACGAGCAGGGCGAGCAGCCCCGTCAGGGCGCGGCGCCGCAGCGCTCGACGGGCCCGGCCCCGGGCGACGACGACCACGGAGGCGGGGGGAGTGCTGGTCTTCACAGGGCGCGCACCTTCTGCCGGCGGACGATCCAGACGAAGAAGGGGGCGCCGATGAGGGCCGTCACGATGCCCACGTCGATCTCCGCCGGTCGGGCCACGAGCCGGCCCACCACGTCCGCGGCGGTGAGCAGCGCCGCGCCCACGACGGCGGAGAACGGCAGTAGCCAGCGGTGGTCCACGCCGACGAGGAGGCGGCAGGCGTGGGGGACGACCAGTCCGACGAAGCCGATCGGCCCGGTGACCGCGGTGGCGGCGCCGCACAGCACGATCGAGCCGAGGGCCGCCACGCCCCGGATCACGGCGACGCGTTCGCCGAGCCCCGCCGCGAGTTCGTCCCCGAGCGCCAGCGAGTTCAGCGCCTTGCCGGACAGCAGGCAGATGGCGAAGCCCACGGCGAGGAACGGCAGCACGTGGCCGATGCGTTCGAAGGAGGCGCCGCCGACTCCGCCGACGTGCCACAGCCGCAGGCTCCCGGCGATGTCGCCGCGGGGCAGGGTGATGGCGGTGACCAGCGAGACGAAGGCGGCCGATGTCGCCGACCCGGAGAGCGCGAGCTTGAGCGGCGTCGCACCGCCCCGCCCCAGGCTGGCGACGCCGTACACGAAGGCGGCCGACAGCCCCGCTCCCGCCATGGCCACCCAGATGTAGCCGATGGGCGACACGAGGCCGAAGAACGCGACGGCGGTGACCAGGGCGAGGGAGGCGCCCATGGTGACGCCGAGGATGCCGGGGTCGGCGAGCGGGTTGCGCGTCACGCCCTGCATCACGGCGCCGGCGAGCCCGAGCGCCCCGCCGACGAGTGCTGCGAGCAGCGTCCGGGGAATCCGCTTGCTGGCGGCGGCCTGTTCCAAGGTGCCGTCCGCGCCCTGGAGCGCGGCCCACACGTCGGACCAGGCGACGGCTCGGGAGCCGAAGGCGAGGGAGGCGAGTGCGAGCGCTGTGAGGACCAGGAGCGCCGTGACGAGCCAGAGGACGCGTACGCGCACCGGACGCCGCCGCGGTGCACACGCCGCGGCGGCGTCGGGGCGCCGTTGGACGGACGTCGTCATGCGACCTTGTCCGCGGCCTTGGCGAGGGCGGCGACGTAGTCCTCCAGCACCCATGAGATCGACAGCGGCGTCGGGTTGGCCGCCGTTGCCAGGGGCGCGCTGCCGGGCAGCAGGTAGGTGGAGCCGCGCTCGATGGCGGGGAGCTTGGAGACCAACGGGTCCTCGCGCAGCGCCTTGGCGAGCTTGCCCTCCGCGTCGCCGTAGCCGGTGACGATGTCGACGTCGTCGAAGAGGTCGATCTGCTCGGCGCTGCGGGTGAGGGCGAACTTGTCCGTGCCCTTGGACGCGTCGGCGATGCTGGTGGGGGTCTTCAGGCCCAGGTCCTCGAAGAAGAGCGTCCGGGTGTCGTGCGCGGTGTAGAAGCCGATCTGGCTGACGTCACCGGGGTCCACGTGGGTCATGAACATCGCCGACTTCCCCTTCAGTTGCGGGTACTTGGCGACGGTCTGCCGGATCTGCCCCTCCAGGTCCCCGATCAGCTTCTCGCCCTTGTCGGCCAGCCCGATGGCCTTGCTGTTGGTGCGGATGATCTCCCGCCAGGGCGTCGCCCACGGGGCGTCCGGGTACGCCACGACCGGGGCGATCTCGCTGAGGGTGGCGTAGTCCTGCTTGGTGAGGCCGGAGTACGAGGCGAGGATGACGTCCGGCTTGGTGTCGGCGACGGCCTCGAGGTCGATGCCGTCGGTCTCGTCGAACAGCACCGGGGTCTTCGCGCCGAGTTCGCCGAGCTTCTCCTCCACCCAGGGCAGCACCTTGTCGCCGTCGTCGTCGCCGAAGGTCGCGGCGGCCATTCCGACCGGGACGACGCCGAGTGCCAGCGGCACCTCGTGGTTGGCCCAGTTGACCGCGGCGACGCGCTCGGGCTTCTCGTCGATGGTCGTCGTCCCGAGCGCGTGCTTGATGGTCATCGGGAACGTGCCCGAAGCCGACGACCCCTTGTCGCCGCCGTTGTCGCCGTCGCCCTCCGACGAGGACGGGCCGCCGCAGGCCGCGACTGCCATGAGAGCGGCGGCCGCGGTGAGCAGCCGCAGACGAAGTGAACGCATGATGGTCGAACCCCCACTGATCCGGATGCCGCAGGGTGCTGGTCCTCGCACGCCCGGGGCCCGGGATTCGTCGTGGAGCGTGTGCACCGCACTGGACGCAAGCGCTTAGGTAAGGCTTACCTTTGTACTCTAAGAGGGGAGGGATCAGTGTCGCAATCGACCTTTTGCGACAGCCGATGTAGCGATCCGGACAGACTTCCGGTGCTGATGCGCCATCCGTCGCGGGTGGGGAGGGTGGTTCAGGCGGTCCGGAACGTGCCCGGGGTGAGACCGGTGGTCCGTCGGAAGGCCGCGCCGAAGGCGCTCGCCGACCGGTACCCCACTTCTTCCGCGACGGTCTCCACCTCCCAGCCGCGGCTGAGGAGGGCCACCGCGTGGTGCGCCCGCACCGCGGCGACCCAGCGCGCGAAGCTGGTGCCGGTCTCCGCGGTGAACGCCCGGCTGATCGTCCGAGCGCTCACCCCCAACTCCGTCGCCCAATCGGTCAGTGTGCGCTGATCGCCCGGGTCCTCGTCGAGCGCCCGCGCGATGGGGCGCAGCAGGGCCGACGTCGGCGCGTGCACCAGCAGCCCCCGCGGCGACGGCTCCAGCACGTCGAGCACCATCGCCTCGGTGGTCGCCCGTGAGGCGGGGGAGAGGCGGGCGTCCCCGAGCCGCTCCAACAACAGCCGCAGCAGCGGGGTGACCTCGACGGCCACGGGGGTGTCGGACATGGAAGGGGCGGCGTGGTACGCGAAGAACGTCGCCCGGAACCACGTCCCGGCGACCGCCGACCCCGAATGCAGCGTGCCGGCGGGCATCCACAGCCCCAGTGCGGGCGTGACCGTCCACACCCGTGCGCCGACGACGGCCGTCGACGCGCCGCGCTCGTTCCACAGGAGCTCGTGGAAGGGGTGCGAGTGCTCGCCCCAGACGGTGTCGTGCGCGACGACCTCGTCGTACGGCAGCACCGCAAACGGCATCACCTCGGCGCCGGCCGCAACCACCGGCAACTCGCGCCGCTCGCGCACCACGGGTCGAACCCGTCCGTCGCCCCCGTCGGCAGCCTCGCGCGAACCCGACTGGATCGTTCGGGAAGCAGCGCGGGCGCGGGCTGGGGGCATTCCTCCACCCTAATGGTCCACGTCGGGGCCGATGGTCGACGGTGAACGTGTGACCATTCGCTCCCCGTCGGACCGTGAGCGTCAAGGGCGACCGCCATCGGGCGGGCCGGGTGCGGCCCCCGTCATCCGGGTCGACAAACGGATAAATTTGCGGCATTCGGGAGTAGCGTCGGGCTTGGTGCACTCACGCCACCCAGGCCGAACAGCCCCGCGGAAAGGGTCCCCATGCGCCCCACCCTCAGCCCCGCCACCCTCGCCGAGCTGCGCCGCCCCCGGCCCTATCCGGCGGTGTCGATCGTCATGTCCACCCACCGTCGCGAGCCGGGCAGCGAACAGGACCCGATCCGGCTGCGCGGCCTGCTGAACGAAGCGAAGGAGAAGGTCCAGGCCGACCCCGCGGTCTCCCGCAGCGACCGGATCGACGTACTGGGGCAACTCGACCGTGCCCTGACCGAGGTCGACCTGGTGCACGCCGAGGACGGCCTGGCGATCCTCGCCGCACCCGGCGAACACCACATCTGGTCCTTCGGACGCCCCGCCCCGCCCCGGGTCGTCCTGTCCGACACCTTCCTCACCCGCAACCTCGTCGCCGCACACGCTGCCGAACGCCCCTACTGGGTGCTGGCGGTCGCCGCCGATCGGGTGGTGCTGTGGGGCGGCGACCAGGCACGCGTCACCGAAGAACAGGGCCACGGCTTCCCGCTGGTGCGCAGTTACGACGAGCCCGACCCCGAACGGCGGGAGCAGATCGGCGACGTGCCGAGCACCTTCCGCGACGAAGAGACCAAGGCGTTCCTGCGCGAGGCCGACGCCGAGGCCGGCAAGGTGCTCAGCGCCGACCCCCGGCCCCTGTACGTGGTCGGCGAAGCCGCCGCACTCACCCTGCTGGACGCCGCGGGGCCGATCGCCCGCGCAGCCACCGCGCAGATCCCGCACGCCGGCCTCGCCGGTGCCGACCCCGTGACCGTCCACCGCGTGGTCGAGCCCGCCGTACGGGCCCACGCCGACGAAGAGGTCAGCGACGCACTGGGCCGACTCGACGCGGCCCGTGGCCGCCGGGCGTTCACCTCCGGCCTGGACGACGTCCGGCAGGCCGCGGAGAGGGGCACGGTCGCCCATCTCGTGGTCGAGGAGAACTTCCGCGCCACCGTCCGCGACGCCGGAGAACACCTCGTGCCCGCGGAGCCGGGCGCCCCCGGGGCGCGCGAGGACATCGTCGACGAAGTGATCGAACGCGCCCTCGACACCGGTGCCCGGGTCGACTTCGTCCCCGACGACACCCTCGCCGACGAAGGCCGGATCGCCGCCGTCCTGCGCTACTGAGCGGACCTCCACGCCCACCCTGCCGCGCTCGTGGTCGCAACCTGGGTTGTACGGGGGTGAGCGCGGCGTACCACCCGGGTTGCGGCGCACTCGCAACTGCCGGCCGATGTCCACGTTCTGCGACTGCGGCAGGGTGAAGGACATCGGATTCCCCCGCCGGCGCCGGCATCGCACGGGTCCGTCGGGGGAGCGTACTGAGGGGAGTTGGGAGAGCATGTCCAGCAGGCGGAGTCTTCTCACCGGAGTCGCGGCTGTGGGAGGTGCACTGCTGTGGGGCGCACCCGCCGCACAGGCACGCACACGGGATCGGCCGCACACGGCGCAGGCGCTGGACATCGTCACCGGCGAGGACGGATTCACCGCACCGGTGCGCGCGTTCGCCGGACCAGTGCCCTTCCGGCTGCGGACCACCAGCCCGCGCACCGGCACCGTCGGCATCGCCCGCCTACGGACCGGA
Organism: Streptomyces sp. NPDC017979; assembly: GCF_044328175.1. NCBI lineage: Bacteria > Bacillati > Actinomycetota > Actinomycetes > Kitasatosporales > Streptomycetaceae > Streptomyces > Streptomyces sp. NPDC017979. The sequence continues at coordinate 123,970 of NZ_JBIRGU010000007.1, read as the reverse complement.
GCGACCGAAGCCCAGTTCCGGACCCGGCTGCGCCGAGTCTTCGCCACCGAGGGGCAGGACAACATCACAGCCGCCCACGCCCTGATGGCCACGGCTGAGCTGTACGGCGGCGGCATCACCCACCCCGGCACGGACACCCGCTTCACTGCGCAGCTGCCACCGGGCCGGTATCTCGTCTTCGAGTACCTCGACTTCGAAGGTCCGCGCGGCCGTGACCCACAGCCCGGGCAGGAACACCTGCGCCCGCTCACGGTGCACCCCACGAAGGCCATTGCGCCACGGACTTCCTGCGCCACCCTCACCGCCGTCGAGATCCCAGGCCAGGGCCCGCGCTTCCTCATGGACGGCCACGTCACCGCGGGCGGGCCGCTGCGCTACGTCAACCGCATGCGGAACCAGGTCGACGAGGCGATGCTCTGCCCGATACCCGACGACTCGGTGACGGAGAAGGACATCCAAGCCTTCTTCGACGGCACGGGCGGCCCACCCCCGTTCGACCTGAGCCGATGGCTGGGCACACCACCGCTGTCGCCCGGACGCGAGGTGCTGCTCACGATGCCGCTGCTCCCCGGCCGTTACGCGGCGATCACCTGGGTCTCCAGCATCCACGACGCCCGTCCGCTCAGCATGCACGGCCAACACCGCATCGTGACGGTCCGCTGAAGCAAGCAGCGCCCCTCGCCAACGCCGGGCACCGTTGAGGCGCCCAAGCCCCCCAGAAGCGCCACGGCGGTGAGTGGGGTGTCAGTGCAGGCGTTTACTGTGCGGGCCCATGGAGACGATCTACCAATCATGGGCCGAGACGGTCGACTTGTTCGAGCGGCGCGGCTTTCCGCAGGAGACATACGCCACCCTGGACGAGGAGGAGTACATACTGCACCCCGGGCCCGCGGCACTGCCCGGCTCCCTCTGGCTGGACGACCACCAGTACCGGCATCAAAACCCCTGGATCAAGGCGGGTGGCCGACCCGAGTACGAAGGGATCGACGGCGCGGTCACCGGTTACGTCATCGACGGCGACCTCCACGTCGACGGGAACATCCTGAACCTGGAGTACGGCAGCCCGTCGCTGATCGTGCTCGGTGACCTGAAAGTCGCCAACCTCGTCCTCACCGGCACCTCACGCCTTCTGGTGCAGGGCAACATCGAAGCGGAGACCTTCCTCGGCGACTCATGCGAACAACACGTCGAGGTCCTCGGCGACGTGCGTACCGCGCTCGCGGTCATGTGGGACGAGTTCCTCCCCGAGGTCGCCGGACGTCTGTACGGTCGCGCCCTCGTCCCCGACTACGTCGACCTCGGCGACTGCGGCCTGACCGTCGAGGATCCGACGCCCCGCGCAGACCTGTCCGAACTCCTGCTTCCGGAAGTCCTCCGCACCGGCGGTGAGGCCCCCGGCGAAGATCCCCACCTCGCCGACGCGGGTCTGCGCTACGACCACATGATCGACCGCATGGTGCAGGGGCTGCCCGTCATCCGCGGTGGGCGCAGGGTCGCGCCCCTCCAGGAGTTGCCGCCGCAGGAATAGGAGTTCACGCGGGAGTCGACCAGCGGGCCGCGGCCGCCGCGTCGCGCGGAGTCAGCCGGCCCCGTCGTCCTTCGGCTGCGGTGCCGTGCTGAGCTGTTCGTCCAACTCGTCGAAGACCAACCCCTCACGGCCCGCATACCCGGTGCGGTACGCCACCCGTGCCACCAGGTGCGCCGCCACCGGACCGGTCAGCAGTTGGAAGAAGCCCACCAGCCCCAGGGTGCCCAGGTCGATGCCGCTGCGCAGCCGGAGCGCCACCCCCATCAACACCAGCAGCATGCCGAGGGCCTGAGGGTTGGTCGCCGCATGGCTGCGGGAGAGCACGTCCGGCATGAGCACCATGCCGAGCGCGCCGAACAGGCTGACCGCGGCCCCCACGAACAGCAGTACCGCTCCTGCGGTGTCCGCGACCTGGGCCCAACCGTTCATCGCTTCCTCCTCCTACGGCGTGGCTGGTCCGGGGCACGGTCTCGGACGGCGATGAAGCGGGCGATCCCCACCGATCCGGTGAAGCCGAGGAAGGCCAGCACCAGCATCACGGGGAAGTAGAAGGAGTCCCGGCTCAGGGCCGAACGTACGCCGATCCCCGCGATCATCAAGGCGGCGCAGACGTCGAGTGCCATGGCCCGGTCGAGCATGGACGGCCCCCGCCACACCCGGTAGAGCACCAGCGCCCCGGCGATCAGCAGCATCGCGGCGGCGGCCACCAGCAGACCCCGGTCCACGGCCTGAGCGGTGGTCATCGCGGACTCCGGGGCTGCGGTGGAGGCTGGCGCACCCGGGCGATCTCCGCCCGGTCACCGAAGGCCCGTACGACCAACTCCTCCATCCGCCACACGCCCTGCCGGGCCCGCTCCGGGGTCGCCGGGTCGTCGGCCTCCAAGACGTGCACGAACAGCGTGGCCTGGGAGCGGTGCACCTCGACGACGGAGCTGTCGGGCACGTTGGAGACGGCGATGGCCGTCGCGGTGAGCATCAGATCGCTGCGGCAGCGCAGCGGAACGGCGAGGACCCCCGCCCGAAACGGGCGCCGGTCCACCATCTGGTGGGACACCTTGACCCCGGCCGTGTACATCTCCCACAGCAGCCGGACGGTCAAGCGGGCGATGCCCAAGGGGTGCAACCTCAGACCGATGTTCACCTGGGGCAGCGGAAACACCAGGCACACGACCACCGCCACCAGCACCCCGGTGATCGCATTGGGGAGGCTGAGGGTGCCCCACAACAACATCCAGACCACGGTCAGCCAGGCGATCAGGGGGAGGTCGAGCACCCGGCGCCGGCGTCCGACCACCGCACAGCTGAAGGGCGGCAGGTTCGGGTCGCGGAAGCGTAGCGAGATCACGGGAACGTCATGGGCCAAGGACCGCCTCGATGTAGGGGGTGCGTTGCAGGAGTTCGGCCGCCGCCCGCTCGGTGAGGGCCGTGAAGGGATCGCCCAGCACCGTGTACGCCAGCGACAGCAGGACCAAGGCGAACGTCGCCCACGTCATGCTGCGGGGCAGCCGGTCGGTGGTCGTCGTGATGGCCCGCCCGGACAACGTCGCGGTGACCGCCTGGCCCGCGGGCGCCCGCCGCCGGGCGGAACCCCCCGACGTGCCGTCACCCGGGCCGCTGTCCGGGGCGGCGTCGGCGTCCGCGTCGGTGTCGCCGTGGTCCTCGTCCGGGTCGGCCTCCTCCAGCACCGTGCCCCGGGCGGGCCGGCCCGGCGGCGCCGCGCGCCAGAACGCGAGGTTCCACACCTTCGCCATCACGTACAGCGTCAACAAACTCGTCAGCGACGCCGCCGCGACCAGGAGGTAGGGCAGGAACCCGCCGTCCGCGACGCCCGCGCGCAGCAGTTGCAGCTTCCCGATGAACCCGGACATCGGCGGGATGCCCGCCAGGTTCAACGCCGGCACCAGGAACAGCACCGCCAACGCGGGCGCCGCCCGGGTCAGCCCGCCGACCCGGGTCAGCTCCGTCGTGCCCGTGCGGCGTTCGATCAACCCCGCCACCAGGAACAGCGCCGTCTGCACGGTGATGTGGTGGACGACGTACACGATCGCCCCGCCGAGCCCGGCGCGGGTGCCCACCCCGATGCCGAAGATCATGTAGCCGATGTGGCTGATCAGGACGAAGGACAGGACCCGCTTGAGGTCGGTCTGCGCCACCGCGCCCAGGACCCCGATGATCAGGGAGGCGAAAGCCGCCCACATCAGCAGGTTCGCGAGTTGGTTCCCGGGAAAGAGCAGGGTCTCCACGCGCAGCACGCAGTAAACCCCCACCTTGGTGAGGAGCCCCGCGAACACCGCGGTGACCGGCGCCGGCGTCGTCGGATACGAGTCCGGCAGCCACGCCGCGAGCGGGAAGACGGCGGCCTTCACCGCGAACACGGTCAGGAGGGTCGCTTCCAGCAGAGTTCGCACCCCGATGGGCAGTACGGCGAGGCGTTCGGCGAGTTGACCGAGGCTGACGGTGCCGGCCGCGGCGTAGGTGAGGGCCACCGCGGTGAAGAACACCATCGAGGAGACCAGCGACACCAGGACGTAGGTCGCACCCGCCCGCAGGCGTGCGGCCGTGCCGCCCAGCGTGAGCAGCACGAAACTGGCGACGAGCATGATCTCGAAGCCGACGTAGAGGTTGACCAGGTCACCGGCGAGGAAGGTGCAGGACACCCCGGCCACCAGGACCATGTAGGCGGGGTGGTAGATCGCCAGCGGGGACTGCTCTTCACGGTCGGCCATGCCCTGGCCGATCGAGTACACCAGGACGCACAGGGTGACCGCCGCCGACACCGTCAGCATGAGGGCCGAGAGCCGGTCCGCGACCAGCGTGATTCCCACCGGCGGAGCGAAGTCCCCCAGGTGCAGGGCGAGCGGCCCGTTGCGGTCCGCTTCGACGAGCATGACCAGGGAGAGCGCGAGGACGGTGCTCAGCACGAGGACGCCGACCGCGCGTTGGGCGCGGGGGAACCGGGTGCCGAGGGCCAGTTCGAAACCGGCGGCCAGCAGGGGGAGGAGCACGGGCAGGGGTACGAGTGCGTTCACCGGGCGGCCCCCTCGGACCTCTCGCGGTCGGCGGGGTCCTCGCCGAGGATGTCGTTCCACAGGTCGCCCGACGCGTCCCGGGCCCGTGCTTGCAGCGCCCGGTCCTCGCGGAGCACGCCGCGCAGCCGTCGTCGCTCCGTACGGTAGGCGTCCCGGTCGCCCTCGGGCCCGCGCCCCCGCGGGCCGTGCTGCTCCCGCAACGCCGCGCGCTGCTCCTGCACCTCGGCGCGGAGCGCGATCCGGCGGTCCTCGATGTCGTCCATGACCTCGTCGGTTCCGTTCACCCGCTGGCTGCGGTAGGCGATCGCCAGCAGGAACGCCGTGGTGGCCAGCGTGATGACGATGGCGGTCAGCGCGATCGCCTGCGGCAGCGGGTCGCTGACCCGCTCCGGATCGATCCGCGGATAGAGCAGCGGTGCCGACCCGGCGGGCCCGCTGGCGGCGAGGAGGAGCACGTTGATGCCGTTGCTCAAGATCACCGCACCGACGAGGATGCGGGTGAGGGCCCGCATCAGCAGCAGGACGCCACCGACCGCGCACAGCAGGGCTCCCGTCACCAACAGGGTGAGGCTGACGCTCACCGGCCGGACTCCTTCGCCTTCTCGTGGGCCTCCCGCTCGATCTGCCGGTCGATGCGCCCGCCGAGGGCGCGCACGATGTCCAGGACCACCCCGAGGACGAGGAGGTAGACCCCGGTGTCGAACAGGACGGGCGTGCCGATGTGGACGGCGCCGAAGAGGGGCAGGTGCGTCTCGTAGGTCAGCGGGTGGAGCACGGCGCCGTCGAGGAGCCCGAGGGCCGCGGTGGACGCCGACAACAGCAGCCCGAGCCCGGTCAGGAGCCCCGGGTGGCCCGGTGCGGCGTCGGCCAGTTCGTGGCGTCCGCCGGCCAGGTAGCGGGCCATCATCGCCAGCCCCGCGACCAGCCCCGCGACGAATCCCCCGCCGGGGAGGTTCTCCGCGCACAGCAGCAGGTAGACGGAGAGCACCAGGATCGGGTGGAACACCAGTCGGGCCACCACTTCGAAGACCACGGAACGGTATTCGGGGGCGAGGGTCCGCCCGGCGGCGAGCCAGGTCCGCTCGGGTGCCGTGTCCTCGGCGGCCGCCTCGCCGACCGCGAAGTGCGAGCCGTACGACCACGCCGTGGGACCGCCTGCCGACGCGGGCTCGACCGGCTCCACCGGTTCGGCCCGCTCTGCCGCCCCGGTGCGCCGGTGCACATAGATCAAGCTGGTGACGCCGACTGCCGCGACGGCGAGGACCGCCGACTCCCCGAGGGTGTCCCAGGCCCGGAACTCGACCAGGGTGGTCGCCACGACCTCCTTCACCCCGTGCTCGGCGGTGGCCGTCACCAGTGCGCCGCCCGTGGGCTTGGCGACCCGGGCAGCGGCGACGACCCACAGGGTGGTCGCCACCACGGCCGAAGCCACCAGAGCGAGCGGAACGCGCATGAACAGCCGACGGCGACTGATCGTCTCCTGGAAGTGGACCGGCATCCTGCGCAGGACGAGCACGAACACCAACAGGGCCACCGTCTCTACGCAGAACTGGGTGAGGGCCAGGTCCGGCGCGCCGTGCACGACGAACAGCAGAGCGGTGCCGTACCCGGTGAGCCCGCCCAGCACCACGACCTTCATCCGCCGTCGCACCGGCAGGCACAGCAGCGCCGCGGCGCAGGTCAGCAGGGCGATCGCGCCCTGCGCGCCGGAGTCCCACAGCCGTGGTGCCACCGCCCCGGCCCAGGGTTCGTCCACCAACAGCACGGCCAACTGCCCGCCGAGGAGCACGCTCAGCACGGTCGCCAAGTACACCGACACGGAACCCCGTTGGAAGAAGCCGGTCACCTGGAGCGAGATCCGCTCCAACCCCAGCAGCCCCAGCCCGAACACCCGGTCCGCGGTCGGCCAGGCCACCCGACGGGACAGCCGCACCACGGGATCGCGCAGCAGGAACAGCACGACGCCCCCCGCCCACGCCGCGGCGGACAGCAGCAGCGCCGTGCCCAGCCCGTGCCACAACGACAGCGAGTAGGGATGCGCCGGCGCGGGGAACTCCGCGGCGTACGCCCCGAGCAACCCGTTCCACCACGACACCCCCGGGCCGAAGACCACGCACGCCACGGCGAGCAGTGCCGGCGGCCCCAGGAACGCCGGGCTCACCCGGTGGGCCGGCGTGTCGTGGAGCCCGGGTTTGCGGGCGAACGCACCCCACAGGAAGCGAAGGGTGTAAGCGCAGGTGAGGGCCGATCCGATGGTGGTGACGGCCAGCACCCAGCGGTCGACGGCGTTCCCGTGGAGCAGCGCCTCGAAGGCCGCTTCCTTCGCGGCGAACCCGAGCAGCGGCGGGAGCGCCGCCATCGACGCCCCGGCGATCAGCGCGGTCGCGGCCACCCACGGCAGCACCCGCCCCACCCCTGACAACTGCCGCAGGTTGCGGGTGCCGGTGGCGTGGTCGACGATGCCGGTGACGAGGAACAACGGGGCCTTGAACAGCGCGTGCGCGAGGATCAGCACCGCGGCGGCCAGCGCCGCGTCCCGGTTGCCCACCCCGGCGAGCACGGTGAGGAAACCGAGCTGACTGACCGTGCCGTACGCCAGGACCAGCTTCAGGTCGCCCAGCCGCAGCGCCCGCCAGCCCCCCAGCAGCATCGTCGCCGACCCGAGCACCAGCAACACCGGCCGCCACAACGGTACGTCCGCGAAACCCGGCGCCAACCGGGCCACCAAATACACCCCCGCCTTCACCATCGCCGCGGCGTGCAGATAGGCGCTGACGGGAGTCGGCGCGGCCATCGCGTTCGGCAGCCACACGCTGAACGGCCAGATCGCCGACTTCGACAGCGCCCCCAGGAGCACCAGCGCGATGGCCGCGGACACCGTGCCGGAAGCCGCGGGAGGATCGGCGAGGAGCTCCGAGATCCGGTAGGTCCCGGCTTCCTGCCCGAGCATCAGGAAGCCGACGAGCATCGCCAGCCCGCCCAGCGTGGTCACCGTCAGCGCCTGGAGCGCGGAACGACGGTTCTGCTTGCGTTCGCTGTCGTACCCGATCAGCAGATAGGAGAAGACGGTGGTCAGCTCCCAGAAGACGTACAGCACCACCAGGTCGTCGGCGAGCACCAGACCGAGCATGGCCCCCGCGAACGCCAGCAAATTGCCCGCGAACCCGCCGAGCCGGGGCGACCCGTCGTCGAAGTACCGCACGCAGTACAACAGCACCAACGCACCGACCCCGGCCGCCAGCACCAGCATGAGCAGCGCCAACGCGTCCAACCGGAACGCGATCCACACGTCGTACGCCGGCAGCCACGCGAACGACCAACTCACCGCCCCGCCCCCGGCGGCGGTGTCCCACTGCGCGAGGCCCCACCCGAGGGTGACGGCGGGCGGCACCGCCAACAGGACGAAGGCCCGCGTCCCCAACCGTCGCACCAGGGGGACGGCACACGCGGCGAGCAGGAAGTGAGCGAGAATCAGCGCCGCCATGCGGCCCCAGGAACGGACGGACCGCGCACGGCGGTCCGATCACGGCGAGGGACAGCGAGCATGGGACACATAGCTATAAGCTGCGTGCCCTTTTCACGGCATGACGCGCCGCCCGCCCGCGCGACGCGCGCCGAGGTGCGTTCATCTGGCCCAGCCGACCGATGCCCGGGCCGTGCTGCTCAGCCGCGGTTCGGAGACTCGATGTGGGAACCAGCGGCTCTGCACGGACGTTCGTTTCAACGGGAACTGTGGAGGGGGAATCTTGTCGAGATTACGCTTCCCGCCGGCGTCTGCGGTCGGACGAGGGGCGGCCTGGTACCGCGGAGACTGCCATGTGCACTCCGTTCACTCGGACGGAGAACTCAGCCCCGCGGAGTTGGCCGTCCGGGCCCGCGCTGCCGGGCTGGACTTCATCGCGACCACGGAGCACAACTCGGCAGCGCTTCCCGGCGTCTGGGGCCATCTGGCCGCTGACGACTTCCTGATCCTGCTCGGTGAGGAAGTCACGACGACCACCGGGCACTGGCTCGCGCTCGGCACCGAACCCGGCCAGGTCGTCGACTGGAACCACCGCGTCGGCGACGGACGGATCGACCGGTGCCTGGAGCAGGTCCATCAGGCCGGGGGCCTGTGCGTGGTCGCCCACCCGCATGCGCCGTATGGGACGGGCGAGTTCATGTTCCCCCTGCGCGGCTTCGACGCAGTGGAGGTGTGGAACGGGCTGTGGACGTCGGACCGCCCCTGGAACGCCGACAACGAGGCCGCCTTGGCACAGTGGGGGCGAAGCCTCGCAGCGGACATCCGGACCGGGTCATGGCGACCGGCGATGGGCAACAGCGACACGCACTCGCCCGGGCAGATCGGCACCCCTCACACCGTGGTCCTCGCCGAGGAACTGAGCAAGGAAGCGGTCCTCGCCGCGATCGGTTCGGGCCGCAGCTGGATCGCCGAGTCCACCGACGTGCACCTGACCTTCACCGCCACGGCCGAGGGCCGGGCAGCCGGAGTGGGGGAGCGGCTCACAGCCCGGGGCGGGCAGATAGAAGTGCAGGCGGTAGTGCACGGTGTGCCGCTGGGGACCGTCAGCTTCCATACGGACCGAGGCGAGGTCCACCGCGTCTGTCTCCCCGCCACCGGTCCGGGCACGGCGCTGTGGCAAACCGACTCGGCGGACTCGATGTTCGTCCGCACCGAGGTCCGCCATCCCAATGGATACGCCGCCGCCCTCTCCAACCCGATCGTCCTGACCTGACCGGGCAGCGAATCACAGCGCGTGCCGTCCCGACTGGCCATGCGAGAGCGCAAGGCTCCTTCGAAGACCAACCGCATTCGCGCCAGGGCGTGCTGGGGGCGCACGTTGTGGTTGTCGGCGCGCAGGGCGAAGCGGACGGGGACGTGGTGCGCGGCGGCGGGGCGGGCGAGGGAACGCCCGCCCCGCGCGCGGTCAGACGAGGGCCAAGCGCCCCTGCGCAGACTTCGTCCCCTTGAAGGTGTACTTGAACTCCTTACGGACGCCGGAACCGCACGCGGACGGCCCCTTGTACGCGCCGTTGCCCGCGTTGATGCGGACCTTGGCGCACATGCCGTCCATCCTGGTGTCGTCGACCCAGCCGGTCATGACCACGTTCTTCCCGGAGCAGCGCAGGGTCCAGTGGGCTGCGCCGCCGTCGATGACGGGGGACGCGGAGTGCGGGCAGGTCGCCGCGTTCGCCGGGCCGGCGGCACCGACGGCGATGCCACCGGCGAGAACGACGGTCGACACCACGGTGGTGAGGGCCTTGCGGAGAGTGGACATGGGTGCCCCTTTCGGATGGCTTGCTGACGGGGAGCGAACCGGTCCGGTACGTGAGCTGACGGCCCGTCGTCGGGACGGACGCTCCGGAAGCGCCGGTCGCAACATCAGCATTGCCACGGCGGGGGAGTGGGGAAAGGCGATCCGGGCCGGGCGCTGACGCACATCGATGCACGCTGCATGGCAGGTCTCTGACCAGGAGTTATGGCCTGATGTAGGCAACCCGCATGGGCTCGGCGCAACGTCCGGTGGCGCGCGGCCGTGCTGGGCGGGTCAGGTGGATGCCGCGGGGAGAGGACCGGTGGCCCGCTGGTAGTCCGGCGCCTTGACGGGAGGGAGCTGCCGCACCAGCAGCGCGAGCCAGGTATCGATGTCCACCCGACCGGTCACGGGCAGGTGCTGCATCCGCTGGAAGTACTTCACGTCCTCAGCGGTCTCCGCGGTGAACTTCCCCGACACGGCCGTGCCGCCGTGGCCCACGTTGTTCAAGAGCTCCTGTGCGGCCCGCACCTCGAAGGGCTCGGAAGCGAGCCCGACCACCTTCACCAACTCCGGCCACGTCTTGGGGCCCACCTTCCCGTCCGCCGGTAGATCCTTCCCGCGCTGGAAGGCCATGACGGCGTCCCGCGTCTTCGCACCGATGTAGCCGTCGACCCGCACCTCATGGCCGTGAGAGTTCAGCAGGTACTGCACGGCACGGCCGCGGGTGTACTGGTCCTCCTTGCCCATGCGGATCAGCGGCCACGCCTCCGCGGTCCCGTCCGCGGACGCAACGGTGCCCACCACGCCGTCGGAGACGTCCGCACCCTCCCGCGCGACGAACTGCTCCTGGACGACCATGCCGGCGGCGAACGTCACCACCAGGGCAGCCGCGATCAGGGCCAGGCGGGACCACCGCCAGCGCGCTCCACCGCCAGCGCGAGGCGCGGGGAGCACCTCGTGTTCATCCGCGTCCCCCGACGGCGGGGCCTGCTCCGGGCCGACCGCGGCCGTCTGGCGGCGGGCGCTGTCCCGCAGCGCGGCGCGGCACAGTTCCCGCGCCCGTTCCAACTCCTGTGCCGGCGCACCCAACTGGACGTGGAGGGCCTCCACCACGCGCAGGGGAGCGGTCGACGGGTGGTTCGGGTTCAGATAGCGCGAGAGCGTCGTCTGATCGACCTGGAGCTTGCAGGCCAACGCCTGCTGCGTCGGCCGGGAACCTCTGGGCGGGTTTCCTGCCTCCATCCACCAACGGCGCAGTTGCAGCGCCAACTGCACCCCCACTGCTTGTTCCCGGTTTCCGTTGCCTCGTTCCTGGCCCATGTGCATGCCCTTCCCCGTTGTCCAGTGGAACTGCCGGGCCTTCGCACCGCCTGCACAGCGGGCATAACAGCAGGTCAGGTCAGTGCATCACGGGCGTACTACGGCTCCATGGCCTCGGCGGCGCCGATCGTAACGGCGCGTTCGCCGCCACCCGCCGGCCATTCGTCCGTTGCCCACCTCGACGACCCGGCTCCCAACGCTCCACGGCCTGCGCCTAAACCTGCCTCCGGGCCCGTACGCCCCGCAGGAACGAGCCGGTACCGGCACCCCCACATTCACTCGAAGGAGATGCCCGCGTCCCGAGGGACACCTTCCTCCCCGGGCCTCCATCCGCGGGTTCCCGCGGGCCTCACGCCCTTACGTCCGGCAGCCGACCTTCGACATCCGGCGGATTCAGCGCGGCTCGGTGGGATCCGGCTGCCGTGCGCGCCGTCCGGAGCGTCGAGAAGAGGGTGACGAGGGTGCTCGACGTCATTCCGGCCGCGCCCACCCACAGCGCCGCTCCCGCCCCCAGCCCGGAGCCGAGCGCGCCACCGAGGAGTCCCCCGAGAAGGGTGCCCGTCCAGGAGACGAACCGGGTCGTGGCATTCATCCGGCCCAGGAGCCCGTCCGGTGTGCTGGCCTGCTGGTAGCCGGACTGGGCCACGACGCGAATGACACCGCCCAGCGAGAGGACCACGAGCCCCGTCGCAGCCACCCATACGCTCCACCCCGGCCGCGCCAACGGCATCAACGCAGTGAGCGGGCAGGTGACCAGCGGCGCGAGCCAGATGACCGGTCCCTGACCGAACCGCTGCACGACCGCCCCGGCCGACAGCGCACCGAGCAGGGCGCCGCAGCCCATGCCCGACAGCACCAGACCGATCCCGAAGGGGTCGAGATCGATCTCCCGCTCAAGGAAGACGAGCAGCATGGCCAGGTACACGGCCAGGAAGAGGTTGAACACCGTGTCCCCGAGCGCGATGGCGCGCAAGGCGGGGCGTCGGATTACGAACGTCAGTCCCTCCCTGACCTCCCGCCGCAGAGCGGGCTTTCGGGCCGGTGACGGTTTCGGCTCCGGCTTGCGGATCGTGGTCGCAAGGAGCCCCGACAGGGCCATGCCGACGGAACTCGCCAAGAGCGTGACGGGCGCCCCCACCAGACCGACCAGCGGCCCCGCGGCCGCCGGCCCGCCGATGCTCGTCACCGAGCGCACCGCCGACAGCCGCGCGTTGCCCGCCACGACTCCGTCGCGTCCGACCAGGTGCGGAAGATAGCTCAGATACGCGACGTCGAAGAACACGGTCAACGACCCGTGCAGGAAGGCGACCGCGCCCAGCCACCAGAAGGTGAGGCACCCCGCCCACCACGCCACGGGGACGGTCGCGAGGACCAGCGCGCGAGCGAGGTCAGTGACGATCAGCACCCGTCGCTTGCGCACCCGGTCCACCCACGCCCCCGCCGGCAGCCCGACCAGGAACGAGCCCGCCGAAGTCAGCGCAGCCAGCAGCCCGACCTGCAACTCGTCCGCGTCCAGCGCCGCGATGGCGACGAGGGGCAGCACCAGAAAGACGACGCGATCCCCGAACTGCCCGAGTGCGGTCGCGGCGAAGAGCCGACCGAAGTCCGGGTCCCGTAGGAGCCCGGGACGTGCCGATGCGGACATCGAACGTCTCCTGCCATCGATGCGGAAAGGTGCACTCGTGTGCCCTCAGCGGCTACGGCCTGTCGACGCCGAACTCGTAGACCACTTCCCGGCGCCGGTCCGGGATCACGATGTCCGCCGTCTCCACGGGTCTGCCGCCGGTGTCGTAAAGGGTCCGCTCGATCCGTAGCACGAGATCCCCGACCCCGATCCCGAGCAGGTGCGCCTGCTCCCGAGTGGCCCGGGCCGGGCGCGGCACCTCGACCACCGTGTCGACGACGATGCCGATGGAGCGCATCCGCACGACCACCCCCCTGCCGGCCAGCGGCCCCTCCTCGGGCAGCACCACGGGCGTCCCACCCGTGATGCCCATCGGCTCCCAGGACTCGGAGAGCTGCACCGGCTGCCTTTCGGCGAGGAACTCGTAGTGCGTGGTGACGCACAGGTCCCCGCACCCGATGGCGAGCCGTTCAGCGATCGCGTCCGGTGCGGGCGTCCGCAGCCGGCTGTGCGCATCCCACGCGCTGGCCCGCCCGCGCTCGTTGCGCCCGACGCCGAGGGGAGACCCGTCCTCGCGCCCGTGGTTGCGGGACCGGATCAGCCGATGGCGCTCCCGCGGCTCGCGGACGTACGTTCCCGAGCCGGCGCGCCCTTCAAGAAGCCCGTCGACGATCAAACGGTCCATGGCCCTCTGCACGACGTTGCGCCCCACCCCGTACTCCTCGGCGAACCGCACCCGCGCCGGCAGCCGCTCCCCGACCTCCCACTCCCCGCCCAGCACCCGAGCACTGAGCGCATCGGCCAGGACGAGGTACGGCGCCTGCCGTGGCATCGGCTTCCTCCTGTCTCGCTCAAGCGCGACGACGGTTGGGGGGACTTCGGCAAGCTACTCCACCGGCCAAGAACTACTGGAGTAGCAGCGCACTCGCCACCGGGTCCGGCGGCCACCTCGTGCACACGAATTCGATTGCGGCGGGACCGGCGACCCCGATGAGGCACCCCCATGGACGGTGCCACTCATCAGACGGAACGGGCGCAGCCCGAAGGAGACGCCGCAGCTGGGAAACGACCCTCCCCATGGCACGCCCCGGTGGTGCTCGCGGCCCTGATGCTGGCGGTCCTCACCGTCAACACGCGGAGAACCCACCCGTCGGCCTCTTGGAACTGATCTACGAGGGCCTTCGCGTCCCCCTGCCGGACGTCGGCCTCCTCGTCACCGGTTGCGGCATGACGCTGGCTGTCGCGTCCGTGTCACTCGCCCACTTGGTGCGGGCCGTGCCCCGAAGGCACGTGCTCACGGCGCTCTTGCCGGCGGGCTGCTGTCAGCCGTGGCCTGCGCGGTACTGCTCGGCGGGCGACTTCAGTGCCACGACGAGGGGTGACGCGCGTTGCCCCGAAGGGCCCGGTTCACTCGCCCTCAAGTGCTGTCACCACTGCCGACGATGACCTCCTGAGGGGTGTCCCGTAATCCCTGGCGGGCGTGCGACGAAAGCTACGGCACCTCGCCGCGTTGTCGAAGTGTCCACATGCATCCCATAGGCGAACACCCCGGCGCCTTACGGTGCACCGCATCTGACGCCGCACGCTGATCCACCAGGGATCACGGAACACCACCCTTAGCACGATCGAAGGGCGTGGCCCAGGTCCGGGCCGTAGTTGTCCCAGCATCGGATGTCACCGGCCTGCGACTGAAGGTCGCCCAGGTACCAGTTTCCGTCGTCGGACCGCACCACGCACAGTCCATTGAGATCGATGGCGATGTCGGCCCGGAGGGGTTCGCCGTCCAGGGTGACCGTGCCGATGACGGGGAGGAGTCGGGCCTCGGGGCAGCCGGTGACGCGCTGGATGTCAGCAACGGTCCACGGTTCGGGCAGATGCCCGTCGCAGGGCTCGGCGGCGGGCAGCAGTTCCGCCACGGCGAAGCCGAGGCGCGGCCGGATCCACTCGCCATCGCGCTCGATGCCGAGCACACCGCCGAGGAACGCCATGTCGAACGTGCCGGCGATGGTGTCCCAGCGGAACGGGACACGCGAGACGTGCGACGGGAAGTCTTCCTCGTCGGTGGTTCCCAGGCCGAACGACTGCTTCGGAGCGGGGCCGTCGTCGGTGTACCGATGGGCGAAGAAGGCGGTGATCCAACCGGTCACCTTGTCGCCGCCGGACCCCGACTCCCACTTGTAGAGCGAACGCCAGAACTCCCGGTCGACGCCCCACCCCGAGGCCGTCGCACTGATCGAGTCCAGCACCGGGCGTAAGGCGGCGAACCACGGTCGCAGCCCCTCGAACCACTCTTCCAACTCCCGTACCCGGGCTGCCAGTAGCCGCCAGTCCCGGTCGGTGCCCTCCAGCCGGATCCGGGGAATGCCGCAGAGCGAGATCCATCGGAAACGGTAGTAGGGGCTGACCACGTCCATGAGCGCGACCAGCGCAGCCGTGGCATCGGCGCGGGTCGTGGTCGAGAACGCGGGCTGGAACAGATCGGCCGCCTCGTCGCCCACACGGTTCCGCAGGGGCTGTTGGACCAGGTTGATCGAGCGCTCCCAGTCCAACGGTGCCTGGTCGTCGCGGACGGCGATGGTCTGCTGGTACCCCGGTGTTTCGGTGAACAGACCTGCGTACGTATCGGAGTTCAGCCGCACGTGGACGGCCACCTCATGCACCACGGCGTACCAGAGCAGGTCGGGCGAGAGGCTCAGGGGCAGGTGCGCCGTAAAGCAAAGGTGAAGTGCCCGCAACAGGAGGCTGGAGGCGGGCTCGGCGACCTCCGGCCCGTCGCCGGACCAGCCAACGAGACCATCGGTGCTGCAGTGGTGGAAGCGCGCCTGGTCGCGGAGTACGGCCCGCAGGAAGCGCTCATTGCCGAGTTCGGTGACCTCGGAGGCGAGGCGTGTGGCCTCTGCGTCTTCAGCGAGCTGCAGATCTATCTCGAAAGCCATCCATATCCCCCTGGACCCAGGATCGGCCATGATCCTAGAAGACCGACGGCACCCTCGGCTCATTCATGTCTCCGCGCAACCGTGAAAGCGGGCCTCCTTGCCCGCCGCAAGGTGAGGTGTGAGCACGGCTCGAACAGGATGGTCGGTCCGTCGTGCAGGGGCACGCCGTCGCCGGGGATCAGAACGAGCGGTCAAGTGGCTCATTGATCATCGAAGGGGGCCTGCCGCGCAAGGAACTCCTCGAACGCTGCCCTCTGCTTCGGATCCATGAAACCCTCGCGGACTAACCGAGCCCTCTCCTGAAGCCAGTGCGCCTCGGCGGGATCCAAGAGCTCGGCGACCACCACGTTGCCGCGGGCAACCGCCGTGCGCCCTCCAACTCGACGACGAAAAAGGGTGAACGCGCCGAATTCCATCGGGTTGGCCAGTTCCGGATCCTCCGCCTCGTCTCGGCTCGTATCTCGACCGCCCTGCACCGCCGGGTACGCGGTAGAGGACCAATGTTCCCAAAGCGCCAGCGTGGCCGCGGGCACCAGCACCGCACGTTCCGCCTCTGCCCGCCACTCCCACATGAACGTGACCGTGATGGGTTCACCGATGGCCTCGGCTAACCCGAGGACTCTCTCCACCTCATCGTTGATCGGGTGACCGACTTTTACATTGATCTCAATGCCCATGGCGCTTGAGGCTACTGGCTGCCTCTGACACCACCGTGCGAGCTCTGCACGACGTCGGTCACGGCGCGCGACGGATCGGAGTCGTGGATGGGAATTGGGCTTGCCCCGGAGTCGGCTGAGTACGCCACCGTGATCCGCTCTGCCCCGGCCCCTGACGCGGGACCGATCCTCGCACTCCGAGCCGTTCGCCCGGGTGACGAACGAGTCCAATGCCATGAGCCTTCAGCACCGGTGGAGCTGAACTATGCCAACCCAGGGGAGTTCGCCGATCTTGTGGTAAGCGCGGACCGCCCATCGTCCTGCTGGCACGGCGACCGGGGCTTCATCCGGTTGTCCGTACCCACCTGGGTAGGGCACGCCTAGATCTTCACCGGCCTCGGCCGAGTCCATGAGAACGGCGGGACCATCGGTCTCCCAGATCCCGCACGATTCCCACGGTGTCTCCGGATCGCTCAGTACGGCCTCGGCGGCGGCGACCAACTCGACGTCGGAATTGCCGGCGAGCCAACGAAGGAAGACGCCTCGCTCGGGTAGATAGCAGGTGGTGGCCGGATCGTCGGCCAGCACCAGCGCGTTTACCGCACGGGGGCCCCTCAGACCGATCACGCCGGCGAACTCCTCGACCGCGCAGGCCCGGTCGTAGTCGTCCGGCCGCTCGGAGCCGCCGAGGATCACGCCGTCCTCGGTGCAGCCGCCCCACTCGTGCAACACGGATGCCGGAACGACGATCAGCGGCCCGCCCGTGGATCGCACCCACGTCAGACCGAGCTGATGGCGGATGGATTCGTTGCTAGTGCTCATGCGCTCAGCATGCCGTGGCCCCCGGATCCAGGCGACGACCGCGTCGGCGCGAGCAGTCAGCCCCGGGGCTCGTAGCTCGACGTCGTAGTGCACGAAGCCCGCATCGTCTTCGAACCGGTCGTACAGCATCACGCTGACGGACACGTGGTCCTGGCAGCGGATGGTCACACCGGGCGGGTCGTCGGCGGCGTCGTCCGGGGAGGTCATTGCGAGACGCTAAGTCAGCAACGCACCTGCCGTCACTCGGATTCACGGACGGTGAGGTCCGTTCGGAGCGCCGGGGGCCAGCAAACGGCAGGTGCAACCGAGGCACCGTTCCTCCCGCGGAGACCGAACATCAGCGGCCCCTCCGCGGCGTAGGGGGTCGTCCGCTCGCGCCGCGAGGGGCGGGGCTCACTCGGGCGACGTGGCCCCGGGCAGGTGTCTGGTGAAGTCCCACCACTGTTCGATCGTCCACACGACGACCCTGGAGCGGTCGGTTGACATCCGCAGCCACACTTCCTCACCGCCGGGCATGAGCGCCACCTCCAAGTGCGGCTCGTCCCACGTCCCCAGCGGATACATCCACTCGATGCCGTCGGGCCAGGTGCGCATCGCCACCGTTCGCACGCTCAACGCCGCGGCCATGGCGTCCAAGGCCGCGCGCGGTATCCGCACCTCCATCGGCTCACGCTCGTCCCCTGCCACCCCGGCCTCCGTCCCCGCGGCGGTGGGCGCCGCTCGCCACAGCCTGCCAGACGCGAGTGGGCAGGCGAGACCTCACCCCTTGAAGTCCGTTCTCGGGAGGCGGTGCTACGGCACGACGGGCGTCGGCGGGTGGACGCGTTGTCCCATCGGGCCGGCAACGACCGTCAACTCGGCCCACGCCGTGGGGTCCAGAGCCGCAGGCCAACCGAGGTCCGTGTGGGGGACCGGCTCCCGCTGGCCCCGGACGCGCATGAACGTCACCTGGGCGACGAAGCTCCCAGCGGCCGACCCCGCGCCGTCGCCTTCCAGCCGCGCCAGGAGGTCGTACGCGAAGGGGCTGTCCACGGGGACGACCAGGACACCGCCGGCGGCGAGTTGGTCCAGCCACGCAGGGGGGATGCGTCGGACCGAGGCCGTGGCCACGATCCGGTCGTACGGGCCGCCTTCGGCATGGCCGACCTCTCCGTCGCCGGTGATGACGAGAGGGTGGACACCGAGCTCGGCCAGGCGTTCCGTGGCGCGGGCGGCGAGCGTCGGGTCGATCTCGACCGTCACCACGTTCTCGGCCCCCACTCGGGCGGCGAGGAGCGCCGTGGTGTACCCCGTGCCGGTCCCGATCTCCAGCACCCGGTCACCAGGGCGGGGAGCGAGGTGGCGCAAGAGTTCCACGACCACGCCACTGGAGGAGATGCTGGAGGTGAAGGCGCCCGTCGCAGGCCCGGCCGGTGGTACGCGTCCGTCGTCGAGCTGCGTGATCAGGGGCGCCCCCGGTTTGTAGACGGCCTTCAGCCACGCCCGGGGCCGGACGGTTCGATCGATCAGGTTGTACCGGCCGTCCTCGCCGGGAGCCGGCCACCACACCCGGTCCGGGACGAAGTGCTCCCGCGGCACGGCGAGATACGCCTCGTGCAGCCACGCCGCCGAGCCGAACCCGCGCGGATTCCGCGCCATCTCGTCGGCACACAGCCCACGGAGCGCCGCCGCGGACACGGGCATCGTCAGTTGCCTACTCGTCGCTGTCGCTGCTGTCGTCGGGCTCAGGCAGAGGGTTCCCCGGATCCCCTGGACTGGAGTACGGACCTCCCACCTGACCGTCCCCCGACTGCCGATCGTCACCCCGGACGACGAACCCCCTGACGCCACGCTTCACGCCCTCTCCCTCCTCGCGTTACCTCGCTCGTTCGACGCCTTCACCAGCGGCGTGTCGTACGAACGCGCACGGCCCGCAGCGTAGGTCCTCGCGCCGCCCCTGGGAACCGCCCGCCGGCGGGGCGCACGTCGCACCACAGGGGCGCGTCGCACCACTGCGCACTCTCCAAGGCGGCGCTCGGCCCACCCCAGCTCAGGTCCATCGGACGCCCGACGCTCCCTGACGACCTGGCAGTCCCCTTCACTCGTTCACCGCACCCGCTGGGCGCGTCCCTTGGGGCGGCGCATTTTAGGGTGAGCCGCATGGGGTGCGTCCGAGTGGGACCGCGGTCGGACCCGGGCCGCGGCCAGTGGTCACGGCGCTCGTACGCGTTCGTGCTCTGGTACCTGCGCGTCGCTCGCCGCCAGTCTGGCGGTCACCGCCATCGTCGCGGTCCGGTACCTCGGGGTCCGGCTGTCCGCTGCCGAGTGGTCCGCGGTCGCCACGGTCTGCGCCGGTTTGGCGATGATCGCCCTGGCATCCGGACCCGAGGGCAACCGCCCCGGACCTCCGGCCCTGCGCTGGTCCCTGGTCGTCGTGGCCGCGGGCGTACTCCTCGTCGGCGCACTCGCCGGCCGGCTGCCGCAGGGACCGCGCGCCCTGGTGCTGGGCCTCGGTGCGGGTGTCGGCTTCGCCGTGGTCGAAGTCGCGGTCCGTCTGATCGACTCCCTGGCGAGCCCCCGGGTCCTCGGCAATCCGGCGCTGTACGGTCTGGCGCTCGGTGGGGTGGCCGGGTTCCTCCTGCTGACCTCCGCGTTCCAGCGCGGCTCCGTCACGGTGGCGACGGCGGGCATGGTGTTGGGCGAATCGATCGTCCCGGCACTGGCCGGCATCGCCTGGCTCGGCGACCGGCCCCGGGAAGGTCTCCAGTGGCTGGCGGGCGTGGGCTTCGTGGCGGCGGTGGCGGGAGCACTGGCCCTGACGCGGTTCGGAGCGGCGCCGACCGAGCCCCACCGGCCGCAGCCGTCGGGGCGCCGGCAGCGGTCGAACCGAGATGCCCGCCCAGGTCGATGACATGCCGTCCCAATCACGGCGTCCGTCACCGATGCATGCGGAAATTGTTCCATGCACGTTCCTTCCCGCCCGACCCGGCCGGCCCGGGGGAGGTGGCTGGCCCCGGCCGTCCGTCGAGCTGCCGTCCGGGCCTGGGCCTATGTGCGCAGCGCACCGGGCACGTACATCTGGTTGGTCGCCCTGCTCGTCACCACCGTGGTCATGCGCCAGATGTCGCCGGGGTTCGAAGACGAGTTCCTCCGGCAGCGCTCGACCAGCATCCACGAGTTGTCGACGCATCCGGTACGGGTCCTGATCTCCAGCGCCTTCTGGATCGCCGGCGGGGGTTGGCTGTCCTACGCCGTCCTGTACTCCGTCTTCCACGCCCAGGCCGAGCGCTGGCTCGGCTCCCTCCGCTGGCTGCTGGTCGCCGCCGCCGCCCATGTGCTGGCCACCTTCGTCAGCGAGGGCGCCCTGCTGTGGGCGATCCGCCACGACCTCGCACCGCAATCGGCCGTCAACACCCTCGACGTGGGGGTGAGTTATGCCCTCGCCGGTGTCGTCGCCGTACTCACCTACCGCATCGCGGCACCCTGGCGATACGGATACCTGGTGGTGGTCCTCACCGTCTACGGCATCCCCCTCGTGGCCGGCCGCACCTTCACGGACCTCGGCCACTTCACCTCGCTCCTCATCGGCCTGGCCTGCTACCCCCTCACCCGGAACCGGGGCCCCGCCTGGAATCCGAAGAGCCTGCTCTTCCGTGCCTTCGACCTCCGTCGTGACCGGCGCTCCCAGCGCTGAGACGGTGTTCCGATGCGGGGCGTCGGCACCTGCGAGCCGGCGGATTCGGCTCCGTGCTGAGTGGGGCCAGCACCACTCCCGGTGATCAGACCATGGGAATGAGGACTGCGGGCAACTCCCCGGCCCGAACGGCTTCCTGGTCGATGGACAGGCCGCAGTAATGGCCGACGGCTGTGAACACCGCCACGGGCAGCCTGGGCCCGTGCTCCTCGTAGTACGCCACCACGGCGGCTTCCTCCGCCTCGCCGACGGAAGGAAACACCGCGCCAGCGGCGTGGAGGGCTGCGTCGAGGGCCGAGCCCTCCTCGGTGTCCGTCCCGAACTCGGCCTGCCGGGGGCGCTCGTCGCCCGGCACATGGATGATCCGTCGCGGCGGACTCCACGGGTTCATGGTCAGGCAGACGATCTCTTCGCCGGGTGCGGGCCACATCGACGGCACCGATTGGAAGCCGGTGGACCACGTGGACATTCCCCAGTCCTCCAGCACGTACACCCACTCGCGGCACGTCCCGTACATCGCGCGGTTCACATCGAGCGACGGGTCGCCGGGACGCCCCGAAGGCAGGACGAGGTCCTTGCAGGGCGTGCGTGCGGCGAGTTCGTCGAGGTCGGCGCCGAGCGCGATGAGGAACTCGTCCGCGTCGACGCCGCGGGCACAGGTCAGCGATATCCGCCCGAGCATGCCAGGCATAGGCGTGGAAGTGCCCGTGGTGCTGTGTTCGCCGATCCAGGCGATTCCGTCGCTCATGCAGGTTCCTCCCCAGGTAACGGACACGGTTGCCCGGCTCCGGCCCACCAGATGCGCGTCACGACCCACCGCCGAGGCGCCCATGAGGCACCGCGCACCGGGTGGTGCCCCGCTTGTCGGCCGGCGTTGCCGTGGTGGTCAGGCGATCCAGGCGATGAGTCCGTGGCGGAGGCGGGCCGTCGTCTGGATGAAGGCGTTGAGGTCCTGGTACGCGACCGCTGCGTCATCGAGCCGGCCCTCAGGGGCGGAGTCGGCGTAGGGGTAGATTCCCGCGCTCGCGAGCTCCGCGGGGGTGACTCCCTCGACGAGACCTTCCGGGGTGATCGCTGCCATGGCCTCGGCGGCGAGCTGCACCCGCTCCGGGGTGATGGTCCGAGGAGGTCCGTAACCCCAGTCATCGGCGCCGGGCATTTCCTCCTCGCCGTGCACCACGTTCACCTCGACCCCACGACGCTTCAGCAGGTACTCCAACGCGTGCCACATCTTCCCGGTGCTGTGCAGACGCCCTCCGGGGACGGGCGTGCCGTCGCCCGGGTCCGCGGCGAGGTGCTCCTCGACGAAGTCCCAGCCCCAGTCCGGGTCCTGGATCGCCCGGCTGAGTTCGGCGGGGGCGAGGCGGGCGTGTTCTCCGATCATGCTCATGGGCGGATCGTAGAACCCGCCACTGACAGTGCGGTCGGATGCCTTCACGGCTCCGGTCCGGCCACCTACGGCTTGCGGCCGACGGCTCCCCAACCGGCTCGTACGGTGGCGGTCCCGGTGGTCGCGTCCGGCCGCCAGTTCGGCCACGACACGAGCCCCGGCTCGATCAGGTCCAGGCCCTCGAAGAAGCGGGCGATCTGCTCGGGCGGGCGGAGGATGTAGGGAATCGCACCGGTCGCGTTGTAGGCGTCCTGGGCCGCGACGTGCTCGGGCCCGTCCCCCGTGCAGTGACTCAGGGCCAGGTGGCTTCCGGACGGCAACTGCCGCATGAGCCGGTCGATGAGCCCGAGGGCCTCGTCGAAGTCCACGATGTGCCCGAGGACGTCGCAACACACCAGGGCGACGGGCCGGTTCAGATCCAGCGTCGCGGCCGCCCCCGCGAGGACCTTCGCCGTGTCCTGCATGTCGGATTCGACGTAGTGGGTGGCCCCTTGGGGCGTGCTGGTGAGGAGGGCGTCGACATGGCGGATGACGATGGGGTCGTGGTCGACGTAGACGATGCGGGCGTCGGGCGCGATGCGCTGGGCCACCTCGTGAGTGTTGTCGACCGTCGGTAGCCCGGCCCCCAAGTCGAGGAATTGACGAATTCCCGCCTCTCCCGCGAGGTAAGTGATCATGCGCCGGAGGAAGTGCCGGGATTCCTGCGCGAAGACGCGGGAGGGCGGGAACGTCCGCTCGTAGGCTTCTCCGGCTATCTGGTCGGCGGGGTAGTTGTCCTTCCCGCCGAGCCAGTAGTTCCAGACGCGAGCGGAGTGGGCGACGGATGTGTCAATGCGTCGCCGCGGGTTGTTGCCCGTCACGAATCCTCCGAGAGAAGGGGGGAGCGGGGCTCCCGGGCCAGGGGATGGGGGTTGGTACGCCTGGCTCAACAGCATGGGGCAGGCGGCACGGCGATGGTGCTGATCCGGACACCGGTGAGCCGAGGCACAGAGCAGCCACCGTCCCACTGCCCCTATCGGGTTTTCGCCCGCTCCGTGAGTGCGCCCTTGCGCAGGTCGAGGACGCGGTCGGACTGGGCGGCCAGGTGCTGGGAGTGAGTGACGACGACCACGCATTTGCCCTGGTCGTGGGCGAGTTCGCGGAAGGTGTCCGTGATGCCTTGCGCGGTGTTCTCGTCGAGGTTGCCGGTGGGTTCGTCGGCGAAGAGGATGTCGACGTCGCAGGCGATGGCGCGGGCGATGGCGACGCGTTGCTGTTGGCCGCCGGAGAGCTGAAGCACGTTGCGGGTGGCCATCGACTTGTCGAGGCCGATCTGTGCCAGCAGGTGCAGGGCGCGGTCCTTGCGGCTTCCGGTCGCCGGTGTGGCGCCGGTGATCTCCATGGCGCAGATGACGTTCTGGAGGGCGGTCATGTACGTGAGGAGGTTGTACTGCTGGAAGATCGTGGCGGCGTGCTTGTTGCGGTAGCGGTTGAGGCCCAGGGCGGTGAGGTCTCGTCCACGGAAGCTGATGGTGCCTTTGGTGGGGGTGTCGAGACCGCTGGCGAGGCTGAGCAGGGTGGTCTTGCCACTGCCTGACGGGCCGAGGATGGTGTAGAATGTCGCGCGCTCGAAGGCGTAGTTGACGTTCTTGAGGACGGCGGTCCTGCGGCGTTGGCCCACGTAGGTGTGGCTGACGTCGGTGAGACGCAGGACGGGCGGGACGGCACCAAGGACGGTGTTCACGGTGGTCATGCGCCTTTCGTGAGGATGGAGCGGGGCGTGAGGCGTAGCACGGCGCCGGCCGGGACGGCCGTGGCGAGGAGGCCGATGGCGAGGCCCACACCGCCGACGGCGGCGAGGTCGGTGGGGGAGAGCGCGACCGTGATCTCGTCGACGGGGTCGGCGTTGTCGATGGGCTCGTCGTTCCAGTCGATGCCTTGGTCCAGGCCGGTGCTGCCGGGTGCCGGGGGCTGCCAGGAGCTGATCTTCTGTTCGGCGGCGGTCGCCTCCCTGCCGAGGAGCGACTGGCCGGCCCGCTGCGTCAAGGCCGGCGCGAACAGTGAGCTGACGCCGATGGCCACGGCTGCCACGAGGACGATTTCCAGGGCCTGTTGAGCGATCAGCTTGCTCTTCTTCTCGCCCATCGCCAGCAGGACGCCGTACTCCTTCCGGCGTTGCTTGACGGCGAGGTTCGTCAGCAGGGCGAGGACCGCCGCACCAGCCAGGCCCATGAGCCACATGGCGACGGTGGCCGTGGACCGGATGCTCCTGAGCGGGCCGGTCATCTGCTGGATCGCCTTGTCGTTGGCGTCGAGTGTGAAGCCGTCGAGCGCCGCGCCCGCGACCCGCTGCGCCGCGGACTTGAACGCGTCCTGCACATCGGCGTCCTGGAGCAGGAAGGTCGCCTCGCCGACCTGGAGCGGCCCGTTCCCGCCGGTGCCGAGCGCGGCCAGGCCGCCCACCGCTCCGTACAGCATGTTGGCCGGGTTGATCCCGTACTCGGGGTCGGACTCGGTGCTGGGGCGCGGGTCGCGGTAGACGCCGGCCACGGTGAAGTCGGCCGTCGTCTTCTCGTCGTTGCCGGTCAGGGTGATCTTGGCGCCGATCGCGAGGCCGTTCTTCCGGGCCAGCCGCTCCTCGACCAGGAGCTGCTTCGTGTCCTTGTCGGCCGCGGTGAGGTGCCTACCGGACAGCAGGGTGAAGGTGCCGTTGCGGAAGTCGGGCAACAAGGAGGTGTCGAGGACGCCCATGCCCACGGTGCCGCCGGGGCCCATGGGATCGGGCTGCCCGCCGTCGACGAGGCGGAACGCGCCCTTGAGGATGGCGCGGTCCCACACCGAGTACGTGTACTTCTGCACCTGGGGCAGGGCGCCGAGCTCGTCGACGGTCGCTGCGTCGACGCGCGGTGCTTGGAGCTGCCCTCCACCACCCTCCACGTTCATGTCCATCGAGAGGTTGACCTCGGCGCCGACGGCGCGCTTGGCGTCCAGTTCGGCCCGGGCCGTCGCGTCGTCGATGAGGATGCCGGCCAGCACCATCACGGAGATGACGAGGAAGGTGGCGAAGGTGATCAGGGTGCGGCCTTTGCGGGCCCAGAGGCTGAGCCCGGCGCGTTTGACGAAGTTCATGGAGTACGACCTTCTCGGTCCGTGCCGGTTGGTGGACGTGCGGTGCCGGTGGCGCAGGGCGTGCGGTGTCGGGGCCGGCTACTCGGTGTCGGTGAGGATGGACCTCGGGTGCAGGCGGAGGATCCCGATGCCGGGGAAGACGGTGGAGACCAAGGAGATCCCGAGTCCGACGCCGGCGACCTTGCCGACGGCGGCCGGCTCGACCGCGACGGCCGCCGCGGCGATCGTTGTGCTCTGCGCACCGCCAGCCGTCGCGGACCGGCCGTCGTGGCCGCCGAGGACGGCGGCGCCCACGGGCTGCGCGGCGAGCTGCCCGCCGAGCGCGGCGAGCGCGACGGCGGGCAGGGCCACGGCCGCCACTTCCACCGTGTGCTGGCCGATCAGCTTCCACTTCTTCTCGCCCATCGCCAGCAACACCCCGAGTTCCGCACGCCGCTCACGGATCTGCAGCGTCACGATGAGGCCGAGGATCAACGCACCGGCCAGTGCGATCACCCAGACGATCAGTCCGGCGAAGACGCCCACCTGCTGGATCGGGCGCACCTGGTCCTTGTACGCCTTGTCGTTGACGCGGAAGTCGAAGCCGCCCGCGCCGAGCAGCCGCTCGGCCTCCGCGTGCAGGTGCTCGGCCTGGTCCGGAGCGCCGATCCGGTACACCACCTCGCGGACCGTCGGGCCACCGGTGGCAGCGAGCCGCTGCGCCGCGCCCACCGGTACGTACAGCGCGTTGCCGGGCAGTTCGTGCGGCGGTGCCCACACCGACGGATCCCGCGTCGGGTCCCTGAAGACGCCGACGACGGTCAGGACCGCAGTGTGCTTGCCGTCCGTCGACCGCACCCGGATGCGGCCGCCGACCGAGATGCGGTTCTCGTCGGCGAGGCGCTGCTCGATCAGCGCGACGTGGCGTTCCGCGTCCTCCGGGGTGATGCCGCGACCCGCCGTGACCTTCGTCGAGCCGTACGAGAAGGGCAGCAGCATGCCCGAGTCGCGTACGCCGTTCACGGCCAACGGGTCCGACGCCGCCTCGTGCCCCCTCTTCCCGGCTTCGGTGCCGCCCGGCTTCGGCACGTCGGACGTCAGCGGCGCGAAGCCATGCGCCCCGGCACGCACCGCGAGCTCCGGGTTGTAGCGGTTCACCAGGCGGAAGGCTCCGAGTCGATCGGCGAGCGCCGGAGTGAGTCCCTTTTGTTTGACGGTGACGTCGACGCCGATGGTCCGTTGCGCATCGGCTTCCTGGCGAGCGGCGGCGGTCTGGAGCAGGAAGCCGCCGAGCAGCAGGGTGCAGATGACGACGAAGATCGCCAGCAGGGCGGCGGTCTTGGACTTCCTGGCACCCAGACTCATCCCGGCGCGCTTGACGAAGTTCATGGCGAAGACGAAAGCAGCCCGCTGTTTGCAGCGGGATAAGCGCGTTACAGCAGCGTAAGGACCCGCCCTGATGCCGGTGTGCGTCGACTTCACCCGGGCCGCTTGCACGTGCTGCACGAACCGGCCCACCTTCTCGGCAGCAGGCTCGTGGGACCCTGCCGCTCCCTCTTATCCGGTTGCAATCGCCGCCTTGGTTCCATGGGTGCATGAGAGTCTTGGTAGCCGAGGACCACCCCGTTCTCGCCCGCACCGTCGCCACCGGCCTGCGCCGCCAGGCGATGGCCGTCGACATCGCCGTCAACGGTGCTGATGCCGAGCGGATGTGCCTGCTCACCGCCTACGACGTGTTGATCCTCGACCGTGACCTGCCGGTCATGAGCGGCGACGAGGTGTGCCGGCGGCTGGGCGAACTCACCGACCCGCCGCGGATCCTGATGCTTACCGCGGCCGGCGAGCTCACGGACAAGGTCTACGGACTCACCTCGCTCGGCGCGGACGACTACCTGACCAAGCCCTTCGACTTCACCGAACTCGTCGCCCGGGTGAGGGCTCTGAGCCGCCGCGCGCCCAAGCCGCCGCCCGCCGAGCTGAGCTTCGGCAACATCACCCTGGACGAGACACGGCACGAAGCTTGCGCCGGCGGCCGACCGCTGGAGCTGACCCCGAAGGAGTTCGCCGTACTGCACCTCCTGCTCGCGGCCGACGGTGCACCGGTGCCGCACCGCGAACTCGTCCGCACCATCTGGGACGAGCACCTCGACGTACGCACCAGCGCGGTCCGCGCCACCGTCAGCAGGCTGCGCGGCAAACTCGGCGACTCCTGTCTGATCGCCGCCGACAGGGGAGAGGGGTACCGGCTGTGCGAGTGACGCCGCGGGCGTTCCTGAGCCGGCTGCCCTTCCGAGCCCGCCTGGCCGCTGCCATCGCCGGACTCTTCCTCCTCGCCGGCATCGCGCTGCTCACCTTCGTGGTCCTCCTCGCGCGTTACGGGACGGCCCAGCAGGCCGAGGGGATATCGGTGACGTACGGCGACACGTCGTCCAGCCCTGCGACGCCCTTCGAACCCGTACACCCCGTCCGGCCGGATCGCTCCACCCCGGCGGCCCACGACGTCGCGATGATCGAGAAGCTCGAACAGAGCGTGCAGGCCGTCCAGGACACCGCACTGCGGCAGATGGTGCTGTGGTCCGCGGTGGGGCTCGTGGTGATGGCCCAGGTGGCAGGGTTGATCGGCTGGTGGCTCGCAGGACGGGCACTTCGCCCCGTCGCCTCCATGACCGAAGCCGCCCGACGCATCAGCGAACAGAACCTCCACCAGCGCCTGTCACTGACCGGCTCCGACGACGAACTCCACCGGCTCGCCGACACCTTCGACACCATGCTCGACCGGCTGGAGCGCGCCTTCGAGAGCCAACGTCGATTCGTCGCCAACGCTTCCCACGAGCTCAAGACCCCCCTCGCCGCCCAGCGCACCACCCTTCAGGTCGGCCTCGCCGACCCCCTCCCGGCCGGCCTCGTCGACGTCCGCGAGGACCTCCTCACCACCAACCACGAAGCCGAGCAACTCATCAACGCGCTCCTGCTCCTCGCGCGCAGCGACCGCGGACTCGACGAGACCGAAAGCGTGGACCTCACCACCACCGCCCGACTGGTGACGACCGAACTCGCCCCGCAGGCATCCGCCCACGGCGTACGCATCGACCTGCGCGCCGACACCCCGCTGGTCGTCCGCGGCGACGCCGTTCTGCTGCGCCACCTCTTGACGAACGTGGTCCGCAACGCCGTCCAGTACAACCGCCCCGGCGGCCACGTACACCTGCGCTTCGACGCCGCCACCGTGACGGTGACCAACTCCGGTGCGCGCGTGCCCGCTGAACGGATCCCCGACCTGTTCGAGCCCTTCCGCCGCCTCCACGCGGATCGCACCGCCGCCACCGGCCACGGCCTGGGACTGTCCATCGCCGCCTCCATCGCCGGGGCCCACCACGCCGCACTGACGGCACGACCGGGCCCCGAGGGCGGACTCGCCGTCACCCTGCGCTTCCCCCGGACTCCGGACGGCTCAGCCGACGTCCTTGAGGCCACGCAAGAGTGAGCGAAATCACCCCCCGACGTGGTCACCCACGTCCGCTAGGGTCGACTTAGATCCGCCCTGAACTGGGATTTTGCGTCGGTCGCAGCGATGTGATCGCCGCGGGTCTGGCCTTTCCTGGAGATTGCATGACCGATCTAGCTTTTCGCTCTGCCGGTCGGCTCGCTGCCGCCGTCGCGGCGAAGGAGGTGTCGAGCGTCGAGTTGCTCGACCACTACCTCGCCCGAATGGAGCGGCTCGATCCGAAGGTGAACGCCATCGTCGCCCGGGACGAGGAGGGTGCGAGAGCCGCGGCACTGGCGGCCGACCGCGCGGTCTCCCGCGGCGAGTCACTCGGCCGCCTGCACGGCGTCCCCGTGACGATCAAAGACAGTCTTGAGGTTGCGGGCATGCGGACCACCGGAGGTTCGGCCCGCTGGGGGGCGCACGTCTCGACGAGCGACGCCGAGTCGGTCGCACGGCTGAAGAACGCCGGAGCGATCGTGTTCGGCAAGTCCAACCTGCCGGCCGACGCCCGCGACTGGCAGACCTACAACGAAATCTACGGAACCACGAACAATCCGTGGGACCCGACCCGCGGACCCGGCGGGTCGTCCGGCGGGTCCGCCGCGGCAGTCGCCGCGGGGCTGACCGGCCTGGAGCTCGGCGGCGACACGGCGGGCTCGATTCGGGTGCCTGCCCACTTCTGCGGCGTGTACGGGCTGCGCCCGTCGTTCGGAATCGTGCCGAGGTACGGCAGCGTCTCGGGACACGCCCCCGGGACGCTGGCCGACTTCGACATGGCGGTCCTCGGCCCGCTCGGCAGGCACGCCGACGACCTCGACCTGGGTCTCGACGTCCTCGCAGGAGCAGACCACGACCGCGCTCCCGCGTGGCGGCTGGAGCTGCCCGCCGCCAGGGCGGGCACTCTGCGGGAGTTCCGGGTCGCGGCGTGGCTCGACGACCCGTTCTGCCCCGTCGACGGCGAGTTGGTCGCGATCATGCAGGCGGCGTTGGAGGCGGTACGGGCCGAGGGCGCCGCCGTGGTGGAGGCCGGGGGACCGGTCGGGCTCGAAGAGACCACGGCGCTCTACCAGCCGTTGCTGATGGCGCAGAGCGGGCTGGTCGAGTCGGACGAGTCGTATGCCGGGCTGGTGGAGCTCGCCGCGGCGGAAGGGGCCGCGGGCGGGTCCGCGTCGGAGCAGACGGTCAGCTTCCGCGACTGGCACGCGCTCGACGAACGTCGGCAACACTCCCGCCGACGCTGGGCCGAGTTCTTCCGCGACGTCGACGTGCTCCTCTGCCCGGTGAGTCCCACGGCTGCCTTCGCCCACGATCAGCGACCCGATCCCGACTCGTCGGTTCGAACACTGCGGGTCAACGGCGCCGACCGGCCGTACAGCGAGATGTTCACGTGGATGGCGACGTCGGCGCTCAACCACCTGCCCGCGGCGGTGGCCCCCGTCGGGACGACCCGGGACGGGCTTCCGGTCGGCATCCAGGTGATCGCGCCCTACCTGCACGACCGCACCGCGGTCCAGTTCGTGCGGTGCCTGGCGGAGGTCATCGGCGGGTTCCGCCGTCCGCCGGGATTCTGAGTGCGCCACCGGGCCGTCGGCCCGTGAAATGGCGGGGTGACCCGGTCGCCGCCCGGACCGCGACGGCCACGGCCTCGACGTCGACGCCGGGTCACCTCCCGCACCAGCGCTTCTTCCTCGTACGTGTCCGGTCTCCGGAGTTGCGGTGACCGCACGCCCTCGCGGTCCGGCCGGCCGGCGCAATCCGTCCGGCCGGTCGCGCCGTGCGTCGCGAACCCGCGCTGCCACGCCGGTCCCGACACCGCGACAGGCGGCCATGGCTCCGTGGCATTTCGCGAAAGGCGAGCTTCCAAGCGCGACTGCTACCCGGGAGTACGAGCACCGAGTACGCGAGGGATGACCGTTCGGGCACGACGAGAACGGCCTTGTCACGGAACTGTCCTGGCGCCGTCTCAACTGGGCTGCACCAGCACGTTTCCCGATCCGTGGGCGTCACCCGGATGGCGTAAGCTGCCGAAGCGCGGCCGGCGGAAGAGGAGTTCCGGTGCGCGAGCCCCCGTACATGCCGTGCGTCTCGCACTGAACGGCGCATCAGGAGGTGGCCGGTTCTCGTGGACATCCGTGACGGTTCCCCCCTGCGGTACAGCCTGCTCGGCCCCGTGGAGGTGCAGCGCGGTGCCACCGCACTCGATTTGGGGCCCCGGCAGCGCCGGGTGCTGCTGACCCGTCTGCTGATCGAGGACGGGCACCCGGTCTCGCTCACCCGGATCTGTCGCGACTTGTGGGAGGGGGAGCAGCCGACGGCCGCCGCGTCCTCGGTGCGCGCGCACGTCAGCCGACTGCGTTCGGCGCTCGACCCGGGGCGTCGTGGCCGCTCCGACGTCCTCGTCAGCAGCCGGGACGGCTACGCCCTGCGGATTCCCCGTGAGGCGCGGGACACCACCGTCTTCGAAGAGTCCGTCTTAGCCGCCCGCACCGCGGTGCACGCAGGGCACCTGGACCAGGCCGGACAGCGGCTCGACCGGGCGCTCGGGCTGTGGCGCGGCCCGGCCCTCGGCGAGGCGGCCGACCACTCCTTCGCGCTACGGGAGAAGGCCCGGCTCA
This sequence comes from Streptomyces sp. NPDC017979, assembly GCF_044328175.1. NCBI lineage: Bacteria > Bacillati > Actinomycetota > Actinomycetes > Kitasatosporales > Streptomycetaceae > Streptomyces > Streptomyces sp. NPDC017979. The sequence continues at coordinate 92,545 of NZ_JBIRGU010000007.1, read as the reverse complement.
ACGCTGCCCGCCAGGACGCCCTGGAGCTCCAGGTCACCATCTTGATCAAACAGGCCGACGTGGACCGAGCGGTGCCCGCTGCCGTGCGACTCACCGCCGACGCCCCTCTGCGCGAGACGTCCTGGGCGCTGCTGATGCGCGCGCTGTACGCAGCCGGGCGCCCGGTGGAAGCGCTGCGCCAGTACGAGCGGTTCCGCTCCCTGCTCGCGTGCGAGTTGGGACTGGACCCCAGCCCGGGACTGCGCGACCTGCACATGGCCGTGCTGAGGCACGACACCGACGTCCTGGGCCCGGCGCTCGGCGTCCCCGGGCCGCAGCGGCTGACCACCGTCCCGTCGGCCCTGTCGTCCCCCAGGCCGCGCTTGGTGGGGCGGGCCGAGGAACTGGCCCAACTCGACGGGCTGCTGCAAGCCGTGGCCGCAGGCGGCACCCAGTGGGCGGTGATCTCCGGCGAGGCGGGCTCCGGCAAGACCCGGCTGCTGGACGAAGCGGCGGACCGCGCCGCCGACATGGGGCTGCCCGTGGTCCGCGTTCGGGGCGGCCGTACGGGCGACGCCGGCCAAGGAGCCGCGCCGTCGTGCCCGGTGGTGCGGCTCCTGGACGCACTGGTGCGGCGGGCACCCAAGGAGAGCGGTCACGGCGAGGCGGCGGCAACGCATCCGGATCCCGTGGAGGCGCTCGCCCGCGAGTTGGGCCGGGCGCCCGTGCTGTGCCAACTGGACGACCTGGACGGGGCCGCCCCGGAGAGCTACGTACGGCTGCGACGGCTCGCCGCGCTGCTGCGGGACACTCCGACGGCCGTGATGTGCACCCTGCGGGACACCGGGACGCCGCAGGTCAGCGGCTTGCTCGCGGACTTGGCCCGGCACGGCACGGCCTGGCTGCACCTGGAGCCGCTGACCGGCGACGACGTGGCCGAGTTGCTCACCGCGCGCGGGGAGGACCCGGCGGAGGCCACCGCCCTGCACCGGCGCTCCGCGGGCAATCCGTTCGTCCTGACGGAGTTGCTACGGCTGGCGCCCGGTCGGCGCACCGGGCCCGGTGCCCGGGTGCCGACCGCGGTGGGCGCCATCGTCCACGCCCGGCTGGCCGGACTGACCGCACCAGCCCGTTCCGTCCTCACCCACACCGCCGTCGACGGCGGACGGCTGGACCTCGGGCTCCTCGCCGGGGTCCCGGGCATGACCCCCGATCGGCTGCCGGCCCTGGTCGACGACGCCGTCACCGCCGGACTGCTCGTCTGGCACCCGGACGACGGAGATCCGTTCGCCGGGCACTACCGCCTCCCCGAACTCGTCCGGGAGGTGCTGCTCGACGCCCTCACGCCCTCCGGGCGGCAACTCCTGCACGCCGCGCTGGCCCGCGCCCTGACCGAACGCGACGACACCGACCCGACCCGGCTCGCAGGGCACCTCCGGGCGGCGGGCCCCCTGGCGCCGGTGCCGTCGACCGCCCCGGCCGCTCAGCGGGGTTCTCCTCGGAGCACGGGCCGGGACGGACCCTGACCCGAGCACCGATCCGAACCCTCCCACCCTCGTATCCGCATCACCCCGGGGCAGCGCCTCCGGGACCAGAGGAGAAGTACATGTCCGACCAGCAGAAGGCATCGGGCGAGCCCTCCAACCAGTCGGCGGAATCCGCCGCCCCCGAAGCCGCAGAGGAGAGGCGAGCCGCGAACGCCCCGGAACCCGGTGCCGGGGAGCCGGCCCGCTCCGCCGGGAGCCCGCGCGGACCGGAGTCCCGGAGCACCGAGTCCGGTGCCCCGGGGGCCGATCGGGCGGAAGGCGACGACGCCGGCAAGGCCGGGGCCGCTCAGCAGACCGCGACCGCCGAGACCTCCGAAGCGGCTGCGAAGCCCGATGAGCCCGAGAACACGGCGGAGCCCGACGCCGCCGTACGGGCCGAGGTCGAGGGCGCCCCCCAGGGCGCCGCGGCCGGAGCGGCGAACAGCACCACCGCCACCGCCAGCGCCGGCGGGGCGCGGCAGGCGGCCGGTGCGTCCCGGACCCGCGAGGGACGCCGGGGCCTCGCCGCCGCTGCCGGGTCCGGCGGCGACGCGGCCGCCCCCGACGCCGGCGCGCCCGGCCGCCCCGGCAAGCCGGTGCTGGCCGGCGCAGCCATGGTCGGCGCCATCCTGGTCGCCGTTCCGCTGCTCATCATGGCGACGGGCAAGGACGAGGAGAAGCAGACCGTCAAAGCCGGGGCGGCCGAGAACGTCCTGAAGGACGAGGACGACCCGGCCGGTGACTTCGTGGCCGAGTCGCCCCCGCCCTCGCCGACGAAGTCCGCACCGGCGAAGGACAAGGGCAAGGACGCGAGCGGGGCGAAGGCCGACCAGAAGAAGGCGGACCCGCCCGTCGGCGCGGCCGCCCCGCCCAGCCCGTCGACCCGTGCGGTGGAGCAGAAGGCGGCGGAGCCGAAGAAGAAGGTGCCGCCGAGCAATCTGCCGGCGGTGCTGACCCGGGTGCTCATCAAGAACAACACCAACGGCACCTGCGTGGACATCCCCGGCTACTCCAGCGGGCGCCCGGACACCGAGGTCCACCACTTCACCTGCAACAACAGCAGCACCGGTGACAACCAGCTCTGGAACGTGGAGCAGCGCTACGCATCGGCCGGGCCCGGCGGGACGCCGCTGTTCCAGATCCGCAACGTGATGGACAGCATGTGCCTGGACCTCCCCGGCAACGGGGGCGTCGGGCCGGCCACCAAGGTCACCGAGTACCCCTGCAACGGCACCACCAAGGACAACCAGCTCTGGTGGCTGGACAAGCAGGCGGACGGAAAGTTCTGGATCCGCAACGCCGCCAGCAACAACATGTGCCTGGACTCCTACAGCCGCAGCGACAAGGAGCGCCAACTCATCGTCTGGCCCTGCGCGCCCGAGGGCCAGAACAACCACGAGTGGATCTTCACCCGTTCCTGAGCGGACCGCGGTGCGGGGCGGGCCCGGGTCGGCGCAGCACGCCGAAGGACCGGGCCCGCTGCAGCGTCAGAGGTCCCGCTCGATCTCGCCCCCCGTGTCGAGCAACTCGACCAGGGCGGCGCGCAGTTCGTCCGCGGAGAGCAGTCGGGCCACCGGGGCGGAGGAACTGAGGAACAACACCCCTCGCTCCTCGGGCAGTCGGTCGAGCAGGGCCGGCACCGGCATCACCCGGTGCGGCGGCAGCCGGTCCGCGTCCGGCCCGGGCACGGGCGAGAAGACCGGCACGGCGGGTGTGCCACCGGGTGCCTCGGTCACCGCCGGGGCGCCCGCGGCGTCCACGCAGACCGCGACCTCGCCGTCGGCGATCGCCAGGGCGAGCAGGTCCTCGGACGCGTAGCCGGTGGCCACCAGGCGCACCGCGGCGTCGGCCGGGTCGACCGGCGGGGCCCAACCGTAGGCGTCGGGCGAGGGACGGTAGCCGGGGTTCTCCTCCCACTCGACGATCTCGCCGCGGGCGTCGCTGCGCCAACGGCCCGGTACGGCCCACCGCGGCGGCGGCTCGCCGACGTCGCCCTCCCAGTGCCGGTCGATCAGCGACAGCCAGTGCCCGGGGGCGAGCCGGGCGGCGGAAACGTACTCCTCCGGGGGCTCGTGGAAGGCCGGGTGACCGCGCGGAACGGGCCCGGTCGGCCCCGCCGTGCCGTTCGCCGTCCGGGCGGGATCCAGGGGGGCCGGGGACGCTGGGCCATCGACGGGCCCGGCCCCGGCGGCTGAGGGGGTGTCGTTCATGGGTTCCTCGGGAGGGTGCGGGGTCGATGGTCCAGTGTCCGCTCCGCGCCGGGCAGTTCGGGCCGCCCGAGGAGCCAGCGGTCACCGTCGTGGAGCAGGAGCACGGACGGCGGTGCGGAGACAGGGGTCCCACCCCCTCCGGGCACCCCGACGAAGACGACGGTGTCGACGGCTCCGGCCTCCGCCACCGCGGCCGTCACGTCGAGGGTGCGCGCGGCGGCGGCCAGCAACGGCAGCAGCGGCAACTCGGCGCCGGGTCCGCCGAGGGCGGGGTCGGCCAGCAGCAGCCGCAGCCGTACGGCGGGAGCTACGGTGACGTCGGTGGCCGGGAGCAGGTTGCCGAGCAGGGTGCCCTGGGTGCGCTGGACGTCGGTGAGGACGTGACCCGCGTCCTCCAAAAGCGACAGGGACACCGTCGCCGACCGGTCCAGCGACGGGACTTGGGCATCGGTGAGATCGGTGAGTCGGTCGTCGTCGAGTGCGCCTGCGAGCCAGCTGCGGAAGGCGGCGCTCCGCTCGGGCTCCGCCGTCGGCAGCAGATCGGCCAGCGACGGGTGGTCGCCGAAGGCGGCGAGCACGATGGCTTCGTTGGCGCCGCCGGGGCCCGAAGACACCGGGAGCAGGGCGTGCGGGACGCCGTCCAGGACGGCGCCGCCGTCGCCGGTGCGCTGCAACGTCCCTGGAGCGGTGTCAGGTGCGACGGGTCCGCCGTCAGGTGCCTGCTCCTTGGACGCGGTGAGGTCTGGGGCAGCGAAGACGGGGCCGTACGGCATCCGTGCAACGAAGGCGTCGGTGTCGTCGTGGACCGGGAGGTCGGACGCCGGGAGGTCGGACGCCGGGAGGTCGGACGCCGGGAGGTCGGACGCGAACAGGGCGACTTCGCGTTGTGTCGCGCCGGACCGGCCGCGTTCGCCGGTGGTCCAGCGGCCTGGACCCTTGGTCGTCGGGTCCAGCATCAGCAGGACCGTACGCGGTGCGTCCTCCGCGCCGGCCAGCATCATCGGCCCGGCGGCGGCGTGCGCGGTGCGACCGGTGCGCTCGGCGAACCGCTGCGCGAACCCGGCGGGCAGCGCGCCCGGGCCGGTGGTGAAGAACACCGCGGGGACGCGCAGCGGCAGGTCGCGCAGCATCGGGTCGAGGACGAGCAGGGCCAGGAACTCGCCCTCGGTGAGGGACGCCTGCGTCCCGTCCGGTAGCTGGAGGTCGATCTGTCCGGGCTGGTCGACGTGGACCAGGTAGACGCGGGGGTAGGGCAGCCCGGGGCCGGACCAAGGGGCCTGCGACGGTTGGAGGGAGGTGCCGGCCGGACCCGGCACGATCTGCCGCGGCGCGTGCCAGAGGACGCCGTGCGGGGCCCGGGCGCCACTCCAGTTGATGCCGCCCGCGGGGGACTGCGGCCCGGTGGCCCACTGGGCCGCGGCGCCGAACGCTCCGCCGTCCAGCAGGCGGTAGGCCGTCAGCACCTCCGGGTCGGCGATGTCCAGCCCCCGTGCCGCGGCGCGAGCGGTCAGCGCCCAGAGCTCCTGGCGACGGTCGCGGTCCCACGGGACGTGAGGCGCAAGGCGCAGGATCCGACGGCCCAGGGCCTCTCGGTGGTCCTTGGGCGGGGCGACGAACAGCCGGTCGGCGGCGCGGGCACAGGCCCACAGGGTCGACGCCCACTGTTGCGGGGTGGGCGTCGCGCCGGGCCGCACGTTCTGGACGTAACGCAGCATGGCGTCGCCCTGTTCGGCCAACATCTCGAAGGTGGCGTCGAGGACGCGGGAGGGCACCGCGGTGCCGAGTTCGGCCTTCGGGTCGGCGGCGAGGACGGCACGGGCGTGGTCGAGCAGCGCGGTCCGCCCCGCCCGGTCGGCGGGGCGCCCGGAGCGCTGCTCGGCGTAGAAGTCCCACAGGTCCAGGCGGAACGGGGTGGTCGCCTTGAGCCTCTCGTCGTTGGCGCGCAACCGTTCCAGCGCGGTGATGCCCTGCCACAACTCGGAGTCGTGGACGGGGTCCTCCGTGCCGCCGCCGTACTCCCGGCGCAGCGCCCGCACCAGGCGCAGGGTGGTGCGCCGGGTCTCCTCCGACACCGGCTCCGGGCCGGTGTGCAGCCCGCCCGAGCGGGCCAGCGCGTCGAGTTCGAGGAAGTTCGGCTCGGGGAGGAACAGCACCCGAGCACCGAGGACGCCGCCGGCCGAGGCGAGCAGGAGGCGTTCTTGGCCGTTGAGGCCGGTCGGGCGGGTGGCGGCGTCCACCTCCCGGCGGGTGACGTTGGCCAGGAGCTGGCCCAGCGGCACGTCGTCCAGCGGGTCGTCCAGGTGCGGCGCCTCCGCGTGCAGGAACGGATAGGACTGGTCCGAGTCGCCGTCCGTGGCGCTCCAGCAGACCTCCAGGTGGATGCGGCCACCGCGGGACAGGTTGCGCACCTCGTGCAGTCCGCTGAGGTAGCGGACGGCCTCCAACTTGCCGAGCCAGTACGTGCGGCCGTCCTTCAGCGCCACATGAAGGCGGCCGGGTTCGCCGTGGCCCGCGTAGACGAAGACGGCCGACGGCGGCGGGCTGATCGGCTCCTCGCTGCCGTCTTGGACGCGACCGGCGGCGGGCGTGAGATGGACCAGCTTGCGCAGATGGCGGAAGCGGCGGAAGCGTTCCTCGTTGCGGCGGGCCTGCGGGGTGCGGGGCACGGAGGTGCGGCCGAGCTGTCGGTCCCGGTCGTCCGTGAACGGCCGGGCGTCGATCTCGCTCTCCCGCAGCAGAGCGCCGTCGACGGAGGTGAACTCCCGGTCCTCGTCGGACGGCGCCGGCAGCGCGGGGTCGGCGGGTAGCCAGGAGCCGACGGCCGCGCCCGGGACGCGGTCGGCCAGGGCCGGCACGTGGCGGTCGCCGTCGGGCACCATCCTGGTGTCGCCGCTGGTGCCCCACACCACCCGGCCCAGCCGGTGCGCGAGGGTCCGCAGCAGCCTCTGGTCGCCGTCGCCGCCGTAGGGCAGTACCAGCAGCACGGGCACATCGGCCGGGAGTCCGGCCAGTTCGGGGTCGGCGGCGAGCAGGTCGGCGAGGGCGTCGGGGCCGAAGACGCGGCCGTCGGGCAGCCACGCCTGTCCGGCGCCGCCGGGCGCGGCGACGACGTAGGCGTTCTCGGGCCAGGGCGCGGGTCGGGTGGAGACCTCGGACGGCTCGCCCGGATGGATCCGTACGGTGCGGATCGAGGTGAGGTCCGGGTCCTTGACGGGCCTGCCCGTGAGGTTGCGGCCCCGCGCCTCGCCCGCGGCGTTGCGGATCACCGTCTCGGGCGCGAGCAACGGGTCCTTGGCACCGGTGAAGCCGCCTGTCAGCGGCCGGGCGGCCAGGGCGAGGGGTATTGCCGGGGGTGCCGCCGTCGGAGCGGACGCGGGTGGCGCGAAGAGGTCCACGGCCCGCTCGGTGTCCCCGCCCGGCTCGGTGTGCTGGACCCGAGCGTCGGGCGGCGTCGACAGCCAGGTGCTCGGGGCGTGATGACGGGGAGTCGGCGACGACCCGGAGAGCTCCGGCAACTCGATTCCGGTCCGACCGGCCGCCGCGGCCAGCAGCACCGGCAGACCCACCGGTGGCGCCGGCTCGACCGGCCCGCCGCCGGTGGACTCGGCCGCGATCGACTGCCGTAGCTCCCGCCACGTCAGCAGACCGGTGACGCCCCGGTTCGCACGGTCCTGCTCCAGCGCCTGGAAGCCGCGCAGCAGCGTGAACAGGACGCTTCGGTCGTCCTCCACGTGCGGTCCGTAGATCAGCCGCACCGCCCGCAGATGGCCCAGCACCTGCGGGGCACGGGCGGCATCGCCCGCCACCTCGGCCGCGAGCCGGGCCAGCGCGGATGCGGTCGGCTCGGGCCGGAAGCCGGCCCAGTCGTCGTCCTCGGCGAGTTGGAAGCGCGCCGGCGCGTCCGCGTCGGGACCGACGAGCACGGGCTCGTAGCCGCCCGCCGTCGCCCACGCCCAACGGCCCAGGCCGTTGGCGACCGCCTGGCCGGGCAACGGTTGGAGCAACGGGTCGTACGGCGCTGGGCCGGCGAGGTCGGTGGAGGGGAAGAGCACCGGGCGCCCGGGCGGAAGGTCGGCGAGTTCGGGGGCGGCGGCGAGCAGCAGGTCGACGAGGCCGTACGGGTCGAGCAGCACGGGTGCCTCGCGGTCGACGGCGGGCGCGAAGCCGGAGGCGTCGCCGCGCAGCCCCACCAGGAAGGGCTCGGTGAACGGCAGCGGCTCCGGGGTGCTTTCGACCGGAGTCGGGCCGGGGCGCACCCGGGTGAAGCTGTCGGTGCCCGGCAGCAGCCCGTACGTCTGGCGGTGGGACTCCTGCCGCTCGGTCTGCGGCCGGGACGAGAGGCCGATCAGACCGCCCTGGGAGCCCTGGTGCCGGAGCAGGGCGAAGGTCTCGAAGGGGACCTCGGTGCCGTCGGCTGCGACGATCACCGGGGCGGGCACGGCAGCGGAGTGGACTTCGGTGACCGCGGCCGCGGTGGTGGGCGCAGTGCTCGGGCCGGGGGAGGGCGACAGGGCCGGCGACGGCGGGCCTTCGAGCACCTGGCCCGACGGGTCGACCACCACCGCCCGCGCCGCGGCGGCTGCGACCGAAGGCGGCTGCGAGGACAGCATCCGGCGCGCGGGCGCCGACAGGTCGAGCCACCCCACGCCCTCGTCGCCGAGGTGGTAGGCCGCCCAGATGCGCCCCGTCGCACCGTCCGGGCTGCGGGTGACGACGAACGCGACGGTACCGGGCCCGGCGGTGGTGACCGCTTCGGCCAACGACCGCCAGGAGGGCACGCGGCGCCAGCCCGGGCCCGGCGCGATGCTCCCGTCGGGGTCGTCGTCCAGGGTGATCGCCGGGTGGGCCCCGCCCGGGCGCAGGTCGGCGCCCAGTGCGTCGAGGAGCCGCAGGCAGTCCTCCAGGGACAGGTCCCCCGCGGTGTACCGGGCGGTGGTCCGTCGGGCGATGCGCAGCAGCGCGGCGCGGTCGTGGGGACGGAGGCGCGGTGCGGCCGGCTGCGGCTCTGGATCGACGGTGACGTCGGCGAGCGGCACCGGGCCGGGGCGCTGCGGGCGGGCGGGAGCGCTGCGGGCGCCCGGCACGGCAGGCGGCGCGGCGGACAGCGAGCCGAGCAACGACCCCGAGGCGCCGGTGCCTTCCGCGCGGCGCAGCCCGTCCAGGGCACCGGTGCGCCGGGCCAGGGCGTGCAGGGCGTCGGTCTGCTGCGCTGCCCGGGCGGGCTGGTCGGCGCGCAGGGCGCGCAGGGTCAGGTCCACGTCGTTCAGCCGGACGCGGTGGGCGTCGCGGGCGCGGGTGCGTTCGGCGACGGCTTCTGCGGCGGCCTTCTGCACTCGGGCGGCCTCGGCCACCGTGGCTTCGCCCTCGTGCCGCTGGCGCTCCTGCTCCGCACGGGCCACGCCGAGGGCGCGTACGGCCTCCGCACGGGCGGTGTGCGCGGCGGACACGGCGGTCTCGCGGCCCCGGCCTCGGGCGGCCAACTCCTGCCAGGCACGGTGGGTGCTGCCGACTCGTGCGTGCAGTTCGGCGGTCGGGCCGACGTCGGGGCCCTCAGGTCCGGCGCTGCGCGCCTCGGCCTCCGCCTGCTGCCACACCGCCCGGGCCCGGTCGATCTGCTCCTGCGTCGGCATCGCCTCCGCGGTGCGCACGGCGGCCTCGGCCCGGGCGTGCGCCGCTGCCGCCTCGCGTACGGCCCGGGCGGTGGTCCGCCGTGCGGTGTCGGCGGCCAGGACCGCGTCGCGGTGGGATCCTTGCGCGCCCTCGTGCGCGGTGCGGGCGGCGGCGAGTTCGGCCTCCGCGTCGCGCAGCGCATCCGTGGCGACCGCCGACTCCGCGGCGTACTCCTGCGCCAGGGCTGCGGACTGCTCCTGGGCGTCCACCGCGGCGTCAAAGGCCGTGGCGGCCTCCTGCCAGGCGCGCCAGGCGGCACGGGTGCCCGGCGTGGCGTCGACCGGGGCGCCGTCCGCGGCGAACGGCCAGAGCCGGGGGCCGTCGGCCGTACGCACCGCGAACTCCACCGGGCGGCCCGCGAGCACGGCGGTGCGGGAGGCGGCGTACACGGCGTGCGCCAGCCGCCCGCCGTCGACGTCGTCGCCGAGGTTGAGCCACAGCCGGGCGGACGGGTCCTCGGGGTCGAGCCCGGCGGCCAGCGCGGCCGGTAGGTCGGTGAGCGGGTGTCGGGCCCAGTCGCGCAGGTCGTCCGCGGCCTGCCCGGCGAGCAGCGCGGGCACGTCGTAGGCCCGGTCGACGGGGCGGGCGGGCAGCACGCCGAAGCCGATCAGGTCGTACTCCCACAGGTGGACGTCGGCGGTGCCGGTGACCCAGCGGGTCCCCTTCGGCCCGTGGACGGTGAAGACGGCGTCCACCGACGTCGTGTGGGTGCGCGTGCCGATCCGGTCGACGGGGGCCGTGGAGCGGGCGGTGCGATGCCGGTTCAGCCGGGTGCCGGTGGCGCTGCCGCCGGACCCGGAGGCGTGCGCCTGCTGGGCGACGAGCGGCACCACGAACGCGAGGAAGTACCGGTTGCCGGAGTCCAGGGCGTGGGTGCTCTGGTAGGTCAGAGCGGCGGATTCGGCCGCGGACCCGGTGGTCGTGCTCCCCGCGCCCTCGCGACGGACCCGGTCCATGGCGATGTCGGCGCTGCCGGTGACCGGGCGCGGATCGTACAACGCGACGGAGAGGGTGGGTGGTTGCGTCGGGGAGGCCAGTGGCGCCCGGCCCGGAACGCGCGGGGTGAGACCGGCGGCGGTACGGGGCGCGTCGATGCCGAGCTGCCCGGTCTGCACCAGCTCGCCGATCCGGGCGGCGTTGGCCTCGGCGGAGGCCGCGGCGGACAGCCCCCAGGAGGCAGCGGATTGCGGCGCGACCGCGAGGAGCGCTCGCACCAACTCATCGGAGCCGTCGAAGTGGAAGACCGGGGTGGGGCCCGTGGGCGCCAGCGGGGGCGAGTCGAACGCCGACGCCGGCGGGACGGGGCCGGCGTTCGGACGCGGCACCAGGGGATCGGCGGTGTGCAGTGCGGGCGGCAGCGGGGCGCGCCCCGGTCGCGGCGGCACCGACTGCGCCCCGGCGAACCGGACGACGGCGGCTGCGGGCACCGAGACGCTGGTGCCGGGGCGGCCCGCCAGCAGTCGCCGCATCCACGTGGTGACCCTTTCGGCCACCCCGCCCTCCAGGCCGCGCAACGACAGCAGCCCGGCCTGGAACACCCCGCCCGGCACGTTGGCGGGCCACTCGACGATCAACTGGGACCGCACCGTGGCGGTGATGACGTAGTCCACGTCGAAGTCGCCGACGGTGTCGGTGCGGGTCCACAGCCGGTCCTCGCCGGTGCGGTCGTTGCGCACGGTGCCCACCCGTTGGCGGGTGAGGGCGACGACGGCCCCTTCGCGGTCGGTCTGCCCGTTGGCCGAGGGCCGTGGGTAGCGGGCGACGGGGGCCACCGTGGTCTGGTGGGTACGGGTGACGGTGTGGGTGGCCGACTGATTGAGCGGCGCGTGGCTCTGCACCTGTTCCAGCCCGGCGGTCCCGACGGGCCGGCCGCGCAGTTCGCGCAACCCCGGCGTCTGCTGCACGGGCTCCGCGACCAGCACGATCTCGACCAGGCGGGCACCGCCGTACCCGAAGTGCAAGAACTGGGCGTCCTGCCCGGCCCGTCCGCGGCCGGGCAGGGTCCGCAGCGCCGACGGCTCGGTCAAGCGGGCGATCTCGGCGGCGACGCCGTCCCGGTACGAGGAGTGCCCCGGGCCGGTGATGCCGTACGCCTCGTGCTCCACCAGCCGCGACAACTCGGCGCCCAGCCGGTCGCGCTGCTCCCTGCGGTGCCGTACGTCGTCGAGTTGGGTGAGCGACAGCACGCTGCCGAAGGTGAGGGTGCGGGTGCGGGCGAAGGCGTCCGGCGGCGGGAGGCTCGGCGCGGGCAGCGCCGGGAGCGTCACCCCGGGGAAGGCGTAGAACCGGGTGTACCGCAGGAGGACCGGCTCCGGCGCGAGGATGGCCATCGCGCGGGGCACGTCGACGGCGACCACGACCGGCGCCGACGCGCCGAGGCCCACGGTGTTGCCGAAGACGTTGCGCACGCCGCGGCGAACGGTGAGCAGCAGGGTGATGTCGGTGGCGATCAGGTGGTGGACGCCGGTGTGGATGTGGACCCGGGAGACCTTGGTGCTCGCGGTGTGGGCGTCGATCGAGTCGTTGCGGTGGCTGTAGGCGTGGCGCAGGCTCGGGTTGAACTGGGCGGCCGGCTTCGCCGGTTTGGCCGGCGCGTTCTGCAGGCCGGTGACGGCGCCCGTGAACTGGTGGGTCTTCGCCACGCCGTGCTGGTCGACGGCCAAGACGGTGGAGAGCTCGGACTGCTCGCTGTAGAAGACGGGGCTCCCCAGGTGCCGGGGGTGGTGGAGATAGCCCTCGATCCTCACCTGGAGGACGTCGTCGGCCGCCATCCCGGGCAGGGTGAGCGCGTCCAGGACGTAGTGTCCGGCGAAGATCTGGTGGGCCCGGGTGGTCAGTTGGCCGGGCCGGATGCCGATGTGCTGGGTCTCGGTGGCGAGGGTGCCGGCGTCCTGGCGGTCGGCGCCGAGCGCGGCGACGGAGAGCCGTTTGTAGGCGGCGCTGCCCCAGTGGTGGGAGGTCTCGGTGACCCGGGACAGCGGGGGGCCCAGCACTTCGGTGGCCAGGGCGGTGGCCCGGTTGACGGGGCCCAACACCCCGGTGGGGACGGCCTGGCGGGCCAGTTCGCGGGTGCGGCGCGCGCCCTGGCCGAGCGTCTCGCCGGTGCTGGACAGGGCGGTGCCGGCGGACCGTACGGCGCGGGTCAGGGGCCCGGGCAGGGCGTGGCCGGGATGGGTCTTGGCGAAGACCTGGGTGAGGGCGTCCATGATGGCGGCGGTGGCGCGGACGCTGTCCACCACCATGCCGTCGGCCAGCGGGACCACGTCGGGCAGCGGGCGCCCGGTCGCGTCGACGATGCCGAGCCGCCTGAAGTCGTCGTCGTCCGAACCGTCGGTGACCGGTCGGCGCACGACGTGCCCGGCGCTGGCCGCCGGCGTCTCGGTGGCGGGCCGGGTGAGGAAGTGCCGTACGAAGAGCGAGACGGTGCCGGGGGCACCGCGCGGGGCGGGCGGCCCGAGCGACACCATGGCGATCGCTTCGCCGGCCCCGTCGGGCGCGGGCGGGGGCGGGGGCGAGTCGGCCCTGTCGTCGTCCGTGGTCCCGGTGCCGTCGTCGGCGAGGCCGTCGGCGAACCGGATCAGGGGGGTGTCACCGGAGCCCTCGTACAGGTCGAGTTCGAAGAGGGCGGGCACATCGAAGGCGTCGCCGCCCTCCTGGGTCTCCAACAGGAGGTGCTCCTCGCCCGTGACGTCGCCGACGGAGACCGCGTTGGAGTCCTGCACGCTGCCGGTCCACTCCGGCCCGAAGGTCACCGTGCCCTTGCCGCCGGCGACGGGGACGCTGACGTTGAAGCCGAATCCGAGGGAGCCGGTCAGCGCGGTGCCGCGCTGCCGCTTGCCACCGGCCTCGAAGCCGCTGAAGCCGAGCGGGTGGGCGTCGGGCAGTCGGCGGGTGTGCTCGGTGGGGCGGCGGGTGTCCCGTCGCGCGGAGAGCCGCAGTTGCACCCGGCGGGTGGGCCCGACGGCGGCCGGCTGCTCGAAGAAGAGCGGGTGCCCGCCGTCGACCGCGTTCTGCATCGCCATGGCGCGGCCGAGTCGGGTCCGCAGGTCCCCGAGCCTTCGCAGGTTGGCCAATTGGGCGCGGCGCAGCCGCTCGTTCCGGGGCACCGGCAGACGGCCGCCGGTGGGCCGCTGCGCGGGCGGCAGGAAGCCCTCGGAGCGCAGCCACCTCTCGGCGTCGTCCAGCATGGCGTCGAGGCCGGGGCTGGCGACGCGGAACGGCAGGTCCGCGTAGCCGATGCTCGCCAGGTGCTCCAGGCGGTCGATCAGGGTCCGCACCTCGGCCCCCTGCGGGCGGTGCCCCGTCAGGGCGTCGCGGGGAGGCACCAGCAGGCGCAGGCCGTCGGTCCAGGGGCCGAAGACGGCGCGTTCCCGTCCGCCGTCCGCCAGGTGCAGGACGAGTTCGTAGGTGACGGTCGCGGGGGTGAGCAGTTGGCCGCCGGTGGTGAAGCCACCGTGTTGCTGGGTCGACGTCGCGGTGCCGATGAAGCTCTCGTCGACCTTCCAGGCGCCGCCGCCGCGGAACTGAGGGCCGATGCCGACGCCGGTGCCGGCGGTGCGCTCGCTGGAGTCGTCACCGGTGAAGGTGGGACCCCCCACGACGTCCAGCCCGAGGCCGCTGCTGACGTGGGCCGACTGCTCCACGCTGGTGCCGCGGGCCAGGTAGTTCTCCAGGGCCAGCTTGTTGTCGGGGCTGCGCAGCAGGGGCTGTTGCGGATCGATGTGCGCGATGAGTTGGAGCACGCCGACGGCGTTGTCGTCGGCGTCGCCGAGGACCGGGGAGTAGACGTCGCCCTCGGTCTGCTGGAGCGCGCTGCCGCGCAGGTTCCGTTCCGAGAGGAAGTCCGTCAGGGCTTGGAGGGAGTACGGGCCCAGGGTGCGCAGCGAGGGGAGGTCCCGGTGGGCGAGGGCTTCGACGTGCAGGCGGCGCGGTTCGCCCACGCTCTCCGCGCCCCACAGCGGCAGGTCGTCCAGCGGGCCCGGCGCGGGCAGGTCGGCCGGGTCGGTGTCGTCGCCGACGGCCCGGTGCTCGGGGAACCAGCCGGTGAGCGTCCCGTGCGACCGGGGGCGCTGCCAGCGGCCGGAGCCGTCGTTCGGTGCGTCCACCCGCACCTGCCACAGCCCGTCGAGGTCGAGCGGGCGCGCCGGTTCCTTCGCGTTGTGCTTGGTGGTGACGTGGAAGGTCTCGCCGACGGTGACGCTCTGCGTGAGCTGATTGTGGGTGAGGCTGGGGGTGACGGTGACATCGCCCGAGCGCACGGGACCGGCGGCGATCGACCGGGTCATCGACCAGGGCAGCGCGATCGTCCGGTAGGTACCGGAGCTCTCGACGGCGGTGAACCCCTGGGCGCCTTCGCCGCGCCGCTCCACCTGGGTGTCCGGCGGGATCTGCGCCCCCGAGCCGTAGTAGCGCGGCGAGTGGCGGACGTCGCGGTGGGCGAGCCGGACGTCGACCGTGCGCGTCCGGCCCCCGTACCGCACGGTGATCCGGTGGCCCAGGGTCCCGCGCAGCTCGGGACGGTGCCTTTCGACGGCCTCGGCGGACAGTTGGTCGGCGAGTTGGTCGCGCACGGCCGCTGCGTCCGCAGTGCCGTCGCGCACGCCGAGGGCGTCGGCGATCTGCCGGTACAGGCCGTCGAGGACGGTCTGCTGCGTGGGCTCGAAGAGCACGAGCCCGACGTGGCCGTCGTGCCGGGCGCCGTAGGAGCGGGCGTAGGCGGACAGTTCGGGGAGTTCGGTCGGCGCCGGGGCGGCGGACGTGCCGCGCCGGACGGGGGAGGGCGGAGCGGCCGGGGGGCGGGTGCCGGTGGCGGTGCGCCACAGGGCGCGCGCCTTCTCGTACCTCTTCTTGCCGCCCGTCGCCGGCGCCGGCACGTCCGGGTGGGGCTGCGGGCGGTGGCTGCCGGTGGCGGCGTGCCACAGGGCCCGCACCCCGTCGTACTTCTTGTGCTTGCGGTCGCCCGGGACGGGCGTCGAATCGCTCGGACGCTCCTGCGGAGCGTGGCTGTCGGCGGGCTCGCCCCACAGGGTGCGGGCGTGCGCCAGCGACTCCTTCTCGGTCCGCGTGGCGTGGACCGGGTTGACCGGAGAGGGGCGCCCCGGGCCGGGGCCGTACAACCGGCGCATCAGGGGGTAGAGGTCGGGCTGGTTCTCCTTCACCCACTGAGGGCCGCCGTTGTTGCGGGGCAGTCCGGTGTACACGTCGGTGCCGCCGTTGGCCCGCAGGTACACGTTGGTGAGCTGGGCGAAGAACTCGAACTCGTTGAGACTGCTGTAGTTGGGCCTGCTGCGTTCGCCGTCCTCGTCGTACGAGTACAGCGCGCCGTCCGGCCAGGCCCCGTCCTCGCCCAACCGGTCGGTGGCGTCGAAGGCGTCGAGGATCAGCTGACGGTCGGCGGCGTCCAGGCCGTGCTGGTGGACAGTGTGGGCGACCTCGTGGAGGGTGGTGGAGTAGCCGTCGTCGTAGGGCTCCTCGTCGCCGACCGTGGTGTCCTCGCCGAGCAGGTTCTCCTCGGTGACCGCGGCGCTGTGCAGGCCCGCGCCCCGCACGTCGTCCCAGAGCCGGCCGTCCTCGGTCCGCTCGCCCTTCAGGTGCTTGAAGGCGTCCAGGGACGTCATGGACTCGTCCCGGGGCACCACCACGACCCGTGAGCCGCCCTTGACCAGCCGGGCCGTCACCTCGGGGTCGTGCAGCAGTCGGGCGACCTCGGTCCGGGCGGTCTCGCGGGCGGAGACCGGCTGTTGGGAGCCGGGCGGCACCTGGACCATCAGATGGGCCGCGACCGAGGCGAAGTCGGCGGGGGTGAGCGCGTCCCGTACCGCGTTCACCAGGGCGGGCCCGCCTGCCAGCCGTTCACGCAGGTCCGGCGTCAGGTCGTCGACTGCGTGGATGATTTCGGCCGTGGACATGCCCGGCAGCCGGGTGGCGAGCGCGCGCACCGGGTCGGCGACGACGTCCGGCCTGGTGCGCAGTTCGTCGGCGAGCGCGACCAACTCGGCCCGCAGCCGGGGCAGATCGGCCTCGTCGACCCCGAGCTCCGTCCAGACCTGCTCGTGTCCGGCCAGGGCGTCGGGGTCCAGGGCCGCGTCCAGCACTTCGCTGAGCTGTACGGAGAAGGCGGGGGCGGCACCGGGGAGCGCGGTGGCGAGGTAGGCGTCCGCCCCGGCCCGGACGAGTGCGGCGGCCCGGGGCCCGTCGGCGTGGGTGCCACCGAGCGCCCACAGCAGGTCCAGGAGCTCCTGCCCGCGCAGGGCACGGTCGGACCCGGTGGCCACGGCGAGGGCGGCGTCGACGACGGATCCGGCCGGTGCGGGCAGGGTGAACCCGTCGATCCTGACGGTCTCGGCGGGCGTACTTCCGGTGGCGATCCGGACCGTGACGCCGTCCACCGCGAGGGAGACGGCCTTGCTGCCGTCAGGGCTCGGCAGGGCGATGACCCGCGCATCGGGCAGGGTCCGCTCCAGTGCCCGGCGGATGCTGTCGACCGTGGGCAGATCGGTCGAGTCGAGCTGGAAGTCCACGGCGTTCAGCGGACGGGGACTGTCGAACTGGACAACGGCGCGCGCGGCACCGGCCAGCACCGCCGGACGGCCGAGGCCGTGCAGGGCGAGGGCGACGTGCTGCCCGACCTCCAGCACGGGGTCGGGGTGGGGCTCGAAGTCCGGGCCCGACGACTGCGTGGGTGCGGCGAGAGGGGGGTACATTCCGGTGCGCGCGGCCGAGGCACGGGTGCGGCGGTCGCCGTCGGGAGCCGGGGCGGCGGGGATTTCGGCGTCGAGGTCCGGGTCGCTGACGCTTCCGTCGCCCAGCAGGGCGCGGGCTTGGGCCAGCCCATCGTTGAGGGCCTGGGTGGTGTCGACCGGGTTGAGCCTCAGGGAACGCTCGGGACCGGGGCCGTACAACCGCTCCATCAGCGGGTACAGCGTGGGGTGCTGCTCCTTCACCCACTGCGGGCCGCCGTTGTTGCGGGGGGCCTTGGTGACCGGGTCGTTGCCCGTGTTGGCCCGGAAGTAGACGTTGGTGAGCTGCGCGAAGAACTCGAACTGGTTCAAGCTGCTGTAGTTGGGACCCAGCCGCTTGCCCGTCTCCTTGTCGTACGCGTACAGCACGCCGTCGGGCCAGGCGCCCTTCTCGCCCAACTTCTTCGTGGCGTCGAAGACCCGGTTGATCCGTTCGAGGTCGCCGTAGCCCAGGCCCACCCGGTGGACGATGTGGGACACCTCGTGGAGCGTGGCCGAGTAGCCGTCGGGCAGGCTCTGCACGGTGCCGATCGACGTGAGCTCGCCGAGCAGGTTCTCCTCGCTGATGGCCGCGTGGAGGGTGGCCACGCCGCGCATCGTGTGGAAGCACCGGCCGTCGGAACTGACCTGGTCCTTCAGGTCGTGGAAGGCGTCCAGGGAGGTCACGGCCTGGTCCCGGGGCACCACCACGGCGCGCGAGCCGAGCTTCACCAGCCGGGCCGTGACGTCGGGGTCCTGGAACAGTCGACTGACCTGCTTGCGCGCACTCTCGCGGGCGGAGACCGGCTGGTGGACTCCCGCCGGCACCTGGATGATCAGGTCGGCCGCGACCGAGGCGAAGTCGGCCGCTGGCAGCGCAGCGCGCAGCGCGTTCACCAAGGTCGGGTCGCCGGCCAACCGTTCGCGTTCGTCCGGGGTGAGCCCGGCGAGCTTGCGGGTGATCCGGTCGTGCGACATGCCGGGCAGCCGGGCGGCGAGGGAGCGGATCGGATCGGCGCCGACCTCGGGCAGGGCGCGCAGCTCGTCGGCGAGCGTCACCAACTCGTGCGTCAGCCGCGGCTCGTCGTCCTCGGACGCTTCGTTGTCGGCCCAGAGCCCCTCGTGCTGGTGCAGGGCGTCGGGGTTCAGGGCGGTGTCGAGGACTTCGCTGAGCCGTACGGAGAGGACGGGGGCGGCCCCGGGAGGTGCGGCGGCACGGTAGGCGTCCTGCCGGGCCCGGACGAGCGCGGCGGCGCGGGGCCCGTCGGCGGGGGAGCGGCTGAGTGCCCACAACAGGTCGAAGAGGGCTTCTTCGCGCCGGGTCCGGTCCGGTGCGGTGGCCAGAGCGAGGGCCATGTCGGCGAGGGAGTCGTCGGGTGCGGGCAGGGTGAAGCCGGGGGCCGTGGTGTAGCCGGCGGACGGAGTGCCGACGGTGATCCGGATCTCGACGTCGTTCACCGTCAGGACGACGGTCCCCGCACGGTCCTGCGCGGGCACGGTGACGACCGCCGGCCCGGACAGCGGTGCCAGCTTCCGGTGGATCTCCTCGGCCGTCGGCAACTCGGCCCCGAGCAGTTCGAAGTCCACGTGCAGCAGCGGGCGGGGGTTGGCGAACTGCACCCGGCTGCGCGCGTCGCCGGCCAGCACCACCGGTAGTCCGAGCCCGTACAGCAGCCTGCCGACGCCGGATCCGACCTGAAGCATGTAGTCGGGAGGGTGCCGGTGGATCAGTCCCTGCGGCTGCGGCTGTCCAGTGCGCGGGGCGGTCGCGGCGACGGAGGGGTGCTCGTCATCGGACTCGACGTCGCTGTCGTCGTCCGATGACGTCTCCTCGCTGTCGGAATCGGCCTCGGACGGCAGCCCCAGGGCGGTGACGAGCGGACGTGGAACGTCCAGGCCCGTCGTGACTGGACGGACGGGCGGCTCGGAGTCGGTCGAGAGCGGCTGAACCGGACCGAGATCGGGGCCCTTGGACTCCAAGGACGGACGGACGACGGCAGGCACGGTGGCGGAGTCGGTATCGGCCTGAGTGACGTCGGTCTGCGCATCATCGGTCAGCGTGGTGTCGGTGCGCACGACGTCGGTGACGGACTCCGCGGTCCGCAGCGCCTCCGGAGTGACCAGCGGACCGGTCGCCGGGTCGGCGGTGGGGGTGAGGCCCGCCCTGGTCAGCAGTTGGCGCAGGACGGTGACGGCGTTGTCGGCCCGACGGCGTTCGCGATCGGCGGGTGCGAGCGCGGGGTCGTCGCCGTACAGCCGGATGTGCTGCCCGTCGGAGGGCGCGGGCTGCGCCGTCGCGGAGAACTCGACCGCTTCGGCGGCGCCCGGATCGATCACCACGGAGAGGTCGACGTGGAGTTGGTCACCGGAGTTCGGCAGCAGCAGGCCCTGGTTGACCTCGGTGTCGAGCAGGACGCGCACCCGCTCCCGTAGGTCGTCGAGGTCGACTCCGTCGAGCCCGGGGCCCGGGCGGACGGGGACGTCCAGGGTGAAGGAGCGCACCCAACGGCCGTCGTCGGCCTGGACGCGTCGCACTTCGGTGTCGACGGTGCTGGACTCGCCGCTCCGTACCGGCGCGTCGGCCCCTTCCGTTCCGCCTGTCCTGTCCGTCGCGTCCGTCCCGTCGTCTTCCGGCGCGACCGGCACTTCGGTACGTACGACGGTGACCGGCGCCGCGTCCTGGCGGGGCCGCCACTGCTCGGACCGGATCGGATCGGGGGTCTGCGACGGGACGCCGGGGGGCGCGGTGACCGCAGGCGTGACGTCGTCCTGCGCGGGGCTCTCCTGAGAGGAGTCCTCTGGCGTCCGCGACGACGACGACGGCGAAGGCGTGACGGAGGACGGCGGGTTGGCGGTGCGATCGATCACGGAAGGGGAGACCGGGGCCGTGACGGGCGTCGTGGTGGTGCCGGGGACGGGGGTGGCCAGTGACGGTGAGGGGGAGGAGGTGTCGAGGAGCGGCGGGGGGAGTGGGCTGGGGGAGTTGATGACGAGCGTCGTGTCACGGACGCCGTTCCCGCCGGTGGGGACGTGCGGGGACGTGCTGCCGGGCAGCGGGTCGACCCCGCCGGTCGGCAGGTTGTACGGCGGGACGTCGACCGGCGCCGGAGGGTTGGAGACCAGCGTCGGGTCGACCACCGGCGGCGCGGTGTGCACCGGGACGTACGGCGGCGGAGGCGGTGGCAGGACGCGGTCGGGCGTGGGGGACGACGCGGGACCGTCGGACGACGTGGTGGTGACGGTGTTCGGCGTGGGCGGCGAAGTCCTCGGGGGGTCGACGACGACGTCGCCGCCCCCGCCACCGAGGACGGTGTGCGGGCCGGGCGGCGGGTTGTACGTGGCGAACACGTTCCGGCCGTCGAAGAACTTCTTGTTCAGGTCCTTCGTGATGTGGTCCAGGGCGCCGCTGAGGATCATCTCCGTGACGGCGCTGACGCTGCCGCCCGCCATCGACAGCAGGTCGAACTTCCAGCGCCCGTCGAAGAGGCCGTTGACCAGGAACTCGGCGAAGCCTTCGCTCGGGCCCTCGCTGGCCGCGTTGCGGAAGACGTTCCCGCCGAAAACGGCCCACTTGTTGTCGCCGAAGTTCTTGAACTGGTTCTTGAAGATGTCGCCGATGTACTTGGAGATGACGTCGCCGAAGAACCCGGCGAGACCGCCCACCACGAACGCCTTGAGGATGTCGCGGCCGTCGATGCCGTCCGGGCGGCGCTTGCCGTCGTTGAGGGCGATCATCGCCAGCCGCACCGCGAGGGTGGTCAGCGCCTCCTGCACCGCCTCGCTCAACGCGGGCAGCAGATGGGACTGGTTGAGCAGGCGCTGCATGATGGTGAGGACGGCCACCGTGGTGCGCGCCTTGGCGGTGGCGGTCTGGGTGAACGACAGACCGCCGGTGAAGACCGAGAGCGCCGCGATGATCGCCAGTTCGGCCAGCAGGATCAGGGCCTCGGCGATGATCTCGTACTTGGACTCCATGATCTTCTGGGACTGCTTCACCCGGTTGCCGGAGACCTGACGGATCTGGTCCGCCAGGTCGCCGAGGACGTCCGAGCCGCCCATGCCCGTCAGGGGAGCCAGCGCCTCCTTGAAGCTCGCCGCCACCTGCGGCGGCAGCGCACCGTCCACCTTGCCCAACAGGTCGATGAGCTCACCGCGCAGCGCGAGGACCTGCCCCGCCTTGTCGTCGTACGGGGTGGCGCTGGAGAACGCCATGTCCGACGACGCCTGCAACGGCAACTCGCCGAGCAGGACGAAGAGGATCCAGCGGGCCTCTTCCGGGAACTCGATGCTGTCGGGGATCAACGGTCAGTGCTTTCCGCCGCCCGAGCCGCCGCCCTCGCCCACCGAGCCCAGCTGTCCCTTGAGCTCACCGATGCCGTCCAGGTTCTCGGACTGGGTGGACTTGATCTTCCGCAGCGCCAGGAAGTGGCCCTCGGTGGAGGCGTCGAAGCCGTCGGCGACCAGGTTCAGACCGTCTTGGACGTACTCGAACTCGCGCTCCGCCTGCGGACGCATCTCCTGCGCGTACTCGTCGTCGATTCCGGGCCACATCGAGGTCGACGCCACCTCGCCCGGGAACTCGTTGGCGACCTGCTTGAACCGCCTGGCCAGCGCGCGGGTTTCGGCGATGAACGCCGACAGCTTGGCGGGGTCCCCCTCGAAGTGCGAACCGTATCCGTAGCTCATCGCTGCCCCTTCCTCCGGTCCTCGGGACGGGCCGCGGGCCCGCCCTCATCGCCGTCCTCGGTGATCTCGTCACGCAGTCGGTCGCTGGCGCCGCGGCCCGCTCCGCCCCGCTCCACGGTCTCCAGCAGCGGCCCGAAGACGTTGCCCCAGTCGACGCCGGAGCCCTCGATGTGCGGCCGGTCGCCGACCGTCTCGGAGAGCGGCTGGAAGACGTCCAGCACCGTACGGGCCATCTCCGCCTGCCCCTGCCGGGCGGCCTCGATGACCGCCGCGGCGAGCTGGGCGGACCCCATGGTGCGGTACTTGCCGTCGAGGAAGCGCAGGTCGGTCAGATGGCCTTGGGAGTTGACGGTGACCTCCACGCTGCGGTCCCGGGACCGCACGGTGACGCTGGAGCTGCGCAGTTGCTGCTCGGCGACGGCGACGGCCTGTCGGGTCTGCTCCAACCGGGCCACCGCCTTGGCCAGCCGCTCCTGGATCGGTTCGTTCATCCCTGGTCTCCCCTGGTACTGGTCTTCGAGGCGGTCAGCGTCCGATGACCGCGGGGGCGCCACCCTCGTCCGTGCCCCACACGTCCTCGTCCTCCTCCACCCAGGACGCCCGCTCGCGGTCCTGGCTCTCGGTCTGCTGACCGCCGCCACCGCCCATCGGCGGCATGTACGGCATGCCCCCGGACGCCGTGGCGAGGGAGCCCCGGTTGGCGACCGAGACCTCGTCCTGGCCCCGGCCGCCCGCGGAGCGGCGGGTGGTGACGGCCTGGCCGTCGTCGACCGTGCCGCGCACCCGCTCGCCCTCGGCGCCACCGGTGGACGAGCCGTTGATGCGCGTGCCCATGGGGAGCATCGGCATCCCCGCACCGGCGCCGTTGCCGGCGCCCAGACCGCGGTCCGACCCGCCGCCGGGGGAGTCCAGGGACCGGTCGTACAACTCCTCCTCGTAACCGGCGCCGGAGTAGTCGGGCGAGTACAGGGAACCGCCGCCCGATGCGCCCGCGCCGCCGGACGTCCCGCCGCCGAGTCCGGTGGGAAGGGTCTCGCCCGGATCGATGGGGGAGCTGATCGTGGTCCCGTCGGGCTGGCTGGTGGTGAGCGTCCCCCGGTCGGGGTCGAGGACGCTGCGCGAGCCGTCGGGCAGGGTGGTGGTGAGGCTGCCGTCCTCGCCGAGCCGGGTGACGCTGCCGTCGGCGTTGGTGATCGAGTCGCCCGGACGCAGGTGGTCGGAGACGGTGGAGCCGTCGGGCAGGGTGGTGACCACTTCGCCGCCGGACGGGTCGATGGTGCGGGACGACCCGTCGGGGTGGTCCAAGGTGACCGTGCCGTCCGGGTTGAGCGTGGTGGTGCCGGACTCGCCGCCGATCCGGGAGCCGTCGGGGTGGCGCAGACCGTCGGGGATCGGAGCGTCCTGCGAACCGGGGGAGCCGGAACCGGAGTCCAGCCCGTCGAGCCCGAGGTCCCGCATCTGCCGCTCGGCCCGCTCCTCGGCCTCCTTCTCCTTCTGCTCCTGCTTCGCCTCCTGCTCGGCCCGCCGCTCCTCGGCCTTGCGCTCCTGCTCCTCCTGCTTCGCCTCGGCCTCTGCCTGCCGTTCCTCGGCCCGCTGCTCGGCTTCGGCCTGCTTGGCTTCGGCCTCGCGCTCCTTCTCCTCCTGCTTGGCCTGGTACTCGGACTCCGTCTGGATCCGCCGTTGCTCGGCCTCTTCCTGCTTGGCTTCTTGTTCGGCTTCCTTCTCGGCCTGCTTGCGTTCGGCTTCGGCTTGTTTGGCTTCGGCTTCCCGCTCCTTCTCTTCCTGCTTGGCTTCTTGTTCGGCTTCCTTCTCGGCCTGCTTGCGCTCCGCCTCGGCTTGTTTGGCTTCGGCCTCGCGCTCCTTCTCTTCCTGCTTGGCCTCCTGCTCGGCCTCCTTCTGCTCCTGCCGGGCTTCGGCCTCCTCCTGCTTCGCCTCCTGCTCCTTGCGCTGCCGCTCCTGCTCCGCACGGGTCTGATTCATCAACAGGACCTGCCGGTCCTGGGCCTCCTGCTGCAACCTCTCCTGCTTGGCCTCCTGCTCCGCCTGTTTGGCCTCGGCCTCCTTCTCCTTCTGCTCCTGCTTCGCCTCCTGCTCGGCCTGCTTCTGCTCGGCGCGTTGCTCGGCCTCTTCCTGCTTGGCTTCTTGTTCGGCTTCCTTCTCGGCCTGCTTGCGCTCCGCCTCGGCTTGCTTTGCCTCGGCCTCGCGCTCCTTCTCTTCCTGCTTGCGTTCGACTTCGGCTTGCTTCGCCTCGGCTTCCCGCTCCTTCTCCTCCTGCTTGGCGTCCAGCTCCGCCTGCCTCTTGGCAGCGCGCTCCTCGGCCTCCCGCTGCCTCTGCTCGGCACGGGCCTCGGCCTCCCGCTGCCTGCGCTCGGCCTCCTCCTGAGCCCGGCGCGCCCTCTCCTCCGCCTCCCGCTGCTTGCGTTCGGCCTCCTCCTGAGCCAGCCGCATCTTCTCTTCCAACTCGCGCTGCTTGCGCTCGGCCTCGGCCTTCGCCGCCGCGGCGGCCGCCGCCGCATCGGCCTTCGCCTTCGCCGCATCGGCCCGGTCCCGGGCGGCCTGGTCCTTGGCGAGCTGGTTGCTCAGGCTGATCGTCTCGGTGGTGATCTTCTCGGGGAACTTCTGGTCGTTGAGGGAGTTCTCGACGTCGATCAGGGCCTGCTTGCCGGCGGCGGACAGGACGTCCTGCACGGACTTCTGCCAGCGCCGGATCGCCTCCTCGCCGATCTTCTTCCAGGTCTCCTTCTCCTCCAACATCCCGTACGGGCTGACCGCACCGGAGAAGCCGTCGTACTTGACGTAGTGGTAACCGCCGGTGCTCATGCCGCGGGCGCCGTAGGTCGCCTTGAAGCGGACCTTCTTGATGTTGTTGTGCCAGATGTGGTCGGTGACGTCCAACAGCACGTCATGGAGCCAGCGCAGCGGGTTGCCGGTCAGGAGCTGCCAGGTGTCCCACTTGCCGTGGAGCTTGTCGGCGGCGTTCTTGACGTCCCGCTGGAAGCGGCGCAGGTCGTTGCCGTAGGTGGAGTTGACGGTCCCGGAGACGGGGAACTGCTCGCTGTAGGACTCGTAGGTGCGCACCAGGGCGTGGATGAGGTCCTTGAAGACCCCGGCTGCCTGCCCCTTCCAGGCCGCCTCCTGCTTGCCGAGGTCGAACTCCCAGTCCTTCAGCTCCCTGGTGCGGGCGGCGAAGAACTGCGCCACCCGGTCGAACGCCTGGGCGTTGCGGGCGAAGGACTCCAGGTCCACCGCGTCCGCGTCCTTCACCGGGAGGTCGTTCCAACTGAAGTGCAGGGTGCTGCCGTAGTTCAGCAACTGCTCCAGGGCCTTGCCGCCGCCGTAGCTGTACTGGGCCAGCGCCTTGTTGCTCCAGGTCGTGTCCTTGCTCTGCCCCTGGAAGTCCTTGCCGAGCCCGCTCTTGAACTCGCCCCCGAGCACCACGCCGCCGGCGGGCGCGTCGTCGGTGCCAGCGGTGCCGAGGAGGGTGATGCGGGCCTTCTTCATCTTGACCTTGGTGCCCGTCGGGGCCTCCGCGATCGGCCCGCTCTTGCCCGAGTAGAACGGGACCACGAAGTCGGTGTTCTCCACCCGCCAGCCGGAGTTCTCGCTGCGCCAGCTCAGGTCGTTCACGGCGTCGAGCACCGCGTTGGAGGGCTCCCCGTCGTGGTCGGAGAACTCCACCCGCATCAGCGGGATCTTGTCGTTGCCCACCAGGGAACCGAACAGGAGCTCTCGCTTGGGCATGACGTACCCGGTGAGCACCTGCACGGCGGTGTGCCAGTAGTCATCGACGGAGTCTGCGGGGTAGACGACGTTCTCGGCCACGAGGGGACTCTCCGGGCGTTGGGGCGGAACGGGGCGGGCGGGCGGGTGCGACGCGGCGAGCCGCGCCGGCGTCGAGGGCGGTGACGGGGTGACGAGCGGTTAGGGCGTGGCGCGGTCGCCCGTCACTTGTCGTCGTCCTTGTCCTTGCCCCCGCCCCCGCCGCTCTGGCCACCGTTCAGACGGGACTCCACGTCCTCGAAGACGTCCAGGAAGTCCTGGCCGTCGATGCCGACCAGGTTGCCCGACTGGGCGCTGAACAGCGTCTCGATGCTCGATTCGAGGTTCTCGCGGAGGTCCTTGAAGAGTCCGGTCTGCTCGTCGTAGATCTTGGTGAGCCGTTCGGCCGACTTGCCGATCGCCTGGTTGAGGGCGAGGCCCTTGCCGTGCAGGAACTCCTCCTTGAGCATCGGCCCGAGCATCAGTGGACGGGAGGCGCCGTAGGTGGCGAAGTCGCGCTTGCCGGAGTAGTCCGCGTCACCGATGAGCTTGCCCATGGAGGGGCCGAACGTCGGGTCGTCCAGGGCGATCTTGCGCAGCTCCTCCTCGAACGGCTCGACCCGGTCGCGCTGGAAGGCATGTAGGCCCGCCTTGTCCATGCTGAGCTTGCCCGTGTCCTTGTTCGGGTCCTTGTTCGGGTCTTCCTTCGCCATGGCGCGTCTCCTGAGGGTCGGGGTGGTGCACGGCGGGCCGCCGGGCCGCGGCCCGCGGGCCGGGTCAGCGGCCGATCTTCACCGAGTCCCACATCTGGGTCAGGGACCGCTCGCTGTACTGGTAGTTCTCCGAGACGCTGGTCAGCAGCATGGAGTGCTTGGTGAGCAGCTCCTCCATCGCCTGGACCGCGCTGTTCCAGACCTGCTGCTTCTGGCTGTACACGTCCTTGTCGTCACCGATCCAGGAGTTCTTCAACTCGTTGAGCTCGGCGTCCAAGTTGGTGAGGATGCTGTCGATCGCCTTGGTCTGGCTGATCATGTCGTCCGCGGCGTTGCTCATGTGCGAGTAGTCGACGTAGATGTAGCCGTCGGAGAAGTCCGTCATGTCGTGTCCTCGTCTCGCGTGCGTGCTGGGGATGGGGGAGTACGGGCGGCCCCGCGGGGCGTCAGTCAGCCGCGCAGCGCGTCGAAGACGGCGTCGGACTGCGCGTACTCCTGGTTGATCGAGTCGACCGCGGAACCCTGCTGCTTGCCGTGCTCGACGAGGGTCTGGTTCAGCGTCTCGATCATGTCCTGGACGTTGACCAGGATGACGTCGGCCTTCTCCTCCCAGGCGGTGACCAGGTCCATGAACGCCTTGCCGTCGCTGCCCTTGTAGTGGGACATCAGGTTGTTCTTGGTGTTCTCCACGTCCTGGCGGCACTTGGTGATGCCGGTGAAGGCCATCTCCAGCGCCTGGACGCCGTTCCGGGTCGCCGACTCCTCAGACTGCTGCATTCCGTTGGCGGCCATGCCTCGCCCTCTCCATCGTTCGGTCCGGGAACCCGATGCTAGGAACCCCGGCTTGCACTGCGGCCTTGCTTTCTTGCCGTCACGTTGTTTTTCCGTTGTCGCCCGCCGTCGACCTGTCGCGGCCCGCGACTTCGGGACCGGCGCCGGCGGGCTGCGCGGTGCACCGCGGGGCGGTGACCGAGGACCGGCCCGCCTCGGCGGCCTCGGGGGACAGATCGGGCCCGGAGGGCAGCATCGCCAGCATCAGCGCGGGCATCTCACCGGGGGTGACGTCCTGGTACCCGAGGGCCTGCACCGCCGCCGAAGAGGCCAGCCGGTACTTCACCCCGGTCTCGGTGACCAGGTAGAGCGTGCCGCCGAGTTCGCCGCCGCCCGCGCCCACCAGCCGCACCAGCGAGCCGCGTCCCGGTCGCACGGCCACCCGGTCGACGGGCAGACAGGCCGCAGCCGCGACCCCCGCGGAGTGCTGGGCGAGCGGACCGAGATCGGCGGTGGGGGCCAGCGCCACGCCGAACCGGGTGCCCTCGCCGTCGGGGGTGACCAGCGCGCAGGGAGTGCGGTCCCGGGGGACGCTCACCGCCGTCGGCGGGGTCTCCGGCACCTGGCCGGGCCGCGCGGTCCGGCCGGCGTCCGGCGCCAGGTTGCCCTGCAAGGCGTCCGAGGTCAGGGCCGCGGGGGTCGGCGTCGCGCCGTCGTACGCCTTGGCGCGGGTGCGCGGATCGGCCAACAGCAGGGCGAGTTCGGTGGCCGTTACCGGGGCGAGTCCGTCGGCGCGCAGCACGTAGTGGCGCTCGTCGGCACCCGGCA
This sequence comes from Streptomyces sp. NPDC017979, assembly GCF_044328175.1. Taxonomy (NCBI): domain Bacteria; kingdom Bacillati; phylum Actinomycetota; class Actinomycetes; order Kitasatosporales; family Streptomycetaceae; genus Streptomyces; species Streptomyces sp. NPDC017979. The sequence goes on along the minus strand of NZ_JBIRGU010000007.1, from coordinate 64,685 downwards.
CGGCGAGCGTGAAGAGCTGCCCGACCGTGGTGGGACGGCCCCCCAGCTCCGGTCCCGCCTTGCCGGCACCCTCGATGGCGGGGGCCGCGAGGTCGGGCCCGGCGGGCAGGGCGTTCAGGAAGGCCGCGGAGACCGGCACGGGCCGCACCGAGGCGTAACCCAGCGCCTCACCGGCGGTGGAGTCGCGGTCGATGCGCAGCCGGCTGCCCTGCCAGATCAGGTAGTCGCTGCCGTCGGGCCCGGCGACCAGCAGCCCCTGCGCGCGGCCCAGCCGCTCGCCCCCGCCGTCCAAGCCGATGGCGAGCGTGGTCACCGCCTTGGTGGCGCCCTGTCGCGGGGCCTCGGTGACGCACACCTGCCAGGGCGCCCGGGACAGGTCGCCCGCGGACGGCAGTTCGTCGGGAGCGCCCTCGATGCCGACGGGGGTGCCGCGCGGGGTGCCCTTGAGCGAGCCGGTGCTCACGGTGGTGGTGGAGAGCTTGGCGCCCCCCAGCAGCTTGGCGGATGCGTAGTTGCGCACCGGGCGCAGCCGGCCGTCAAGGTGGAGGTAGCGGGCGCCGGTGGCCTTGTCGACGATCAGGTCGCCCGAGGTCTTCCAGGAGTTCTGCTTGCCGGGGCTGACCAGGCCCACGACGAACGCCCCGACCGCCACCAGGACGGCGACGATGATGCCGATGGCTATCCCGCGGTTGGTGCGCCCTTGCGGGCTCTCCGGGGCGTCCGGGTCGGAGCGGAGCATGCCCGAGGTCAAGCGGCCCATCAGGAACATGTGGGCCTGGACCTGGTCGCGCTTGTTCTGCATGGGTGGGTCGGTCCTTCGAGTCGGCGGTCCGGCAGTCGGCCAGGGGCGTTCGGTCGGCCTCGGTCGGCCTCGGGCGTTCGGTCAGCCGTTCATGGCCCGCAGCCAGCCGTAGACCCCGAGCACCCACAGGGCCAGCGGGAGCATGCTGATGGCCATCGCGGAATGCAGGATCTCGGCCGCCCGCCCCCAGTACGGCACCAGGCGCCGGCCCGGAACGGTCCAGGAGGCGATGGCGAGGGCGGCGGCGACCGCGGCGAGCCCGGCGACCAGCAGCAGCCGCCCCGTGGCGTCGGCGTGCACGGCCGTGCCGTGGACCAGCAGCGCCCCGCCCCAGACACCGGCCGCGATCAGCGACAGCCGCTGCAGGACGTTGCCGAGGGCCCGGCTGTGCAGGAACAGCAGCAGCGACAGCGCGAGCGACAGCAACACGGTGGGCAGGGTGAACCGGTGCGCCAGACCGTAGAGGCAGGCCGCGCAGACGGCGGCGGTGGCGGTGTACAGGCCGGTCATCCAACCGTCGGCGACCACCGTGCGGGCGGCCACCGCGGACGGGGAGTGCGGCTCGATGCCCTCCTGGAGCTGCTCGGCATTGGAAGGCAGCGGCGGCATCCGCAGCCCCGACAGCCGGAACGACATCGACGGCACGAACGCCCCGAACACCACCGCGGCCAGGGCGACCAGCCCGGCCGCATGGCCGGGCCCGAGGTCCGTGGTCATCATCAGGGCCCCCGCGAAGACGCCTGCGGCGGCCACCACCACCAGGGCCAGGAACAGCGCGGCGAACGCGGCGACGGCGGCCACGGCGAGCATCGCCCCGCCGGCCGCCGCGGCCCCCGCCGCCAACAGCCGGGCCCCGAGCACCTCCCACTGGTCGGGCCCGCCGAGGGCGCCGCCCGGCAGCAGCCAGCCGGCCAGCGTGAAGTACGGGACGGCGGCCAGACCGAGCGCCGCGCCCGCCTCCGCGTCACCGACCGCACGGCTGGCGGACGCCGCACCGCCCAGCAGCAACAGCCCGGTGGCCGCCGCGGCCACCGCGCGCAGCCCGCCGGAGGGCCCCGGCCAGGCGAGGACGGCGAGCCCGGCGGCCAGGGCGAGCACCAGCAGGCTCAGCAGGGTGCGACGCGAGGCCGGGGCGGTCCAGGCGAACGGCTGCGTCTCCATGGTTTGGGCGACGCCTTCGACGAGGTCGTCCAGCAGGACCTCGGGCAGGGCATCGGTGTGCGGCCTGAGGTGGAGCGTCTCGCCGTTGAGCACGCCGAGCGACTCCAAACTGGCGTCCTCGTCGAGCGGGGCTTCGCCCAGCCGCTGGAGCACCCAACCGCCGTGCTCCAGACCTCGCTCGGCCAGGTCGTCGCCGGCGTACCGGACCAGGGTCGGCAGCAGGTCGGCGACCGGGACGTCAGCGGGGACCGCCAGATCGATGGCTTTGGCCGGAGCGCGTACGGTGACGCGGCACAATTCGGACGTGGTGCTGTCGGTCATGGGGAGAACTCACGCTTCGTCGGGAGACCCCGTCAGGTCTCCAGAGGGTCGGTCGATCGTTGGACGTGTGCGTGGTCGGGCTGCACACTACTGGTGGAACCGGTTCCTCAGTCCTCGCGAACGTCCGCACGAGTGAACCGTCAGGTGGATCGTAGACTGCCCGTGGCCGGTGGGTTTGCGCCCACGGGGTCGGCCGCGGCCATCCACACACATCGTGGTGGTCTGTCCAACTCGCCTGTTCCGTCCGCCTGTCCACCGTTTCGCGGGGCCCAGTCGGCGTCGCCCCGCCCCCCGAGTCCCGCCGTGCCGCCCCGCGGCGCCGGGAAGGAGAGCGCTCGTTGAGTACCGTCCTTTTCCGTCGGCCAGCTCGCAGACGCGGACCCGACATGCCGGACGGGGAGTTGAGCCTCCAGGAGCCCCCCGAGCTGCCGGAGGTCACCCCGGACAGCTCCGCGGTGTGGAACTACCTCCCGATGGCGCTGATGTCGGTCTCCATGGTGCTGATGTACATGCGCCCGGGCGGCTCCCGCAGCGGAGTGTTCATCTACTTGGCGCTGGGCATGATGGTGGTCTCCGCCGCCGCGATGGTGCTGGGTCAGTACGTGCGCCGCAGCAGCGAACGCAAACAGCGGCTGAACGGCGAACGGCGGGACTACCTGCGCTATCTGCGCCAGGTGCGGCGCAAGGCGCGCACCGCGGTCGCCGAGCAGCAGAAGGCGCTCGCCTGGCGACACCCGGCACCGGAAACCCTGTGGTCCCTGGTGGGCACCAGCCGGCTGTGGGAACGGCGCCCGACGGACGAGGACTTCGGCGAAGTGCGGGTCGCGGTCGGCGACCAGAAGCTGGGCTTGAAGCTGAACCCCCTCTCCACCAAGCCGGTGGAGGACCTGGAGCCGCTGAGCGCCCACGCGCTGCGCAGCTTCACCCGCGCCTACTCCACGGTGCCCCAGCAGCCGATCGCGGTGTACCTGCGGACCTGGGCCCGCGTGCTGTTCCGCGGCGACCGGGCGGAGATCCGCGCACTGGCGCGCGCCGTGGTGTCGCAACTCGCCGTGGTGCACTCGCCCGAGGACGTGTGGATCGCGGTCTGCGCCGCCGACGACCGGCGCGCCGACTGGGAGTGGGTGAAGTGGCTCCCGCACAACCTGCACTGGACCGAGTCGGACGGCGCGGGCGCGGTGCGCATGGTGGTCACGTCGGTGAACGAGCTGGACGAACTGCTCGGCCCGGAGTTCGCCGAGCGGCCCCCGTTCGACCCGGAGGCCCGGGTCGGCCGGGAGGAGCCGTACGTGGTGGTCGTGCTCGACGGGGTCACGGTCCCCAACGGGCACCGGATGGACGGCCCCGGCTTCCGCAACGCGGTCCTCCTGGACCTGGACTCCGCACTGACCTGGCGGCCCGGCCGGGTGACGCTCCGCTTCGACCTGGCCGACCGGGCGCTGCAGTTGGTGCGCACCGACCGGGAGCGCAAGGAACAACTGGTACCACTGGGGCGGCCGGACGCGATGGGCACGGCGACCGCGGTGTCCCTCGCCAAGCGACTGGCCCCGTACCGGATGGGCGTCGGCCGGGAAGCCAGCGAGCCGATGGCCGCCGACACCGAACTGACCGCCCTGCTGGGCATCGCCGACCTGCACCGCCACGAACCGGGGGCCCTGTGGCAGCGGCGCACCCGCTCCGAGCGGCTTCGGGTGCCGATCGCGGTCGGCCCCGGGGGCACCCCGGTCGAGCTCGACATCAAGGAGTCGGCGCAGGGCGGCACCGGGCCGCACGGCATGCTCATCGGCGCCACCGGCTCCGGCAAGAGCGAACTGCTGCGCACCCTGGTGCTGGCCCTGGCGCTCACCAACTCGTCGGAGACGTTGAACTTCGTCCTGGTCGACTTCAAGGGCGGCGCGACCTTCCTCGGCCTCGACGAACTCCCCCACACCTCCGCGGTGATCACCAACCTCGCGGACGAGGTGGAACTGGTCGCCCGCATGCAGGACGCCCTGCACGGCGAGCTGATCCGCCGACAGGAACTGCTGAGGTCCGCGGGCAACTACACCTCGGCGCTGGAGTACGAGAAGGCACGGGCGGACGGAGCGCCGCTGAACCCGCTGCCCAGCCTGTTCGTCGTCGTCGACGAGTTCAGCGAGCTGCTGGCCGCGCACCGCGAGTTCATGGAGCTGTTCGTGATGATCGGACGGCTCGGGCGCAGCCTCGGGGTGCATCTGCTGCTCGCCTCGCAACGGCTGGACGAGGGCCGGATGCACCAGTTGGAGTCGCACCTGTCGTACCGGATCGGGCTGCGGACCTTCTCGGCGATGGAGAGCCGGGGCGTGTTGGGCGTCCCGGACGCCTACGAGCTGCCGCCCACGCCGGGCAGCGGATTCATCAAGACGGGCGTGGAGGCGCTGACCCGGTTCCGTGCCGCGTACGTCTCCGGGCCCTACCGGCGGCGCAGCGGATCGGCGCACCAGGCGCGGGTGGCGAGTCAGGTGGTGCCGTGGACCGCCGGCTGGGTGGTGCCCCGGCAACTGCCCGAAGCACCGCCCGAGGAGAGCAGGACCGAACGGCCGGAGGAGGAGAGCCAGTCGCTGCTGGCGGTGGCCGTGGAACGGATGCGGGACGCCGGGCCGCCCGCCCACCAGGTGTGGCTGCCGCCGCTGAACGAGCCTTCCTCCCTGGACGAACTGCTCGCCCCGCTCGTCCCGCACCCGGAGTACGGACTGACCAACACCTCGCTGCGCGGCAAGCTCAGCGCACCGGTGGGCATCGTGGACCGGCCCTTCGACCAGCGCCGTGACCCCCTGATCGTGGACCTGTCGGCCGCCGGCGGCCATGCGGGCATCGCGGGCGGCCCGCAGAGCGGCAAGTCGACGCTGCTGCGCACCCTGATCACCGCGCTGGCCCTCACCCACACGCCGCGCGAGGTCCAGTTCTACTGCCTGGACTTCGGCGGCGGCAGTTTGGCCGGTCTGGCGGGGTTGCCGCACGTGGGTGGAGTTGCGGCGCGGATGGACAAGGAGCGGGTGGGCCGGGTGATCTCCGAGGTCACCGCGGTGCTGGCATACCGCGAGCGGTTCTTCCTGGAGCAGGGCATCGACTCCATGGCGTCCTACCGGCGGCGCCGGGCGGCGGGGGAGTTCCCCGAGGAGGCGCACGGTGACGTGTTCCTCGCGGTCGACGGCTGGTCCACCGTCCGCCAGGACTACGACCAGCACATCAGCACCTTCAACGCACTGGCGGCGCGCGGCCTGAACTACGGCATCCACCTGCTGGTCACCACCTCCCGCTGGGTGGAGCTGACCGCCGCGGTGCGCGACCAGACCGGGACCCGGCTGGAGCTGCGGATGGGCGATCCGATGGACTCCACGATCGACGTCCGCAAGTCGGCCTCGGTGCCGCGGGTGCCGGGCCGGGGCCTGACCCGCGATTCCAAACTGCACTACCTGGCGGCGCTGCCCCGCATGGACGGCCGCACGGAGTCCTCGGACCTCTCCGAGGGCGTGGCCGACCTGGTGGCCCGGGTGAACGAGGGCTGGTCGGGCCCGCCGGCGCCGCAGGTGCGGATGCTGCCCACGGTGCTGCCCGCCGCCGAGTTGCCCCCGGCCGAGGCCGACGGGCTACGGATCGCGCTCGGCGTCGAGGAAGAGGGCATGGGCACGCTGTGGCACGACTTCTCGGCGACCCCGCACCTGATCGTCGTCGGCGACGCCGAGAGCGGCAAGACGAATCTGCTGCGACTGGCCGCGAAGGCGATCACCGACCGCTACAGCCCCGCCGAAGCGCGGATCATGGTGGTCGACTACCGGCGCGAACTGGTCGAGGCCGTACCCGACTCCCACCGTCTGGGACACGCGGTGTCGCTGGACGCCCTCAAGGAGTTGGTGGACGGCGCGGCACGTGCGGTGAAGACCCGGGTGCCGGGCGCGGACATCGCACCGTCCCGGATGCGCACGTGCGACTGGTGGACGGGGCCGCGGCTGTTCGTGCTGGTCGACGACTACGACATGGTCGGCGGCGGTGGACCCCTGAACCAGCCCTTCGGCCCGCTGATGGAGCATCTGGCACTGGGGTACGAGGTGGGGATGCACCTGGTGGTGGCCCGCTCGGCGGCGGGCGCGGGACGCGGATTGAACGATCCGCTGCTGCGCCGGATGCTGGAGGTCAACACCCCCGGCATCCTGCTGTCCTGCCCGCCCACGGAAGGCTATGTGTTCGGCAACGTCAAGGGGCGCAACCTGATCCCCGGCCGCGGTACGCGGATCACCCGCCGCAAGAGCGTCGACATCCAGACGGCGCTCGTCGACGAGGGGACCTCGTGACGGTCTCCGTCCCCCGCGACGTGGCCGTGGCGACGCCAGCGCCACGGCCCGGCAGGACCGTGGCGGTGCGCGCGCTAGCGCGCCGGGCGCCAGCCGCGCGCCTTGCCGAGCGGCACGATGACCATGGCCGCACCCACCACCAGCACCAGCGCCAGGGCGCCGCCGCCGATCCACAGGGCCCGGCTCTTGGGACCCTCGGCGGCGGACGCGGGCAGCACCGCCGGCTCGGGACTCTTCTCGGCCGGCGCCCGGTCCTTCGCGAGCAGCGCGGTCAGTCCGGCGTACACGTCCAACCGGGGCGTGTGGTCGGGGTAGGCGGCCTCGGTCAGCCGGCGCGCCGTCGCGGCGGCGCTGAGGTCCGGGTGGTACGCGCGCAGCAGCGCCGCGGCCCCGGCGACGTGCGCCGCGGCCAGCGAGGACCCGGAACCGATGAAGTGGCCCGAGCCGCGCGCACCGATGCCGACCACGGCGCCCCCGGGAGCGGACAGGTCGGGCGAGAGCGCGGCGGGCGCGTCCTTGGGCCGGCCGCCGTCCGGCCCGTGGTCGACCACCGACAGCACCTCGGGCAGCCGGGCCGGCCAATAGGCGCGGGCCCGGGTGTCGGGCCGGCCGTCGGCCCCCTTGGGCGCGACGTCCGGAGCGGCGGGCGCCACGACGAGTACGTCCTTCTCGGTCGCGTGCGCCACCGCCGCGGCCAACTCCCGGTCCGCCGCGTCGAGTACCTGCCCCACGTACACGACCTGGGCGCCCTCGTCCACGGCGGTGCGGATGCCACGCGCGATCAGCCCGGCTTCCGGGACGCCCTGACGGTCGGTGCCCCGCACCGCGAGGATGCGGGCCCCGGGAGCAACGCCGGTGACCGTGCCCGGCCCGGTGGGCGCGGCAGCGATCAGCCCGGCGGCGAAGCTGCCGTGCCCCACGCAGTCCTCACCCGCCCCGCCCACCGAGGTCACCCGGTCGGCCAGCGCGGGCACCTTGGTCCCGACCCCGGTGTCCACGACGGCTACGGTGACCCCGGCACCCCGGGTGAGCTGCCAGGACCGGGAGAGTTGGAGCGCCCGATGGGTCCAGGGGCTCCGCCCCGCGGTCTTGGTCGAGGCGGTCGCGCAGGAGTCCTCGGCCGCCATCCGCAGGCGCAGCGGGGGCAGGCTCTCGGGCCCGCTGCCGTCGGCACGGGCGGGCGGTGCCAACAGCAGGGTGGGTATCACGGCGACCGCCGCGAGGGTCATGACACGACGGCAACGGTCAATGGGCATGCGGCACATGCTAGGCGACGTGAGCACGGGACCGGACGGGGCGAAGGCCCGTGCAGGACATTGGAGGGGCAAGCGTGTCACGGCAAGTACTGACGGTGGGTCAGGAGCAGTCGGACGAGTTCCGGACCATTGGCGAGGCGCTGGCCGCGGCGCGGACGGGGGCGGTCATCCGGGTCGGACCCGGCCGCTACGCCGAGAACCTCACCGTACGCACCCGCGTCACGGTCGTCGGCGAGGGCGACCCGGGGTCGGTGGAGATCTGCCCGCGTCGCGGTACCGCCCTCACGCTCGTCGCCGACGCGGTGCTCTTCACCGATCTGGTGTTGCGGGGCGGTAGCGAGGACGTCGCCGTGGTGGACTCGCCGCGGGGCCAGGTCGCACTGGACCGCTGCACCGTCATCGGCTCGGGCTGGACCGCGTTGCTCGCCCGGGAGACCGGGTCGCTCGCGATGCGCGGCTGCCGGGTCACCAACCGGGAGGGCGCCGGCATCGTCGACACCTCCACCAAGCCCAGCGTCATCGACGACTGCGTCTTGGAGAACCTCGGCTCCTCCGCCGTGGTGCTCAGCGAGCAGGCCGGCTCCACCGTACGCAACTGCCGGATCCGCGACGCCCGCGGCAACGGGGTGCTCGCCAACGGCGACGCCCAGGGCACCGTGGAGTCCTGCGAGATCAGCGGCACCGACAAACCGGCCCTGGCGCTGGAGGGCAGCAGCACCACCCGCGTGCTGCACACCACCGTGCGGGACAGCGCCGTCGGCGTCCACCTGACCAGCGCCGCCCGACCGGTCCTGGAGGACGTCACGGTCTTCGGCACCTCGGGCCCCGGCATCGCCCTGTCGGCGGGCGCCGACCCGCTGCTGCGCCGGTGCACCACCACCCGTACCAAAGGACAGGGACTGGTGGTCACCGAGCGGTCCCGGGGCACCTTCGAAGACTGCACCTTCGACGCGGCAGCCGGGCCGGCGATCCGGGTCACCGACGCCGGCTCGCCGACGTTCCTGCGGACGACCGTACGGGACTGCACCGACGCGGAAGCGGCCGTACAGCTCACCGAGGACTCCACCGCCGAGTTCGACCAACTGGAGGTCCTCGACCCGCGCGGCAGCGGCATCTCGATACGCTCCCGGGCCAAGCCGCTGCTGCGCCGGACCCTGATCACCGGGGCGGGACGGCACGGCGTGGAGGTGGGCGACGACGGCCGCGGCCGGCTGGAGTTCTGCGTCGTGGAACGCGCCGCCCAAGCCGGCGTGCGGGTCGCCGACGGCGCACAGGTCCAGTTCGACGACTGCGCGCTGCGCGCCAGCGGCGACGCCGCGGTCTCGGTGGGCCGGGAGGGCCTGGCCACCGTCCGCGACACCGACGTGGAGGGCTGCGGCTCCTCCGGAGTGCTGGTGGAGGACGGCGGCGAGGCGGCGCTGACCCGCATGCGGATCTCCGGGGCCGCGGCACACGGCGTGCTGCTGGTCGCCGGCGCCCGCGCCGAACTGCGCACCTGCGAGGTGTCCGGCAGCGTCGGCGACGGAGTCCGGGTGGACACCGCCGAGCCGGTGACGGTCCACGGCTGCACGGTGCGCGACAACCGGGGCGCCGGCCTGACCCAGACCCGGGCCGGTGACCGGCTCGAAGTGCTGGAGTTGACCAGCACGGACAACGGAGCCCCGGACGCCTGGGGCGTGGACGCGGCCACCGGCGGCGCCCCCGGCAGTCCGGGCCAGCAGGGCGACGGCCCGCAGGACCCGCTGCAGGAGTTGGAGGCGCTGATCGGCCTGGACGGCGTCAAGCACCAGGTGCGCACCCTGGTCAACCTCAACCAACTCGCCGAGCGCCGCAAGCGGTTGGGCATGCCGGTGCCGTCGATGAGCCGCCACCTGGTCTTCGCGGGCCCGCCCGGCACCGGCAAGACCACCGTGGCACGGCTCTACGGATCGATCCTGGCCCAACTCGGAGTGCTGCCACAGGGCCACCTCGTGGAGGTCTCCCGCGCCGACCTGGTGGCCCAGGTGATCGGCGGCACGGCGATCAAGACCACGGAGGCGTTCAAGAAGGCGATCGGCGGCGTCCTGTTCATCGACGAGGCGTACACCCTCACCTCGGGCGGCTCGTCGAACGATTTCGGCCGGGAGGCGGTGGACACCCTGCTGAAGCTGATGGAGGACCACCGCGAGGACGTGGCGGTCATCGCCGCCGGCTACTCCTCGGAGATGGACGACTTCCTCTCCTCCAACCCCGGTCTCGCCTCCCGATTCACCCGCACCATCGAATTCGACAACTACTCCATCGACGAGCTGGTGACGATCACCGAGAGCATGTGCCGCTCCCACCAGTACGAACTCGGCCCCGGCACCTCCCGGGCGCTCGCCGCCCACTACGAGACGATGGAACGCGGCGCCGCATTCGGCAACGGCCGGGCCGCGCGCCGGGTGTTCGAGGAGATGGTCGACCGCCAGGCGTTCCGGCTGGCCACGATGGACGAGCCGGCCGAGCGGGACCTGACGCTGCTGCTGCCGGAGGACGTCAGCGAGTCCACGTCGGCCCCCCGGACGGAGGCGGAGGACCGCGAGACGATGCTGGCCAAGCTCGACGACATGGTGGGGCTGCGCGCCGTCAAACGCGAGGTCACCGACCTGGTCAGCCTCCTCACCACGGCCAAACAGCGCGAGGCCGCCGGTCTGCCCGTGCCCCGCATCAGCCAGCACCTGGTCTTCTCCGGCGCACCCGGCACCGGCAAGACCACCGTGGCCCGGCTCTACGCGAGCTTGCTGGCCTCGCTCGGCGTCCTGCCCCGCGGCCAACTGGTCGAGGTGGCCCGCGCCGACCTGGTCGGCCGCTACGTCGGCCACACCGCACAACTCACCAAGGAGGTGTTCCAAAGCGCCCTGGGCGGAGTCCTGTTCATCGACGAGGCGTACACCCTCACCCCCGACGGCGCGGGCTCCGACTTCGGGCGCGAAGCCGTGGACACCCTGCTGAAGCTGATGGAGGACCACCGCGACGAAGTGGTGGTGATCGTCGCCGGCTACACCGAGGAGATGCGCGGCTTCCTCTCCTCCAACCCGGGCCTGGCCTCACGCTTCTCCCGGTCCGTGGAGTTCGAGGACTACACCACCGACGAACTGCTCACCATCATGGAACGGCACGCCGAGGAGACCGGCTACACCTGCCCCGCCCCCACCCTGGAGGCGCTGCGCGCCCGCATCGACGCAGCACCGCGGGGCCGCACGTTCGGCAACGCCCGCCTGGCCCGCCAACTCCTGGAGACGATGGTCACCCACCAGGCCCGCCGCCTCACCGCCGTCGCCCGCCCCACCGTGGACGACCTGCGCACGCTCCTGCCGGACGACCTGCCAGCGGGGGAGCCGGGCTTCAGCGGCTGACACAGCTGGCGGTCGCGTCACCCCGCTGGCACAACCGGACCCGAGTTCGGCCGTCGTCCACGGACGTGGCGGCCGGGTCGGATGCGGCAGGCCGGCGGCGTCAAAGAGTCGGTCGCAAGAGGCCGTGGCCTCGTCGAAGACGACACCGCTTCCCTTGAGCGCACCGTTCTCCCCGAGAACGTCGCCGGCAACCACAACCAGGTCGACATCGCCCGCGCGGCCGCTCGCGACGATGCTGGCCGCAGTGTCCGTGGCGGGCCGTGCTCTTCAGCGGAAGTACGGCGTCGGTCTCCTGACCGTGCAGAAGGCGTTGACGTCGGCTTGGCCGGAGCCACGCTGCGGGCCGACCTGGCTGCGCCGCGCAAGCAGCGGCACACGGTGCAGCGGATCTCCAAGCGGCTTCTCGACGAGCACGGCGCGCACGAGATCTCGTACCAGACGGTCCGTGGCTACGTCGCTGACCGGCGTGAGGCGATCCGGCTCCAAGCCGGACGCGGCGTGCTGGAAGCCTTCGTCCCACAGACCCACAAGCCCGGAGCGGAGGCGGAGGTCGACTTCGGCAACGTGACGGTGCGGCTGGCCGGCGAGTTGGTGACCTGCTGCCTGTTCGCGTTCCGGCTGTCCTACTCGGGCAAGGCCGTCCACCGGATCTTGGACTCGGTAGGGCAGCAGGCGTTCTTCGAGGGCCACGTCCACGCTCTCAAACGCGCTGGGTGGAGTACCGACCGGGAAGGTCTGCTATGACAACCTCATGGCAGCCGTCACCCGGGTGCCGGGCTTCTCCCGGCATAGCGTCGAGGCCGAGCGCTGGATCCCGTTCGGCTCCCACTACGGCCTGGGAGTTCTCCACTGCCAGCCCGGAATCCACCCGAGCCCGCGCCAGCGAACACGGAGCCGCCGCGGGCTGACCGTTCTCAGCAGGTCACACGTCGGCGACCAGGACATAGCGCTCGTCGGTCACTGGGCCACCCCAAAGATCCGGGCTATCGCTGAGCGGCTCAACACGCAGGCCAGAGACTAGGGTCCGCACTGCTGCTGCCAGTTCACTGGCAGTGATTCCTCCGTTCCACGGCAGCGATTCGGTGCCGGTCACATACGGCACACCGCTCTGGCCCGCCTCCCTCCACCGACCTTCGACCAGCACCAGTCGGCCGCCCGGACTCAGGCGGGACACCCACTCACGCAGTGCGGCCTCCGGATCAGGCAGCGTCCACAGCAGATGTCGCGACAGCACGGCACCGAAGCGCTGTTCCCCGGTCGGGGGCATCATCGCGTCGCCGACCAGGAAACGGCCTTCGAGACCAGCGCCACTGAACTTCGCGCATGCCTGCTCGACCATGCGCGGCGCAAGATCAACCCCTGTTACCCGGTGTCCTGCCTCAGCCAACAGCGCGGACATCGACCCGGTGCCGCAACCGATGTCGAGCACATCGACGGGATCGGTCGGCATGCATGAACGCAGGAGTCGAGCCCAGGCAGCACGTGTGTGGTCAACCCGCAGACCATGATCCGGCTCGTCATCGAAGACGGATGCAACGGCATCCCAGTACGCAATGATCGAGGCAGTCTGGTCAGTCATGAACTGATGCTCTCAGCAGCCACTGACACTCCCGAACCTCAGAGCGGTGTCAATTCTCACCGCGACGGCACGCAGGTCCGCACTCGGTGCAGAATCCCGTCGATCACCTGTCGCAACGCCGGTGCTGAACGGTAGGAACGGCCCCGTGGGGGCGAGTAGTCATATGGCCGGCTGGACAGGTCCTAGCTGACCAGAAGCGCCATCACGATCTCGTCGTCCTCAAGGTCCCCGGTCGGCTGGAAGCCGAACGAGGTGTAGAGGCTGCCGGCGGAAGTGTTGCCTGGGTGGTAAGAGAGACAGATCTGCCGGCACCCCGACAGCGCCGACAGGTGCTCGATCACGGCGCCCAGGGTGGCGCGGCCCACGCCCTTGCCCTGTTCGGCCGCGCCCACCACCATGCCGCCGATCCAGTGGGCGTCGTGATCGTCGTCGTACGCCCACATGACGTGGCCCACGATGTCATCACCGGCGCGGACGCCGAGGGACGTCCACACCTCGCCGCGCTGGGAGAGCAGGAGATAGCGCGCCGCGAGCGCGGCCACGAACTGGCGCTGCCCGTCGGCGGGCGCCACGTCGGCGACATCACGCCAGTTGTCTTCCGTGATCTCCTCAACCACCACGGCCCGGCCCTGGTGGTCGGTGAACTGCTGCGTCATGCGTTCCTCATATCTGTGCTGGTCAGAGGCGGGTGAGCGTAGCCAGTCACACCGGTGCCCGGGTAGCGATTTTCCGATGTCCACTGTGGCGCCCGGGTGTCGATGAATCCGGGCAGCACGGTGTTGCCCGTACCGTCGATGACCCTGGCTCGGTCGTCAGCCAGGTCCCGGCCCTCCTCAAGGAGCCTGCCGTCGGCGCCGAGGGCGTCGCCCACGAGGTTGCCGGGATCGTCGTCGCGCGTCATCAGGCACGCGCCCTCGGTCAGGATGCGCTCGGTGTTCTGCGGATGTTGTTGGGACACCCATGGCCCTTTCATGTACCGACGAGCCGATCGGGCACCGCGGCGGCAGTGACGCACCCGACGGTCGCCGGCGAGCAAGACACGGACGGGCCAGGGCGGCTGTGGAACCGCTCTCAGGGGGTGCGTGGCGGTTCTACGATGGGTGTCCTCAACGGGCTGACGGTGGTTGACGATGCGCAGAGCCGTGGTCGGGCGGAGATTGAGCAGTTCCTGGGAGCGGGCAAGGCAGGACTGTCTCGCGGGCGATAGCGGTGGGGGTGAGGATCAGCTGGGGGCTGTGATGCCAGCGCTCGATTGCAGTTCGATTTCTGCTGCCGGGAACGGCGCCTGCTTGCTCTCGGTGAACAGGCGACGGAAGAAGGAGTCCACGACGACGGTGGGGCGTGCGTGCCGGTCGATGATGGCGGTGATCTCGGGCGGGATGCTGTCAGGTCGTCGGCCCGCGATCCAATCGTGGAGGAAGACTGCGCGCTCGGTGGCGCCGCGCAGCCCGTCGAGCACGTGGTACTGGAGCAGATGGCTCGCGGTGTAGCAGCGGTCGTACGCGAGGTGGTCCGCGAGGAAGGTGGACTCGTTGGCCGTGAGGTCGAAGTGGGAGCTCAGGGCGAGTCCGAAGTCAGCGAAGTAGAGTTGGCGGCCGTCAGTCAGGACGTTGTCGAAGTGCGCATCGAAGTGGACGAGTCCGCGAGAGCTCATGAAGGCAACTCCCTCCATCAAAGCTTCCTCCACCCAGCGAAAGCGCGAGCCGTCCAGACGGTCCGGCACGCTGCTGTTGCGGTGGTCGGCCAGCCAGCCGGCGAGTGTGTGTGGCACGTGCTCCAGGAAGACCACCAGGCTGCACGAGGCGCGGCCGATGGCTTCCAGCCGGTCACGAACGGCGGGTGACCCCTCCCAGTGCGCAACGGCCCCCTCCAGGCCCCCGAACTCGTCGGTGAATCCTTCGGGAGGTGAGTCGGGCAGAACCCGCCAGTGGTACATCAGGGGGAATCCTGGATGTTCACCGCCGAGAACCCAGTTCGTGGTCATGGTGTGCACGGCAAGTTCCCGCCAGGCACCGAACCCGGCAGAGCCCACCCCGTACTGGTAGAACACCGGCAGCTCGAAGACGTTCGCAGTCGACCGCACATTCTCCGGGCGCACTTCGACGTCCGTCAAAGGGATCCGCTTGACGAAGACGCGCGTTCCATTGACGTCCATCTCTGCCGACCTGCCACCGATGCCCGACCCGAGCGGGGTAGCGGCCGCCACGACCTCTCCGAGTCGGTGGTCACTCAGCAACGAGAGCCGGGTACTCACGGTCCCGTAACCAGCCAGACGCTGGGCGCGCAGCACATCCTGGTCAGGCATCGACCACTCCTCGCTGCCCGAACCAGGGCTTCGGCAATCCCGTGTGTGGAACCGACCTTACGTAGGGTCATAGGCCCGATCCCACGGCCCATACCGCTCAGGCAGATCACGCCAGGGCGCCCCGGTCCGAGTCTGCCACGGTATGCCATCGGTCAACTGCCGGCGGGTCCAGGTCCGCGGCGGCCGGCCAGGTCCGGCCCCGGCGGCCAGGAGTCGTCAGCACGGGTGGGATGATCCTGCTGCCAGTTCTACGTGGGGAGGCGGAGTGGACGATCAGCTGAAGCACGATCACTCAGGTTGGGACGAGGTCGTGCTCGCGGCCCGCGAGCGCGCCCGCGCTCGGCAGGCCCTCATGGTCGAACGCTTTGGACTGTCGGGTGACGTGCAGTACCAATGGTCTATGGACGATGCACAGATCACGTGGTCGCGAGACGGGAAGGTCTTCCTCACCGGCCGACTCACGATGATCGGCAGCGTCAGTTTCTCCCAGCAGTCCTGGCTGTGGTCCTGGGCGAACGAGTCATTGCCGGCGGCAGTCCTGGGGGACATCACGTTCGTCCGGCAGTTCGGCGAGGAGAACGACTACCCCGTCCTGTCACGGCCAGGCTTCAAATACGACCCTGAGCTCGTCGCCGAGGCTCGGATGGTCGCGGCCTCTGTGCTCGATGCCGAAGGGCTATGGGCGGAATCCATGGACGACGTGCAACTCCACTTTCTGGTTCATGACTTGGTCCTCACCGCTGAACGACTGTGACAGGCTCCGAAATGCCGAAACTTGCCGGTGCTGGCTATCAGGTGGTGTTGTCGTCCTACGGCTGGAACTCGTTGCGATCCTAGGTCGCCGCGCAGGACGACTGTCATCGGCGACTTCCCTCTGTACGATCCGGGGCCGAGGTGTTGGGATCCTCGGTCACTTCGGAGGACGACCGGCGCTATGGAGAGAATGAATGGGACTGGGAATTCATGTCAAGGGCCTCGGAGGGCAGCCCCTCGGCTTCTTCACTGATGACCCCGACGATTCCTTCCGCAAGATGTGCCACCGAGCGCCAGACAGTAGTCTTCGGCGCGGCGTCATGCAGTACGGGGACACTATGTTTAACTCGTACCAACTGCACCGTCTCGTGGCGGAACTGGAAGCCCTCCCCGAGGACGAAGTGACCCCAGTAATTCAACAGGTGCGGGACTCTTCCTGCCTAGCCATCCAAAAGTCAGGCTGGCTCTACATTGTTGGTGACTGACACCCCCCAGTGATTCGGCTTGTCGAAGTTCAGGCCGAGCTCGCCCATAGATTCCTCTCGGTACGATATGACCAGATGCCACCGGAACCGCATGAGGAAGCGACATTCCTGCGGGTCGCGGTCGTTCGTGAGGCGATCATGAGTGATCTTCTTGACGCGACGCCGCTGCCCATCATCACGAAATCCGTTGTTGATGTCAGTCAGGGTCACGTCCGAACAGTAGCGACCGCGTTCGTCTAGCTTTTCCACGAGATCGGGAGCTGTTTGTCGCCCAATTCGGGAGGCACCCCGAAGTCGACCAAGTCAATGTTCACGAGTTCGGAAGGCCCCCGCCGCTGACCTGATGGGCACTTGCATTCCGGACTCCGGACTCCGGACTCCGGACTCCGGACTCCGGACTCCGGGCGTTGTGAGCCGTGCTGCCGAGATCGTCACCAGCTGCAACCAGGGTGGCGACTCAGCCTGCATCCAGGAACCTGCCTACACATCCGCATCGGTGGGGGTACCGTCCCGCTCTGGAAGCAGTTCGGGCATCCCCTCCACCAGCACCACGATGCCGACTACCTCACCGACCTCGGAACGGCCGACCCACACCGGGTGGGTACCGTCCCCAGACGTCGCGAAGGACATGAGCTCGCCGCCGGAAGCCTCGTCCCACGTGCGCTGCATGAACATGGAACCGTCGTCGATGTCCTCGTACCCGACCAGGTCCGACTCCCTCCTGATCAGCCCCCGCTCGAAGAGCGCGACGAGCGGCTCCCAGGCCGCGGCGTCGGCGAAGCAGCCGGTGGCGCCGTCGGTGTCGAAGCCGGCTATCTGCTGCTCGGTGAACAGCCGGGGATCGTCGTCCGGCCCTAGGGCCATCTCCCAGGTCGCTGCGGGAGTGTCGCTGACGAGCAGGCGGACGGCCGTGGGTTCCGTGGTCGTGACCTCGGCGTCCCGCCACTCGCAGTGGTAGCTGAAGCGGACCCGCGCCTCGTCGAGTACGTGCTTCCCAGGCAGGATGGGGACCGTGATGTGCGGCCCGTCGCCGTGGTCGACGTCCGGGCCGGAGACGGCGAGCAGCCCGCTGGGTACGCGCAGGGTGCCGACCCGGTGTGGTTCCACGACGGTCATCTCGGGGTGGTACCCGTCGGTCACGCGCGCTCCGGGCCGGAACAACTCGTTGATCGGCCCGGGCTGCGCGGGGCGCGGCGAACGCCAGCAGGTCGCGGGGGCGGCTGCGTCACCTGGCTCGGCCACCTCAGCCGCTTCGAAGGCCGGCGCCTCAAGGACCCCGTGCACCTGGGCCGAGAGCAGCGGCCACTCCCCGAAGGCGGGGCGGTCCATCCAGCGCTCGTCGTCCCGGAGTCCGGGCGAGGTGGTGTAGGAGTCCCCATCCTGCCCCCGCCGTTCCTCCGTCCGTCGGCCCCGCCCGTCCGGGAAGAGGTCCACGGTGATGCGTGGGCACGCCTTGTCGAATTCCGCCATCTCTGGGCCCGTGTAGTACCAGCCGACGGAGTACCGGCGCAGCAGCCGTGACGGGTCGTCCAGCAGCCGCATGTCCAGGTTGTAGGTGCGGCGGCCCTGGGCGTCGTAGACCCACAATCCGACGTAGTGGTCCTGCCAGGAGACGAGCCGGACTTCCAGCGGAGCCTCCCGGCCCGGCTCCCGGTACACCACCACGTATGGAAGCCCGGCGGCATCCCGCTTCCGGGCCTCCTCGGCGGATGTCGGCCGCCAGGGCGCACAAGCCTCCAGGTCCCACGCCTGCGCGTAACCCACCTCGACGACCATTGCCGCTCCTCCTCCTGCAACCTGCCTTGGTTCTCTGCTGAGCTGCAAGGTAGCCGCTGCTCGTGACAACGGCCCTTTCTGAACCTGGCCGCGGTCACCCGCATCGAGGTAAGCCGCCGGCCGCTGTCGGTCCATCACGAACTGACCGGCACCCGCCTCTTCTTCACCACCCGTACCGAAGACAAGGAAGTGCCTTCAGCAAGCTGACCGGCAATTGCATCCGCACCGCGGCCGCCAAGCTCGGCCTGCCGCACCTGGCCGAAGTCGTCAACGAGTACTCCCGGCGGGCTGACGAGGCCAAGACGGGCTGCCTCGACTTCCTCGACCTGGTGCTGTCCGAAGAACTCGCGGTCCGTGACGACCGCCGCTTCCGCCAAGGCTTCGGGCTCGGTGCACGCACAGTTGCTGGGAGGCGTGGTGGGGCCCCTCGATCGCGCATGATGGCCGGCTGGCAGCGGCAGGCGCTCCGTCGACATGGTCGGATGGGCTACGGGGTCGAGCTCGGCGGCATCTGCCATGGGGCCGGACTTCGAGAAGACCAGCCGCGACCTCTGGTCGTCACCGGCAACCGTGCCGGGAAACCGCGCCGGGCGCTTTGATCAGCCGGTCATCCGCGGGCGCTGCGTTCAGTCCGTGCGAGCGGGGATCTCCCTTCTTCCCATCTCCTCAGTGGACGCTGCGGCTGCCACAGCCGGACGACGAACCGCAGGGTCTGGAGTTGCAGTCGGAAGTTGGTGCTCGCGCTGAGAGTGCGTTGATCAGCTCGGGGTTGTGGCGCCGGCGCCTAACTGCCGCTCGATCTCCGTGGTGGGGAACGGAGGCTGCTTGCTCTCGGTGATCATGCGGTGGAAGAGGGAGACCACGACGAGGATAGGGCGTAGGTGCCGGTCGATGATGGCCGTGATCTCGGGCGGGATGTGGTCAGGTCGTCGGCCCGCGATCCAGTCGTGCAGGAAAGCTCCGCGTTCCGCGTCACCGCGCACCTCGTCAAGCACGTGGTATTGGAGCAGGTGGCTCGCGGTGTAGCAGCGGTCGTACGCGCGAGGTGGTCCGCGAGGAAGTCGGTCAACGGCGCCCACCTCGTCCCGCTCGTCCGCGCGGGAGCCCGTTTCGAACGCGGCCAGCTCGTCGAACGCCCTGAGATCATGGCGGTGTGACGATGACTCCCGAGCACTCGCGGATCGACGCGGAACTCCAGATCGACGACATCCGGGGCACCGAGGAGGACAGGGCAACCGTTGTCGTGCGGTGCATCCGAGGACCGGTCCGCCTCGGGGCGCGCTTCCACCGCATCCGCGGCACTGCGGTCTCGATCGACCTGGAGCTGGCGGAGATCCTCTTCTACGGGCGTCCGGTCGACGAACTCGATCCCTCCCACACCGCCCTCGTGACCCTCCATGGAGCGGGAACGCCTCTCCTCGTCTCAGGAAACAAGGCTCACGGCTGGAAGGTCATCCAGGGCGCAAACCCCTCGTCGTGACTCTGCCCGCCCACAGGTTTTGACAATTGCTCCTGCCGCCCGTGGCCAGGCTTCAACGACGACCCCGAGCTCGTCGCCGAGGATCGGATGGTCGCGGCCTCCCTGCTCGATGCCGAAGGGCTATGGGCGGAATCCATGAACGACGTACAACTTTGCCTTCTGGTCCATGACGTGGTCCTCACCTCTGAACGGCGGTGACAGGCTCCGAGATGCCGAAACTCGCCGGTGCTGGCTATCAGGCAGCGTTGAACATCAAACCGAGCGACGGCGCGGGCGAATGGCCGGGGGATGCGGAATGGCGGCGCGGCCTGGCGGGTGCTCCTCGATTGCGCGGCGGCAGCAGGATGCTGCGCGGAGACTGCGGGCATGCGCAGCGGTGAGGCGCCCGGGCCGGTGTCTCGGGGCCGGCCTTCCCACGGATGGGCTGGCAGGGTGCGCGCGTTCGCGCAGTTACTCGGACAGGCGCCGGGTGTGTGGTCGGTCGGGAGCTCCGCGAGCCGGTGCGCCCAGCGAACCCTTCCACCGACGTCAGCTAGCCACGTGCGGCGGCCTCTGGCACGCCCCCTCATTGGGCTCACGCGAGATCGACCGGTGCTGGGGGCCGTCGTTGAAAGATCTTGCCAAGAGGGTGCAGGAGCTGCGCATGATGTGTTGGTGGGACATCTGTCTGTCGACGTGCGTGCTTCGTATCGGCTGTTCGCCTTCTACTTGGCGAACGGCACCATCGACCTTGACCTGCTCGACGGGTTCGACTACCAGTCGACTGTCTTTCACTCAGGCTCATCGTTGGAGCAGGTCTTTGCGATCTACGGCAATGTGCTGCAGGTCGACGAGAACGGCATGGTGCTGAATGACGGAGATGCGCAGTACAGGGTCGCCCAGTGGATTCGGGCGCGCTGCGACCCGAGTTACCGGGTCGAGCCGCCGTTCGAAGCTTGGGAGATGGAACTCCATCTCTAAGGACTGGGTGCACGTCGTCGTGGTGCGCGTCGACCGCGCGAAGCTGACCACGAACGACCCTGCCACGCGGGAATCCCGCTGCGCCTTCAGGGGTGTTCACGAGTGGCGACGGCCTGGTGCGCTCAGGAAGATCGTCTCCCGTCCTGAGGTAGATCTCTGGCGGACAGGGTGACACGGTGGCGTGGGAGATCGACTTCGACTACCCGTACCGTGATTTCGTCGCCCTCGCGCACGATCTGGCTTGGGTGCTCGACGGGCTCGTGACGGAACTCGGTGTTGTGGACGAGGCCCTCGACGCCGTCGGCGATGCGGACGAAGGCTCCGAACGGAACCAGCTTGGTGACCAGCCCGGTTGTGATGGTGCCTACCTGGTCCGTGAAGGGAACGAGTGGGTTCTCCTGGAGAGCCTTCAGCGACAGCTGAACCTGTCCACGCCGGGTGTCTACGTCGATGATCTCGCCCTTGACCCGCTGGCCCGCAGTGACGACGTCTGCGGGATGGTCGAGCCACTCCCAGCTCAGTTCGGGGATCCTGATGAACCCGGTGCACTGATTGACCGGTTCGCCGTCAAGGTTCACGAACACACCGAAGTTGTGGACGCTCTGCACCTGGCCTTGATGTGTTGCGCCGCGCCGAAGGCCAAGAAGAAATGCTCGCAGCGCCGGGTCCTCACACGATGAAGCCGAGGCCCAGACGCACTCCTGCTGCCAGTCGATGGCTAGCACTTCGAAGGTGAGCCGCTGCCCGATGCTCACAGCCTCGGACGGATGCTTGATCGCTTTGCGGGTCAGATCGTCACGCGGGATACACCCCACTGCTTGCCCGGGGCCGGAGAACCCGTCCAGTTCGACGAGCACCTCCCGGTCCTCGACACTCATGACGCGTCCGGTACGGACTTGACCGGTTCGTACGGTGCTCAGGAATTCCTTCAGGGTTTCGCTCGGCAGAGGTTCGGTCACAACCATGACTCTAGGTCAGGGGGTACTACGGGCCTTGCCCCTGAAGCTGGTGATCCTCGTGCTCAGCCCATGAACACACCAAACGGGAGCTTCAACGCCGTCCCGCTGGAAGCTCTTCCCAGACGCCAGCATCGCCGAATTCGACCGCCTTCGTCGTGCGGCAGCTGAGATCGATCGCGTTCACGAATCGGGGAAGCCCCCAGCTCTGAGAGCAGTTCCCGCAGCACGTCACGTTCCCGGAACGGGCCGGGGCCGGCACGACGCGTCGGCCGATACGGCACGTCGCCCAGCCGGATCCGCTTGAATTCCCAGCTGAACTGGAGGGCAGCTGGGCCCGGACTATCTTCGGTTGGCATGCTCTGACCCTACGGCGCTGGTGGTCGCCCTCCGCGGCGACCGAGGATCGCATAGTCGCGCCGACCGGTCGGGATCCTGCGGTGGGCCGGGGGCAGGGGATTGCCACGGCCCGTCACCCGGCCCTGGACGTGCTGGGCCTCGCGCTGCACCACGGCAACGTCGTCGGCGCCGCCTTGGTGCGCGCCGTCCTGGCCGGCGTCGCCGGGCGCGGGACGGCGGGGGACGGCGGCGGGGGACGACGCTGCGTCTGGCGGCGCGCTGGGCCCGAGGTGTTGCGCGCGTGGCGCGGACACGCGAGTGGGCCATCGCGGTGGAGGGGCTGCTGGCCCGCGCCGTTGACGACGAGTACGCCGGCCACCTGTCGATGCGGGCCGTCGCCGAGCGTGCGGCCTTCACCGAGGGGCGGCCGTGGACGGGGATCCTGCCGGCGCCGAAGCGACGATGGCGGCCGCGCCGGCCCACGAGGAGGAGCTGCGTCAGCAGATCACCGAGGGGCCACGGATGCGGAGTCCCACGCTGCCACGGGGCTCGCGTGGTCGCTGTCCGCCCCGCCCAGCGGCGGGCCGGTACGCTGCCGGGCGTGGACGGCGAGAATGGCGGTGGAGCGGTGGCGTTGGAGCGGCTGATGGCGCTGGCCGTCTCCCTGCGGCGGATGAACGGCGAGATCAACCGGCTGACAGACGCCTTCGCGACGGCTCATGGACTGCATACGACGGATGTGAGCGCGCTCGCCGCGGTTTTGGACGCTGAGGAGCCGGTCACCCCGGGGATGCTGCGGACGCGACTGGGGCTGACGTCCGGAGCGGTGACCGCCTGTCTGGACCGGCTGGAGCGCGCCGGTCACATTCGCCGTACCCGGGACGAGGTGGACCGGCGGGTGGTCCGTGTCGAGTACGTGGATGAGGCACGGCTGGCCGCGCGGGCCTTCTTCCGCCCTCTCGCGGTGGCGGGGGAGCGCGCGCGAGGCCGGTTCGAGGACGAGGAACTCGACGTGGTGCTGCGGTTCCTGGCCGCATTCAGCGAGGAACTGGCCCGCCTGGAGGAGCCCCCGCGCCCAGTGGTGTGACGGAGGACGGGGTGGGTGCAGTCGAAGACATGGGCACTGCCTACGATCTGAATATCTCAATCCATCAAGATAATTGGTCTGTCAGTCGCCCCGCCGAGACAGCGGATGTGTCCTCCATGCCCCACACTGCCCGCCCCGCCCCACCCTCCCGCGCCGCCCGCCTGCTGATCCCGCTCCTCCTCCTCACCGCCTGGTTGGGCGTCGGCGGGATGCTCGGGCCGTACGCGGGAAAGCTCGGCGAGGTCGCCACCAACGACCAGGCGGCGTTCCTCCCCCGTAGCGCCGAGTCCACCCAGGTCATCGATGTGCAGGACGACTTCCGGCAGAGCGACGCCGTGCCGCTCGTCATCGTGTGGACCGCGCACGACGACGGCCCACTGCCGAAGACGGCACGCGCCGACAGCGCAGACGCCCTGGAAGGCATCGACGGCTCACCCCTGCTCGCCGGGTCCCCGTCCCCGGCCCTCGCCTCGGCCGACGGCCGCGCCCTGCAGGCGGTGGTGCCGCTGCGGACCGATCTCGACGACGGCCTGGCGGACGCGCTGAACGACGTCGAGGCAGCGGCCCGGACCGTGCCGGGAACAACCGTCCACCTCGCGGGCCCGGCGGCTGCCCAGGCGGACCTCAAGAACGCGTTCTCCGGGATCGACGGTCTGCTGCTGGGCGTGGCCCTAGCGACGGTGCTCGTCATCCTGCTCCTGGTCTACCGCAGCGTCCTGCTGCCGCTGCTGATCATCGTGGCCGCCGTGTTCGCGCTCGCCCTCGCCTGCGCGGTGGTGTACGCGCTAGCCGAACGGGGGACCGTGCGGGTCGACGGTCAGGTGCAGGGAATCCTGTCGATCCTGGTGATCGGAGCGGCCACGGACTACGCGCTGCTCCTGACAGCCAGGTACCGCGAGGAATTGGAGCGGAGGGACGATCGAACGGTGGCGATGCGGGCCGCCCTGCGCCGCTCGGCCGGCCCGGTGCTGGCCAGCGCGGCCACCGTGGCGCTGGGACTGCTCGCGCTCCTGCTGAGCGATCTCACCAACAACCGGGCGCTGGGGCCCGTCGGGGCCATCGGTATCGTCTGCGCGGTCGCGGCGGCACTCACCTTCCTCCCCGCCGCGCTCGTCCTCCTCGGCCGCGCCGCCTACTGGCCCGCGCGGCCCCACCGCAACGACCTGGAAGCGGCGACAGGGTCGCACCGGATCTGGCGCCGGGTCGCCGACCTGGTGGACCGGGCACCCCGCCGCGTCTGGGCCGTGACCCTGGCGGCGCTGCTCGCCTGCGCGGCGTTCGCCCCGAACCTGACCTCGCGCGGGGTGCCGTTGGACGAGACCTTCGTCGGCGACGCGCCTTCCGTGACTGCGCAGGCCGTACTCGGCGAGCACTTCCCGGGCGGCTCAGGTAGCCCTGCCGTGGTGGTCGCGCGCGCCGATGCCCTGGAACCGGTCGTCGCCGCCGCCCGACGGGTGCCAGGCGTCGCCTCCGCCCTCCCGACGACCGCCAGTGGTGCCCCCGACGGTTCGCCTCTGATCGCCGAGGGCCGGGTACGGCTCGACGTCACTCTGGCCGACCCCGCCGACAGCGAAGCGGCCGAACAGACTGTGACCGCGCTACGGGAGGCCGTCCACGCGGTACCCGGCGCCGACGCGCTGGTGGGCGGGGTCACCGCCCAGCGGATCGACACCCAGCGGACGGCGGCGGCCGATCGGGCCTTGATCGTACCGGTCGTCCTGGCGATCATCCTGGTCATCCTCACGGCGCTGCTGCGCTCCCTGCTGATGCCGCTGCTCCTGGTGGCGACGGTCGCGTTGAACTTCTTCGCCACCCTCGGGGTCGCGTCCCTGGTCTTCACCCACCTCCTGGGCTTCACCGGCACGGACGCCTCGGTCCCGCTGTACGGATTCGTCTTCCTAGTGGCGCTCGGGGTGGACTACAACATCTTCCTGATGTCCCGGGTCCGTGAGGAGTCGATCCGCCTCGGCACGCGGGAGGGACTGCGCCGCGGACTGGTGGCGACCGGTGGGGTGATCACCTCCGCCGGGGTGGTCCTGGCAGCGACGTTCGCGGCACTGGGGGTGATCCCGCTGGCGTTCCTGATCCAGATCGCCTTCATCGTGGCGTTCGGCGTTCTCCTGGACACCCTCGTGGTCCGCTCCCTGCTGGTCCCCGCCCTGGTGCGAAGCCTGGGCGAGCGCGCTTGGTGGCCCGGTGGCCCGGCCCGCTTCCGCCGCCCCAAGCCGTAGGGGCCTGCCCAGTACCCGACGGGGCGCCGGCATCGCACCGGCCACGGCCCGGCCCCCGACGGGCTGAGGGAATCGCCCGCCCCCAGAAGGACTACGGGGCAGCCGGGCCGTGCGAGTCGTGCGGCCCCCGGCTCCAGCACGAAGTCCTCGCGCGCTGGCGGCCTCATGGAGCGTCCGACCGCCCGCCGGATCGTGACCGCACCGCAGCGTTCTGCCCTCGTCAGCGTCCTGGCCTTCGGCGATGTCGACCAGGAGTAGTCCCTCGTTCTGGAGGAGCTGACCCACGAGCAGGTGATCGACCGGCGGGCCCGCGCCGCCCACGACCCCAGGTGGTGTTCGACCACATCGCCCGGTACGGCGAATCCTCAGCCCGGCGCCTGTTCCGCAACCAGTTGGTTGACCAGGCCAGCGCCTCTCCGGGCCCGGGCACCTCGACCTCGGCTACCTCCCCCGGGGCGGGCTGGGTCCCGGTGCTGACAGCATTCGGTGGTGGTGAGTCTGGTGTCAGGGCTGTGCTTCTGGTGGGTGGTGTGGGGTGTTGGGTCATGTGTGGTGGTCTTCGTCGTGCCAGAGGGGTTGGTGGTTGACGTGTAGGTCGAGGATTTCGGGTCGGGCGTAGTGGCCGCGTGAGTCGACCCAGACTTTGACGGTGTTGAGGTCGTCGAGGTTGATGGTGGCGGTGACGAGTTTTTCTTCCGGGCCGGTGTGTGGTCCTGCGAGGTGTTGGGTGAAGGGGTGGATCACTGCTGACCAGCCGCCGCCCGCGGTGATGTGTTGCTGTGGGCCGAGGGCGGATTCCATCCACTCCAGACATGTCTGGTCGACTGGGTTGCTCGCCGAGATTACGAAGGCTTGGGCGGTGAGTGCGTGCGTTTTCATCATGGCGTCGATTTGGGTGTCGGCGACGGCTTCGAAGCCTGCCATGGTGGAGAGCCCTGGCCAGGCTGCTGCGTGGATCTGCTGTCCCTGGGTGATGAGGGCTTGCCGGGCCAGGTTCATGGTGTGTTCCCAGCAGATCAGTCCGCCGATCGGGCCGAGTGTGCTGTTGAGTACTCGTAGTGTGGCTCCGCCGCCTTGGGCCCATACGATGCGTTCGGCGTAGGTGGGCTGGAGCTTGCGGTGCACTCCGAGCAGGGCCCCGTCGGGGTCGATGAAGACTTGGCTGTTGAAGCAGGTGCGGGTGCCTTCGAGGCGTTCGCTGACGCCGAGGACCACGGCGGTGCCGGCCTGACGGCAGGCCGACCGGATCCGGGAGATCTCGGGCCCCGGCACCTCGATGGACGCCCCGGCGTAGGCGGCGTTCGCGGCCTGTTGGTCCAGCGGGGCGTACGCCTCGATCCAGTACGGGTAGCCGGGCACGAAGGTCTCCGGGAACACCAGCAGCTCCACGCCGTCCCGACCAGCCTGTTCGATGAGCGCGATGGCTTTGTCGACCGTCGCTTCGGTGTCCATGAAGACCGGTGCGGCATGGACCGCCGCGACCGTGCGTTCCCTCGTGGCGGGAGCGAGAGAGGGCAAGGCTTCCTCCTTGGCAGCGGCGCCAATCGGCGGGTCCGATGGGCGAACTCGTCGGCGAATGGCAGATGAACGCAGCGACGTCCAGGTGCTCGGCGCCTGGACATGACCGGTCTCACCGTACTGTCCGCGGGCGCTTCGGCCGCGCGGCTGCGGCCGGAACGGAGCTGATCGCGCGCAGCCTTTGAAGGGTTCGAAGGCGGTCCGACGGCGGTCGCGGGGAATCACTGGGGCGGTTGGGTGGGGGCACGTGCTGGTTTAACTGGTCTAGGGGTTCGGAGCGGGTTGGGTGATTGCCGCTGTGGTCTGTCGGGCCGAGGTTTGCTCGGTGCCGACGCCACCGGTGACTAGGGTCTGTTGGGGAAGTACTTGGAGTGGGGTTATATCGTGCTGGTGGCCTGATCTGACGTGCAAGGTGCGTTCGGCTGTGGCTGCACTTTTTGTGGGTGGTCGGTCACCGTTTTGGTGGGGGAGTTTCGGTGCGCACATGCGTACGCACTCCTTGCTGGCTGAACAGGATGAGGAGTTCTACCGCACCGCCATCGGCGCTGCCGAGCCAGTGAGGTTGTGATGTGTCGAATTCGGCTGCTTCGCCGGACGGCAGCGTCAGATCACGCTCGCCGATCACGAGTCGCAGGCGCCCGGTGAGGACGTAGAGCCATTCGAAGCCTTCGTGGGTTTGTGGGGTTGGTTCGAGTGGTTTCGGTGAGGCGGGAATGATCATTTTGAATGCGTGCACTCCGCCCGGTCGTCGGGATAGCGGTACGAACGTCATTCCGAATCGTTTGATGGGCTTGAGATGGATTCGGGGGTCGCCTGTGCGGGGGGCTCCGACGAGATCGTCCAGCGGAACGTCGTAGATACGGGCCAGGGGGAGTAGGAGTTCAAGGCTCGGGCGGCGTAGTCCGCTTTCCAGCCGGGACAGGGTGCTCTCCGATACGCCGGTCGTTGCTGCGAGTTCGGCGAGGGTGATGCCTCGGTCGCGGCGTAGGGCGCGTAGGCGGGGCCCTACTGCGTCGAGTACGTCGTCGTTCGTTACGTGTTCCATCGGACCATCTTGCCGTATCCGCAAGATTTCGTGCCAGGTCATGGCGTCCTTGGCAAGACTGAACGCACGGCCGGACGGCTCGGCCCCAGCACCTGTGGGGCTCCTGCCCGCCTACTGGGAAACCGGCCGACACCCATGCCACGTCGGCACCTTCCGCGAACCCGCCGGCGGCATGGCCGGCCACTGATCCACCTTCTCCGGAATGGGAACACATGATCACAGCACCGCAGCAGCAACTGCCGCGTCGCTCCCGCCGATCCGCCCACACGGTGGCGATCGTCGTGCTCGCCCTGTTGCTCACGATCGCCACCGCAGCCTGTTCCGCACCGGCGCCGGATGACGACGTCCCCGCCCATGCGGCCGTCACCGAGAACGATCCCCGGTTCGAGGGCACTTTCCGGCACGAGTTCGCCGACGTTGACGGTGTTCGTATGCATTACGTGACCGGCGGCAGCGGCACCCCGGTGGTGTTGATACATGGCTGGCCGCAGACCTGGTACGGCTGGTGGCCGATCATGCCGGAACTAGCTCAACGGCACACCGTGTACGCCGTTGATTTGCCCGGGCTGGGTGACAGTACTGGCTCACCGACTGGCTATGACAAGGCCACGCTCGCACGGTACGTGCACAAACTGATCGCGGATCGGCTCGGAGTACGTGACGCCCGTGTCGTCGGGCATGATTTCGGCGCCGCGGTGGCTTTCCAATACGCCAGTCAGTTCCCCGACGATACCGCCCGTCTCGGCTACCTTGACCTGCCGTTGCCGGGGCCCGCGATCGACGCACCTACCTACCGGACACTGAGCTGGCACATCTCCTTCCACTCCCAGCGGCGGGTCCCCGAGGCTGTCGTGGGGGACGACGTCCGTGAGTACCTGGCCTTGTTCTATCCGCAGGTCTCTTTCGGCGGCGCGGCGTTCGGCGGCACTGCCACTCGATCTCCGTTCTCCACCACCGAAGTCAACGAGTACGCGCGAACGTACAGCCGACCTCAAGCACTGACGGGTGGCTTTGAGCTCTATCGCGCCCTGGACAGGGACGTCCGCGACACGGTGGCAGCCCCACCGGTGCGTGTTCCGGCCCTGCTCATGACCGCTCAAGGGCAACTCGACGCGATCCGGGGCACCGTGGCCCCGCGCCTGACCAATGTCGTGCGGGCGACGGACGTACCGAAGGCCGGGCACTGGCTCGTAGAGGAGAACCCCCGTTTCGTCACCGCCGAGTTGCTGCGTTTCCTCGATGGGTGACCATCTGCCCTATGCCGTGTCCGGAGAGTCCAGTGCACGTCCCTGGGCCTGTGGACGTAGCCGCCGTGGTCCTGCGGGTGCATTGGTCTCGACCGGCCCGCCACCGGGCCGCAGTTGCCATCGCACATGCCGTCGCGCGGCGAAATCCCGTCCTGCCGTGCCGGCACGTGGGACTCTCCGGACACGCCCCAAGCCCTGCCTACCGGATCTTGCTGGGCTCGCGTGCCCTTGGCACTGCTCCCCCTGGGTCTTCGGCCCGGGAGGTGCCCCCACTCCGCATTGTCGTCAGTCGCCGACGGCCCCTGTGCCCTGCGGGCACGGGAGGTAACCCCACCGCGTCGACTCCCCCCTCCGCCTTGAGATACACGGCACCAGAACCCCCCTACTCCTGGAGGGAGTGGGGGCCCTCCACTGATCCAGCCCGATCCGAAAGAAAGGATCTGGGCGATCCGGGAACCTGCTCGGCGTAGCCTCCCCTCAGACGCATCCACGTCGCCCACAACGCCGATCCTTAACCACTCATAGGAGCCCGTCTACCATGCACACATACGATGTCACCGTGACTACCTCCGCCTCGCCGGACGTCGTCTGGAAACTGTTGGTCGACGCCGCGAGCTGGCCGTTGTGGTCGAAGGTGGACAGTCTTGACACCGAACGTTCCGTCGATCTCGACCCCGGTGGCGACGACGGCGTTGGCGCCGTTCGGGCCTTCCGGACGGGGCGCACTGTGACCGGGGAGCGGTTGACGGAGAAGGTCGAGGAACGCCTTCTGGCCTACGAGGACGTGTTCATCTCATCGATGCACAACTATCGCGCGCGCATCGAGCTGACACCGACAGCGAGCCAAGGCACGATCATCCACTGGCACGGCCAGTACGAGACGAACTGGCTCATGCGCTGGATCATGCCGCGCTACCTCCAGAAGTTCATGCAGGGCATGGCGGAAGGTCTGGCTCGCTATGCCGAGGAGGGCGAGCTGGCTTTGTGAGGGTCCGGATTAAGTGGTGTCACGGCTGGTTGTTCGTGGGTGTCTGTTGCTTGTTGTGATACGGGGTTGGTTTCAGTACCCGTCGGCCGCCGGCTTTCGGCTGTGTGTCTGTTGGGTTGGGGGGTAGGGTTCATTTTGTTGCAATGTGTTGTGTGGTTGGTTTCGGTGTGTGAGTTGTGTATTGAAACGGAGAGTGGGTGGAGGGCGTGGCTGGGGGTAGGGGTTGGTTTGGTTGTGGTGTTGGTGGTGCCGGCTTCCGCGTTGGCGATTAGTGGTGGCGAGCAGGCGAGCCTCGCGCTTTCATGGAGCGGGCTGTCCGACGGGTGGTCAGGTAAGCGAAAAGTGCCTCTGACCAGCAAGAATCAGGCAACGCGAACAGCAACACCGCTGTCGACCACATCACCACGGCTGGGCTCGCCTTGGCGCAACTGCCGAAGAAGTACCGGCGCGGACGTCGGACGCTGATCCGTACCGACTCCGGCGGCGGCACCCACGAGTTCGTGGCTTGGCTCGCCCGGCCGGTGGCTGTCGTACTCGGTCGGCATGACCATCACCGAGCAGATCCACCAGGCCGTCCTCAAGGTTCCCGCCACGGCCTGGACGGCAGCGATCGAGCCCGGCGGCGCGATCCGGGATGGCGCCTGGGTCGCCGAACTGTCCGGCGGCTGTCTGAAGGGCTGGCCGAGAGGGTTGCGGCTGATCGTCCGCAAGGAACGGCCCCATACCGGCGCCCAGTTGCGGATCACCGACGCCGACGGGCTGCGGCTGACCTGCTTCGCCACCAACACCACCGTCATGCCGATCGCGGCACTGGAGCTGCGACACCGCCGGCGGGCGCGGGCCGAGGACCGCATCCGGGCCGCGCGGGCCACCGGCCTGCGCAACCTGCCCTTGCACGACACCGCGCAGAACCGGATCTGGCTGGAGATCGTCCAGCTCGCCCTGGACCTGCTGGCCTGGATGCCGATGCTCGCTCTCACCGGCGAAATCCGCAGGTGGCAGCCCCGCCGTCTCCGATTCCGCCTTCTCTCCGCCGCCGCCCACAGATCGTCAGGACCGCCCGCCGCCGGCACCTGCGGTTCGCGCGCCACTGGCCCTGGACCGACGTGATCACCGACGGCCTGGCACGACTCGAAGCTCTCCCGAACCCCCCGGCTGAGCAGCACGTGGTGTGGGTGGTGGTGGTTTGATGGGTTATTGCGGTGTGTTTGAGGTGGTGTGTGGCTGTGGTTTTTTCTTCTCTGTGTTTGGGGTGGTGGGTTGGTGGGTTTGTGGTGGGGTGGGGGTGGAGTGTTGTTGGAGTGTGGCTTTGTGGAGTTTTCGGGGTGGTCTGTTGGTTTGTTGGGTTGGGTGGATTTGTTGCCTGCGTGTGGGCTGGTTGTGGTGTCGTTGTTTCTTTGTGTGTTGGTGTGCAAGTGCGGAATCTGTGATGTTGGACACCGGTGATACTGGTAACTCTCGCGTCTATCGTGCCGTTTGTCGTTGCCCCTGACGGTGGGGTCGGAGTGTATTGGGGAGAGTTATGTCTGGTGTGAGAAGTTCTTGGGCGGGGACTTTTTTGGTGGTGGCGGTTGTGAGTGCCGTTATGGCGACTGCGATACCGGGTCAGGCTGCGTCTGGCGTGGCGTCTGCTAAGGCGTCTGGCGTGGTGTCTGGTGAGGTGTCTGGTGAGAGGTTTGTCAGGGCGCGTGCTGAGGTTGTGGTGAGTGGTCTGCGTAACCCGCGTGATGTTCAGGTTCAGGCTGATGGATCGCTCCTGGTTGCGGAGTCTGGTAGGGGTCCGGCCACTCCGTGTCCGCCGCCGGCGGGAGTGGGGCGTAACCGGTGCCTTGGTTTCAGTGGGTCTCTGTATCGGGTTGCGGGTTCCTCTCAGGGGCGGGTGCTTACCGGTCTTCCGTCTCAGCAGATCAATCAGAATTACGGCACGAGTGTGCTTACCCGTATCGGTGGGGCAGTTCAGGCTGAGGCTGTGGGTAACGGTTCGTACCGCATCAGCTACGGTCTGAGTGGTCTGCCGTCGGATCGTGCGGGGCTTGGTGCGGGCAGCGGCCCGCTCGGGACTTTGAGTACCAGCGGGGGTGCGGTGCTGGGTGACTTGGCGGTGCATGAGCTGGTGCACAATCCCGATGCCGGGAACCCGGGTGTGACCGAGGTGTTCTCCAACCCGTGGGGCTTTGCCAAGGACGGTCAGGACTTCCTGGTCACCGACGCGGGTGCCAACGACTTGGTCCGGGTCCGTCCCGATGGCAGTACCGAGACCGTTTTCGCCTTCCCCACCAACGTGCGGCCGACTGACAATACGCCTCTGCAGGCAGTGCCGACCGGCATCGTGCGCGGTCAGGACGGCGCGTTCTACATTGCCGATATGAGTGGCATGCACCAGGGCCTCAGCCGTATCTGGCGCTATGTCCCCGGTAGCACGCCGACGGTCTTCGCCTCCGGCTTGACGGATGTCATCGACCTCGCGGTGGCTCCCGGCGGGGATCTGATCGCCCTGTCCTACGGCTCCGGTGAGCCGGTCAACCCGGGCCCGGGCACGCTGACCCGGATCAACGCAGGCACGGGTGCCACCACCCCGATCCCGACCACCACCTCGCTGAAGGAACCCTCGGGCGTGGCTGTCACCGCGCAGGGAGACATCTACGTCACCAGCAACACGCAGAGCAACACGGATGGCGTGCTGCTGAAGTTCCCGGCTGTCTGACCGGGTTCGTCCGTCGGCGCACAGGTGGTTGTCACACTCGTGCGCCAGGCGGTGTCTTCATGTCAAACAGGCCGTAAGGCCGCTGAAACAAGGAGAACACCATGACACCGCGTATCCCCAAGGCCGAGCTTCCCGCCGAGATGAAGGAGGCTCTCATCAAGCAGCTTGGCTCTGTGCCCGAGCCTGTCGAGGTGGTCTTCAACAACCCCGCCGTCGCTACCTCCAACCTGGAGTTTTCGGCGAAGGCCGCCGCGTGGGACGCGGTGGACGAGGGCCTTAAGACGTTCGCGCACATGGCGGTGGCGGCCCAGGTGGGCTGCAGCTGGTGCTTGGACATCAACTACTTCGCCGCGCTGAACCAGAACCTTGACCTGACCAAGGCCAGCCAGGTGCCCAACTGGCGTGACTCCGAGGTGTTCACCCCGCTGGAGCGCGAGGTGATGGAGTACTCCGAGGCCATGACGAACACCCCGCCGACCGTCACGGACGAGCTGTCGGCGAGCCTGCTCAAGCAACTCGGTGCGGCGGGTCTGGTCGAGCTCACCGTGTTCGTCGGCTTCGCCAACCTCTCCACCCGGGTCAACACCGCGCACGGGATCACCTCGCAGGGCTACTCCGAAGCCTGCCAGATCCCGCTGGCCGAGCGGCCCCGGACGGCCAACGCAGTCTGACACGATGATCAGTGTGACTCATGACCCCATGACCGACGACCCGTTCGTTGCCCACCGCAGCCTGCTGTTCACGGTCGCCTACGAGATGCTCGGCTCTGCGGCCGATGCGGAGGACGTGCTGCAGGAGACCTGGCTGCGCTGGGCCGACGTCGACCACTCCCAGGTGCGCGAGCCTCGGGCGTACCTGGTGCGGGCCGTCACCCGCCAGTCCCTCAACCGGCTGCGCTCGCTGTCGCGCAGCCGCGAGGACTACGTGGGGGAGTGGCTTCCGGAGCCGCTGCTGACCAGCCCCGATGTGGCCGAGGACGTCGAACTCGCGGAGAGTGTCTCGATCGCGATGCTGACCGTGCTCGAAACCCTCGCGCCCACCGAACGCGCCGTCTTCGTGCTCCGCGAGGTCTTCGACATGCCGTACGGGGAGATCGCGGAAGCCGTCGGCAAGTCGGCGCCCGCGGTACGGCAGATCGCACGGCGCGCCCGTGAGCACGTGGCGGCCCGCCGGCCGCGGATGCAGGTGAGCCGCTCGGAACAGCAGGTCGTGGTCGAACGGTTCCTGACCGCGCTGCGCACCGGGAAGCTGCAGGACCTGCTGGAAGTCATGGCTCCTGACGTGGTCATGATCGCCGACGGGGGTGGGGTCGTGACGGCCGCTCTGGCGCCCATTCGCGGTGCCGCCGAGGTGGCGCCGGTGCTCGCCAGGGCGGAGCGGCTGGTCGAGGCGCTCGAGACGACGCCCGTGTGGCTCAACGGCGCCCCCGCGGGCCGTATCGAGTTCGACGGCGAGCCGGCCGCGGTGAGCATCGAGGTCGAGGACGGTCTCATCACGCGGATCTATGTGGTGCGCAACCCTCACAAGCTGACGCGCCTTGACGAGCCGGCCCGACTGGCTAGGTAACAGGCATCATCAGCGGTCCGGGCGGTGTCAACCGCCCGGACCGGCCCATATCCAGACAGGGAGTGTCATGGACACCATTGCCCGCCCCGCCCCCGGCTGGGGCACCGCTGCCGGGATCCTCGCTCTCACTCCGCCGCGCACCTCAAGTGGTGAGCACGGCGGTCCCACCCTGGACCGCCTGCTGATCACCGAGCGCATCGCCCGCTACGGCTGGGCCTACGACGAGCGCGACCAGGCCGCCCTCGCCGAGTGCTTCACCGCCGACGCCACCTGGCATGCCACGGTCATGGGAGAGATCGAGACCCCGCTGCACCGGGGCGCGGAGACCATTGCAGCGGCCGAGGCAGCGCTCTGGCCCCAGCAGGGCGACCAACGGCGCCACCTGTTCACCAACCATGTGATCGACCTGTCCGGTGACGAGGCGACCGCGCATGCTTACATGATCCAGCTACGCATCCAGGACGCCACCTCCTCACTGGCCGTCTCCGGGGCCTACCGCTTTCACCTCCGCCGTGAGGCGGAGGGGGTCTGGCGCATCGACACGCTCCGTAGCGCTCTCGACAACCTCAAGTGAGCCCCGCGAGCCGCAGCAGCAGCGACGTCACCTCCGTGGCGGGGAGCGTCCCGCTCACCTCGCCGGGGCGCGAGCACAGGAGCACGGGACCGTCCTCGGGCCGCTCCGGCAGCCTGCCGTGGCTGCCGCGCACCGGAACCGGGTCCAGCGGGACCACAGCCATCCGGTAGCGCAGGCCCAGCTTCCTGCAAGCCACCGCACCCGCCGCCTCCACCTTCACACCTGGATCGAGCGGGCCCAGGAACAGCTTGGCTCTGTTCACGTCGTTGAGCAGCACTTGCTTACGGCTCCGGGAGGCACCTGGCGACCCCGGGAGCCGATGTTCACGAGAACGGACAGCACCGTGGTGGTGGCCAGCAAGTCGCCGGCGACCGCGCCACGGCAGTCCGTGCAAAAGCGCTTGCTACGGGCGGAGGCCGCAGTGACCGTCGCGCCGTTGCCGACCGCAGGCAGGTGCCTCCCGTTCTCGTGAACATCGGCTCCCGGGGTCGCCAGGTGCCTCCCGGAGCCGTTGACCGCTCTCATCCAATCAAGGCGTTTACTCAACGAATCCAGTCGTTCTGCCTTCCGTCTCAGCAAACCTAGTCGTGCGGCTGAGCGCGCTGGGGGTGCTGGGAGGTTGTACCGGCTGGGGTGGATCTTGCGGGACCGTACGTCGAGCTGTCGTACGTCGACGCCGTACGTAAGCGTCGGCGGCGCCCGCTGCTGGACTGCGTGACAGCCCGCTTCGAGGACGCCGCGCCAGTGCGGCCGTTTCGTTGGTCGCGGGGTGAGCGTCACTTCGCGGGCTGGTACTGGGCGGCCACGACCGGGCAGCACGTCGGCTTCGAACCGTGGCTGGAGCGCGACCGGCTCCTGCTGATCGACTTCGATTCCGAAGCCCTGGGGATCGCCTGGCAGCACTTCTGGCTGCACTGGCACGACGGCGAACGGGAGCGCCGACACGCCCCGGACTACTTCGTGCGCCGCACCGACGGCTCGGCGGTGGTCCGGCCCTACAGCGATCTGGGCAAGGCTCATGGACGAGCGGGATACCTCAATCTTCTACGGCGTCATCAGGCGCTACGTTCAGGACCAGATACTGCAGCGCGAACCGCCACCTTCGTCTCATCCAACCTAGTCCGCCCAGGTCATCGGCTTCCGGCCGACTAACTTGGCTGAGACGGGACAGCCGTAAACAAGTGCTGCTCGAAGTCGTGAACAAAGCCAAACAGCTCGATGGGGTCGTACCCGGGTTTGCGATGGATTTCGACGAGCCTTGCGAACTCGAGGGCGCGCGCGTCGTCGAACCAGTGGTGGTACGTGAACTAGGAATCCGGCTCGGCGAGGGCCACCAACCCAGCGGACGAGCGCGAGTGCGGCGGCGGTACCGACTGCGAGCCGGGCGTCACCGGCGGGCGCACCCCGGCCGACAGGGCCTGGCCTGCCAGGTGTACGTCGTGACCTCGAAGTGACGGCCACGGGCCGTCGCCCCGCGGACCAGCGCCGCGAGCGTCTCACCCTGCGGGTCTTGAACGGATCACTTCTGCCCCAATCGGCGGCCGAGTTGACCAGCACCTGGCCGAGCCCCTACGTCCGCAGGACGGCGACCATGCGGCGCTCGTCCATCCTTGGTGACGGGTAGCCGCAGAACCCGAGCCACGCCCCGCTTTCCTGGCCTCCTCGACAGTGGTCTCGTCGAGCGGGTCGAGCAGCACCCGGTCCGTGGGCAGCGTCGATTTCCGACGCCACCGCTCCACCGATCGGACGCTGACCCGCAGCTTCTTCGCGATCACCGTGTTCTTCTCCCCCCGGGCAAATCCATCAGCGGCCCACAACCGCTCCCCCCGCTCCCACAACCGCTCCCCCCGCTCCCACAACCGCTCCCCCCGCTCCCACAACCGCTCCCCCCGCTCCCACAACCGCTCCCCCCGCTCCCGCAACTGCTCCCGCTCCCGCAACTGCTCCCGCTCCCACAACTGCTCCCGCAGGGCCTGGCTCTGCGAAGTGAGACCCCCGCCCTGCGTATATCCCGTAGCCCCGACGTACCGCAGGGATCTCGTCCTGTCGCCCCCGACAACTCAACGGAAAGGTCAGTAGGACCTCTCAGAGGACGGGGCCGCCAGCGTGGCGGTCGGGCGCGCTGCGAGCCGCGCGCGCAGGAACTTCATGGAGGAGCGCGCCAGGTCGGGCCCGGCGTGTGAGTGACGGGGCAGTTCGACCACGGTGAGGCCCTGGTAGCCGGTGGCATCGAGCGCGGCCAGCACCGGTGGGAAGTCGATCTCACCATCCCCCAAGGGCAGATGCTCGTGCACACCGCGCCGCATGTCCTCGATCTGCACATGCCGCAGCCAGGGACCCGCGGCGCTCACGCACTGCTCCGGCGGCAGCGGCTCCAGGCACTGGCAGTGACCGATATCGAGGGTGAGGCCGAGCTGCGGGTGGTCGTCCAACCGGGCTCGCAGCCGGTGGAAGTCGGCGAGGGACTCGACGAGATGACCCGGCTCCGGTTCGAGTGCGAGCGGCACACCGGCCCGCTCCGCGGCGTCCAGGACGGGCCCCAGGGAGTCACTGAGCATGTCCCAGGCGGCCCTCTCGGCGGTGACGACGGAGGGTACGCCGCTGAGACAGTGCACCGCGTGCGCGCCGAGATCAGCGGCCACCCGTACCGCGGTGACCAGCAGCTCGATCCGTGCCGCCCGGGCCTCGGGCTCCGGTTCGAGCAGGCTCGGGGCGTGCTTGCGGCGCGGGTCGAGTACATAACGGGCACCGGTCTCGACCGTGACGGACAGGCCGAGTCTGTCCAGCAGCGCGGCGATTCGGGCGACCCGGCCGGTGAGATCGGGGCCGAACGGGTCGAGGTGCATGTGGTCGAGGGTCAGGCCCACCCCGTCGTAACCGAGCTCGGCGAGGACACTGAGGGCGTCCTCCAGGCGTAGATCGGTCAGGCCGTTGGTGCCATAGCCGAGGCGGACGTTCATGTGAGGCTCACCTTCCGGGCCAGCCGACGGGCCACTGGGACGAGTCCGGTGAGCAGCGCGGCACAGGCGAGCGCACCGGAGCGGGCCGCGAGGGCCGCTTGGAGCGGGATCATCGCGCAGATCCCGCCGTTGACGGCCTTCTGGGGCAGCGACGACGGGGTGAGTGCCGGGTGAAGATACGGGACCGTGGCTGTTGCCACATAGGCGCCGGTGAGGGCGGCCCTGGCGTACACCTGCGGCCCTTGGACCGGGCGTCGCCCGCAGCCGGTCAGGGTGCCGAGCGGGGCCGTCGTGCCGAGCCCGGCCAGCGGTGCGCCCGTCGAACCGCCCCGGGTCTCGTTGCGGGAGACCACGGTGAGCACAGAGGTGTGCGCGCCGAGCACGGCGGCGGGCGCCAAGGCACGGCGCGCAGCACGAGCCGGACTCCCCACGTCGGCCCGTGGGCCGGCGCCCGCCACGGGCCCGAGTAGCAGGTCGAGACCACGCGCGGCGGCCATTGCGGCCGGGCCTGCGGGCGTCTGCCTCAGATGTAGGTCGTAGGCCCACACGGTGCCGGCGAGAGCGGTCGCGGCTAGCGCGGCGGGGCGGCCTGCGGCCAGCGCCAGGCCCACCCGGGCGACGGTCAGACCGGCCGCCGCCGTCAGCGCCCGGGCAGGAGCGATCCGGCCCGAGGGCAAGGGCCGGTGCGGGCGCTCGACGTCGTCCTCATCCCGGTCGGCCCAGTCGTTGAGCGCCGTGCCCGCCTCGTACCGGCACAGCGAGGCACCGGTGGCCAGGGCGGTACGGGCCCCAGGGCG
Organism: Streptomyces sp. NPDC017979; assembly: GCF_044328175.1. NCBI lineage: Bacteria > Bacillati > Actinomycetota > Actinomycetes > Kitasatosporales > Streptomycetaceae > Streptomyces > Streptomyces sp. NPDC017979. The sequence continues at coordinate 26,108 of NZ_JBIRGU010000007.1, read as the reverse complement.
CGCGCCGCTCGCGGCGGCCTCGGCGGGTACGTCGCCCGGGACGCTGAACAGGGCCGAGACGCGCGCGAGTTCGGCCCAGTCGCGGGGGGTGCTCACCGGGGCTCCCTCAGCGTCGCGGCGAACGCGAGGAGCTCGTCGTACTGCTCGGCGAGGGCGGCCGAGGTGCCGTCCGGGTCATTGAAGTAGAAGCCGAGTGCGGGGAGGGGCCCGGTGATGCCCGCCTCGTGGGCGCGCGCGGCGAGTCTGGCCAGGTCCAGTACCACAGGCGCGGCCAGAGCCGAGTCGCAGCCCTGCCAGATGGTCTGAAGGATCATCCGGGAGCCGAGGAAGCCCTCGAAGGCGACGTGGTCCCAGGCCGTCTTCCATTCGCCGAGCACGGGTACGTCGTCGATGTGCACCTCGCCCTCGGGCAGGGCGCCGAGGTTGTCCTCGAGGACCCGGTTCTTCCCCGTGTTCTTCGCCGCGTTCTTCGCCGCGGCCGCCGTGGAACCGGCGAGCGCCGCGCCGTCGCCGCCCCCGAGCAGATTGGTGCCGGACCAGGCCCGTACGTTCAGGGCACGCTGGCGGAACATGGGCGCCAGGACCGCGCGCAGCAAGGTCTGCCCGGTCTTGCCGCCCCGGCCCGCGTACGGCACCCCGGCTGCCGCAGCCGCTTCGGCGAGGGCCGGATGGTGTATCCCGGTGGACGGCGTGAAGTTCACGTAGGCGCACCCTGCGCGCAGGGCGGCCGCCGCGTACAGCGAGCTGGCGGGCAGCCGGTCCGCGCCGGGGGCGGGTTCGGTGGAGGCGGCGTTCACGACGACGGTACGGGCGAGGCCGCCTCGCCGGGTGAAGTCCTCAATATCGGCGGCGAACGCCGTGATCAGCTCCTCGTCGCCGCGTGGGTCGCCGGCCATCGGTCCGCCGGTGCGTATCTCCTCTTCGGCTGCGGCGAGTTCACCGTGGACGGCCCGCACCAGCCCGTGCGGCAGGACGCCCTGCTCTGCGAGGGCCTCGGCGCGCTTGGGCAGCGGCCAGTCGACCGTGTCATGGCCGCCGAAGACGAGACCGGACAAGGCGGGCAGCGAAGCGGCGGCGAACGCCGGCGACTCGGTGACCAGGCCCGTCGGCCCGTACAGACCCGCGGCGAGCGCGGCGCACCCGGCGACTGCGGTGGTGGCGACACAGCCGCGGGCTCCGATGAACCAGACGCCGGTGCCGCTGCCGCTCTCGGCTCTGGCGGGGATCCCGGGTGTCTCGGCATGCTCGGACACGGAAGCCTCCTGGGGTACGTCGGTCCTGATGAGCGGGCGATGAGCGGGGCGCTACTGGGCGCGCTCCTGAAGCAGTCCGGCCAGCTCGCTCCACGCGGCCGCGCAGCTGCGGGCCAGATCGGCGACCTCGGGGGCCCAGTGGCAGGGCAGTCCGTGGGTGAGCGTCTCGGTGTCCTGGCTGGTGACGGAGTAGTGGTGCAGCCAGCGCAGAGCGCGTCGCCCGGTCTCGCTGAGCCGCAGCGAAGGGTCCTCGTTCAGCTTCGCCAGCAGCCTGTGCCGGTCCACCACGACGGCCCCGCGCTCGCCGTCGGCGGGCGCGGCCGCAGGGCGCCGGCGGTCCGGGCCGACGGGAGGGCGGAGGGTGGGCCGGACCTCGCGGTAGCGGCCGGGCACGGGGTCCTCGCCACGGTCGATCCGACGCCGTACGTCCCGCACCGTGGCTGGGGAGAGCCCGGTGGCGCGGGCCACCTCCCGCAGGCCCGCGTCCGGTGCCTCGCGCAGGAGAGCGGCGGCGCGGCGCCGACGAAGGCCGCTGTCGAGGGGCCGTAACCGGCCGTCCTGGCCGAGCCGGGTGCCGGTCTGGACCACGCGCCCGGCGGGCGACCGGGTCCGCAGGCGGGCGACCGTCTTGTCGGAGATCCCCACGGCCGCCGCCACCGCGCGGTCGGACCACTGCGGGAAAGCCTCGATGATGCGGGTGGCCGCGGCGGTGCGATCGGCGCGCGACAACGGCAGGCCGTGAGCGACGTTCGCCTTCACGGCCAGCACGAAGGCGGTGGCCCGGTCGCAGTCGAGCAGCCTCGCCGGGACCTCGCTGCGTCCGTTGACCCGGGCCGCGTGAACCCGGTGGACACCGTCGATGACGCGCAGCGTCGGGCGGTGCACGGTGATCGGCGGTAGAACACTCTTGGTCTCGGCGAGCATGCGCACGTGAGCCTGGTCCGGGCTGGACAGCCGAGGGGAGCCGTCCAACACGAGCGAATCGACGCGGACGGGGGTGATCGGGTGCGATGCGATCCACTGCACCGGTGACGCGATCCTGCCGGGACCACCGGCCCGGTACGTTACCTGCTCAGCCAAAGACAACGGGCGCCTCCTGACGGCGTCTGCAACGGCGGATCCGCTTCCGAGCGACATTGGAGGCGGTCCCACCACACGGTGTCAACGCGCCGCTAGCCGGTCTCAAATCCGGCTGGAGCCCCTCTCAAGGACAAGGCCGGCGGCCGCCTGCCGTGCGCATCCATGTCACAGTCCCGCGCCGTGCGGTGTCTTCAGGACGTACGCACCAAACACCACCGCAGGAGATCGCCATGGAACCCCGTCTGAACCTCTTCGGCAGCCCCGTCGTCGCCAAGGCACTGAAGTACTTCGCCTCGGCGAGCCGCGTCCTCATCAAGGAGTCGACGCTGCCGAAGTCGACCCAGGACCTGGTGATGCTGCGGGCGAGCCAGATCAACGGCTGTGGCTACTGCACGGACGCCCATTCCAAGGACCTCGCACACGCGGGGGAGTCCGCGACACGGGTGAACCTGGTCGCAGCCTGGCGCGAGTCCAATGTCTTCACGGACGCCGAGCGTGCCGCACTGGAGCTGACGGAGCAGGGCACCCGGATCTCCGACGGAGCCGGCGGCATCACGGACGAGGCATGGACCGAGGCCACCAAGTACTACGACGAGGAACAACTGTCGGCCCTGGTGTGCTTCATCTCCTTCATCAACTCCTCCAACCGCTTCGGCGTCATCAACCGCACTCCCGGCGGCGACTACCGGCCCGGCGATTTCGGCTGATCGCCTGGAGCCGTCGTGGAAGCCCGGTGGACGCGCACCCGAGCGGCGCGGCCACCGGGCCGTGAAGCTGCCTGCTGGGCCCCGGTGTCCGGTGCCCTCGACGGTGTGCAAGTGCGGAATCGCCGCGGTCGCACACCGTGCGCGGCGGTCGGCTCCCATGCCTATGGTGACGTCGGCCGCCTGCACTGCGCCCGGGCCGGCGGCGGCCCGTCTGATCAGGTTCGTTCACCTGTCGCTACAGATGCGAGGCATCCATGACGGAAGAAACTGTGATGCGGGAACTGGTCCCCTTCCCTCAAGACCGTACGTGCCCGTACCACCCGCCGGCAGGATACGACCCGCTGCGTGCGGACCGGCCGCTGACCCAGGTCAAGCTCTACGACGGCCGCGCCGTGTGGCTCGTCACGGGGTTCGCCGCGGCCCGCGACCTCCTCAGCGACCCGCGCCTGTCCGCGGACCAGGACAACGAGGCGTTCCCGTCGCCGACGGAAGGTTTCAAGAACCGCGTCCGCGGCCGCCGCCTCTCACTGCTCGGCATGGATGACCCCGAGCACAAGGCGCTGCGCCGGACGGTGATCCCCACTTTCACGGCCAAACGCATCTCCGCTCTACGCCCGCGCATCCAGGAGATCGCTGACCGGCTGGTCGACGACATCATTGCCCAGGGGCCGCCGGCCGAGTTGGTGAGCGCGTTCGCGCTGCCCCTGTCGTCACAGGTGATGTGCCTGATGCTCGGTGTGCCCTACGACGACCACGAGTTCTTCGAGGAGCAGTCGCGACGCCTCCTGGGCGGACCGACTGTCAAGGACACTCAGCGAGCCGGCGAGCAACTCGACTCCTACCTTGGCGCGTTGATCGAGCGCAAGCAGCATGAGCCCGGAGACGCCCTGCTCGACGAGTTGATCCATGAGCCGTACGCCCGGGGGGACATCCAGCGCGACGAGTTGATGGCGCTCGCGGCGCTGCTGGTCGTCGCGGGCCACGAGACCACCACCAACATGATCTCCCTCGGAGCGTTCACGCTGATCGAGCACCCTCAGCACCTCGACGAACTGCGAGCGAACCCGGACCTGATGCCTGCGGCCGTCGAGGAACTACTGCGCTTCCTCTCCGTGGCCGAGGGCGGCATGCGGGTGGCGACGCGGGACATTGAATACGGGAGCCACACGATCCGCGCGGGCGACGGCGTCATGATGTCGACGTCCCTGATCAACCGCGACCCCGCGCAGCACGGCGCGTCCGACGAACTGGACTGGCACCGCGAGGACCGCCACCACCTCGCTTTCGGCTTCGGTATTCATCAGTGCCTGGGGCAGAACCTGGCCCGTGCGGAGATCGAGATTGCGCTGCGCACCCTGTTCCACCGGCTGCCCGGTCTGAAGCTCGCGGCGCCCGTGTCGCAGATCCCCTTCAAACCCGGCACCACGTTGCAGGGAATGGTTCGGCTCCCGGTCGGATGGTAGGAGATGAGTGTGCGGATTCACGTCGACAAGGACCGTTGCGTGGGCGCGGGCATGTGTGTGCTCACCGTGCCCGGCGTCTTCACGCAGGACGACGACGGGCTGAGCGAGGTCCTGCCCGGGTGCGAGGGCGGGGCGGGACAGCCTCTGGTTCTCGAGGCGGTGCGGTCCTGCCCCGTGCAGGCCGTCGTGGTCGAGGAGGACTGACTTGACCTCTTAACCTCGGAGTCCGAACGGTGCATCGCACTTGATCACTCTGATGGGTAGCCGCAGTACACACAGGCGGCCTTCGCGCATGTGATCCGGCCAAGAAGCACACGAGCTCGGCACGAAGGCCGTGGGGATGATGCTGTCGCACCATGCTGTCGGGCAGGATCCGTTTGCAGAACTGTCCCGCTTGCCTACGTTGTTCCACGGGATGCGGCGAGCCCTTCGGGGCCGTACGAGTCGACCCGGGCCCCGGAAGGGGTGACGGTGCGACTGCCGTTAGCCGGTCATAGATTGTTCCACTGCTTTGGCCTACGAAGTTCGGGAGGTCGGTCCGGGCGGAACTCTGCGCGGGGCCGGGCTGCCGGGCTCTGCGTCCGCACCGGCCCAGCCGTCGGATGATCGTCGTCGACCGCCTCGCGAGTGGCTCTAGCCGATCTGTGCGGGCAGTCGCGAGCGAACCGGCGGAAGGCAAGAGACGAGAGGGTTGTTGCGCAGCGGCCGCAGGGCGCTGGCGGCCTGCCGCCTCTGGCTCCGGCACTCCCTGGTGACCAGGGGAGCCGCCCACACCGGCCCCACGGTGTACTACCCACACGGTGTTCGCGCCCCTGCCGGATCGCGGTCTCACGAGCCGCTCGCGCCGTACGGGAGCAGCCCTGCGGACCGCCGCCCGGACATCCCGAGCGGTTGCGCCCCGACCTCGCGCTCACCGCGCGAGAACGCCGCATCGATCAGGACCTGTGGCCCGCTCCCGACGGCGCCTGACCGCCGCGGCGGGCCGGTTCACCACTCGACCAGCGCGAAGCTCGCCGCCATCCCGCCGCCGAATCCGGCGAGCAGCAGCAGTTCGCCCGGGCGGAAGGCGCCCGCACGGTTGGCCGCGTCCAGGGTGATCGGGATGGAGGCGGCGCCCGTGTTGCCGTAGTGCGTCAGCGTCCGGTGCGTGGTGGCGCGGGGCATGGCCAAGTCCTCGACGACTTCGTCGAGCATGACGCCGTTGGCCTGGTGCGGGATGAAGTGGCTGATGTCCTCGGGGCTGACGCCGGCCTCGTGCAGGAACCCCTTCACCAGGTGCGGCAGTTCCTCGACGACGAAGCGGCGCACCGCGCGCCCGTCCATCGAGAAGTACTGCTCCCCGGCGTCGAGTCCGGTGACGTCCAGGGGCAGCCGGCTGCCGCCCGCGGGCACCTGGATCAGGCCCGAGAGCTCGCCGAACGTGTGCAGCGCGACATGCCGCACACGTGGGCCGCGGCCCGTCGTGCCGAGGACCATCGCGCCCGCGCCGTCCCCGAAGAGGACGACCGTTCTGCGGTCGGCCGGGTCCAGGATGCGCGAGTACACGTCCGCGCCGATGATCAGCGCGTGACCTCCCCGGTGCTCCAGGACGCCGCCGACCGCGGACAGCGCGAACACCGTCCCCGAGCAAACGGCGTTCACGTCGAACGCCGCGGTGCCGGGCGCACCGAGTCGATGCTGTACGTATGCCGCGGTGGGCGGCTGGGGACGGTCCGGCGTGGAGGTGGCCACGGCGATCACGGACAGTTGCTCGGCGGTGATGCCGGCCGACTCCAGCGCGGCCTGCGCCGCCGCCGTGGCCAGGTCGGAGGTGGCCTGGCCGGGGGCGGCCCAGCGCCGCTCCCGGATGGCGGTCTTGCGGGTGATCCAGGCGTCATCGACTCCTGCCGCCGCTCCGACTTCGTCGTTGGAGACGATCCGGTCCGGCACATACGCACCCGTGCCGATGATACGTACGTCGGTCATCCAGCTGCCCTCCCCTTCAGTGGTGGCAATGGGCTGTGCTGTGCGGTGTCCGGGCTCGCCGGTGGGCGGTCTCGGCCCTCGAAGGCGGGCAGCCGAGGGCGGTTGCCCACGGGCCACACGCCACGAACGGGTTCAGAGCCGGCCCGTGGACCCGGGCTCCGCGTTGACGTCCTCGACCACGCCGCGCGGCACCAGCAACTCGGTGACCACGGTGTTCTCGCTGCGCACGACGGCCCGCTGCCGCAGTTCCGCGCGCTCCCGTAGGAGGTCGAGGAACGCGGTGATGCGACGCAGCGCCTCCCCTTGCGCGGGCGCGCCGTTGAGGGTGAGTGCGTCCTGGTCAGCCGTGGCGTGGAGCCGGACCGAGGTCGTCGTGGGGAAGATGTCCAGGGTCATCGACAGGCTGTCGGTCCAGGGCAGGAACAGTTGCTCGTCGCGCTTGCCCCAGTACTTGATCAGCGCGATGTTCGGGTGTGCGACGACGGCCGCGCCGCCGGCCGGGGCCCGCGTGCCCGGCCGGCCGGGGGCCGGGAGGTCACCGTTCATGGCTGCCGGTCCCCATGAGCGGTACGGCCCAGGCCCGCACGGCGCCGGCCGCGAGCAACTGGCCCGTGACCTGGCCGGCCGTCCGCGGGGAGGCCAGCGCGAGGACACAGCCGCCCAGGCCGCCCCCGGTGATCTTGGCACCGTGGCTGCCCGCCGCGAGCGCGGCCCGCACCAGTGCGTCGATGCGGTCGGTGCTCAGACCGGCTTCGTGCATCAGCTCGTGATAGTCCGTCATGCAGGCGCCGAGCTCTGCCGGCCGTCCCTCGGCGAGGTACCGGACGGCCCGGCCGACGAGCAGGGTCGCCCGTTGGACGAACGTCTCCCGCGCACCGGTCCGTTGCCCGAATTGCGCGCGCAGCAGCCCGACCGCCTCCTTGGTGCTGCCCGCGGTGCCACTGTCCGCGACGATGAACACGTCGTCGCAGCCGATGGCCGGGGTGCGGGCCCGGCCTTGTTGAAACAGCAGCGGGGCCGAGGCGCCCACCGCCATGGCATCGACGCCGCTGGCCCGGCCGTGTGTCATGTTCTCGGCTGTCTGCACCAGGTCGAAAGCCACGTCCTCGGTCAGTTCACGGCCGAACAGCCCGGCGAGGGCCAGCACCACGGCACGTGAGTTCGCCGCGCTCGAACCGAGGCCGCGGCCGGGCGGGATCGCGCCGTTAAGGCCCACGGTCAGGGGCGTCCTGCTGTGCGCCCCCGTCCGCGCCTCGAACGCGTTGATGAGCCGACGCAGGCTGTGGGACGCCTGGGCCACCACCGCCCGCGACGCGGACCCCGGCATCGTGAACGACAGGTCGTCGTCGCTGTCGTCGCGGGAGCGCGTGCCCCAGCCGGCACGTGCCGTGACCGTGAGCTCTGGTATCGGAAGGGCGAGCGCCGGGGAGCCGTAGACGACCGCGTGCTCGCCGAGCACGATGGCCTTCGCGTGGGCGCGGCCGATCCCGGCCGTGCCGCCGGCCGGTCGGGTGCCGAGGTCTTCCGTCGCTCCCATCGTTCCCGGTGCCCCCTCCGCTGAGGCTGGCAGGGTCAACGCACTCAGCTCCCCTTGTCGTTTGTGCATCGAGACCGCGATCGGCATGAAGGAGTGCGCGCCCATTCCGGCGCGCTCTCCGGAGATTCAGAAAAGTTCTGACGCTGCAGAGCGATCTGTGTGAGTTCCTCGATGTCGAACTCCGAGCGGCATCCGGGTGTGCCGTACCGGGTGATCTTTCCGCGGCTCACCCACTTGCGGATGGTCGCTTCCTTCACGCCCATGGCGAGTGCCGCCACATTCGTGGGAACGAGCCGGTGACGGGGTGGCTTGATCATGCTCTGACGCCCTTTCGCTCCTACTCCTTGAGCTGCCCCGGAATGAGCAGCTCGTGCATCCTCCAGGAATGCCCGACCGAGCAGTTGACACTGCCACCGGTCGAGCCCTTGCCTTTCAGGTTTTGCGGGGAAGCGCTGATCGTCCCGTTGCAGCCCTCCATGACGCACTGCCGGATGAGTGCCTGGAGGATGCCGGGATCGGGGTCGACGATGCGGCGCGGCTCGCCGGCGAGGCCGACGGCCTCGTCCGCGAACTCGGTGGCCGAGGGCTGCCCGGTCAGCCAGGCCACATGCCGGATCAGGAAGCGCGCCAGATGTGGCACGGTGCGCTGGGGGGCCGCGCACCCGAGCTGATCCAGGACGATCCCGCACCACGATTCGAGCACCGCGAGAATATTGCGCCGACTGTCGAGCACGGAGATGTCGAGGACGTCATTCCGACGACTTCCGGAGACCTTGGTCGGGTTCGTTCGCTGGGACGTCGGCGATACGTGATTCAGACATTCTCCGTGCAGATTCGCCAGCGCACGCAGCTGACGCTCGACATACCTGACGCAGTCGGCACACAGGAGAGGGCCGGCTGAGCTGCGGATACCCCCGGTGTGGCATCTGGGGCACGAGTGAACCTGCATCGATTCCCTTCGTTCCAGATCCGCAGAGAATTTTGCTGTTCCGTTCATGACTCGCCGATGAGAACGTACGGACGAGCGGTAGAGTCCCTCTCAAGCCCTGTTCGGGAATCACTTGGCGATTTACCTTGAGCCGAATTCCAGTTGAACCCGAGCCCTGATCGAGCGCCTGCGCCGACGGTTACGGTGACAAGGAGGCGCTGTGTCTTCAACGCACGGAGGCGAACGCCCGCTCGGCGTCGCGCTCTCCGCAGGACTGCCCCCGGTGGCGGCGGTTCAGCCGTCCTCGAACGATCCGGCACCACAGCTGGAGGCGTGTCGGGTAGGCGCCGGCCCCCGGGGCCTGTCCGTCCTGGAACGGCTCTGTGCACAGGAGCGCAAACCCCCTCGCCGGGAAGCGGTCACGGCGCACGTCGTCGACCCGGACCCGCCCGGTTCGGGACGGGAATGTCGGCCCACGCAGTCCGGCCATCTGCTGATGAACACCCTCGCGCCCCGGACGACAGAACGGCCGGGGGCCCGCCCGTGCGCAGACCGACGTGCTCGAAGACGGCACCCCGCTGTCCGGCCTCGGCGCGGTCGTCCTCGCCCAGGGGACACATACCGGCTCGGCTCACCCAGACAGAGCAGGAGCTGACCGAGTTCGCGGCCCAGCACGGGCTGACCCATCTGCCGCCCGCCAATCCGGCCCACGCCGACCTGCCGGCCATCGACCCCGGCGAGGACGTGCTGGTGCGTGGCCTCGGGCTCAACTTCTTCGACCACCTGGCCCTGTTCCGAGGCGATCCCCGAACACCCCCCAGGCACAGGAGTTCGTGCACCATGGCTCGACCAGCCAGAACATCTTCGATACCGGGGCCATGCTCGTGGCCACGCGGACGCTGCGCCTGATCGTCGCCGACCTGCGGGAGGCGGCCGCCGCCCCTGGGGGAACTCGCCGCCGCCCACCGGGACACGGTGATGGCGGGCCGCCCCCCTTGCCCTGCACGCCGCGCCCAGGCCGCCCTGGCACGCCCTGCGCACTGCGATCGCTGACCTGGCGGCCGGGCTGGCGCACGCGGCCGGTGCCCTCGGCAAGATCGCCGCGGATGTGCTGGTGCTCGTCCGCACCGAGGTGGCCGAGGCCACCGAGCCCACGGGTGTCCGGACGGGGCGCCTCCTCGGCGATGCGCACAAGCGCAACCCCGTGGCTCGCCACCCTGACCCGCTCGGCTGCCCTCCAGGTCCCGGCTCTCGCCGCCGTGCTGTACCAGTGCCTGAGCGCCGAGGACGAACGCTCGGCCGGGGTGCGGCACGCCGAGTGGCAGCCGCTGCGCGGAATGCCTGCGGTTCACCGGCGGGGCCGCGCACACGGCCGTCGAACTCGCCCGCGGGCTGGTCGTCCACGCCGGCCGGACGCGCGCCGACCTGGAGATGACCCGGGGACCGGCCTCACGGGCCCGCTGGCCGACCGCGCGCTCGCCCGTTTTCCGCCCGGGGGATCGCGGCCGGCCTGGCCACCGTGACCGGACGCCGCACCGATGCGGTCTGCGACCGACCCGGCAGACCGTGACGAACGGGCGTCCGGTCGTTCTGCTGACTGGGTACCAGACTCCGACCGCGCCGTAGAACAGGGCTGCCCCGCGCCACCGAGTCCGTTGATCGACGGTGCCGGCAGGGCCTGCGGGACCAGTGGGGAACGCCTGGGCTGCGGGCGAGCGCGACACCCCCCGGCATGTGGCCCACGTCACTTCCGGAGGCCCTTGGTGGGGCGATGAAGGGCATGTCACTATCTCAACACGCCGCCCCTGCCTAAAAGTTACTGAGTGACAGGCGATGAGGCGCTTCAAGCGATCCTGATGCGTCATCCGGTCAGACTGCTTCCATGCCGGACGCGACGCGGCACAGATCTCCCTCGCGATCCACCCTCCGTCTGTATTCCTCTGCTGTCGTCCTGCACAGCGCAGGGGGCTTTCGCGTGCGCCGACACCCTCGCAACCAAGTCAGCGACACCATGTCCGTCCGACGTACCGGCCAGGTCGGCCTCTGCACCTGTGCGCGGATCACTCACGGACGTACAGAAAGCAGACTCTCAACCTCGTGCTTTGGCGAAGTGAGCCGTCCGGCAGATGACCAGGACAACAGAAAACGCCCCTGACCAGCGACAATCAGGATTGTCCGGGCCCTTGTTCCCGCCCCTGTCGGAGACGCTTCCCAGATGAAGAAGCGTGGTCGTACCCGCGTGTCCGGCTGAGGGCAGTGGTAGCGCAGTGGTCTCGCAGACCGGGACCGTGCTGCTGGTGGAGACGTCCGCAAGTCCGGTCTGGATCAGGCGATATCGACGGCACTGGCGCCCTGGCGGAAGTCCCGCGCGGTGCACGATCCGGGCAAGAACCTGCTGGATGAGGCGCTCGCGGTCGGGCTCGGCGGCGACTGTCCCGCCGATGTCGCCATGCTGCGGGCCGAGCCCAACGCGTTCGGGCCAATGACTTCCGATCCGAGGACGCGGCCTGTTCGGTGGGCGCGACGTACCAGGACCGCGAGGCGGGCACGCTGGCCGAGACGGCCTGCCTGTCCTTCCACAGGCGCAAAGACGCCTCCAGCGATGAGGGCAGCGCCCTGATCGCCACCGACCCGGCGATCGCGGCGGACGCCCGGCTGCGGTCGTCCTTCGAGATCGGCAGCATCTTCCACCAGGCACAGGTCATCGGGCTGCCGATCCCCGCAGTTCACCGAGATCGGCTACAACTTCAAGCCGTCCGACCTCGCCGCGGCGATCCCGCAGGTCCAGCTGAGCCGCATCGGAGAGGCCCCGGCGGCAACGCTCGCCGCGCAGGTGCTGCGCCTGCCAGAGGCGGGCCAGGTGTCGATCCTCGACGTGGGCGGCGGCCGGGCATCTACTCGGCCCTGTGGCTGGAGGCCAACGCACAGGCCCGCTCGACCCAGCTCGACTGGGAGCCGATCAACACGACCGCTCGCGAGCTCCTGGAAGAGCGGGGCCCGGCCGACAGGTTCACCTGCCATCGACGGCGACTTCCACTCCACCGACTTCGGTACGGGGCTCTACGACGTCGCGCGCTCCACTCGCACATCGCCCACCAGGAGGGCCCCGAGGAGAACACCGAGGTCTTCACGCGGCTGCGCCGGGCAATCAAACCCGGCGGCGCCCTCGTGGTCTGCGACGACGCCGTCGACGACCGCAGCGGCCCCGCGTTCCCGCCGCTGTTCGCCTCGGAGATGCTGCTCAAGCCCAACCAGGGCGGTACCCGGCGGCGCTCCGATCACCGTGACTGGCTGCTCAAGGCCGGCTTCGGGGACGTTTCCTACCACTCAGCACCGCCCGCCACCCTGGCCGTCGCCCGGTAGCCGGACGGCTCTTCACCGCCACAGGCGGGAACCGACAGGCATAAGGAGGACCCGTGTCCCAAGTCACAGAGGTCGAGGACGTCTACTCGGTCATCGAGGAATCGGCCCGGCAGGTGGGGGTGCCCTGCACACGCGAGAAGATCGTGCCGGTCCTGACCGCGTACAAGGACGGTCTCGCCGACGCCGGGATCGTGCTGAGCGTGTCGACAGGCGAACACCCCACGTCCGAGCTCGACTACACCATCACCGTGCCCACCGAGGGTCCCGACCCCTACACCACCGCCGTGGAGCACGGCTTCGTCGAGGCCACGGACCACCCGGCAACCACCCTGCTCTCGGACATCCGAAAGCAAGTACCCGTGAGCGAGTACTTCATCGACGGCGGGGTGGCCGCCGGCTTCAGCAAGATCTACGCGCACTTCCCGTTCGACCCGCTCAAGGTGGAGCAACTGGCGGCCCTGCCGTCCATGCCCCACGCCGTCGCCGAGAACGCCGGCCTCTTCGCGCGCCACCATCTGCACCAGGCCGCGATGATCGGGATCGACTACCGGCGCCGGACGGTCAATCTGTACTTCGCCGGGCTCCCCGCAGAGTTCGGCGAGGCGGAGAACGTCCTGTCGCTGCAGCACGAGCTGGGTCTGCCCCGGCCCGATGGTGAACTCCTCGGTTTCGCCCGAAAATCGTTCCGCGTGTATGTCACCCTCAGCTGGGACTCCGCGCAGGTCAAGCGAATCTGCTATGCCCCCGCGCCGGTCCGTGGCTGGGATCCCTCCGCACTTCCCGTGCGAATCGAGCCAGAGACCGAGAAGTTCGTACGGAGTGCCCGGCGCACCTATGGCGGCGATCCCATCGTCATCGCCGCCTGTAAGTGGACCGCTGACGGGCCCTATCTGAACCTTGGCCCCTATATCCGCGTCTCACCCCTCATGCGGACATTGCTCCGGAACCTCACCGGGCAAGAGGTGTGATCCCTACCGTCGGCGACCGTGGGTAATTCGAGGGCGCAGTAGAACTCCAGCGAGCCTCTAGGGGGATGAGTGACGATTGTAGTCCCGGTTTCGTCGCTCACGGAAATCTCCTGTTGATCAACGGAGGAACTCATGCCCGAAATCACCGAGGTCGATGAAGGCCCGACCGCTCTCAATGCTCTCGGGGACGCATTGGCCCAGGCCGGCGCGAAGTCGATCTCCGGGCAGCGTGAAGAACTGGCAGCGGGCCTACTGAAAGCCTCCCTGAAACAGTGGGAGGACCCCGCGGTCCGGCCGCAACTCCTGGCGGATCTGACGGCTGCGATCACCGACGAGGCGGGTGCGGAGAGGATGCGCGCCTTCATGTCCGCCCAATCCTCACAGATCTTCAGCCAGTTGGGGAAGGCGCTCGGATTGTCGCAGTCCCTCGACATCCATGAAGTAGCCGAGATCCTCAAAGTGCCGCCGCTGAATATCAATGCGGCACAGGCGCAGGTCTGGGGCATGGTAATCCTGCGCTACATTCTCCGACTCGACCCGATTTCCACGGCATCGTCGGAAGAAATCGTCGAGCTTCTCGCCCCCACTATCCAGCGCTATCTGGTCGACTGAAGGAACGCAGAGAATCGAATTATGCGTTCTGGCGCTTGAAAGCGCAGGTCAGCGCATTACGCGTCGGCATGTTATTCCTCTGTGGACCCTAAGGGCAAAGGCTGTCCCGTAATCCTTGACGGGCGCACGTCGACAGCTACGGCGCCTCGCCGCATTGTCGGAACACGAGAGAGGCAGTACACATCCCATGACAGACCGAACCGCCGCACTGACCTCCAGTGATCCACCGCAGCGCCCGGCCGCGCTGCCTTCGCTCACCGGCCTGCGGTGGCTGGCAGCCCTCTTCGTGTTCCTCGCCCATGCCTCGATGCTTTCCGGCCCCAACCGGCCGGACGCGCCGATCAGCTTCTTCGCCGATCAGGACCTCGCGAAGACTCTGGCCGACTTCTTCGAGCCCGGGTTCGTCATGGTGTCGTTCTTCTTCCTACTCAGCGGCTTCGTCCTGACCTGGTCGGCGAGACCGGGGGAGCCGGCCACGGCGATCTGGCGGCGGCGTTTCCTGAAGATCTACCCCAACCACATCGTGGTCTTCGCCTTCGCGATGTGGCTGTTCGCCTCCTCGGAACCGGTGCGCGCCTGGCTGCCGAACCTCTTCCTCCTGCACACCTGGAGCAACAAGCCCGAGGTGATCTCCAGCGTCAACCTCCCGGCCTGGTCGCTGTGTGTCGAGGTGTTCGCCTACGCACTGCTCCCGCTGCTCCTCGTCCTGGTACGCCGGATCAAGGACAACAAGCTGTGGCTGTGGGCCGGCGCGATGGTGGCCGGCGTCGTCGGCGTACCGGCGGTTACCCAGCTGTTGGTCACCGGCGGAATCCCGGTTCCCATGTACGACCTGTCGATGAACCAGGTCTGGTTCAGCTACGGTTTCCCGCCCGCCCGCCTGTTCGAGTTCATGCTCGGCATGGTCCTGGCGCGGATCGTCGCCGCGGGCCTGTGGCCGCGCAAACTCGGCATGTCGGTCTCGATCGTCCTCGTCGCGGGCGGGTACTGGCTCTCGTTCGCCCTGCCCTACCCGTACAAGTTCTACACAGGCACGATCATCCCGTTCGCCGTGCTCGTCTGTGCCGCGGCCGCGCGTGACCTGCGGGGCGAGGGCGGCTGGCTCGCCAGCCGACCCATGGTCTATCTGGGCAATGTCTCCTTCGCCTTCTACGTCACCCAGGGCGTGGTCATGTTCTACGGCCGTCCCAAGGTGTGGGGCGATCACACCTACGGCGTGATCCCTGCCCTGGGGCAACTGGTGGTGCTCTTCCTGGCGAACCTGCTGGCCGGCTGGCTGCTGTACCGATTCGTCGAGACACCGATCATGCGCCGCTTCAGCCGCAGCAGGAAGCGGACCACACCAGCCGCGCCCCACAGCCCCGAAGCCGCCCCGGTTGCCGGAGCCGTCTGAGCGGTCCGTACGCCCCGAGCTCATCCGCCGAAGCGGCATAACCCCCCTACCGCCTCCCAACACCACAACATGACCACGCGTCGCAGCGCACGAGGAAAGGACTGACATGGCAGGGAAGTTGGACACTGACGTCATCGTCGTCGGGGGCGGCCCCACCGGCCTGATGCTGGCCGGAGAGCTGCGCCTGGGCGGTGCGGGCGTCATCGTCGCTGAAGCTCTTGAACAGCCGACCGGCCAGTCGCGTGCCCTCGGCTTCACCACCCGTGCCCTGGAGTCGTTCGAGCAGCGAGGGCTCCTGCACCGCTTCGGCACTGTCGAGACCATGCCGATGGGACACTTCGGCGGGATCCCCTTCGACTACAGCGTCCTGGAAGACGCGAACTTCGGCGCCCGCGGCATCCCGCAGTCCCAGTCGGAGGCGGTTTTGGAGGCGTGGGCCGGCGAACTCGGCGCCGACATCCGCCGCGGCCGCGAACTGATCGCCCTGAAGCAGGACGAGGACGGCGTCACGGTCACCGTGGTCACCCCTGACGGGACGCGCGAAGAACTGCGCGCCGCGTACGTGGTCGGCGCCGACGGCGCGCACAGCGCGGTGCGCAAGGCCGCTGGCATCGACTTCCCCGGCACGTCCGGCACCCAGGTCATGCACTTGGCCGACGTGGCCGGCTCCGGCGTGCGCCCGCGCCCCTTCGGCGAGCGGCTTCCACTCGGCCTGGTGCAGGTCTTCCCCGGCGGCGACATCGACCGCGTCATCATGACCGAGTACGACGCCCCGGTGGACAACCACAACGAGACCCCGGAGTACGCGGAGGTCGCCGAAGCGTGGCTGCGCGTAACCGGCGAGGACATCTCGGCCGGCAAGCCCCTGTGGGTCAGCTCCTTCACCGACGCCACCCGCCAGGCGGCCGAGTACCGCTCAGGCCGGGTGCTGCTCGCCGGCGACGCCGCCCACATCCACCTACCGGTCGGCGGCCAGGGCATGAGCGCCGGTGTCCAGGACGCGGTCAACCTGGGCTGGAAGCTCGCCGCCACCGCCTGCGGCCGGGCCCCCGAGGGCCTCCTCGACACCTATCACAGCGAGCGCCATCCGGTCGGCGCCCGACTCCTCTCCAACACCCGGGCGCAGGCCATGTCCATCTTCGGCGGCGACGAATCGCAAGGACTGCGTGACCTGTATGCCGAGCTGATCGCCCTCGACGAGGTGAAGCGCCACCTGGCCGGCATGGTCAGTCACGTCGACATCCGCTACGACATCGATCCGGAGGGCCATGCGCTCGTCGGCCGCCGGCTGCCCGCGCGCACGCTCGAAACCGCGAGCGGCCAGATCGCGACGCCCGAACTGCTGCACCCGGCGCGCGGCGTGTTCCTCGACCTGTCCGACTCGGCCGAGCTGCGGTCGGTCGCGGCTGGATGGAAGGACAGGGTCACCACCGCCACCGGTACGCTGCCCGCCGACGCGGCCTTCGACAAGCTCGCCGCGCTGCTGGTCCGCCCCGACGGATACATCGCCTGGGCCGGTGACGACCGGACCGGTCTGACGACCGCACTCGAGCGCTGGTTCGGCACGCCGGACGCCTCGTGATCGCCCTCACGGCCCGTCACAACCACGCTCATCAAACGAACGCGGGGATGTATGTCCGACAAACGTGAGCTGGCCGGTCTCTACACCGTCATCGAGGAATCCGCCCGGCTGGTGGACGTGACCTGCTCGCGGGAGACGGTCTGGCCGATTCTCCTCGCCTACGGAGACACCCTCGCCCAGGCCGTGGTGGCCTTCCGGGTGGCTACCGGAGAGCGCAACGCCGGTGACTTCGACTGCCGCTTCACCATGCTGCCCAAGGAAATGGATCCGTACGCGGTCGCCCTGGAGAGCGGCCTGAGCACGAAGACCGACCACCCCGTCGGAAGGCTGCTCGGGGAACTGCACCGGGAGTTTCCCATCGAGAGCAGCGGAATCGACTTCGGGGTCGTCGGCGGCTTCAAGAAGACCTGGTCCTTCTTCCCGACCGATGACCTCCAGTCGCTGTCCGATCTGGTCCGCCTCAAGTCGCTGCCGCCCAGCGTGACCGGAAACCTCGACTTCTTCACCCGTCACCAACTGGCCGACCGGGTCAGCCTGGTGGGGATCGACTACCCCAACAGGTCGGTGAACCTGTACTTCGGCGCGGCCCCCAGGCAGACCTTCCAGGCCGACGGCATCCGTTCGATTCTCCGGGACGCGGGGATGGCCGCGCCGAGCGAGCGGCTGCTGCGCCTCGGCGAGCAGGCGTTCGGCATCTACGCCACTCTGACCTGGGACTCTCCGAACGTCCAGCGGATCACCATCGCGGCCATGACGCCGGATCCGATGACGCTACCCGTGCGCATCGAACCCAAGATCGAGCACTTCGTGAACGAGGCGCCCTACAGCACCGATGACCGCCAGTTCGTCTACGCGATCACATCGTCGCCCACGAGCGAGTACCACAAGCTCCAGTCGTACTACAAGTGGCAGTCGCGGGTGGAGAACATCCTGCTGGTCTCCGACAACGGATGACGGGCAGCGCCGGGCAGTCAGAGAGAGGGAAACGGAATATGGAACCCGTGAACGTCGCGGTCATCTACTACAGCGCGACCGGCAGCGTCCACGCCCTGGCGCAGGCCGCCACCGAGGGGGCGGAGAAGGCCGGCGCCCACGTGAGGCTGCGCAAGGTCCGCGAACTGGCCCAGCCGGAGGCCATCAACTCCAACCCGGCCTGGGCCCAGCACATACAGGACAGCGCCGACGTCGCCGAGGCCGCCCTGGAGGACCTCGCCTGGGCCGACGCCGTACTGCTCGGCACGCCGACGCGCTTCGGCAACCCGGCCAGCCAACTGCGGGCGTTCCTGGAGACGACCGGCCCGCTGTGGGCACAGGGCCAGCTCGCGGGCAAGGTGTGCTCGGCCTTCACCGCCTCGAACACAGCCCACGGCGGACAGGAGTCGACGATCCTGGCACTGTCCAACACGTTCTACCACTGGGGCGGGATCATCGTGCCCCCCGGCTACACCGACCCGGTCCAGTTCAAGACGGGCAATCCGTACGGAGCGTCCCACGTCGCCGCCCTGGGCACACCCGGTGAGGACACCCTGGAGTCCGCCCGGCACCAGGCCCGGCGCGCCGTCGAGACGGCGGCGGCGCTCAAGGCCGGCCGCGCGGCTGCCTGAGCGGCGACAGCACCGGCCGGCAGGCCGGCGTCACACACCGAAATCCCCGAGGAGAACTCTCGTGAACATCGCACTGTGGATCGTCGCGGCAGTGCTGGGCACAGCGTGCCTGGCCGGTGGCGCCATGAAGCTCGCACAGTCCCCGGAGAAGCTGGCCGCTGCCGGCTTCGGCTGGGCCGACGACTTCGGTTCCGGTCCCGTCAAGGCCATCGGGGCCCTCGAAGTGCTGGCCGGGGTAGGGCTGATCCTGCCCGGTGCGCTCGACATCGCACCGGCCCTGGTGCCGCTGGCCGCCCTCGGTCTGGTGCTCCTGATGATCGGCGCGGCCGTCACCCATCTGCGTCGCAACGAGGCCCAGCTGATCCTGGTGAACGTGTTCCTGGTCGCCGTGGCTGGCTTCGTGGTGTGGGGCCGTTTCGGTCCCTACTCCTTCTGACCGGCAAGACAGACAGCACGATGAAGGGCTCCACGGCCTACGCATCGACACAACGGCACGGTCTGCACATCGGCCTGCTGCCGACGATGGGCCGCGACGGTGAACCCGTCGACGCCGATCACGCTCGACGAGCGACGAGCCCCGGGCGCCCTGCCACTCGCCGGTCTCGCCGGCGCGCCACGCGTCAAGCCGGTACTCAGGCCCATCGACGAGGCCGCCGTGATCACGCACACCTCCGGCACCACAGGCATCCCCAAGCCGGTCATGCACACGCCCCGCACACAGGGCTTGCGCCTCATCACCGCAGTGACGGCTGCTCTCCTTGATGAGGCATGTGCGGCGGAGACGAGGGTGACGTGGTGGTGCCAGCCGTTCCCAGTGCGGCCTTCGAAGCGGGCCAGGCCCAGGGCCTGCTTCATCATCTCCCGGTAGTCGTGTTCGAAGCCCCAGCGGAGTTTGGCCACGCGGACCAAGGCGGTCAGCGGGGTGTCGTCGGACAGGCCGGAGAGCCAGAACCGGACCGGCTCGCTCTCACCGGCGGGCCACTCGGCCAACAGCCAGCATTGGGGCAGCCCCGGTCCGCCGGTCGCCTGCTGGACCTCACGTCCGGCGGGCCGGATCCACAAGGCCACGAAGCGGGAGTACATCCTTGAAGCCACTGCGGCTGGTGCCAGGCCGGGAGCCTTCCCGCCACCGCATTCCTCGTGCGGCCTTGCGACCCGCGGCGATGACCAGCTGTTTCACCGACTGTGGCCTGTCCGGGTACTTCTCCACCGGCGGGCGTCCGGTCCCGGAGTACGGCTCGGCCACCGGCACCCCCTCGCCGGGCTGAGCCGACAGCGTGGTGGAGTCCCCACCACGTAGTTCAGGCCGCGGGCCCGCACCCCGTACCAGAACACGGCAGCATCGCCGTCCCCGCGCGACGGCCAGCGGTACCTCAATGCCCCACGAGCGGGTCTCATCGAGCATGTCCAGGGCCAGCTGCCACTCCTCCACGTGACCGACACCGTCGGGAATCCCGCAGGCGGTGCGGCGGGCAGTCTTGCCCAGATCGGCCTCCGAGGAAGCAGAATCCCAAGTCCGGGGCAGGGGGCTGGGATCACCTTGATATTGACGAGTTTCTTCACGCCGGTCTGGACGCGTCGGACCTTGGCGAGGACCTCGCCGGCGGTGGCGGTCCAGGTGAAGGGCTTCGGCTTCTCGTTCCAGAAGTTGCTGCAGTCGCCGACCCAATCACCTGCACGAGAAGGCCGCCTGCCTCCACCTCGCCGCGCTCGGCGTCAAGCTCACGCCCCTACGCCCCGAGCAGACCGCCTACATCGACGCCGAGAACGTCGCCCGCGCGCTCGCCCCACCGCCGAACCGCATCGGCATCACCCTGGAACACCAGCACGCCAACGGCTGTCCCAAGGCTGTCTTCCACGACCACAACGACAGGAAACCCGATGCCGTCGTGCTGCTCGACATCACCGACGGACACGCCCTCAGGATCCGGCTGATGACCAACCCTACGAACAACCCCGCCTGAGAAGAAGCCACTTCACCGCACCGAACAGGGAGAGTCATGCCTGGTACAAGCACATCCTGGGCGCGGGCCGCGGCGGTCGTCGCAGTCGTCGGCGGCCTCGCGGCGACCGCGGTCCCAGGCCAAGCCGCACCCCGGGCCACGGAGAGCACCCACACGCCGGCCGCCGTGGTCGTGGCGCGCGGGCTGCACAACCCGCGCGACGTCCAACTCCAGCCCGACGGATCGCTCCTGGTAGCAGAGGCCGGTAGCGGCCCGGACACCCCCTGCACCACGCCGGGCACCCGATGCTTCGGCTTCAGCGGCTCCGTCTACCGAGTCAAGGGCAAGGTGCGAGGCCGCGTCGTGACCGGCTTGCCCTCTCAACTGGGTGTTCGCGGCGACGGCACCACTGCGGTCAACGGCGCGATCCAGGCCGAGGCGGCGCGCGACGGCAGCTACCGGGTGCTCTACGGCATGAACGGCACCCCAGAAATCCGGGCCGCACTCGGCGCAGGCGGCGAGGCGTTCGGCACCCTCAGCACCACCGACGGCACGCTCATCGGCGACCTGACCGCACACGAGGGCCACCACGACCCCGACTCGGCCAACGGCAACAACGAGGTGTTCTCCAACCCGCACCACTTCGTCAGGGACGGCAGAGACTTCCTGGTCACCGACGCCGCCGCCAACGACCTGATCCGGATCCACCCCGACGGCACCACCACGACCGAGTTCGTCTTCCCCAACACCCGGCTGCCCGCCGCCGCTCCGGATGTCGGGTCAGCGACCCCGGCCGGCCAGGTGCAGGCGGTGCCGACCGGGATCGTACGAGGCCGCGACGGCGCCTTCTACCTCGCGGACATGGGCGGCATGATTCAAGGACTCAGCCGTATCTGGCGCTATGTGCCAGGCGGCACGCCGACCGTCATCGCCACCGGCCTCACCAGCGTCACCGACCTCGACGTGGATCCGCGAGGCAATCTAATCGCCCTGTCGTACGGCAGCAGGAGCGGATCCCCACCGGCCGACTCAGGGCCCGGCCAGCTGACCCGCATCGATCCCAGAACGGGCACTGCCACCACCATCGACACCGGCGGCGTACTCAAAGAACCAGCCGGCCTCGCGGTCAGCCGAGGCGGCGACATCTACGTCACCAACCACACCCTGAGCACCAACGGAGAGCTTCTAAAGTTCCCCGCCCGCCGGTAACACCACCACAACCCGAAGGGTGCGACCGCTCACAACTGGCCGAAGTTGGCTTCGCTGCGGCCGTCCGCAGCGCCGGCAGCGTCGCCGGAGGACTGCACATCAAGACCACACCCGACGTCACCGAGCGCGCCACCCCCGCAGACGGACTCGGCACGGTCGGCGAGCACTACACCTCGCACTGCCATCCCCGCCTCAACCCCGGACAGACAGCTTCACGCACATGCTCGACCGGCAGCTACATTCCCTCGGGCTGCGGGTGACGGTTCGACGAACCGTACGCCTTCGACGGCCACGACCTGGTCGTCACGCGCCCGGGCCCGGCGACCCCCGGCTGTCCACCCCCCCCAAGATGGGGCAGCTGCACACGGCGGTGCACACCCTGCTGCACGAACGGTGCCCGCTCCTCGCCGTGCGTCTGAGCCATCAGATCCTCGGACTACGGCTCGGCCTGCCGCTGCGCCGCAGGACCGTGCCCAACCAAGGGGGTGCCGCAGATCGACCCGTTCGGCGCCTCCGAACAGGTCAGCTTCTACAACACCTTCGCGCTGCACGGCGAGCACGACGAGTTCGTCGCCCCCGGAGCGGGACCGATCCGGGTCAGCCGCGACGCGACCACCGGCGAGGTGCACGCGCTGCGCGGCCCCGGCTTTGCGTCCCGGCAGTTCCATCCCGAGTCCATACTCACTCGAGGTGGCCTTCGCATCCTGGCCCCGGGACTGGCCGGCCTGCTCACTCCAGCGGGAACCACGGTCGCTGCCTGAGCCTCCATGAGCCGCCGGACCGGCGCCTATCCAGACGCGCCGCCCCGGCCGCTGCCGCCGACGACACCCGACCGGTGCCCGCGGCGGTGCGCACCGACCCTGCCCGCCGTGCCGGACATCCGACCGGTGTCCGGCAACGGCGGGCAGGGACAACCCCGCCCGCGAGCCATGCCGAGCGAGAGGGAGCCCATGCATACCTACGTCGTCGTGGACGCGTTCGTGCCCACACCCCGCACCGCACGGAGAGTGACCGTTTCACGGAAGTTGAGCCAGAACCCAAACTCGTGAACAACTGACGTCACGACTCGTGATTAAAGCCAGCGCTGCTCACGCCGCCGCTGCGGCCGCCCAGTGACCAGGCCGCCCTCACCACCAGCGCCCGTGCTCCTCTCAACGACGGCCCCTGCTTCGCCGAAGGGCCTCCCAGGGGAAGTAGTCGACGCCTCCCGGTGGACCCTGCGGCCTGCGGCTTCGCCGTATCCCGTGACGGCCTCGCCGCGACCAGGAGTACGACCAGAGGCGCGACCATGTGGCCGCGGGCCGGGGCGGGCCAGTGCCGGTCGCCCCGCCACCGCCGACGACGACGCCCAACCATCCCGCCCGCGCCGCCGTCGTGGTAGCCCTGGACGTTGACGACGACGTCCAGGGCGGGGCCCGGCCGTAGGTCGGGTCGGGTGTCCAGGGACGGCGGCGGACCGGCCCGGGGATGGACAGGGTTTCCGGCGCCGGCGCCAACGCCGCCAACGCCCGCGTCAAGCTCTCGACGTGAGCCTGCAACAACTCCGCCTTGACCTGCACAATCTCCCGCTGGTGCCGCTCTTCGCGGAGCGCGTTCTCCAGCTCCTGGACCCGCGCCGCGACCTCGACCTGCGCCGCCCGCGCGTCCGGGGCGTCCCGGGACATGTCCACCCCCGTGTCCGGCGTGTCCATGCCCGGCATCATCTCCCCGCCCCTGAACGCCCGAGCGTTCAGGACGCTGAACGGCGCGTTCGGCCAGCCAAGGGGAGCGCCCCCGCCCCCGCCGCGGGCGCGAGGCGGGCGATGAAGGGCAGCTCGCACACGCGTACCTAATTCCTTAATCGCAATCCTCATGCGAAAAACGACATTGCCAGCGTAGGGTGGGGCCCATGCTGAGCACAGAGGAAACCCTCAGACTCACCGTGGCCGCCCTCATGCAGCACACGGGGGAGCGGCAGGCCGACGTCGGACAGGGCTGCGGCCTGTCACAGATCCAGGTGAGCCGACGTCAGGCCGCCGTAGCCCGCTGGACCCTCGACGACTGCGACGCCCTCGCCGCGCACTGGGGCATGCCCGTCCTCGACCTCCTCGCCGGCCCCACCCACGCCGTCACCAAACTGCCCCCCAACCGGATCGTTGCAGGAAGACGGGGAGCACAGACCCTCATCCCCGTCAGCCAGGACCAGGAGATGCCCCCGGCAGGAGCGCCCGCCCGACCACCTCGCCGGGCAACCCCGCCGCCCGCAGCCCCACCGGAGGAGGAGTCCGCCCCGCCGGCCGCCCGACGCACGGTGGTGCCCCACCGCCCTGCCCCCGCCGGCCCGCTCACCGACCAGATCCATACCGCCGTCGCGCGCCAGATCGCCGAACACGACGGCGACGTCGACGCCGCCAAAGCCGCGCTCATCAAGAGCGCCGTCCCCGACGTCATGGCCCTGTTCCACGCGTCCAGGGTCGGCGGCCGCTACGAGCACACCGACCACCCGCCCACCCAGGACATCCTGAAGAAGACCAGCCAGAAGGGCGCCGACCAGATCTGGGAGGGGCGCCCCAAGTGGCGGGCGACCGAACTGCACCGCGCCGCCCGCACCGGCCTCATCACCCTGGACGTGACCGCCCTCGACATCAACGGCGCCTACCTCGCCGCGCTCAAGACGTGGCTTCCCATCGGCAAGCTGGTGCACTCCACCGACGGCGTCCACGACCGCAAGCGCTCCGGAGTCCACCTCGTCACTCCACCCGAATGGACGGCATCCGACCTGCCCTCGCCCCTCGGCGCGCGCCAGGAACCCGGCCGGCTCTGGATCACGGAACCCACTCTCCGCCTGCTGCTCCGGTGCGCTCAGCAGGGGTTGTGCGAGGCGCCCGTCATTCACGAGTCCTGGACATCCGGCGCATCAGAAGGACTTCTCGAAAAGATGCGCCGGGCGCTCACCGAGGTGCGACAAGAGGCCATCGCCAATAACGACGAAGTGACCCTGGAATACGTAAAGTCGATGTATTCTAAGTTCGTGTCCACCATCGGAGAGAGCGCCGCGAACCGGGAAATTCGACGCCCCGACTGGATGCACATCATCCGTTCGCAAGCATTCGCGAACCTCTGGATGAAAGCCGAAAAGGCACACACGTCCGGGCTCACGGTCGTGGAAATGTCGGGAACCGACGAACTGCATATTGCTGGTGACTGGCAGTCAGTCTTTACCGAAGGTCGTGACCTCTCCCAAGTCAAGCCCAAGCACACCTACACACTGGGGGCATCGTGACCCGCGCCACCGACGAATGGGGCCAATGGCAAAAGCACAACGCACGCGGAATGTCCGGGGCAGAAGGGCTGCGCCGCGAGCTGGACCGCATCGTGCGCGCCGGCGGCATCGCCTCCCCAGTCACCACCACCCGCGGCCTCTCAGCCCGCCTCCGCTACCTGGACAGCCCGGCCGGCAAAGCCGAGTTGAAGCGCCAAGGCGTCACCCCTCGACTCCTGCGCGCCTGGGGGCGGGGAGGCACCCCCAGCGCCGCCAAGTTGGCGGCCGTCGACACCGCGTACTGGAACCGGCGCCGTGAAAACGTCATCAAATCCGGGGCGCTTCTCCGGATCCTGAATAACGAGGGACGGGGGCGACGCATCGAAATCTACCCCGTGGACCAAACCCACGTTGCCCAGGAATACCGGCGCGACCTCTCTGATAGGTCAATCCAGGGCCGCTACATCTGGGACGACTTGGTAAAAGCGTGGGTCGAAGGCGACGCCGAAACCATGGAAGACATCTGGGACGACGTCATCGCGGAGTTGGACTCCGACTACGGCGCCTACGCCTACGTAGGAGCCGTCACCATCGGAGCCTGAACACTCTATAATATCCCCCGGGCTCAAGCTGAGTCTCAAACGGAATGGCCCCCTGCGATGGGGGCCATTCCGTTTGGCCTATTCGCTTTCCGCATTCGGGTTTTCTGGTCCTCTTGTTTGGGTGTCCGAGGTTGGCGTCAGGGGTGGCCCGTGGGTGGGTAATTGAGGGGGCGCCAGGAAGGGGTGCCGTTCAGGGTGTTCGGGGTCGTCGTTCGGCTTATGAATAGGGGCTGGAGCCGGCCTCAGCCGGACAGGTGGTGTAGACCTCTTTCCGACGTAGTGTCGGTAAAATCACTGATGGGTCGTCAGTCTGGGTTGCACGGGTGGTGGTCGTGCATAACTACGTGTTATGCCTCACCTGCCGGTGAGGCCGGAGGAGCGGCCCTCGGATCCGAGGGGCGCGCCCCGGATGGGCTTGGGCCAGGAGGTGAGGCACGTGGCCACTATACCGCGTCTGACCTGCGGTAACACTACCAACGCCGACCACGCCACCCCCGTAGCCAGCCAAGACCGGCCGAAGGCCGGGCTCGGGGAGCCGAAGGCTCCCCAGTCACCGAAGGTGACCGAGTCGGGCGGAGCCCGACTCGACCGGGCCGACGGCCCGGAGCATTTGGCGTTCCGTAGGAACGCGCGTCGTGTCTCCGGAGGAGACCGCGCG